>NZ_JBWKUN010000003.1:167570-698037 GCF_059420865.1 Janthinobacterium sp. GW821-FHT03C10 | reverse complement strand
CCGCTTCCGCCGATTACGCATCCGCTACGAGCGCCGTGCCGATATCCATCAGGCATTCCTCTCGCTTGCCTGCATACGCATCTGCTGGAGATACATTCAGCGGTTTTGTTAGGCGTTCTTAAAGGAACTAAGTGGCCTATCATCTGATGATATTTAAACAGTCTACAGCGATTGAGCCAACCATCGATCTGTACTTAGGTTCCGCTCGCACCGTGAATCTCTATTGGGAAGCCGCCGGCATCGATATCGGACTGCCAACGATTAGTGCAATTACGGAACGAGCTGATTCCGAGGCGGGATTCTGCCTTTCGGGTACCACGCTTACTGCTTTTAAGGTGGAGTTGGAGCTGCTTTACAAACACTGGAATACATCACACAAAGGCCACGAATTGCCGCCTACGCATTGTGAACTGATGCGTGCAGTGATTTTAGCATTGGACGATGAGTCGTTTGACAACGCAACGCTGATGATTGCATAGCTCGCTGGTAGGATTTGAGAGTCCACTTTGGGGCGTAACCTGCCGACGACGGCAACCGGCCAGGAGCGGACATTCGCATCAGCGTGACAATGCGTGACTTTTCTCGCTTGGTAATTCGTTATGCTCATAGGCCGCAGGCGGCCAACTCCGTATGTTGACCAACTCATCAAATCAGTTTTTCGCACAGTCCGATCATGACCACATTGCGTAAAGCAATTATCTTGGCAGTCTTTTTTTCGATGATAAGCGCTTGCGCAGCGATGTCATATGCAGCACCGTGGACGGACATATCGTGGCGGCACGCGTTGCTTTGGACAGGTTCCCTCTGTTGTCTCGGATTCTTACTCGGGGGGATATACGCCTTCGATCCAGATTCCGACTTGAAGATCAAGTCCAGTGCAATCGGTCGGATGTCATTCGGAGTCATAGCCTCGTTAATATTGTCCGCTTTGTGGCGCTGGCCGCTTGAAGGCGTCGCGCTCGCATGCCTTATTGGTGCTGTGCTTGGGTATTTAGGCATGATGTGGGCAAAATTTGCCGACTTTTGACGATAGGGCTCAAGGTCTGCAACGGGACGGAAACTGCCAACGACGGCAACCGGCCACAAGCGGTCATTCGCGGCAGCGTGACAATTTGTGAGTTTTTCTGCTTGGCAATCCGCTATGCTCTGGTGCCGCTACCGGCCACTAGCAGACGTTGCCTATAGAATTATGATATGAAGCTTACTGAAGATATGCGAGTCGACGAACAGTCAATCGGCATGCTGAAAGACAAAGAGACCGATGGGTTCGTCGACTATTTTTTCATCGCGAATCTGTGGTGCGAAGACCCTCGCTACGAAAGCCGCCACATGCAGGCTGGAGAATGCCGTGGCCTTTTTCGTTTCGACAAGAACACTCTGGATGCGGAGCTTCTATTACCAATGCCCGGCGATGACTCCGGAACTAGATTTAAAAAAGCTGTGTGGAAAATCCTTAACGAGTATCGTGCAAATGGCGAATGGCCTAAAGGCAACCAATATGCGTCGGGCTGAATCCGGCCAAAAACAGACGTAGGAATTCGTCTGCGAATCACCTAATAAAAGGGCTCTATCCAGATGGCTACGACTTATCGATTTGCCGCCAGTCCAGAAGCCTGCTCTGAAATACTTGAATGGTTTCGTGCGCTTGCTGCACCCCCAGCCGTTACACTTACTGACTGGGGCGCTGCTCTGCACTTCAAGGATTTCGGCGAGATCAAGTACCGCTCTGACGGCTCGATTGATACCGATGCTTCGCCTTTGGCGACTGTATTGCTCCCCAAGGTTCGCCGCGACATCATCTGGACCATCGGCGAGGTTCGATTTCTGACGACGCCGTTACGTCGTTTATATCCGGGGCTACACGGAATTAGTACCCAGTTCGCAAAATGGATCGAGGGGTTCGACTGCGTCTTCGCCAATGACGCCAAACGCGGATCGATAGACGGATTTAACTATTATTTAGAAGGCTCACTCAGAAATTATCTTGAGCCAATCTGGGCGCTGCCGTCTGGATTTGAGGCTCTGCAAAATGAAAGATATTTTGTGAGCGTGCAGGATAATGAAATTAAGGTGGATACGCTTTGTCGTTCGCTTCGCTTGCGTGGTGTCGAATGTTCCGCGACATAGGCAATGTCCGCTTTGGGGCGCAAGCGGACGGAGCCGATTAGCGCTCTGAGGCGCTGCCAGTAGCTTACTCTCCTCGCTGCCAGTAGCTTACTCTCCTAATCCATAGTTCTTGAAAGATGAAAAGCCGATGTTCGTGTTTAGGTCTGGGGTCTTGCCAGGCGCCGGTGTGCGATTTCGTAGCTACCTGATCCAACGACGAGATCGGGTCTGGCCGGTCTATCTCCCCTGCACTGTAGAGACTCTTGCCGAGCTGAAGCCATAGTTGCTTGAGCTTCGGTGGATTCCACCATGAACGCTTCCGTGGCTAATCCTCTTGCAACGTTAACCCCGGCTTTCGCGGGTCGCGGCGCAATCGATTCGAGTTATCTCTCGCATCATTTCCGCTCTGCAACGATGCATTTAAGTTAAAGTGTTGCGTTGATCGATTGAGTCCGCAGCCCTTTCCAGACGGTCACTCCTTCCCCGCAACTGATATCGTTTTGCCTGAAATTTTTTGATAGCAGCATTCGCTGATTCTGAACTCTACATGATTGGCATATTTCATGGATCTCCAAACATTCATGCCGCTCCTCGTTCCAAAAGCAATTGCCTGGGCGCAGGAGCAGTCTCATCTCATACTTCGCAGCGGCGTTTCCTTGAATGAGAAGGGCGCGGCGCTTGCGATGCGCTCGGGCGTTGCGGAGCCTGGACTAGTCCGAATAAAGTATGTCTCGGAGCTGCCGATGCCGGAAGACCAGTTGCTGCGTGAAGTCGCCGAAGCTACTGGCCTGATTGGTCCAAACATGGCGGGGATGACCCTTGGCTATGGCATTTTCATCGTGGAGAGACATGCTGATGTACGGCTCATTTCCCATGAGCTGCGCCACGTACAACAGTACGAGAGGTTCGGAAGTATCGAAGCGTTCATGCCTGTGTACTTGGCCCAGATTGCTTCCGTAGGCTATTACGATGCACCGCTTGAACAGGACGCACGCGCCTATGAAGTCGATGCGATCTAATTTGGCAATCGACCAGCACGTCGTGTCGATTGGCGGTCGCCCGCCAAATGTCCATTGTCATCACTGCTGCTCTGCGACTTCTTCAGAAGCAGTTTCGGGGCCAAAGCGCACGGAGCCAATTAGCGCTCTGAACCGCAGCCTGTAGCTTAGATCCTCCTGATCCATAGTTCTTGAAAGATGAGAATCCAATGGATCGTGTCGGGAGCCAGGGCGCCCTGCCAGGCGCCTGGTGTGCGATCTCGTCGCTGCCTGATCCAACGACGAGAGCGGGTCTGGGTCTATCTCCCCTGCCCTGCAGAGACTCATACGGCGCACGAGCAAGAGTTGCTTGAGCTTTGGCGCGTTCCTGCACTAACGTTCACATCGCAAAACGCCTTGTGACGGTAATCTCGGGTTCCACGGGGCGCGGAGCAATCGATTCGAGTGCTTTTTCGCATCATTTCCACTCTGCAACGATGCATTTAAGTTAGAGTGTTGCTTTGATCGATTGAATCCGCAGCCAACAGCGGTCATTGACTAGATGCAAAGCGTATCCAAATTGTGGACTCAAGAACTAGGAGCGTAAGTGGAGAAGAAATACCAAGTTTTCATAAGCAGCACGTTCCGCGACCTCGAGGTCGAGCGGCAGGAAGTCATGCACGCACTCCTTGAGTTAGATTGTATGCCCTCCGGCATGGAGCTTTTCCCAGCTGCGAATGAGACTCAATGGAACTTGATCAAAAAGGTAATAGACGACTGTGACTACTACATTTTGATTCTTGGAGGTCGCTATGGCTCAATTGGGACCGAGGGCATCAGCTATACGGAGATGGAGTATCGATATGCTCTCTCAACCGGCAAGCCAACAATTGCCTTCCTGCACCGCTGTCCCGGAAAGATAATCGCCGACAATTCGGAACCGACAGCAGAGGGAAAAGAAAAGCTACAAGCGTTTCGGGAATCTGTAGAGCAAAAGCTTTGCAAACATTGGGAGTCAGCTCAAGAACTTGGATCTGTCGTTAGTAGGAGTTTAATTCAACTGATAAGGTCAACCCCAGCAGTGGGTTGGGTGCGGGCCAACGAGTTGGCAGATCGAGAAGCAACGATGGAATTGCTGCAGCTACGTCGTCGCGTTGAAGAACTCCAAACCGAGTTATCTCGGGCACGTATTTCTGCACCTAAGGGTTCTGAGGGGTTAGCTCAGGGCGATGAAGAGCATTCAATAAGGTTTTTA
Organism: Janthinobacterium sp. GW821-FHT03C10; assembly: GCF_059420865.1. Taxonomy (NCBI): domain Bacteria; kingdom Pseudomonadati; phylum Pseudomonadota; class Betaproteobacteria; order Burkholderiales; family Oxalobacteraceae; genus Janthinobacterium; species Janthinobacterium sp. GW821-FHT03C10. The sequence continues at coordinate 693,699 of NZ_JBWKUN010000003.1, read as the reverse complement.
TTTTCAGCGAAAGCGCCAGGCGATTACCTAAGCCAAAAGTGGAATTCGACCTTTTCGCCCACCTGGAATGAAATATTTGCATCGATTGCTCCATTAATGATTCATGAGGCGACGGAACCCGTGCTAAAAAGTTCACTTGACCAGTTTGCCGAAACAGTCAGCATTGAGCGTGTGAGCAAAAACAAGGAACTCGTTGGCCATGCGCTGCGCAACTTTTACATTAGCGAAGACGACTTTCAGACGATCAAAGTTCAACTTCGCGCCTTGGGCCTTATCACTAAAAGCGAAAAAGCTAGAAGCGTTAAAGACGCGGGTACTTATTGGACGCTAACGCCATATGGCGATGAGATTATGACGCAATTGCGTGCAATTCGGCGCAATGAAGATGAGTCCCAATTTAGCGAGGAGATTCTTCTTAGTGATGCTGAGTAAATCGCCCTTTGTTCCCATTGCCAGCTTTCGGTTACTCCCGGACACGAAAATTGACGGTCAGCTTTGGGGGCGGAAGCGGACAGTACCATTGAACCGCCACCAGTAGCTTAGACTTTCCAGGTCCATGGTTCTTGCAAGATGAAAACCCGATGAATTGTGTTGGGCATGGACACCCTGCCTGACTCTTGGTGCGCGATAGCTGCCTGATCCTACGACGAGATCGGGTTTTACCTGTCCATCTCCCCTGCCCTGCAGAGACTCCTGCCGCGCTCAAACAAAAGCCAATTGAGCTTCGGCAGGCTCCGGCTGGATCTCTTCCATGGTTAAACTCCTTGCGATGATGTAGCTGAGGTTTTGCGGGGCGCCGGCTTTGACTTGATACGTTGGCGGTGCCAGCGGTTTGGGGCTGGCAGCCACGGCCGGTCAAGGCGTTTGAACGTCGATTGGTACTGCAGTGCATCGTTCTGGTCGCGTTGCATTGGGGTGTGCGATCACACTGCCCTCCTCTGCTGATTGGTACGCGCCGATATGGATCGGGTTATATGTCAGGCCTTGCCGCGCTGGTTGATCGATGATTAGTCGACCGATACGCCACGCTCCTCCATAATTTCCTCGATGTGCGGGTAGCTCAGTGGGTAGGCCGTATATCAGCGGATGCTGACCAAGATGACGTCGGTCGAGAAACGTATTCCTTTAAAGTTGATCATGGCGCGCCGTCAAGGCTTCGATAGTGCAGCTATCCCATGGCAGCGGTCGTGTCGCCAATACGACTGAGCCACTCATACTAACCGGCCTTCACAAAATCCGGGGCGGTTCACTTCTTGTCCGGTACGCGTGCGAGACGAGGACGAACCGGTCGCTGTGTATTAACGTACTCCCGAAACATAATTGCGGGTGTGTTAGTCTAGGAATGACCTTCTGGCGTAGAGGGTAGTCCGGGCGTTACACGTGCTCCGCCGAAGAGGTAGTTTGGTCGTTATTTGGCGCTCAACATGCAAGTGTGTTTTGAACTGTGACAACGCCCCTACCAAAAACTCGATTCGTGAATTTCTCAAGATGCTGATTTTAAACATCTTTTTCGTCGCCACGGCAGAAATTTTCGCACCACTGTCACGCCGCCTTACGATTATAAATATCGCTCTGTGACATAGGAAGATGACCATGCGTGATGATGTACTTGACGTCTTATTGAGTGAAGGGCCCCAGCTAAGCGGCCAACTTGCCGTCGCCCTTGAAAAATGGCTTGGTATCACGCCGGCTGCTGCTCGGAAGAAGGTCGAACGACGAAGCACGGCAGTTCGCGAGTTGAAGCTACCTTTTGCACGCAGAGCGAAGTTTTTGTATGCGACAACTCAATACGGAAGTGATAAGTTTTGGGCACGTTTAGCTGAAGCGCTCGAGATGGGTAACGGTGCGTATGCGCGGGTTATTCGAGCACTTCATGCTCGCGGTGGCCTTCTCCCGCTGGCACATCTTGCCTCTGCAGCGGGTATATCGTCCGGGGCTCGCCAAATTTCATTCGAACGTGTCTGGCAAGACCTTGTAGGCACTGAGCTCTTTCAGACTATTGAAGTACCTGGCTTGGGCGAGTGTTTCGCATTCGCGAAGAGAAGTGCATCTATTGATGAGCAGCTCCCTGGTGTACGCGCTCGATTGATTGTGGAAAGTGTGCTGCTTCAGTCCATCCAGGAATGGGCTGCGAGACTTGGGCTAGGTAGCTTTGCGAGCTTTAAGTTGCGAAGCTATCAACAGGAATCCGCGCCGACCGTCTCTGTTTTTCAGTGGGACTTGACGGCACCGTCCTATATTAGTGCGCTTGCTGCCTGGAATAACTCTGGCCGCCCGAAGCCGGGGTTTATGGTTTTGGACGTGCTTTTGAAAGAGCAGGTCGAACTAAACGACCTTAAGTCTTTCATATACAAATGCAAGACACTGCGCCAAGTCCGTAACGTTCGCACGCTTCAATTTTTCGTCGCTCACCGATATACCCGCGAAGCGCTCGATGCGATGCGCCAAGAAGGCATTATTCCCGCTACTACTGAGTCAATATTTGGTACGGATGTCGCTAATGCTTTGATGGAGCTAAGCGGCATGCTGACGCAAGCCGCGACTCAAGCTGTTGACCTCGACAAGTTCGCGTACCTGTTCGACAAACTCGGAAAAGTCGAAGGCGCGGCTGGCACGCTTCGCGGGGCTCTTTTCGAGTTCGTCGTGGCAGAGGTGATGCGGAGAACGGTAGGAGGAGCCACCATCCTGATGAACAAGATTTACCGCAAGGACGGAAAAGACGTAGCGGAAGTCGACGTTAGGGTGCATGTCCCCGATCAGGAGATTAGATTCATCGAATGCAAAGGGCTATTGCCCGGCCGACTGCTGCAGGATTCAGAAATCGAGGCGTGGCTGACCAAGCGTATTCCGAACGTGAGAAACCAAACTCTCGACAACTCCGAATTCAAGAACATCACGCAAACCTTCGAACTGTGGCTTACCGGCGAGCTTTCGCCCGAAGCTCGAGAACGAATCTCGGCCGCACAGGCGCAGGTAGACCCGAAACGTTACACCATTAAAGTTTCGTTTGCTCGGGACATCGAAGAATCAGTGAAATCATTCCCAGACCTTCGAAAACTTGTAAAGCAGCACTTCCTGGCACATCCTTTGGCGGCGTCCCCTGAAGAAATAAATCCTCTTTCCAAACGGAAGATTTCTCAAGTCGAGGTTGCTTTTTCGGACCTTACGCGTCGCGACTTTGGTGGTGAATCGCCACCAGTAGCTTAAACTCTCCTGAACCAGAGTTCTTGAACAATGCAAAACCTATGGATCGTGTTAGGTAATTGGGCGTCTTACCATGCACCTGGTGTGCGATCTCGCAACTGCCTGACCCAACGACGAAGATCCGGTCTGACGTGCCTATCCCCTGCCCTACAGAGACTTCTGCCGCGCGCTAGCAAAATCAGACCTTCCCTAGCCATGTTTATCCGATCGAGGCAGCAGCAGAGCGCCTGCATTCGCGCGCGATAGCGGCACAGTTGGCTACGATAAACTAGCCCGTCGTCTGCTACGTGCGCTCGGCCAGATCGGGGACTTTGCGCGCTGGCGGTTGAGTTGCGATCACCGCTGACGCGACATGGCACCTGACGCTATCACGCCAAAACAGAAGCTTGCCATGGCCGCTTAACCTCTACTTTTAGCACGATCTAAAAATGGGGGGATTACCCCGTCAACTGGTTACATGACGGCACAGGAAGCACAACGGGACATTAGCCATTACCTGATGCACCGGCATAACTGGATGCGGCCACATCAGTTCAACCAGGGACTGGCACCGGCCGTCGCCGAAGAAAAACTTAACGTAGTGTCCGGGATGGGTTGACCACTACATTAAGTTAAAGTGTTGCGTTGATCGATTGAGTCCTTAATCCTAAAGGAGTCCTGTTCAAGCCAATATTCCGACTTGCGAATTTCCTACCATTTTATCTGTATCTAAAGTAATTCCCATCAAAAACGTGACGGGAACTACTTTGAAATATGCGGGCTTTTAAAGGTAGGCGGCGGTGGGAAAAACTTTCCATTATTGTGGCTGAGTTGGAATCGGTATCGCTTGCTGAGAGTAGCATTATTTGTTTAGCACCCTCAGCAGGGAAAGCTTCGCCCCCCCACACATTCACTGCCCGAGTTTTGCACGCAATATTTTGTAAAAGTGTTTGGTCGCATCGCCTCTGAATACAGTCGATCTGGACGATTCTGACTCCATGGTTGCTGTCAGCACATGTTTTGACGCATCTTTAGAAGCCTCAGCATATTTATCCAAATCAGATATGCTTTTGAGGTACGGCCATTTCTTTAAGTATTCTGGAAGCACAACATTTCCTCCAAATGTTGCAAGAGGAAAATCTTTCTCGGTTGCAACACCTATTTCCCACGGCACCCACCATGACGCTTTGGTCGCATCAGAAACGACGGCCAGGAGTTGCGTGCATTTATCGAGTTCCTTTCTAACGTGCGCGGCAATGTCCTCGCCATTGTCAAATTTAGGATCAATGACGTCTAGATAACAATCAATCTTATGATTAATTTTCAGATGCTCTTGTATCTTCAGGGCTAACATCGAGTCAGTCTGTTGGTGAGACAAAAATATTTTCATTCTTAATCCTTTGGCTAAACCCTATAAACGTTGCTTTTCAGCCAGCAGTCGATAATGTTCGCCTAGCACTGTTAATTTGCAGGACTTGCTTTGCATGGCGGCGTGCCACATATGCGGGGCATCCACAGGCGCGACCAAATTTAGGCGGTTATATCGCTGGAGAAGCGCGAACTTCCGCGTGTTTTCAGGATCAGGGGGAAGCATACCTGGGTCTCTCCCCTTCAATTCAGGCTCAAACGTAGGGTCAAGCTTATATTCATAACCCCGCCGAGGGAAAAACTCCGTTATACGCCTGAGATCATCTAGGGAAATAGGCGGATTAACCTTTCGAAGCGACACAAATTGCCGGACGTTAGTTTTAAAAATCGGACGTTGCTCCCACGCTCCCAAGGATTGGTCAACATGCGCATAGATGCTGCCCGGGGTAATATCACCAGTGAGATTGGCTGCCCCGCCGTGAAGGGCATCAACCAATAGTGTTGTGAATACCCCTCTGCCATTTTCTTCCGTTGCATATTGATCGGCCGCTGATGCAGTAAGAATTGTCAAGCCCTCAGATAAACTGGCAAGTTCTCCAGCGGTTGGTGGAATACCAGCTATTCCTGAGTGGCAACTGTCAAGGATGACTATCTTATTGCGTGCTGGTGATTTATTGGCCATTACTAGAACGTCGGAGAGCGATAGCCCTTCGTCGCCACGGCGAGAGTCCGTTGCCAGCAAATAACCTCCGGTTGCTTCGATATGCCCATGGCCGGCAAAATAAAACAGCGCAATATCGGCCTGGGCCTTGAAAAGCTCTTCAACACGATCTTTTAAAAAAGCCCGTTCAACGCGATCTTTAGGGCCGGTCCCTGTGAAAATTTTGCAATCAAAGTTAACCGATCCATCACCATGTCGAGCTAGAACAGCTTGCAATGCATGGGCATCATCAACACACCCATACAAAGAGCCGCCATGCTCGTAGTGATTTATACCGACTACAAGAGCTATACGCATAAAGTAACTCCTCTTATGTTAAATTCCGTCAATAAAGTTTTTGATTGCATCCCATGTCCATACGACGGTATTTACGCCTTCAATTTTTGTTCGATCATCGGAATAGGCCCAAATACCTAGGACCTTCTTTCCCTCCTCCCGCGCGCAAGAAATCTCCCACTTCTGTCCGCTTGATGCTAAGGAATTTTTGCTGATCAAGGCGATTACACCATCAGATCTGCGAATCCGTGTGCGAACTTTATCTTTCCATTCCGATGCATAGGCTTCTTTGACTGACATATCTATGTATTCAAATGGAGAGTTTGTAAGGAGCGATTGCCCCTTCAAAAAGTCCCTCTGCCTTTCGTCTTCAATTGCAAATGCAATAAAAATAGTTTTCTTGTCTGCCATGTGATCCTCTCTTTTTGAAATGGTGTTGGGAGTGCCAGTTGTGCACGCCAGATCAAATATAACAGATATTTTGTTAATAATCGTGTCGGTCGCTGAATCCCCACGACTACTGTAGACACTCCTGAGCCAAAATTTAGAAAAAGGAGAAATCATGAGTGGTAAGCGTTACACGGAAGAATTTAAGATCGCTGCGCTCAAGCAGGTGATTAATCGAGGGCACCCAGCGGCTGAGATCGCTGAACGGCTTGGTGTCAGTATCCACAGCATTTATACGTGGACAAGGCGGCATGGCGTACCTGAAGCCGAGCGCAAGGCCGAGGACTCCCAGTCTGACGAGATGCCTCGACCGAGGGTCGAATTGAAGCGCGTCACGAGGAGCGAGATACCTTAAAAAAGGCCGCGGTGTACTTTGCCAAGACGTCCGGCTAAGGTACACCTTCATTCAAGAGGTACAGGACGAATTTCCAGTGCGGCGCTTGTGCAAGATGATGGGGGTACATCCCAGCGGCTTCTATGCATGGCGCCTTCAGCCGGAAAGCGAGCGTCCCAGGAAGACGCTACACTACTAAACACCGGCTCAACGATTTGAACAGTGTGTTGCGTTGACCGATTGAATCCGCACCACGTTGCTGTCAGTCGCTCTCCCCCCTATTTAAGATGTTTTTTCAAGTCTCAGAACCGATTTTCTCAAGCATTGGCAAAACACACCTATTCTTAATTGTATTGACGTTATCAGTAGAAATTGCTCCCGTCTTTTTAATTTCCGACCATATATCTTTTAATTCAATTCGCCCGATAGTATTGGAAATTCCAACTGTACCACTGGCACCTTCCTCATCGATAATGACTGGCACTATATGCCCACTTCTTTTTCCAGAAGTTATCACATCTTTTTCAAATCTAGTCCAAACCTTTTCACGATAATTCTTATCCATAAACACAAGGTAATATCTACAGGACTCGGCATATATCTTTTCAAGGACATCTTGCAAGTCCGACGCAAGTAAAATAGCTTGCTGATCAAAGTCGTAAAACGTGATTACATCTTCGGCTTTCATTTCGGCATTGATCAGCTCTACAATTTTTCTTGCCTCACCTGCAAACGAGAATCCTATATCGTACGTGTACAAACGGCCATTTTCGACGGCGCTCTCTTCGATACCTAAATCGCGGAACAGTACTTTCACATCGATATTAGTAAGGAAATACCTAAATAGCGGATCTTCAATCGAAAAGCCAGAATCCGATTCAAAAACAATTTGTTTTCGCAAGTCTGTGCTCTTACTTGGATCATGTATAACCTCGGCGATACGTGTTCGAACCGCTTTAAGACCAGGACGTCGACGATCAGAAACGACCTGAAGCAACTGATCGAAAGTAACAACCGAATCAGGAATTTTGCACAGCGCGAGCAAAATTTCGAGGTAAGGCTTGTTGCCACCTGGGCGCCACTTTTTCCCTTTAGCGAATGTCCTTGCGATCGGTAGATATCGTTGTGTCAGTTCGGCCATCAATCGGCTTCGAATCCCGAGGATATCAAATGTCAGTATGCGAGTGTCATCTTGCGTTTCGTATACTTCTTCGATGGCGCAAACCTTGTTGCAGACATATTGCGCTAACCAGAAATTGCCGGCACTTTCAGACAGTAAAACTGCGCGGTCCTCAAAGATCACCTCGAGGGCCTGCTCTCCCTCACTGATTAGTTTATCGATTTCGGAATCAGATGCGCGTTTCAAAGAGTACGAGCCCAAGCGCGGCCCAAGATCATAGGCTTCGGACAGCAGGGAGACCCCTGTTGTTGGGATTCCAATTAAGATAACTTTTGCTGGCTCAATTAATTCAAAAGACCGATCGCTCAAGCGTTTCAACGTTGACCCGATTTCTGCTCTCTTTTTTATAGTCAAGAGGTGGAAGTCATCGACGACTAAAACGCGCGGCATTGGCATATCGCCCACGACAGCATTCTTGAGAAAATCATCTATTATCTGCTCGGAATTTTCATCACGGCAGCCAATATATTTGAACTCTTTTCCCTGCTGCCATTGGAGTTCTTCAAATACCTTAAATACGACGCAGGTTTTACCAATTCCGGAGGGCCCCTCGATTAAGAGGTGTTTGCCAGTCTGTGAAATATCAGCTCGCACTTCGCCAAAGTGGTGCGGTTTCACATAGGTATACGGCGGCAATCCAACTGTTTTGAAAACATCCTCAAGCTTCTTTTTATCGACCATTTTTAAATTCTCAATTAATATTCTAAATTATTGATTTCTGGAAAACCTCAATGAATATTTTATCTTATTTTATTTTATTTTATTTTTGCATTCCAGGATAGTGACTTTTCAAAAGAAGTGTGTGTGCCATAGTTCGTTCCACTATATCTCGTTCATTAATACTTGTTGATCACATGCTAAATTTTGAGTAGGTCCGCTAATGGCCGGACTAGGCTGGTGACCATAGAGAATAGCATCTTGCTCATCTGAAAAATACGCGAAATATCACAAGTCTGATTGGCGGTGTTCATGCCATGGGATGGCGGTGACTAGTGGGGTAATCCCCCCATTTTTGGAGCGCTCTAAAAGTAGAGGCTAAGCCGCCATGGCAAGCTTCTGTTTTGGTGTAATGCCGCCAAGTGCCATGCTGGGCTTGTCGTGATTGTAAGTCCACAGCCAGCGGTTTGCAAAATCCTGAGTGTCATCAATCGTTTCAAACAGATGAGGGGCAGCCAGTCGTATCGCACCGTGCGGTTATAGCGCTCGACATAAGCATTCTGCTGCGACTGGCTAGGCTGAATGAAGTCGATGCGTATGCCGCGCTTGGCAGTTCAGGCCAGCGTCACGGCGCTGATGTATTCCGGGCCGTTATCGCAGCGAATGACCTGGGGTTTGCCACGCCATTCGATGATCCTATCGAGGGAGCGCATGACGCGTTCGGACGGCAATGAGAAGTCAACCTCGATGCCGAGCCCATCACGGTTGTAATCGTCGATCAGATTGAACAAGCGGATGCTACGGCCATCACCCAGCTGGTCATGCATGAAGTCCATCGACCAGGAGTCGTTGATCTTTGCAGGTACGGCCAGCGGCAGCGGCTTTTCGCGCACCAGTCTTGATCCGCAGGCTAGCTTTTTCGTAAAACCCGGAGCAACTTATTGTTAAAGCGGTGACGTACGCGCCGTTACTGCCCCCTTCCCTCCCTAATTCGGGTACGTCTGACTGGCGCGGTATAGTGGCACGGCCAGCAACATGCCGCCATTCCATCTGGTACGCGAATTGCCGCCTGAACTCGACCCACCTCTGGTCGAGAATGGCACGGTGCAGCCCCGACTTTTGGCTGACCTTCTTGCCCGGCTGTTCGAGGGTGCCTTTGGAGGATCTGGACATATTCCGTACCTGCAAATCCTCAATGCAGACAAGCCCGTGGTTTTTGCTAATCGCCACTGTAGCCTTGTGCAGGAAGTCGCGTCTAGCCTTGGCGATACGGGGGTGAATCTTCTGGGCGCGAGATTTCGCCTTGTTCCATTGACATCCTCCCCGTCTAAAGGACGGAGATTTCTACGGCGCGGCGCGATGAGATGCGACGCGCTTCGGCGGGTTCCTGCTTCTTCGAGCGACCTGACTGCACCATCTCTCCGCAGGCTAAATTGACATCCTCCCTGCCTAAAGGACAGGGATTTCTACCGCGCGGCGCGATGAGTTGCGAAACGCTTCGAGGGGTTCCTGCTTCTTCGAGCGGCCTGACTGCGCCATCTCTCCACAGGCTAGCAAGCGGTGCCCCCGCTCAACAATATTAATCGCGCCGACCACGTCTGCGTGATTTTTGTAGCCGCACTCGACGCACAGGAATTTCGCCTGGGTCTGCCGATTGTCTTTTGATATGTGCCTGCAAGCCGGGCAAGTCTGGCTAGTGTGGTGCGGTGGCACGGCAAGCAGCATGCCGCCACTCCATTCCATCTTGTAGTTGAGCTGCCGTCTAAACTCGCCCCATCCCTGGTCGAGAATGGCGCGGTTTAGCGTGGCTTTCTGACGCACCCTCTTGCCTGGCTGTGCAACCGATCCCTTTGACGATTTGGACATATTCCGTACCTGCAAATCCTCAATGCAGACGAGCGCGTGATTTCGGCAAATTGTCGTGGTAGTTTTTTGCAGGAAGTCTCTCCGGGCATTGGCGATGCGGGTGTGAATCTTCTGGACGCGCGCTTTCGCCTTATTCCAATTCCTGCTGAATTTGACCATGCGGCCCATGCGGCGCTGGTAGCGCGCCAAGCGCTGCTGGTGTCTCTTGAAGCTGTTCAGCGGCGCTATGAAGCTGCCGTCGCTCAGGGTGGCAAAGCGAGCGATGCCGACATCTATTCCAACTGCACTCGTAGCGATAGGAACCACCGGATCTACCTCGCGCCGGGTCTGTATTGAAATGAACCACTTACCAGCAGCCTGGCTTATGGTTGCACTCACAGGTTCACCAACAGAGTCCCGGCTCTTGCGGTACCGTAGCCATCCTAATTTGGGAAAACGCAGGCGGCTGTTAGTTTGTTCGAATCTAATTGCCCCTTTTGCTGCCACGCGGAAGGAAATTCTGTCGCCCTTGCACTTGAATCTTGGAAATTTTGCACGGCCAGCAAAGAAATTCGCGTAAGCTTTCTCTAAGTCCTTCAACACATATTGAAGTGCTGAACGAGGTGCGGCAGCAAGCCAAGGAGTTTCGCAACAGTTGCGCCATGCTGTCAGATATTTCGACATGTCCACATATCCGATGAACTTGTTGCCGGCTGCGTGATTTTCTTTTTGCAGAGCCAAGGCTTTGTTGAAGACGAACCGGCACGAACCAGCGAAGCGGCGCATGGCGCGCTCCTGTTCGCCGGTTGGTCTCAACTCGAACCTGTAGGCTTGATATCTTTCCATGATTCTTCAAGCTTACTCGTGTGAAGGCAGTATCGGCCACAAGAAAGCTAGCCAATTTGCACCGTATTTTTGCTTGACATGGGTCGCATACCGTACGGAATTGCACCTCCGCTCTCCCTCCTCTACCTGAGCTGAAACCTCTGCCTCGCGATGATGTCGTCGAGCGAAGAAATGAGCGAGGTTGAGATCAGGGCACCCATTTGGCCAAATCCGCCAGGATGTGGTCCAAAGTTGAATGCAGTCCCCTCCTTTTGACCATCCACGAAGTCATCCACCGTGCCGATGGCATCGATCAGGCCAATTTCCTTTGCCTCTAACCCGCTCCAGATTTCCCCGCTGGCGTAGTTGACGTCGTGCCGCAGTACGCGGCCGCGCCGTTCCTCTAGTTCGCGCAAAAATGTTCGCCCTACCCTGTCCACCAAATCCTGCGCCTTGGCTTGCGCGTCTTGGCTAGGCGGTGTGAACGGATTCAAGAATGCCTTCAGGTGACCGGATGCATATACCTGCTGCGAGATTTCCAGGCGGTCCAGCGCACGCGACAGCTGCCATGGCGCGATGATGGCGCCGATCGATCCCACCAGACTGTATTTCCCCGCGATGATCTTGTCGGCGTGCAAGGCAATCATGTAGGCAGCCGATGCGCCGACGTTGCTGATCGCCGCCACTACCGGTTTCGGGTGCTTTTTCCTGAAAGAGTGAATCGCGTTTCCGATACGCTCGGCCTCGACCGGCGCGCCGCCGGGACTGTCTATCGCCAGAACTATCTGCGTAACGTTGCTGGACTCAAACGCCCGCTTCAGGGCCGGCACAATCTTGTCTGCGGACGCGAGTGAGGTTGCAGCGATCTCGCCTTCGATGTGCACAATGCCTATGACCGGGCTGAAGGGACCTATTTTAAACTGCAACATTTGCATGAAAAAGTACAGGCCGAGCAAGAGTGGCATGAGAACGAGCAACGACTTCAGCGTCAAGGTGAGGCGGCGAGCAAATTTTCGATCCCGCTCAAGCGCCAGGCGTTCTTCCCTGAATCCCGCGCGTTGTTCGCGTATCTCAGCCAACATCAGTAGTGCGAGATTTGCGGCCTGCAGTTCAGCTTGACTCTTATGGTCTTTGTTTTCCATGGCGTTTCCTTGGGGGGGCTAGGCGCGAGAAGTTAGCGACAACTGCCCCCCCAACCCAGTACGACAGTTTCCCAGGTCATCTTGTCACCGCACGTTTTTTTGTCTTCTTCTCTCCGGTTTGGCTGTGCACTTCGCATCGGCGCACCGTCCGCGATCATGGCTTCCGTCGGTTTTGCTTTTTCCATTTCGGCTAATGCTGCGGTGGCTTCTTTGATCTTCGAGATCGGGCATTCCAGCATGAAAGCATGTGGGCGTTCTTGAGTAGCGGCAGATTCTCGTTTTACCGCAGAGGCGCTACATAGCTGAGCTGTAACGGCGCGAAAATATTGCTCGTCGAATTCTGTTCCATCCTCGGAGTGCAAAAGCAAAACCTGGCCATTTGTACACGCCTTTGTGACGAAGCGAAGGGCGAGCCGAGCATAAATTTCGCTCTCATCGCGCGTGCCGGCTTCAACGAAGGTCCTTTGCCCTAACCGACTCGTGGTCTTCGGCGCTAAATCGCAGACCGAGTCATCCGTCGGTTTTTTTGCGAAGGCTACAGCATGCGACGAAGTTGAAAAAAGACTTAAAGAAAGGAAAATCATAATTGATAAAAATTTCCAGCCATACATGATTTTAATGTCCTTCCGTAAAGTTATTCAGTCTGAATTTATATTTAAATACTTGAAAAAAGAAAAAATATCACTATTATTTCCTTTCTTGGTCACCTGTTCGTGGAGGAAGTTCATGATTCATTTAAAGAAAGTATTGATGTGTGGAATCGTCGGATCGATCTTCGGTGGCGTTCTCGGATATGGCGAATCTACAACGGTAACAGCCATTTTTTCGATAATTGGTTTCATTTTTATTGTAATGCTATATGAATTGATTTACATTATACATTATACAATTACGAAATTTCACAAATGCAGTGGGAAAACCACATTGCGCTCTCATGCTCATCGATACGATACCGATTTTAATGATGGAAATCTCATAAAAAATCCGTCATACAGAATCGATGAGCATGGCAATTCAAGTTTAGATGCTAGATGGTTATCTAGGGAGAATTAATGTGCGTCTATTTATTTAATAATTTATTCAAATTATCTTTCGCCTTTCTTTTTAGATATTGGAAATGTTTGGCAACGACATCGGGATCTTCAGTAACCTGTTCATTTGCATTTCCAAAAAGAGATTTATCTGTCGCAATGTGTCCTGATGGGTTTTCTTTAATGCCTGTAGATTTGTAAAAATCCTTCTTTGATTGATTTACTTCTCGGTCTAAAGCGTCGTATTTGTTAGAAATTTCCTTCTGCAATGGCGATGGGGATTCTTTGATTCTCACTTGTTCCTTTTCAACCCAGCTTTTTCCTTCTCGCTGTAAGCTTGTGCCGCCTGCATCGGCAACCTCCCCGCTGCCCCCTATTTTCCCGGAAGGTTTTTGATTCACCTTTAATTTGTTGTTTTTGTGAATTTTTATTAAATCCTGATTCAAAGACAGGTCGGATTTATCACGATGATAAATTTCTCGAACAGCTTTAAATGAATTCGGAAGATTAGATTTTGCGCTAGGAATAATCGGTGACTTCGCGATACTACCTAAATGCGAATCAAATAATATTTGAGCGGAAGCGCTACTCTCGCCATGTGAGAGTAGCGCTTCAAACAAGTCGATGTTTTTAGGATTTTTTGCAAGATCGATGCTCATTAATTCACCGCGTTCAAATGCCCCGGAGACAGTTCTTGAATATTCTTCTTGTTCTCGAAGCGTTGCATCCGCTCTTTCAGATCTAGAAACAGAATTTGTCAATCTTGCAGCGATCTCTTGCCCATTTCTATGGTCCGATATTACCGAATTCAATAAGCTAGTATTTTTGGCAAGCATTTCTCCCCATTCCTTAAATTTTGTTACTTCTTCACTACTTAGTTTATTTTTGATCTCTTTTAGTTGTTGGTCAATCGATGCGACGTAATCCTTGGCACCACGAGCAGATATACCGACGCTTCCGACTCCAGGTATGCCGGGCTTAAACTCAACAGCGCCGCCAAATGCGACGGTTGCTACTTGCTGCTCGGTGGCCCCAGTTGCTTTGGCCACATTCTCGGCCACTTGGCGGAGCTCGTTCGTACGTTGTCCAAAACCTTCTGTACTAGCCCTGTTTGTACCTTTAGACGCGTTTTGAATACCAGAGGTTCCTTGCGAATGTGTTAGCGCGTCCGACAGGACTGCGGCTTTATCATTGGTGGCTGCGATGGCCTCAGACTTTGCCGCGCTAGCGGACTTCCTAGCGGCTGCAACGTGCTGTTGCGTAATCTTGGCGTCGACGATCTTCGAAACAGGCCCCTCATTGGCAAATGCTTTTCCTGCCGTGATTCCAGACAGTTCACCACCTGTATACGTGTTCCCCGAAAAATCATTTTGCCGACTTCTGAAGAACGGTGACGAGCGGACAGGCGCCAAGGTCATCTGGTCCATGGAGACATTTCCCATAGATACGTTGCCTGTTGCCGCCGAATTGGTGGCAGTGGTCACATTGCCTTGCAACAGGCGCATGCCATCGACGAGCGCGGTGCCGAAGTTCTCCATGCGCTTGAGGGCAGCCCAGGCAATGAAGGGAATGCTGATGGTCATATAGCCGACGACGGCTTCGCCAGAAATGGCGCTGGAAAAAATGGTCGAGGAAGTAGTCAGCGACAGGGCGTTGACCCCGTTGCCTACGCTGGCCGCGGCCGCCAAATCGCGCATTGCATACATGGTCGCAGCGTAGTTGAGGATGGCATACAACGGCGGCCAAAGCTGGATCCAAATAAGCACAGACGCATAGTTCTTGAAGCCAGCCACGGTATCTTTGCCGTTAGCCAGCATAAGGAGCAGGATCAGCAGCGGGAACATCGCGTACGCCACCACTTCGACCACGTTACGGATGACGGGCAGTGCTTGTTCAGCTATTTTCCCAGCATTGATCCACGCCGCATTGGTCTGAACCACCGCCTGCGCGCGGCCGACAGCCAGCAGCATCGTGGCCGGATCGTTGTCCTTTTGGCCAGCCAGAAGGCTAGTGTCGTTCACAGCATTGATGAGTGCGTTTTGGCGGATGATATCAGCAGCGCTGGCCGAGGCGTCGGCAATTTTTGCTTTCAGATAGGCTTGCTGTATCTGGTCCGCGATCAGGGCCGAGGCTACCGCCCCAGGAAGCGTCGGATTCATGCGGAATGCCAGTGTGCCCTGGATGCGCTGAACTTCGGCCGGCATTTTCGCCGATAGCTTTGTATATGCCTGAGGACAGGTGAGCACTTCCGAGGTACCGGCCGCATTCGTGACGCCGGTAAACCTGGCAGGATTGGGATCCCCCATGAGCGCCCAAACGTCACCAGAGGTCGCAAATGCTTCCGGTGACAGGTAGCCAGAGGCCAGATCGAACATCGTGCACTGGTGCAGAAAATTAATCAGATCGTTCCTGAAGTACGGACTTTGGAACACGACCTTGGACGTTTCGCGCACCAGCCGGCTGCCGAACATGAGTCCATTGTTCTGATAGCTCAGCTTATCCGGCATGCCGGCGGGCCCCGGAATCACCTGCATGGCTGTTTCTTCGAGTTCCGTCAGACTATTGCCGACCGTACTGGTCAGCGAAGCAAGCACCGCCAGGCCGAACGGGACGTTGTCGACGAATACTTCGGCCGAACCTCCCGTCTTGTCGACAATACCGACAGTGACCTTTGGCACTACGAGTACTGAAAATACCAGGACGACCGAGGCGAGCCACTTCCAGCCCACCATCTTTTCCGGGGCGAAGGCATAGCCTACCAGTGCGGCCACGAAGCCGCACACGGCGACGATGCCGAGAGCATTTCGGTAGGTGTTGGCGCCGACCATGGCGGCCACTGCATTCATCAGCCCGTACAAACTGTCCGAGTTCTGGTAAGCGAAAATTTCCCACATGACTATTTACCTCCTTCTTTTACTTCTCTACTTTTTATCAACGCAGATAGGCGGCCTGGCGTCCCAGCAGATCGAGTACCTGCTGCGGCATATTGGCGCGCATTTGCCGTGACAGTTGTTCCAGGTGGTTGGACACCACCGTGATAGAGCCTACTTTCTGGTAGACGAGGGCCTTTTCGCGGGACAGCTGGGCCAGCATGTCTTTGGCACGCAGCCGGATTTCTTGCGCTCTTATCTTTTGTTGGGCGTTTAACGTGAAATCCTTTTCGAGCGCCCCCATACCCAACCTGAGGTTCTTCTCGAGAAACATGTAGGCGTAATCCGCGGCAATCACATCCCGATAGGTGGCAATCAGCTGCTCATTGGCTGTGGCAGAAGGAAACGATGCGCCGATCGACAGCATGCGGTAGACAGGCTCACTGGTCTGGTTCACAAAACCGACCTCCGGCGACATGTTGGGAATCGGTGTGCGCGTCTCGATTTTGTAAGCGATAGAACGCATCAGTTTTTCAACCTTGGCGGTAAATGGCGTGTGGACGTAGGCGGGATCCACGGTAACCTGGTCACACGTTGTAAAATTGTTGCACCGCAACACTGTTTGGTGGACGTTCCCGCCGCCAGCGTCCGACTGGCCATAGAGCAGCTGGGAGATGGAAGTGAAGGTCGGAGCAATTGGGTTGTCGTCTCGTCCTTCCGGATAGAAAATAACGGTGCCGACCATGCTCATGACCATTTCCCGCTCTTTGTCGTCGAGGTAGTTGCCAGCGAGCTTAAGCGATTCCCAGGTGAGGTTGCCGACGAACGGCGCCTTGTTTTTGACGAGGGGATCGGAGGATTTACGCGCGGCATCCAGAATGGAACCCTTGTCGGACTTGCAGCGGACGGCTGCGGCGGCATAGTCCGATTCGAGGCCCAGCGAGACGGCGATGTCCTCGCAGGCCTTGCTGGAGCTGAACCCCGTGGCCTCGGCGGCCGACGAGACCAGGGATTTGGCGGTGTTGCAGGAATTGATTTGCGCATTCGTCATCATCGATTCGAGGTTTTTGGTCCACTTGGTGATACCGCCGAGCATCGGAGACACCGATTCGAGCGCGAGCTGAAACGCTACGCCTGGCAGCGCGGAGGTGACGTTCTTGAGCATGTTCTTGAATTCGGCCGCCGAAATGTAAGAGAACGAGCCGCCGAAAAGATCAATGCCACCGCAGCCAGCTTTGGCCGTCGGGTAGTCGATGGCCATGAGTTGATAGGTCTTGTTCGGCGCGCGCAGCATCAGGCTGCCGCCACTGTAGGTGTTGTAGACCTGGCCTCGGAAGGCGCCCGGCGCCGAGTAGTTGCCGATGGCGCCGAGGTCGTTGAACATCTTGTTGACTTCGGCATTCAGGTCACCGGCGAAGGCCGGATGGATGTACAGGCTGCTGGTGGACAGGGATAGTGCGATGATGAGTTTGCGCATAGGCATGATGAGCTCCTTAACGAGATGAAAGTGTTTTTCCAAAAAGTGTTTCGACGGTCTCAACGGCGCGCGGCCGCAAGGCGTCGATCCGTTCCACCAGCTGGCCTTCCGACAGCACACCAAAACCGACCGGCATGATCTTGCCGGTGATGGGTTGTGCCAAAAACAGCGCCGGAACTTGCTTGACGTTGAGCGTGGCGGCGGTACCGTTGTCGGTGCGGGCATTGGTAAAACCCGGCACCGCGCCGCCATCCAGGCTGACCGGCAGCACCTGGATACGGTATTTCGTGGAAAACGCCCGCAATACCGGCCCATAGGCATGGCAGTACGGACAATCGCCACGGAAGAAGAACATCAGGATGTGGTCGCTCCCGATGTTGGCGAGGGCGGAATATCTCTCCTGCATCTGCACCTGTTCAAAGACCTCCAGCGCCTGGGCATTGACGGGGCGGCCCTGCGTGGTGGGGTCCAGGTCCGGATTGGCCCACGCCACTTTCTGCGACAGGTCGGCAAACAGCGAGGCATTCCTGACGATCTTCGATTCGAGCTCCATGTAGCGGCGCACATTGGCGACAGTGGGATGCATGACGGCGACGGCCTTGAGCTGTTCCAGCTGCACCTGTAAATCGCGCAGCGCCTTGACTTCAGGCGGTGGCTGCGGCCCGGTGGGTTTTGGTAGCGCGACTGGCGCAGGCGACACTATTTCCTTCTGCGGTTCGTACCTTGCCGGGTCGTCATAAAAATGCCAGCCGCGCCGCACAGCGGCCTGCGCGCCAGCAGCGTGGCCTTGTGCAGGGACACTGGCGGGAACCTGGGCGTGTACGGCTCCGCATGCGAGCAGCACTGCCAGACAGTATTGGTACGTTCTCATGGCGATTTCTCCAGACGCAGATGGGCGGGCGGCTGGCCATTGCGGCAGTAATTGATGCCGATATCGATCGTTTGCCTATTTGGTGCCTGCCCCGGTGCGAGCCTGACGCCTTCCTGCCAAAATCTGACGTTGAGCCGGCGGCAGCCGTCCTGGGCGTAGCGGGCCAGTGTCGTGACCTCCATGAAGAGTGCGGAGGTGGCAGAAAAGCGCTGGGTGATCGCGTCAGCCAGTTCTCCCGTCAGCATGCCGGCTGCACGGCCGTCTGGTGCATCGATGGCCGCCAACATCAGTACTTTCGGATCGTTCACCGCCACGCGGGGTGTGGTTTCCGGAGCCGCACAGGTTGCGGCGCAGAGCATGGCAGAGCAAAGGGCAAGCGAAACCTTGCGCGTCGTGGTTCGATTCAGCATTTCCCTCTCCCCAGATAACAGGCTGGCGCACGCTGGGCGGCAGCATCCTTCAGTGCCGCCACGTTGGGCAGCGTCGGCACGATGGAGGCATAGAACTCGGTCAGATCGAGCTTCGCAAAGTCGATGCTTTGCAATTGATCCACACTAAAGCCGGAACAGGCAGGATTTTTGGGTGCTCCCCAGCCCATGCCGAGCTGCGCCCTCCCCTGTTCGTTGATCATCCTGGCCAGGCGCGAGTTAAAACAGCATTTAGAGGTCGTGTGCTCGATGCACGACACGCATTTGCCCAATACCCGGATGCAGGAGCTGCACCAGGTGCCGATGGTGTGACATAGCTGGGCGCCCTCCTTCATCGCCAGCTTTCCCTCACCGGCGTTGCAGGACATCATCGACACCGCGATGTACATCACCGCAGTCATCGCCAGGCTCCAGGGATTGAACGCGATCGCCAGGTGCTCGGTGGTGGCCAGCGTGATGGAACCTGCAGGCAGCGCCGTGCCATTGACGGCCACCGTCACACCAAACGTCGTATAACTGCCGCTGAAACCGCCACTGGTTAGCAGTGCCTTGGCGCCTTGCGTGATGAACTCGCGGTTGCCGCTGTTCATCAGGATGTCGAATACCAGGCGCGAGCCGATACCAAACAGGGATTGGTTAGTAAAGTGGGCCCCGGCGCCATCGGTATAGCAGCAGTTTTTGAGGAGCCGGTTGCGGCAGGTATTACCCTCGCCATTGAACAAAGTCATGGTCTTCGGATCGAGATAGACGCCGGCCTCGCGCACGGCCTCCATGTAGGTCATGACCTGCGCAAAATCGACGTCATTCGTATAACTCGTACTGAAGCATTGCGTACCGAGACAGAACGTTTTTGGCGCACATGTAGCGCCAGCGGGGCAGCCGGTGGTGTACGCGGCCAGCGTCGTCTCGGCACTCAAGGGATCGCGGGCGATGGCTTGCGCGGCGGCGATAGCCGGATCGGTGGCCAGCACGGGCGGGCGCGGCGTGTTGGCCGAGTTCAGGGCACCCACTTGCGCCGCGCAGGCCGGGTCGCCGGGTGTCAGGGCGCAGGCCGCCAGGTGGGTACTGGCATCGCTTTTGAGGTTACTCTTGCCGTGGTAGACGGTTTCGGGTGGCGACAGCGTATAGCCGGGCACGTGGGCAGTGGCGCTCTGGGTGGTGACGCTGGCCCGGGCCGCCTGGTTGGCAGCCGTGGCGCCGGCCAGATCCTGGTTGACTTGCGCCAGGACAATGGCAGGCTGCATGCTGCTCAGGCAGCAGGCGGTCGTCAGGGCGATCAAACGGCGCATGGCTATTTCCTCATCTTCTCCAGGAGGCGGCCGGCGCTGTCGGCGAAGCGCGGTGCGCGTTGCTGGATGGTTTTGAGCGCGTATTCAAGCGAGACGTCGCCGGCGACGCGGACATAGGCATCCGGTGCGAAACAACTCCCTGCCCCGCAGGCCTGGGCGGGTGCGCCGGCACTTAGTAAAACGAAGGTCGGCGCCTGGCGTACGGCAAAGCGGTCAAATGCCTGCGGATCGATTTGCCATGCCACCTTGCGCTCGCCCATGATTTTTTGGACATGCACCACGGTTTTGACCAGTGATCCGTCGTCCAGGCCACGTAGTAACAGGGTCGCCTGCAGCTGCGCCGCTTGCATCGCCAGTTTATTCAGCGCGGCTTCCGGCATGGCGAAGGTCACAAAGACCAGCAGCCGGTCGCCATTCAACGCGGACAGCGCGATTGGATTGGATGCCGCTTCATAGCCTTTGGCAATGGCGCCCAGATCAACGGGTGGCGTTGGGCGAGGCTGGGGCAAGGCGTCGATCCGCATCCGTGGCGTAGTGGAAGTTGGCCCTGGCGACGGGTCGTGCGGCATGGGATTGGCCCGTACCGCGCGGGCGATATCCTGCTCGGTGATGACCGGCTGCAGCTTTTTGGCGCGTTCGATGTCCGCGTCGGTGATCGTTGGTATCGCTTGCGCCGCCATGGCCTGGGCCAGGAACAGAGAACTTAGCCCTGCCATGGTACGCAGCGCAGCAGGCCTGGCGCCCGCAGGGGGCACTTGGATCGAATTAGTAGCCAACACAGCAGTTCCTTTTTCGAAATAACATAAACGCAAAATCTTCGCCCTTGACCGGGTACTCCTTCCCCGCTCCCCAGGCGATGGTGGTGCGGCCAAAAGGCTGGCAGCATTTGCCCAGGTCCTTGTCGGTGGCCGGAATCGGATACGTCAGCTGGGATTTGTAGGCCGTCTTGTCCATTTCCGGCAGGAAGTACGGACCGCACAGCCCTTTCTGGCCATGCATGCCCCATGTCAGCAGTTCTCGGTGCATCTTGGCGGTGAGGCGCTGCATCATCAATTCGGCGGTGCGCACCCCGCCTACGTGGTAGGCCGCGTGGCCATCGAGGGGGAAAAGACCTCCCTGGCAACCGGCGCACCAGAACAATTCCGGGCGGCCGAATCCCGCCGTGGCGGCAACGCAGTCGGCAGCGCAGGCGGCGACGGCGCCCGGATTGGCAAAGAGCACCGTTTCCGGATTGATAATGAGCGTGAGTTCGTCATCACTCCATAGCGGATCGACCTCGGTCATGTACGCGACATCGAAGGAGCCGGCTTCCAGGCAGGGAAAATCAGCGACCGCCTTAAGCCAGTACATGACCGGATTAACGTAGTAATGCGCCTGGTAGAAGGCGTCCTGGGCGCCGCCTGCGTCCGTGGCCCGGGCGGCTTCCGGCGCAGGAATGCCGGGATTGAGATCGATGCCACCGAGGGACACCAGGCAGAACGGTTTGCGCACCACTTCCACGTGGCGCACGGGTTCCCAAAAGCCAATGGACAGGCCGATCAGCGGATTGACTTTGCACGAACAAATCGGACTGGACGGATTGGCGGTGTCTTCCTGGCCGCCCAGGTTGCCCAGGGTGACGCTGCCCAGGGAAATCGGCAGGATGCATGACCAGCAGATATCCGTGATCGGGTTCGGGAAGGCGCCAGTGCAGGTTCCGACCGGCGCCGCCTGGGCATGGCCTGCCCCGATCAGGAGCAGGATCAAGCCGATGGTGTGTTTTAGTAGGTTCATTTGGCCACCACGATTTCGTCGATGCGAAGGCGCATGCCTTCCTGGTAGACCAAGGCCGGGACATGCCGGATGCCAAAGCGCCCTACTAATTTGCCCTGCTGATCGAAGTAGATCCGCGTTTTCCACTGTTTCATCAGCTCCAGATACGAACCGCCGACGAGTACCGGCTTGATCCGCGCGCCATCGCGCTGGAGCAGGCTGCGCGCCAACTTTGCCTGCATAGGATCGCGCGCGTCAAAAAACAGGAGGCTCTTGGACATGGACGTGATCGCGAGCGGGTTGGTGCGGGTGCCTGCGGGGAACAGGACGTGACCCTTTGCGTCGAGGATGTTCTTGTCGAGCACATACGTGGGGTCAACATACAGAGTCCGTGGTTCCTTCGCCGGCGTCAAACCAGCGACCGGGGCCGGACTGGCCACGGCCGCCCTGCCTTTGGCGATCGCCTGCTCCTGCAACTTGTGAAGCTGGCCGCTCTTTTCCAGCGCGCGCAGGCGCTGGGCGATCATGTCGAGCAAGTTTTTCTCGGCAATCGGATATGTCGGCCCGATCGCGGCCAGTTCCTCGGCCTCTGCCAATGCTCCCATGAGGCCACTGGCCAGCAACAGGACGGACAAAATCCGGCTGGTCAGCCCACCGCATAGCAGGCAGTGAAAGCCCCGTGTCGTGGGTGCGGGTTCAGGTAATGGCATGATTTGCTTTTCCTTCAAAAGATCGGAATGACGACGCCCAGGACCGCGTCGGCGCGTACCAGGCCATTGATGCTGTAGCGTGAATCGAAGCTGTCCGGGCTGGTGCCTTGCACATAAAAATACGAGGGTGGAATCACGGTCTCGGCGATGGGTTCGAGCCGGAGACGTTTGACGGTGGTATGCGTCTTGGCAATGCCGACCTCCTCACCATTGACGAAAACGTGGCGATCCCGGACGGTCACTTTATCGCCGGCCACGCCGCGCACGATCTTGAAGAACGGCTGGTGGTACAGGCCGGGGAAGATGCGGTACGCCGCCCCTTCGAATGCATAGATCACATAATCCCCGCGACGGATGCCGTTCGCCCGGTAGTCGACCACTGCGACCGTGTAAGGCAAGCTGGGGGTCACGTTAAACAGAATAGGCAAGCGCGGTGTGGCATCGATAAACAGACGCACATAGGCGAGTGTCCAGATCACGACCAGCACCAGGTACAAATACCAGCGTCTGCGCACATGCTGAAAAAAATCACGGGTCACAGCTTCACCTTTTTTCTGAGCAATGGAGTGAGATCAAGCAGCGTTGCGCGGCTGCCGATCACCGCCGTTTTGTCGACCACCAGGCATGCGCACTCTTGCGGCAATTGCGCCAACGCGGCAGCAAAACTGGGAACGAATCGTTCTGCATCGGATATCGCCTGCCGCCGTTCCATGTCGGTACGGCTGGCCGCCACCACGTTGAGGTACTGTTCCTGTTTTGCATTGAAGACGTTCGCCGCGTCGACTACCCCGATGACCAGCATCGGCCGCAGCACCAGCCGGTCATAGGCCGCAATGCCGATCGCCACGAAGCAGGCCGATACGAAGATATTGATCAGCATGATCCTCATTGAAGTCCCCTATCTGCCAGTACCCGGGCGATGGCCTCGTCGATGGAGTAGCCTTGGGCGCGCAGGGCGTCGATCGGCTTGTTATCGGCGAGTTTGTTCGAGAACAGCAGCTGTGTGGCGTGATCAATGACCAGGCGTACGACGCCTTCGCCGATGGGCGACGAGACGTACATTTCCGCAAAGGCCCCCGCTTCCGTGCGCAGCGATTTGAGCAGCCGCTTTTTGGCCGCATCCATGACGAGGCGCTTGTTGCTTTCCAGGATGTCAATCGACTCCGGTTTTTGCCGCAGCAGGAAAACCCAGTCGGAGCAATTGAAAGCGGCCGTCATTTGCACCGAACCGTAATAATCATCGGCACCCTGCGTCGCGGTGCCCAGTGCACCGCCATACTTGCGCGCACGCCGGGCTGCTTCTTCCACCACGGCGGCCTTGACCGGGTCGTCCGCACCGATCTCTCCAAGCTGTTGCTTGAGTTCATCGATGATCAGGAGCTTCTTGCGATCACGGTTCAGGTACATCTCTCCGGTGATCTGGTACATCTGCAGGATATTGACGACGGCATGCAGATCTGGCTTGCGTTTGAGTTCTTCGTTTTCGATCACGACGAAGTCATTCGAGAAGTCGACGTTATTCTTGCCCTCGAAGAAGCGTTCGTACTGCCCGTCCTTCGAGTATGGATTGAGCATGATGGCAAGATCGCGGATGCGGTCATCGCCTTTAATTTCGAGTTCGGCAATACTGCCGGTCTTGAATTCGTCGCGCAAAGCGGTGATCGTCAGATCATTGCCGTACGACTTCCATAGCTTCAGGAGGACCGTTGAAATGGCCTTATATTGCACTTCTTGCAATTGCTGACTCATGGAGCACATCTTCGCCAGGGCGGGCATTAGCATATCGATGTCTTCGTGAATGTCATTGACCGCTGTAAACGGGTTCAAAATGATCTTCGAGCGGGGGCTGAACTCGACATGCGTGCCATTGGCTTTCTTGCACAGCTTCTCGAACGAGCGTCCCAGATCGAGCAGGCGCACCTGCGCACCGCCGGAACGGTACGACCAAGCGATTTCGTTGAGGGTGACAGATTTACCCGATCCTGGTGCCCCCACGACGGCAAAATTGGGGTTGCCCAGGTCATTGTCATACAGGTCCAGCGTCACGAGCTGGCCGCGGCGGCCGGCGAAGATGAGCGTTGGCGTGTCGGTTCCTCGCCATTCCGCCAGCAGGGGCGCGAGATGGATGGCGTTCGCCATGGATTTGCGCGTCACCCGCTTCATCTTCTTCATATCATTGTGGAATGCGGGTGTCAGGGTCATGGGCAAGCTCGCCAGCAGTGCCTGGCGGTGCATGTACACATCGGCATTGAGTTCAAAGCCGCTGGCACGCCAGATTGCCTTGGCCGCTTCTGCCGCCGCCGTCGCCTCGGCGGGCGGGCAGAAAATGGCCAGCTGGTGGTACATCGAGACGAGGTTGCCGCCGACATCCATCGCGTTGGCGACTGCATTCCAGTCTTCCTGCTTCTTCTGCACGTCCGGCATAATGGCGGCCATCTTGCTGCCCGCGTTCTGTGTCGCGCGGATATGGTTCGCAGTAATCAATGTCCGCGTCGTGTTCGTATCGAGGATGTGCACGCCCATGGTGAGCAGGAACGGTGCACGGTACTGCAGTGCCGGTTGCATGACGTGGCCGATGAGCGCACCCATCTGCCAGAGGGCGAAACGTTCTGGAAACGATTTAATGGAGAAGAAGCGTGCTTCCACGTGCTGCGGCTTGCCTGGCTTCGAAAACCGGATGCCTTCGTTGGTCGGCTCCTGGACGGTATCGAAGTCCACAATCTGATCCCGCAGTTCCCTTCCCTCATCGTAGTGAATCCATGGGATGAAACCATCTGTGAGCCGGTGCGGATTGGTGAACAGTGCGCACCAGTTGATTAACGCGGCCGCATCGCATTCTTTGCTGGGTATAGAGGCGGCGTCAAGGGTGCTTGCCATCGAGTCGCGCAAACCAATCGCCGCTTCGCGCTGGCCGATATCATCGGCGCGTCCATCCACCGTGACGCTCATCATCAGTCGAAAGTCGCGCAGCGTAAAATGAAATCCCTTGGTCAGGGATTTCTGGCTCCCGGCCAGCAGATGATGCACGCGTTGGCGTGCCAGCTGGCGGTACAGGTTGCTGTTCCGGGCCGGACGGCCCCACTGCTGCGAGTTTTCATACTGATCCTCGTCTTCCTTGCGCATGTTGGCATATTGGATCAGCGGGGCGCGGATGTCCGGCGAGCCAAACAGATGAAATTGCACACCCGTGTTCGCGGGACAATTGCTGTACAGGCTTTGCAGCACCTCCACCATACGTTCGTCGGCGCCGGCCTGGGGCATGAGTTCCAGCATGAAGCCGAGCCGGTGATGGCGATTGATGAACAGGTGCTCGCTGTCGACATAGGGACCGTACGGTAGCCAGCTGGAAAACTGATCCTTGGAAAACGCCTCGCCTCGGCTTAATCCAAACAGATCCCAGAGGCCAGCGCGGATCCCTTCGCCATCGTTTTCTGACGTGAAGAACTTGAGCATATTTGTCCTCTGAATGCAATACCGCTATTGGCTTGTCGCCGACGCTGGAGACGGCGCGCCTTCTGGAACCGTCGTGACGGTCCCGATGGGAGGATCGGCAAGCGCTCCCGCTGGCGGCAAGGTTGGCCGTGTTTCGGCGCCGGAGTTGGCCTGTCCAGAGGGAGACGCAGTACCCGAAGATGACGCCTGCTGAGGTGCGGGCGGTTTCAGGGGAGCAAAGGCATCACGGATCTGCCGCTGCGCGTGGGCGATCTGCCACCGGCCAGAGTCTGTCTGCAGGTAGACAAAGGACTGATCGTGGAGATCATGGTCGCTGTCCTCCCACGGCTTGATCCAGAGCCGCATGACGCGCGGCGGCGAGCGCAGTGCGGCGGGTTCGAACGCAGGCAGTCCCTGCATGGAACTGCCGCTGGAGGCCGCTTTGGCCATCGTGTACATGCTGCGCGGGGCTGCAGGTGGCCTGCCCTTGGCAGCTGCCCCTTTGGCCGCCGCGCCGCCGCCCAATGTCAACGAGTTGTAGTAATTGCCGGATACGGAGTTGCACTGCACGCCTTCCGGCGCCTTGCAGGCATATTCGGACTTGCCGCCCAGGCCTGTCATGTCGCCGCACCCGGCCAGGATCGTCAGGCAAACCGCTGTGACGGACAGGTTTGTGGCACAGAATGAAATCGATGGATTCAGTTGCATGATTACTCCTTTGGGTTCTTGCTGGCTTGGTGGCGCGACGCGGCCTGCGCCAGATGGGCCTCGATTTCGCTGGCACTGATAAAACCGGTTTCCCGTGCGCCATCAGCAAAGAAGAGGGTCGGCGTGCCCTGTACGCCCAATTTGCTGGCCAGGGCCAGGTTGCGGTCGAGCGGATGGGCGCATTGGGCTGGTGCGCCCTGCCCGTCCAAGGTGCCGCTGACGGCGCTGCGCCAGGCAGCGATGCGGTCGGTAGCACACCAGATGCGCAGAGGTAAAACCTGGTCCTGGAACGGCACCATGAAGTTGTAGATGCGCAGGTTCGGGATTTTCGCCAGTTCCGGTTCGAGCTGGCGGCAATACGAGCAATGCGGATCGGTGAAGAGATAAAGGACGCGTTCGCCCTTGCCCTGCGTAGAGACGATCGCATCGGCCAACGGCAATTGGCGTACATCGATAGCCGCTGCCGTCGGCGCTGCCGGGTTGGCGGCATTGCTCCGCTGCTGCAGTTTCGGTGCGGTCATGTCGCGCATGGCGCGCAAATCGACCAGGCGGCCAAAAATCATGTAGTCAGGGCGGGTATCGGCGACAAAGCCGACGTTCTCTCCCATCCACACCTCGAAGACGCGGGGGATCGGCGTCGCCGTGACAGTATCAAAGGCCGTGCCGGGATAGGATCGCCTCAGCGCGGCGAGCAATGTGTCCTCGGCCGTACTGGCGTGGGCGACCAATGTAGCGGCGCAGGTGAGAGCGGCGAGGGCCAGTCTAGTCGGTATCATCATTGGGAACCTCCATCGTGCGCTCGGCAAGGCCGAGCCGATCCTGCCGGTCCGCGTCACTGCGTGACATGGGCCGCGCGGGAATACGCACGCCACGGGTCAGCACCACGTCCACTTTGCGGCCCGCATGTACCTCGATGACGGGAAACGTCTGTTCGGCCAGCCGGATGTAATAGTTGGCCAGGTTGTTGAGCGCGCTCCCCATGCCGTTGCCAATGCCGCGGCGGAATTGATCGCCGGTGCCGCCGGTTGTTGTCGACAGGGTGCCAAACGGCGAAGTCGTAAATGAGGTGTTGCCTTGTGCAAAACCCTGGCCGATGCCGCTGACGATCCCGGCGCGCAGGCTGTTGGCCAGCAGCTGCCCCTGTTTGGAGACGAGCGTGCCGCGCAGCCCCAGGTTGCCATCCTCCCCAAAGATGTTGCCCTCGATCTTGACCTCGACCACCGAGCGGTCGTAGCGGATGCAGGAGAGCACGTCAGTGCGCAGGTACGCGCGCTCGGAACTGATGTCGCCATAGCCGGAGGCAACCACAAAGCATTCCTTGACGTCCGCGTGGAACTGATTCGGCAGGATGGCGGCGGCTGAAATCTTGATGAGTGCCGGCAGCGGATTGCTTTGGGCCTGGCCGCCCGTCGGCGCATCGATCCCGCCGAGCAGTTCTCCCGGCAGGACGCCGACTGGGAGAAAGTCGTCCAGCGTATTTACTGGTTTCACCACATTGGCCCCGGCCTCCTTGGCGGCCCCGGTGTTCCCGCTGGAGTCTGTCGCTGCGCCCAGGGAGACGCGAATCATGGGGGCGGGCGTCTCCGGTGGCTCGTTTGGCCGCAGTACGCCGGTGTTGCCACTGGCTACGTCGGTGGCGGGCGGTCCTGGCGGCACGTTGCCACCGAGTGGCGTGCCTGGAGGGTACTGCAACGGAGCCGGCGCCGGTGGCTGGGGAATGGGCGGCGTGACGGACGCGGGCGGCGCTGGTGGCGGCCCTTGTTCTGCCGTGGCGGCCGTTTTTGCTTCCAGATCCGCCAGGCGCTTGAGCAAGGCTGCTTCGACGGCCTTGCGATCACTGTTGATTTTGTCTTGCGCTTCCTTGTCACTGTCATATTGGGCCAGCTTCTTGCCTGCATTGCCGACCCATTGATCTTCTGGCGATATCTGGCCCGGCACCATCATGCTGGCACCATCCACATTGACGGTGGCGCGTTTGTCGGTCGACTTGGGAAGCTGCCGGGCGGGGCTGCCGGACTCGGAATAGGCCAGTACCGCCCACAGGACGCCAATGCAGGCTGTCACGATACTGGCGGCGGCCAGGTACTGCTGCTGCCTGGGCGTCAACCGTGCCGTGCAGGATTTCAATGTTTGCATGATGCGCATGGCGGCTCACTCCCCTGCCCTGATGACATAGACTCGCGTGCTTTCATTCG
This sequence comes from Janthinobacterium sp. GW821-FHT03C10, assembly GCF_059420865.1. Lineage (NCBI taxonomy): Bacteria > Pseudomonadati > Pseudomonadota > Betaproteobacteria > Burkholderiales > Oxalobacteraceae > Janthinobacterium > Janthinobacterium sp. GW821-FHT03C10. The sequence continues at coordinate 664,958 of NZ_JBWKUN010000003.1, read as the reverse complement.
GACGCAAGTTGAGGTTGTCGATGGCGACGGCCAGGACATCGCCATCGTCGCGGTCAAATTCCTGTTCTGCGAGCACCAGCGGCGCACCGCTGATATTGCTCAGTGCATAGGTCTCGCCGATGAGGCCACGGCCTTCAAACTGGCGGATGAGCTTCATTTCCGCTTCCGCCCACAGCAGGCGCGCTTCGTCGCGCTCTTCCATCCGGACGTCGTCGGGCACCTGCTCGGAAGCCATGAACATCAGCATCGATTTCAGGGAGCGGATGAATGTGGCGGACCTCCCCGGCGCCGCCCCGCCGGCATTGGCTGCCTTGACCGGGCGTCTGGCCGACTTGTCTGAGATCACGATGGTGTCTGCAGGAACCTCCGCGCGGTTCAGGCGCAAGGTATAGGTGGCCGTGGCGGACGAAATAAACAGGTTGATCGGCTTGGCAGCAGTGCCCACCGGTTGAATATAGATTTCGCCTTTGGCCAGGTCGCAGGCAAGCGACAGCTGGCCGCCGGGATTGACGGCAGTAACGCCACCTGGCGCCACGGGCAGGCTGGCGTCAGTCGGTTTGGGAGCACAGTTGCTGCTCGAGTAAATGTTGCCAACGACGTCGATGATCTTGGCGCCCTCGATGCGGATGCGCGTGGGTTCATGTGCGGCGATGACCGCCTCGATGGTGGCGCCGTCCCTGACCTCTCTGGTCTGTACGGCCCAGGCGGGCAGCTCAACGAGCCCCAGCAGCAGCCACGCCAGTGGCAGTATCCGGTTTTCCATCTTTCAACTCCTTGAAATCTTTCAAATGCACGCGCGCGCCCCTGAAGGCGAAGTCCACGCGGTAGGTCTTGAGGTTGTCGGAGGTATTGGCCCCGTTTACCTGGGTTTTGAGATAGCCGGTCATCGTGACCGATTGCGTTTCTTCGTCAGGTACCAGTTGCTGCATCTGGAAGTACGTGCTCGCATTGAGCTTCTTCAGTCTTGCCGCCTCCAGATCCTGGCGGGTCTTGATGCTGCCGGCGTTCTCCGGCAGGCACCAGCTGAGCAGCATGTCCTTCTTCCATTCGATCGACTTCGGCGTGACGTCCAGCATCAGGTAGGCGATATAGCCGGACATCTGCACCAGGTAATCGTTGCTGGCCTTACCATCCTCGATCCAGAACGTTTTATTGATAGCCGGCGGAACAATGACAGTGCGTTCCGTGCCCGCGATGCGGACAATGATGGTCAACGCCAGCATCAGGCAAACGGAAAGGATGCCAATGGCCAGGCGCTGGTCAAATACGCGGCGCCGTAGTGCACCCAGGTCATCCTGATAGGTTTCCAATTTCACGGTGCTCTCCTTGGTACTACCCGACCATCTTGCGGATATGCGAAGGCGGGGTCGCGCGCATGGACGTCAACGGGCTGACAGGCAGGTACCAATACGCCCAGTGCAGGACAAAGGCCGGATGCTTGTCCGCTTTTTTGCGGCTGAGCCAGCGCGACACGGCAACACCGGCGCAGACCGCGAGGAAAAATCCGAGTTTGCTGCTGGCCAGATAGCCGACAAAGATGGAAAGGAGGACCGGAAAGGCAACATCAAAGTCCCAGAGGCCAATCTTCCACTGGTCGTCTAGCCGCCGGGGAATATAGGTATCGGCTTGCATGGCGTCCTCCTTTCGTCGATGTGCAGCGTATCGGTTGGCCTGGTTCAGATCGTGGCGCCCATGATGGAGCCGCCGATGATCAGCCCAACCGCGCCGAAAATCGCCAGGCCGATGTAGAACAGCACCGGACTGAAATTACGTAGGGCGGTCAGCGAGATCAGGGCCACCACGAAGCCGATGAAGCCGACCAGTGCTTTCACGCCAGGGGCCAGTGCGGCCAATTGCGTCAGCGCCGACGTCAGCGGGCCGGTGATACCGGTGAACGCGACGAGGTCGATGGCGGTAGCGGGGATCGCAGCGAGCAGGCCCAGGGTGATCAGGGTCAGCAGTGCCAGGACCTTGGCCGCAGTGGAGACGCGCAGGCCAAGCGGCCGCTTGCCGTGTTGTTTGAAAGGGAGAACGGTGACGTATTGCAGGGTGTTCATGTGCATTCCAATCGTGATCGTGAAGAAAATTGCCTAAAACTGTCTGTGCGGGCGGCCAGGTGATGCGGCATGGCGGCGTAGGGGGACCACGGACGGGGCATTGCCACGCGATCTTGCCCGGCCGGCACGTTACCCGTGCCGAAGTCAGGTTGATCAGGTGAGTTGGGGTTCTCATCTCTGCACCTGCCGAGGTGCGTCGGCGGTGAGGCTGAGCTCTACCCTCCGGTTGTTCTGGCGGCCCGTTTCGGTCGCGTTGGCGGCGGCGTAACAGCAAGCGCCGCTGCTTTCCACCTCAAGCTGGACAGCAGGCACGCGTAGATGGCGGCGCAGATAGCGCTCGACCCTGGCCGCGCGCTGGCGGGCAATGGCATCGTTCAAGGCAGGCGTACCGGTGTTGTCTGTTCTGCCCGCGATACGAATATGGGACGCTGGCTGTACCAGCGTGAGAAATTGCTGCAGAGCGTGTTGCGCCGTTCTATCCAGACGGGAAGATCCCGGCGCAAAGTACACCGCAAGTTCGGTGACATCGGACAAATCATTGTCGTTCGCCGCACCAGTTCCCGCGGTTGTCCCAGCCAGTGTCTGTTGGGCGCTGGCTGCCGCGATCGTGGTGTGCGGCACCTCTTCAATGTGCGCATCCCGTCTTGCCAGCGTCTTGGGCGTACGCGTAGGGCAAGCTGGATCGATACACAGGCCGTAGTGTGCTTGTCTACCGTAGTGCAACTGGGTGATGTGCTGCAGGTGGGCCCCATGCGTGGCTGCGCGGGAAGACAGTCCTGCAGGTTGTGGCTGGGTAGGCACATTTTCGCAGGAGGCCATCAGCAAGCAGGCTGCAGCCACTCCTGTGGCGGCTCGTGTGGCATGAGCAAAAGAGCGTCTCATGTCAGCCCCACTGCCACCAGAGCAGGCTGCGTTGGGGCGACCGATTCAGCTCGCGTGTTTTTCTGAGTCCGGTACTTGTCCCGCGGTGTAGCGCGGCGTATTGCCGGCAGCCTGGTATTGGTGAGAAAGCCGTATACGCGCCAGGCGTAGCGGGTGCGCGTAGCTTGACATTGGGCCGCATCCAGTTTGGTACACGAGGCGTTGTATGCTCCGATCGCCTCCCAGGTATTGCCGTACCTGTGCAGCTTTTCCACGAGAATACGGGAGCCAGCATGAATGTTTTTGCAGGGCTCATGCAGGTCTTGCTCGGTCACCCCCAAATTGCGCAGGACCCGTGGATCAGAACTGACACCCATATAACCGATATCCACGGTACCAGTTTGGCGCAGATGGCGGCGATTGACTGCGTTCGGATCCAGTGACGATTCCGCTTGAGCAATCGCATAGAGCAGCGGTGCCGGCACATTGTGGCGAATGGCGGCTTGATCCCAGCAAGCCCAGGCAGAACCCGGACAAACAACGAGGATCGCGATGAAGCACGAAAGAGACCGTTCCATGGCAAAGAGCAGGCATGCCCCCGAAAGCGTTGATCCACCCGGCGCGCGCAGACGCCGGACCAATAAGGGTGTAGATCGGGTAAGCCTGGCATCAGCCTGGCAAGGTCACTTCGGGTCGCATATCCGTTTGCGGTATGCCTTACGATCTGTCCTTTATGGCAGGTGGGATACTGCTCGCTCGGCGATATTGCGGCGTGCCTGTTCAAATATTTTGCTTTGCGCCCCGTCTTCCAGCAGAGCCAGGGCGATGCACGCGGTCGTAAACTGTCCCAGATCGAATCGAGGATGGGGATGCCGATTCATTTCTGACTTCTGCAGCGCCAGCAACAATACATACTGGGCGCGCCAGATTTCCTCTTGTCGACGCGGCATGCGTTGGTCGCGCAACACCATCCGGGTATGCAAAAACGAAAAAATATGCTTGGCGGGTTCCGGCTGCGCAAACACTCTCGCAATACAAGCACTAATCAGATCGGGGTGCCGCAATTTTGGCGAACAATTGTGATGATGGTTGAACAGCTGATCGAGCTGATGAAATTCCTCCAGCCATACCAGCGTACCGACCGTTTCCTCACACCCCGTCGATGAGGCCGCAGAACGATGCGTAGCGGCCTTGTGAGCAGAGGATGAGGACGGCATCGAACGATATTCAGTATTCATGGCAACTCGAAATCAAAAGTGATTACGTAGACATCATGCTAGCGCATCGCAGAATCAATGTTTGTCCAAAAGATCGCGCTTTTTGTGGACTATTTGGATTAACCTAGTTTCCCTTCGATAGGTAGCGATGGCTGCAGGGCTGTGAATGGGACGCTCACGCATAGTGCACTGCCATTTGCCCGGCCAGCCACGCAACCACGAACAACATGGCAGGTAGCAGAAACGGGGACAATTGAACAGGCAGCACACACGCGACAGCCAGCAGACAAACTAGAAAAATCGCTATCCCCATCGCTGCCGCGAACCACTCCGGGTGCTGCCTGGCGAATTCCAGGCGTTTAATTCGCCGGCGCACCAAAGCGTCCACGATACAGGCTGTCATCAGCACCACGAACGTTGACCACCACTGTACAAGGCCGGCCAGTCGATACAGCGCCAGCATGATCAACGTATCGAGCGAGCGGAAATAGCTGCTCTGAAAAAGCTGCAGACGTACCCGCCCCAGGCTATTGGCGATGGGTTGTGCGACCGGATCCCCCTTCACCTCGTGGGTGGGAACCGATCCCGGTTCGATGGCCAATGCAGCTTGATACTCAAACAATCGGCTCAACACGCGGCGTGCATACGGACTCCCCCAGCAATCCGCACTGGCGATATGTTCTGCCCGAATCTGCGCGACAAATCGCTGCGGGGGAAAGGCTGACGGCAGGTACAGCACCAGAATCAGGAGCACGCTCAGCGAAACAATGGCCGTCAACCGAATCAGCATGTCTCCCCCTTTTCCTTCTCTTCAAGGCTAGCATCGTCCACGCCAGGGTTGATCAGCGTAAACCGTCCCTTGTACACGTGGCCGCCGGAAACTGAGGCGAAAAACTGCAAATTGGGCAGCTTACCCAGGATCGATGGCGGCACCAACTCGTTGACTTCCTCGCTCAACTGCGTTGAATCGACCGCCGTATAATCCGTGAAATGGCCATCTCTGGCCGTGTTATGCCCCACTTTCATGTTATGGATGGTGGTCTGCCCCAGTGTTTCATTGATGAACTCCTGAGTGGGCTGATCCTTTGTTCGGAAAGCGATGAGGTTATTTAAGTTCCCCAATGCCATGCGTGCCGCCTCCTGGCTGCCAAGGCGTTTTGCCAGGTCGGCAATCGTCTGCATCGCGGCCGTGGTATACAGCCCTCCTTCTGCCCCCTTGTTCAGTATTTCAATCAACGGCTGATTGATCACGTTCGACAGCTCATCCACAAACAGGGAAATGCGCCGCTCTCCTCCCAGGTTGTAGCGAATTCCTGAGCGGGCCGCCAGGTCGGCAAGCGCCATGGCGCCGATTGCCGTTGCAACGGAAGGATCTGGCAACGAATCCAGACACAGCAGCAGTACATGTCCCGCGCGCTCGATCTTTTCCAGATTCATGATCGGGCGCTGGTCATCGGCATCAAACGGATCCGGAGACAGGCTTTTCCCCAGGTCTCCGGATGTCAGCATGGACAAGATCGGTAAGAGATTGGCGGTTATTTTTTGATAATGTTCGCGATTATGCTGAAATACCCGGACTTGCGAACTGATCACCGGATCACGCCGAGCCTCATGGACGTGGTGATCGTAGTACGTCACATACGCCAACAGTTCATGACTCGCGGCCGGCGTCGGCGATTTAATCTGGCCTCGTCGTGCTTTATCCAGCAAGCGCACCATCTCAGGTGTGCTACGCCACTGCATGCCAAGGAGCTCTTCGTAAAAACGCTCGAGCGCCTGTTCCAGGATGGGTTCGACGCCACCTTCAATATATTGCTTCAACTTTGCCAAATTCGGGCGCCTCTCCAGCTGCACCATCCCTTGTACGACCACATTCACCGCGTCCCAACCAAATGCGCTGAACGTTCCCGCTGTGTCCGGCGGCATGATCGACTGAATACGGGAAGCGACTTCGGTAGGTTTTTGCCAATTGAACGTGAAGTCGAGACGAACACCCGTTTCCGGAAAGGCCGGATGAAACCAAAGAAAGCTGTCTGGCTCGCGATACAGTTGACATGCCTTCATGACCAGTCGCTTGAGGCGGCGTGAATTTTTCGGATCAATAATAATGACGACGTCGCCACGTCGAATGGCTTGAAAAATCAACCAGCCAAGGCATACCCCTTTACCCGACTGAGTGGTTCCGACCACCAAGGTTCCACCTTCAAAGTTCTGCAAGGGCCGCATCAACAAGCGCTCGTCCGACTCGACACCATGAATCCAGGGTAGGCCAATCTCTGCGTCGGATTGTGGATTGGGCTGATATCCCAGCGCCCGTATGAGCCAGGGAGAAATGGTCATTGCGCGGTAGTCGATCTTGATCAACTCGTAGAGGCGCTGTGAGTGTAGCGGCAGCCAGATAAAGCCCAGCCCAAACACGACCTGTTCAGGATCGCCTGTCCATGTCGCCAGCCGGGAAATTGGCACCATTTCCATCGCGCGGCCAGACAACGCGGCACGAGTACGTATGACGCGCAAGGCTTGCCGGCAGCGGATCAATGCTATGAGTATTGAACAAAAGATGAGAAGAAAACCTGCACGTGGTGGCAAATGATCAGGTATCAGAAAGCAAAAAATGGCGGCGGCGAGCATCCATGCCAGAGCGGCAGCCGCCTCAACGGGGCCACGCCATGGCATTTCGTACTGTCGCAGCAACATGGTCAACCTGCGTTCGAATTGATTGGGGGCTCCCCTGCTCCATCCATGCCCTCGATGAATTGGCGTGCGATGACTATACCGGCCAACACCTTGCCATGTAAGTTGTGATGCTCAACAGGCTCGGATCCTGCTGGCCCTGTGACCAGCATGTTGGCATCGGCAAGTGCACGTAGCGCCATCTTCGCATCCGCCTGTCGCGCCGCGAAGACATCCAAGGGGACAAACAGGCCTGACGCCATGGGATAGCATGCCGGAGGCAAGCTCGTATCATTGAGAGTCTGCACGATCGCTTGCAGTATCTTGGCAACACCTGGATTCAATCGAATCGGTGCGCGTAACGAGTAGTTCCCGATTGCCGACTGAATTGGTTCAGTATGTTTGACCTTCTTTGCCTTTCCTTGGCGGCCATCTGTACGTGGTTCGATACCGGCACTCCCCGCAACTGCAGGGATGGGTGGGATGGTTGGCAGCGACAACTGACGATCACTAGCATCCGGAGGGGTCTCTGGCGCAGGGCACTCTTCCTGAGCCTGGGATGGTGTCGCCCTCGCCTGCCGCAGCTTGATATCACTCTCCGTGGTGCGCTCCTCCTCATGCGATCCACTGAGAGCAATGTTCATGTCCAGCGCCACTGGTGACGGGTGTAAGACAGCAAGGACACAACCTGGCGTCACCAACTTCAACGCCTCCAAGGGTTCGGGGGCACCTGGTGGCCGGATAGACCAAACACAGTCACATTCGTCTGAATTCCTTGGCAGGACGATCCCGGCATCGTTCAAAATTTCCATGGCATCTACTGGCGAGGCCGGCAAGCCATACAATCCCTCGTCTTGCAGCAAGGTGAGTACGTCGCTGATACCGTTCGGCCACACCAGAAACAAACCATCCCGCCCAAGCCACATGCGGGACCGATCCGAATTGGGCACCCATCCCTGATGAGACTGCACCAACTCGCGCATCGCGTTCAGGAGAAACCTCGCAAGGTAGGCTCTCGCCCGCGCCCTACCTGCCGGCGCATCTGCGTCGCGCAAGTCGCGGTGTATCACCAAAGTCGATGCTCGATTGACGAGATGATCAATGACATTATGATCTTGATACCTCACCTCACCACTGATCGCCGCAAACATGTGGGCGACGATCGTCGAGCCGTCCTGGGTCAGGTAGGCCAACGTGTCGGTCGGCAGGATCATCGGTAGCGCGAACAACGACAGGGAGCGGCATTCCTGCCTGGCCTCCCCCCATTTTACAAACAGACGGCCAACCTCGTGTTTGTGGATCCATTCCCCGAGGGATGTCAGGTATGGTTGCCACACGGTTCCATGCGCGTCACTCACGACAACAGTGTCTAACGCGCGGTAGAGGTATGCGCATAGGCCTGCGGCGAAGGTGCCGAAGCGCCAGCGTGGCTCCAACTGTCGACGAGTAGAAATCGTCGCTCTGCCAGCAAAAATCTGCGAATCGGTCGCTTGTAATGCAAAGAACGCCGTCTCCAGCCCCAGGCGTGCTAAACCTCCTGGGCGAGCAAAAAAACTGTCCTGCGTCGCAGGCATTACGTTCACGTAAGCGATGTACTTCCTGATGAGCGGAAGCATTTCCTTGGCAAAGGCATTCGCATCGCCGCCATAAGCCAATTTAATGCGCCCCAGGATATCCCGATTATCGTCCAAGATCGCATCGACACTACGGGGACGCATCCCGCCGTCACGCGTTTGAGCGGGTTGGGGCAGTGAACGTTGCGGACAGATGGGCGCGGCCTGCCGGCCGCGATCACATTGGTGATCGTGGCCAAGCCAACCCAGGTACTTGAGGATATTCACACCGGCCATAAGAATCACTCACTTGGCTAGGTGAGCATTATGGCTATGCAGATCGACTTACATCCAGGTGAAAGCCCGCCCTCCGCTGCGATCATTCATCGACACACGGCTCGATCACCGATTAACAAGCGCCTTGCTTTGACAATGCTAAATGTACAAGAAGGTGAGCCGCGATATTGGACCCGAGCATATCGGCCGGCACTACCGTAGCCAAAGGCGTACCCCTGCTGAAAGCACGTTCGCAATCCTGTCGCTGACTGCCGTGTACGTCCGCTTCCGCCCCGAAGCAGACCTTCCCAACCGCAAGATCCGGATGGTTGCGTCTCATCTCTCCGCTCGTTCAACGCGTTGATCGACCAGCCGGTTCTACCTGCCCAGCCAGATATGCCGTAATGCCGCACCAGGCGGATGGAGTGAAGCTCAGTTTGCTGCGGCCAACTAATCCTGATCCCAAAGGAAAAATAGTCAAGCACTGCTTTTCAACAATAAAACCAATCATACCGATCCAACCTTCAGGTATGAACCACCATGAGTCACCTTCAATTGAATAACTCAGGTCGCACTCAACCGGTCGGCCAAGGTGCCGCTGTAACGCTCTGACGGCTTGGTCGAGAGAGTCTTTTGAATTGTGGCCAACGCTTCCGCGTCGGCCATGAAGAGAATATCGTTCAAGGAATTCTGATTCGCGCTGCTGAACTTTTCGATCAGCTTCGATGACCCACTTATCACAAGCCGGATGAGCTCCTTGCATCCCACAGATTTCGCACACGCCTTCACCGAAGAGGCCGCAGGCCTCGACTTCTTCCAAATATTGTTTGTCCATTGTTCAGGCTTGCAAGTCACGTAAATATGTCTGCTTGTGGCCGGTTGCCGCCGTTCATGTGAGACAGCTTCCGCCCCACAGCCGACCTTTCCTAACCAATGCTAGCTTGGAAAATTCGATCGCTGGAAGCGAGAAATGCGTTTGGATCCTTGACGAATCTGGATGCAGACGATGCTTTCAGGGCTTCTGTCACTTGTTCCACTATGGGAGCGATAACTCGTCCCCCTTCGCACAGTACTATGCAGTACCCACAGTCATCAGCAATAGCAACGATGCTTTCAAGCAGCCTGATATTCAGATTTGAACAATCCAGACGAACGTCAACGGAATCGTCCCAAACCTGTATGTCGTCTGTTTTAGAATTGCCATACATAGTCGCCTCAGCGCTCCAAGAATCAGCTACGGGCAATACACTCTTCGCGAGGGCATGTATGGCAGATTTGTCTACGCCTTCCCAATAATTTGGCCAAACCATTTCATCATCGAAACTTGCGTCTGGCACAACAGCAGCAAACTGAAGCAGGAAATCAGGCACTTTGCCATGTACTTCGACAATCCGTCTTGCGGGAATCAAGGTGAACTTGAATTGCCATACAGCCATTGAAATTCTCCAGTATTCAAAAAAGCTCGACCGTTCTGCCCCCGAACGCTTTGTCGAACGACCGCTTCTGGCCGAATGCCGCCTAAATTTAGTGATGAATCATTGGCCCATCCACTGGATTTCAGGTGTTCTCACCTGCAGCGGCAACCAGTACTTCAGTGCATTTATTGCAGTCTCGACGGTCAATCCATCCACAAAAAACCCTCGATGCTCGTGTGCTTGTACCGTGGCTCGACCTTGTGCATCTACGTTAATTATAAAATTGCCATAGTCGATGCCGTCGCCGAGGCACGCGACAAAAAGGTCCGATTCAGGCTTCAGATTGACAATCGAGAACGTCAGAACATCATCCTCGCTAAGGGACCTGAACTCCAATTGAGTTGGCTTTTTCCCTAAGGTCTCGAACTCTACATAGTAATGTGCTGCTAATCGCGTTCTGCTTTATCTTATAGTGGCTGAAGCTTAGTTCTGCCGAATGTCTGCTACTGGCCGGTTGCCGCCTAGCCGAAAACCTGTTTGTACCAATACATTTTCGGAGCAGCAAACCAACCTTCATTCCTGATATTTCTAAACTGAGCCAGCTGCTTCATGGGTATTTGATACCGAGAAAAAAGTGCTAGCAAGTCCCGTAAGGACGCTTGATTGAGATTCGATGACCTCATCACAAGAGTATCTTGCTCCCACCGAAGCGTGCCCGAAATTTGCATGCCCCACTCGAACAAATGTCGTTCGTCAAGTTGCGAGGCGAAGGTGATGCCAGAACAGTCAAGTCGAACCATCAATTCTTTCCATTCATTGCTCTGAGTGCTTTCCAATGGCTGCTTCTGGCCGGTTGCCGCCGTTCATGTGAGACAGCTTCCGCCCCGAAGCGGACAATTTCGATCTGGCCGATGCGGACCTTAGAGGCACGCAGGTGCCCACATACAGCCAGGTACAAATGAAACAATAAGGTACGCTAAGCAAGACCAAACGCTAACGGCCACAACCCAAAGCAGTTTCCTCACCAAAGAATAGGAAAAATAGCTTACGGTGAGAACTGCAGCACCCAGTGCCAGAAAGAGGGAAATTGGCTCAATAAATTCAGGGAAGGGCCACGGCAGCCGGTACTGCCAGTACATCAGCGCGATTTTGGAGACGGGGACACATCCTGCTGCGAAAGCAAGCGCCGGGACGCTCGCATATCGAGGGCGTACTTTAAAATTCATGCTATCCATAAATGCCCGCTGTTGGCCGTTAGCTGAACAAATATTCGTCGGCAAATGGAATCATGCCGGCTTCATGCCTTAGTCTGCCACTTGACATCTTTCGGGGATAATCCGAAAAATTGCACCAGCAGCGTAACTGCTGAATGGACATGGCAGGAGGCATCCACATATAGAGCTGTTAGTCCCGATGGGCTGTTGTCGTGCCTCATGATCAAAACCGTCCCCACTCCATCAATTTGTACATAGGCCCCCTCGAACCAGTCGAGGTCATCTTTATCTCTAAAGATGGTGGCATCAGTATCAACGATTAGCTCAACTGGAGTGCGCAGGGTAGCGATGATAGGTTTGCAGTCCCCACTCGGCCATACAAGGCCAGTCTGTTTACTCACTTGAGCCGCCCACCTATCAAAGAGAAAAATGAAATACCACAGGCAATACAAAGGCCCGCTTCTGGCCGATAGCGGACGATCTGAATAGCTCAGTGTACGATATTATTGCTTTAATGGCAAGCAAGGAGTTTGTTATGGGTTCAAGCCTGATGTTGGATCGCAATACAAAACTATCAGGGCATCACTACAAAGAACGCAGAAAAAACCATGCCATGACTAATTTTTCTCTACATTCAGGCGCAAGTCAGGGTTGCCGGCAAAGCTCGATTGAATACGGGAATCAGTGGCATACCGTTTAACGAGCTTGCAGAACACACATCCGGAGTGATCCGCCGAGGTATCCCCGAGTGCGATCAGATAGCGGCAGCGGCAACGCGGGCAGGTATGCAGCGCCAACTGCGATGAATGGTGGGTCCAAATGCCCTCTACGCTAGCGATCAGCTCGAAAGCTCGGTCAAACGAAATGCTGGACCGGCCAGTCCATCGCTCTCGATACATTTTATAGGCGTACACCATGGCCTTGCGTGCCGAGCATGCATGTTGCGTACGCAGGAAATGAAAAATAGTAGCGATCAGTGACGCCTCGGCACGTTGCACCACGGTCGCCATGTGGTACCAATCCTGCGAGCTAGGCCATCGACCGCCGGTGGCCGCCCGGTCATTGTAGAAATATTCCCGTAGCAGTGATGCACTCAATCCGGTCAAATAGGCGACGGTTTTCATGCGCGCGCCCTGTTCGACGCAGGATTTGGCAAGCTGCAGGGCCTGAATGTGTCGCTCAGCATGTTCGTACGCCATACGTCACCTATGCAACGCGCGCACGGGCCGCAGTGGCCTGGCTGGCACGCGATGGTCCGCGGGTTGCATCCGTATCCACAGCGCCGACCCGGCACAACGTCATGGCTAATACGGGCGGCGTTTCAAGGAGAGTTTTAAAATTACCTATCGGCTTAAACAAGCTTTCATGCGACATGCTAGCGGCAAGCTGCTGCAAGGAGTCCACGCTCATTGCGGCCAGCGTCTCGGCGGAGGCAGTGTCGAGGTGAAAAGTGCAGCAAGTGGCAAGGGGGTCTTGCTTCAGACCCACCTGGATAGTGAGTAAGTAATTTAAGTTGAGGTACTGCACGTCCGTGTATCGAATCGCGTCTTCCATGGTCCACCCCGCTTTGCCCCGCTACGGCGGGGCGTGGTCATTCATCCGGTTTCCGCTGTGCACATCTGCCACGTCGGTCAACGAATGGGCGAAGTCATGGGTAAGAGGACCGCGCGCGACGGCAATAGCACATTAAAAAAAGACTACTCCGCAAAATTTCAAAGGTCAATAGCAACTGCTAATCGAATAAAAATATTTATATGCATTTTAGCAAAATTTTACTAGAGGAAATGCGATTCCCAGCCTAAAATCAAACTCTACCCGATAAAAATCTACTCGTAACAACTGCTACAAATAATCTACAAATAAATCAAAGTCTCTCACTTTACCCCTGCATGGAGACAAAAATCGTGACAATAAGCAATAACATCCCGCTTACCAGAGAGGCCGTGCGCGAACTGGACATTGATATCGTCCCTGGTGTGCGGCAACGCCTCATTGCAGAACTCGACAGGCGGGGAATACATCCTGGACAACGCGAGCACTTCCTGAGCCAGATTACCGGCCGAGCCCTGCAAACAGTGGCGCGGTGGATCGATGAAGAAAAACCAGGTCTCCCCGATCTCAAATCCCTCGCCATTGTCTGCCTTCAGTTCGACATGGATGCGAACTGGATCCTGGGATTGACATCGCATCGTCTCCCGTTCCCCAAGCAACAACTATCGCCACGGGTTCAGGAACAGATGTACGGTGATGAAGAGCCCACCTTTGACTGGATCGGTCACATGCTCGGGCAAACCGCATCGTTCACCGGCCCCAATCAAGTAGGAGTGATGAAAGGAGATGACATGGCTCCGCTCATCCATGATGGCGCCCCATTTTTTTTTGATGCGACGGTCCATGAGGTGGAGGTCAACGGAATCTATCTATTGGATTACCAAGGCAGGCGCCTTGTGCGACACATTGAAATCATCGTGGGAGAAGGCCTATTACTTCGTTGCGAAAACCAACGCTACAACTCAACTCTTGTGAAAATATCAAAAGCAATGCTTACCCTGAAAATTGTAGGACGTGTTAAAGCCGCCATTAATATCAATCGTTTTTGACGTATCAAGACTCGCATCATGTTTCATTGAGCGAAATTCCCCGGTAGCCAAGCTACCGGGGGAACCCAATCGTCGTGGTGTTAGATTTCATGCCACGCTACTTTGCTTCAGCGACCTCGCTCCACTCCTTAAGCGAAAATTCGAGCATTTTTCCACCAAACTCCTCAAATTCAGTGGCGCGATCATAAGCATCCACTTCTTGCGAGTAGCCTGTCACCGCATTGAGCAAGCCGTAGCCGTTCAGCTGCTGTTCCGCAATCAAATGGCGTAATACGCCGGCACGCTCCGCCTCGTTCATTACGAAGCGATTCGCTAGCACCTCCACAGATTTCACCGGATCGCCCGTCAATGCGATGCCCATGGTCTTGCGCATCTTCTCCGATATCAGTTGAAAGGTCGTCTCCGATACAGCGGTCTGCACCATGTCCCGCGCTTTCAAAAAGATCGCGCGATCTTCGGCCTCGACTGTGTCATCTTGCAGTACGACGTCATCACCACACTCCAGTAAACGCCCAGCATGGTTTTTTCGCATCGAGCGCTCACAAGCGATGAGCCCGTTGCTGCATTTCAGCCGATAAATCAACGGGTCCACGCGCAGCCGCCCCACCCCGATCTCCGAATTACTGACGACGACGCCGGCCTGCAATATGTCTCCTGGCACGACCTCATGCGTCACCTCGGCACTCACGACCTTCAAATACATCTTGGTTTCGGTCAGCTCCACCGACTCAAAACGGGCACCGGGCAGTTTAAGCAAGATCGGTAAAATGCTGTGGGCCAAATCGATGTTGTCGAGCCGACGGAAGCGCGACGACAAGAATGCCCTGGCCCGACCCGCCATGGTCCGCACCATATAGCTATCTGTGGCATTGATTCTGAGCCACGCATTGATGTTGTCATCGAGCAGTTGGGTATCAAACGAACGCATGCGCTTGAAGTACGGCAACGGTATATCCAGTTTCCTTGCCAGCTGCGCGCAGGCAAAATCGTTCATCAGGTATCGCTTCTTGCCATAGGGTTCATCAATGACGAGATTGCACTGCCCTGCCGCCGTCGTCTCGCTTACCAGCTTCGTCGCCGGCACGATCATGTCCTTCTTGAGCGCTGCCTGCCGCTCAAGTTCGATGACGAGTTGTTCCAAAGGACGTCCTGTTTTCATCACAACCTCCATGAAAAAAGCGGGCGATGCAGCTCCCTGGCGGGAGTGCATCCCCGCAGGGTCAAGCACGCGGAATTCACTGACTTCCACGTGGGCGCACTATTGCGCCAACATGCGGCGCCCAAACGGCCACCGCGCCACATCTACTGTTTTGCTCTCGGGACTTCACGCCGCATGACGCGCGCGGTGTGAAATCTTCAGTAACACCTCGGCCCAATCGGCGCCAGCCGACTTCGGCACAAACACCTCGGCCGATCTCCCTGTCCTTCCTGCATGAGATTTCAGGTAGCGACGCGCAAGGCTATAAGCCGCAGCCTGCCCATCAAAAAATGCATTCGCATCGTTGTCAGCATAAATTCGTAGGCGTTTGACTGTTTCCGGAATCCATAGCTTTTCCAGGTTCCCGGCACTCATCCCCGCCCACACTGGCTGATGCGAACGTTTCATGACCGCCAGCGCGGTCTCGATGCCTTCACACACAGCCAATTCGTCTGAGGATGGCGCCAGACGAATGGCAGCGCCACCTATGCCAGCACACAGCAGCTTCTTGACCGCGCATTCGCGGGCCTTCTCGCCATTGCTCAAATACGTGCGATGCAACGACACCGTGCGCCCGCTCTTGTCCTGTACGCAGGCCACCATGGCAGGGTACCGCCGAACCACAACGGCTTGACCAGTGAGCACATTGCGCTCGTAGTAACCCAACGCAGGATGCATGCGCAGCGTCGATGGGTACCGCTCCAGGTTGATGCCCCGGTTCCACAAATACCTGTCCACTGCATCTCCGGGTGTCACTGGCACTGTTTCGGCCAGAATCCTCCGAATCAGGCCATCCCGTTCTGTACGCGAGTCCTGTGGCAGCGAGATCGCCTCCCTCGGCGCAGTCATACCAAGATGGCCTTCTACCCTGCTCAGCGCGTCAACAGCACTAAGCCCCAAGCAGCCCATTAGCAATTTAAATCCGCCACCGGCGCCGCAGCCACGGCAAACATAATTGCCGTGGCCAAACTTGTCCGTGTATTGAAACCGGTCTGTGCCGCCGCAATCACCCAATGGGCACGGCTGATTGCGTTGATTGAGCACTTTCGCGTCCACGCCCAGCGCCAGCAGAATTTCCGTCCATCGCCCAAACGCGCGCTGCTTAACCTGCTGAAAACGCGCGTTAAATTCCTCGTTTCTGATCATGTTGACCTCCCCAGGTCAGGCCCCAAGAAAATTTGCCTTCGCACGGGTAGGCTACGCGGCGTGCGAACAGCCACCCGTGATCCATGGCAACGCCAACTTCCCCAGACAGCAGTTCGCTTACAGTAATGGACATCGCTCTCCTATCCGGACGGCCACGCTGTGGATCAACCTGAAAACCACCCGGCACTAAGGACAAGCGTATTGACCGCAGTTCTTGACCGAGGTAAAAAACACGACCTGCCTTCCCCACAACAATCTCGCTTTCCTTGATTCTGTAAATCAACTCGTCGATGTCCCGTACCCGACAGAAGCGAACGGAAGGGAATGCAGCGGTAATGAAGGCATCAAGCATGGCGCCCTCCCTTCGTATTTACCTGGCGTCCAGACTTACCGCCATGGCCACTCAAATATTCCTCACCGTCCTCTGCAATCAGCGATGCAAAAAGATCGGACTGATGGAGCTTGATCTGCTCATTCATCCATTGTGGATTTTTGAATAAGTTCTCGGAAATCCAGTCTGGCTTTGTCAGTACCGCTTGGCGGGCCCACTCGGGGTAGTCCTGCAGCGCAGTCATAAACCAACGGCACAACTGCGAACCAATCCAATCGCGCACCTCCTGCGCATCGATGGCGCCGATGAATGGCAGCTGCGACAACGGACTGCCGCTCACCACCTTCATGCAATTGACGAAGGAAAACGGCTGCCTATCACGAACCGGATCCGTAAACACCCAACGGACCAATTCAAATTTCTCATCCAGTGGCGTGCGCGGGTCGCTGAGCAAACTTACTTTGCGCAATAGCCACCAGTGCAATGCCACCAGCTCCTCTTCTGAAAATTCAATCGCGTCATCATTCGTTTCGCGCGCGGGTACCTTGCTCACAGGTGCGCGCGGCGCGGCGCGATGGAAGGAAGTGTCCCTATCCTGGGGGACGCGACAATAGTTGATCTGAGATCTGCTCATGATTGCCTCGCACAAGAAAAAGAGACGAGGCAAGTCCCTCCCGGGATGCATCGTCCCAAAGGGGGAAATAGATCATCCGGTTGCTGCGACGCACCGGAACTTCAATTGACTGGCTTGATACTGTCGGCTGATGCCGTTTCGGCGGGGATGCCAGCTACCGTCCTGAAAACGCATGCAAAGTGCTTTGACGTAACGGCGCGGTGCGCGTGGCGCGTCAAAACACTCTCGTTATTCAGGAACACGGACGTCACGCCTGGAAACAGGAGACGGTCCAACCGGTGCTGCGGCGCGCTGGGCGCAATTGATCAGGCTTGCCAGACGATGCAGGGCTAGCTGCTGCGATATAACTTTAGGTCGCCCTCCCCGGGCTGTCAACACAGGTTCGACGAAAAATGCTTCCGGCAAATCCACCGGCACCGGGATCACGCAGTGGCGTACGCATCCTTAAGGGTATCGACGTATCCGAATGGCGAACACAGTACCCGCAAATACGCTTCCAAAGCTCCGCGCATTCCTCTTGAATCAACAGGATGGTGAGTACACCATGTTATGTAGCCCAATGGGCATTTTCGAGGACATCACCATGAACTACCCAGCTCCCACCCATTTAATCGTCACGCGTGATTATGGCGAAACCAACAGGAAGTTGCTGGCCAAAGAGGCCGCCGCCGATCTGACACGCGTCGAATCAGCGAGCCGCAAGGTCAATATCTCGCTCGCCAGTCCGGAAGGCAAGCGTTTGTACTTGCGCTGCTTCTACGTATCACAAGCGAATTTCCATTTTATTTCCGTCTTTGCCAGGATGAAATTACCAGCCGAGGATGTCGATCAAGTGGAGCAGGAATTGCGCACCATGCTTGACGCGCGCATTGCCCTTGCCAACCAGCGGATCGTCGCCTTCGAGAAACTATGCCATCAACATGGCATCCACGAACTGGCCAGCTACGACATCGAACCTCTCGCCCTCGAAGCAAAAGTCTTTTCCATGTTTGGCCGGCGTTTACTGGAATTGATCAGCAAAGTCGACCAGCTCATGCCCATGCTCGAAACCTTGTGCATTGACGAGGTGCTCTCGACAAGCCAGCTCATCACCGAAAAATCGCAGATCAAGAAAACCGTACGAGCGGTCACCGCTACCACGCGCGCGCTATCCCTCGGCCTGCTCAAACGCATCAATGCACTGCCAGCATCCGAGCGCAAGCCCACCGCACCGAGCAGCCTCCCCTCCCAGGGCGATGATTCAGCCACCTCTCCAGCGTTCACCGGAGTGACGCAACGAGCAGACCATCCGGCAC
Source organism: Janthinobacterium sp. GW821-FHT03C10 (assembly GCF_059420865.1). Lineage (NCBI taxonomy): Bacteria > Pseudomonadati > Pseudomonadota > Betaproteobacteria > Burkholderiales > Oxalobacteraceae > Janthinobacterium > Janthinobacterium sp. GW821-FHT03C10. Next base: position 646,488 of record NZ_JBWKUN010000003.1, on the reverse strand, counting down.
CAAATCCGGCCCCTGAGCAGGTTTTAAGCACTCCAGTCGCCCCATTCAGCGAAGAGGTTCCGGCAAGTCCCTGACGAGCCTTACAAGCCTTCCTACCCGCATCCCGGATAGGAAGTCTATCCCCCAACCAACCGGCACGGAGGAAGCCATGTGCCTTAAGATGTTACTCTGCAGTGAAGCGCCTGCGGCACCGGCATGGTGCCTAGCAGCGATGGAAGTCGCATTTGGTCGGTCCTATCGGGTGGAGCCAAGAGGCGACAGCATGTTGGCTCTGGAGACGCCGCAACGACACAGCGGCATAGCAATCATGGTGATTGAGCAGGCAACCAGGTTCGACCCGCATGATGTCCGGCGCCTGATCGAATGGTGCCATGTCCACGACAAGGTGTTGTTCGCATGCGGAGTGTTAACGGAGGACGAGCGGGAATCCTACGGATTGAACCATTGCATCGAATTGGATGTCATTGCCACACATGCACCGCTCTGTATTCAATGGACTTCCTGCGCCGGCACGCTTCACCTTTTCGAAGAGATGTTCGTGCCAACGCTGAGAGCCGTCCAGCGCACTTCTCATCTCTATTGCTCCGGGCTACGATGCCAGCACCATCGCAGTAGAGACACAACAGGAACGCAGCGGACATGGACACCTCGCCAGGGTCCTGAGCGCAGGAAATGTCTCACAGGCCGTTCCCATGCCATCTCTTTTCCACAGGGTGACAATCCATCGGCCACACGCCACTAACAGCGGCCACCGCGCCTTCACGCAATTGCCGTGAAATACCACCGAAATATGCCGGTTTTCAACTTGATGCCCAGGATCAGCGCGGCCACCATGGAGCAGGATGATTCGTCATCCGTCATCGATCATGGAGACAGCTCATCATGAAATATATCCCCCCTTCGAACCATTCGCCGTTTACCAACTTGATGCACCCTGCCATTGGCCTGCGAACATTTGCCGGCAATCTCAAACGCCAGCGTCGGTCTAGCCCGAAAACCGGCCGCTCTCCTCGCGCAGTACGTGTCTTGACCGAGAGCGAACTCAATGTACCTGGCCGGGTTCTCATTAAACGCCGCCAGCTCTTACAAAAAGTGCCGCTATGCGAGCGCACTATCCTAAACCTTGAAAAAAGCGGGCAATTTCCCCGGCGTTTTACTATTACCTCGCGCCTAGTTGCCTGGGACCTCAACGAGGTGGATGCATGGATCGCCGAACAGCAGACGGCCGCACGTCTGCCTGGCGTGCCGCAGGCACACCCAGTGCCACGCAGCCCTTCCAGGTAACACCCTAATCTCTCTGCGTTGTCCAGGCGTCGATCATGTCTGCCCACTCCTGCAGCATGGTCCGGCGCTGAACCGCGTATTCAGCCTTGTTGTAGACGGCTCGCACGCCCCTCTGCTCGTGGGCGAGACATTTTTCGATCCAATCGGTGTTGTAGCCGGCTTCGTGCAGCAGGGTCGATGCTGTTCGCCGTAAATCGTGCGGCGAAAAATCGGCCAGTTGTTTCCCACAGTCTCGTGCCGTGGCACAGACTGACACCAGGATGCGATTGAGCGAAGCACCATTCATCGGCACATCAGGGTCATATCGCGATGGCAAAATGTAAGGGGACGTACCAGCACAGGTGCGTAGCGCGACGAACATATCGAGCGCCTGGCGTGACAGATAGACGTTGTGGGGGTTGCGACGCTTCATCCGCCTGGCCGGAATGGTCCATAGAGCATCGGTAAAATTCACCTCACTCCATGTTGCGTCCGTCAGTTCGGATTTGCGCACCATGGTGAGTAATAGTAATTTGCAAGCCAGACGCAAGGTCGGCGCGCACTGCACGTATTCGATATGTTCGTAGAACAGCGCGATCTCTTCGGCACCCAACGCGCGGTCGCGCGGCTCAAATACGGCAATGGATGAGGGAGCAACCAGATCCGCAGGGTTTTCAACCTTCTGTCCTCTTTGTTCTGCGTACTTAAAGACCAGTTTCACGATATCGCGCACATGCACGGCCGTCGCGGGGGCGCCACGTGCGAGGATGGCGTCGCATACGGAACGCAACTCGTTGTGCGTAATCTCATGCAGCAGGAGACTGCCAAAGGGGCGTTTCAGATCGCGTTCGTACACCGAGCGCCGCATATCCCGCGTCGACTCCGCCATTTTGTACTTTAATAACCAACGTTCGGCCCACACACTAAAAGGCTCTCCATCGGCCAACTGATTGCGCAATTGGGCTTTGAGCCGCGACGGGGACTTGCCTTCCGATTGCGCTTTCTTGGCGTCCTGCAGGCGCTCCCTCGCGTCTTGCAAACTCAAGCCACCGGCGCCGTACCGTCCAAGCACCAAGGTTTCGTATCGGCCATTGACGCGGTAGTTATAGCGAAACGAGATCGTGCCACTGGGAAGGACCGTTGCATACATTCCATCACGATCCGGCACCTTGTAGGCTTTTTCAGCTGGTTTCAGATTTTTCAATTTTGTATCGGTCAGCATGGGCACCTCCCATTCATTCACAAGTCTGTACCGGCACCGGGCGCATTTCAAACAATCAATCACTGAGTACGAAAAAAGTGATATCCACTGCCACTCGCGAGGCCTAGATACCCTCGCCCCGACGAGCTTCCCCGGAACCTAAAATTAACCTTAAAATCAATGACTTGGCATAAAAAAATACCCTCATTGATACCCTCGCCGTGGAAATGACCAGTAAGAACCAAATGTTAAATATTCCCCACGACAATTTGAGTCCCCTTAAAAATACCCACAAAAAAACGTGCTTGGCTCTGCCATGGGTTGCTTGCGTTTGCCAGACAAAATAAAAAAAGCCCCTGAAAAATCAGGGGCTTAGCTGTTGCATTGACCCGGCGTTACCTTACGGTGCCGGACGGGAGATTATTCCCACTCAATGGTCGCCGGCGGCTTGCCCGAAATATCGTAGACGACGCGGTTGATGCCGCGCACTTCATTGATGATGCGGTTCGACACCTTGCCCAGCAGGCTGTGCGGCAGGTGCGCCCAATGCGCCGTCATGAAGTCCTGCGTCTGCACGGCGCGCAGGGCCACCACGTATTCGTAGGTGCGGCCGTCGCCCATCACGCCCACCGATTTGACGGGCAGGAAGACGGCAAAAGCCTGGCTCGTCGCTTCGTACCAGTTGGTCGGCACGCTATCCTGGTCGAAGCCAGGCACCACCACCGGTTCATACGGCGTATTGCGCAGTTCTTCGATGAAGATGGCGTCGGCGCGGCGCAGCAGGTCGGCGTAGTCTTTCTTGACTTCGCCGAGGATGCGCACGCCCAGGCCCGGGCCCGGGAACGGGTGGCGGTAGACCATGTCATGCGGCAAGCCCAGGGCCACGCCCAGTTTGCGCACTTCGTCCTTGAACAGTTCGCGCAACGGTTCGAGCAGCTTGAGCTTCATGGTGTCCGGCAAGCCGCCCACGTTGTGGTGGCTCTTGATGGTCTGGCCCTTCTTGCCCTTGCCGGCCGATTCGATGACGTCCGGGTAGATCGTGCCTTGCGCCAGCCATTTGGCATTGACCAGCTTGCCGGATTCCACCTGGAAGACTTCGACGAATTCGCGGCCGATGATCTTACGCTTCTGCTCGGGGTCGGTGACGCCGGCCAGGTGGCCCATGAACTGGTCTTCCGCATCGACGCGGATGACTTTCACGCCCAGGTTCTTGGCGAACATGTCCATCACCATCTTGCCTTCGTCCAGGCGCAGCAGGCCGTGGTCGACGAAGACGCAGGTCAGCTGGTCACCGATGGCGCGGTGGATCAGGGCAGCGGCCACGGACGAATCGACACCGCCGGACAAGCCCAGGATGACTTCATCGGTACCGACTTGCGCGCGGATCTTTTCCACCGCTTCGCTGATGTAGTCAGGCATGTTCCAGTCCGACTTGCAGCCGCAGATCTCATGCACGAAACGGCCGATCATGGCCTTGCCCTGCACCGTGTGCGTCACTTCCGGATGGAATTGCACGCCGTAGAACTGGCGCTCTTCATCGGCCATGGCGGCGATCGGGCAGCTTGGGGTGTTGCCCATCAGTTTGAAGCCTGGCGGCATTTCCAGCACCTTGTCGCCATGGCTCATCCACACTTTCAGCATGCCGTGGCCTTCGTCGGTGACAAAGTCGGCAATACCGTTGAGCAATTTGGTGTGGCTGCGGGCGCGCACTTCGGCGTAGCCGAATTCGCGTACCAGGCCGTTTTCCACCTTGCCGCCCAGCTGGGCCGCCATGGTTTGCATGCCGTAGCAGATGCCCAGCACGGGCACGCCCAGCTCGAACACGGCTTGCGGCGCGCGCGGCGAATCGCCGTCCAGCGTGGAGTTGTGGCTGCCCGACAGGATCACGCCGGCGGCGCCATAGTTGCGCACGAATTCGTCGCTGACGTCATACGGGAAGACTTCGGAAAACACGCCGGAATCGCGCACGCGGCGGGCGATCAACTGGGTGACTTGGGAACCGAAATCGAGAATGAGGATTTTAGAATGCATGATGGGGACTTTATCTGAGGTCATTACAAAACCGGCGCACTAGGCGCCGGTCTGGTCTGTCGCTACCACAATAGCGTAGCTGGAAAACTGTTCAGGGCAAGGCGCAGTGCCGAAGACAGTACGAATAGTACGGCGAGGCACTGGAACGCAGTCATGGACAGTTTCTCCAGTACGCTTACTCTGAACGGTAGTTAGGGGCTTCTTTGGTAATCTGCACATCATGGACATGCGACTCGCGCATGCCGGCCGAGGTGATTTCCACGAATTCTGCCTTTTCGCGCAGTTCGTCGATGGTGGCGCAACCGCAGTAACCCATCGATTGACGCACGCCGCCCACCAGCTGGAAGATGATCGCCAGCACGCTGCCCTTGTAGGCCACGCGGCCTTCGATACCTTCAGGCACGAACTTGTCGGCCTTCATGGTGGCATCCTGGAAATAGCGGTCGGCCGAACCATCGGACATCGCGCCCAGCGAACCCATGCCGCGGTACGATTTGTAGCTGCGGCCCTGGTACAGGATCACTTCGCCCGGTGCTTCTTCCGTACCGGCAAACATGGAACCCATCATGACGGTCGAGGCGCCGGCTGCCAGCGCTTTCGAGATATCGCCCGAGAAGCGGATGCCGCCGTCGGCGATACATGGCACGCCCGTGCCGGCCAAAGCTTCGGCAACGTTCGAGATGGCGGTGATTTGCGGCACGCCCACACCGGCGACGATACGCGTGGTGCAGATCGAACCAGGACCGATGCCGACCTTGACCGCATCGGCGCCGTATTCCACCAGCGCCTTGGCGGCGGCGGCGGTAGCGATGTTGCCGCCAATCACTTCCACTTGCGGGTACTTGGTCTTGATCCAGCGTACGCGATCGAGAATGCCTTGCGAGTGGCCGTGGGCCGTGTCGACCACCAGCACGTCGACGCCGGCGGCGACCAGCAGGTCGATGCGCTCTTCATCCTTGGCGCCCACGCCGACGGCAGCGCCGACCAGCAGTTTGCCCTGGCTGTCTTTCGACGCGAACGGGTGGGAAGTCGACTTCTGGATATCCTTGACGGTGATCAGGCCGCGCAGTTCAAACGCGTCGTTGACGACCAGCACGCGCTCGAGGCGGTGCTTGTTCATCAGGCGCTTGGCTTCGGCCGTATCGGCGTCTTCCTTGACGACCACCAGCTTTTCGCGCGGGGTCATCTTGGCGGAAGCTTCCGCGTCGAGTTCCTGCTCAAAGCGCAAATCGCGGTTGGTGATGATGCCGACGACTTCCTTGCCTTTGACGACAGGGAAACCGCTGATGCCGTATTGTTCCGTCAGGGCGATCACGTCGCGGATTTTCATGTCCGGCGGAATCGTGATCGGATCGCGCAGCACGCCAGCTTCGAAACGTTTTACGCGGGCCACTTCACGTGCCTGGTCCTTCGGATTCAAATTCTTGTGGATGATGCCGATGCCGCCTTCCTGGGCCATCGCGATCGCCAGACGGGCTTCCGTCACCGTATCCATGGCTGCGGACAGCAAGGGAATATTCAGGGTGATATTGCGGGTCAGGCGAGTTTTGAGGGACGTATCGGCGGGCAGAACGTTGGAGTAGGCTGGGACGAGCAGCACGTCATCGAATGTGAGTGCTTTTTGAAGTAGACGCATAGCATTTCCTATTGGCGCAAAAGCAGATTATACAGAAAAAAGCGCCCTCCGTCCTTGCAGCATAGAAAAGATATTTAAAAATGGCAAAAAAATGACCCTCGCCATGTAGCGGCCAGGCAAGCACCGCCCTCAGGCCTTGGCGGGCTTGCTGCCAGCGCGGCGCCGGCGCGCTTCTTTCGGGTCCGCCTGCAGGGGACGATACACCTCCACCCGGTCATGCTCGTGCAATACGGTATCCAAAGGCTTCTTCTTGCCATAGATGCCCACCATATTGATGGCCAGGTCGATGCCGGGGATGGCCTGCAGCAAGCCGCTCTGCGTCACCGCCTGTTCGATGGTGGTGCCGGCGGGCACCGTCAAGGTACGCAGGAAACTGCTATCCGGCAAGGCGTAACAGACTTGCACCTGAATGCTGGCCTCAGCCATACACGGTCTCCGCGCGCTTGCAAAAGGAATCGACCATGCTGTTGGCGATCATGCCGAAGACGGGGCCGATGATCTGCTCCAGCACGCGGCTGGAAAATTCGTAGTGCAGGTCCAGTTCGATCTTGCAGGCATCTTCGCGCAGAGCCTTGAAGGTCCACACGCCGTCGAGGGTCTTGAAAGGACCGTCCACCAGCTTCATCTTGATGGAAGTCGGCGGCACGTTCTCGTTGGACGTGGTGAAGCTTTGACGCACGCCGTGGTAATGTATGCCCACGCTGGCGACAACCGTGTTCTCGCCCCGCTCGCGAATCTCGACCGCACCGCACCAGGGCAGGAATTTGGGATAATCCTCCACCGCCGCCACCAGCGCGAACATTTGTTCGGCGCTATAGCCGAGAAAAACTGATTTATGTACTACTGCCATTGAAGAACCATTTGCTATGATGTTGGATACATTTGATTTTATCGCGCTTGCGCGAGACAGTAGTTTAACCGACCCGCGCACATTTACCATCTCATGACCATAGCAGACAACAGAAAAGCCTTCCACGACTACTTTATCGAGGATCGCTACGAAGCGGGCATCGTACTGGAAGGCTGGGAAGTCAAAGCCATCCGCGACGCCCGCGTACAAATCAAGGAAGCCTACGTCGTCGTCCGCGGCGATGAACTCTTCCTGTTCGGCGCGCATATCAGCGCCCTGCCGACCGCCTCCACCCACATCCACCCGGAAGCGGTGCGCACGCGCAAGCTGCTGCTGCACCGCGCGGAAATGGATAAGCTGATCGGCAAGGTGGAACGCTCCGGCTACACCCTGGTGCCGCTCAACCTGCACTACAAGGGCGGCCGCGTGAAATGCGAAATCGGTCTGGCCAAAGGCAAGAAACAGCACGACAAGCGGGCGGCGGAACGCGACCGCGATGGCGCGCGCGAAGTACAGGCGGCAATGAAGTCGCACCGCCGCTGATCCGGCACTGCGCGCAGCATGCTGCGCCGATACCAGCAAGCCCGGCTATATGCCGGGTTTTATTTTGCCGATTGCCTGCGGCCAGCGGAAAAACTCAGCGCGAGGGGAATAAAACAGGGAAAGAAAGAGATATAGCGGGAGAAAGACTGGTATTGGCGAAAATACCGTGGAAATACGGCGATATGCATCAGCTTGGCCTGCCTGGCCCAAGACAACAGTAAAGTTCCGGATGCTTGCGTGCTGCCTGGTATTACCCCTGCACGACTCCACAGGACAAGCATCCGAATGAACGGTTTTTTACGCCTTCAGAATCAAACCTTCAGCAGATCACGCGACTTGCCCGAATCGGTCCACTCCTTGACCCATTTCGGTTGACGGCCACGGCCAGTCCATTGCTGCGTCGCGTCGTCCGGATTGCGATAGCGTACGGCAACCGTGCCGGTTTTAGCGCGGATGCCCGTACCAACCAGGTCTTTTACGGAAACGCCGACGCTCTGGGCAATCGCCAGTATTTGTTCGCGCGCCTTGGACAGATCGTCCTGTTCGCGTTTCTTCATTTGCTTCTTGATGTCGTCCTGCAAGGTGCGCAGTTCGGACAGGGATAAGCTGGACAGATCCATGATATTTCCTTGTGTGAGTTGAAAAATATAACTGAACAGTTAAATTCTATCCAATTGTAACGCGACTGAGGTGATTTTTTCTAAAGATTTGATTGTTTTTTACAATTCTTTTACCAAAAAACCGACTCCCCCGGCTTTCAAGCGATGTAAATCATCAATCAAGGAGGGAACAGCGCACATGAACCGTCTGCGCAAGTACCTCTACCCCTGCCTGGTGCGGTGGCGATGCAATACAGCGCCATCGGCCGCATTTATTCTGCAGTAATTTTTGTTTCATTGCAATTTATAGTAATTCTAAATAACAATTCAAAAATAGACATGGGCCAATACTATCGCCCATCGCCCATCGCATCCAACCCGATCCCGACATCCGCACCGGACATCGGCGCAATCATCACCATGCATGCGCGGCAGATTTTACGCCATTCAAAGAAATCAGCGCCGCACGACAGCACATAATCCCGAAAGTGCGCACAGCATAGCATGAAGAAAATATTTTCAGCGTTACGCATTCACCTGCAGATACTCCTTCCCGGCTGCTGCCAGATAATCATGGCGGCGCAAATGCAAACTGCCCGCTATACAGCGGGCAGTTTGGACAACAAACATGCTACGGATTTGCTATTCACCCAAGCGGCAGGCAATCAAGGAATGGCCACGCCGCTTTTCGGTTTCTGCGTTTTTACCACCTGCATCGCCGTAGCGATCAAACCGCTCATATCGCCCAGATTGGCCGGTACGATAATCGAGTTATTCGTTTTCGCCAATTGCGCGAAGGCGCCCACATACTGCTCGGCCACTTTCAGGTTGACGGCATCTTCACCACCGGGCTCGCGGATGGCGGCGCCCACCTGGCGCAACGCTTCGGCGCTGGCCTGCGCCAGCGCGACGATGGCCGTGGCCTGGCCCTCGGCGCGGTTGATCGATGCCTGCTTCTCGCCTTCCGAACGGGCAATATTCGCTTCCCGCTCGCCGCTGGCGATATTGATCTGCTCCTGCTTGCGCCCTTCCGAGGCGGCAATCAGCGCGCGCTTTTCGCGCTCGGCCGTAATCTGCGCCTGCATCGCATGCAAAATTTCCTTGGGCGGCGTCAAATCCTTGATTTCATAGCGCAATACCTTGACGCCCCAATTCGCCGCCGATTCATCGATGGCATTCACGATGGCCGTATTGATATGGTCGCGCTCTTCAAATGTCTTGTCGAGTTCCATTTTACCGATCACCGAACGCAAGGTCGTTTGCGCCAGTTGCGTAATGGCGGCAATATAATTCGACGAGCCGTATGAAGCACGCATCGCATCGGTAATCTGGAAATACAGAATACCATCCACCTGCAATTGCGTATTGTCACGCGTAATGCACACCTGCGGCGGCACGTCGAGTGGAATCTCCTTAAGCACGTGCTTGTAAGCGATACGATCAACAAAAGGCACGACAATATTCAGGCCAGGCCCCAATACCGCATGGAACTTACCCAAACGTTCCACCACCCACGCATGCTGCTGCGGCACCACATTGACCGTCTTGAAGACAAATACCAACGCCAGCAATAACAAGATCAGCGACATGCTTCCGATACTTACTTCCATAATCTATTCTCCAGGTTATCCAACAATCAAACGGCTTCCACGCACGGCACGTATCGTGTAATGACCGGCCTGCGTATCGCTGCCGGGTATCAGTTCCACATCCCACAAGGCGCCGCGATACATGACGCGCGCCACGCCATCGACCCAATGCGCGACCGCCACGCTTTGGCCGATATCCAGATTCACATTCGGATCCTGCGCCGCATCGCGCCGCCCCGCCCTGCCAAAACGGCTGCGCCGCAATAACAGCGTAGCCGCCACGCCGACCACGGCGGCCGTCAAGGCCTGCCAACTGCCATTTCCGCCGGCCAGCGCCACCAATCCTCCGGCACTGATGCCGATGGCGATCATCAGCAGATAAAACGTGCCCGTGAACAGCTCCAGGATCAATACCGCGCCAGCCGCTACAAACCAGCCTACCCATTCAGCCATGATGCCTCCATCTTTGTGAATCCAAAATAAAAAACCCCGCAGCCTATATAAGCGACGGGGTTTAATGCGCTGTACTGCCTGATATTATTCTTGCCAAACACCTATATACAAGCAGTCTAACGCAATTCCAGATGACGTCAATAGCCGGGGGCGAATTAGCGCCGCCAGACCAGCCAATTATTCCTCGAGCAGGCTGCGCAGCATCCACGCCGTCTTTTCATGCAGATCGAGGCGCTGCGTGATCAGGTCGGCCGTCGGCTGGTCATTGGCTTTTTCCAGCAGCGGGAACAGGCGGCGCGCCGTGCGCGCGGTCGCTTCCTGCGCCGCCACCAGGTGGCTGACCATGTCCAGGGCCGGCGGCACGCCGTCGATTTCCTTGATCGAAGCAAGCTTGACGAATTCCTTGTAGGTGCCGGGCGCCGGATAGCCGAGAGCGCGGATACGCTCGGCGATCAGGTCCAGCGCGGCCCACTGCTCCGTGTATTGCGTCATGAACATCAGGTGCAGGGTGTTGAACATCGGTCCCTTGACGTTCCAGTGAAAATTATGGGTCATCAGGTACAAGGTGTAGCTGTCGGCCAGCAGGCCGGACAGGCCTTCCGCAATCTTCGCGCGGTCCGCCTCGGAAATGCCGATGTCGATCTTTGCCACCTTGCTCGGTTTCTTGCTTGCCATGTGAACTCCCGTTTCAATGTATTGGTGGAATCATTTTAGCTGATCTGGCGCAAGCCCATCGGATACTCCCGTGCGCCCCATGGCAGGCATAAAAAAACCCGCTGCCGGGTCAGCGGCAGCGGGTTTTTCAGCGGACGGGAAAGACGCTTACGCTTTCAGCGCAGCGAGCTTTTGCCACGTATCGATCACCGAGTCGGGATTCAGGGACATCGACTCGATACCCTGCTCCATCAGCCAGACGGCGAAGTCCGGATGGTCGGAAGGCCCCTGGCCGCAGATGCCGATGTACTTGCCGCGTGCCAGGCAAGCCTTGATGGCCAGGGCCAGCAGGGCTTTCACGGCAGGATCGCGCTCGTCGAAGTCGGCGGCCAGCAATTCCATGCCGGAATCGCGGTCCAGGCCCAGGGTCAGCTGGGTCAGGTCGTTCGAGCCGATCGAGAAGCCGTCGAAATGGTCGAGGAACTGGTCGGCCAGGATGGCGTTCGACGGTACTTCGCACATCATGATGACGCGCAAGTCGTTCTCGCCGCGCTTCAGGCCATTTTTCGCCAGCAGGTCGATGACTTTCTCGGCCTGGCCCAGGGTACGCACGAATGGCACCATGATTTCCACGTTCGTCAGGCCCATGTCGTTACGCACGCGCTTCATCGCTTCGCATTCCATGTTGAACGCTTCGGAGAAGTCTGCCGACAGGTAGCGCGCCGCGCCGCGGAAGCCCAGCATCGGGTTTTCCTCGTCCGGCTCGTAGCGCGAACCGCCGATCAGCTTCTTGTACTCGTTCGACTTGAAGTCGGACAGGCGCACGATGACTTTCTTCGGCCAGAACGCGGCGGCGATGGTGGCGATGCCTTCGGCCAGCTTGTCGATATAGAACGCCTTCGGCGAAGCGTGGCCGCGCGCCACCGATTCCACGGCCTTTTTCAGGTCGGCATCGATGTTCGGGTATTCGAGGATCGCGCGCGGATGCACACCAATATTGTTATTGATGATGAATTCCAGACGCGCCAGGCCCACGCCCGCATTCGGCACGGACTGGAAGTCGAACGCCAGCTGCGGATTGCCCACGTTGAGCATGATCTTGGTGTCGAGCTTCGGCAGTTCGCCGCGCGACACTTCCGATACTTCCGTTTCCAGCAAGCCATCGTAGATCTTGCCTTCGTCGCCTTCGGAGCACACGACGGTGACAAAGGTGCCGTCTTTGAGCACGTCGGTCGCGTCGCCGCAGCCGACGACGGCCGGCACGCCGAGTTCACGGGCGATAATTGCTGCGTGGCAAGTACGGCCGCCACGGTTGGTGACGATGGCCGACGCGCGCTTCATGACCGGTTCCCAGTTCGGGTCCGTCATGTCGGCAACGAGCACGTCGCCTGGCTGCACGCGTTCCATGTCGGCCGGGTCGTGAATCACGCGCACTGGGCCGGCGCCGATCTTCTGGCCGATGGCGCGGCCCGACGTCAGCACGGTGCCGGTGCTCTTCAGCTTGAAGCGTTCCTGCACGTCGGTCGCCTTTTGCTGCGACTTGACGGTTTCAGGGCGTGCCTGCAGGATGTACAGCTTGCCGTCGCGGCCATCCTTGCCCCACTCGATGTCCATCGGACGGCCGTAGTGGTTTTCGATGATGACGGCATATTTCGCCAGTTCCACCACTTCGCTGTCGTTGAGCGAGTAGCGGTTGCGCATTTCGACGGGCACGTCGACGGTTTTCACGGAACGGCCGGCTTTCGCTTCGTTCGTGAATTCCATCTTCAGCAGCTTCGAGCCGATATTGCGGCGGATCACGGGCGACTTGCCCTTTTCCAGCATCGGCTTGTGCACATAGAATTCGTCGGGGTTGACGGCGCCCTGCACCACGGTTTCACCCAGGCCATAGCTGGAGGTGACGAAGACCACGTCCTTGAAACCCGATTCCGTATCGATGGTGAACATCACGCCGGCCGCGCCCAGGTCGGAACGCACCATGCGCTGCACGCCCGCCGACAAGGCCACTTCGGCGTGCGTAAAGCCCTTGTGCACGCGGTACGAGATGGCGCGGTCGTTGTACAGCGACGCGAATACCTGTTTCATGGCTTCGAGCACGTTGTCGATGCCGACCACGTTCAGAAAGGTTTCTTGCTGGCCAGCAAAAGACGCGTCCGGCAAGTCTTCGGCCGTGGCCGAGGAACGCACGGCAAACGACATTTCCGTGTCGGAATCGGCCACCAGCTTGGCGTAGAACTGATCGATTTCAGCGGCCAGGCGTGGCTGGAACGGGGTTTCGACGATCCATTGACGGATCTCGGCGCCGGCTTGCGCCAGCGCGCGCACGTCATCGATGTTCAGCCCTTCGAGGCGCTGGGCGATGCGTTCGGCCAGCGGCAAGCCGCCGTTGGCGCTATACGAGAGGAAATCGCGGAATGCCTGTGCCGTGGTGGCAAAGCCACCGGGCACGCGCACGCCGGCTTCCGCCAGTTGGCTGATCATTTCGCCCAGGGAGGCGTTCTTGCCGCCGACGGATTCGACATCCGTCATGCGCAAATGCTCGAACGAGGCAACATACACCGCGTCCTTGTCTTCCTGCTGTTGCGATACTGCGTTGGTCATAATGACACCCTTACTGATGATAGAAATCTTTACGCGCGGCGCACAGACAGTCTTCTTGTTATTCTTGGCGTCGTGCAGCACAATCATACCGTTACAGCCATTTTACCTTGTGCGGCGCAAATTGACGACGCACAATCTCGATCCAAAGACCCATGACACAAGAACCACGCCCTCCTCTGCCCGCCGCGGCCCGCACCGTCTTCTTCGTTTCGGACGGCACCGGCATCACCGCCGAGACCTTCGGCCATTCGGTGCTGACGCAGTTCGATCTGCGCTTCCGCCAGATCCGCCTGCCCTTCATCGACACCATGGACAAGGCCTACGAGGCGGCGCGCAAGATCAACGAAGCCTTCGCCGCCGATGGCCAGCGCCCCATCATTTTCTCCACCCTCGTGAAGAACGACCTGTCGGCCGTGATCCGCAAGTCCAGCGGCATGCACATGGACCTGATCCAGACCTTCGTCGCCCCGCTGGAGCAGGAACTGGGCGTGATGTCGACCCATACCATCGGGCGTTCGCACAACATCGTCGACAGCGAGGAATACAAGAACCGCATCGAGGCGATCAACTATTCGCTGGCGCACGACGATGGCCAGTCGCACAAGAACCTGTCCTCGGCCGATGTCATTCTGGTGGGTGTTTCGCGCTCTGGCAAGACCCCGACCAGCCTGTATCTGGCCATGCAATACGGTATCAAGGCGGCCAATTATCCGCTGATTCCCGACGATTTCGAGCGCGACAAGCTGCCATCGGCCCTGCTGGAATTTAAGAATAAAATTTTCGGATTAAGCATTACGCCCGAACGTTTGTCGGAAATACGCAACGAAAGACGCGCAGGAAGCAAGTATGCGGCGATTGAAAACTGCCGCTACGAGGTCAACGAGGCGGAAAAGATGATGAAACGCGAAGGCATCCGCTGGCTCTCGTCGACCACCAAGTCGATCGAGGAGATCTCCACGACGATCCTGCAAGAGATCAAGCCGAACCGCCGCGAGTATTGACACAAAAAGGTCCGCCGCGTAGCGCAGGCATCAAGTCGAAAGCAAGGTGTCTGCAAGGTGGCCCAGGCTATCGCATGTTGAAGTGGCACTGCCGCTGGCCGAGGTCTTGCCAGTGGCTTGCGCTGGCGGTCTGGCGGTCTGGCGGCGGCCGTCATCGTCGTAACGGTATTGGATTCAGAGCAAAGCAAAACCGCGTGGCCAGCGATGCTTTTACCATGCCGCTTAAGGCTTGCTCTTAAAATATCTTTCGCACTTTCCACGACCATACTCGCTGCTGCAGTCATCCCCGACTGGCCAGTGATCAAAAACTCCCTTTCGAGGTCCCTGACCAAACTACGGTGATCCGGCGTGGCAGGCCAGGTCGCAGCGGGCTGAAAACTCAATCTTTACACTTTCCTATTTATCAAAAATGCATTATTATTTTATTTCTTAAAAGCAAATAAGAGTTCTGCACCGCGCGAACATTATTTTGCTCGATCGCGTTACCACCTAGGCCATCATAGTATGTTTAAACGTAATACCCTTTCCGTTTTTGCTTCAAGCTGCACTATGCTGGCGGCTCTGTCCCTGACCGGCTGCGCTGTCAATAGAGCCACCAGCTCGCTCAGTCCGGGAACCGATCTGAACAGCATCAAAAGCGTCTACGTGGTGAAGTTACCGCAAGACGGGCGCCATATCGACAAGATCATCAAGGCTAATCTGGAAAAGCGCGGCTATGTGGTGACCAACGGTCCTGTATTGGAGGGACCGTACAACGCCGATGTCGCCGTCACGTACGCCGATAAGTGGGTGTGGGATATCACCATGTACATGGTGGAACTGAGCGTCAACTTGCGCGACCCGAAAACCAGCTTCCCGCTTGCCACTGGCAATTCCTTCCATACCTCGATGGCACGCAAGTCGCCCGACGAAATGGTCGATGAAGTGCTGAACAATATTTTTTCCGCCTCGCCGCAGTAAATCCTGCGGTTTGCTGCCTGCGGCAAACCGCGCCGTGTTCACTCATCCACTCCCCATACCATGAAAAAAATTCTGCCATTCCCTGCAGCGCGCCTGCTCGCCATCCCTGTCGTTGCCACTCTGCTGACACTGGGCGGTTGCGCATCACCCGTCACCTATCAGGCAATGGTGCCGGTGACGCTGAAAGTAAGCCAGCAGCACCCACAATCGGTGTCAGTGGCGGCGCTCGGAGGCAGCGACACCGACAGCATGGGTAAATCGCAGATCGACAACGCGGAACTGGCGAAAGCGGTCACCGAAGCGATCAACCAAACCAAGACCTTTTCGCGCGTGGTGCCCGGCAAGGGCGGCGACTACCTGCTGACCGTCAACATCGTCAACGTCGTCCAGCCCAATTTCGGCTTTTCCTTTACTGTGGGCCTGGAAATGGGTTGGACACTGATACGCGCCAGCGACAGCAGCAAGGTATGGCAGGAAGCCATCAAGTCGGAATACACGGCCAGCGCCACCGACGCTTTCGCAGGAACCACACGCCTGCGCCTGGCGACGGAAGGTGCGGCACGTAACAATGTCGAACAGGGCCTGCGCAAGATCGCTGAGCTGAAACTGTAAGTCACCGCACAGCCGGCTTGCCTGGCGGACCTGCCGCTATGCCTCGCTGCCCAGCACCTCCAGCGCCGCCACCAGCCGGTCCAGTTCACCGGTGGTGGTGGTGACGGCCACCGTGGCGCGCACGATGTCGGCATCGCCGACATTGCGCTGCACGGTGAATATGCCAAAGCGCTGCAGCAAGGCTTGCTGCAGATCGCGCGCGCTCATGCCGTCGACGGCGAAGGCGACCAGCGCCGTGCCACGCTTGGCATCGAGCGGCGACAATATGCGCACGCCAGGCAGCTGCGCGGCGCGGCTGACCCAGTAATTGCGCAGCCAGGCCAGGCGTTCCGTCTTGGCCGGCGTGCCGCCCAGGCGCGCATGGAAGTCCAAGGCGGCAGGCGCGGCCAGGATGGCGCCGATCGGCGGCATGCCCATGTGCAGGCGGCTGCGGATATCGTCAAGCGGATAATCGTCGTCGCCACAATGCGGCTCGATCTTGTGCAGCTGCGATGCACGGATATACACGACACCGAGTCCCGCCGGCGCCCCCAGCCATTTGTGCAGATTGAAACCGGCGAAATCGACGCCCATGGCTTGCACGTCCACGTCGAGCTGTCCCAACGCATGGGCGCTGTCGAGCAGCACGTCGATACCGTGTTCGCGCGCCAGTGCCATGATGGCCTGCAGCGGCAGTTGCTGGCCATTGGCCGGCGCCACCTGCGACAGCAGCAGCAATTTCGGCTTGACGGCCTGGCGCATGGCTTGCGCGTAACGGGCGATGATCTCGTCATCGCCGATGGGCAAGCGCAAGGTGACTTGCGTGCTGGTGACGCCACGGCGCTGCGCCAGCCAGCGCATGGCCGTGCGCATGGCCGGATAGTCGAGATTACTCCACAGCACCGTATCGCCGGGCGCCAGGCCGTGGTATTGCGTGATCAGCACCTGCATCGACTCGGTGCCGCTGCGGGTCAGCAGGATCTCGTGCGGCTGCGCATGGATCAGCGCGGCAACGCGGCGGCGCAGGATATCCACATGCGTGCGCGTGAATTCTCCGCGCACGAAGGGACTCAGTTGCTCGTTGGTGTAGCGCACGGCCTGCTCGAAGGCCGCTTGCACGGGGGCGGCCATGGCGCCGAAATAGCCGTGTTCCAGATTGACGATGGCGTCCGGCGGCGCGGGATACAACGCGGCGACCTGGCGCCACCAGGCCTCGTCGCGTGCGGCACCGTCGGCGAGCAAAGGAAAAACAGGATAATCAGGCATGGCTGGCCTCGGTGTGAAAGTGTCAGGACTGGCCCTGGCGCAGCTGTTCGAAGAAGCACACGGCGGCGCAGGCGGCCACGTTCAGCGATTCGATCTGCCCCAGGTGGGGAATGACCACCTGGTGCGTCGCCATCGACAGCAGGTCGTCGGCCACGCCCTGCCCTTCATGGCCGAACAGCCAGGCGACGGGCTGGCGCAGGTCGACGTCGTACAATCGCTGGGTGGCGTAGCCGCTGGTGGCCAGCGTCGCCACCTTGGCGTTCGATACGAGTGCCGCCAGGTCGACGTTTTCAAAGATGTCGAGCACGAAGTGCGCGCCCATGGCCGCGCGCAGCACCTTGGGCGACCAGCAGAACGCCGTGCCGGCACTGCAGTACACCTGCGTGATGCCGGCGGCGGCCGCGCTGCGCAGGATGGAGCCCACGTTGCCCGGGTCTTGCAGGTTATCGAGCAGCACGGCCGACACGCTCAGGGGCTGCGTGACGGCCCGTTCCGGCGTCTCGATGAGGAACATCACGCCCACGCCGTGCTCGACCTGGCTCACCGCGTGGTACAGCGCGTCGGGTAAGCCCAGTACGTGCGCGCGCCGGCTTTCCAGCTGACCGACGATGTCCGCCACTTCGGGGTTCTGCAAGGCGCTTTCGCTGACGATGCACTGCTCCGGCATGCCGCGCAGCTGCAGGTACGACTGGCACAGGTGCACGCCGTCGAGCAGGGTGCGGCCCGACTTGCGGCGCGCCTGGGAACTGCCCGCCAGCTTCAATAAATCCTTGTATTGCGCATTGTCCCGCGAGGTAATCGTCTTCATGCGACCACCTCCTGCCCGCCAAACAGGGCGATCACGTTGCGCACGGGCGCGAACGAGCGGCGGTGCACGGGCGAGGCGCCGTGCAGGTGCAGGCGCTCCAGGTGCAATTTTGTGCCATAGCCCTTGTGCTGGTCGAAGCAGTACTCGGGATAGGCCGCATGCAGGTGCACCAGGGCCGCATCGCGCGCCGTCTTGGCCAGGATCGAGGCGGCGGAAATCGAATCGACCTTGTCGTCGCCGCCGACGATCGCCATGCCGCGCACCGGCATCACGGGGCAGCGGTTGCCGTCGATCAGGGCCAGGGTCGGCACGGTCGCCAGGGCTTCGACGGCGCGGCGCATGGCCAGCATCGACGCCTGCAGGATGTTCAGGCGGTCGATTTCCTCTTCCGACGCTTCGGCGATGGCCCAGGCCAAAGCCTTGGCCTTGATCTGCGGCGCCAGCAGCTCGCGCCTGGCTTCGGTTAGTTTTTTCGAGTCGCGCAAGCCGTCGATAGGCTGGTTCGGGTCGAGGATCACGGCGGCGGCGAAGACGGGGCCGGCCAGCGGACCGCGCCCTGCCTCGTCGACGCCGCAGATGATTTCGTCGAGCGAGAATGGCAAGTCGTCAAACAGGCCGGGATAGATATTTTTCACGTTGAATCTTTAGTTGGTACTGCGGTTGAAGCGGTGATCGGGCGTTACTTGCGGTTGGCGGCGATGACCTGCATGACGGCGTTGGCGCTTTCGCGCGCGCTGTCGCGCAGCAGGCTGTGGTGCATGTCCGTAAAGCGCTGCACCAGGCGCAAACGGCCCGGCACGTCGCTCAGCTGCTGCCACATGGCGTCCGCCAGCGCTTGCGGGCTGGCCGCGTTTTGCAGCAGCTCGGGCACCAGGTAATCACGCGCCAGGATGTTCGGCAAACCAATCCACGGCTGGTAGCCCATGTGGCGCATGATTTCCCACGAGGCGCGCATCATCTTGTAGGCGATGACCATGGGCTTCTTGTACAGCGCAACTTCCAGCGATGCCGTGCCGGAGGCCACCAGCACCGCATCGGCGGCGCAGATGGCCGTGTGCGAGCCGCCATCGGTGAGCAGGATCTCGACGTCCTGCAAGCCCGCTTCACGGATCAGCTGCAAAAAGTACTGGCGCTGCTTTTCTCCGGCCATGGGCGCGACGAAGCGCAGCGAACGGTCGCGCGCCAGCAGCAGCTTGCAGGCGCCGACAAACGCCACCGTATTGTATTTGAGTTCGCCCATGCGGCTGCCCGGCATCAGGGTCACGACATTCGCGTCTTCCGGCAAGCCCAGGACACGGCGCGCGGCCGCTTCATCGGGCTGCAGGGGGATCATCTCGGCCAGCGGATGGCCGACATAGGTGACGGGCACGCCCGCCTTGCGGTAGATATCTTCCTCGAAGGGGAAGATCACCAGCATGTGCGAGACGGCCTTGATGATTTTCTTGATGCGGCCACCGCGCCAGGCCCAGATCTGCGGCCCGATGTAGTGCACGGTGGGGATGCCGCCTTCCTTCAATTGCTGCTCGAGTCCCAGGTTAAAGCCAGGATAGTCGGCGCCGATGAAGACGGCGGGACGCTCGGCCAGCAGCTGGTCGCGCAGCGCGTTCTGGATGCCCTTGATTTCGCGGTAGCGGGGAATGATCTCGAACAGGCCGCGCACGGTCAGCTTGTCGAGCGGCCAATCGGACACAAAGCCCTGCCTGGCCATGTGCTCGCCGCCGATGCCGTGGAAACGGGCACCGGGCAGCTGCGGCACGAGGCCCGACAGCAACCGGCTGGCCAGCAGGTCGCCCGACACCTCGCCGGCGACGATGGCGACATTGGCGACACCGAGGCCGCTGGACTGGTCAGCGGACGATGCCACGCGACGCCACGCCAAGGAATTCGCGCATGGCGCGAATGTGTTCCGCCACCTCGGGCGACGCTGCCGCTTCTTCTTCGAACAGGGCCGCCTTGGATTCTTCCAGGGTCAGTCCGGAGCGGTAGATGAGCTTATACGCGGTGCGGATGCCGTTGATCTGTTCGCGCGTAAAACCGCGGCGTTTCAAACCCTCGATATTGACGCCGTGGGCCTGCGCCGGATTGCCGTTCAGGAGCACGAAAGGCGGCACGTCCTGCGTCAGGCTGGTGCTCATGCCGACAAAGGCGTGCGCGCCGATCTTGCAGAACTGGTGCACATTGGCGAAACCGCTCATGATGACCCAGTCGCCGATTTCCACGTGGCCCGCCAGCTGGGCGTTGTTCGAAAAGATAGTGTTGTTGCCCACCAGGCAGTCGTGCGCCAGGTGCACATACGCCGAGATCCAGTTGTCGTTGCCCAGGCGCGTCACGCCGCCGCCCTGCACGGTGCCCGTGTTGAAGGTGCAGAATTCGCGGATGGTGTTGCGGTCGCCGATTTCCAGGCGCGTCGCCTCGCCCGCCCATTTTTTATCCTGCGGCTGCGCGCCGATGGAAGAAAACTGGAACAGGTGGTTGCCGCTGCCGATCGTCGTGTGGCCGTCGATGACCACATGCGGGCCCACCTTCGTGCCGGCACCGATGCGCACGTGCGGACCGATGATGGTGTACGGACCCACCTCGACCGAGCTGTCGAGCTCGGCCTTCGGATCGATGACTGCCGTGGAGTGGATGCCCGCCATTACTGCCCCGCTGGCTGGCTCGCAGACTGGCTCGCATCCTGCGCGCTGCGGATGGTGCACATCAGTTCGGCTTCCACCGCCAGCTTGCCGTCGACCGTACCGACGGCCTTGTATTTCCAGATGCCGCGCGAAACGCGCAGGATTTCCACGTCCATCTTCAGCTGGTCGCCCGGTTCGACAGGACGCTTGAAGCGCGCATTGTCGATGCCGACGAAGTACACCACCGAATTTTCGTCCGGTTTCACACCCATCGACAGGAACGACAGCAGGGCCGCAGTCTGCGCCAGCGCTTCGATCATCAGCACGCCGGGCATGACCGGCTTGTGCGGGAAATGGCCCTGGAAGAACTCTTCGTTGACCGTTACGTTCTTGATGGCGGTGATGGTTTTGTTCGCTTCCCAGTCCAGCACGCGGTCAACCAGCAGCAACGGGTAGCGGTGCGGCAGCAGCGATTTGATGGCGAGGATGTCGAGGGTCTTTTTTTCAGTAGTCATTTTTCGTCTTGCGTGGTCAGTGTTTTAATTGTTTTTTCAAGCGCGCGGATCTTCTCGCGCATGCTTGACAGGTTGCGCACGATGGCGGCGCTCTTTTCCCAGTCGGCGTTCTTCGCCAGCGGATAGAAACCCGTGTACTGGCCCGGCTCCGCGATCGAACGCGAGACCATGCTGCCCGAGCCCACGTGGACGCGGTCGGCAATGGTCAGGTGGCCCAGCACCATGGCGGCGCCGCCGAAGGTACAGTACTTGCCGATGATGGCGCTGCCGGCCACGCCGACGCAGCCGGCCATGGCCGTGTGCGCGCCGATATGGCAGTTGTGGCCGATCTGGATCTGGTTATCGAGCTTGACGCCATCTTCGATGATGGTGTCGGCCAGCGCGCCACGGTCGATGGTGGTGTTGGCGCCGATGTCGACATCGTCGCCGATCACCACCCTGCCCGTCTGCGGTATCTTGATGTACACGCCGCCTTCGTTGGCGAAGCCGAATCCGTCGGTGCCGATCACGGCGCCCGAATGGACGATGCCGCGCTGGCCGATCACGCAGCGCGCGTGGAAGGTGACGTTGGCCAGCAATTGCGTGCCGGCGCCGATGACGGCGTCGCGCCCCACCACGCAGCCGGGGCCGATGACGCAGCCGGCGCCGATCACGGCGCCCGCTTCGATTACCGCGTGCACGCCGACGGAGGCGCTGGCGTCAACCTGCGCGCTGGCATCGACAAAGGCGCGCGGATGGATGCCGGCCGGCGCCTTGATTTCGTGCAGGGTGGCGAAATACTGCGCCGCGCGCGCGAAATACACATAGGGATTCGGGGTGACGATGCGCGCGCCGGCGTAGTCGCCGCCGATCAGCGCGTCGTCCGCCGGAGTGAGTATCAGCGCCGCGGCGCCGCTCTGGGCCGCCTGTGCGCGGAATTTGCTATTGCTCAGAAAGCTGATGTGCGAAGCGCCGGCGTCGGCCAGCGGCGCGATCCCTGAAACTTCCAGATTGGGATCGCCCGCCAATTGTCCGCCGAAGCGTTCGACCAAGTCTCCTAGTCGAGTGCCCATCTATTTACCTCTATTCTAATGTTACTTGTCCAGCGCCTTCAAGACCTTGTCGGTAATGTCGATGCGCGGGCTGGCCCACAGGGCTTCCTGCAGCACGATGTCATATCCTTCGATATGCGCCATCTGCTGGATGATGGTGTTGGCTTTTTCCGCGATGGCGCTGCGCTCTTCGTTCGTGCGCTGGCTCAGGTCTTCGCGGAACTCGCGCTGGCGGCGCTGCAGTTCCTTGTCCAGCTCGAAAAATTCGCGCTGGCGCTTGGCGCGCTCCGCTTCGCTCAGGGTCGGCATGTCCTTTTCCAGGGCTTCATTGGCCACCTTGAAACGGGCCGCCAGTTCCTGCACGGCTTTTTCGCGCGAGCGGAACTCTTCGGCCAGCTTGGCGCTGGCCAGCTTGGCCAGCCTCGATTCGTTATAAATACGTTCGCTGCTGATCCAGGCGATCTTCGACTCCTGAGCCTGCGCCTGCACCGGCAACAGCGAACTCCAGCACAATGCGATCACGGCAAGGGTCTTGGGCAGGGTAGCGGATGCGGTGTTCATGATACTCCATGGTCAAAAGGTAAAAGCTGTCGCCCCCGTTCAGATGGCCGGTTAGAAACCGGTGCCCATCTGGAACTGGAAGCGCTCCAGGCGGTCCGTCGGCTTGGCGTTCAGCGGTTTGGCATAGCTCAGCTTGAGCGGGCCCACCGGTGAAATCCAGCTGATGCCCAAGCCAGCAGAATAGCGCAATTGCGAGATCCGCATTTTTTCGCCTTCCTGGTAGACCTGGCCGCCGTCAAGGAAACCGAACCAGCGCAAGCTGCGGTCATTGCCCGAACCGGGGAATGGCATCTGCAGTTCCGCGTTACCGATCAGGCGCGACGCGCCGCCCAAGGCATCGTTGGTGCTCGGTTCGACCGCGCCCAGCGAGGAACTCAGGTAGCCGCGCACCGAACCGATACCGCCGCCGTAGAAGTTCTTGAAGACGGGGTAGACGTGCTTGCCGATGCCGTGGCCGTAATCGAGCTCGCCCTTCAGCGCCAGGGTGACCTTGCTGAACAGCGGACGGAAATACTGGTGCTCATAGATGGCACGGAAGTATTTCTGGTCGCCGATCAGGTCGGCCTCCAGGTTGACGCGCTGGTAGCGGCCGATCGATGGCGTCAGGGCGCTGTCGCGGCTGTCGCGCTGCCATGCCGCCGTCAGCGGGATGGAATTCGTGGTGGCCGAACCGATACCGTCGGACGGGCCGCCATTGTCGATCACGTACTGCTTGAAGCGGATCGGGCTGGTGATGTCCGTTTCGATGCGCGAGCGCTCGGCGCCGATGCCGAAGAAGACGGTGTCGACTTCCGAGAACGGCACGCCGAAACTGACGCGGCCACCGGTCTGCTTGATCTTGTAGCTGCCGATGTTGAGCGCCGGCGGTTCCGTCGTCCGCAGGTAGACTTCGAAGCTGCGCGAAATGCCATCGTCCGTGTAGTACGGATTGGTTTGCGAAAACGCGATCGTGCGGCTGTAGTGGCTGGTATTGAGTTCGATGCCGACCGTGTTGCCGCTACCGGCGAAGTTGGCTTGCGAAATCGAGGCCGACAGGGTGAATTTTTCCGATTGCGAGAACGCGCCGCCGATCAGGAAGTTACCCGTTGGTTTTTCCACCACCGTCACGTTGACGTCGACCTGGTCGGTCGTGCCCTGCGCTTCCGGCGTGTCGATGGTCACGTCCTTGAAGTAGCCGAGGCGGTCGACACGGTCGCGCGACAGCTTGATCTTGTTGCTGTCGTACCAGGACGATTCGAACTGGCGGAATTCGCGGCGGATGACTTCATCGCGCGTGGTGGTGTTGCCGGCGATATTCATGTGGCGCACGTAGACGCGCTTGCCCGGATCGATGAAGAAGGTGAAACCGACTTCGTGCTTTTCGCGGTTGATCTCGGGATTGGCGTTGACGTTGGCAAACGCGTAGCCGAACGTGGCCAGGCGGTCCTGGATACGCTTGTTCGTCGCCGTCAGGCGCGCGCCCGAGTAGATCTCGCCTTCGCGCATCAGGTTCAGCGCCTTGAGCTCTTCTTCGCGGCCGAACATCTCGCCTTCGAACTTGGTGCCGGCGATCTTGTACTTCTCGCCTTCGGTGATGTTGATCGTCAGGTAGATGTCTTTTTTATCGGGCGTGATCGACACTTGCGTCGAATCGACCTGCATCTCGATGTAGCCGCGGTCCAGGTAGAAGGACTTGAGCGACTCGATGTCGCCCGTCAGCTTGGTCTTCGAATACTGGTCGGCCTTGGTGTACCAGCTGAACCAGCCGCCCGTGTTCAGGGCCAGCTGCTCGCGCAGTTCCTTGTCCGTGAAGGCCTTGTTGCCGACGATGTTGATCTGCTTGATGCGGGCCACGTCGCCCTCGTCGACGGCGAACACCACGTTGACGCGGTTGCGCTCGATCGGCGTGACGGTGGTGGTGATCTTCACGCCGTACAGGCCATGCGACAGGTACTGGCGCTTGAGTTCCTGTTCCGCGCGGTCGACGGACGCCTTGTCGAAAATCTTGGCTTCACCGACGCCGATTTCCTTCAGGGCCTTGACCAGCACGTCCTTCTCAAATTCCTTGGTACCGGTAAATGCCACGCTGGCGATGGCCGGACGTTCCTCGACCAGCACCACCAGCACGTCGCCATCGGCTTCCAGGCGCACATCCTTGAACATGCCCGTTGCATACAGGGCCTTGATGGCGGCAACGCTCTTCTCGTCGGAGAACGTTTCGCCGACCCGCACCGGCAGGTAGGCAAAGACGGTGCCCGCTTCAGTACGCTGGATCCCTTCGACCCGGATGTCCTTGACAGTAAATGGCTGGACGGCCAGCGCGTGGCCGGAACAGATGGCCATGACGGCGGCGCCGATCAGGCTGCGGCGAAAGGAAGGCAAGGCAAAACGAGCAGAATGTAATTTCATTGGGGTTATTCAATGGGTAAATCAATGGACAACATACACAAAAGATTGCTTGTGCGACTCACGCAATGGCATCAACCACCGCCCTAATTCAGCAATCGCAACACGTCATTAAAGACGGCAAGCACCATCAAGGTCAGCAACAAACCGATCCCCAGGCGCTGGGCAATCTCGCCTACGCGCTCCGGCAAGGGGCGTCCGGTCAAAACTTCCAGCGAATAATACAGCAAATGCCCGCCATCCAGAACAGGAATGGGTAGCAAATTCATCACGCCCAGACTGATACTGATGAAGGCGATGAAGCTCAGGTAGCTTACCAGGCCGATGCGCGCCGTCTGACCCGCGTAATCGGCGATGGTAATGGGTCCGGTCACATTCTTCAGCGACACCTGGCCCGTGATCATTTTGCCCAGCATTTTCAGGCTCATGACACTGGTATCCCAGACCTTGGCGGACGCCTTGCCAACGGCAGAGAACGGTCCCGATGCCACGGTGATCATATCCGGCACCTGTCCCAGCTTTGCCTGTATCTTACCAACTGTTACAGCTCCCTCTGCCCCGGCGCCCGGCACGGCGTCCGGCGTAATCGACAGGGTCAGGTCCTGGCCCTGACGCAAGAGCTGCAATTGCAGGGTTCGGCCAGGCGTCTGGCTCAGGGTGGCGATGACGGCCGCCACGTCGTGCACGGGCTGTTCGTCGATGGCCAGGATCTGGTCGTTTTTCTGCAGGCCGGCGCGCGCGGCGGCGCCACCGGGCATGATTTCCATCAAGGTGGGCGCGGAACGGGCCATGGTCAGGCCCAGCTTGCCCAGCACGTCGCCTTCCAGGTCCGTTTCCGTCAGGCTGGCCGTCGGCAAGGCCGCTTCCTGCTGGCCACGGTCGGGGCGGCGCACTTCGATGCGCGCCGGCAGCTTGTCGAGGGTGGCCTGGATCAGTTCCCAGCGCAGTTCGGACCAGCTGGCCACGGCCTTGCCATTCACCGACTCGACCGTATCGCCGCTGCGCAAGCCGGCCGCAAAGGCGGCCGTCTGTTCGGCCACGGGACCGAGCTTGCTCGACGGCTCTTCGATGCCATGCATGAACAGGCCCGCGTACAGCACGATGGCGACGAGGAAATTGGCCAGCGGGCCGGCGGCCACGATGGCGATGCGGCGCCACACGCTCTGGCGCGTGAATTCGCGGCGCAATTCGCTTTCCGGCAAGTCGCTGAGGTCTTGCGCACGGCTGTCGAGCATGCTGACATAACCGCCCAGCGGCAGCGCGGAAATCGCCCATTCCGTCTGGTCCTTGCCAAACTTGCGCGAATACACCACTTTTCCCATGCCGATCGAGAAACGCAGCACTTTCACGCCGCACCAGCGCGCCACCAAATAGTGGCCCAGCTCGTGCAGGGTGATCAGTGAACCGAGCGCGACGATAAAGGCCAGCAAGGTGGTGATGAGCGTCATGCAGCCAGCCTTTGCGCGATGTACGCGTGCGCGGCCGCTCTGGCCAGGCGGTCCTGCTCCATCACGGCTTCGATGCTCGAAGCGGCGCCGTGCGGCACCGTCTCGATCACGTGGGCGATGACGCGGTCGATCTGGCGGAAGCCGATCTGTTCGTCAAGAAACGCTTGCACGGCCACTTCATTGGCCGCGTTGAGCAGGGCCGGCGCCGTGCCGCCCGCGCGCAAGGCGTCGAAGGCCAGCGCCAGGCAAGGGAAACGGCGGAAATCGGGACGTTCGAACTGCAGGGTAGCCACTTGCGCCAGGTCCAGCTGCGCCACGCCGGAAGCGATGCGCTGCGGATACGCCAGCGCATGGGCGATCGGCGT
This sequence comes from Janthinobacterium sp. GW821-FHT03C10, assembly GCF_059420865.1. Classification (NCBI taxonomy): domain Bacteria; kingdom Pseudomonadati; phylum Pseudomonadota; class Betaproteobacteria; order Burkholderiales; family Oxalobacteraceae; genus Janthinobacterium; species Janthinobacterium sp. GW821-FHT03C10. The sequence goes on along the minus strand of NZ_JBWKUN010000003.1, from coordinate 619,519 downwards.
GCGCATGTCCGGATTGCCCAGCTGTGCCAGCACGGAACCGTCGATGTACGAGACCATCGAATGGATCACGCTTTGCGGATGGATCAGCACCTCGATCTGGTCGGCCGGGGCGCCGAACAGCCAGTGCGCCTCGATCACCTCCAGGCCCTTGTTCATCATGGTGGCCGAATCGACGGAAATCTTGCGTCCCATGGCCCAGGTCGGATGCTTGCACGCCTGGTCCGGCGTCACGCTATCCAGCGTCTCGACGTCGCGCGTGAGGAAGGGGCCGCCGGAAGCCGTCAGCACGATTTTTGCCACGCCGGCGGCGCCAGGCGCGCGGCCATGGGCGTGCGGCATGCATTGGAAGATGGCGTTATGTTCGCTGTCGATCGGCAGCAGCACGGCGCCGTTATCGTGCACGGCGTCGATGAACAGCTGGCCGGACATGACCAGCGCTTCTTTATTGGCCAGCAATACTTTCTTGCCAGCACGCGCTGCGGCCAGGGTGGGCGCCAAGCCGGCGGCGCCGACGATGGCCGCCATCACGCCCGTCACTTGCGGTGCGCTGGCGATGGCGCACAGGGCTTCCTCGCCGTACTCGACCTGCGTATCGACGCCCTGCCCGCGCAGCAAGCGCGTCAGTTCAAGGGCGGCATCCGCCGTGCCGACGACGGCGCGCCGGGGGCGGAATTGCAGACACTGGGCGGCCAGTTCGGCCACACGGCTGTGGGCACTCAGCGCATACACGCTGTATTGCTCCGGATGACGCGCGAGCACGTCCAGGGTGGACACGCCGATCGAGCCGGTCGCGCCTAGAATGGTGATGTATTGCATGAGTTTCCTTAAAGCCAGCTGGCCACGAGGGCGGCAAATGGCAGGACCGGGATCAACGCGTCGATACGGTCGAGTACGCCGCCATGGCCAGGCAGCAGCTTGCTGCTGTCCTTGATGCCCGCGCGGCGCTTCAATTGGGATTCGAACAGGTCGCCGACGATGCTGGCGGCGACGAGCAATAGCAGCACCAGCAAGGCCAGCGGCCAGCCGCGGCGCAATTGCAGCTGCACGGCGAAGGTGTCTTGCAGCACCGGCAGCGATGGCGCGGCCACGATGGTGATGGCGGCGATGGCCAGCACGGCGATGCCGCCGCCGATGGCGCCTTCCCAGGATTTGCCTGGGGAAATACTCGGCGCCAGCTTGCGCTTGCCGAAAGCCTTGCCCGAGAAATAGGCGCCGATATCGGCGATCCACACGAGGGCCATGACGGAGAGCAGGTACAAGGGGCTATGCAGGAACAAGGCGATGATGGCGACGAAGCAGCCGACGATGGTCACCGGGTACACCAGGCTGAGCAAGGTATTGCCCAGGCCTTCGGTGGGCGGCAAGCCTGTCGCCAGCGAGGGCACGAAGCGGATCAGCCAGATGGCCACGCACAGGGCGAACCAGAAATTGAGCTGCGCCATGCCGTTACCGACAAAAAACGTATAGGCGAAGGCGGCGGTCCAGACGGCGGCGATCGGCAGCGCCTGGCGATTTTTGAAGATGCGGAAGCTTTCCCAGACGGCGGCGCCGAAGAACGCCGTGGCGATCACGGCGAAGGCGGGGAAATAATTCAGATACAGAACCGGCAGCAAGACCGCCAGAAGGACCAGGGCGGTGATTATCCGTGTTTTCAGCATCAGTTTGTCTTTTCAGTTAGTTGCGCGCTGGTACGGCCAAAGCGCCGTTCGCGCTGCTGGTAAGACGCGATTGCCGCGTCGAGGCACTCGTCATTGAAGTCAGGCCAGAAAGTCTCGGTAAAAAACAACTCAGTGTACGCCAGTTGCCACAGGAGGAAATTGGAAATGCGCTGCTCGCCGCCCGTGCGGATGAACAGGTCGGGCTCGGGCGCATAGGCCATGGCCAGGTGCGGCGCCAGTTGCTCTTCCGTGTAAGCGTGCCCGTCAGGCTGGCCCTTGACGGCAGCCTCGGCCGTCATTTTGTTGACTGCCTGCATGATGTCCCAGCGGCCGCCATAGTTGGCGCAAATCGTCACGGTCAGGCGCGTATTGCCCGCCGTCTTGCGCTCGGCGTCCGCCACCAGTTGCTGCAACTGGGCATTGAAGCGCGACATGTCGCCTACGACCTTCAGGCGGATATCGTTGGCGTGCATGCGTACGACCTCGCGTTCCAGCATCGTGACGAACAGGCGCATCAGCATCGACACCTCTTCTTCCGGGCGGCGCCAGTTTTCCGAGCTGAAGGCAAACAGCGTCAGATATTCGACGCCCCGGTCGAGGCAGGTCTCGACGACACGGCGCACGGTGTCCGCGCCCTTGACGTGGCCAGCCACGCGCGGCAGGAAGCGCTTGGTTGCCCAGCGACCATTGCCATCCATAATGATTGCCACATGGCGCGGCACCGTGCCCACCTCAGGTACTGCCGTTGTCGAACTCGAATAGATCATGAAAACACGAATACCAAAAATAAAAGATAACTATTATGCGCCAAATAGCACTGCCCGGAAAAGCCATGCTTTCCCGGGCAGCGTCAAAAGAACTGAAAACTAGACCGTCAGCACTTCTTTTTCTTTGTCGACAACCATCTTGTCGATGTCCGCAATAAACTTGTCCGTCAGCTTCTGCACTTCTTCCGACGAGCGGCGCTCATCGTCCTCGGAGCAGGCTTTTTCCTTGACCAGTTTCTTCAGCGACTCGTTCGCATCGCGGCGAATGTTACGCACGGCAATCTTCGCGTCTTCCGCTTCGCTCTTGACCAGCTTGACCATTTCCTTGCGGCGCTCTTCCGTCAGCGGCGGCGTCGGCACGCGGATCAGGTCGCCCTGTGCCGACGGGTTCAGACCCAGGTCGGCGTCACGGATGGCTTTTTCGATGGTGCTGGCCATCTTCTTTTCATACGGCTGCACGCCGATGGTGCGCGCGTCGATCAGGGTCACGTTGGCCACCTGGGTCAGCGCCGTCGGCGAACCGTAGTACTCCACCATCACGTGGTCCAGGATACCCGTATGGGCGCGGCCGGTACGCACTTTGGCCAGATCGGCCCGCAGTGTTTCCAGCGATTTCGTCATGCGTTCCTGGGCATTCTTTTTAACGTCAGCTAAGGACATTGCTGTACTCCTTGTCTTGATAATAATGAATATTGCTACTTCGCTTGCGATGAAAACACCAGCGCAGTCGGGAGTGCCGAAAACCGTTCAGGGCAAGGCGCGGCGCCGAAGACGCTACGAATGTACATAACGTGGCTCAGGCACTGCAACGCAGCCATGGACGGTTTCTCGGCGCTCCGCTTCCCTTATACGTGCACCAAGGTGCCTTCGTCTTCGCCCATGATGACACGCATCAGCGCACCTGGTTTGGTGATCGAAAACACTTTAATGGGCAGCTTCTGGTCGCGGCACAGGGCGAATGCGGTGGCATCCATCACTTGCAGGTGCTTGGCGATGGCGTCGTCGAACGTAATCGTGTGGAACAGGGTGGCGTTCGGATCCTTCTTCGGATCGGCCGTGTAGACGCCGTCGACCTTGGTGGCCTTCAGGACGATCTCGGCGCTGATCTCGGAACCGCGCAGGGCGGCTGCCGTGTCGGTGGTGAAGAACGGATTGCCGGTACCGGCGGCGAAGACGACCACTTTGCCTTCTTCCAGGTATTGCAGGGCTTTCGGGCGGACGTACGGCTCGACCACTTGTTCGATGCCGATGGCCGACATGACGCGCGCGGTGATACCGACATGGCGCATGGCATCGGCCAGGGCCAGTGCGTTCATCACGGTGGCGAGCATGCCCATGTAGTCGGCGGTGGCACGGTCCATGCCTTGCGCGCCAGGCGCGACGCCGCGGAAGATATTGCCGCCGCCAATCACGATTGCCAGTTCCACACCCAACTTCGCCACCTCGGCCACATCGGCCACCATGCGCTCGATCGTGGCGCGGTTGATGCCGTAGGGATCATCGCCCATCAGGGCTTCGCCGGACAACTTGAGGAGGACGCGCTTGTAGGCTGGTTTTGACATGAGCTGGGGCTCCATAAATGAGGTTATTCGAGTATGACATGGCGCAGCGCCTTGCAGCGCCGGATAGGCGGGAGGAAGCTGCCCATGCCGCCGCCCGGCACGACAGGTGCGGGCGGGCCAAAAAAACGGGCCTCTCGGCCCGCTTTACTTACGCTCCCTGGGAGGCAGCCATCTGTGCTGCGACTTCTGCTGCGAAGTCGTCTTGCTTCTTCTCGATGCCCTCGCCTACCACGTACATGGCAAAACCTTTGACGCTGGTGTTAGCCGCCTTCAGCATTTGCTCAACCGACAGCTTGTCGTTTTTCACGAAAGCCTGGTTCAGCAGCGAAACTTCTTTCAGGAACTTCTGTACGGAACCTTCCAGGCGCTTGGCCAGGATTTCCGGCGATTGCGCTGGCTTGCCTTCGGCGGCCGCTTTGGCTGCGTCTTCTTCGGCTTTCAGTTGGGCAACCGAACGCTCTTTTTCGATCAGTTCCGCTGGCACTTCGTTCGACGACAGCGATACTGGCTTCATGGCAGCGATGTGCATGGCCACGTCTTTGCCCACTTGCTCATCGGCACCGTCGAATTCGACGATCACGCCAATGCGCGAACCGTGCAGGTACGAAGCCAGCTTGGCGCTGGTTTCGAAACGCTGGAAGCGGCGGATGGTCATGTTTTCGCCGATCTTGCCGATCAGGGCAGCGCGCACTTCGTCCAGGGTCTTGCCGTCGAGCGGCAGGGCCAGCAGGGCAGCGACGTCAGCCGGGTTGTGTTCCGCTACCAGACGGGCAGCGTTGTTGGCCAGTGCCAGGAAATCGTCGTTTTTCGCAACGAAGTCGGTTTCCGAGTTGACTTCGACCAGGGCGCCTACGCCGTTGGCGATGTAGGTTGCCACGACGCCTTCAGCGGTGATGCGCGCCGATGCTTTCGATGCCTTGCCGCCCAGCTTGACGCGCAGGATCTCTTCCGCACGCGCCATGTCGCCTTCGGCTTCGGTCAGTGCTTTTTTGCATTCCATCATTGGTGCGTCGGTTTTGCCGCGCAATTCGCCTACCATCGCTGCTGTAATCGCTGCCATGTGTTTCTCCTGATTCGGTGAGTCGATAGTCGCGGCCGGGCATGCATGCCTCGCCAGCGGTCACTATCGTTTTTTTGTTAAAAAAAAGGGGGAGCTGCTGCCACCCCTTTTCCCTTACTGCTGTGCTTACAAACGGCTATCCTGCGATAGCCTGGCCATTAAGCCTGTTCGTTTACTTCGACGAATTCGTCGCCAGCGGCTGCTTTAACCATTTCAACAACTTCGTTACCGGCAGCTGCACGGCCTTCGATGATTGCATCAGCAACACCGCGAGCGTACAACATGATGGCTTTCGAGGAGTCATCGTTACCTGGGATCACGAAGTTCACGCCTTCTGGGGAGTGGTTGGTATCGACAACGCCGATGACCGGGATACCCAGTTTAGCTGCTTCGGTGATCGCACCTTTGTGGTAGCCGACGTCGACGACGAAGATTGCGTCAGGAACGCCGCCCATGTCCTTGATGCCGCCGATCGATTTTTGCAGCTTGATCATTTCGCGGGAGAACATCAGCGCTTCTTTTTTCGACAGCTTCTCGATCGAACCGTCTTCGATCATCACTTCCATGTCCTTCAGACGCTTGATCGAGGTTTTGATCGTCTTGAAGTTGGTCAGCATGCCGCCCAACCAACGTTGATCAACGAAAGGCACGCCAGCGCGTTGTGCTTCAGCAGCGATGATTTCGCGAGCTTGACGCTTGGTGCCAACCATCAGGATGGTGCCACGGTTTGCAGCCAGTTGACGCACGTGCTTCATTGCGTCCTGGTACATCGCCATGGTTTTTTCCAGGTTGATGATGTGGATCTTGTTGCGATGGCCGAAGATGAACGGTGCCATTTTTGGATTCCAAAAACGGGTTTGGTGACCAAAGTGGACACCGGCTTCCAGCATTTCGCGCATTGTTACGGACATTATTAACTCCAGGGTTGGGTCTGGAATCCGATCAGTCACCATACAGGCACCCTTGTCGACCGGATTCGCGTGTTTATATAAATTAAAGACACTGTTTTGCTGCATTGCTTAAAAGAGAATTCAAGCAACCCGGGATTCTACACTGAAATGCCCGCAGCATCAAGTCCACGCCGCAAATCGCGCGCCCGATGGAAACAGCCAATGCACCACGATGGTGCAAGGCGTGGCGGCACCGCCTTTTCATCCATTTTCCACTCATAATTCCCTTCCCGGCCATAGGAAGGAGGCGGCGGATTCAGGGCGCCTCGTTTATAATTTCGGCATATTTGCAGACTTTTCCCCCTACAGCAGGAATCGTCTGTGCTTTTCACCTGAATTCTTGCAGATTGCGAATCACACCATGTCCACCATCCGTATCAATACCGCCGCCGACATCGAAGGCATGCGCGTTGCAGGCAAGCTCGGCGCCGAAGTACTCGACTACATCACGCCCTTCGTCAAGGTCGGCGTCACGACGGGCGAACTGGACCGCCTGTGCCATGAATACATGGTCAACGTGCAGGGCACCATCCCTGCCCCGCTGAACTACTGCCCGCCCGGCTACACGCCCTACCCGAAGGCCATCTGCACCTCCGTCAACGACGTCATCTGTCATGGCATTCCAGGCGACAAGGTCCTCAAGAGCGGCGACTCCGTCAACCTCGACATCACCGTCATCAAGGATGGCTACCACGGCGACAACAGCCGCATGTTCCTCGTCGGCACGCCGACCATCCTGGCCAAGCGCCTGTCGGAAATCACCTATGAGTGCATGTGGCTGGGAATCGACCAGATCAAGCCGGGCGCCCACCTGGGCGATATCGGCCACGCCATCCAGCAGCATGCGGAAAAGGCCGGCTACAGCGTGGTGCGCGAATTCTGCGGCCACGGCATCGGCAAGGTCTTCCATGAAGAACCGCAAGTATTGCATTACGGCAAACCTGGCACCCTCGAGCGCCTGGAAGCGGGCATGATTTTCACCGTCGAGCCGATGATCAATTCGGGCCGCCGCGAAATCCGCGAAATGAACGATGGCTGGACCATCAAGACCAAGGACCGCAGCCTGTCGGCGCAATGGGAACACACGGTGCTGGTGACGGAAACGGGCTACGAAGTGCTGACCGTCTCGCCCGGCATGCCGCCGCCGCCCGCCTTTATCGTCAATAAAGCCTGATCGATCAAACCCGACCCACCGCCACCCAGGGCCCAGATGAAAAAGCAAGTTCGGGAACAGCTGAAACAGCAACTGAAAGCCGACCGCCAGGTCGTCATCGCGGCCTTCCAGGCCGACGGCAAGCCTGAAAAACTGCTGCGCAGCCTGCGCCACAGCGTCGACGGCGTGCTGGCGCGCGCCTGGCAGGAAGCGGGCTTGCCGCCCGGCATGGCCCTGGTGGGCGTGGGCGGCTATGGCCGCGGCGAACTGTTTCCGTATTCCGACGTCGACCTGCTGATCCTGCTGCAACAGGCGCCCGATGCCGCCACGCAGGAAAAGCTCGAGGAACTGGTGCAGCTGCTGTGGGACCTGGGCCTGGAAATCGGCCACAGCATCCGCACGGTCGAGGAGTGCATGGTCGAATCGAAGGCCGACATCACCGTGCAGACGAGCCTGCTCGAAGCGCGCCTCGTGTGCGGCAACGCGGACCTGTTCGCGCAATTGCAGCAGCGCTATGACGCGGCCATGGACCCGCAGGCGTTTTTCCAGGCAAAAACGGCGGAAATGCGCCAGCGCCATGCCAAGTACGAGGACACGGCCTTCAGCCTGGAGCCGAATTGCAAGGAAAGCCCGGGCGGCTTGCGCGACCTGCAGGTCATCCTGTGGGTCGCCAAGGCGGCCGGCCTGGCGAACTCGTGGCGCACCCTGGCCACGGGCGGCCTGATCACCCTGACGGAAGCGCGCCAGCTGATGGAAAAGGAGCGCGCCTTCAAGGATATCCGCGTGCGCCTGCACCTGCATGCGGGACGGCGCGAAGACCGTCTCGTGTTCGACGTGCAGACGGCGATCGCCGAATCGCTGGGCCTGCAGGCGACGGGCAGCGGGCCGCACATGCGCCGCGCCAGCGAATTCCTCATGCAGCGCTATTACTGGGCCGCCAAGACGGTGACCCAGCTCAACACGATTTTGCTGCAAAACATCGAAGCGCGGCTGTTTCCGCAAGACGACGTGGCCGTGCCCATCAACGAACGTTTCAATGAAGTCAACAGCCTGATCGACATCAGCGCTGACAATACCTTCGAGCAACACCCGTCGGCCATGCTGGAAATCTTCGTCCTGATGACGGAGCGCCCGGCCCTGAAGGGCATGACGTCGCGCGCCACGCGGGCCCTGTGGCACGCGCGCTTCAAGATCGACGCCGCCTTCCGCCAGGATCCCGTCAACCGCGCCCTCTTCCTGCGCATCATGCAAGCCCCGGTCGGCATCATCCATGCGCTGCGGCGCATGAACGAGATGAGCATCCTGGGGCGTTACCTGCCGAACTTCCGCCGCATCGTGGGCCAGATGCAGCACGACCTGTTCCACGTGTACACGGTCGACCAGCACATTCTGATGGTGGTGCGCAACATGCGCCGCTTCACCATGAGCGAACACGCGCACGAATACCCGTTCTGCAGCCAGCTGATGGCCGATTTCTCGCAATCGTGGCTGCTGTACGTGGCGGCCCTGTTCCACGACATCGCCAAGGGGCGCGGCGGCGACCACTCGAAGCTGGGCGTGGCCGACGCCACCCAGTTCTGCCAGGACCACGGCCTGTCCGCCGAGGACACGGAACTGGTCGCCTTCTTGGTGGAAAATCACCTGACCATGTCGCAAGTGGCGCAAAAGCAGGACTTGTCCGACCCGGACGTCATCGCCGCCTTTGCGAAAGTGGTCAAGGACGAGCGCCACCTGACGGGCCTGTACCTGCTGACGGTGGCCGACATCCGCGGCACCAGCCCGAAAGTGTGGAATGCCTGGAAGGGCAAGCTGCTGGAAGACCTGTACAAGATCACCCTGCGCGTGCTGGGCGGCGAGCCGCACACGGCCGACCGCGAGCTCAAGAACCGTCAGCAGGAGGCGCTGGCCACCCTGCGCCTGTACGGCTTGCCGCCCGATGCGCATGTAAAGCTGTGGCAGCAGCTGGACGTGGCGTATTTCCTGCGCCACGACGCGTCCGACATCGCCTGGCAGACGCGCTCGCTGTACGACAAGCTCGACAGCAAGTTGCCGGTGGTAAAATGCCGGCTGGCGCCCATCGGCGAAGGCTTGCAGGTGGCCGTATATATTCCCGACCAGCCCGACCTGTTCGCGCGCATCTGCAGCTATTTCGACCGCAAGAATTTCAGCATCCTCGACGCGAAGATCCACACGACGAAAAATGGCTATGCGCTCGACACCTTCCTCGTCACCGAGCAGAACTTCGCCAAGAGCTACCGCGACATCATCAGCCTGATCGAGCATGAGCTGGGCGAGCTGCTGCAGTCGCAGACGCCGCTGCCGCCGCCGGGCAAGGGACGGCTGTCGCGCCTGTCGCGCACCTTCCCCTTCCAGCCGACGGTGGACTTGCGGCCCGATGAAAAGGGCCAGTACTACCTGCTGTCGGTGGCCGCCAACGACCGCACGGGCTTGCTGTATGCGATCGCCAACGTGCTGACCAAGTACCGCATCAACTTGCACACGGCCAAGATCATGACCCTGGGCGAGCGGGTCGAAGATGTCTTCCTCGTCGACGGCCCCGCGCTCAACAATGCCCGCAACCAGATATTGCTGGAAACCGATTTACTCGATGCGCTGAAAGTGTAAGCTTTCCGCGCAGCGCCTACCCTTACTGAAACTGAAACAACATGACCGAAGAATTATTACGCTTGTCCAAACGCATGTCCGAACTGGGCCTGTGCTCGCGCCGCGAAGCCGATGAATGGATCGCCCGCGGCTGGGTCCGCGTGGATGGCAAGGTGGTGTCCGAGCTGGGCAGCAAGGTCTACCCGAGCCAGCGCGTCACCGTGGAACGCCAGGCGGCGGCCGAGCAGTCGAAGCGCGTCACCGTGCTGATCAACAAACCGGTCGGCTACGTCAGCGGCCAGGCCGAAGACGGCTACACGCCCGCCGTGGCCCTGATCAAGGCGGAAAACCGCTGGGCGGAAGACCGCAGCCCGGAACAGTTCCACCCGACCCAGCTGCGCAGCCTGGTGGCCGCCGGCCGCCTGGACATCGATTCCGTCGGCTTGCTGGTCCTGACGCAGGATGGACGCGTGGCCAAGCAGCTGATCGGCCACGATACCGACATCGACAAGGAATACCTGGTGCGCGTCAGCTACACCAAGGGCGGCACCCTGCCCGACAGCGAACTGAAAAGACTCAACCACGGCCTGTGGCTCGACGGCAAGCCGCTACTGCCGGCCAAGGTACGCTGGCAAAATGAAGACCAGTTGAGCTTTACCTTACGCGAAGGCAAGAAACGCCAGATCCGCCGCATGTGCGAAGCCGTGGGCCTGAAAGTGCTGGGATTGAAACGCGTGCGCATCGGCAAGGTCAAGCTGGGTGACTTGCCGACGGGCCAATGGCGTTACCTGAGCGCGGACGAACAGTTTTAAGCGGCGATGTCAGGGCGGCAGGCCAGGATATATAAATAAGCAACAGGAATATAGTGATATAAAATCAATTATTGTGATTTACTTAGTAAATATTGCCTTAAACCTATACACTATTCCCCATTAGAATAAAAGAGATACGCTGTCGTGAACGATCCCATCCCCAATCCCCTGCGCAAAGGCGCGCCCAGCCTGGCTGACGTGGCCGAGCCGATGGCGCCCGGCACCAAGCCGCACCATATGAGCGATCCGTGGGATATCGGCGAAACCCTGTGCAGCCTGGCTGATAACGGCGATGCCATTTCCATCTACCCGACGGGCGGCGAAGACGTCATCCTGGCGCGCATCCTGTCCGTCGACGATGACTTGCCGCAATTCGTACTGGAACTCAATGAAGGCGCGACCCTGCCGCCAGGTGGCGCCACGTTTGTGTCGTGGGTGCAAAGCGCCAAACTGCAATTCACCATCAATGGCGAATGGCAAGCGTATCCCGAGCGGCCGAACGTCTACCTGACGAACTTCCCCAGCCATTGCCTGGTGCTGGAACGGCGTGAATCGGCGCGCCTGGAAACGCCGCTGGGCGTGTACTACCTGGCCGCCTTCGTGCTCGAGGGCCGTCCGTATGAATTGCAGCTGTATGATTTCTCGGCCGGCGGCATCGGCATGCGCGCCCATCCGCGCGACACGGTGGGCCTGTACGTGGGCCGCAAGCTGTCGCGCGTGCGCCTGGAACTGGGGCCGGACAAGGTCATGATCGCCGACCTGGAAATCCGCCTGTCGCGCACCTTCCGCTCCTTCCTGCTGGGCGAGCAGGTGCAGATCGGCTGCCGCTTCCTGAACCTGACGGATGCCATGCAGGATGAGCTGAAAACCTTGCTCGACAACCTGGGCAGCAGCCGCAAGGTGCGTTAGGTTCGCAGGTTTGCCCCAGGCATAAAAAATGGCCGCGCAGCTAATGCTGCGCGGCCATTTTTATACTTGATGATCACAGTCATGAGGCAGGTGTCGATCAATCGTCGTCGTTCGGGTCCAAATCCGGGAACATGACGTCAGTAAATCCGAACTGCGTGAAGTCGACGATACGCATCGGATACAGGATGCCGTGCAGATGGTCCACTTCATGCTGCACCACGCGGGCATGGAAGCCGTCGCAGTCGCGGCTGATGGGCTGGCCGAACTGGTCGACGCCCTCATAGTGCAGCTCGCTCCAGCGCGGCACGCTGCCGCGCAGGCCGGGCACGGACAGGCAGCCCTCGAAACCCTCTTCCTTGCGTTCCGACAAAGGCGTCAGCACGGGGTTGATCAACACGGTTTCCGGCACTTGCGGCGCGTCGGGATAGCGCAGGTTCTGCTTGAAGCCATAGATCACCAGCTGCAGGTTGACGCCGATCTGCGGCGCCGCCAGGCCCGCGCCATTAGCCGCATGCATGGTGTCGAACATGTCGGCGATCAAGGCACGCAATTCGGGCGTATCGAATTCACGTACGGGCTCGGCCATCCGCAGCAGGCGCGGATCGCCCATCTTCAGAATTTCACGTATCGTCATTTTGCTTCCAGTGCCGCTTGCAGTTCTTGCAGATAGGTGCGGAAGGCCGCCCCCGTTTCCGGATGTTTCATGCCCATCGCCGTCGTTGCTTTCAGATAACCCAGCTTGGAGCCGCAGTCATAGCGCTGCCCCTGATAGCGGTAAGCCAGCACGCGCTCTTCGCGCATCAGGGCGGCGATGCCGTCCGTCAACTGGATTTCGCCACCTGCGCCCGTGCCGATATTTTCCAGGTGGTTAAAGATGCGGCTGGTCAGCACATAACGTCCCACCACGGCCAGGGTCGATGGCGCCTCTTCGGGCGCGGGTTTTTCCACGATGGCCGAAACCAGCTCCAGATCGGGCTGATAATTCTTTGCCGACACGATACCGTACTGCTTGGTTTCCGCGCGCGGCACATCCTGCACCGCCAGCAGCGAGCAATTTTCATACTGGAAGACATCGGTCATCTGCGCCAGCACGGGGCGCACGCCCTCTTCCACATCCATGAAATCGTCGGCCAGCAAGACGGCAAACGGCTCGTCGCCGATCACGGGACGGGCGCACAGCACGGCATGCCCCAGGCCCAACGGCGCCGACTGGCGGATGTAAATGCAATTGATGTGCTTGGGAATGACGTTTTGCACCATTTCCAGCAACTGGCGCTTGCCGGCCGCTTCCAGTTCCGACTCGAGCTCATAGGCCGTATCGAAATGGTCTTCGATGGCGCGCTTGTTGCGGCCCGTGATGAAAATCATTTCCGTGATGCCCGCCGCCACCGCTTCTTCCACTGCGTACTGGATCAAGGGCTTGTCGACGATGGGCAGCATTTCCTTCGGTTGCGCCTTGGTCGCAGGCAAGAAACGGCTGCCCAGGCCTGCGACGGGAAAGACTGCTTTTCTGATTTTTTTCATGGGTCTTCTGTAATGTTTTGAATAATTAGTCTTGCACCAACAGGTTCAGCAAGCCAGCCTCGTCGAGTATGGCCACACCCAGTTCCTGTGCCTTGGCCAGCTTGCTGCCGGCGTCCGAGCCAGCCACGACGTAACTGGTTTTCTTCGACACTGAACCGCTGACCTTGCCACCGGCCGCCTCGATCAGCTCTGCTGCCTCGTCGCGGCTCATGTTGGGCAAGGTGCCCGTCAAAACGAAGGTCTTGCCGTCCAGCTTACCGCCAGCGGCTGGCATTTCAGGCAATTGTGACAGTAATTCATTTCGCAGGGCGTCCAGTTGACCAAGCAGCTTGACATTACCCTCATCGGCCAGCCATTGCGCCAGCGCTTCGGCCACGGCGGCGGGCAAGCCCGCGTGGAAGCTGGCGCCCTGCGCCGCCAGACTGGCCAGGGTCACGCCCCGCTCGACCAATTGCCTGCTGCGCGGCTCCGTCAGCTTCGGGATGCCGATGGCGGCCAGCAAGGTGGTTTGTTCGAGCTGCGTGCGCAGCTTGGCGCTGGGCGCGTGTTCGCCCTGCGGCGTGACGCCCGCGTCCAGCAAAGCCTGCAACGCCTGCTGATTCTTTTCTTCGGCAAAGAAATCGGCAATCGATTCAGCCACGGTGCCGCCGATGTCGGGCAGCACGCGCAGCAAGGCGGCCGGCGCCTGCCGCACATAGGCCAGACTGCCCAGCCACTCGGCCAGGGTCTTCGCCGTCGATTCGCCCACGTGGCGGATGCCCAGGGCGAACAGGAAACGTTCGAGCGGCGGGCGCTTGCTGGCCTCGATGCCGGCCAGCAGGTTTTCCGCCCACTTGGTGGGAATCTTGCCTTGTTGCACTGTTTCCGGCGTGGAACCATCACGTTCGTCGGCGCGCAGCTTCATTTCCAGCAGTTTTTCCAGCGTCAGGCTGTACAGGTCAGCCAGGCCATGCACGTATTCGAGTTCGACCAGGGTATCGATATAACGTTCCCCCAGCCCCTCGATATCCATCATGCGGCGGCCCGCGAAATGGCGGAACGCTTCCTTGCGCTGCGCCGAGCAGAACAGGCCGCCCGAGCAGCGGGCAATCGCCTCGCCCTCTTCGCGTACCACGTGCGAGCCGCAGACGGGACACGCTTCCAGCATCTTGAACGGCAGCGGCGCCGGTTCCGGACGCTTCTCCAGCACCACGGACAGCACTTCGGGAATCACGTCGCCGGCGCGCCGCACGACGACGGTATCGCCCACGCGCACATCCTTGCGCAGCACCTCGTCTTCATTGTGCAAGGTGGCGTTGGTCACCGTCACGCCGCCCACGGAGACGGGCGCCAGGCGCGCCACGGGCGTCATGGCGCCCGTGCGGCCCACCTGGATGTCGATGCCCAGCACCTGCGTCAGCGCTTCTTCGGCGGGAAACTTGTGCGCCAGCGCAAAACGCGGCGCGCGCGAGACAAAGCCCAGCTCCTGCTGGTCTTCCGTCGCGTTCACCTTGTAGACGACGCCGTCGATCTCATACGGCAAGGCGGGGCGGCGCGCACCGATATCGGCGTAGTAGGCAAGCAATCCCTGCGCGCCCTGCACCACACGGCGCTCCTTCGACACGGGAATGCCCAAGGTCTCGTACCAGTCGAGCAAGGCAGAATGCGAGGCCGGCATGGCCGCGCCATCGAGGGCGCCGATGCCGTAGGCATAGAAACGCAACTTGCGCTGCGCCGTGATGCGCGAATCGAGCTGGCGCAGGCTGCCGGCCGCCGCATTGCGGGGGTTGGCAAATTCCTTGTGCCCCGCTTCGCGCTGGCGTTCGTTCAGGCGGGCAAAATCGCCCTTGAACATCATTACTTCGCCGCGCACGTCGAGCAAGGCGGGAATCTTGTCGCCATGCAAGCGCAGCGGGATGCCGGAAATGGTGCGGATATTCGCCGTCACGTCTTCGCCCGTGGCGCCATCGCCGCGCGTGGCCGCCTGCACGAACAGGCCGTGCTCATAGCGCAGGTTGATGGCCAGGCCGTCGAATTTCACTTCGGCCGCATACGCGACGTCCTGCGCATCGAGGCCCAGGCCTTCGCGCACGCGGCGGTCGAAATTGACGATGTCGTCATCGGTGAAACCATTGTTCAGCGACAGCATCGGCACCGTGTGCGTGACTTGCTCGAATTGCGGCAAGGGCGCCGCGCCCACGCGCAGGGTGGGCGAATCAGGTTGCAGCAAGTCAGGATGGGCCGCTTCCAGCACCTGCAGTTCGACGAACAGCTTGTCGTACTCGGCGTCTGGGATGGTGGGATTGTCGAGCACGTGGTAGGCGTGCAGGTGCCGATTGAGTTCGGCCGTGAGTGCCAGGACCCGCGCTGCGGCGTCCTGGTTGATCGGATCAGTCATTGTTGCGGGATTCTTCAGCTAAATAAACGCAGGGCGCGGGTGGAACCGGCCGGAATGTCGGCCGCATCCATTTCCTGGTAAAACTCGTGCACCTGGCCGGCGATCTCGGCCAACGCCGCGTCCGACAGGGCCTGGTTGTAATCATCGACGATGGTGGCGTCCAGGCGGCCCACCAGTGCCTTGGCGCAAGCGACCATGGCGCCGAAACCGTCGCGCGCGGGCGCCACGCAGGGCACGTCCAGCAGCAGGGTCAGGCGGGACGTCGTTTCCTCGGCCAGGGTGACATTCGTCGACAGCGAGAACAGATAGCTGCCGTCGCCGTCGGGCATGACGAAACGGCCGTCCGGACGCACGTCGAAGCCCTGCTTTTCCAGCGCGAACAGCAAGGTGGAAATGGCCCATGGCGCGCCATTCGTATGCAGGTTGACGCCCAGCTGGGCGTCGTGGCCGGCCACGAAACGGTGCAGATTGCGCGCTTCGGCCATCACTTCCATCATATCGGGCACTTCCGGCTCGGCGCCGATCTCGTCGGCGACGCCGCGCAGGCGCGTGACCAGTTCCGAGTATTCGAGTTCATTCAGGGCCGTGCTGCGGCTGGCCAGCTGCACGCCGCCCTGCATCTTCGTGTAGACACCGCCATGCGTGATCGGTTCCCAGTCGCCATTCACGTGCAAACCGATGAAGTGGACGGGCTTGTTGCCCACCAGGCGCAGGGTTTGCAGCACGGGCAGGATCTTGTCGCCGCGCACGGGCGCTTCCAGCGACAGGGGCAGCAGGCAATCGATCAGCGGGTCGACCAGGCTGGTCGCCTGCTCGCTGGCGGCGCTGACTTCCTGCTGCAGCGGCGCGGCGGCGGCGGGAGGCGCTTCCACGCCGGCATCGCCGAGCGACGGTTCCGTATGGACGGGCGCGTCCGGCACGGCGCTAGCCGGCGGTGCGCCGAACGATGGTTCCGCCTTGGCGGCGGGCGCGGCATCAAAACGCGGTTCCTGGCGCAGGACGGGTTCCTGGGCCTCCACTGCCGGCGCATCGCCGTCGCGCATCAGCACGTCGTCGTGGTCGGTGGAAAAAGCCCGCTCCACGCTTTTCTTGGCCTTGTATTCCTGCCATTTGTTGTACGAGAAAACGCCGACGATAAAGACGCCGCCGGCGCCGAACAAGGTAATTTGAAGGTCTGTCATGCTGCTTGTGCCTCGGTTGCAAAATTTGCGGCGGACTCCATGTCCACCGCCACGATGCGCGATACGCCCTGCTCCTGCATCGTCACACCGATCAATTGATGGGCCATTTCCATCGCAATCTTGTTATGCGAAATGAAAAGGAATTGGGTCTGGTCGGACATGCGCTTGACCATGCGGCAAAAGCGTTCCGTGTTCGAATCGTCCAGCGGTGCATCGACTTCGTCGAGCAGGCAGAACGGCGCCGGATTCAGGCGGAACATGGAAAACACCAATGCGGTCGCGGTCAGCGCCTTCTCTCCACCGGACAACAGGTGGATGGTGGCATTTTTCTTGCCGGGAGGCTGCGCCATGACTTGTACACCGGAATCGAGAATCTCGTCGCCCGTCATGGTCAGCCTGGCCTGTCCCCCGCCGAACAGGATGGGGAACAGCTCGGAAAAGTGGTGGTTGACCTTGTCGAACGTGTCTTGCAGCAAGTCGCGCGTTTCCTTGTCGATCTTGTGGATCGCGTCTTCCAGCGTGTTGATCGCTTCCGTCAGATCGGCATTCTGGGCGTCGAGGAAATTCTTGCGCTCGGATGCCTGCGCCAGTTCATCGAGCGCGGCCAGGTTGACGGCGCCCAGGGACGTGATGGCGTTGGTCAGGCGCGTCACTTCGCCCTGCAGATACGATGGACGCATGTCCGGATGCAGTTTTTCCGTCAAGGCGGCCTCGTCGGCGCCCGACTCCAGCAATTGCTGGGCGAATTGCTCCTGATTCAGGCGCGCGGCCTGTTCCTTGAGCTGCATTTCCATGATCTTGTCGCGCTGCGGCTGCAGACTGCGTTCCGATTGCGTGCGCGCATCTTCGGACAGGCGCAGCTGCTGCGTAATCTGATCGAGTTCATGGCGCGCGTCGGCCAGCGCCTTCTCCTGCGTCGTGCGGCGCTCGAGCAAGTCCTGCAAGCCGTCGGCGGCCGCGCCGCTTTCCAGGTTGGCCAGCTCCAGTTCGCCCGCCTGCAGGCTGGCCGTCACTTGCTGGGCCTGCGTACTGGCCGTGGCGATATTGCGGCGCAATTCCTCGATCTTCGCGCGGTGGGCTTTTTCCGCGTACTCCGTATCCTTGGCAGCCCGTTCCAGGTCGCGCAAGGCTTCGCGCGCCTCGGCCAGACGCTGTTCCTTTTGCAGGAAGTCCGTATGGCCGTCTTCGTGTGCTTCCTGCAGGTTGCCCAGCTCCATGTCGAGCTGTTCGAATTTCTCTTCCGATTCGGCCTTGATCTGCTGCTGCTCCGCTTCCTGCGCGGCAATTTCCGCCAGGTCGGCGCCGATCTGCGTGCTGCGCTGGTTGAAACGCGCTTCCACTTCCGACAGTTTCACCACGTCCAGTTGCAGGGTATGCACGGAGGAAGTGAGCTGCTGTATGCGCAGGCGCAAGTCGGACAGGTTGCGCGTGAGCGTCGCCACGGCCGCGTCGGCCCGCACGGAACGGGCGCGCGCCTCTTCGGCCAGTAGTTGCTGCGCGCGCAGCTGCTTGCCGATATTGTCGATTTCCTGCTGGCGGCCCAGCATGCCTTCCTGCTCCGAATCGGCCGCATAGAAGCGCACGCTGGTGGCCGTGACCACGTGGCCCGCGCGCGTGACGAAATAGCCGCCCGGCGGCAATTTCGCCCGTTCGGCCAGCGCCTCGGCCGCGTCTTCCACGGCGTAGGCGTTGTACAGCCAATCCTGCAGCAAGCCGCGCAAGCCGGGATCGTTGAGTTTCAGCAAGTTCAAAAACGGCTTCAGGCCTGGCACGTCCGGCAGCGGCAACGGCGCCACCGTCGATGGCGCATACAGGGCCAGCTTGGCCGGCGGCGCGTCCGCAAAGAAGGCCTTGGCCCAATCGATATTCGACAGTTGCAGGGCCGACGTACGCTCGCGCAAGATCGACTCCATGGCCGCTTCCCAGCCCGCTTCGATCTGCAGCTTTTGCCACAGACGGGGCAAGGTATCGAGTTCGTGCTTTTTCAGCCACGGCTGGACCTTGCCCTGCGTCTGCACCCGCTCCTGCAATTGTTTCAACGCGGAAAGACGGGCTTCCAGCTGGGCATTGGCCGCCGTCTCGGCATTGACCTGCGCCTGGGCCTCGGCCCGTTCCTGTTCCAGTTTGGGCTGCTGCTCCAGCGCCTCTTCCAGATAGAAACCCTGCTCTTCCAGGGTTTGCTGCTTTTCTTCCAGCTGCAGTTTCAGGTTTTCCAGGTGGCTGCTGTCGGGCAAACTCAGGCTGTTCTTTTCCTGCTGCAGGCGCTCGCGGCGGCTCAAGAGGCTGGCCAGGATGTTCGAGGCGTTGCGCTGATGCGCCGATTCCAGTTCCAGCTGCTGCTGGGCCTGCATGATCCGCGCGCGCGATTCCGTGCTCTTGTTCTGGGCGGCGCGCCAGGCGGCATCCAGCTCGGGCAATTGCTCGCCCTTCTGCTCGGCCATCATTTGCGACTGTTCCACCTTCGCGGCCAGTTCCTCGAGATGGAATTCCGCCTCTTCGATCTGTTCCTGGTATTCGCTACCCTGCTGCGTCCACTGGTCGCGCTGGGCCGTCAAGGTGGCCAGCTGGGCCTGCAGGCGGGCGCGCGATTCGATGACGAACTTGATCTGCGCTTCCAGGCTGCCGATTTCCGCATTCGTCTGGTACAGATGGCCTTGCGCCGTATGCAGGCGGTCGCCCACGGCAAAGTGCGCCTGGCGCATCTGCTCCAGGGTCAGCTCGACATTGCGCAGCTTGGCCGTCTGCTCTTCCAGGTCCGTCTGCGCCTGTTCCACTTCGCGGAAATAGCGCGTCTGCTCGTTTTGCGCCTCGTTCTTGCGCAGCAGCCACAACAGTTTCTGTTTTTCTTCCTGGTCCGCCTGCAAGGCGTGGAAACGCGTAGCCACGGCCGCCTGCGCTTCCAGCTTTTCCAGGTTGGCATTGAGTTCGCGCAAGATGTCTTCCACGCGCAGCAGGTTTTCGCGCGTGTCCTGCAAGCGGTTTTCCGTCTCGCGGCGGCGCTCCTTGTATTTGGAGACACCGGCCGCTTCCTCGAGGAAGACGCGCAATTCTTCGGGGCGCGATTCGATGATGCGCGAAATCATGCCCTGGCCGATGATGGCGTAGGCGCGCGGGCCGAGGCCCGTGCCGAGGAAGATGTCCTGGATGTCGCGCCGGCGCACGGGCTGGCCATTGATGTAATAGGTGGACGTGCCGTCGCGCGTCAAGGTGCGCTTGACGGCGATCTCGGCGTACTGGCCCCACTGGCCGGACGCCTTGCCGTCGTTATTGTCGAACACGAGTTCCACGGAAGCGCGGCCGGCCGGCTTGCGGTGGGTCGAGCCGTTGAAGATGACGTCCTGCATCGATTCGCCGCGCAATTCCGACGCTTTCGACTCGCCCAGCACCCAGCGCACGGCGTCGATGATGTTCGACTTGCCGCAGCCATTCGGTCCGACCACGCCCACGAGCTGGCCTGGCACCTGAAAATTGGTGGGATCGACGAAAGACTTAAATCCCGACAACTTGATGGAAGAGAGACGCACGTGTTTTAGAGTTCCTGGCCTATGCTGGCGGTTGAATTATCGGCGAACCCGGTTCATATTCAGTTCAGATGCACCATTGCGACGGCAGCCTGGCCGCTCGCCGCAAAAAAAGTGGTTCATCATACCATTTCCTGATGCTTTTCTGGCCAAAAAACCGTAGCGCCAGGTGCCTGCTGGCAGCGGATCAGGGGGCCGGGCGGCCATCCTGCGCCAGTTTCCAGTCCGCGCGGGAAAAAACGCGCTCATGGCCGGACAGCACCATGGCCAGTTTTTGCAGCCATTGCTCGGTCGGCATGGGTTCGGCCTTGAAGCTCAGCACCACCATCAGCGCCAGGCTGGCCAGGGCCAGCGCATGGCTGACGGCGAAATTGACGGCGCCACGGGCATTCCACATGAAGCCCAGCGCCAACGCCAGGCCCAGCACGCAACCGCTGACGGCTTCCGACACGCTGTGCGCATGCACGGCCACGCGGGAAATGGCCACCAGCACGGCAAAAGCCACGCCGACGAGCACGCCGGCATGGCGCCAGCGCGGTTCGGCCCGCTGCAGCAGCACGTACATAAGGACGGGAAACACGGCACCGGCGCGCATGGCGTGGCCGCTGAAACCCGTAAAGTCGAGCGTGCTGCTGCCCACGCCCCAGCTCATGAAGGCCAGCTTCGACAGCACCACGAGGGCCAGACCGCCGCCGTACCACAGGCTCCAGCTGAGTACCAGACGCCACTGCCGCGACACGAGCAGCCACAGGGCGATCGCCACGCCAGCCGGCCCCATCACGGACATGTCGGCCGCAAAAGAAATCCCATTCCACCAAGTCATCGTGCCTACGCTTATTTCATGATCAGCGTGCACTATGCCACGACTGACCCTGCTTGCACCCGGGTTTTCATCAACTACGGGCAAGAATTACATTCCATTACAATTTCCACCTCGAAAATTGCCATAAGAAAATATTCTCGCGGATGCCCCACCGGCGGCGCGTCAGATATTCGTCAGGCGCTTGCCCTTGGGCGGCGCAAAGTCGCGGATCGATTCGACCATGCCCACTTCCAGCGCCTGGTCGGCCGTCAGGTGCAGGTCGGAATACGCATGCACCTGCCACTGCTCGTCCGTCAGGTTGACGTGGCCGCGCAGGATGCGCTCGGTGCGCATGTCGTCGGCGCGCAAGCCCTCGACGATGATGCTCAGCGCATCGGGGCGCGAACCAGGCGAGGCTGTCGCATGCGACTTGTGCACCATGAAGCGGGCCGTGTCGCTGGCATGGCGGTGCCGCCCCGACAAGAACAGGGTGACGGCGATGGACGCCACGGCGCCCGCGTTGTAGGTAATGATGTCGAGCGGCAACTTGCTGAGGAAGTTGTACAGACAGATGCCATCGCTGACGTAGCCGCCGTTGGACTGGATCAGGATGTGCGCGGTGGTGAGCTTGTCTTCCGTCATGTCGGCGGCGGCATTGAAGACGCGCCGCACCATGTCGCTGTTGACGTCTCCCGAGAGGGTAAAGTAACCGTGCTGCTCGGTGTTGTTTTGCGTCTCGCTTTGTGTAGTGTTCATGGCAGGCACCCGCAAGAAAGCCAGGATTTCATCATAGCGCATTCCCGCGCGGCCGGGCGCCCTTTTGCACCGGGCCAGCACCCCTCCCAGCCCCGCAAACCGGGACTTTTGCTGCAATTTGGCAACGTCTTTTCAGATTGACAGAAACACCCTGCTGGCATATATTCCTCCCACTTGATCGGGAGAGGGCAACCCAGCGTTGCCGCCGAAGGGGCACTACCCAAAAACTCTCAGGCAAAAGGACCGATCAGGCGGACTGAAGCTGTTGCTTTGGCGACACGTTTTAGCTCAACTCTGGAGAGCGGCCGCGGCACATGCCGGCGGCCCACCGAAGGGGCGCACGGGGCAAGCCCCCGTAATCTCTCAGGTACAAAGGACAGGGGGGTCAGTGATCACGCTGGAAAGCCGTGTTTGGCTATTCTATGTTTTGTTAACTTCCCCCTTTACCTTCGTCCCGAGGAATCCATGACGCTCAAAGCGACCCCACTCAACAACGCCCACCGTGCCCTCGGCGCCCGCATGGTCGATTTCGGCGGCTGGGACATGCCTGTCAACTACGGCTCGCAAATCGAAGAGCACAACGCCGTGCGCGGCGACGCTGGCATGTTCGACGTGTCCCATATGTGCGTGGTCGATATCGAAGGCCCGAACGTGCGCGTCTTCCTGCGCGGCTTGCTGGCCAATAACGTCGACAAGCTGCAAGTGTCGGGCAAGGCGCTGTACTCGTGCATGCTCAATGCCGAAGGCACCGTCATCGATGACCTGATCGTCTACTTCTTCAACGAAAACTGGTTCCGCCTCGTCGTCAACGCGGGCACGGCTGAAAAAGACGTGGCCTGGATGCAACAGCAAAATACAGCCACCAACAGCGGCCTGACGATTACCGAACGCCGCAATGCGAACAACCCGATGGCCCTGGTGGCCGTGCAAGGCCCGAACGCGCGCGCCAAGGTGTGGCAAGTGCTGCCGGAAACGCAAGCCGCTTCCGAGGCCATCAAGCCGTTCAACGTCGTCATCGTCAAGGACACGGCCTTCGGCGAAGTCATGCTGGCGCGCACCGGCTACACGGGCGAAGACGGCTTTGAAATCGGCGTGGCCGCCACCCAGGTGGAAGCGCTGTGGAACGCCCTGGCTGCCGCCGGCGTCAAGCCGGCCGGGCTCGGTGCGCGCGACACCCTGCGCCTGGAAGCAGGCATGAACCTGTACGGCCAGGACATGGATGAAACCGTCAATCCGCTCGACGCGGGCCTGGCGTGGACCATCGACCTGGTCAGCGAACGCGATTTCATCGGCAAGGCCGCCCTGCTGGCCAAGGGCCAGAACGCGCAATTCGTCGGTCTGATCCTGCGCGAAAAAGGCGGCGTGCTGCGCGCCCATCAAAAAGTCATCATCGCCGGCAGCGACGCCACGGGCGAAATCACCAGCGGCACCTTCAGCCCGACGATGCAGGAAGCCATTGCTCTCGCGCGCGTGCCGAACGGCGTGAACGTGGGCGACACCGTGCACGTGGAAATCCGCGGCAAGCAGCTGGCCGCTTCCGTCGTCAAGCTGCCTTTCGTGCGTAACGGTAAAATCCTGGCTGCGTAAGCGATGAGAGCCGCCCGCAAGACCGTACAACCATAATCAATAACGAACACTTACCATCTGGAGCCACACATGAACATTCCTGCAGACCTGAAGTACACCGCTTCCCACGAATGGGTACGCCTTGAAGCCGACGGCACGATCACCGTCGGCATCACCGAGTACGCGCAGGACGCCCTGGGCGACATCGTCTTCGTCGAACTGCCAACCGTGGGCAATACCTACGGCGCCGGCGACGACGCCGCCGTGGTGGAATCGGTCAAGGCAGCGAGCGACATCTACGCGCCGATCGCCGGCGAAGTCGTGGCCGTCAACGACGACGTGGTCAACTCGCCTGAGTCGATCAATGCCGACGCCTACGCCAACTGGCTGTTCAGGATCAAGCCAGCCGACGTGTCGGCCCTGGACGGCTTGCTCGACGCTGCCGCCTATGGCGCCACCACCAGCGCGTAATCGCGTTTGACTCACGGGCCGCGTTTGCGGCCCGTTTGCATTTAATTTTGTAGCTATACCCCGCCGCCGCGCCCGCGCGCCGCATCCCGGTTTTTCAGTCTTTTTTGGCCTCTATATCATGACCCGCACCAGCCTGACCCAACTCGAAGCACGCGATGCCTTCATCGCCCGCCACATCGGCCCTTCTGCCACCGAACAGCAAGCCATGCTGGCGACCCTCGGCTATCCATCGCGCGCCGCGCTGATCGACGCCCTGGTACCGGCCAACATCCGCAACAAGGGCGCCCTGCCCCTGGGCGCGTACTCGCAGCCGATGCCGGAACAGGAAGCCCTGTCGCGCCTGAAAGCCATCGCCGGCAAGAACCAGGTGCTGAAATCCCTGATCGGCCAGGGTTACTACAACACGTTCACCCCTGGCGTCGTGTTGCGCAACATCTTTGAAAACCCGGCCTGGTACACGGCGTACACGCCTTACCAGCCAGAGATTTCGCAAGGCCGCCTGGAAGCGATTTTGAACTTCCAGCAAGTGATCACGGATTTGACCGGCATGGGCATCTCGAACGCCTCGATGCTGGACGAAGGCACGGCCGCCGCCGAGGCGATGACCCTGATCCAGCGCGTGGGCAAGTCGAAGTCAAACGTGCTGTACGTCGCCAATGACGTGCTGCCGCAAACCCTGGAAGTGGTGCAGACGCGCGCCCAGCCGATCGGCATCGAGGTGCGTACCTTCGACCCGGCTGAAATCGAGTCGCTGGACGCCTGCTTCGGCGTGCTGCTGCAATACCCTGGCGTGAACGGTGTCGTGCGCGACTACCGCGCCGGCGTGGAAAAACTGCACGCGAATGGCGCCATGGTCATCGTCGCGGCCGACCTGCTGGCCCTGACCATGCTGACGCCGCCGGGCGAATGGGGCGCCGACGTCGTCGTCGGCAACAGCCAGCGCTTCGGCGTGCCGCTCGGCTTCGGCGGCCCGCACGCGGGCTACCTGTCCACGCGCGATGAATTCAAGCGCAATATGTCGGGCCGCCTGGTGGGCGTGACCGTCGATGCGCAAGGCAACAAGGCCTATCGCCTGGCCCTGCAAACGCGCGAACAGCACATCCGCCGCGAAAAAGCGACGTCGAATATCTGCACGGCGCAAGTGCTGCTGGCCGTGATGGCCTCGATGTACGCCGTCTACCACGGCCCTGCCGGCCTGCTGCAGATCGCCCAGCGCGTGCACCGCTTTACGGGCGTGCTGGCGGCGAACCTGAAGACCCTCGGCTATGGCGTCGTCAACGCGAGCTATTTCGACACATTGACGATCAACGTCGCCGATGCGGCGCAACTGCACGCGACGGCCATGCACCACGGCGTCAACCTGCGCAAGATCGACAATACTCACGTCGGCGTGTCGCTCGACGAAACCACCACGCGCGACGACATCGCGCTGCTGTGGAAGGTGTTCGCGCACGGCCTGGCCAACGCGCCTGCCGCGCCTGACCTGGACGCCGTCGAAGCAACTGTCACCAGCGCGCTGCCGGCGCAGCTGGCGCGCGAGAGCGCCTACCTGACGCACCCCGTCTTCAACAGCTACCACTCGGAACACGAAATGCTGCGCTACCTGCGCAGCCTGGCCGACAAGGACCTGGCGCTGGACCGCACCATGATCCCGCTCGGTTCGTGCACCATGAAGCTGAACGCGACGAGCGAAATGATTCCCGTCACCTGGCCCGAGTTCTCGAACATCCACCCGTTCGCGCCGGACGCGCAAACGGTGGGCTACCGCGAAATGATCGCGCAGCTGGAAGAAATGCTGTGCGCGCTGACGGGCTACGCTGCCGTCTCGCTGCAGCCGAACGCCGGCTCGCAGGGCGAATACGCGGGCCTGCTGGTGATCAAGGCCTACCACGAGTCGCGCGGCGAAGGCCACCGCAACATCTGTTTGATCCCGTCGTCGGCGCACGGCACCAACCCCGCATCGGCCAACATGGTCGGCATGCAGGTCGTCGTCACCAGCTGCGACGCCAACGGCAACGTGGACCTGGCCGACCTGAAAGCCAAGGCAGAAAAGCACAGCGCCAACCTGGCCTGCGTGATGGTCACCTACCCGTCCACCCACGGCGTGTTTGAAGAAGGCATCCAGGAACTGTGCGAGATCATCCACTCGCACGGCGGCCAGGTCTACATCGACGGCGCCAACATGAATGCGCTGGTCGGCGTGGCCGCTCCCGGCTCGTTTGGCGGCGACGTGTCGCACCTGAACCTGCACAAGACCTTCTGCATCCCGCACGGCGGCGGCGGACCAGGCGTCGGCCCGATCGGCGTGGGCGCCCACCTGGCGAAATTCCTGCCGAACCAGCGTTCCTCGGGCTACCAGCGGGACGTCGCCGGCATCGGCGCCGTCAGCGCCGCGCCATTCGGCTCGGCCAGCATCCTGCCGATTTCGTGGATGTACATCGCGATGATGGGCGCGGAAGGCTTGACGGCCGCCACCGAGACGGCGATCCTGGCGGCGAACTACATCGCGCGCCGCCTGGCGCCGCACTACCCCGTGCTGTACTCGGGCCACGACGGCCTGGTCGCGCACGAGTGCATCCTGGACCTACGCCCGATCACGGACGCCACCGGCATCAGCAACGAAGACGTGGCCAAGCGTTTGATGGACTTCGGTTTCCATGCGCCGACCATGAGCTTCCCCGTGCCGGGCACCCTGATGATCGAGCCGACGGAAAGCGAATCGAAAGTGGAGATCGACCGCTTCATCGACGCCATGATCGCCATCCGTGCGGAAATCGCCAAGGTCGCCAGCGGCGAATTCGACCATGACGACAACCCGTTGAAAAATGCGCCGCACACGGCACAGGTATTGATGTCGGACAGCTGGGAACGCAAGTACAGCCGTGAAATCGCGGCCTACCCCGTCGCTTCCCTGCGTCAGCGCAAATACTGGCCGCCGGTCGGCCGCGCCGACAACGTGTACGGCGACCGCAACCTGTTCTGCGGCTGCGCGCCGATCAGTTCCTACGAAGAGGAATGACGCCAGACCAAACCTACTGCGCGTCGCGCTTTGCGGCCGGCGATGCTCACCGTACTAGAGTACGGTTGCGCTTCTCGGCCACAAATCACTGACGCTCGCTACGGTTTTGTCAGGCGTCGAAACTCAGCAATCAAGAAATGAAATCCCGGCAAAAGCCGGGAGTATTAAATTAAAACAGAACGGCAGGCCGCAAGGTCTGCCGTTTTTTTGTGCGCGCTCTACAGCGCCAGCAAGACGGCGCCCGGCAGCCCTAGGGTAGTGCCGAGTATCGTCAGGCACACGACGTCGCGCCGTTCGCAGCGGCTGCGGTGCGAACTCCAGGCCGCGAACAGCAGCGCGACCGCCACGCCGCTGAGCGAAATTCCCACTTCCGTCATGCCGACTCTCCCCTCATAGTTTCTTCCCTCATCGTTCTCATCCTTTTCATTGATCGAGCAAACTACCTACCGGTAGGCAGTGAGTGTACAATAAAAAAGACGGCAGTGTCCATGCCCCGTTTTTTTGATAGATGAAGGAATCGCAATGCAGCAGCAAACCACTCTCCCCGCCGCCAGTCTCGGGCTGGCGGCTTCCCTGGCCCTGGTGGCCGTGCTCGGTCCGGCCGGCATCGACATGTACCTGGCCTCGATGCCGGCCATGGCGCGCGAGCTGCACACCTCGTATGCGAACGTGCAGCTGAGTCTGACTGTTTTCCTGCTGGCCCTGGGCGGCGGGCAGCTGCTGTGCGGGCCGCTGACGGACATGCTGGGCCGGCGCCGCCCATTGCTGGCCGGCATCGCCGTCTATATCGCTGCCGCCGTATGGGCGTCGCAGGCGGATCAATTGACCACCCTGCTGCTGGCGCGCACGGTGCAAGGCCTGGGTGCGGCGCTGACCCTGGTCGTGGTGATGAGCATGGTGCGCGACGTGGCCGATGGGGTCAAAGCGGCGCAGCTGTTCGCCCTCCTGATGACCATCGTGGGCCTGGCGCCCGTGCTGGCGCCCGCCGTGGGCGGCTTGCTCGACGCGCATTACGGCTGGCGCGCCGTGATGCTGGCCCTGGCCGCGCTGGGCGCCTTGACCCTGCTCAATAGCGCGTTGTTCCTGCCGGAAACCTTGCCGCCGAAGCAGCGTGTATCGCCGAAAGGCATGCACCGCACGTATGCGCGCATCGCGCTCGACCGCGCCTTCCTGCTGCCCGCGCTGGCCCTGTCGGCCGCCTTCTTTTTCCTGTTTGCGTATATCGGCGGCGCCTCGCTCGTGTACCAGCGCGATTTCGGCCTGTCCGCCGGCAGCTTCGGCCTCGTGTTCGGCGCGACGGGCGTGGCCGTACTGCTCGGTGCCATGGCCAGTGGGCGCCTGGTAAGCCGCCATGGCGTGGCGCGCTTGAGCGTGGCGGGCAGCCTGGCCATGCTGGGCGGTGCGGCACTGGCCCTGCTCGGTGTCTGGGCCGGAGGGGGAATCATGGCCGTCGTCCCCGGCATGTTCGTGGCCCTGTTTGGCCTGGGCATGGCGGAAGCGGCGCTGATGGCCATGGCCATGGGCTCGCAGCAGCGCGCGCTCGGTTCCACGGCCGCCCTGCTGGGCGCCATCCAGATGAGCTTATCGTCGCTGGCCACGCCGCTGGCGGCCGGCCTGTCCGAACGGGGGCCGCTGCCCTGGCTGCTGTTCTTGACCATGGCCGGCCTGCTGGTATCATGGCTGACCCTGGCCACTGCGCGCAGCCATCCGGCACACGCCACCAGCCTGGGAGCGCACTGACGCTTCACCCAACTACTACCCTCATATGAAGAAACGCTCGGCCTCGGCCGATAACATCTGCGCCGTCGCCGTCGTGCACTTTTCCGAACACGGCTACGACGCCTCCTCCCTCAACGATATCGCCGCGCAGGCGGGCATGCGCAAGGCCTCGCTGTACTCCCACTTCGCCGGCAAGGACGCCCTGTTTCTGGACGTGTTTGCCGACGCACTGGCCGAAGAGCAAGCCTTCATGGACGCCTGCTTCACCGACGAGGCTACGCTGGCGGCACCGGGCGGCCAGCTGGCCGGTTCCCTGTACTGCGACCGCATGGCACAGCGCTATGCCGATTCGGCCCATCTGCGCTTTTTGCTGCGCACGGCGTACCTGCCGCCCGCGCCCCTGCGCGTGGAAGTCGGCACGGGTTACGAAGCCTTGCTGGCGCAATTGCAGCGGCACTACGTGGCCAGCCTGGGGCGATTGGCGCCCGCCCTGCCGCCGCAACGCATCGACCTGTATGCGCAAGCCTATCTGGGCATCGTCGACAGCCTGCACGTGGAGCTGATCTACGCTGGCGGCGCCGCCCTGCAGCAGCGCCATGCGGCCCTGTGGCAGATATTGTCCGATTCGCTGGCGATGGCATGACAGCGGCCGATACAACAACCACATTACACTTTGGAAACCTAAGATTTCTTCAGTTGACACTGAAGCGGCCCATCCATAAGATGCCCCCATTATTCATTTACGGAGTCCCACGTGGGTACTTGTTCTAGTGACAGTAGCCGATCTTGTATCGGCGATTGCCTCGGCAGCTAAACAGCAAGCAACGCGGAATTCCGTTTCCTCCGTGCCTTGCTGAGCAAGGTGCGGTGTCTCGCGCGGCCAGTCCGGCTGCGCGCCTCTCCCTCCCTCTTTCCGATCGCGACCGGCTACTGACCCGGATTGCCCGCCAGCACGATTGTGTCTTGGCGGCACGCAAGGCTTGCCTGCGGCTGCGCCGCCCGTCAACACCTCGTCGTGAAAGGAAGAGCAATGAATCTCTTCACCCGCTTATTCGAATCGTTCCTGCGCAAGCGCCACACGGCTGGCAACTTCCGCCGCCGCGCCATGCCGCTGGAAAACAGCACGGCCCGGCCCGTACCCGACCACCTGGCGCGCCAGCTGCTGGCCGCCGCGCATGAAGACCTGGACAGCGCCCTGAACCGCCTGCACACGCGCCTGGAAGGCTTGCGCGATGCCGAGGCACAAGTCATCGGCGCGCAAACGGGGCCGAACGAGGTCGAGCATGAGAAACCGCTGGCCTGGTACCAGCACCTGTGGCTGTGCTACAAGAATCCGTTCAACCTGCTGCTCACCGTGCTGGCCATCGTGTCCTACCTGACGGAAGACCCGAAAGCGACCATCGTCATCGGCACCATGGTGATTTTGTCGACCCTGCTGCGTTTCGTGCAGGAAGGCCGCTCGAACCGGGCTGCCGAACGCCTGAAAGCCATGGTCAGCAATACCGCCACCGTGCTGCGCAATGGCCAGCAGGTCGAACTGCCGATCCGCCAACTGGTGCAGGGCGACATCATCGTGCTGTCGGCCGGCGACATGATCCCTGCCGATTGCCGTTTGCTGTCCGCGAAAGACCTGTTCGTCAGCCAGGCCGCCATGACGGGTGAATCCTTGCCGGTGGAAAAGATGGCCGAGCTGGCCGATGCCCATGGTAAAGACCCGATGGAGCTGGCCAATCTGTTGTTCATGGGCACGAATGTGATTTCGGGCGCCGCCACGGCGCTGGTCTTGGCCACGGGCAACCGCACCTATTTCGGCACCATCGCCACGCGCGTGACGGCCACGGAGCGCACGCCGACGGCGTTCGAGGCGGGCGTGAACAGCGTCAGCTGGCTCCTGATCCGCTTCGCCCTTGTGATGGCGCCGCTCGTGTTCCTGATCAATGGCTGGACCAAGGGCGACTGGATGGAAGCGTTTCTGTTTGCCCTGTCCGTGGCCGTGGGCCTGACGCCGGAAATGCTGCCCATGATCGTCACCAGCACCCTGGCCAAGGGCGCCGTGAAACTGTCGAAAAAGAAGGTCGTCGTGAAGCGCCTGGATGCGATCCAGAACTTCGGCGCCATGGACGTGCTGTGCACGGACAAGACGGGCACCTTGACGCAGGACAAGATCGTGCTCGAGCGCCATACGGACGTGTTCGGTCAGCCGTCCGATGAAGTACTGCAATTTGCCTACCTGAACAGCCACTACCAGACGGGCCTGAAAAACCTGCTCGACCGCGCTGTGCTCGACCATGTGGAGTTGCAGACGGAAATGCAGCTGGCCCGCGATTACGTCAAGGTCGATGAAATCCCGTTTGATTTCGTGCGCCGCCGCATGTCCGTCGTCGTGTCTGAAAAGAATGACCACCATGAGCTGATCT
This sequence comes from Janthinobacterium sp. GW821-FHT03C10, assembly GCF_059420865.1. Taxonomy (NCBI): domain Bacteria; kingdom Pseudomonadati; phylum Pseudomonadota; class Betaproteobacteria; order Burkholderiales; family Oxalobacteraceae; genus Janthinobacterium; species Janthinobacterium sp. GW821-FHT03C10. The sequence goes on along the minus strand of NZ_JBWKUN010000003.1, from coordinate 588,691 downwards.
GCAAGGGCGCCGTCGAGGAAATCCTCGCCGCCTGCAGCCAGCTGCGCCTGGGCGGCGTCAACATTCCGCTCGACGCCGCCCTGCTGGACAAGGTATTGGAAACCACGCATGGCCTCAATGCGGAAGGCTTGAGAGTGGTGGCCGTGGCCGTCAAGGAAGTGCCGCCGCATAAAACCGTGTACGGTGTGGCCGATGAAACGGCGCTGACCCTGATCGGTTATGTCGCCTTCCTCGATCCGCCGAAGGAATCGACGGCGCCCGCCCTGCGCGCGCTGGCGGAACACGGCGTCACCGTAAAAGTATTGACGGGAGACAACCACCTGGTGACGGCGAAGATCTGCCGCGAAGTGGGCCTGGCCGTGCATGGCGTGCTGCAAGGCCCGCAACTGGACGACATGGATGACGCCACCCTGGCCAGGGCGGCCGAGGACAACACGGTGTTTGCCAAGCTCAGCCCGCTGCACAAGGAGCGCCTCGTGCGCGCCCTGCGCGGCAATGGCCATATCGTCGGCTTCATGGGCGACGGCATCAACGACGCGCCCGCCCTGCGCGCGGCCGACATCGGCATTTCCGTCGATTCGGCCGTCGATATCGCCAAGGAAGCGGCCGACATCATCCTGCTGGAAAAAAGCCTGATGGTGCTGGAGGAAGGCGTGCTGGAAGGCCGGCGCACCTTCAGCAACATGCTCAAATACATCCGCATGACGGCCAGTTCGAACTTCGGCAATGTGTTTTCCGTACTGGTGGCCAGCGCCTTTCTACCGTTCTTGCCCATGCTGCCGCTGCACTTGCTGGTGCAAAACCTGCTGTATGACGTGTCGCAGATCGCCATCCCGTTCGACAATGTCGACGCCGAACTGATCCAGCAACCGCTGAGCTGGAACCCGCGCGACATCGGCCGCTTCATGGTATTCTTCGGCCCCATCAGCTCGATCTTCGACATCAGCACGTTTATCCTGATGTGGCATGTGTTTGGCGCGAATACCCCGGAACAGCAGACCCTGTTCCAATCCGGCTGGTTCGTCGTGGGACTGCTGACGCAGACGCTGATCGTGCACCTGATCCGCACGCCCAAGCTGCCCTTCATCGACAGCATCGCGTCCGTGCCCCTGCTGGTGGCGACCACCGCCATCATGGCCGTGGGCGTGTTCCTGCCGATGGGGCCGCTGGCGACCTACTTCAAGCTGCAAGCCTTGCCACTGAGCTATTTCCCATGGCTGCTGGGCATCCTCGTCTGCTACACCGTGCTGACGACGTTCATGAAACGCGTGTATCTGCGCAAATTCGGCTGGCAATAGTATGATGAGCCGCTCTTTCCCCTAGAAAAGGCACGCATGAGCGGCTCCTCCCTTTCCAAACGTCATCTCGCCCTGCTGCTGTCGGCCCTCGTCTTCCCCGGCAGCGGGCATTTTGTCTTGCAACGCAAGGCCCGTGGCTGCCTCTTCCTCGTGCCGGCCCTGGTCGCGCTGGCGATCGTATTGCGCCAGATCATGGCACGATTGGACCAGGTTATGGCACAGATCGACAGCGGCGCCCTGCCCCTCGACGTGCAGCTGATCATGGAAAAAGTGGAGGCGCTCTCGGTCAACGACGGCCCCGCCATGACGGTGGCCGTCTGTGTGCTGGTGGCGTGCTGGATAGCCAGCCTGATCGACACCTTGCTGATCAAGCCATGACGCCGGAAGCAGCGGCGCGCAATGAACGCAAAAAACGCAAGGAAGCCAGGATGCAGGCGCGCCGCGCCCAGCTGGCGCTCAGCCGCCAGGACCATGGCGGCCCGCTGGCCTGGCGCGGCTGGTTCGACGGTTCCGCCCACCCGAACCCGGGCAAGCTGGGCATAGGCGCCCTGCTGCAGGGACCGAACGGCGAGCGCATCGAAGTGAGCGAGGCGGCCGGTTATGGCAGCAGCAGCGATGCGGAATATGCGGCCCTGACGGCCGTGCTGCAGGCGGCACTCAAGGTGCGTCCGCTGCCCGAGCAGTTGCTGCTGTACGGCGACAGCCAGGTGGTGATCAATGACGTGCTGGGAACGACGCCCGTGGGCGCCAAGGGGCTGGAAACGCAGAGGGCCACCGTCGTGGCCCTGCTGGAACAATTCACGGATGTAAGCTTGCGCTGGCTGCCGCGCCACCGCAATGGCGAGGCGGACCGGCTGTCGCAGCTGGCGATCGCCGGCTGGGTGGAGAAAGATTAAGCGGCGCGGCCGATCCGCAAGGCTTCTTGCGGCTCTTTCGCCACCGCACGTTGCTTGCCCTTCAAACCGCTGACACTCGCCTGCTGGGCATTGAGCTTGAACACGCTGACGACTTGCGCCAGGTTATGCGCCTGGTGCTGCATCGATTCGGCCGCCGCCGCCGACTCCTCCACCAGCGCAGCATTCTGTTGCGTCACGGCATCCATCTGGCCGATGGCGCGGTTGATCTCGTCGATGCCCACGCTTTGCTCGCTGCTCGCTGCCGTGATTTCCGTGATGATGTCGCTCACGCGCTGCACGCTGTCGACGATGTCGTTCATGGTCGAACCGGCTTGCGCCACCAGCATGCTGCCCGCGTTGACTTGCTCCACGGAAGCACCGATCAGCGTCTTGATCTCTTTCGCGGCGCTGGCCGAGCGCTGGGCCAGGTTGCGCACTTCGGACGCCACGACGGCAAAGCCGCGGCCCTGCTCGCCGGCACGGGCCGCTTCCACGGCCGCATTCAGGGCCAGGATGTTCGTCTGGAAGGCGATGCCGTCGATGACGCTGATGATGTCGACGATCTTGTTCGACGACGCGTTGATCGATTCCATCGTGCCCACCACCTGCGCCACCACTTCGCCGCCCTTGACGGCCACTTGCGCGGCCGAGGCCGCCAGCTGGTTCGCCTGGCGCGCATTGTCCGCATTCTGTTTCACGGTGCTGGTCAGCTCTTCCATCGACGAGGCTGTTTCCTCCAGGGAACCGGCCTGCTCTTCCGTGCGGGAAGACAGGTCCTGGTTGCCGGCGGCAATTTCCGTCGACGAGGTCGCGATGCTGTCCGTGCCGCTGCGCACTTCGCCGACGATGTTGAGCAGGCTCGTGTTCATGTCCTTCAGGGCCAACAGCAGTTGCCCCGTTTCATCCTTGGCGCTGGCGTCGATCTGCGCCGTCAAATCGCCATCGGCCACCTTGCGGGCGATGTCCACGGCCGTGCGCAGGGGACGTACGATGCCCATCGTCAACAGCCAGGCGCAGACGACGCCAAAGCCCAGCGCCAGCACGGCCAGGGTCAGCAGCAAGTTGCGGCTGGTATTGGCGACGGTGTCGATCTCGCGCGCCGTCGTATCGATGCTGGCGCGCTGGTGCTGCAGCATGTCGTTGACCACTTTCAGGTATTTCGTCGAACCGGGCACGAAGATACCCTGGAACGCCTGTTCCGCTTCCGCTTCCTGTCCATCCGCCTTCAGCTTCGACACTTGCGCGCGTGAATCGAGGTAAACCTTGCGCTGTTCGCTCACCAGGCGGAACAGTTCCTTTTCTTCCGGGCTGGAAATCAAGGCTTCGATTTTCTTTTGCAGTTCGCCCGAGACGACGGACGACTGTTTCGCCTCTTCCGCAAAATACGCGCCCAAGGTCGTGTCGCTGCTGCGCGCGATGGCCGTGGTGCGGCGCACGCCGCTGTCGATCTTGGAATACCAGTCGGAAATATAGCGTTCCTTCGCCAGCGGCAGCTCCATCATGGTGCGCGTGGCCGTGGCCACGTCGTGCAAGCGCCACACGCTGATGCCCGTGATGAGCATGGAAAACAGCAAAATCACGGCAAAACCCAGGCCGAGGCGCACACCAATACTGACGTTTCTTAACAAATTCATGTGAATATCCTAAAAAAGCGGAACCAGACTATATAAAAGGGGGACAGCAGAAAGCGGCCGCACGGGGCGGCCACGACGGCATCAGCGTGTGCCGATGCGCAAGGCGGTTTGCGGTACGGCCGGGCGTTTCAGCGCGTGTGTTACACCGTTCGCACCGCTCTGGCCATGCAGTTTAAAGACGCTGACGACTTGCGCCAGGTTATGCGCCTGGTGCTGCATCGATTCGGCCGCCGCCGCCGACTCTTCCACCAGCGCCGCATTTTGCTGCGTCACGGCATCCATCTGGCCGATGGCGCGGTTGATCTCGTCGATGCCCACGCTTTGCTCGCTGCTCGCTGCCGTGATTTCCGTGATGATGTCGCTCACGCGCTGCACGCTGTCGACGATGTCGTTCATGGTCGAGCCGGCTTGCGCCACCAGCATGCTGCCCGCGTTGACTTGCTCCACGGAAGCACCGATCAGCGTCTTGATCTCTTTCGCGGCGCTGGCCGAACGCTGGGCCAGGTTGCGCACTTCGGACGCCACGACGGCAAAGCCGCGGCCCTGCTCGCCGGCACGGGCCGCTTCCACGGCCGCATTCAGGGCCAGGATGTTCGTCTGGAAGGCGATGCCGTCGATGACGCTGATGATGTCGACGATCTTGTTCGACGACGCGTTGATCGATTCCATCGTGCCCACCACCTGCGCCACGACTTCGCCGCCCTTGACGGCCACTTGCGCGGCCGAGGCCGCCAACTGGTTCGCCTGGCGCGCATTGTCCGCATTCTGTTTCACGGTGCTGGTCAGCTCTTCCATCGACGAGGCTGTTTCCTCCAGGGAACCGGCCTGCTCTTCCGTGCGGGAAGACAGGTCCTGGTTGCCGGCGGCAATCTGCGTCGACGAGGTCGCGATGCTGTCCGTGCCGCTGCGCACTTCGCCGACGATGTTGAGCAGGCTCGTGTTCATGTCCTTCAGGGCCAACAGCAGTTGCCCCGTTTCATCCTTGGCGCTGGCATCGATCTGCGCCGTCAAGTCGCCATCGGCCACCTTGCGGGCGATGTCCACGGCCGTGCGCAGGGGGCGCACGATGCCCATCGTCAAGACCCAGGCGCAGACGACGCCAAAAGCCAGCGCCAGCACGGCCAGCACCAGCATCAGGTTGCGGCTGGTATTGGCCACGGCGTCGATCTCACGCGCCGTCGTGTCGATGCTGGCGCGCTGGTGTTCCAGCAATTCCTGCACCATCTTCTGGTACTTGGCGGCGGCCGGCACGAAGGCCTTTTCAAACACGTCATTGGCGGCATCGACCTGCGCTTCACCCTTGAGCTTGTAGACCTGGTCGCGCGAACCGATATACACCTTGCGCTGTTCCAGCAAGCCCGCGAACATGGCTTTTTCTTCCGGCTTGTCGATCAGCGCCTCGATCTTCTTTTGCAGTTCGGCCGAGCTGGCAGACGAGACTTTCGATTCTTCGGCGAAATAGCCACTGAGCGAGGTATCGCTGCTGCGGGCAATGGCGATGGTGCGGCGTACGGCGCTGTCGATGCGGCCATACCAGTCGGAAATATAGCGTTCCTTCGCCAGCGGCTGCTCCATCATGACGCGCGTGGCGCTGGCCACGTCGTGCAGGCGCCAGACGCTGATGCCCGTAATGAGCATGGAAAACAGCAAAATCACGGCAAAACCGAGTCCGAGGCGGACACCGATGCTGACGTTGCGTAATACATTCATGTGACTATCCTAAAAAGCCCTGCCGTCAACCTGAGACAAGCTGACGATCTCGCTCATGGGCGGGCGCTGGCTGGCCGCTGTCGCGAATTGGCGTAAAAAGTGAAACGAAAGTGAAACTGGCGCACGGTTCGGCTGAACCGTGCGCCAGGAAAGGTGCTAGCGTGCACCTTGCAGAAAAAGCAAACAATGCTTGGGGTCAATTGTTTCCGACAAACTTGATCTAAATGACCTTCAGCAAGAACTTAGGCAGCAAGCTTCTCGATCAAGCCCATGTCGGCGCTGGACATCAGCTGGTCGATATCGACCAGGATCAGCATGCGTTCGTCGATGGTGCCCAGGCCGATCACGTATTCCGTATTGATCGAACGGCCCATGTCCGGCGCCGGCTTGATCTGTTCCGGCATCAGGGTGGTGACGTCGGAGACGCGGTCGACGACCATGCCGACGACGCGGTTGCCGATATTGAGGATGATGACGACGGTAAACTGGTCGTAGCTGGGCGTGCCCAGGTTGAACTTGATGCGCATGTCGACGATCGGCACGATGATGCCGCGCAGGTTGACCACGCCCTTGACGAACTCGGGCGCGTTGGCGATGCGGGTCGGCGTTTCATAGCTGCGGATTTCGCTGACTTTCTGGATGTCGATGCCATACTCTTCCTGGCCGAGGGTAAAGGCCAGGTATTCGGCAGCCTTGGCAACGGTGGCGCCAGTGTCGCTGGAATTGGTGTTCATGATGATCCTTTCGTTAACTCGCCTGTGGCGCAGACCGAGGCACGCTGCGCGCAACCTTGGACGTGACGCGCCATGCACGATGGAATGGCCGCCACTGCTATGTTTTTGCAAATACTTTCTCGCAATTAGCTTATGCTTCTAATTTCCGTGCGGCAATGTTACCCCATGTAAATTTTACATGCACTAAAAAAGAGCGGCCGTCTGATTTTGGCTTTTCAAAAATGCAATTTATGTGGCGAATACGGCACGCCGCAGCGTCACGCTCCCCGCCGCACGGGGCGGCGTTTTATGCCACACTGGCGGCCCCTGCTTTTTATGACTTTGAACCATGGATTCTTTGCTTTCTCAATGGCAGCCACGCCTGCTGGCGCTGGCCGCGGCCGGCCTGGGCGATGACGGCGCCCACGACATCAACCACCTGCACCGCGTCTGGCGCAACGCCAGCGTCCTGCTGCAGGAGCATGCGCAGGCCGACGCCCTCACCGTGATGGCCGCCTGCTATCTGCACGACCTCGTCAACCTGCCGAAAAACCACCCCGAGCGCCACCTGGCCTCGCGCCAGGCAGCCACCCTCGCTTGCCGCCAGCTGGCCGAACTGGACTTCCCGGCAGAAAAATTGGCTGGCGTGGCCCACGCCATCGAGACGCACAGTTTTTCCGCCAACTTGCCGCCGCACACGCTCGAAGCGCAGATCGTGCAGGATGCCGACCGCATCGACGCGCTGGGCGCCGTCGGACTGGCGCGCCTGTTCTATACGGCGGCGCGCATGGATAGCGCACTGGCGCACGGCACGGATCCGCTGGCCCGGCATCGCGAACTCGACGACAAGGCGTATGCGCTCGACCATATCGTCACCAAGCTCGACAAGCTGCCAGGCAAGATGCAGACGGCGGCCGGCCGCGCGCTGGCTGAACGGCGCCTGGCCGTGCTGACGGATTTCCGCGCCGCCTTTGCCGACGAATGGGGAGTTGCGCTCTGACATGGGTGGCGATAGCCAGTCTGGTCCACGCTGTCTATAATGCAAGCCTCAGCTATTGCGCCGCGCCAGCAGAAAACTGCAGCGCGCCGGCGCTTTGCCAACGCGCCGAAAGCATGCATGTCCGATAAAACCAGCCCCGACGGCCATTCCCCGTCCAACGACGCGCCCGCGCGCGCCGGCAACCTCAATTTCATCCTCGTCTGCGTCTTCATCGACATGCTGGGCATCGGCCTGGTGGTACCCGTACTGCCCATCCTGATCGGCGACTTTGTCGACGGCAAGGATGCGCAGGCGTTCTGGTACGGCATCATGGCGGCCGTCTTCGGCTTGCTGCAGTTCATCTTCATGCCCATGCTGGGCGCCATCAGCGACCGCGTGGGACGCCGTCCCGTGCTGCTGTACTCGATGGCCGGCATGGGCATCAATTTCCTCGCCACGGGCTGGGCGCCGAACCTGGCTTGCCTGTTCATCGGCCGCATCATCGGCGGCGTCTCGTCGGCCAGCATGTCGGTCGCGTCCGCCTACGCCTCCGATATTTCCACGCACGATAACCGCGCCAAGAGCTTCGGCAAGATCGGCGCCGCCTTCGGTCTGGGCTTCATCTGCGGCCCCATGCTGGGCGGCCTGCTGGGCGAGATCAACCTGCGCCTGCCGTTTTACGTGGCGGCCGGCCTGTCGGCGGCCAATTTCATCTATGGCTATTTCTGCGTGCCCGAATCGCTGCGGCCCGGTCCCCGCGCGCCCTTTACTTTGGCGCGCATCAATCCGTTCGCCGCCCTGATAAAACTGGTGCGCCGCGTGGAGATCCGCGGCCTGGTGCTGGCCTTCGGCCTGATGACGTTTGCACAAATGATGCTCAACACCACCTGGGTGCTGTACACGCATTTCCGCTTCGACTGGACGCCGCGCCAGAACGGCATCGCCATGTTCTGCGTGGGCCTGTGCGCGGCCGTCGTGCAGGCGGGCTTGCTGGGCATCCTCATCAAGCGTTTCGGTGAAGTGCGTTTGTCCTTGCTGGGCATGGCGTCTGGCGCCCTCACCTACCTGCTGTACGGCCTGGCCACGCAAGGCTGGATGATGTATGCGTTGATCCTGTGCAACCTGCTGGCCTTTGCCGCCGGCCCAGCACTGCAAGGCATCATCTCGAAATCATCGAACGCCGGCGAACAGGGCGAACTGATGGGCTCCCTGCAATCGATCAGCAGCCTGGGCATCATCATCATGCCTTTGCTCGGCAGCATGATCCTCGGCGAGGTGAGCCACTTGCCAGCACAGGACTGGCGCATCGGCAGCACCTTCTATCTGTGCGCCATCATGCAAACCCTGGGCATCGTGGTGGCCTGGCGCTACTTCCAGGCGCAGCGGCTGGCCAGACTTGTGGTTTCCACCACAAAGTAGTCAGCGGGATAATATTGCATTTGAGAAATAGATCGGCGAGAATGGGATAATCAAGCGGACGTTGCCGACGCCCGCGATTCGATGGTGAGCAAGGATGGGTATGACTGAATTTTATTCGAGCGCCTGGCGCCGGACCATGGCCATGCTGGCGCTGGCGCTGCCGGCCCTGGCGGGCGCGCAATGCTCGCGCGACATCCAGGTGCCCGTCTCGGCCATCGGCGCCAGCGTGGTGGTCAATGGCGCCGCCATCGGCGGCATCTACCCCGACTTGCTGCGCAGCATGGGCGCCAAGCTCGGCTGTAATTTCATCTTCACGGCCGTGCCCCGCGCGCGCCTGGAGGCGATGTTCGAGGCGGGCAAGGCCGATATGCTGATACCGGCCAGCAGCACGCCGCGGCGCGACCAGCACGGCCTGTTCATCCCCCTGATGGGCAGCCGTCCCCTGCTGATCTCGCTGCAAGGCACGCGCACGCCCATCAACACCATGCAGGAACTGATCGAGCGGCGCGACTTGCGCGTGGCGCTCGTGCGCGGCTACGACTATGGCGTGTCCTACCAGGCGCTGGCCAAGGAGCTGAGTAGCCAGGGCCGCCTGTTCTACGAAGTCGACGCGCTGTCCGTGGCGCGCCTGATGCAAAGCGGCTTCATCGACGCCACCATCATGAGTCCCACCATCCTCGCCGGCGTGGCGCAAAACGATGCGCGCGTGTACGGCCTGGCCGACCGCCTGCGCCTGGAAGCCTTGCCGGAATTGCCGTGGGGCATGAGCGGCGTCTACCTGTCGCGCAAGTCGCTGACGGCGGATGACCAGGCGGCCCTGCGCGAACTGCTGGAAAAAGCCAGCCGCTCGGGCACCCTGATGGAAGGCTTCCAGCGCCATCACCGCCAGGAACTGTTGTCGCAGAGCATACGCCCGCGCTAGGGCCTGCATGTCCGGTCTCGTCGTCGCCGTCGTCCTGTTTGCCGCCCTGCTGCATGCCAGCTGGAACGCCATCGTCAAGGCGGGCAAGGATACCTTCCTCACGACCGTGCTCGTCTCCGTGGGCGCGGCCCTGATCTCGCTGGCAATCCTGCCCTTCGTCGATGCTCCCGCGCCCGCCAGCTGGCCCTACTTGGCCGCCTCGGCCGTGGCGCAGCTCGCCTATTATTCTCTGCTGGCGGCCGCCTACCAGGCCGGCGACATGAGCCATGCCTACCCGCTGATGCGCGGCAGCGCGCCGCTGATCGTGGCGCTGGCCAGCTGGCCGCTGATCGGCGAGCGCCTGTCTTCCATGCAGATGGGCGCCATCGCCTGCATCTGCGCGGGCATCTTCGGCCTGTATGTTGCCGCGCGCCGGCCCGCCACGGCCATCGCCGCGAAAAACACGGGACGCGCCACCGCCTTTGCGCTGGGCAACGCCTGCGTCATCGCCAGCTATACCCTGATCGACGGCATCGGCGTGCGCCTGTCCGGCGCGCCGGCCGCCTACACCATGTGGATTTTTGTCTTGAACGGTACGGGACTGTTGCTGTGGACGGTGCTGCGCCGCCGCGCCGGCCTGCTGGCGTATGCGCAAACGCAATGGCATCTGGCCGCCTTTGGCGGTTTCGGCACCCTCGCTTCGTATGGCCTGGCCCTGTGGGCCATGACGCAGGCACCCGTGGCGGCCATCGCGGCCCTGCGCGAAACGTCGATCCTGTTCGCCATCGCCATTGCGGGCCTGTTTCTGCGCGAAAAGATCAGCCCCCGCCGCTATGTGGCCATCGGCCTGATCGCGGCGGGCGCCATCCTCATGCGAATCGCCTAGCGGGCGTCGAGCGGCGCGATCGGCAACTCGATCGCGCTGGCCGCCCCTGCCGCGTGGTACACGCGCTGCGTCGCCTTTCTATAATGGCCTGGGTCGGCCAGGAAGATGTTCGGCACGTAGTTTTGCGGGTTGCGGTCGTACAGGGGGAACCAGCTCGACTGCACTTGCACGGCAATGCGGTGACCGGGCAGGAAGACGTGATTCGCGTTCGGCAAGGCGAAGCGGTAGCGCTCCACTTTGCCCGCCGGTATCGGCGTCGGGTGCTCGAAGCTGTCGCGGTAACGCCCGCGGAAGATATCCATGGCCACGCCCAGCTGGTAGCCGCCCATGGCCGGCTGCGACGGCACTTCGTCTGGATACACGTCGATCAGTTTCACCACCCAGTCCGCATCCGTGCCGCTGGTGGCGGCGAACAGGTTGACCATCGGTGCGCCGGCGATGCGCACGGCCGTTTTCAACGGTTCCGAAACATAGCTGAGCACGTCCGTGCGGTCCGCATAGCCGCGCTGGTCGCTGACCAGCCATGGCTTCCACACGTCGGCATCGCTCAGGCGCACGGGACGGGGCACGAAAGGCACGGGCTTGGCCGGATCGGCCACGTATTCGTCGAACGCGCCTTCCGCCGCCTCCGCAGCGCCCGCTGGCGCCGCAAAGCCCAGCCTGGAACCGTCCTGCAGGTAGATCGGCGTCAGCTTCGTGTCGCAGGTCTCGCAAGCCAGCGGCCACTGCTGCAGGCGCTGCCACTGGTTGGTGCCGCTCTGGTAGGACACGACGGGCGCCGTGTTCGCTTCCGGCGCGCCATCCTTCAGGTATTGATTGAGGAATGGCTGCATGACTTTTTCGCGGAACTGGCGCGCCGTATCGCCGTCAAACTTCAGGACGCCCAGGCTGGAGCCTTCATAGTTGACGCCGCTATGGCGCCACGGGCCGATGGCCAGGTAATTGAGGTTGTTGTGCTTGTCGCGCCCTTCCATCGCCGTATAGGTGGCATAGGGGCCATAGATATCTTCCTGGTCCCACTGCCCCACCACGTGCATGGTGGGCACGATCAGCGGACGCTTGGCGAGGATTTTATCGAGCGCCTGTTCCTGCCAGTAACTGTCGTAGGCCGGATGCTCGAACAGCTTTTTCGTGTAGGTCAGCTTGTCGATGCCGAATTTCTTCGCGAAATCACCGGCCGAGCCGATGCGCAGATACGCGTCGTAATCGTCGTAGACGCCCAGCACGGGCGCCTCGCCGCTGCCGCGCACGCTCGTCTGCCATGCCAGGTAGGACAAGCTCGGCATGCGGAAGGCGCCGTTATGGAACCAGTCGTCGCCGCGCCAGCCATCGACCATGGCGCTCATGGGAATGGCCACCTTCAGCGCCGGATGCGGGTCGACCAGAGCCATCAGTACCGTATGCCCTTCGTACGAGGAACCGAGCATGCCCACCTTGCCATTGCTTTCCGGTACATTTTTCACCAGCCAATCGATGGTGTCCCATGCATCGGTCACGTTATCGACCTTGGTATTGTTCAGCGGGCCGCGCACGGGGCGCGTCATCACGTAATCGCCTTCCGAGCCATGCTTGCCGCGCACGTCCTGGAACACGCGGATGTAGCCGTTTTCCACCAGGGTATCGTCGCCCTGCGGCAAGGTGGCCAGCATGCTGGCGCTGGTGGCGCGCTGCGCGCGGCGGGCCGCGTTGTACGGCGTGCGCGTGAGCATGATCGGCGCCCGCTTGGCGTCTTTCGGCACGACGATCACCGTGTACAGCTTGACGCCGTCGCGCATGGGGATCATCACCACGCGCTTGACGTAATCATTCATATCGGGCAGCACCAGCCTGGCGCCGATATCGGGCGCCATCGGCGGCGTTTGCGCCAGCACGGGCGCGGCAAACAGGGAACTCATAACCAGGGCCAGGCCGGTGAGCCGGACGGGGGACGACACGCGCATACTGTTCTCCAATGATTCATGCCACGCAAAAGTGGCCGAACGGCAATAGTACCCGGAAAGCAAGTTCCGCAGTAGGCTAGCCTCTGACGCGGCGCAGCAGATATATGGGCACGCAACTTGACAGAACGCGCCCGAACTGCAACCATATCGCCATGAAATTTATCCCGTCACAACACGCCTGCTTGAATTGGTGGTCCCGCTCACTTTCGCGCGGCCACTCTATAGTGATGTGAATTTGATCCACGCCGCCTCGATCGGTGGCGTAACAGGCTCAGCCTGGATCATCCCCGATGCAGGCGGCTCAAAAGGAAACTTGATGAGCTTGCCTAACACCCCCGATACCCCCGACACCGACAACGCCCCGGCAGCACCGCTGTCCGCCGCCGCCATCGCGTCGCAATCCGTGATCCTGACGGGCGACCGCCCCACCGGCCCCCTGCACTTGGGCCACTACGTGGGCAGCCTGCGCGACCGCGTCGCCTACCAGAACAGCTACAAGCAATTCATCATGCTGGCCGACGCGCAGGCGCTGACGGACAATATGGACGACATCGACAAGGTGCACCGCAACGTCGTCGAAGTGGCGCTCGACTACCTGGCCGTCGGCATCGACCCGAGCAAGACCACGGTCTTCATCCAGTCGCAGATCCCGGAACTGGCCGAGCTGACCTTTTACTACCTGAACATCGTCACCGTGGCGCGCCTCGAGCGCAATCCCACCGTCAAGGAAGAAATCCGCCTGCGCGGCTTCGAACGCGACATTCCGGCCGGTTTCCTGACCTACCCGGCCAGCCAGGCGGCCGACATCACGGCCTTCAAGGCGGGCGTGGTGCCTGTGGGCGAAGACCAGATCCCCATGATCGAGCAAACGAATGAAATCGTGCGCCGCTTCAACCGCATGTACAACCGTGAAGTGCTGATGGAATGCAAGGCGCTGGTGCCGGACATCGGCCGCCTGCCCGGCATCGACGGCAAGGCGAAGATGAGCAAGTCGCTGGGCAACACCATCAACCTGGGCGCCACCCCGGCCGAAATCACGGCCGCCGTGAAAAAAGTCTACACGGACCCGCTGCACCTGCGCGTGGAAGACCCGGGCCACCTGGAAGGCAACATCGCGTTTACCTACCTGGACGCGTTCGATCCGGAAAAAGCGGCGCTGGCCGAAATGAAAGCCCATTACGTGCGCGGCGGCCTGGGCGACAGCATCGTCAAGAAACGCCTGGAAGTGGTCTTGCAGGAAATGCTGGCGCCGATCCGCGCCCGCCGCGAAGAGTTCGCCAAAGACAAGGGCCAGGTCATACAGATGTTGAAAGAAGGCACCTTCAAGGCGCGCGAAGTGGCGGCCCGCACGGCCGATGAAGTCAAGTCGGCGCTGGGCCTGAATTACTTCTAATTACCATTTGCAAATAGCAAACTGATGCGCCCAGGCGGAGTCGGGTAAAATCCCGCTTCCGCCTGGGCGCAATTCGTTTGTCACCGTGGCACCAGCAATCCGTAGAAAAGACAACGCGCCATGACCGAGACCCCTATCGAACAGCTGCTGCGGCAGCATTTTTCCATCGATGCGCTGCAGCAGGCACCCGCGCCCTTGCAGCAGGCCCTGCGCATGCTGGGCGGCTGGCTGGCGGCCGAACGCGCCGAACCGTATCCGCACACGCCGTATGCGGAACTGCTGACGCAGCTGTCCGACATCAGCCCGCCCGCGCACGGCATGCCCGTGGCCGATTTCCTGCAGGAGCTGGACGCCACCGTGCTGGCCAATACGGCCCAGCTGAACCATCCGCAATACATCGGCCACATGACGCAGGCCTTGCCTTGGATCAGCGTGCTGGCCGAAGCGTTTACGGCCACCCTGAACCAGAACCAGGTCAAGATCGAGACGGCGTATGTGTCGACCCTGATCGAAAAGCAGATCCTGGGCTGGCTGCACCACCAGGTGTACCAGCAGCCGGACGCCGTCTACGCGCAGGCCATGGCCGCCACCAGCGGCGCGCTGGGCAATGTCGTCAATGGCGGCACCATGGGCAACCTGACGGCGCTGGCCGTGGCGCTGGAAAAACAGTTGCCCGGCACGCGCAAGCGCGGTTTGTTTGCCGTCATGCAGGAGTCCGGCTACGTGGGACTGGCCGTGATCGGTTCGGCCCGCAGCCATTATTCCGTGAAAAAGGCGCTGGCGACCCTGGGCCTCGGCGAAAACGCCCTGCACCTGGTGGCCGTCGACCGCGACAACCGCATCGACGTCGCCGCGCTGGAAGCGACGATTGCCGACTTAAAGTCGCGCAAGATCAAGGTCGTCGCCATGATCGGCATCGCCGGCACGACGGAAACGGGCGCCATCGACCCGCTGGCCGCCATGGCCGCCATTGCCGCGCGGGAAAACATCTGGTTCCACGTGGATGCGGCCTGGGGCGGGGCCCTGCTGATCGCGGAACAGTACCGCGCCCTGTACGACGGCATCGCCCTGGCCGACTCCGTCGTCATCGACGGGCATAAATTGCTGTGGGTGCCGATGGCGCAAAGCATGGTGCTGTTCAAGGATAGCGCCAGCCTGAACCTGTTGAAGCACAACGCCAACTACATCCTGCGCGACAACTCGGGCGACCTGGGCCAGACCTCGCTGGAAGGCTCGCGCCGCTTCGATGCCTTGAAACTGTGGACCTCATTCAAGGTGCTGGGCGTGTCCGGCTACACGGCCCTGCTGCAGCAGGCGGCCGCCCTGTCCGGCCAGTTGCAGGACTTGCTGGCAGACCAGCAGGATTTCGAACTCGTCACGCGCTCCGACACCTTCATTCTCACCTACCGCTACGTGCCCGCGCCCTTGCGCCAGCGCATGGAGACAATGCTGGCCGGCGGACAGGTCGAGGCGGCCACCGAGCTGAACAAGCAGCTGAACACCTTGAACGCCAAGCTGCAAAACCGCCAAAAGGCCGAAGGCCACAGCTTCGTCTCGCGCACGGTGCTCGAATCGACGCGCTACCCTGGCCCGACGAATGTATTGCGCGTGGTCATGACGAATGTCAAGACGCGCCCTCACCACCTGCGCGCCATCCTGGCCGAACAGCGGGCCATCGGCCAGGCGCTGGTGGCGGAACTGGGCCTGTAAGAAACACCCACCCATCGCCCATGACTGGATGACCGATGCACCGCCTGAGCGCCCTCACCGATCTGTTACAGCATCTGTTGAAATGGCTGCTGCTGGCCTTTGTCGTGGCCGTCCTGGCCGGGTCGGCCTCGGCCGGCTTCCTGTTCGCCCTCGACTGGGCCACGCGCACGCGCCTGGCGCACGCCTGGCTGATCTGGCTGCTGCCCATGGCGGGCTTTGCCGTCGGCTGGCTGTATCTGCGCTACGGCAGCAGCGTCGAGGGCGGCGCGAATCTGCTCATCGATGAAATCCACGATCCGAAAAAAATCATCCCGCTGCGCATGGCGCCGCTGGTGCTGGGCGGCACCGTCATCTCGCATCTGTTCGGCGCTTCCGTCGGGCGCGAAGGCACGGCCGTGCAGATGGGCGGCGCGCTGGCCGACCAACTCACGCGCCTGTTTCGCCTGAACAATGAAGACCGACGCATCATCCTGATGGCCGGCATCAGCGCCGGCTTCGCCTCCGTCTTCGGCACGCCGCTGGCGGGCGCCATCTTCGGCCTGGAAGTGCTGGCCATCGGCCGCTTGCGCTATGAAGCCATGCTGCCCTGCCTGGCCGCCGCCGTCATCGCCGACCAGGTGGGCTTGCTGTGGGGCGTCCAGCACACGCATTACGCCATGCCATTGATCCCCGCCCTCTCCGCCTGGACTTTATCCGCCATGGTGATCGCGGGCGTGCTGTTCGGCGTGACAGGTAAAATGTTTGCGCAAGCCACGCACGGCTTGAGCGCACTGATGAAGCGCTGGATCGGCTACGCCCCGCTGCGCCCGCTGGCGGGCGGCGTCGCCGTCGCCGTCGCCGTGTGGCTGCTGGGCACCGACAAATATATCGGCCTGGGCATCCCCACCATCGTCGACGCGCTCAAGGAGCCGCTGCCCGCATACGATTTCCTCGGCAAGATGGCGTTCACCATCGTCTCGCTGGGCACCGGCTTCAAGGGCGGCGAAGTGACGCCATTGTTCTTCATCGGCGCGGCCCTGGGCAATGCGCTGGGGCCGCTGCTGCACCAACCCGTCACTCTGCTGGCCGCCATCGGCTTTGTCGCCGTCTTCGCCGGTGCCGCCAACACGCCGATCGCCTCGACCCTGATGGCCATGGAACTGTTCGGCGCCGAGATCGGCGTGTACGCGGCCATCGCCTGCGTCGTGGCCTACCTGTTTTCCGGCCACGCGGGCATTTACCGGGCGCAGCGGGGCGGACATGCCAAGCGGCAGCCGCCAGACCAACAATAACGAGCTGACTTAAAGACTGCCCGGAGCCGGCAAGGCACTGCCCTGCTTCCAGCCAAGCGCAAACGCATCCGCTGCGGCAACCTTCTCAGCATTGACCTTTGTCGACAAGGGCATGCACACTTCTGCAGAATATCTTGTCCCTGCATGCACGGCGAGCTTGCAATATGTATAGGCAAGCACCGGGTCCAGCTGTACCCCCAAGCCTTTTTCATACAGAGAGGAAAGACTGATCAGCGAGGTAGCAAATCCTTTTTGCGCTGCCTGGCGATACAAGCCGAACGCCTTGGCATAATCCTGCGGCACGCCGTGGCCTGTTTTATACAGGTCAGCCAGGTTATTCATGGCAAAAAGATTTCCATCATCCGCCGCCTTCTGGTACAAGCTGGCAGCCACAGTGAAGTTCTTGCCCAGGCCACCTTTGCCAAAGTGATACATGGCGCCCAGGCGACTCTGCGCATCACTGTCGCCCAGGTCGGCGCCCGCCTGCAGATAATCACGCGCCCGGACCTCATCGACCGGCATGTCTTTCTCGTACAGATAGATATCTACCAAGTCCCAGTACGCAGCCTTTCTTAACTCAATATACGCCGCCTTTCCCTTATCTTCGCCGGCCTGTTGCAACAGCGCGATCGCCTTCGGCAGATTTCTCTCCGCACCCTTGCCATCCCTGTACATCCGGCCCAGATAGAGGCTGCCATACCCATCGCCAGCATCCGCAAGCTGCGTATACAGCTTAAATGCCATTCCCAAATCTTGTGTCACACCCAGGCCACGTTCGTACATGAAAGCCACTCTTAGCCTGCCCCGGGAATTACCCTTACTCTCCAGCAACTGGTATAGGCTGAAAGCCTTGGTCTTGTCTTCCGTTACTCCCAAGCCATCATCGTAAATATTCGCCAGCGCCAATATGCCATCCTCATTCTCGCGCGTGGCAGAACGCTTGGCCCAGCGCAATGCCTTTGGTTCGTTCAACTTTATATTCGACCGCATGTAAAACGCAGCAAGCTTGGCCTGTGCGCCGGCATGGTTCCGCTCAGCCCCCTGACGGTAGTAGAAAACAGCCTTATCCAAATCCTTTTCCACCCCATCTCCATACTCATAGGCCTGCCCCAAGTTAAACGAAGCGTGGCGACTGCCCAATTCCGCCGCCGTCGCATACCATTTTGCCGCCATGACAAAGTCCACCGGAAGGCCTTGACCATTGCCATACATATTACCCAGTGAATTCATGCCGCCCTGAGAGCCATTTCCTGCCGCAAGCTCGAACCAATGCTTGGCCTGCTGGTAATCCTGGGGAATATATTTGCCGGCCTCATAAAGCATGCCCATTTCATGCTGGGATGCGGCGCAACCCGCTTCGGCGCTGGCACGCCACTTCACGATGGCCGTCGCAAAATCGCCACGATTGAAAGCGGCGTTGCCTAAATGATGGTTCTCATCATCAGGCATAAGCCTGTCGAGTTCCCGCTCTGCCTGACCATACAGAGGAGAGCTACGCAAGCCGTCCACGCCATACCACAGGAAAGCGCGGCGAGCCGCCAGCGTGTCGTTTGCCAGCAAGCGCTGCTGGCCGATATAAAACCAGGCGTCGTTCAAGGCCAGATCGCGCTGGTCTTCAGGAAAAGTTGCTATCAGCTTCAGCAAGGCATCGGCACTGAGTACGCCAAGCTGCATGGCCAGCAGGGGACGCGGCCAGATGCCATCAGGAATTTCCCGGGCCAGCCGTACCAACTCATCGGGCACGGGTTTGCCCGCCCTTTGCGCCAGGACAATCTCATCGGCCAAGCTCAGTCCCGCGCTGAGATTGTTGCCTGCCACACCGCGCGCTGCGCGATACGCGGCCATGGTCGCCATGCCGCCGGCGTCGTCGCCTGCATAGGCTTGCGCCCACGCCAGGTCGCGGCGATAGGGGCTCGCGTCCTGCAATGCGGCGCTTCGATAAAATGCAACGCTTTCCGCAAAACGCCCCTTCGCAAAGGAAAGGCGCGCCAGGCACAGCGTTCCGCCCGGCACTTTTTCTTTCTTCAAGCTTTGTTCCATTTGCCGCAGCGTGCCCTCGACATCGGAGTCCAGCAGATCGCGCAGTCGGTACGCGCTGAGCAGCACATCGCACGCCTTGTCCAGATTGGCCGGCGTCGCCTTGACGACATCGACCTTCTGCACCAAGGCATGAACATCGGCCACAATCTGCAAAGCGTCCAGTTCGCGCATGGACAGCGACATGGCGACAACTTCGGGCTTGCTGACGATTTCCTTATTGATGCGGAAAGTTGCCGAAATATAGGGCGCCAACAATTTCGACTGGGCCTGCAGCTCGGGCACGTCGGCGGCCTGGACCACGGGCTGCTTGACGCGGTAGTCCAGCATATAGTCGAGGACATTGCCTTTCAGGGTCAATTCGTCGCGCACCGTGAAGAAGGGATTATCGATCGACTTGACGCCGGGTGCCTGGTCGGCGCGCACGCCATCGGGCCACTGGATTTGCAAACGGTAGCGCGCAGCATACCGGCCCCTGGGCAGCGCCAGCGGATAGCTGCGGACGATTTTCTTGGGCAAGCCCAGGCTACCGTCGACGATATGGCTTTCATAGTCGATGACATAACCATCGTCGTTCTGGCGCACCGGCTTGGGCAGCTTGTAGCGCCCCACCATGGCAAAGACATTCGCCTCGCGGTCGTCCTCGACACGCGGAGGTTCGAGCAGGGTTAAGCCCGGATACAGGCTCTCGTAACGTTCCAGCATACTCTTGCTGAACTCGACGCTGGACAGCTTGGGAATGCCGGCGCGCATCGCCTCGGCATAGCCGCCGCGGTAGGTCTCCCGCGCTTCCAGCACGGCGTCGCCATCGAAACTGCCGATGCTGATACGGTCCAGGTGTTCGTATTCTGGCCCTACATCGCTCCGCTCAGGCAGCAGCGTCAAGCCTTGCGTTGCGGGGTCGACAATCAGGCCGGAAGCGCCGACGAATACCGTCGTCAGCTTCTCCAGAGGCAGCTTCTGCCCGTTGGCGGTCGGGTCGACGTAATAATCGCGGCCATCGAGGTGCATTTGCACGATCACATGATCGAACCAGGAGGGTGAAGCGATGATCTTCGTCATTGCCTTGGGCGCCTGGGCATTGAGCAAGACCAGACGGGCGCGTATGCCCAACTGGTTGAGCAAACTGACCAGCAAGTAGCTCTTGTCCTTGCAATCCCCATATCGGAGCTTGAGCACGGTATCAGGTGCTTGCGGACGATGCGAATTCTCGCCGATGGAGACACTGAAATAGCGGATTTCATCCTGCACCCAGCGCAAGGCAGCGCTCGCCTGTGCGGCGGGCGTCGCTTCCTTGCGCAATTGCGCAGCCACCGCCTGCAAAGCGGCACTGGCCGGAGCCGGCGGAAACAGACTGTTGGCCCAAACGGCGACGCTGTTCCAGTCACGGTGTTCACTCAGCTGCAGCGAACGCCCCGGCTGATACTCGCTCGGGGTGGACTCCTCCGACTCCACTGCCTCCAGCGAGTGCTGCTCAAATCGCAGCGTCTCGATATCGCCCTGACGCGAAATGACGGGCGTCAACGGCGCCCCCTGGAAATCGCCCAGCTGGCGCCAATACAGAGACCTGTCTTGTCGATGGAACACCGTCAGGCTACGGCGTTCCAGCGGCAGGCCCGTATCCCAGGAGAAGTCACCGGACCACTGCTTGCCGAAGACAGGATTACTGCCTTCTACGCTATAGGTAGTCCACAAGGTGTCACCCACGCGCACGTCGTCGAGCAAAAGTTGCAAGGTGACGGCGCCCCCATACATGCCCGCATCGATACGGGTTTCCCGCTCAAGCAGGCGCGTGCTGACGGTCGCCGTGCGATCCATGACTTGGCCGCCGCGCAGAATGGCCACGCGGTGCAGACGCAGTTTCTGATATGCGGGGAAATAGTCGATACCAAACTGGCCTATCACCCCCAGTACGGATTGCTCATTGACTTGAATGGCACGGTTCAGCAACACCGCGTGGTTGTCGCCTACCCAGGCTTGAGTTTCCGCCAGGCGAATGACCACAGGATCCTTGCGTGCAGTGGCCGGGATATCCAGCAAAGGCGCGGCCCATTTTGGCAATACCGAGCCACGGCTGAATGTGTTTTTTGGTGAGGACTGTGCTTTCTTGGCGGCGGAAAGCAATTGCCCTGCGCTTGCGGACTCAATGGTTGCCAATGCCAGGGTGCAGGCGAATACGGATAAAAGAATACGCATATAGAGTCGATGAGATATAAGATAACGTCCAGCCACCCAGGTATCTGGACAAGCGCCCCTATCCGCTTTTACTCGGGCAGAATAAAAAAGCATGAATTTTTATTGTAATTTGGAAATTAACAAAAAATCAAACTTTAAATAAGTGGACATCATCAATAAGTGCCCTGCCGCCGGCAAGCGATAGCCCAACGCGCGATTTTTCAAGAGCCCATGACACAAAATATCTACGACAACGACGCCTTTTTCACGGCCTACAGCCAGCTGCCCCGCTCCATCGGCGGCCTCGACAGCGCGCCCGAATGGCCGGCCCTGCGCGCCATGCTGCCAGACGTGCAAGGCAAGCAGGTACTCGACCTGGGCTGCGGCTATGGCTGGTTCTGCCGCTGGGCGGCAGAACAGGGCGCGGCGCGGGTCTTGGGCGTGGACGTGTCGGAAAAGATGCTGGCGCAGGCAAGCAGCATGGGAGAGCAGACAACCGTCAGCTATGCCCGGCTGGACCTGGAACAACTGGCCTTGCCGCCAGCCAGCTACGACCTGATCTACAGCTCACTGGCCTTCCACTACATCGCGGATTTCGCCACCTTGCTGGCCGCCATCCGCCACGGCTTGAAGCCCGGAGGCAAGCTGGTGTTTTCCATCGAGCACCCGATCTTCATGGCGCCGCGCCAGCCGGGCTGGCTGACGGATGGGCAAGGCCGAAAATGCTGGCCCGTCGACAGCTACCAGCAGCAAGGCCCGCGCGTGTCGGACTGGCTGGCGCCCGGCGTCATCAAACAGCACCGCACTCTGGGCACGACCGTCAATGCGCTGCTGCAAGCGGGTTTCCAGCTGGAGCATGTGGAAGAATGGGGGCCGAGCGACGAGCAGGTGGCGCAGCAGCCGGCCCTGGCGGAAGAGCGGGAACGGCCGATGCTGCTGCTTATCGGCTGCGGCCTGCGCTAGTCCCGGCCCCGCTCGAACAATTTGCCCGCCAGTTCCTCGATATCGCCGCGCATGGCCAACGCTTCCAGCCATAGCGGCGGAATTGCCTGTGCGCCATAATACGCGCCGGCAAGCTGGCCAACGATGGCGCCGGTCGTATCGGCATCCTCCCCCAAGTTGACTGCGCGCAATACCGCCGCTTCCAGCGATTCCACGCAATAGCCGCTGCCGCGTATCTGCTGCTCCGTCTTGGCGAGGAAACTGCCGCTGGCCAGCTCCACCAGCTTCGGTTCGACAGGCCGGAACGCGATACGGTCCATCAGCGCGTCTTTCACCGTGCCCGCCAGCGCACCGCACAGCAAGGCGGCAAGCAACTGGCAGCTTTCGACGGCTTCCGCCGCCGCGTAGGTGGTGCGCGAACTGTTGGCAGCGCAGGCCCTGTTGTGTAAGGTTGGCTTGTGCAAAGTAGACACCATCATGGTTTTCCCTGGATTCCTGGCTGGCCACATTCATCCGGTTTCCACTGCCAGCACGGTGCGCCTGCCGGCACTGGCCATCGCGCCATAAGGTCAGGCCTCCTTACGCCGCAGCGCCGTATCTCCATGCAGGGCCAGCGGCATGGCCCTGGCCCAGCGGTTAGACGACAGCGAAAACGTCAGCGCGCGCACCTGATGGTACCAGCCGGCGGGTACGTACAGCATGTCGCCCGGCTCGACGAGGCATTCGATCATGGTCGCCTGGCGCGCCAGGGGGAAGCGCTGGAAATCGGGCGCTTCCGGGTCGAAGGGCGAACCGAACAGGATGGCGTTCGCTTCGCTGGGATACAGGAAGGCATCGTGGTGCGGCGGCGACAGGAAGATACGCTTGCGTCCCCACACTTGCGCGAAGATATTGTCGTCGTAATCGCAATGCAATGGCGTCACCGTGCCGGCCGGCCCCACCCAGAAGCGCGGCGGGCCCATCTTGTCGAAATACGTGGGCCAGTGGCACAGCCGGTTCAGTTCGCGCAATTCCAGGTTGCCCAGGTACGGCGGCAACGCGTGCCCCCCTTCTTCCACCAGGTCCAGATATTGCCCCATCGACATGTCCTGCATGGCGCGGTCGGCCGCGAACGCCGTGTTGATGTAGTCGCCCACCCGCGCACGCACGGGCACGTGGCTGAACTGCTCGCGCAAGACCTCTGGCCCCAATGCCGACAAGGGCCAGCGCCGCACCAGCCCGCGCATCAGGAAGGGCAAGCCCAGCGCGGCGCGCGCGCGGAAGGCGCCGGCATCCAGCATGGGCAGGCGCGGCACCTCGGCGATGGAGGGCAAACCGCGCGCCGCGCGCTTGATGGCCTCGCGCATGGCGTCGATGGACGTGACGCCACGCACCTGCGCATCCTTGTCTTCGCGCGCCTGCTTGCGCGCCAGGGCCGCTTCGGGCGAACTGAATTCTGCTGGCGGCCGGGGCGGCAGCGCGCGCGGTGCCGTGGAGGGCGGCAGACGCCCGGGGGCCGGTGAATTTTTCTCTACTGACATAAACCTTCTTTGCTATCGATGCCTTGCGCGGCAGGGGCCGGCGTGCGCTATTTTAAGCGAATGCGGCCCGGCCGGTGCCGGCCAGCGCCAGCAGGACGGGAGCGATGCCGGCGGCGGGCAAACGCCAGTCCACGTCCACATGGGCCAGCGCGCTGTACGGCATCGATGGCGCTTGCGCCTCCCGTGGCTCCTGCACCAGCGCCTTGCCGCCACAGGCCTTGATGGCCCGCAAGCCCGCCGTGCCGTCGTCGAGGTAGCCGCTGAGGATCACGCCCACCACCGCCGGGCCGAAAGCGGCGGCCGCGCTGCGAAACAGCGGGTCGATGGCGGGACGCGTGTGATGTTCCATGGGACCCCGGGTCAGCTCGACCGTCGCCCGGCCAGCCAGCCTGGCGACGAGCATATGCCGGTCCGGCGGCGCCAGCAGGATGCAGCCGGCGCGCAAGGGTTCGCCCGTTACGGCAAAGCGCACGGGCAAGGCGGAGTTCTTGCCGAGGATGGCGGGCAGCACGCTCTTGCGCGCCCCCACGTGCATGACGGCCAGAATCGCCGCAGGGAAACTCGCCGGCAAGGCGGCAAAGATGGTGGACAGCGCATCCACGCCGCCCACGGAAGCACCGATGACGATCAAGGCCCGCATGCCAGCCCCTTTTGCCCACATCCAGCCTGGATTCTGCTGCGCCTTGCATCACGATTCCGTGCGCCGTCTAACCCAGTATGTCACATCAGACACGCCCCCCACGACGCATCGACGCCTGGCAAAAGCGTCGCGAGCGGAAGGGAGAGGTGGCCGAGAAGCGCAACCGCACTGAAGTGCGGTGAGCATCGCAGGCTACCTATACCGACGCGCAGCAGCTTAGGCCAGGCGTCCTCAGACAGGGGTCTTGAAGATGGGGTCCACGATAAACTGCTGCGCCTTGATGCGCAAGGTACGCTCCTCGTCCAGCTCGGCGCGCGTTTCGCCCAGCTCTTCGCGTTCCGCTTCCAGTTCCAGGCGCACGGCCGCCAGTTCCGTTTCCACGCGCGTCAGGCTTTCCAGCTTCAGCTGGGCCTGGATCAGTTCCGCGCGCGCCGCTTCGGCGGCCTCTTCCAGGCGTGGGATACCTTCGAGCTTGAATTGCGCCTTGGCCAGGTCCATGCGTGCCTGCTCGGCCGCCTCTTCCAGGCGCGGCAAGCCTTCCAGGCGCAGTTGCGCCTTGGCCAGGTCCGTGCGGGCCTGGTTTGCCACCTGCCGCTCGCGTTCAAGTTCCTCGCGCAAGGTTTCCAGTTCGCCCGCCTGCAGGTCGAGCAACTCTTGCTGGCGCTCGTTTTCGCTGGCCAGGTCCATCAATTCCTGTTGATTGTCGTTCATCTCGGCTTCATGCGCGCTGTGGCTGGCGCTTAATTCCTGTCCTACATAATCGAGGATGGCTTGCTGCAGCACGGGCGACAGTTCGGCGGCGGCAGCGATCTGGCGCTGCGCACCCGCCTTGCGGCGCTGCAAGAGCTTGCTGATGGTGCCCAGGCAGGCGCCGTTGCCCAGCCGTTCGCGCAAGGCGCGCACCGTGATGGCCTGGCCTTCGCCCGCCATCGCTTCCATTGCCGCATTGATCTGTTCCGCGCTTACTTTTGCCATGTCGTCTGCTCTTGAATGTTGCCCAGGGCAATCTTGCCCAGGGGCATTATCTTATGTCAGCGGAGGCAAAGCGTAAAGTATTTCTCAATAGTAATTGCAATTGCACAACGGAAGCGCGAGAAAACATGCGGCCTGGTGTGTCTACTCTTCCAGCAAGCCGTTTTCCGTGAGCATATCCTGTACCAGCTCCAGGCGCAGCACGGGATTGTCCTGGCTCAGCAGCAATTGCTTTTGCATGGCACTCAGGGACAGCAGCTCGCACCAGCGGTTCGCCACCCAGCCGCACTCGTCGAGGCGGTACGGCGGCTGCAGGGGCATTTGATCGGGCGGAATCTTTTGTTCCTGCAAGGTGCGGATCAGGGCACCCAGCGCGTCGGCCACGTTCTGCTGCTCCTGGGGGATGGGGATGGTTTTGTCGGGCGGCAAGGTTTCAATCTGCGCCATCCACAAGCCGTGCTTCAGCTGTTCGCTGGAGACGATGTGGAAGCGCTGCATGCCCATGCATTTGATTTGCAGCAAGCCCGACAGGGGCGCGGCCCAGTCGATAACGCGCGCCAGGGTGCCCACGGGCGCCAGGGTTTCCAGCTGGCCCGGCTTGCGCACTTCCGCGCCGTCCAGCAGCTGCACCACGCCGAACGGCTGCTCGCCCATGATGCACTGACGTATCATGTCCAGGTAGCGTACCTCGAAGATCTGCAGGGGCAGATAGCCGTCGGGATACAGCACCGTATTGAGCGGGAACAAAGGTATCGAGGTCATGGCGCATGATGGCACGAATGCGATATCCGTGCTGCGCGCCTTGCCCTGCCCGGCCAACTGCGCCGATTATTTGTAGAAGCGCCTTTTCTTGGCCCGCTCCGCCGCCTTCGGCGCCAGCACTTTCACGATCTTTTTCTGGATGGTGCCGCCGGCGGACGTGCCCGGCACGCGGTGTTCCGCCTCGAAACCGGGTTCCTCGTTGCGTTTGAGGGTTTGCCGCGTCAGCGCTTCCACGGCCGACAGCAATTCGACTTCGTCGGCGCAGACGAGGGAAATGGCTTCGCCCGAGGCGCCCGCGCGGCCCGTGCGGCCGATGCGGTGGATATAGTCTTCCGCCACGGTGGGCAAGTCGAAATTGACGACGACGGGCAACTGGTCGATATCGAGGCCACGGGCGGCCACGTCGGTAGCCACCAGCACTTGCACCTCGGCAGATTTGAAACGGGCCAGCGCGCGCAGGCGGTTCGGCTGGGTCTTGTCGCCGTGGATGGAATCGGCGCGCACGCCCTGCTCCAGCAAGGTGTTCACCAGCAGCTCGACACCCTTGCGCGTCTTGACGAAGACCAATACCTGGCCCCAGCGCTTTTTCTTCAGCAAGTGCAAGAACAGTTCCGGCTTGCGTTTCTTGTCGCACACGATCACCGACTGCTTCACGGCCTTCACCGTGCTGTTGCGCGCGCTGACTTCCACCGAAATCGGGTCTTTCAGCATGGTCTTCGCCATGGCGCGGATGGCGTCCGAGAACGTGGCAGAGAACAGCAGGGTCTGGCGCTGCTTGGGCATCGTCATCAGCAATATATCGAGTTCGCGCTCGAAGCCCAGATCCAGCATGCGGTCCGCCTCGTCCAGCACCAGCGTCTGCACTTGCTCGAACTTGACGGCGCCCTGCGTCTGCAAGTCCAGCAAACGGCCCGGCGTGGCCACCAGCACGTCGAGGCCCTTGCGCAGCTTGCTGATCTGCGGCTCGATGGGCACGCCGCCATAGGCGACAAAGCTGCGCAGCGGCAAGTTGCCGCCATAGCTGCGGAAGCTGGCATAGACTTGCTCGGCCAGCTCGCGCGTGGGCACCAGCACCAGCACGCGCACGCATTGGGGCGCCACCACGCCTTCCAGGGTCAGGCGCTGCAGCAGCGGCACGGCAAAGCCGGCCGTCTTGCCCGTGCCCGTCTGGGCGGCGGCCATCAGGTCGCGCCCGGCCAGCACGGCCGGGATTGCCTGTGCCTGCACGGGCGTGGGCTTGGCATAGCCGAGCTCATCGAGTTTGCGGGCCAGAGGATCGATCAGGCCGAGGGAGGAAAACGTCATGGGGAAAGCAATCTTGGCAAATGAAAAGGCGGCGCGCACGGGCTGGCCGCGCGCGCAATTGCCGAGATTATAGGCCAGCGGGGATGCCGGCCGGGGTTTTCAGCGCGAGAACATCGCCATCAGAACTTCATTTCCAGGGTCGCGCGCGCCTGCGGCGAGCTCGGCGAGATGCTGTTGCGCACGATCGTGCCGCTGGCATCTGTATAGATGGTGTCGCTTTCGAAGTCTTGCGCCAGCAGGTTCGACACGGCCAGGCGCAGCTGGTTCTTCGCATCGAATTTCCACAGCGCATAAATGTCGACGTCGCGCCGCGGCGACGTATAGGCGCTCTGGCGCTCGGTGATGCGCACGGGGCCGCCGTTGCGGAAGTTGAAGCTGCCGCCCGTCGTCAGCATGCCGTCCGGCGTCTTGTAGTCGATGCCGAAATTGCCGCTGACGGGCGTTTGCTGGTCGAGCCGGTTATTCGGCCCCGGCACCTGCTCCACCTGCGACCAGTTGCGGCTGACGCTGGCGCGCAGGTCGATGGCCGGCACGGGCGCGGCCAGCACGGCGCGCAGCGGGAACTTCGCTTCCAGTTCCAGTGTCTGCGTATTCGCGCGGCCATCGTTGACGGGCGTGGAGACCCAGCGATCATTGATGAACAGCAAGCCCTGGCGCGTATAGCCGTCGATGCGGCGGGCCGAGGCGCGCGCACTGAGCAAGGCGCCTTCGGCCCAGTAGTGCTCATATGAGGCATCGATGCCCAGCGCCAGCTCCGGTTTCAGGTAGGGATTGCCTTCGCGGTCGGGGTCCGTCTGGCTGTTGTTGGTCGAGGTATTGCGGCGCGGAATCAGGCTCGCCGTGGGCTGCGCCTTGTAGGTGCGCGTCAGGGCCAGGCGCACCTGGTCGCCCTTGGTATCGGGCAACTTCCACAGGGTTTGCAGCAGCGGGCTCCACACGCTGGTGCGCTGGTTCACTTCGTCGTAGGTATCGCCCGCGCTGCGCGTATCGATGCCTTCCCAGCGCACGCCCGCATACATCGACCAGCGCGGCGTGATTTCCCATTCATCCTGCACGTACAGGGCCAGGCGCTGGATGGTGGCGTCGAAACCCTCGTCGCTGTTGACGGGCGGGCGCGCGCCCAAGGCCGCCAGCGCCGCTTCGCGCTGCCGGCGCGTTTCCTCGCGCTCCGTGTAGGCGCCATCCCAGCCCATCGACAGAGCATGGCCGGGCAGCAAGGGCGAGGAGTACTTGCCGGTGGAACTGACGCCGTTTTCCGTCGCCTTCACGCCCACCTTGCGCTCGAGCGCCAGGCCGCTGCCGTCGATAAAGCCCTGCTGCAGGCTGTCGGACGTGTTGCGGGCGGCCGAGGCGCCGATCTTCAGTTCCAGCTTGGCGCCGCCGGCCAGCTTGTGCATCCACGTCAGATCGCTGCGGCCGAAGGCATTGTGGTTGCTGGAGCTGCCCGTGTTGGTGTCGTAATCGGGGCGCAAGCCCAGTTCTGTTTCCGCGCGGCTGAAATTGCGGTGGTTCGAGCGCCCGCCGTTGAAAAAGAATTGCGCCGTCACGTTATCGCCGTTGGCCAGCACCCAGTTCAGGCGCGGCGACAGATTGATGCCTTCCGGACGACCGTCGCCCGTGCCATTCGTGCGGCGCAGCAGGTTTTGCCGGCCATCGGGCGCGTAGCCCAGTTCCAGGCCGGGATTGTCGTAGTGATAATCGTAGCGGAACAGCGAGCCGGCCAGCGAATACGAGAAATTGCCGTCGCGGTCGGACAATTGCAGGTTGACGCTGGGCGAAAAACTCACGTCGCTGCCCTGCACGCCCAGCTTGAGTTCGCGCTGCGCCGTCTTGACCGCTTTTTTCAGCACCACATTGATGGTGCCGGCGATCGACTGGGTGCTGTATTCGGCGCTGGCCGCATGCAAAATCTCGATGCGTTCGATCACGTCGGGCGACAGGGTGTCGAGCGAAAAGCCGGCCGGCGCCCGCTCGCCGTTGAGCAATATCTGCGTGTAGCCGCTGCCCAGGCCCCGCATGCGGATTTCGCCGCCCGAACGCCCGGCCGCGCCGGACACGGTAATGCCGGGCAAGCGCTTGAGCACGTCGGTGACGTTCGTGTCGCCATACTTGAGGATTTCCTCGCTGCCCACGATCATCTTGCTGGCCGTATCGTCGCGGCGCGGATCGTAGCCGCTGCCCTTGACTTCGACGGTTTGCATGGCGGGCGCGGCGGTTTTATCGGCCTTCAGCGGCGCGGCGGCGGCACCGTCGGCGGCTGGCGTTTCGGATGGCTGGGCCTGGACATTCCAGGCGAGTAAAACGGCGGAACAAACAACGGTGAGGCGGAGGCAACGGCGTGGCATCATGACCTGGCTGAAAAAGTTGGCTGAATAAAAATGGCTAAAAACTAAAAAACCGGCCGCCATATTGTGCTGCAATTTTTTCCGAGCGACACAGTTTCCTGAAAATATTTCCTATGGCAAATTAAATTCGGTGGCAGACTGCGATACGCACCCTTGCATACGGCACATATCATTGCCTGCCACATCGCCGCTATAATGCGTTTTTCGCCGATTCCCATCACCCCGTCAAAGGCTTCCCATCGTGTCTGACCGTCTTGCCGTTTTGCCTCAATATCTGCTGCCCAAGGGAGCGTTGACCAACTTCGCCGGCCGCATCGCCGGTGCCAAGGGCGGCGCCATGACCACGCGGCTGATCCGCTGGTTCGTCGGCCGCTACAACGTCAACATGGATGAGGCGCTGGACCCGGACATCACGCACTACGCCAGCTTCAACGACTTTTTCACGCGCGCGCTGCGCCCTGATGCCCGCCCGCTGGCCAAGGCCGACTACGTCTGCCCCGTCGATGGCCGCATCAGCCAGTTCGGCACGATCGACAAGGACCAGATCTTCCAGGCCAAGGGCCACAACTTCAGCACCACGGCCCTGGTAGGCGGCGACGCGGCGCTGGCGGCCCAGTTCGAACACGGCAGCTTCGCCAACCTGTACCTGAGCCCGCGCGACTACCACCGCATCCACATGCCGTGCGACGGCCGTTTGACGCGCATGATTTATGTGCCCGGCGAATTATTCTCCGTCAACCCGACAACGGCGCGCGGCATTCCCGGCCTGTTCGCCCGCAACGAGCGCGTCGTCTGCGTATTCGACACGGCCAACGGCCCCTTCGTCATGACCCTGGTGGGCGCCACCATCGTCGGCAGCATGGCCACCGTCTGGCACGGCGTCGTCAACCCGCCCCGCACGGGCGAGATCCGCGACTGGAGCTATGCCAACGACAATGTGGTGCTGAAACAGGGCGAAGAGCTGGGCCGCTTCCTGCTCGGTTCCACCGTCGTGATGCTGTTCCCGAAAGACACCGTGCAATTCAACGCCAACTGGCAACCGGCCGGCCCCGTGCAGCTGGGCGAAGTCATGGGCAACGTGCCCAGGTAGATCCTCTGGACGCGCCTACACGGGCGCGTCGGTCCGGTACATTTCTTCCATCAAATCGAGAAACGCCCGCGTCTTGGCCGGCATCAAGCGCCGGCCGGGAAATACGGCCCAGCCCGTGACCAGCGGGAAACTCCACTCCGGCAGCACGCGCACCAGTTCCCCCGTCGCCACATAGGCCTTGGCGAAGCGGTCCGTGCTGGCCGCGATGCCCACGCCCGTGCAGGCCATGCGCACCAGCAATTCCGGCGAGTTCGCCAGCAGGCGCACGGGCAAATCGCGCTCCCACGTCGTCTTGCCGCGGATCAAGGTCCAGTGCACGAGGCCATGCACGGCGCGCGGCAAGCTCAGCAGGTCATGGCCATACAGATCGTCGGGATGCTCGGGCAAGCCGTGCACGCTCGTGTATTGCGGCGAGGCGTACAGCGCCAGGGTGCTGAAGGCCACGCGGCGCGCCGCCAGGCTGGCGTCGTCGGGCAAGTTGCCCATGCGGATGGCCAGGTCGAAATTTTCTTCCAATAAATCCACGCGGCGCGCCGACAAGTCCAGTTCCAGCGAAATTGCTGGATAGCGGCGCACGAATTCGGCCAGCACCTGGCGCATCAGCGCGTCGCCGAAGTCGGCCGGCATGGAAATGCGCAGCAAGCCGCTGGGCCCCGCCTGGCGGTGCTGGGCCAGCGCGCCGGCCGCCTCCGTTTCCTCGACCACCTTGCGCGCGTGCTCGAGCAGGCTGGCGCCAAATTCCGTCAGCGCCAGCTTGCGTGTGGTGCGCAGCAGCAGCCGTTCGCCCAGCTTCGCTTCCAGCTGCGAGATGCGGCGCGACAGGGTCGACTTGGGCAAGTCCACGCGCACGGCGGCGCGACTGAAACTGCCGCACTCGACGACGCGGGCGAACAGCAGCAAATCTCCGGGATCGATATCCATCGCTTACCTTTACAGTCAATTGTTCCATGAGTGAATTAATGTTATCCATTTTAACGGCTTCCGCATCAATTTTGGAATTGCTATAGTTCATCCATCGCAAGACACCTCACAACGGAGAAAACAAGATGAACATCCTGCAAATCAATTCCAGCGCCCGCAGCACCGGTTCCGCCTCGACCCGCTTGGCTGACGCCATCGTTGCCCGCGTGCAAGCCGCCAACCCCGGCGCCACCCTGGCGCGCCGCGACCTGGCTGCCCAACCGCACCCCGTGCTCGACGAGCCGACCCTGCAAGCGCTGTTCACGCCGGCCGACAAACGCACGCCGGAACAGGCAGCCCGCATCGCCCTGGACGACGCTTTGATTGCGCAAGTGCAAGCGGCTGACGTCATCGTCATCGGCGCGCCGATGTACAACTTCGGCATCACCGTGCAACTGAAAAGCTGGTTCGACGCGATTGCCCGCGCCAACGTCACCTTCAAGTACACGGAAAACGGCCCCGTGGGCCTCTTGGCCGGCAAGAAAGTCTACGTGGGACTGTCCCGCGGCGGCTTGCACCGCGACAGCGCCCACGATAGCCAGGTGCCTTACCTGAACACCATGTTCGGCTTCCTGGGCATGACCGACGTGCAGTACGTGTATTCGGAAGGCATGGGCATGGGTCCGGAAGCCGTCGCCAAGGCGCAAGCCCAGGCGGACGCAGAGATCAATGCCATTTTGGTGTAATTCCCAGCAGTGAATGGGGCGGCGCACTGGCGCCGTCCTGGCCTAGAGGAGAAAGCAATGAGCGACATCACCACCGTCACGAAACCACGCGCCGTCGAGCGCGTGATCGCCGGCCAGGCCGTCATGGATGGCGCCGGCGTGAAGATCAACCGCGTGCTGACGCAGCAGTTGCAGCGCCGTCTCGACCCGTTCTTGATGCTCGACAACTTTGCCAGCGACAAGCCGAACGACTATATCGCCGGCTTCCCCGAGCATCCGCACCGGGGTTTCGAGACGGTGTCGTACATGATCACGGGGCGCATGCGCCACAAGGACAGCGCTGGCCACGAAGGCTTGCTGAGCTCGGGCGGCGTGCAATGGATGACGGCCGGCAGCGGCGTGATCCACTCGGAAATGCCGGAGCAGGAAGAAGGCGTGATGGAAGGTTTTCAGCTGTGGCTGAACCTGCCCGCGCGCGACAAGATGCGCACGCCGTGGTACCGCGATTTCACGAGCAACGAAATCCCCCGCTACACGACGGACGCGGGCGTGGCCGTGCAAGTGATCGCAGGGACCAGCCATGGCGTGACGGGCGCCGTGCAGCGCGAACTGACGGAACCGCTGTACCTCGATATCGACTTGCCTGCCGGCAGCAGTTTCGAGCAGCCCTTGCCGCCAGGCCATAACGCTTTCCTGTACACCTTCCGCGGCGAAGTGCAGGTCGATGGCAAGGCCGTGCCCGCCCTGCGCATGGCCATCTTCGCCAACACGCCAGGCAGCGACGGCGTGCGCATCGAAGCACCGGAAGGCGGCCGCGTGATCCTCGTCGCCGGCCAGCCCTTGAACGAGCCCATCGCGCAGTATGGCCCGTTTGTCATGAATACCCAGGCGGAAGTATTCCAGGCCGTGCAGGACTTCCGCGAAGGCAAGTTTGGCGAGACGGCCGCGCAGTAAAAATGTTTGCTTAAGAAAAAACCTGCAGCGCCTCCGGGCCTGCGGGTTTTTTGTCGTGCCGACTATGTTGTTGCTTTTCAATTACACTGACGGCAAGTTCATTCCACAAAGTATTCCATGCAGCCGACGCACACCGAACACGACGCTACCCATTTGCACGCCCACCTGAAGGGCGACGCCAAGCATACCCACTCGTTCGAGGGCCGCAGCCAGAGCATCCTCGCCTGGGCGCTGGGCCTGACCCTGTCGTTTGCCGGCATCGAGGTGGCGGCCGGCTTCCTGTCCAATTCGCTGGCGCTGATTTCCGACGCGGGCCACATGGTGACTGACGCGGCCGCGCTGGGCCTGGCCTTGCTGGCGCAGATCATCGCGCGCCGCCCGCCGTCGCCGCGCCACTCGTTCGGCTTCGGCCGCGCCGAGGCGCTGGCCGCCTTCGTCAACGGCCTGGCCATGCTGTGCGTGGTGGGCTGGATCTGCTATGAAGCCGTGCTGCGCTTTTCCGCCCCGCAACCCGTCAAGGGCGGCATGGTCTTCATCGTCGCCTTCATCGGCCTGGCGATCAATATCGTCGTGGCGTGGGTCTTGTCGAAAGACAAGCAAAGCGTGAATACGCGCGCCGCCCTCGTGCACGTGATGGGCGACCTGCTCGGCTCGGTCGCCGCCATCGTCGCGGGCGCCGTGATTTACTTCACGGGCTGGATGCAGATCGACCCGCTGCTGTCCGTGCTGGTATCCCTGCTGATCCTGAAATCCACGTTTGGAGTATTGAAGGAGTCCTACCATTTCCTGATGGAAGGCGTGCCCATGCACATCGACTACGTCCAGGTGGGCGCGGACGTGGAACAAGTGGACGGCGTGATCGCCGTGCACGATCTGCATGTGTGGGACATGTCGCCGGGCCAGCCGGCCCTGATCGGCCACGTGGAAATCGAACACCTCGACCATTGGCCGAAGGTCTTGCGCGCGATCAAGAAGATGTTGCTGGCCAAGCATGGCATCGACCACATCACCCTGCAGCCGGAGACGGCCACGATGGCGGGCTTGCACGAAAACACCTGATCAAACCTACTGCGCGTCGCGCTTTGCGGCCAGCGATGCTCACCGTGCTTCAGCACGGTTGCGCTTCTCGGCCACAAATCACTGACGCTCGCTACGGTTTTATCAGGTGTTGTTACTCTGGATAACCCCAAAAGCGCTAGCTGCGGCGTGCCTCCAGCACCCCGCTCACATCCTTGATCACATTCAGCGCTTTTAATAACTGCGCCGTCGAGCTGATCTCGGCCGTAAACGTCATGCGGGCCTGGCCCTTGGCGCTTTGGGTGTTGACGCCGATCACGTTGATCTTTTCGCGCGAAAAGATTTCGGAGATGTCGCGCAGCAAGCCCTGGCGGTCGCCTGCCAGAATGAAGATGTCGACCGGATACACGGTATCGTGCCCGCCCGTGCTGCCCCATTCAGTAAAAATCACGCGCTCGGGCGATTTGGCGCGCATTTCCTCGAAGTTTTTACAAGTTGCGCGGTGGATGGAAACGCCCTTGCCGCGCGTCACAAAACCGACGATGCTGTCCGGCGGCGCCGGCTTGCAGCACTTGGCCAGCACGGTCATGAGGCCTTCCGTGCCCACCACCAGCACGCCGGACTTGGCGCCCTGCTCCACGCTGGAAGCGCGGCTCTTGCCGACCAGAACGGCGTCTTCCGGCACCACCACTTCGCCATTATCGTGCAGCGCCTGCTCCACATGGCGCAGGCTGAATTCATCCTTGCCCACCGACAGGAACAATTCGTCGACTTTGGCAAAGCCCAGCTTTTGCGCCAGTGCCTCGAGGTTGACGGCCGTCTTGCCTTCGCGCTGCAGGGACTTTTCCACCAGCGCGCGGCCGTGGGCCAGGGTTTCCTGCATGTCGATGGCGTGGAACCAGGCGCGGATCTTCGAGCGCGTGCGCGTGCTGACGGCGTAGCCGGCGCTGAGCCAGTCGCGCGACGGCCCGGCCGTGCCCGGCGCGCCCTTGGCCGTGATGATTTCGCAGGTCTGGCCGTTCTTCAGCTGGGTATTCAGGGGCACCATGATGCCGTCGACCTTGGCGCCGCGGCAGCGGTGGCCCACGTCCGTGTGCAGGTGATAGGCAAAGTCGACGGGCGTGGCGCCCACGGGCAATTCCAGCACGCGCGCCTGCGGCGTCATGACGAAGATGCGGTCATCCAGGGTGGCGGATTTGAGCTTTTCCACCCATTCGCGCTGGATTTCTTCCTGGCCCACGACGGCATCGGCCACTTCCGTTTTCCACGCCAGCAACTGGCGCAGCCAGGCGATCTTTTCGTCGTATTTCTGCCCGGCAAAGTTCGAGCCTCCCTCTTCCTTGTAGCGCCAGTGCGCGGCCACGCCGTATTCGGCAAAGCTGTGCATTTCATTCGTGCGAATTTGCACTTCCAGCGGGCGGCCATCCTCGGCCGTCACCACCGTGTGCAGCGACTGATACCCATTCGGTTTCGGGCGCGAAATGTAATCGTCGAACTCTTTCGGGATGGGGGTCCAGATATTGTGGACCACGCCCAGCACCGTGTAGCAAGTTTTCACGTCGGCAACGATGACGCGGAAGGCGCGCACGTCGTACAGGGCCGTGAAATCGAGTTCCTTGCCGCGCATCTTGTTCCAGATGCTGTAAATATGTTTCGGGCGGCCAAATACTTCCGCCTGGATACCGGCCGAAGCCAATTCCGTCTGCAGGCGCAGAATCGCCGAGGACACGAAGCCCTCGCGCATCATGCGCTTTTCTTCGAGCATCTTGGCGATGCGTTTATACGCTTCCGGTTCGATGAAGCGGAACGACAAATCTTCCAGTTCCCACTTCAATTGCCAGATACCGAGGCGATTAGCCAGCGGGGCGTACAAATCCAAGGTTTCCTTGCCGTATTCGCGCGTCATTTCATTGAACAGCTTCAAGTCGGCAAAGTAACGCAAGGTCGTCACGCAGGCGGCCAGGCGCACCAGCACGACACGCATGTCGGATGCCATCGCCAGCAGCATCTTGCGCAAGGTTTCCACCTGGGCCACGGCTTGCTGCGCCGCATTCTTGCCGCGACCGCCAGCGCTGCCGTGCTGCGCCTGGGTCAGCGCGCGCAGACGGATCAGCTGGCGCACGCCTGTTGCCAGGTCGCACACCTGCTTGCCGAAGCGCGGCTCGATGTCAGCCGCCGTATCGGGTTCCAGCAAGGTCAGCTCGAACATCAGGCCCGCGATGCGCGTTTCCGCATCGCTGCGCAAAAACGCCAGGGTGGTGGCCACGCCGATGGCGAACTCCAGCGCGGAACGGCCGGCAAAGGTCTGCTTGTCGCCATATGCTGCGGTGGCATACGCGAGCGCATCCAGCACGCGCGCGCTGTCCGGCGCACTCAAGCCCTCTACCAGTTGTTCCGAGGTGGCGCTATTCGGGGCCGAGATGGAAACCATGTGACACCTTTAAACTTAACAACTCAATAACTGAATGACTTAACGCTCTGCAGCGATGATGACGATTTCTACCAAGCAAGCCGGATTGGCCAGTTTCGCTTCCACCGTGGCGCGCGGCGGCGTGTGGCTTGATGCGACCCAGTCGTCCCATACTTCATTCATGCCGTCGAAATCCTTCATGTCGGCGATATAGATCTGGCACGACAGGATGCACGTCTTGTCGCTGCCCGCTTCCATCAGCAGACGGTCGACGTGGCCCAGCACTTCGCGCGTCTGGCCGACGATGCCTTGCGTGGTGTCTTCCGCGATCTGGCCCGCCAGGTAGATGGTGCTGTTGTGTATCGCTACTTCGGAGAGGCGTTTGCCTACGTGCAGTCGTGTAATTTCCATGCTTCTTCTTTCGGTTGTTTCAAAATCGGTACAGCGGTATCGCTTGATATCTGATTACTTGCCTAGCAAAAACTTGCGGGCGATGGCGATCTGGTCGTCATGCACGAAAGTGGGCGCATGGCCCACGCCGGCGATCTCGACCAGCTGCGCCTTCGGGCCGCGGCCCAGCATGATCTGCGCCGTATCGTGCGACAGCAGATCGGATTCCGACCCGCGCACCAGCAAGGTGGGGCAGCGCACGGCATCATACGCGGCCCACAGCATGGCTTCGTCGCTGGCCGCCGATTCCGGCGTTGCCGAGCGGAACGGCATGGCCAGTCCCATATCATAGTGGCGGCGCCAATGGCCATCCTTGTCTTGCCGCAACACATCCACCGCCAGTTTATGCCATTCCGCGTCCGTGTGCGGGCCGAAGCTGGCGGACACGTCGCGCACAAACTTGGCGCCCTGCTCGAAGGTCTCGAAACGCAAGTCCTGGCCGATGTAGTCGCCGATGCGCTGCAAGGCTTCCGGCGCCAGGGTCGGGCCGATATCGTTCAGGACCAGCTTGCTGATCGGGCTGTCCGGCAGCGAAGCCAGGCCCAGGCCGATCAAGCCGCCCATCGAGGTGCCGAACCAGTCCACCGTCTGGCGCTCGCCATTGGCCAGCACGCGCGCCAGCAGGGTCACCATGTCGCTTACGTATTGCGGCACGCGGTAGAACTGGGGATTGGCCAGCCAGCCCGAGCGCCCGCGTCCCACCACGTCGGGGCAGATCACGCGGTAATCGCTGGCCATGGCGCGCGCCAGGTTGTCGAAGTCGTCCGCCACGCGCGTCACGCCATGGGCGCAGACGAGCACGTTCGGATTGTCGGGTGCGCCCCACTCCTTGTACGACATGGTATGCAAGCCTGCGGGGGAGATGCATTGCACTGACTTGATGCTCGCTTCGATCATGCCGATTCCTTATTTGATATAAAAAGAGCACCGCTTCCTGCCTTCTGCCGGGTCTCCCGCGCGCGACGCTACGGCAGTGTAGCGCAGCGCGGGCAATGCTCCAAGCGCGCGCCTGAAATGCTGCGCCGCAGCACGCTGGCCATGGCGCAATACCCGATATAGCGAAACTGCATATCTGCGGTTATCCACAATTGAGCACGCCTGGCAATGGGCGGATGATTCGCAGCATCAACCCGCAAGAGGAGACCACTCGTGAAAAAACCATTCTATAAAATCCTGTACGTGCAGGTGCTGTTCGCCATCGTGGCTGGCGTGCTGCTGGGGGTGTTCTACCCATCGAACGCCGTCGACATGAAACCGCTGGGCGACGGCTTTATCAAACTGATCAAGATGATCATCGCCCCCGTGATCTTCTGTACCGTGGTCTCCGGCATCGCCGGCATGCAGGACGTCAAGAAAATCGGCCGCGTGGGCGGCAAGGCGCTGCTGTACTTCGAAGTGGTCTCCACCTTCGCGCTGGCCATCGGCTTGCTGGTTGCCAATATCCTGAAACCGGGTGCCGGCTTCAACGCCGATCCGGCCCACCTGGACGCCAAGTCGATCGCGCAATACACGCACGCCGAAGGCATGACCACCGTCGACTTCCTGATGAACATCATCCCGAAGACCTTCGTCGATGCCTTCGCCAAGGGCGACATCCTGCAAGTGCTGCTGATCGCCATCCTGTTCGGCTTCTCGCTGTCCCTGCTTGGCGAGCGCGGCCGTCCGGTCACCAAGCTGATCGACGAGCTGTCGCATGCCATCTTCGGCATGGTCAACATCATCATGAAAGTCGCACCGATCGGCGCGTTCGGCGCGATGGCCTTTACCATCGGTAAATACGGCCTGGCGTCGCTGATCCCGCTGGCCAAGCTGATGGGTTCGTTCTACCTGACCTGCTTCCTGTTCGTCTTCGTCGTGCTGGGCCTGATCGCCAAGTACACGGGCTTCTCCATCGGCCGCTTCTTGCTGTACATCAAGGAAGAACTGCTGATCGTGCTCGGCACCAGCTCGTCGGAATCGGCCCTGCCGGCCCTGATGAAGAAACTCGAGCGCCTGGGCTGCTCCAAGCCAGTCGTCGGTCTGGTCGTGCCGACCGGTTACTCGTTCAACCTGGACGGCACCAACATCTACATGACCATGGCCGCCCTGTTCGTGGCACAGGCAACCAACACGGAACTGACGATCTGGCAAGAGCTCACCATCCTGGGCGTGGCGATGCTGACGTCGAAAGGCGCGTCCGGCATCACGGGCGCCGGCTTCATCACCCTGGCCGCCACCCTGGCCGTGGTGCCGACGATTCCCGTGGCCGGCATGGCGCTGATCCTGGGTATCGACCGCTTCATGAGCGAATGCCGCGCGCTGACCAACTTTGTCGGTAACGGCGTGGCCACCATCGTCGTGTCGAAATGGGAAAAGGAACTGGACATGGACAAGCTGCACAGCGAGCTGGCCCATCCCACCCACCCGGCCGACGACGCCTACGTTGCACCGAGCGTCAATATCGTCAAGTAAGCCCGTCAAGCAAGCTGTACTCTCCATTGAAAAGCCCCGCAGAGCGATCTGCGGGGCTTTTTGCATGCGCGCGGGTTTTTTATTGCATTATCAACATACAGTAAATCATGCATCAATATTTCACTGAATGATCAATGAATGCAAAACCATTACAGTACTGCTTACCGTTCGCCGCCAGGCTCCCGCATAATGACATTGCGTTAATGCAAGTCTGACACCGAACCATCCACCTTTGAATGGAGTACGCCATGTCCCTCTCGCCCGCCCTCTACGCCACCTGGTCCCCACGCTTGCTGGGCCTGCTGCGCATCATCCTCGGCTTCCTCTTCCTGCAGCATGGCACGGCCAAGCTGTTCGGCGCGCCGCACGTGGCCATGTTCGACGGCTTGCAACTGTTTTCCCTGATGGGCGCCGCCGGCGTCATCGAGCTGGTGGGCGGCACCCTGCTGCTGGTCGGCCTGTTCACGCGCCCCGTCGCCTTCATCCTGTCGGGCCAGATGGCTGCCGCCTACTTTATCGCGCATGCGCCGGCCGGCTTTTTGCCGATCCTGAACGGCGGCGAAATGGCCGTGATGTACTGCTTCACCTTCCTGTATTTCGCGGCAGCGGGCGCCGGCGCCTACAGCCTGGACGGCTTGCGCGGCAAGGCAGGCGCATAAAAAAAGGGCGGACATCGCTGTCCGCCCTGCTTCGATACGACCATCTGCCTGCTTACACGGCGGAAACGTCCAGTTCCGCGCCCGTGGCCGCCTGCACCTGCTCCTTGGTCACGCCCGGCGCCAGTTCCACCAGCTTCAGGCCGTTTTCCGTCACGTCGATGACACCCAGGTCGCTGATGATGACATCGACCACGCCCACGCCCGTCAGCGGCAGGTCGCACTGCTTGAGCAGCTTGTGCGACGTCGTGCCATCCTTGGCCGTGGCCACGTGCTCCATCAGCACGACGACGCGCTTGACGCCGGCGACAAGGTCCATCGCGCCACCCATGCCCTTGACCATCTTGCCTGGAATCATCCAGTTCGCCAGATCGCCCTTTTCCGACACTTGCATGGCGCCCAGGATGGCCAGATTGATCTTGCCGCCGCGAATCATGCCGAAGGAATCGGCCGAGCTGAAGTAGGCGGCGCCGGGCAAGGCCGTCACCGTCTGCTTGCCCGCGTTGATCAGGTCGGCATCAACTTCGTCGTCGGTAGGAAACGGGCCGATGCCCAGCAAGCCGTTTTCCGACTGCAGGAATACTTCGATATTCTCCGGCACATAGTTGGCCACCAGGGTCGGCAAGCCGATGCCCAGGTTCACATAAAAGCCATCCTGCAATTCCTTTGCCGCGCGCGCGGCCATTTCGTCACGTGTCCAAGCCATTATTATCTCCCTCAATTTTCGTGGAACGCCTGTCCAAACCTACTGCGCGGCGCGCTTTGCGGCCTGCGATGCTCACCGTACTAAAGTACGGTTGCGCTTCTTAGCCACAAATCACTGCCGCTCGCTACGGTTTTGCCATGCGTAAATCTTCTATTTATTAGTCGGCGCGCACGGTGCGCTGCTCGATGCGTTTTTCCGGGTTCGCGTTGACCACGATGCGGTGCACGAAGATGCTCGGCGTGTGGACCTGGTCCGGATCGATCTCACCCACTTCGACCAGTTTTTCCACTTCGACGATGGTGATCTTGCCCGCCATGGCCACGTTCGGGTTGAAATTGCGCGCCGTTTTGCGATAGACCAAATTGCCCGCGCGGTCGGCCATGTAGGCTTTGACCAGCGCCACATCGGCCACCAGGCTGCGTTCCATCACGTATTGTTCGCCGTCGAATTCACGGATTTCCTTGCCATCGGCAACGATGGTGCCCACGCCCGTCTTGGTGAAGAAGGCGGGAATGCCGGCGCCGCCGGCGCGCAGTTTCTCGGCCAGGGTGCCTTGCGGCGTGAATTCCAGTTCCAGCTCGCCCGCCAGGTACTGGCGCGCGAACTCCTTGTTTTCACCCACATAGGAGGCGATCATTTTCTTGATCTGGCGCGTGGTCAGCAGCTGGCCCAGGCCGAAGCCGTCCACGCCCGCGTTGTTGGAAATGGCCGTCAGGCCCGTCACGCCCGAATCGCGCAAGGCGCCGATCAGGGCTTCGGGAATGCCGCACAGGCCGAAGCCGCCGACGGCGATGGTCTGGCCATCTTGGACGATACCGGCCAGCGCCGAGGCGGCGTCAGGATAAACTTTATTCATGGGTGTCCCTCTATCTTTTGTTAAGCTTTGGTCTTGAGTCCATGACTCAGGCAGCGACTCAGCATAAAATACGCGAGTGGAAAGTACAATACCGTAGAACTACCGGCGCCGTGCCGGCCATCCCCCTGTGAGAGTGATACGTATCAGATGAACGCCGCGTCAGCCATCGATTATGAAAGCATCTTCCTGCACGCGCCCGTGGGCATGTGCATGTCGGAAAACCGTATCATGCGCAGCTGCAACGAAGCGCTGGCAGCCATGTTCGGCTATGCGCGCACCCAGCTCGACGACCAGTCCTTCGAAGTACTCTACCCCACGCACGACGAATTCCTGCGCACGGGTGACCGCATCATCCCCATCATGAACGCCAGGGGCCGCTATTCGGACGAGCGCATCATGCGCCGCAGTAATGGAGAATTGTTCTGGTGCCATGTCACGGGCCACGCCATGCTGCCGAACAAACCGCTGGGAGCGGGCATCTGGACGTTCGAGGATGTCAGCGAGAAACGTCCCGTGACGGCGGAACTGACCCCGCGCGAGCGCGAAATCGCCGCCCTGCTGGTGGAAGGCAAGACCAGCAAGGTCATCGCCCGCCAGATCGACCTCAGCCCCCGCACGGTGGAAATGCACCGCGCCAAGCTGATGCGCAAGTTCGCCGCCTCGACGTCGTCCGAACTGGTGCACAAGCTGGTGGGACTGCAGCTGCAGCGTTAGAAGGTACTCATTCCACCGTCTGCGGAAATGATCGCGCCATTGATGAAGTGCGAATCCTCGCCCGCCAGCAACAGCAGCAGGCCGTCGAGGTCTTCCGGCTTGCCCGGGCGTTTATTTGGCAGCATCTCGATCAGCTTCTTGCCCTGCTCGGTGGCGAAATAATCTTCGTTGATTTCCGTGGAAATGTAACCGGGGCAGATGGCGTTGGTGTTGATGCCATATTTACCCCATTCCACGGCCATGGCGCGCGTCATGTGCACCATGCCCGCCTTGCTCATGCAGTACACGCCGATCTGCGGCAGCACCTGCAAGCCCGCCATCGAGGCGATATTGATGATGCGGTGCTGTTTCTTCGGATCGCCCTTGGCGCGCGCGATCATGCGTTTGGCCGTCTGCTGGGCAACGAAGAACGAACCGCGCAGGTTGGTGTCCATCACGAACGAGTAATCTTCGGGCGTGACGTCGACCAGGCGTTGCGTGGTGGAGACACCTGAATTGTTGACGAGGATATCGATGGGGCCCGCTTCCGTTTCCGCATGCGCGATGGCCGACTTGATGCTGGCGAAATCGGTCACGTCGAGCGACACCACGTGCGCGGCGCCGCCGTCCGCCTCAATTTCGGCGCGCAACTCCTTCAGGCGTTCGGTGCGGCGCGAGGCCAGCACGACCTGGGCGCCGGCCTGGGCCAGCACTTTCGCAAAGCGCGCGCCGAGGCCGCTCGATGCGCCGGTAATCAGGGCAATCTTGCCCTCGAAATTGACTTCTATGCCCACGAGCTACTCCTGTTTTATTTTAGATAACACTTTACGCCGTGCCGCCGGCACCGGGGCAAAATACCCTGCGCCGTACTTGAGCAAAGGTAAACGTCATCATTACACAAAATGGCCGGATTTAGATTGCGGCGAGGGGCAATGTCACGCAAAATGGCGCCAAAGTTGCAATCCTCGCCAAAAACAAGCACACTCGTGCTTAAATTTCCCCGAAGATTCCTCACCCACCCATTTAGTGACTAACAATCGAGACCATGACACAGCCTAATAACTTAGTTGAACAGT
Organism: Janthinobacterium sp. GW821-FHT03C10; assembly: GCF_059420865.1. NCBI lineage: Bacteria > Pseudomonadati > Pseudomonadota > Betaproteobacteria > Burkholderiales > Oxalobacteraceae > Janthinobacterium > Janthinobacterium sp. GW821-FHT03C10. The sequence continues at coordinate 545,259 of NZ_JBWKUN010000003.1, read as the reverse complement.
ACGGACCGCGCGAGACCATGGAGTATGACGTGGTGATCGTCGGCGGCGGCCCTGCGGGCCTGGCGGCGGCGATCCGCCTGAAGCAGCTGGCCGCGGAAAAGAGCCAGGAAGTGTCCGTCTGCGTGCTGGAAAAAGGCGGCGAACTGGGCGCGCATATCCTGTCGGGCGCCATCATGGACCCGAAAGCGCTGACGGAACTGATTCCGAACTGGAAAGAACTGGGCGCGCCCCTGAACACGGCAGTAACGGAAGACCGCATCCTGTTCCTGACCGAAACGAAAGCCTATAAAACGCCAGGCTTCGCCGTGCCGGCCTGCTTTGAAAACCATGGCAACTACATCGTCTCGCTGGGCAACGTGGTGCGCTGGATGGGCCAGCAGGCGGAAAACCTGGGCGTGGAAATCTTCCCCGGCTTCCCGGCCGCGGAAATCCTCTACAACGACGACGGCTCCGTGAAGGGCGTGGCAACGGGCAATATGGGCGTCAAGCGCGACGGCGAGCCGGGTCCCGACTTCCAGCTGGGCATGGAATTGCACGCCAAGTACACCCTGTTCGCCGAAGGCGCGCGTGGCCACCTGGGCAAGCAATTGATGGCCAAGTATGACTTGAACGCCGGCAAGGACCCGCAATCGTACGGCATCGGCATCAAGGAATTGTGGGAAATCGACCCGGCCCAGCACAAGCCGGGCCTGGTGATCCACTCGAGCGGCTGGCCGCTGGACACGAAAACCTATGGCGGCTCCTTCCTGTACCACCTGGAAAACAACCAGGTCATGGTCGGCTATGTGGTCGGACTGAACTACGAAAACCCCTACCTGTCGCCGTACGAGGAATTCCAGCGTTATAAAACGCATCCGGAAATCCGCAAGTTCTTCGAAGGCGGCAAGCGCATCTCGTACGGCGCGCGGGCGATCGCGGCCGGCGGCTTGCAATCGCTGCCGAAGCTGGTGTTTGCCGGCGGCGCGCTGATCGGCTGCGATGCGGGCTTTTTGAACATGAGCCGCATCAAGGGCAGCCACGCGGCCATCAAGAGCGGCATGCTGGCGGCGGACGCGGCCTTCGGCGCGCTGGGCGAGCAGCGCCAGCACGACGAACTGACGAGCTACCCTGTGGCATTCGAGAAATCCTGGCTGCATGAAGAACTGCACGTGGCGCGCAACGTCAAGCCATGGCTGTCGAAGGGTTTGTATCTGGGCAGCCTGATGACGGGCATCGACCAGCTGATCTTCCGCGGCAAGGCGCCGTGGACCCTGCACCACTCGCATGGCGACCACGAATGCCTGAAACCGGCGGCCCAGTCGAAACCGATCGTGTATCCGAAACCCGATGGCAAGCTGACCTTCGACAAGATGTCGTCCGTGTTCATCTCGAACACGAACCACGCGGAAGACCAGCCCATCCACCTGACCTTGAAGAACGCCAGCGTGCCCGTCGACGTCAACCTGGCCACGTATGCGGGTCCGGAAGCGCGTTACTGTCCCGCCGGCGTGTACGAATTCGTGAAGAACGACGACGGCGCAGAGCGCCTGCAGATCAATGCGCAAAACTGCGTGCACTGCAAGACCTGCGACATCAAGGACCCCACGCAGAACATCGTGTGGGTGACACCGGAAGGCGGCGGCGGGCCGAACTATCCGAACATGTAAGCTCGTCGCGCGGCATGCCAGCGCAGCAGCGCTAGCGCTGCCGCGCTTCGGCTGCCGCGGTTTCTACAGATACTTGTCGCCCGCCTGGCGGCCGCGTACGGTTTTTGCCGGCGCGCCATAGCTGACGCACAGATCTTCCACGGGCCGCGTCACGACGGCGCCGGCGCCGACCACGCAATGACTGCCAATCCGCATGCGCTGCAGCAGCAAGGCGCCCATGCCCAGGGCGCTGCACCTGCCGATAAGGCAATTGCCGCCCGTCGCGGCGGCAGGCGCCAGGCTGGAAAACGCCTCCATCACGGAATCGTGGTCGAGCGAGGCGCGCGCATTGACGATACAGCCCTCCCCCACGTCGCAGCCGGGATTGATCACCGCCCCCGCCATCACCACGCTGCCCGCGCCGACGCGCACGGCCCTGGCAACGCTTGCCTGCGGATGCACGGCGCTGACGAATGGCAGTAGCGGGCACAATGCCGCCACGCGGGCCGTCACGCTTGCCCGCACAAAATTGTCGCCGATGGCCACCAGCACCCCGGACACGGCGAGCCGTTCCACCAGGACCGGCAAATCGGACTCGGCGCCAAGCACGCGATAACCCGAGGTTTCTTCGCCGATCGTCCGGAACGCGTCGATCAAGCCGGCAATGCGAAAGTTCCCCTGTCGCTCGACCACGTCGATCACGACCTTCGCATGGCCCGATGAGCCTATGATTAAAATGTTTTGCATATATCTGCTGAAAAATGAACGATATCGGGCAGCGGCCATCCACCAGGGAAGGCGCCAATGCCGGGCATCATACCAGCAGCCCGGCGCGAGGCATGCCGTCCATTCCCCTGCAAGGTTTTTAAAACGGCCACTTTTTCCCACGCTTTGACCAGCCAGCAACACCTAGTTTGCATTGCGACAGCATTCCTGGATAAATTCCATCTGGAAAGTTTCTCAGAAGCACTTTCACCAGTTACAATTCCCTCTGCTAACTATTTCACCTCCGCCCGCCCATGAACGCTAACGCCCTTCCCGCAGTGCCCCTCGACGCCGACTTGCAGCAGGCAATTGCCGAACACCAGGCTGGCCGGTATGCCGAGGCGGAAGCACTTTACCTGGCGATTCTGCAGGCACAGCCGTATCACGCCATTGCCAACCATAATATGGGCTTGCTGGCGGGCCAGCTGGGGCAATACCAGGCCGGCTTGCCGTATCTGCACAAGGCGCTGTCGGTCAATCCCGACGAAGGCCAGTTCTGGCTGTCGTATGCGGATGGCTTGCTGAAGGCGGGCGAACGCGAGCAGGCGCTGGAAATCGTCACGGCGGCCATCGCGCGCGGCCTGGACAACGACCAGTCGCAAGGCTTGCGCAAGCGCATCGAAACGGCCATCGCCAGCACGCCGACAGCGCAGGAAACGCAGCACGTCATTGCGCTGTATCAAGCCGGCCACCATGCGGCACTGGAAGCGGCCAGCCGCGACCTGACGCAGCGCTACCCAGACTCCGACTTTGCCTGGAGCGTGCTGGGCACCGCCCTGCAATTACAGGGCAAGGACGCCTTCGAGGCCCTGCTGAAAACCACGCAACTGGCGCCCAACGATGCCGAGGCACATGGCAACCTGGGCACCGCATGGCAGGAACGGGGCATGTACGAGCAGGCGGTCGACAGCTATACCCGGGCGCTGGAACTGAATCCGGACTTTGTCGAGGCACATGGCAACCTGGCGGCGGCGCTGCAGGCGCAAGGCAAGCTGGAGCAAGCCGAACAGGCATACCGGCAGGCGCTGGCGCTGCGACCCGATTACGCCAAGGGCCATTTCAATCTGGGCAATACACTGCAAGCGATGCAGCGCAGCGCCGAAGCCGTCGCGTGCTATCAACGCGCGCTGGCCCTGCTGCCGGGCGACGCGGACATCTACCTGAACCTGGGCAATGCCCAGCAAGACCTGCAGCAATGGCACGCGGCCATCGTCAGCTACCGGGCGGTGCTGCAACTGGCGCCCCACACCACGGCGGCGCATGCCAATCTGGCCGCGGCGCTGCATGAAGCCGAAGACTACGCGGGTGCCGTGGCCAGCTACCGCCGCGCCATCGCACTGCATCCCGGCGACGCCAAGCTGCACAACAACCTGGGACGCGCGCTCCAGTCGCTGGACCAGGCGGAGGAAGCCATCGCCGCATATGCCCAGGCGATCGCGCTCGATGGCGATTTCACCCAGGCGCTGAGCAATCTGGGATTGCTTCAATGCAAACAAAAAAATTACACGGCGGCCATCGAGTACTGCGCCAGAGTGCTGCGCCTGCAGCCGGACGATGCGCAAGCCTGCGGCCAGCTCGCCATCGCCTACGGCGCGGCCGAAGACCGGGACAATGCCCTCAAGTATTTCCAGCAAGCCATTGACCTGGCCCCCGGCAGCGCCGCGAACCACAGGCAGCTGGCCGATTACTACAGCACCATCAAACGCTATCCGCTCGCCGTGGAGGCATACCGCCGCACGCTGGAACTCGATGCCGGCGATAGCGAAACGCACAATCACCTGGGCGTCGCCCTGCAGGAACTGGAGCAATACGAGGCAGCCACCGCCGCCTATGAGCGCGCGCTGGAACTGGAACCGAAAAACATCTCGGCGCTGTGCAACCTGGGTTCGACGCGGCAGGCGCAGAAACAATTGGAACACGCAAAGCGGACGTATCTGGCCGCACTCGAGCTCGACCCCGCCTTCGAGCGCGCGCACTTTGCACTCGGCAATTGCTACGTGCTCATGAACGAGCCTTTGCTGGCGCTCGAGTGCTACCACAAGACGCTGGAGATCAATCCCGACTATCGTGACGCCTACGTCAACATCAGCGCCACCTTCAGCAATATCGGCAGGATAGAAGAAGCGATTGAAACCTGCCGCAAGGGCCTGGCCGTCTGCCCGCTGTGGGAAACCCTGTTCAGCAACTACCTGTTCTTGTTGTCGCATAGCACCGAGATCGATCCGCAGGCGCTCTTTGCGGAGCATCAGCGTTTCAGCGCCACCTTTGAAACGCATATCGCCAAGGGACGCGCAGGCCACAGCAACAGCCGCGACCCGCTGCGCACCTTGAAGGTCGGCTTCGTGTCAGGCGACCTGCACAACCATCCGGTGCCGCACTTCCTCATTCCGGTACTGGAAAATATCGCCGATGGCGCCCAATTGTCGCTGTATGCCTACCACAACAATCCGCAAAACGACGATATCACGGAGCGCCTGCGGGAAGTCATTCCCCACTGGCGCCAGGTCGAACACCTGTCCGACCCGGACCTGGGCCAGCTGATCCGCGACGATGGCATCGACATCCTCATCGATCTGTCGGGCCACACGGGCAAGAACCGGCTGCTCATGTTTGCTGGCAAGCCCGCGCCTGTCCAGGCCAGCTGGATCGGCTACCCGCTCACGACGGGACTGCAATCGATCGATTACTATCTGGGCGACCAGCACTTCACGCCGCCGGACGAACTGGGCGACCAGTTCTCCGAGAAACTGATGCTGCTGCCCGCCTGCGTTCCGTTCCTGCCGTCCAAGCTGGCGCCCAGCGTCCAGCCGGCGCCTGTATTGACTAATGGCTACATCACGTTTGGCAGTTTCAACCGCACCAATAAAATCAATCGTCAGGTCATCGCGCGCTGGGCCAGGGTGCTGCGCGCCGTCCCCGACGCCAGGATGATCGTGGCGGCCATGCCGAAATCGGAAGCGCCGCCGCAACTGGCAGCCTGGTTCGCGGAAGAAGGCATTGCGCCCGAGCGCCTGACCTTCGAAGGACGCACGGGGATGGCGCAATTCATGGCCATCCATCACCGCATCGATATCTGCCTCGATGCCTTCCCCTACTGCGGCAGCACGACGACCCTGCATGCGCTGTGGATGGGCGTCCCCACGCTCACGACGGCAGGGCCCACCATGCCTAGCCGCGCCGGCAACATGATCTTGCGCCAGGTCGAACTCGATGACTTCATCGCCGCCGACGAAGAGGATCTCGTGCGCAAGAGCGTGGCCATGGCGGCCAACCCCATGCTGCTGGGCGCCTACCGCTTCAGCATGCGGCACCGCCTGGAGCGCTCCGTCCTGGGCAAGCCCAAGCTGATTACGGAAGGGCTGGAAAATGGCTTGCGCATGGCATGGCAACGCTGGTGCGAAGGCTTGCCGCCCGTTTCGTTCGAAGCCCCCGTGGCCGTGCCCAACCCGCCGATCGGATTATGATGAGTATCAAAAAAAACAAGCCGGTCTATGTCACCCAGCCCCTGCTGCCGCCGCTGGAGGATTTCCTGCCCTATCTGGAAACGATCTGGGACAACAAGATCCTGACGAATGGCGGCCCGTTCCACCAGCAGCTCGAGCAGGCGCTGTGCGACTACCTGGGCGTCAAGCACATCTGCCTGTTCGCCAACGGCACGCTGGCATTGATGACGGCCTTGCAGGCGCTGCGCATCAACGGCGAAGTGATCACGACGCCGTATTCGTTCGTCGCCACCGCCCACTCGCTGCTGTGGAACAACATCAAGCCCGTCTTTGCCGACATCGAGCCGCACAGCCTGAACCTCGACCCGACCAAAATCGAGGCGGCCATCACGCCGCAGACCACGGCCATCATGCCGGTGCATTGCTACGGCCGGCCATGCGACATCGAGGCCATCGAGAAAATTGCCGACAACTATAATCTGAAGGTGATCTACGATGCGGCGCATGCGTTCGGCGTGCGCCACCGGGGCGGCAGCGTGCTCAATCACGGCGACCTTTCCGTGATCAGCTTTCACGCCACGAAGATCTTCAACACCTTCGAAGGCGGCGCCATCGTCTGCCCCGACGCCAAGACCAAGCAGCGCATCGACCACCTGAAAAACTTCGGCTTCGTCGATGAAGTCACGGTGGTGGCCGCTGGCATCAACGGCAAGATGAGCGAGATCAATGCGGCCTTCGGCCTGCTGCAGCTCAAGGGCATCGACGGCGCGCGCCAGAAGCGCAAGGCCATCGATGCGCACTACCGCCAGCAGCTGGCCGGCATTCCAGGCATCACCTGCGTGCAGCAAGGGGATGCCGAGGCGGCCAACCACGCCTATTTCCCGATTCTGGTGGGTCCCGGCTATCCGCTGTCGCGCGACGCCCTGTTTCAATCGCTGCGCGACCAGGAAATCTACGCGCGCCGCTATTTTTACCCGCTCATCAGCGACTTCCCCATGTACCGCGGCATGCCGTCCGCCGCACACGCGAACCTGCCCGTGGCGCGGCTGGCGTCGTCGCAAGTGATCTGCCTGCCCATCTATCCGGATCTGGACATGGCAACCGTCGATGCCATCATCGCCATGATCGCCGCCCCCGCCTTGCAGCAAGAAACCGTACGGAACATCGCCTGATGCACATTTCCACCGAAACCAATTTCTCGGGCGTGGCGGAGAACCATGCCTGGTCGGCCCAGTTCACGGTACTCGGCTACGACGATGGCGCCATCAGCACCCTGCCGCATCAATTTTTCCGCGACTGGCTGGACCAGGAACCGGAGAACGGCCACTTTTATATCGGACGCGGCTCCTGCTTCGGTGTCGGTTCGCTGGTGAAATATGACAGCGGACAGCAAAGCCTGTGCGTGGGACGCTATGTGGCCGGCGGCTCGCGCCTGAGTTTCATCCTGAATGGCCAGCACGAGATGCGCACGATCTCGACGTACATGCTGTCGATCCTCGGCGGCGGCCTGAAAAATGTGCCGCCGCCGCAGTACGCCGACACGGTGATCAAGAACGACGTGTGGATCGGCGACGAAGTGATGGTACTGGGCGGCAGCGTGATCGAAAACGGCTGCATCATCGGCGCACGCTCGCTGCTGCCACCGAATTTCCGCTCGGAACCCTATGGCATTTATGCGGGCTCGCCGGCGCGCCTGATACGCTACCGTTTCACGGAAAAAGTCCGTGCCGCGCTGCTCGAGCTGGCCTGGTGGGAAATGCCGCTGGAATGGGTACGCAACAACAACGCCATGTTCCTGGAAGACCTGTGCGCCGACGAAGCGAAGGCATTGCTGGTCCTCGACATCCTGAAAAGCAGCCGCAAACAATGGGAAGCGGAACACGGCGGTGTGGCGGATTGAAGCCGGCATGGATTATCATTCAGGCAAGGGAAAAATATATTTCCACACGGCATTTAATAAAGTGAAATGAATGGTCGTCTTGTACTGGTAGGAGCAGATAAACCGTCGCTCCTCACCATAACCACCCAATTAGGAATGACACCATGCTGAGTCTTCACACCAACGCTGCCTCCCTGTCGGCACAAAATTCGATCTCGAATACCCAATCCAAACTGTCGACTTCGATGACGCGCCTGAGCACCGGCTTCCGCATCAACTCGGCCATGGACGACGCTGCCGGCCTGCAAATCGCCACCCGCCTGAAAGCGCAAACCAGCGGCATGACCGTTGCGATGAACAACACGCAAAACAGCACCTCGCTGCTGCAAACGGCTGAAGGCGCGTTCGCCGAAGTGACCAACATGCTGGTACGCATGAAAGACCTGGCTACCCAGGCTTCCGATGCCTCGTCGACCGCAGCCGACAAGACCGCCATGCAAGCTGAATACAATGCATTGGGTCAAGAGCTGTACAACGTCATGACCAACACCACGTTCGGCGGCACCAAGCTGCTGGGCAAAGGTAGCGCTGCTGCCGACGGCACGCTGTCGACGTCGATGACGTTCCAGATCGGCGCCAGCTCGACGGAAAAAATGACCTTCGACGTATCGGGCAACCTGTCCACGCTGAACACCGCCCTGAGCGGCCTGAGCGCGAACTTCTCGAGCGGCGCATCGACCGGCGCGACGGAACTGACCGCTTCCGCCAACGCCACCATCGGCCTGCTGGCTACCGCCATCGACAGCGTCAGCACCGTGCGTTCGGCACTGGGCGCGACGGCCAACCGTCTGGACCACGTCAACACCAACCTGTCGAACATCGCCACCAACACCAAAGCCGCTACCGGCCGCATCATGGACACCGACTTCGCGACCGAAAGCTCGAACATGACGTCGTCGCAAATGCTGCTGCAAGCTGGCACCGCGATGCTGAAACAAAGCAACAGCATGTCCTCGATGGTCATGTCCCTGCTGCAATAATATGGACTTGGCCGCTTGCGGCCAATCTATTGAAGCCAGACTCCGGTCTGGCTTTTTTTTCATGCGCGCCTGGCGCGGGCATGCCGTCGCACGGGTCTGGCGGAGCGGCGAGGCAACAAATACCATTTATTTTCAAAAATTTCCGTAAAGCATTTAATTAAGGTGGCGGCACGGTCGTCTTGTACTGATAGGAGCAGATAAATCGTCGCTCCTCACCGTAACCACCCAATTAGGAATGACACCATGCTGAGCCTTCACACCAACGCTGCCTCCCTGTCGGCACAAAATTCGATCTCGAATACCCAATCCAAACTGTCGACTTCGATGACGCGCCTGAGCACCGGCTTCCGCATCAACTCGGCCATGGACGACGCAGCCGGCCTGCAGATCGCCACCCGTCTGAAAGCACAAACCAGCGGCATGACCGTTGCGATGAACAACACGCAAAACAGCACCTCGCTGCTGCAAACGGCTGAAGGCGCATTCGCCGAAGTGACCAACATGCTGGTACGCATGAAAGACCTGGCTACCCAGGCTTCCGACGCCTCGTCGACCGGCGCCGACAAGACCGCCATGCAAGCTGAATACAATGCATTGGGCCAGGAACTGTACAACGTCATGACCAACACCACGTTCGGCGGCACCAAGCTGCTGGGCGACGGCGCGGCTGCCGCCTCCGGCACGCTGTCGACGTCGATGACGTTCCAGATCGGCGCCAGCTCGACGGAAAAAATGAGCTTCGACGTATCGGGCAACCTGACCGCGCTGAACGCAGCCCTGACCGGCCTGAGCAAAAACTTCTCGTCGGCAGCATCGACGGGCGCGACGGAACTGACCGCCACCGCCAACGCCACCATCGGCCTGCTGGCTACCGCCATCGACAGCGTCAGCACCGTGCGTTCGGCACTGGGCGCGACGGCCAACCGTCTGGACCACGTCAACACCAACCTGTCGAACATCGCCACCAACACCAAAGCCGCTACCGGCCGCATCATGGACACCGACTTCGCGACCGAAAGCTCGAACATGACGTCGTCGCAAATGCTGCTGCAAGCTGGCACCGCGATGCTGAAACAAAGCAACAGCATGTCCTCGATGGTCATGTCCCTGCTGCAATAATATGGACTTGGCCGCTTGCGGCCAACCTATCGAAGCCAGACTCCGGTCTGGCTTTTTTTTCGCCTGCAGCGCGACGCATTCAGGCAAATTGAACTAAATTGCCATCACGTTTAACGATGTTGCCGGCATAGTCGCCTATACAAGGCAGAACACCGAACAATCATCCACTGGAGCCGCCGCGTGCTGAGCATTCATACCAATACCGCCGCACTGTCTGCCCAGCGGGCCATGGGCTGGGCCCAGCAGCTGCTGTCGACGTCGATGACGCGCCTCTCCACAGGCTTTCGCATCAACTCGGCCATGGACGACGCGGCCGGCTTGCAGATCGCCACCAGGCTCAGCGCCCAGACCAGCGGCATGGCGGTGGCCATGCGCAACACGCAAAACAGCACCTCGCTGCTGCAGACGGCCGAAGGCGCGTTTGGCGAAGTCACCAGCATGCTGGTGCGCATGAAGGACCTGGCCACCCAGGCAGCGGACGCCTCGTCGAACCAGAAGGACCGCGACGCCATGCAGGGCGAATACGATGCGCTGGGCGCCGAACTGTACAACGTGATGACGAACACCCGCTACGGCGGCACCTTATTGCTGGGCAACGGCGGCGCCGGCAACGGCACCTTGTCGCAAGCCATGACGTTCCAGATCGGCGCCAGCGGCAGCGAGACCATGCAGTTCAGCGTGGCGGGCGACATGGCCGGCCTGGATGCGGCGCTGCAGGCGATCTCGGCCAATTTCGCGCCAGGCGCCACGCCCGGCAGCGAATTTGCCAGCAACAGCAGCGCCAACGGCATGATCGACCTGCTGGCCGCGGCCGTCGACAAGGTCGGCAGCGTGCGCTCGGCGCTGGGCGCCACCGCGAACCGGCTCGGCCATGTCTACAATAACCTGTCCAACATGATCACCCACACCAAGACCGCCATCGGCCGCATCATGGATGTCGATTACGCGGCCGAAAGCGCCAACATGACCTCGGCGCAAATGCTGATGCAGGCGAGCACGGCCATGCTCAAGCAAAGCCAGAGCATGAGCAAGCTGATTCTTTCTTTACTACAATAGTGACTGGCAGGACGCGATGGCGGATCGGATGAATAGGTATCAGCAGGAAGCAATGGCATGGCGATAGACCGCATTGCATCGGGCAATCCCGTGCCCCTGATTACCCAGCGCTTCGACGTCAGCCCCGCGACGCCGATGGTGCCGGGCGTGGTCCAGCCGCTGGTGCCGATCGGGCCCTACATGGCACCCGCACCGGACGCCGGCACCCTGCCCGCCCAGCTGCAGCAGCAGGGCCAGGACAGCCTGGCGTCCCTCATCAAGCCCAACGCCGACGGCACGGGCGGCGCCATGCCGCGCGACAGCAGCGCCATGCAGGTCAATCAGCTGTTCTTCACGCGCCAGCTGGTGTGGCAGCCGCCCGACGCGGCGCAGCTGGCCGCCTCGTGGCGCGTGATGGTCAAGACCTATGGCGAACAGTATGCGGCGCTGCAGGAACAGGCGCGCGGCCAGCACGTGCCGGGCAGCCTGTTCATGGCCGAGCAGCAACCGGCGCTGCTGCGCGAAGGCGCGCGTCCGCCACTTACGGTCGACAGCGAAGCGTGGCGCTTTGCCGTGTATGGCTGGGGCGGCCAGCGCCTGCTGCTGCGCGTGCTGGCCAGCGATGAAGACGATGAGGCAACGCCGAGGCGGCGCGGCAAGGTGGCGCTGCGCGTCGAGCTGATCATCATCGGCATCGGCCGGGTGGTGATCCAGATGGAGCCGTCCGGCGACGGCGTGCTGCTGGAACTGGCCGCCGACGAGGAAGCGGCGCTGCGCCACCTGCGCCTGGCCCTGCCCGAGATCGCCGGCGCCGTGCGGCGCGCGGGCCTGCGCGTCGTGCGCTGCCGCCTGAACCGCCAGCTGCACGCGCAGCGCATGCACGGCAATTACCCGATGCAGGCGGGTGCCGCTGCGCTGTCGCTGCCCCTGTTCCGCGCCATGGCCGAAGTGGCCTTGCTGCTGACGCAGCCGGAAGCGGAAGCGGCGGCCGATCCCGATGCGCCCGCAGCACCTGCGGCGGCGGCAGAAGAAGAGACCATCGCCGCCTCGAAGGAAGTAGCGGCGCCGCTCGGCTACGACTATGGCAACGAGGCAGAAGCGGCGCAAGGCGGCACCGTGCTGCTGCTGGCCGATGGCCAGGAGCACGACCTGCTGCCGCCCATCGACGAGCAGGATTGATACAGCAGGATTGACGCAGCAGGATTGATGCAGCACAAAAAACGGCGCCCGCAGCGCCGTTTTTTTTATTGCCCCGCCGTTTACCCCACCGTGCCGATGATGCTCACTTCGCGGTTTTCCGGGATTTCGTTGTACGACAGCACATGCAGGCCCGGCGCGAACAGGCGCGCATAGCGGGCCAGCAGCGGACGGATCTGCGGCAGCACCAGCAGCAGCGGCGGCGTGGCCTGCTGCTTCATCTGCTCGCGCGCCACCGGCATGTTCACTTGCAGCTGCGACAGCAGGTGCGGGTCGATCGGATAGTTATCGAGCGTCACCTTGCCCGACTGGCGCGCCTGGTTCAAGGAGCCGAGCAGCATGTTTTCCAGCTCGCCGCCCAGGTTGAACGCCTGCATTTCCATCTTCTGGCCAAACAGGCCGCTGACGATCTGGCGCCGCAGCGCGCAACGCACTTCGGCCGCCAGCAGGATAGGATCCTTGGTGGTTTCTGAACTGTCGAGCAAGGTGGTGGCGATGGGCACGATATCCTTCAATGACACGTTTTCCGCCAGCAAGACGCGGAACACGCGCAGCAGCTGCGTGTGCGTCAGCGCCTTGTCCAGCGCGCCGGCCAGTTTGGGCGACAGGGCCGTCAGGCGCTCCATCATGTTCGAGACGTCTTCGTGGCGGAACAGTTCCGGCAGGTATTCGCGCACCATCTTCGACAAGTGCGTGGCGATCACGCTGGGCGCCTCGATGACCTGGTAGCCAAGGCCCAGCGCATGCGCCTTTTCGCTCGGTTCGATCCACGTGACGGGCATGCCGTAGGCCGGCTCGATGCCGGGAATGCCATCCAGCTGGCCATACACGTTCGGCGACGGGATCGCCATCAGCCGGTCGGCCTGCACTTCCGCCTGCGCCACCACGGTGCCGGACAGCACGATCGCGTATTGCGACGGTTTCAGGGCCAGGTCGTCGCGCACGCCGATATTCGGCAGCAGCAAGCCCATCGCCTCGGACAAACTCTGGCGCACGCCCTTGACGCGCTTGTTCAGCGGCTCGCCTTGCGTTTTATCCACCATGCCGACCAGTTTATAGCCGAGCATCACCATCAATGGCTGCACGGCCGGCAGTTGCTGCCACTCCAGTTCGGCCGGCTTGTCGTCGCGCAAGGCCGCCTCGATGGCCGCCATGCCCGCCGCGTCCGGCCCCTTCACGCGCTTGGTCAATCGCCAGGCCACGAAGGCCAGCACGGCGGCGAAGGTCATGAACATGAACCACGGCATGCCCGGAATCAGGGCCAGCGCCACCATCATGCCGGCGGCGCTGAAGATCACCGTTGGCGAGGTCAGTACCTGGCCTGCCACCTGCTGTTCGAAGTCGCCCGAATCGCTGATGCGGGTGACCAGGATGGCGGCCGCGGCCGACAGCAGCAGCGCCGGGATCTGCGCCACCAGGCCATCGCCGATGGTCAGCAGCGCGTATTGACGGAAGGCATCGCCAAACGACAGATCGTGCATCAGCGAACCGATGGCCACGCCGCCGACCATGTTGATGATCAGGATCAGGATACTGGCGACGGCATCGCCGCGCACGAACTTCGACGCGCCGTCCATGGCGCCGTAGAAATCCGCTTCGGCGGCCACGTCCTTGCGGCGGATCTGGGCTTTTTCCTGGTTGATCAGGCCGGCGTTCAGGTCGGCATCGATGGCCATCTGCTTGCCCGGCAAGGCATCGAGGGTGAAGCGCGCCGACACCTCGGAAATACGCTCGGCGCCCTTGGTGACGACGGCGAAGTTGATGATCATCAAGATCACGAAGACCACGATACCGACGACGAAGTTACCGCCGATCACCACGTTACCGAAGGCCTCGATCACCTTACCGGCCGCGTCCGCGCCAGTATGGCCGTGCAACAGCACCACGCGCGTGGACGCCACGTTGAGGGTCAGCCTGAGCATGGTGGTGGCCAGGATCACCGTCGGGAAGACGGAGAAATCGAGGGGCCGCTTGGCCGACACGCTGACGAGGATGACGATCAGTGCCAGCACGATATTGAAAGTGAACAGGATATCGAGCAGCACGGGCGGCAGCGGCAGGATGATCATCGCCAGGATCACCAGCAGGAACAGCGGCGTGGCGAACTTGTGGCGGCGCATTTCGGCAACCAACCGGTTCAGGAAATTCATGGCGGTACGACCTCGCTCAAATGAGATGGCACGGCCATCTCGGTGGGTAATACGGGCTGGGCAGCACGCTGCCCGGACCGGAATGCTTTCAATTGCAGGATGTAGTTCAGCACCTGCGACACGGCCTGGTACAGCTGCACGGGAATCTGCTGCTGCACCTGGCTGGTGTTGTAGATGGCGCGCGCCAGCGGCGGCAACTCCAGCGTTTCGATATGGTGTTCCTTCGCCACTTGCCGGATATACAGCGCCATCTCGTCGACGCCCTTGGCAACGACGAACGGCGCCTCGGCGCGGTCCTGGTCATACTTGAGCGCGACGGCGTAGTGCTCGGGATTGACGATCACCACGTCGGCGTCGGGCACGGTCTTGCGCACGCTGCGCCGGCCGATCTGCTGCTGCAGCTGGCGGATGCGCTGGCGCACTTCGGGCCGCCCTTCGCTGCTCTTGTGTTCTTCCTTGACGTCCTGCTTGCTCATGCGCTGGTTGCGGGCAAAGAAAAACGCCTGCGCCGGCACGTCGATGATGGCGAACAGCACGAAGACGGAAATGAGCGCCATCAGGCCGTCAAGCATCAGCGCGGAACCGTCGAGCATGGCTTGCTGCAGGGGCCGGTGTTGCAAATCCACGTACTGCGTCAGGCTGGAGCGGCTCACGTGCACGAGCACCATGCCCAGCACGGCGGCCTTGGCGATGGACAGGCCGAATTCAAAGCCATGCTTGGGCGACACCAGGCGGCCCAGGTTCTTGGCCGGGCTCAGGCGCTCCATCTTCGGCATCCAGTTCTTCGTGCTGACGACCCAGCCGCCGGGGATCAGTGAGCCGAGCACGACGAACAGGGGCACGCAAAACAGCGGCACGATCATCTTGATCAGCAAGCCCACCGAGGTGGTAAACGCCATCGACATGGCATTGTCCAGCGCGCCCTTGCTGTCGAGCGGCATGAAGGCCATGGCGAACAACTCGCGAAAGCTCACCAGATAGCCGGGCAGCAGGTAGATGAAGACCTTCATGCTGATCAAAATGCCCAGCGCCGTCGACAGGTCGCGCGAACGCACCACCTGCCCTTCCTGGCGCGATTTCTTCAGCTTCTGGGCTGACGCCTTTTCTGTCTTGTCGCCCGTGCTGCTATCCGCCATGGGCCACCCGCATCTGTTCGGCGATCATGTCGAGCACGCGGTTCGTCATGGCGACATAGTGTTCGGGGATAAAGCGCACGATCTGCATCAGCATCAGCAGGCCGAACATGGTGATCATGGAAAAACCCAGCGAAAACAGGTTCAGCGATGGCGCCACGCGGTTCAGGAAGCCGAAGCCCAGCTGCACCACCATGGTGGAAAAGATGATGGGCAAGGCCAGCAGCATGGCCGCGGCGAAGATCCACGCCACGTTGTACGCCACCGTCTGCAGCAGCAGCGGCCCGTAGCCCTGCCCCACTGGCCAGGCCTTGAAACTGGCGCCGATCACGCCCGTCAGCACGAGGTGGCCGTCGATGGCGAAAAACACGATCATGCACATGATGGTGAGCAAACCCGTGATCACGTCCGACGAAGTGCCGTTGAGCGGGTCGTTCATGACGGCCATGGAAAAGCCCACCTGGCTCGACACGAGGTAACCGAGCACCGACATGACGGACATGGCAAAGTGGAAGGCCAGGCCCAGGACGAAGCCGACGATGGCCTGCTCAAGGGTGGCGACGACGGCGTGCAGGGAAAACGGATCGATCTTCAGCAAGTCCTGCGAGATGCCCGACGCCTGCATCACGGGCAGCATCAGGATCGCCAGCACCAGCGACAGCAGCACCCGCACGGGCACGGGCACCATGGCGTCGCCGATCACGGGCGAGGCGCTGAGCATGGCCAGGATGCGGCAGAACGGCCACCACACGGCCAGCAGAAACGGCAGCAGCTGATTGAAAATCTGATCCATGGCGCGCGGCGCTATCCGACCAGGGTGGCGGCGCGCTGAAAAATGGACACGCAATAATCCATCAGGTAGCCGGCCATCCAGCGTCCGGCCAGGATCAGGGCCAGCAAGGTGACCAGCAAGCGCGGCAGGAAACTCATGGTCTGTTCATTGATCGAGGTGGCCGCCTGCACCAGCGCGACCAGCAAGCCCATGAGCAAACCCGGCACGACCAGGATGACCACCAGCAGCATCACGACATGCAGCGCTTCGATGATCAGGTCGACGGCGACTTCAGGGGTAAACATCGCTCAATAGCCCTGTATGCTGGTAACCAAGGTGTTGACGGTCAGGGTCCAGCCGTCGACCAGCACGAACAGCAGCAGCTTGAACGGCAACGAGATCACCAGCGGCGAGAGCATCATCATGCCCATGGCCATCAGCACGGACGCCACCACCAGATCGATGATGAGGAACGGTATGAACAGCATGCAGCCGATCTGGAACGCCGTCTTGAGTTCGGACAAGACAAACGCGGCCAGCTTGACCGTGAAGCTGTGGTCTTGCGGACGCATGCTCGACGGTTCGCCGGCCAGGTGGGCGATCTGCGCCAGCGCGGCCTTGCTCGTCTGCGCCAGCATGAAGCGCGAAATCGGCACTTCGGCGATCTTCAGGGCCTCCTGCATGCCGATCTGGTCGCGGTCGTACGGCACGAACGCTTCCTTCCACACCTGGTCGCCGATGGGGCGCATGACCAGCAAGGTGAGGATCAGGGCGATGCCCGTGACGATACGGTTGGGCAAGCCCTGCTGCAGGCCCAGGGCCTGGCGCAGCAGGGACAGCACGATGACGAAGCGGGTAAAGCTGGTCATCATCATGACCATCACAGGCAGCAGCCCGAGCAGGGTCATGACAACGAGGATCTGCATCTTCACCGACAGGTCGGTCTTTGCGCCCGGCACCACGCCGGCCAGCAGGTCCTGCGCGCCGGCGGCGCCGCAGCACAGCATCAAAAGAGGAACAGCCAGCGCGGCAGCCAGCGCGCCGCGGCGCCGGCTCAAACCGGGTACCGCCAGCTTCATGCTGTCATCAGGTCGAGATTGAGGCCGTCGAGGTCGATGACTTTGAGGCCATAGTTCTCGCCGGCCACCACCACTTCGGCGCGGCCGATCGGCGTGCCGTTGACCTTGATCACCAGCGGTTCGCCGGCCAGCATGTCGAGTTCGATCACGCTTTCCGGGCCGATGGCCATCAGCTCTTCCAGCGAAATGCGGGCCGAGCCCACTTCCAGGGTCAGGGTGACGGGAATCTTGCGCATCATCTGCGGAATGTCGCGGCGCGCGCGGGTGCTGGCCACGTCGGAGACGTCGCCCTGGTCGATGATCATGTCATCGCCCAGGTCTTCCAGCAGGGTTTCGCTCTGGTTGGTATCGGTCATATTCATATTATTCGACATCTTCAAATGAGGTTAAACAGAGCTTGCCCTTGTGTTCGGAAACAGCCGCTGTAAATAAACGGGAGTCGTCCAGCATGACGTCGGTACGACTGAGGCTGACGGGAATCACGTCGCCCACGCGCAAGTCGAACAAGGCGCCCAGCTGCATCTGCTTGCTGACCAGCCGGCCTTCCAGGGTCACTTGCAGGCGCGACGCGAGCGGGCGCACGCTGCCGCGCAAGGCTTTCTTCGCTTGCGCGCGCTCAGGCAGCAGGCCGCGCAGCACGTCGGCCATCAGGCGCTTGTCGAGCGAAAACCAGAACTGGCCGCTCTGCCCCGCCTCGACGTCGCTGAGCGCCACCGTGATGATCCAGCTGCCGCGCGCCGGATGCACGCCCGACTGCACGGCGACCTCGGCACTGGTGTCGATGTCGCTGCTCTTGCCCAGGGTTTGCAGGTTCTTGTGGATGCGGGCAAACAAGCTGCCCACCAACTGTTGTCCCAGCACCACAGCGAGGCGCTCCTCCGTGGCCGTCACGCGCACCTGCGCCGGATCGGGCAGCGCCCCCTTGGCGCCGGCACTACCATAGCGATAGTTCAGCACGCTCAAGAGTATCTGCCGCTCGAGCGCAAAGCCCGGCTGGCCGGCCGGCGCGGAAAAACTCAGCCAGCGGTTCGCGCCGTCCTCGTTCTCCACGCGCGACAAGCTCACGGCATCGATCTGGAAATTGCCCCAGTAGCGACGGCTCATGGGCTGGCGCAGGGCCACGGCCAGGTCGTCGCGCAGCTGGGCGCCGAATACATGCAGCAAATGGACAGGACGTCCAAGCAGACAGGAATCGAGGACTTGATGGCGCGCAGTTTGATCTGTCTTGGTAATGATTGTCATGTAGTGGTCATGTCGGTATTGCGGTGGCAGAACAAATTATACGGATCGCCCGAAATTAAATACAGCATCATCTTGGCCTGGCCGGCAGGCCCGCAAGCAAACGATTGCGCATCGTATCGCATGGTAGATGACTACGGTGCTGAACAATACATGAAAACGCTAAATATTGCCATGTATCAATATTCCTTGAGCCAATCCACTCTTTACTTTATAGTTGCCGCGAGGTAAGCTTATAGCGACAAAATAGTGATTTGCAGTGCGCCATTCCGCTTACCTGATTCCGGTTTTTATGGCAGTTTCCATTCCGTTATTGCCACCAGAAGAAACTTTTATCAGATAAATATTAGTTGTCATGGCCATGTGAATCATGTCGGCGCAGGTTTGCTGAGTTTGTTCGAGTCTGCTTCAGCGGATGGTGTGGCAACTGATAAAACTGATGGGCCTTGTGGACCGGGCCGGGCAGGATGGCATGATTGCACTGCTGCCGGATTGGCAACACCAGTAATTCTATTGATACGTCACCGCATATTGAAAGTAGAGGGCAAGATGAGCAACGAACTCGCAGGTCTGATCAAGGCCGATCTGGCAGCACTGAGCAATGACGCGCGCGCCCTGGGCGCCAGCATCGCGCCCGCCGCCCAGTTCGGCGCGCCGGAACAATCGGGCTTCTCCTTTGCGCAAAGCATGCAAGACGCCATCGGCAAGGTCAACGGCGACGACCGCCTGGCCGCGCAGAAAATGAGCGACGTCGACAGCGGCAAGAGCGACGACATGGTCGGCGCCATGCTGGCCAGCCAGGAAGCAAGCCTGTCCTTCTCCATGTTGATGCAAGTGCGCAACAAGGTCATGGGCGCCGTCGACGAACTCATCAAACTGCCTCTGTAATCTTCACGTCCTGATCCACGCCCAGCCTCCCAGCGAAAGTTACCCCAAGTGATTACCACCATGAAGTCCGCATTTGCGCGCTGGCGCCCTGGCGCCCAGCCCGCCATCCCGCCCGCCCTGCTGAAAAACCTGGTTCCCATCGTCGTGCTGGCCATCGGCATCACCGCCATGGTGACCATGTATGCCTGGCGCGACCAGGCCAACTACAAGCCGGTGTTTGGCGCGCGCGAAAAGGTGGCCGTGACGGACATGATGGCCACGCTGGACGCCGAGCACATCCCCTACCGCCTGCATCCGGACAGCGGCCAGGTGCTGGTGCCCGACGCCATGCTGGGCAAGGTGCGCATGCTGCTCGCCTCGAAGGGCGTGACGGCGCAGCTGCCGGCCGGCCTGGAACTGATGGACAAGAATGATCCGCTGGGCGTGTCGCAATTCGTGCAGGACGTGCGCTTCCGCCGCGGCCTGGAAGGCGAACTGGCGCAAAGCATCATGACGATGGACGCGATCGCTTCGGCGCGCGTCCATCTGTCGATCGCCAAGTCGACCTCGTTCGTCGCCAGCGACGGCGACAAATCGTCCGCCTCCGTGGTGGTGGCGCTGAAACCGGGCCGCACCCTGGCGCCGGAACAGATCGCCGCCGTCATCAACATGGTGGCCGGCAGCGTCGCCAGCCTGGCGCCCACGCGCGTGAGCCTGGTCGACCAGGGCGGCAACCTGCTGTCCTCGCACGTCGACCTGACGGACGGTTTCGATGCGTCGGCCGCCGGCAATGAAGGCGCGAAACGTTTCCAGGATGAAATTCGTCGCAACGTCACGGGCTTGCTGGGCCCCGTCATCGGCGAAGACAACTTCAAGCTCAGCGTGACGGCCGCCGTGAACAACGACCGCGTGGACGAAACGCTGGAAAAATACGGCGAAGCCCCGAAAGTGACGAGCGAAGCGATGCGCGAAGAGCAGGAACGCAACCGCACCGTGGCCGGCATTCCCGGCAGCCTGTCGAACCGTCCTCCGGCGGCCGCCGTGCCGGCACCGGCCGACGCCGCCGGCGCCGCGCCCGCCGATGGCGCACCGAAGCCATCCGACGACGGCACGGCCCGCAAGAACGCCACCACGCGCCAGTACGCGTATGACCGCAGCATCACGCAGATCAAGCGCAGCCGTGGCCGCCTGGAAAAACTCAGCGTCGCCGTGGTCCTCAACAGCGCCGCCGCACCGAACCCGAAAACGGGCTGGACCCCTGCCGAACTGGGCAATATTGAAAAAATGCTCAACAGCGGCCTGGGCATCAACGCCCAGCGCGGCGACAGCCTGAGCCTGACGGCGCTGGCCTTCCCTGCCAAGCCGCCCGTGGCGCAGTGGTGGGAAGAGCGCGACACCGTCGTCGATTTCAGCGGCTGGCTGCTGTACGCCCTGGGCGCCGTGCTCGGCTACTTCCTGATCCTGCGTCCGCTGCTGCGCCTGCTGACCTCGCGCCTGGCGCCGCCGCCACTGAAACAGCTCGATCCGGCCCTGGCACTGGGCGGCAGCAGCAGCGCCGCCGCCGCCGGCGCCAATGGCGTGGCCGCAGCCGGCGCGCCGGCCTTGGGCGTAAATGGCAGCCCGCTGGCGCTCGAAGGCGAGGCCGCCGCCGGCAACAGCATGCCGGTGGTGCCGCTGCTGGAAAATTATGACTTGCCGCCACCAGGCTCGGCGGTCGACGTGATGGTCGACCACCTGAAAGTGCTGGCTGAAAAAGAACCCGAGCGTGTCGCCGAAGTCGTCAAACAATGGATGCAGAAAAATGGCCGAACTCAACAACAATAATCCCTCCGACGGCGCAGAGTACGAAAGCGTCAGCCTGACTCCCGTGGAACAGGCCGCTATCGTGCTGCTGAGCATAGGCGAAGAACAGGCCGCCAACGTGCTGCGCTGCCTGTCGCGCGAAGAATTGCTGGAAGTCACGCAAGTGATGTCGCGCATGAGCGGCATCAAGGTCGAATCCGTGAAAACGGCCATGCAGACCTTCTTCGACGACTACCGCCAGCAAAGCGGCGTGCATGGCGCCTCGCGCAGCTACCTGAAGCGTTCGCTGGACATGGCGCTGGGCAGCGATATCGCAAATAGCGTGCTCAACAACATTTACGGCGACGCTATCCGTCCCAAAATGGCGCGCCTGCAGTGGGCCTCGCCAAAGTGGCTGGCCGAATACATCGTCAACGAGCACGTGCAGATGCAAGCCGTGTTCCTGGCCTTCCTGCCGCCCGCGCTGGCCGGCCAGATCCTCGACGCCCTGCCCGCTGAAGGCCGCGACCTGGTCTTGCTGAACCTGGCGCGCCTGGACGAGATCGACCGCGACCTGCTGGTCGAGCTCGACGAACTGGTGGGCCGCTGCCTGGGCACGCTCGACACGCAAAGCACCAGCGTGGAAGGCATCCGCCAGGCGGCCGAGATTCTCAACCGCATGCCGGGCAACCGCGCCGCGCTGGTCGAACTGCTGCGCGCGCACGACCCGGACGTCGTCTCGGAAATCGAACTGAGCATGTACGACTTCCTGATCCTGGCCACGCAGAGCGACGTCACGCTCACGCGCATCCTGGAAGACGTGCCGATGGAACAGTGGGCCATCGCCCTGAAGGGCGCGGAACCGTCGATCCGCGACGCCGTGCTGAAGACCATGCCGCGCCGCCAGGCGCAGAGCTTCGAAGACATGATGCGCCGTTCCGGTCCCGTGCCGCTGTCGCGCATCGAACAGACGCGCCAGGAAATCATGGCCACCGTCAAGGGCCTCGCCGATGCGGGCGAGATCGAAGTGCAGTTGTTTGCTGAAGCGGTGATCGAATGAAACACTTCCGCTCGTATCGTTTCCCGCCCCTGTCGCAATTCATCGCCGCCGGCCAGCGCGCCGCCAGCGAGGACACGGACGGCCAGTGGCAGGCATCCGTCTCGGAAGGCTTCGAGCAGGGCCAGCGCGACGGCTACGAAGTGGGCCTGGTGCAAGGCCAGCAGGACGGCTATGACGCCGGGCGCAGCGATGGCATGGCGCAGGGCCGCGAAGAAGGCCGCAATGAAACCCTGGTGGCGCTGGACCGCCTGGCCCGCCCCGTCGACGCCATCCTGCGCGACCTGAAGAAAGTGCGCGCCGATTACCGCGAAGCGCAGCGCAAGGAAGTGGTCGACCTGGTGGCCAAGGTGGCGCGCCAGGTGATCCGCGCGGAACTGGCGCTGCAGCCGGTGCAATTGCTGGCCCTGGTCGACGAGACCCTGGCGTCGATGCCGCCTACGCGCGAGGAAATCGACGTCTTCCTCAATCCGGAAGAATTGAAACGCATCAGCGAACTCGATCCGAAGCGCGCCAAGCGCTGGAACCTGATCGCCGATGCGCGCCTCGACGCGGGCGAATGCCGCATCAAGGCCGGCGACAATGAAGTCGACGCCGGCTGCCATCAGCGCCTGTCGGCCTGCATGGAACAGGTCAGCAGCCACCTGGCGCTGGCCGCCGAACACGCGGACCAGGGCGCGCCTGCATGATCGCCGACACGCTGCGCAGCTTCGAGATCGGCGATATCCCGGTCGCGACACCGACCGGCCGCCTGGTCGGCGCTTCCGGCCTGCTGCTGGAAAGCGCCGGCTGCCGCCTGCACACGGGCCAGCGTTGTCAGATTGAAACTGTGAGCGGCGAGTGGCTCGATGCGCAAGTCGTCGGTTTCCGCGAAAAACTGTCCTACCTGATGCCGTTCAAGAAGGCGACGGGCCTGACCACGGGCGCCAGAGTCCTGCCCCTGCCCGACAAGGCCAGCCTGCAGATCGGCCCCTCGTGGCTGGGCCGCATGGTCAACGGCCTGGGCGAACCGATCGACGACCTGGGCCGCCTCGGCGGCGAACACGTCCTGGAAGTGACGCCGCCGAAAATCAATCCCCTGAAGAAACAACCGGTCGTCGAGCCGCTGGACGTGGGCGTGCGGGCGATTAACAGCATGTTGACCTTGGGCAAGGGCCAGCGCGTGGGCCTGATGGCCGGCTCCGGCGTGGGCAAGAGCGTGCTGCTGGGCCTGATCACGCGCCAGACGGTGGCCGACGTCGTCGTCGTCGGTCTGATCGGGGAACGGGGCCGCGAAGTACGCGAATTCGTGGAAAAGTCGCTCGGTGCCGAAGGCTTGAAAAAGGCCGTGCTGGTGATCGCGCCGGCCGACGAATCGCCCTTGATGCGCATCATGGCCACCGAACTGTGCCATTCGATCGCCGCGCATTTCCGCGACCAGGGCAAGCACGTGCTGCTGCTGGTCGACTCGCTCACGCGCTATGCGATGGCCCTGCGCGAAGTGGCGCTGGCCCTGGGCGAGCCGCCGGCCACGCGCGGCTATCCGCCGTCCGTGTTTTCGAACCTGCCGCAACTGGTGGAAAGCGCCGGCAACGGCGCCCACCTTGACGGCAGCATGAGCGCCATCTACACGGTGCTGGCCGAAGGCGACGACCAGCAGGACCCCGTGGTCGACACGGCGCGCGCGATTCTCGACGGCCACATCGTGCTCACGCGCGAACTGGCCGAGCGGGGCCACTACCCCGCCATCGACATCGCCGCCTCGATCAGCCGCTGCATGGCGCAGGTGATCACGCCCGGGCACATGCAGGCGGCGCGCGCGCTGAAAGCGTCGATGGCGCGCCATGCGCGCGTGCGCGACCTGATCCCGCTGGGCGCCTACGTGCCCGGCGCCGATCCGATCACCGACCGCGCCG
The DNA here is from genome assembly GCF_059420865.1 of Janthinobacterium sp. GW821-FHT03C10. Lineage (NCBI taxonomy): Bacteria > Pseudomonadati > Pseudomonadota > Betaproteobacteria > Burkholderiales > Oxalobacteraceae > Janthinobacterium > Janthinobacterium sp. GW821-FHT03C10. The sequence continues at coordinate 521,182 of NZ_JBWKUN010000003.1, read as the reverse complement.
TGCAGCTGCACGCGCCCATCGAAGCCTTCCTGTGCCAGGGCACGAAGGAAGAGGCGCCGATGGGACCGTGCATCGAACAACTTGAACAGATCATGGCCTAGGAGCATACGTGAGCGACGCGCATACCATCCGCAACCTGACCACCCTGGTCGGCCTGCGCAGCACCGAAGTGGAACGCCTGCAAGGCGAAATGGCGGCGCAGACGGCCGTGCGCGAGCGCTACCAGAAGAACCTGGAGCGTCTGACGGGCCTGTACACGGATAGCGGCCCCAGCGGCGCCCTGCCCCTGGCCCTGTCCGTCAATTGCGGCAACTTCAAGCAGGCGGTGATGCAGATGGCCGACCAGCACCGTACCGACCTGCATTTGCACGAAGCCAACATGGCCGTTTCGCAACGCGCCCTGAATACGGCCTGGGCCAAGCGCGAGGTGCTGGACCAGGTGCTGACGCAAAAACAAAAGCATGTTGCGAATGAGCAACACCGAGTTGATGCCAAGCGACAAGACGAGCTGGCGACGCAATTCTGGTTCCGCGGGCAGGTAAAATGAGGCTTGTGTAAGTTTCTTTCAGGAAAACTTCACGAAACGGGAATGGGGGTCGCCTTGTACCGGTATATCCCTTTATTCAGGAGTCTGGCATGGCAAACGCAATTACCGCACCACGATACGATCCGCTCGTCACAGCAGAACAACTGGCAACCAAATCGGTCGCGGCGCAAAAGGCAGCCCTGGCGGCTCAGACCACGCTGGCCAACAACACCACTAGCGCGCTGAGCAGCCTGAAATCGGCCATCTCGGCATTCCAGCTGGCGATGACGACCATGACGTCCAGCAAATCCGTGCTGAGCCAGTCCGCCACCTTCAGCAATACCGCGTATGGCACGGCCACGGCCGGCATCAAGGCGTCGCCGGGCAGCTATGCGTTCTTTGTCGAACAACTGGCCACGGCCAGCCAGACTTCGTATGGCGGCTTGAGCAGCACCACGCCCGCCAACGGCGGCAACATGACCATCCGCATCGGCGACCCGCTGGCCGCTGTCACGGCCGACAACGCCTTCGACATCGACCTGGCAGCCGCCAACAAGGATGGCGACGCCTACCTGACGCCGCAGGAGCTCGCCGCCGCCATCAATGGCAACAGCAAGAATAACGCGCGCGTCACCGCTTCCGTCATCAATATCGGCAGCCAGGCGCAACTGGTGCTGACGTCGAATCTCACGGGCGTGGCCAATGCCGTCTCGATCGACACCGGCAGCGTGACGGATCCAGCGCTGCAGACGGCGCTGCAGAGCGACATGAAAAGCCTCGTGGCACCCAAGGATGCCATCGTCTGGCTGGGCGCCCAGGGCACCGGCACCAAGATCACCCAGGCATCGAACACGTTTACCAACGTGCCCGACGTGAAAATGACGTTCACCAAGGCCATGACGGCAGGCGAGAATCCCCTGACCGTGACCGTCGGCACCGACAGTGCCGGCACCATCGCCAACGTGCAAGCCTTCGTCGACGCCTACAACAAGCTGAAAAGCGTGATGGATGGCCTGGCCAGCCCCGGCAATCCGGAGAAAAATATCGCCGCCGGCATCTTTGCCCACGACTCCGGCCTGAACGCCCTGCGCAGCAGCATGGGCGATGCCTTGCGCCTGAACGTCGATGGCGTATCGCTGGTGGCGTACGGCATTACCGCCCAGCGCGACGGCACGATCAGCCTGAATACGGCCAAGCTGACGGCCAAGCTGGCGGACAATCCAGGCGGCCTGGACAAGCTGTTCGGCAACAACAGCCTGTCGGCCCCTGCCGGCGTGCTCGGCGGCCTGGACAAGGTGCTGGGCCAGTGGAGCAATGTCACCAAAGGCCAGATCACCCAGCGCATGGCAGCGACGGACAAGTTGCAGAAAAGCCTGGCCAAGAGCAGCGAGCGTCTGACCAACCAGTACAACACGGCGTACACCCGTTTCCTGGATCAGTATTCCCGCCTGCAAGTATTGCAGGAACAAATGACGCGGAATTCCGACATGTTCGATGCCATGTTCAGTAACGACAAATCCTAAGGCGGACGTGCCAGCCGCGCCGCCACAGTTAACATAGCGAGAAGATAACAATGTTGAACAATGAAGCTTACGGCAGCTACCACGCCGTCAACCTGGACTCCCAGACCGCCCGCGCCACACCGGTCGAACTGGTACTGGTGCTGACGGACGGCCTGCTGGAAGAACTGGCGCGCGCGCGCGGGCATATCGTGGGCAAGCGCTACGAGCAGAAGGCGATCAGCCTGGACAAGTGCACGCAAATCATCAATGGTTTGTCGAGCTCGCTCGATTTCGACAATGGCGGCGAGGTGGTGGTCAATCTGGCGCGCCTGTACGACTACTGCGTGGCGCGCCTGTACACGGCCGGCATCAAGCTCGACCCGACGCTGATCGACGAAGTGACGACCTTGATGACCACCATCAAGCGCGGCTGGGTGGGCGTCCAGGCCAACAATGCCTAGGCGCGCCGCGCTGCAGCAGCTGAGCCGGCAATTGAGCGCGGCGCTTGCCGAGCCGGACTGGGCGGCGATGGAAAAACTCTCGGCCAGCCTGGCGAAAAACATCCCGCTGCTGGCCGAACGTGGCGCATGGACTGCGCTGGAACAAACAGAATTGTTGCAATTGCGCAAAATTCACGCGCAAGCGGTTAAAATTTGCTCTGAGGAAAAAGAACGCCTGGGCTTACACCTGGGTGCATTACAGGCAAATAAGGAAGGTTGGGTCGCCTACGCCGCGCTCGGCGAATACGACTCGGACGGGAATCAAGCATGATCATGAACTTCAACACGGCGCCGGCCGCTCCGGCACGGGCGGCCCAAGCCGCACCTGCACCAGCACCGGCGCCTTCCCAGGCCGCCGCCTTGCCCGGCGCGCCAGGCTATGGCGGCAATGGCGCCGCCCCCGCCGCCCTGCCCCTGTTTGCGCAGGTGCTCGACGTGACGGGCGTGGACAAGGCCGACGCCGGCACGCCCGCGCCCGCCAAGGACGGCGATGCCGAGAGCCAGGCCGATGGCAGCCTGCCGGCCATGGCCGCCCCCGTCATCGGCTTGCCCGTGACCATGCTGCCGCCAACGGACGCGGCCGAAGCGCGCGCCGGCGCGCAGGCACAGACACAAGCGCAGGCGAATGTGGCGCAAGCGAACCCGGCACTCAACATCAGCCTGCATCCGGCGGCGGTCACCCTGAACGCGGCTGCGCCGGCAACGCCGCAAGCGGCAGGCCGCGACACGCGCGAACCGCTGGCCGCCGCCAATCCGGCGACAGCCGCCAAAGGCAGCGCGCCGGCGCAGCCGTTCGAATCGCTGCTGCAGCAGAACGCGCCGGTGACAGCCGCCGCCCCTGCCGTCACCGCGTTCACCGCGCGCGAAGGCGAACGCGGCGCCGCGGCGCCGGCCGCGCCCAACCTTGGCCTGGCGGGCGCGGTGGCCAACACCGCCACGGCGGCCCCGGCCGGCGACACCATCAAACTCAACGGTCCAGCCCAGCAGTGGCAGGAACCGCTGCGCGAAGCGCTGGGCGAACGCCTGCAGACGCAGATCGGCCGCAACAGCGAACACGCGACGATCCGCCTCGAGCCGCCCATGCTGGGCCGCATTGAAATTTCCATCCGCCACACGGCCGGCGCGCTGCAGGTAAACGTCACGGCGTCGAACTCGGAAGTGTTGCGCCAGCTGCAAGGCATCGGCGAAAACATGCGCAGCGACCTGGCGCAGCGCCAGTACACCGACGTGGCCGTGAATATCAGCGCCACCCCGCGCAGCCCCGCCGCCCAGGCGTTTGCCGAAGGCGATGCGCGCGGCCAGCGTCAGCCGGGCCGCCAGCAGGACGATGCCGAACCGGGCCGCGCCCTGTCCGACGGCAGCACTGCCGCCACCACTTACGCCATGCACGAGCGAGAGAGCGCCTGATGAATATGAAAATGAAACTGATCGCCGGCTTTGTCGGCGTGGCCGTGCTGGCCGCCGGCGCGGCTGGCGGCGCCATGTGGTACCTGGCCAAGCCGGTCGCCGGCCATGCCGATGCCGCCGAAGCGAAAGCCCCGCCGCCGCCCGCCACGGGCAAGAAGGCGCGCAAGTTCATCACGCTGGACAAGGTCATCGTGATGCTGCGCCGCGGCCCCGGCGAAGGCGACACGCATTACCTGTCGGCCGACCTGGTGATCGCCACCACCGAGGAAAAGGAAAAGCTGACCAAGGATCACTTGCCGCTGATGCGCTCGATCGCCGTCAGCACCCTGTCGAGCTTTCCGCTGGACAAGGCGCAAACCATGACCGTGGAACAGTATGCCGAGCAGATCAACAAGGCCTTCAATGTCAGCTACGAGCGCGAACAGATGGAAAAGCCGTTCACCGAAGTCATGGTCGGCAAGCTGATCATTGAATAAGCCAACACGCCAGCCGACCTAGTGGGAGATCCCTTGGCCTATGTAGAGCAATACCAGGAAGCGTATGGCGCCGGCGAATATGCCGCCGCCAGCGCTTGCGCGGCCGTGCTCAGCGTTGCTGAAGAGCAACAACATCTGGTGGCGTACTCCCCGCTGGTGAAACGCATCGTGCGCCAGCTCAATTCGCAGGTGTCGGGCGCCATCGACCGCGACGACATGGAACAGATCGGCCTGATGGGCCTGCTCGAAGCCCTGCGCCGCTACGGCGTGCCGGACCAGTCTTTCGGCAGCTATGCCAGTCTGCGCATCCGCGGCGCCATCCTCGATGAACTGCGGCGCCAGGACTGGCGCCCGCGCGCCGTGCGCCAGGAAAGCCACCGCCTGCGCGACAGCGTGCGCGCCCTGACCCGGCGCCTGGGACGCGAGCCGCAGGAAGCGGAAATCATGGCAGCCCTGAAGTTGACGCCGGAAGCCTTCCAGGAATATCAATTGGCGGAAAACGCCGAGCTGATCGCCAGTTTCGACGAAGTGCTGCAGGAAAGCCTGGGACAGGCCGACAGCGCACCGAGCCCGGAAGAGCAATTGATGGTGCGGCGCAGCCTGGAACAAGCGCTGCGCGCGCTGGACGAACGCGAGCAGCGCGTGATCCAGATGTATTACGAATTCGAACTGAGCTACAAAGAAATAGCCGCCGTACTGGACCTGAGCGACGCCCGCGTCTGCCAGCTCAACAAGACGGCGCTGGGCAAGATGAAAGCCATGCTGCAAGACGCATAAGTTTCAGCACTATCCATCAAATTGACGCAGCACAATGACGCAGAAAGGCAGTTGACATGGTAATTATCGGTATCTTAATCGTGATGGGGTGTGTATTCGGAGGCTTCGCCCTGATGGGCGGCACCGTCCACGCGATCTGGCAACCGGTCGAGCTGATCATCATCATCGGCGCCGCCGTCGGCGCCCTGGTGCTGGGCAACCCCAAGCATGTACTCGGCGAAATGCTGCACCAGATGCGCAAGATCGTCACGCACAAGAAGCAAGGCTCGGAATTCCAGCGCCAGTTGCTGCTGCTGATGTATGAACTGCTGCAAACGGCCGCCGGCGGCCTGAAGGCGCTCGACGCCCACGTCGAGGCGCCGCGCGAAAGCGCCCTGTTCCAGCGCTATCCGCTGGTGCTGGAAGAGCCGAAGCTGCTCGCCTTCATCGTCGACAACTTCCGTTTGATGGCGATGGGCAAGATCAACGCGCATGAACTCGAAGGCGTGCTGGAGCAGGAACTGGAAGCCATCCACGACGAACTGCTGCAACCGTCGAAGTCGCTGCACAAGATCGCCGAAGCCATGCCCGGTTTCGGTATTCTGGCCGCCGTGCTGGGCATCGTGATGGCCATGAATTCCGTGGCCGACGGCGCCGATGCGGCGGAGATCTCGGAAAAAGTGGGCGCCGCCATGGTCGGCACCTTCATCGGCATCTTCTTTTGCTACGGCGTGCTCGATCCGATGTGCAACATGATGAAACAGCTGGTGGGCGAGGAAGGCTCGACCATGGAATGCGTGAAGGTCGTGCTGGTCACGCACGTGGCGGGCAAGCCGCCCCTGCTGGCCATCGATGCGGGCCGCCGCCTGGTGCAGCTGAACATCAAGCCGAGCTTCGCCCAGCTGGAAAGCTGGATCAATGCGCTGGAAGATGGCGGCGCCGAACAAGAGCAAGGCCAAGGCCGGGGAGGCCGCCGTGCTAAAGCCGCATGAGAAACATGAACAGGCCATCATCAAGCGTGCCGGACGCAAGCACGACGACGATGGCCATGGCGGCGCCTGGAAAGTAGCGTTCGCCGATTTTTGCCTGGCCCTGCTGTCGCTGTTCCTCGTGCTGTGGCTGATGGCCGCGCGCGAGCAGCAGGCGATGAAGGAAATCATGATGGATGCATCGGCCAGCAGCCGCCAGGGCGAAGGCCAGGGCGTCATGCCGGAACAGAGCGGCGGTCCCCGTGGCAGCCTCATCGAGCGCTTCCCCATGCCCCGCAAGGGCTCGGGCGACACGCGCACGGAAGGCAAGCAGACGCAGGAAGGCAAGGCCGGCGCCGCGCCGCAAAACCAGACGAAAGTGAGCTACCAGTCGCCGGAAGACTTGCTGAGCCTGTCGCGCGCGCTCGACAAGCTCAGCGACGAAGCGGGATTGAAGAGCAACCTGCAATCGGTGATCACGCCGTACGGCTTGCGCGTCATGCTGCACGATACGGACAAGCAAGGCATGTTCGTGCGCGGCAGCGCCGTGCCGACCGACCGTTTCCGCAAGCTGTTGCGCCAGATGGGCCCCGTGTTTGCGCAAATGGACAACCAGATGCTGATCGTCGGCCACACGGACTCGATGCAATACGCCAACACCGGCTATGAAGGCTTTTCGAACTGGACCCTGTCGGCCAACCGCGCCATGTCGGCGCGCGCGCAATTGCTGATCGGCAGCATGAGTCCGGACAGCGTGCTGCAAGTGGTGGGCATGGCCGACCGCGCGCCGCTGGACGTGAAAAATGCCAGCGCCGGCATCAACCGCCGCATCGAACTGTTAATATTGACGCGTGGCCAGGCCGACAGCATCGCCGCCATGTTCGGCATGGCCGGACAAAAACCGCAAGGCGAGGAGCTGCAGGTGGGTGAGCCGGACTCGGGCACCTTGCAGCGCCTGCGCGACAAACTGGGCCTGCCCGCAAAGAAGGAACGGGACGAGCATGCAAATTAAGGGCAAGGGACAACGTATGAAAATCTCCTCCGGCAATACCGGCGCCGCCGTGCGCAGCAGCGCCGTCGCGCCGGCCGAGGCGATCGCCGAGAACGCGGGCGCCGCGGGCGCCATGGCCGGCTCGTCGGCCGGGGCGGAACTGCAATCGGCCGTGCTGCAACCGGCCATGGCCGCCCTGCGCGCCATGCCCGAGATCGACCACGAGCGCGTGGCCATGCTGCGCGATGCGCTGGCCAAGGGCGAATTGCCGTTCGATCCATCGAAGCTGGCGGGCTTGATCCAGCGGTTCCACGGCGGCGAATCGTGACCGCGCCGCGCAAGGGCATCACGCGCCAGGAAGCCGTGCGCCGCGTGCTGCTAGGCATGACGGAAGACCGCGCCGGCTATGCCGCCCTGCAAACCTTATTGGAAGAGCAATTCCAGGCCACCCTGCAGCACCAGAGCGCCCGGCTGACGGCGCTGGCCGACCAGGTCATCGCCGCCGTCGAACCGCTCGACGCGCGCCGCCGGCAACGGGTCAGCCTGGTCACCGCCCTGCTGGGCCCGCAAGGCGATATGGCGCAATTGTTTGCGCTGTTGCAACAAGACGCGCGTACGACCGCCCAGCGCGACTGGGCCGCGCTCGAACAGATGGTGCTCGAATGCAAGCGCCTGAATGCCCGCAACAGCGATTTATTAACAGAGCAGTACAGCATCATGCAGCGCGTGCTGCATGGCGAGGAAGATACGTATGCGCCAGGCTGATTTCCTGACCACCCGCGCCACGGCGGCGACGCCATCGACGGCGGCGACCCATGCCGTGCAAAGCAATATGCGCGCCACCGACGCCACCGCCTCCGGCGGCAGCTTTGGCAGCGTGTTCCGGCAAGTGCAGGGCGAAGTGGCCCGCTTCATCGAACAGGGCGGCGGCAATGCCACCAGCCTGAGCCCGCAAGGACGCGCCTACCTGGAGCAGAGCCAGCCTGTGAATGTGCTGGGCGCCATCAGCCAGGGCGGCGAGATCGGTGAAACGCAGCAGCAATTCCTCGCCTCGATCAAGCCATGGACGCAGGAAACGGGCGCGCGCCTGGGCGTGGCGCCGGAAATCGTTGCCGCCCACGCGGCGCTGGAATCGGGCTGGGGCCAGCGTCCGCTGCGCCAGGGCACGGGCGCGGATACGAATAATTTGTTCGGCATCAAGGCCGGCGGGAAATGGCAGGGCGACGTGGCCAGCAATGTCACCACCGAATACGAAGCGGGCAGCGGCACGGCCCTGAAGAAAACGGAGCGCTTCCGCAGCTATCCGGACCAGGCCAGCGCCTTCCGCGACTATGCGCAGGTGTTGCTCGACAACCCGCGCTACCGCGCCGCCCTGAACACGGGCGCCGATGCGGGCGCCTTCGCGCAAGGCTTGGCGCGCGGCGGCTATGCCACCGATCCCAACTACGCCGCCAAGCTGACCCAGCTGGCGACACGGCTGCAGCGCACGGCCGCCGCCGAGTAAGTTTCCCTCAACGGCCGGGAAGTTCGGCCGGTTCCACCACGCCCGCATCGACCACCCTGGCACGTATCACCGTGCCGCTGGTGGCGTTGCGCACGCGGATCAGCTCGCCCAGCGCGCCCGGGTCCATCGCTTCGCCGGCCATGCTCACTTCCACCTGTTCCTTGCGCGCCACGATATTCACCGCACTGCCCCGCTTGACCAGCACGGGCGACGCCAGCTGCCCTTGCCGCAGCACTTCGCCCGTACGCAAGCTGCGCCGGCTCGACAGGCCAACGGCGCCGGGCAAGGAAGAAATGCTGTCCGGCACCATCGTCACGTCGCGCCGCGCCATCGTCACGTCGCCCGCCTGCAGCGGCGTATTCGCCGTGACGGGGGCGCTGGTGACGGCCACTTGCGCCGTGATGCTGCCGCGCGCCAGCATTTCATAGCGCCATCCGTTGCTTCCAGGACACACCGCGACAAAGCGCATGCGCTGCGCCGAGCGGCTGTCCGCCGTTTCCAGCGTGACGGGCGCCGCGCACGCCGGCACGGGGCGCGTGCTTTTCACGACGGCCACTTGAAACTGCGGTTCCAGCAATCCTGCCGTGGCCGCCTGCTGTGCCAATTGCTCCCGCGCCAACTGTTCCACACGTGAAAATATATTGTCGGCTGGCAATTCTGCGCGACCTGCACTACTATATAGGCTGGTCAGTAAAAAGAGACCAGGAAGCAGTATGTAGCGACATTGCGCCTTGTTCCACATCACGGAATAGTTCTCAAAGTAAATCATTGCTAACCTTAATCAAAGATACTGAAGCGGCATGACCTTACCATGCGTCAACATGACCAGGCTGGGATTTTACCTCTGCACCACCTATTTTCTGGCCCGAACCGCAAAAAGCACGATCGAATTCAATACAAAGGATGACCATGGGGATTAATTTCAAGGATGCGCTGGGCGTGCACGCCGATGCGCTCGCGCTGCGCGCCGACCGTACACGCGTGCTGGCGGCCAACATCGCCAATGAAAACACGCCCGGCTTCCAAGCCATGGACATGGATTTCGGCAGCGCCCTGCAGCAGCTGCAGGACAACGAGGCCGGCCTGCTGTCGACCGATGACGACGCCAGCGCCCTGTACCGCGTTCCCTACCACCCCAGCCGCGACGGCAATACCGTCGAAATCGGCGTGGAGCAGGCGGCGTTCTCGCAGAATGCCACCGACTTCCAGACCAGCCTCACTTTCGTCAACATGAAACTGAAGGGGCTGTCCAAGGCCATTTCCGGACAATAAGGATCAGCATGAGCTTCCAGGATATTTCCAAGATCGCCGGTTCGGCGATGGCGGCGCAAACCGTGCGCCTCAATACCATCGCCAGCAACCTGGCCAATGCCGATTCCGTTGCCGGTTCCGAAGGCGAGACCTACCGCGCGCGCAAACCCGTGTTTGCGGCCGTGATGGATGGCCCCGGCGCCAGCGGCGCCGGCGGACGGGTTCAGGTGCTCGACGTGGTGCAAAGCGATGAGCCGCTGCGCAAGGTGTATGAACCGGGCCACCCGATGGCCAATGCCGATGGCATGGTGTTCTACCCCAACGTCAATCAGGTTGCCGAGATGACCGACATGATGTCGGCGTCGCGCGCCTTTGAAACGAATGTCGAAGTTCTGGGCCGTATCAAGTCGATGCAGCAATCGCTCCTCAAATTAGGTGAAGCATAATCCATGGAAACCAATCTCTTTACAAATAACACCAGCGGCAGCAACAACGGCAGCAATGCCGTCAAGTCGCAAGGCAATGCCACCCAGGACATGTTCACCAAATTGCTGGTTGCGCAGATCAAGAACCAGGATCCCCTCGCGCCGACCGACCCGAGCCAGTTCGTCAATCAATTGACGCAGCAGGCGCAGACGGAAGCGATGCAAAACCTGTCGGCGCTGACCAGCGCCAATGCCAGCGTGCTGCAATCGATGCAAGTGCTGGCCCTGGGCGCGCAAGTGGGTTCCGAAGTCATGGTCAACAGCGACACGGTGCAGCTCGACAAGAGCAAGGTCAGCGGCAGCATCGCGCTGGCCGCCGGCACCACCAAGACCACGGTGACCCTGAAAGGCATCGACGACAAGGAATACAAGATCGAACTGGGCGCCAAGGGAGCCGGCACGGTGCCGTTCACGATCGACCCCGTCGCGCTGGGCTTGCCTGCCGGCACCTACAGCATGAAGGTCAGCACCAGCGGCACCGAAAAGCCGACGGTCGACATCGCAGGCAAGCTCAACAGCGTGCGCCTGTCGTCCGGCGGCAGCATGATCCTGAGCGTGTCGAACCTGGGCGAAGTCAACCCTGGCGCGATCACCGGTTTCAACGGCAAGACGGCTTGATCCGCCCTTTCCTTCGTTTCCTGAACACTAATATCGTCCTTCACTAAAGGAAATCAACATGAGTTTCGACATCGCCCTGTCCGGTATCCAGTCCATCAACCAGCAGTTGAACAGCACCAGTAACAATATCGCCAATGCCGGCACCTACGGCTTCAAGAGCAGCCGCGCCAACTTTTCGGCCATGTATGCCGGTTCGCGCGCCACGGGCACGGAAATCGGCTCGCTGACGCAAAGCATGTCGCTCAATGGCGGCGTGCTGAACACGGGCCGGGCGCTCGACGCGGCCATCGACGGCCGCGGCTATTTCGTCACGCGCGATGCGCAAAACACCATGACCTACAGCCGCGTCGGCATCTTTTCGGCCAGCAATGATGGCAAGCTGATCGACTCGAACGGCCGCCTGGTGCAGGGTTATGCCGCCGTCAAGGGCACCACCACCCTGGGCACCATGGGCGACATGCTCATTCCGACGGGCCAGATTCCCGCCGTGGCAACGACCAAGCTGGCGTATGCGGCCAATATGTCGTCCGAATGGGCCGTGAAAACCCCGCCTTTCAGCAAGACCAATGAACTGAGCTACAACAGCGCCAAATCCTCGATCGTCTACGATTCGCTGGGCGCCAAGCACTCGCTGGGCCAGTACTTCGTCAAGACGGCGACGGGCGTGGACGTGCACTACACCTTCGACAACGCCGACGTGACGCCGGTAACGAGCATGACCTTCGACACGAACGGCAAGCTGGTGACGGGCGCGTCCGCCTCGCCAGTGCTGCCGACGCCGCCTGGCGCGGCGCCGATGACGGTCGCCATCGATTACACGGGCACGACCCAGTTCGCCGGCGAGGCGACGACCTCGACCGACCGCGCCGACGGCTATGCCTCGGGCACCTACACGGGCGTGGAACTGGCCGACGACGGCTCCGTCGTGGCGAAGTACACGAACGGCCAAAAGCAGAGCATCGGCGTGATCGCCCTGGCCACCTTCCCCGACGAAGGCGCGCTGACGGCCGTCAACGATACCAGCTGGGTCGCCTCGACCACCTCCGGCACCGCCATGTATGACCGCCCGGGCGTGGGCATGGCCGGCAAACTGGTGACGAGCTCGCTGGAACAGTCGAACGTCGACATCACCTCGGAACTGGTGGGCCTGATGACGTCGCAGCGTAACTACCAGGCGAACTCGAAGGTCATCTCGACCGAGAACGCCATGCTGCAATCGCTGATGCAAGCGCTGTAATCCACGATACGCAAAGGTAAAGAGCAATGGATGCGCTGATTTATACCGCCATGAGCGGGGCCGACCGCGCCCTGCGGGCACAGCAGGTACACGCCAACAATCTGGCCAATATCGAGACGGGCGGCTTTCGCGCCAACCTGGAAGTGTCCACTGCCCAGCCGCTGCAAAACGGCTATGGCTACGACGACCGCCACATGACGCAGACGCAGTCGAGCGCCGTCGGCACGCGCACGGGCACCATCAAGGAAACGGGACGCGAACTCGACGTGGCCGTCACGGGCCCCGGCTTTCTCGCGGTGCAATGGCAAAACGGCGAAGCCTACACGCGCGCCGGCGCCATGGACCTCGATGAGACGGGCGCGCTGACCATCAACGGCCGGCCCGTGCTGGGCGAAGGCGGCCCCATCACGATTCCCGAGCACACCAGCCTGTCGATCGGCGCCGATGGCACGATTTCCATCCAGGTGCCGGGGACGGCGCAGATGCAGACCGTCGACAAGCTCAAGCTGGTCAATGCGGAAGCGGGCGAGCTGACGAAGAACGAGGCGGGCCTGATCGTGGCGCGCGGCGGCGAAGACTTGCAGGCCGATCCGGCGGTGCGCCTGCGCGACCGTCACCTGGAAGGCAGCAACGTCTCTGCCGTCGAGGAAATGGTCGCCACCATGAGCCTGAACCGCAGTTTCGAGATGCAGATGAAAATTTTCAAGGCCAGCGACGCGATGACCGAGTCCGGCAACCGCCTGCTGGGCGCCTAAGCCCAACGCCAACCAATTACCAGGAGTAAATCATGAATCCAGCAATGTGGATCAGCAAGACCGGCGTGCAGGCGCAGGACGCCAAACTGCAAGCCATCGCGAACAACCTGGCCAACGTCAATACCGTTGGCTTCAAGCGCGACCGCGTCGTCTTCGAAGACCTGTTCTACCAGGTCGAGCAGCAGCCGGGCACGCAGCGCGCCGACAATACCCTGTCGCCATCGGGCGTACAGTTGGGTAACGGCACGCACATGGTGGGCACGCAAAAGGTGTTTACCACGGGCAGCCTGCAAACGACGAGCCGCGAATTCGACGTCGCCATCACCGGCAACGGCTTCCTGCAGGTGCTGCGCCCGAACGGCGAAGCGGCCTACACGCGCGCCGGCCAGCTGGGCATCAATGAAAACGGCGTGATGGTCAACGCCCAGGGCTTGCCGCTGGTGCCGCAGATCACCGTGCCGAACAACGCCACGGCGATCACCATCGGCGAAAACGGCATGGTCACGGCCACCGTGCCGGGCAATGTCAACGGCACCCAGCTGGGCCAGCTGAACCTGTCCAGCTTCGTCAACCCGACGGGCCTGCTGGCACTCGGTGAAAACCTGTTCCAGGAAACGGCATCGAGCGGCACGCCGACGGAAGGCCGTCCCGGCGAAGGCGCCCTGGGCAAGCTGAAACAGTTCGCGCTGGAAGGCTCGAACGTGCAGGTGGTCGAGGAGATGGTCGACATGATCGCGGCCCAGCGCACCTATGAAATGAACACCAAGGTGCTGTCGGCCGCCGACAATATGCTGCAATACCTGGCGCAAGCGGCACGCTGATGACAGTCGCCATGAAAGCCACGGCGGCCCTGCTGCTGGTGCTGGGCGCCGGTTGCGCCAGCCGGCCGGCCGCGCCGGTGGCGCCCAGCTTTTCCGATACGCCGCTGCCCGTGGCGCCGCGCAGCGCCGCGCGCGGCGGCGTGGGCGGCGGCGTCTTCAATGCCGATGCGGGCCTGGACCTGATCTCGGACAGCCGCGCCTTCCGCGTGGGCGACGTCGTCACGGTGGCCCTGCAGGAAACCACGCAGGCGAGCAAGAAGGCCGGCACCTCGTTCAACAAGGGCTCGTCCGTCGGCGTGAATGCGGCCAACATCCTCGGCAAGACCTTCCCGAAGACGGGCATCGACCTGTCGGCCGACCGCAACTTCGCCGGCGACTCGACCAGCACGCAGCAAAATGCGCTGTCCGGCGCCATCACCGTGATCGTGCAGGAAGTGCTGCCGAACGGCTTGCTGCGCGTGCAGGGCGAAAAAACGCTGACCCTGAACCAGGGCGAGGAATTCGTGCGCCTGCGCGGCTACCTGCGCGCGGCCGACATCGATTCGAACAACCAGGTCTCGTCCTTGCGCATCGCCAATGCACAGATCGCCTATTCCGGCCAGGGCACCCTGGCCGAAGCCAATACACCAGGCTGGCTGACGCGCTTCTTCGTCGGCCCATGGATGCCGTTTTAAGGTGAGCTCATGAAATTTCGTTCCGCCCTGCCCCTGGCAGCCATGCTGGCCGCGCTCTCCGGCCTCGCCCTGCCCGCCAGCGCCGCGCAAGTGCTGCGCAACCTGGTCAGCATCGAAGGCGTGCGCGACAACCCGCTGGTCGGCTATGGCCTCGTCGTGGGCCTGAACGGCAGCGGCGACACCACCCAGGTGAAGTTTTCCAGCCAGTCCGTGGTCAACATGCTCAAGCAGTTCGGCGTGAAGATGCCGGACGGCGCCGAAGCGAAAAGCAAGAACGTCGCCACCGTCATGGTCAGCGCCGTATTTCCACCAGGATACCGCCGCGGCCAGGCCATCGACGTCACCGTCTCCTCCCTGGGCGACGCGAAAAGCTTGCGCGGCGGCACCTTGCTGCTGACGCCATTGCGCGCGGCCGACAATGAAACGTATGCGCTGGCGCAAGGCAACGTCGTCGTCGGCGGCCTCAACGCCACTGGCAAGAGCGGCTCGTCCGTCACCGTCAACACCCCCACCTCGGGCCGCATTCCCAACGGCGCCAACATCGAGCGCGAGATTCTCAGCGATTTCTCCACCAAGCCGACCGTCACCCTGAACTTGCGCCACCCGCATTTCGAGACGGCCATCAATATCGTCGAAGCCGTCAACCGCCGCTTCGGCGCCGTCGCCACCACGCGCGACGCCACCAGCGTGGAAGTGCTGGCGCCGGAAAACCCGACCCAGCGCGTGGCCTTCATGGCCAAGCTCGAAGCGCTCTCCGTCGACGTGGGCGTCGATACGCCGAAAGTGGTGTTCAATTCGCGCACCGGCACCGTGGTCATCGCCGAAGGCTTGCGCGTCAAGGCCGCCGCCGTCACGCACGGCTCGCTGAAAGTGGTCATTTCGGAAAGCTCGGCCGTCAGCCAGCCGGCGCCGTTCGGCCGCGGCCAGACCACCGTCACGCCGCAGTCGAAAGTGTCCGTCGACCAGGGCAACGGCAATATGTTCAAATGGCCGGCCGGCGCCAAGCTGCAGTCGATCATCGACGTCGTCAACAGCCTGGGCGCCTCGCCCGACGACATCATGGCAATTCTGCAAGCCCTCGACCAGGCCGGCGCCATCGAGGGCGAACTGGTGGTCATCTAACGTGGCACTGAAAGCGGAATGGAAATGAATGTAAACGACAGCAGCAGCGCCCTGCCCTCGGCGCTCGACGACCGCTCCCCTGCGGCAGCCACGCCGGCCGATCCCCGCTATGCGGCCAAGGCCACCGAGGCGGCCGTCAAGTTCGAAGCCTTCTTCATCTCGCACATGCTGCGCCAGATGCGTTCGGGCACGCGCGAGATGGCGGGCGAGGACAGCGTCTTCAAGGACCCCGTCAACAGCGACATGCTGGAAATGGCCGACAATCTGGTGGCCGACAAGATGGCCGGCCAGCGCGCGTTCGGCATCGCCGACGCCATCCTGCGCCAGCTGCTGCCGCCTGCCGGCGCTCCCGTGGCGGCCCGTGGCGCTGTCAAGACCGACAATATTGCAGCGCCGCTTAATAAATCCGTCTGAAGCGTCGCCTGTACAAGGTAACAACGAATCAATGCCTGCCCACCCGCACGCGCCACTCTCTTCACGAAAGAAACTTGCCCAATGAGCATCATCAGCAATGCATTGTCAGGCAGCATCGCCGCCCAGGCCGCACTCAACGCGGCCAGCCAGAACATCGCCAACCTGCAAACGGCGGGCTACACGCGCCAGGGCGTGCTGTTGTCCTCGCTTGGCGCCGGCGTGGGCGTGCGCTCGGCCGGCAATGGCGTGGAAGTGTCCGCCCTGCTGCGCTTTGCCGATGCCTATAAGAGCCAGCAAATGTGGCGCGCCGCGTCCGATCAGGGCGCCCGGTCGCAGACCCAGCCTTACCTGACCCAGCTCGAGCGGGTGATGGGCGACGACGCTTCCAGCATCAGCAACGGCATCGACGGCTTTTTCGCCGCCCTGAACGCCTCGGCCGTCGACCCGACGTCGACGCCGCTGCGCCAGCAGATCGTCACCTCCGCCGACGCCATGGCGCAGCGCTTCAACAGCATCAGCACCGTCATGAGCAACCAGTTGCTGTCGGTGCAGCAGCAACGCTCGGCGATCGTGCCGCAAGCCAATACCACGCTGGCGAATATCGCCGCGCTGAACCAGCGCATCAGCACGTCCACGGCGGCGGGCACGAATGTGTCGTCGCTGATGGATGCGCGCGACCAGCTGATCGATGGCCTGGCCTCGCAAATGGGTATCGAAGTGCTCGACCAGCCGGACGGCTCGCGCAATGTCTCGCTGAAGTCGGGCCAGCCGCTGGTCATCGGCAGCCTGGCCGGCACCCTGAGCAGCAACATGACGAACACGGGCGAACAAACCCTGAGTCTCGATTTCGCCAAGTCGACGTACACCCTCGACCCGGTGGCCATCGGCGGCCAGATGGGCGGCCTGGGCGAGTTCGAGCAAAACACCCTGAAACCGCTGCAGCAGTCGCTGCAAGACATGGCAACCCAGCTGACCAGCAAGGTCAACGCGCAGCTGGCCCTGGGCAAGACCATGGCTGGCACGGCCGGCGGTCCCCTGCTGGTCTACGCGAATGGCAAGTTGAGCATTACCCCCGGCTTCAACGCCAAGGACCTGGCCCTGTCGCTGACGGGCCAGGCCGGCGACAGCGGCAACTTGCAAAAATTGATCGAAATCAAGAATCAGCCGATCACCGTCAGCTGGGTGGGTTCTGTCCTGATGAGCGACGCGGATACGCAGCTGGTCGGCAAGCTGGGCATCTACAGCCAGCAGAACCAGTCCTTGCTGAAGACGGCCAACACGGTGCGCTCGCAAGCGATCGACGACTGGAAATCGACCAGCGGCGTGAACAAGGATGAAGAAGCGATGAGCCTGGTCGAATTCCAGAATATGTATCAAGCAAACATGAAAGTCATTTCCGTGGCGAACAGCTTGTTTGACGCCACCTTGCAAATGATGGGTTAAGGAGAAGATCATGCGTGTCGCCAGTAGCCAGTACCAATCGCTGATCAATATTTCGCTTCAGCAAAATCAGGAACGCATCAACTTCCTGACCCAGCAGATGTCGTCGGGCCTGCGCATCCAGCTGCCATCGGACGATCCGATCGGCAACGTGCGCATTTCGCGCCTGACGCGCGAGCAAGCCATGGTCACCCAGTACCAGGACAATATCGCCACGGTCAAAGTGCGCCTGCTGAAGAATGAAAACTACCTGTCGAGCATGGTCACCGACATGGGCCAGGCGCGCGACCTGCTCGTGTGGGCCGCCGACGGCAGCAATACGCCGGGCGACCTGAACGCGATGACGCAATCGCTGACGGCCATGCGCGACAGCGTGCTGTACACGGCCAACCTGAAGGACCAGGAAGGCCGCTACATGTTTTCCGGCACCGCCACCGACCAGCCAGCGATCAAGTACGACCCGGCGGCGGCCGTCGGCTCGCGCTACAGCTACATCGGCAATACCGACACGCAAACCGTGGTGGTCGGCAATGGCGTGACGCAGGCGGCCAACGTCGACGTGAAGAACCTGGAAGTATGGCTCAACAAGATCGACCAGGTCGTCGCCACCCTCGGTGCGCCGGGCGTGAACCCCAACGATCCGGCCGTGCGCGCCATCGTCAACGACGGCCTCGGCGGCACCGATGACGGCATGGATTTACTCTCAGGCAAGATCGCCATCTTCGGCGGCGCGCAAAACATCCTTACCACGCTGTCGGGCAACC
This sequence comes from Janthinobacterium sp. GW821-FHT03C10, assembly GCF_059420865.1. Classification (NCBI taxonomy): domain Bacteria; kingdom Pseudomonadati; phylum Pseudomonadota; class Betaproteobacteria; order Burkholderiales; family Oxalobacteraceae; genus Janthinobacterium; species Janthinobacterium sp. GW821-FHT03C10. The sequence goes on along the minus strand of NZ_JBWKUN010000003.1, from coordinate 502,971 downwards.
TGGCCAATGTCTCGCTGTCGAACAATTCGGCCCTGCTGGACCTGAAAAAGACCGACATGGGCGCGGCGGCCATTGAACTGACCGGCTACCAGACGGCCCTGCAGGCAACATACAAGGCCTACGCCAAGGTTGGCACTATTTCCCTGTTTGATCTTCTCTGACCATCATGCAAATCGTTCAGACCTCCTCCTCTTCCGGCGTCAATGCCAAAGGCGCCGGCACCGCCCGCGTCGTCGATGACGCGTCCGCCGCCATCAACGGCAGCGCCAGCGCGCGCAGCGAGGCGCCGGCGGCGAAGAGGTCGACGGCGAGCCTGCAGCGTGGCCTGAGCAACTGGGATCACCAGTTGCAGGGGGAGATTTCCAACGCGCAGCAAACACTCGATTACCTGGAACGCAGCAGCAGCCAGCTGCAGGCGCTGAAAAGCGAGCTGGCGGCCAAGCTGGCCGCGCGCCAGGGCCGCGAAGGGCAAGTCGAGGCAAGAGTGCGCCAGTTCAGCAATACCTGGCGCCAGCGCGCCAGCGCCTCGGGTGGCACGCTCGACGCACAGCTCAGCTATACCAGCCCGCAGGCGGCACAGCAGCAATTCAGCATCCGCGGCCTGACCATGGCCAGCCTGCAGGAAGGCCCGCAGGAAGTGCTGGCGTTTTCCGTGGGCGGCGCGAACCAGGCCTTGCGCTCGGTCAATATCGAGCCTGGCCTGAGCGCGAACGAAATCGTCTCGCGCTTCGACCGCGCCCTCATGCCGTCAGGCATCAGCGTCAAGCAGGGCGAGAACGGCGAACTAGTGTTCAGCACGCCGGAAGCGGCCTGGGCCAACGTGCGCGACAGCCTGTCCGTGCGCGGCAGCGGCATCCGCTACCCGACCGGCCAGATGAGCCGCGTGCGCACGGATGCGGAGCCGGCCGCCATCGCCCCGGAAGAATGGAATACGGGCGACGTGGAAGCCCTGCGCGCCACCCTGCAGCAAGTGGTGCAGGCGCTGGCGCAGCTGCAGGCGGCGCGCAGCGCCGTCAGCCTGGCCCTGGCGCAGGCGACGGGACGGGTCGCCCGCGCACAACCGGTGCAGGTGAACGTCAGCATGGATACCCTGGCGGAAAACTTCACGCAAAAGGCCAGCGAGCCCGGCTACGAATCGCTGCTGGCGATCAGCTCGGCATTGGTCGGCATCAGCCGCGAAAGAGTCGTCGCCCTGCTGGGCCTGGAATAAGCGCTCTTCGCCCGTGCGCCGCCCTGGCGCACGCGGCAATAATGGGGCACGCCCCCTGGCTCAGGACGGTGAAAATCCGTAGGCTCTGTCCCCGACAAATAGGGGAACTCAAGGAATCTTCCCCAGCCCCGGCTGTCTGACTGTTCATATCAGACAAACGGGAGCCTTCCATGCAGCCAGCCGAATGGAAAACCTTCATCGCCCAGTTTGCCGCACTGAGCCGTCGCCAGCGTCTGGCGAGCACTGCTCTGCTGCGCGGGGCAGGATCGCAGAACGCCGTCGTGGCACTGGTCGAAAGCGTGGCCCGGCAGCGGCTACACTGTCCCGCCTGCAACAGCAGCCATGCGCACCGGCACGGTCATGCGCACGGACTGCAGCGCTACCGTTGCGTGCCGTGCGGGCGCACCTTCAATGCGCTCACCGGCACGCCGCTGGCCCGCTTGCGCCACAAGACATTGTGGCTCGACTACGCCGACTGCCTGCTCGAGTCGGCTTCCGTGCGCAAGGCAGCAAGCCAGCTGGGCGTGCACCGCAACACCGCCTTTCGCTGGCGTCACCGGTTTTTAAGCCTGGCCAAGACGGACCGGCCCCATTGCCTGCATGGCATCGCCGAAGCGGACGAGCTGTATGTGCTGGAGTCAGAAAAGGGCGCGCGGCATCTGACGCGGCCGGCGCGCCGCCGTGGTGGCCATGCCCACAAGCGCGGCATTTCAAGTGAACAAGTCTGCATCCTGGTGGCGCGTGACCGCACGGGACAAACCCTCGATTTCGTCGCGGGAAAAGGGGCGCTGACCAAGGCGCAGCTGCATGCTTGCCTGCCACCCGTGATCGACAAGGACGTCTTGCTGATGACCGACGGCCACGCTGCCTATCGCGCCTTCGCGCGTGAAGCGGGCATCAGTCACCAGGCCGTCAACTTGCGTGCCGGCATCCGCGTGCAGGGCGCCGCCCACGTGCAGAACGTCAACGCGTATCACAGCCGCTTGCGCGGCTGGCTGCGCATCTTCCATGGCGTGGCCAGCCGTTATCTGCCGAATTACCTGGGGTGGCGCTGGATACTGGACGCCGGGCGCATCCGCTCCCCAGAAACATTATTGAAGGCAACGCTGGGAGAGTTCCCACATTTGACGGTGACATAGCCAATCCGTAAGATGCTGCTGTCGCCATCCACTTCCGGAGTTTCCTTGATAAAAACCGCCGCCCGGCTGATCAGCTATGCCCTGCTGGGCAAATCCGGCAAGCAGCCCCTCGATATTGCCAAGGTGCACAAGGTACTGATTTTGCGCAATGACAAGATCGGCGACATGATCGTCACCTCGGCCCTGCTGCGCGAGCTGAAGAAAAACTATCCGCACTGGCAGATCGACGTGGCCGCCAGCAGCGCCAACCGCGATGTCATCGCCGACAACCCGCACGTGAACGAGATCCTCATCTGGGACAAGCAGCCGCTGCTGCGCGACTTGCGCACCACCATCGCCGACCTGCGCCGGCGCCGCTACGACGTCATCTTCAATCCCTACAACCGCTTTTCGATTCCCTTGCTGCTGCGTATCAAATGGCTCGGTGCGCGCTACTTGACGGGCTTTGCCATTCCCAAGTACGGCACCTCGACGGCGAAGCTGGGCATGTTCGACCATACGGTGCCATGCGACCGCAGCCGCCACATCCTGCACAGCTTTTTCGCCACGTTCGAACAATTTGGCTTGCGCGACATCGATATGCGCTACGAACTGTTCGGCGTGGACACGCACGCGGCCCGGGTCGATGCCGCCTGCGACACCCTGCTGCGCACGCATGCAGGCTTGTTTTGCCTCAATTTTCAGGGCAGCAATGCGCAGCGCACGGTCAGCGTGGCCGACGCCCAGCGCTGCTGCGCCGCCCTGGCGGCACGCTATCCGCGCCATGCGCTGCTGGTGATCGCCGCGCCGGGCACCGAGGCGCGCGCCGCCGAGATCGTGCGCGGCGCCGGCCATGCCAACGTGATGCGCGCGCCCACCACCGGCCACATCCTGGAACTGGCGGCCCTGATCCGGCGCTGCGAACTGGTGCTATCGCCCGACACGTCGGTGATCCACATCGCCTCGGCGTACGACAAGAAAATCGTCGGCTACTACATCCGCACCGACAACTACCGCTGGTTCTATCCGGCCAGCCGCCATTACCGCGTCATCCTGGCGCCGGGCCTGACCCTGGCCTCGGTCAGCGATGCCGAGACGCTGGCCGCCGTGGAAGAGCTGATGGAAGGCGGCGGGCAGACGCAGGAGACGCTTCAGGCCGCCGGCTGAGACGCCAGCAGGCGGTCCATCTGCCCCGCCGGCAGCGCGCGCGAGAAGAAATAGCCCTGCGCATAGTCGCAGCCGGCGGCGCGCAGCAGATCGCGCTGCGACGCCGTCTCCACGCCTTCGGCCACGACCTTCAGCCCCAGCCGCTGCGCCAGCGCGATGATCGCCTCGCACAGGCCCTGCCCGGCGCCCTCGCGCCCCAGCTCGCCGACCAGGGAACGGCCGATCTTGAGAAAATCGATATCGGCCTTCTTGATGCACGCGAGCGACACCTGCCCGCTGCCGAAATCGTCGAGCGCCAGGGCCAGGCCCATGGCGCGGAACTGGCGCAGGCGGTCGACCACCTGGCGCCCCTCGTCGAGCAGCACCGCTTCCCTCGCCTCGATGGCGATGGCGCCCGGCGCCAGCCCCTGGCGCGCCAGATGGCCGCCCCAGTCCTGGTATAGCGCGGCGTCGCAGCGAAATTCCATCGCCGACTTGTTGATGCAGATCTGGAACGCAGGGCCATATTCATCCTGCCACAGCCGCGCCTGGCGCACGACCTGGCGAAACACCCACTCGCCGATATCGATGATCAGGCCGTTCGCCTCGGCAAAGGCGATGAAATCGGCGGGCACCAGCAAGCCGCGCAGCGGATGGCGCCAGCGCAGCAGCGCCTCGGCCCGTTCGATGGCCCCATCGCGCAGGCGGATGATGGGCTGGTAGTGCACTTCGAACTGGTCCTGCGCCAGCGCCAGGCGCATCTCGCGCACCGTGCTGCGGCGCAGTTCGGCCGCCTGCTGCAAGGCCGGCGTGAAATAGCTGTAGCCGTTGCGCCCCGCACTCTTGGCCGCGTACATGGCCTGGTCGGCATGCCGCAGCAAGGCGTCCGGCGACTCGGCGTCGGCCGGATACAGGGCCACGCCCACGCTGGCCGACACTTGCGCCGTGTCGCCGTCGAGCATGAAAGGCAGGGCCAGCGCGGCCGTCAGTTCCTGCAGCACGCGCTCGATGCCGCCCAGCTGTCCCACGCCGGCCAGGATGACGGTAAATTCGTCGCCCCCCAGCCGCGCCACCGTATCCGTGGCGCGCACGCGCTCGCTGATGCGGCGCGCCGCCTGGCGCAGCAGCATGTCGCCCTTCTCGTGGCCGAGACGGTCATTCACCTGCTTGAAATGGTCGAGGTCGATGAACAGCAGGGCCAGGCAGGCGCCCTCGCGTTTGGCATGGGCCGCCTCATGCTGCAAGCGGTCGAGAAACATGTGGCGGTTCGGCAAGCCCGTCAGCTGGTCGAAATTGGCTTGCCGCCAGATGCGCTCGGACGCCGCGCGCTGCGCCGTGATGTCGCTGACCAGCGCCAGCGCGCCCAGATAGGTGCCGCTGGAATCGAAGATGGGGTTGGTGGCCAGGGTGGCCCACAAGGTGCTGCCGTCACGCCGCAGGAACTTGAATTCGTGGCGCTCGACAATGCCATCCTGGCGCCGCGCAATGTTGCGCTCCAGGATGGCGCGCCCCTCCTCATCCATGAAGGCGGCCAGCGGCTGGCCCAGCATATCCTCGATCTGGCAATCGAGCATGTGCGCCATCTTCGGATTGACAAAGCTCGTCAGCGCCTGCGCATCGATTTCCCAGATGCCCTCCTCGGCGCTGTGCACGATGCGCCGGAAACGCTCTTCGCTGCGTTCGAGCGCGGCCAGCTTGCCCTCGGCCTGCTCCAGCACCAGGCGCAGCGCCTGGCCGTTCGGATCGGCGCTGCCCAGCAGGCTGACGGGCAAGCTGGCCTCGCGCGCGCCGGGACGCGGCGGCGGCAGCTGCACCTGCAGCTGGATACGCTCGGGCTCGCTGCTATTGAGCACGCGCTGCACGAACCGCTCGTAATCGTGGCGGAACGCTTCGTGGACAAAGGAACGGAACAGCACGTGGCCGGGATGCCCGCGCGCCAGGCCGAACAGTTCGGCCGCCACCAGGTTGACCTGCAGGATCACGCCATCGAGGCCCAGCACGAAATAGGCGACGGGCGCGAGCAGGTATAAATCGTTGAAATAGGCTTGCTCGCGTTCGGCCTTCATCCGTTCCGGACTGAAGACGCCATCGTCAAGCAGGGGCGCGACGTGCCGCGGCACGCCGTCGTGGACGCGCGGGGAGGAATCCGGAGCAGGTACTGCTGACGGTGGTGTGTCCATGGCTATCCTTTGCACCGCCGCCCTGGCAAACAGGTGGGTGCAGTAGCGAGACTAGCACGCGTCACGCGCAGTGTCGAGCCATGCCTGCCGCGGATAACGTTTCCACAACAAAGCCGGTCAGCGGCCCTGCCCCATACCGCGCCGGCGCAAGCCGAAATCATGGCCGACCACCAGCAAGGTGCTGGCCACCAGGCTGGACAGTCCCACGATCAGCTGGATCAGCTTATCGTCAGGCAATATCCACAAGGACGAAGCGGGTGTCTCGCAACCCGTGGCCGCGCTGATCAGGGGAGACACCCAGGCCGCGTCCGGCGTCACGTCGAGCACGACGGCGCCGTCGGCGCTCGTCTGCATATAGATGTCGCCCCCCTCGGCCAGGGTAAAGCAGATGCCCACGCCCGTTTCCGTGGCGCGGATATTGTCCTGCATGCTGCGGTTATGTTCCTCGATCCACACTTCCACGTCGTACGGCGTCTCCAGGTGCTCCCACGGGCGGGGGCGGAAACGGGGACGTTCGTCCGCGCCGGCGGGGGTATCGGGGATGTTGCTGTCTGCTGCGCCTTGCATGCTCGTGACCTTTTCTGCGGTGATGTTCTGCGGTGATGCGCGGGAGCGTTGGCCCGCCAGCCGCCATTATCCCTCGTTCGCAGGCAATATGCGATTACGCGCATCAACACATCAGGAAAACTGACAGCTATCAACTTTTAACATCAGCATGACTGACTTAAAATACGCGCCATCTCTTCTTTACAGGCTTTACATGCAAGGCATCAAACGCAAAATCGTCTACGTCACCGCCTTTGAAATCATTGGCATGGCCATTTCCACGGCCTGGCTGACCCTGCTTTCGGGCGAGTCGCCCACCAGCACGGGCCCGCTGGCCATCATGATCACCACCATCGCCGTGATCTGGAACCTGCTCTACAACACGGCGTTCGAATACTGGGAAATCCGCCAGGTATCGCGCACGCGCACCGTCTGGCGCCGCATCCTGCATGCGATCGGCTTCCAGATCACGCTCGTCATCTACCTGATCCCGCTGATCGCCTGGTGGCTCGACATCAGCCTGTGGCAAGCCTTCGTGCTGGACTTCGCGCTGATGCTGATCATCCCCTGCTACAGCTTCATCTTCAACTACTTCTTCGACGGCCTGTTCGGCGTGCCCCTGTCGGCGCAGCAGCCGAAGGAAGAGCCCAGCGACGTTCAGGCCGCTTCGCTGAGCAACTGAAGAAAGGACCGCGCCGCCATGCCCAGCGGCCGGTCCTTCATCCACACCAGGTGGATGGGCACGACCAGGCCATTACCCGTATTCTTGAACGCCACGCGGCGCACGCGCCCCGCCGCCAGCGAGTCCTGGATGGCCGAGGCGGCGAAGTTGCCCCAGCCCAGCCCCGCTTCCACCATCGCCAGCGCCATCGGCAAGCTGTCCGTGCGCCAGTAGGACAGCCCCACCACGGGGCGCGCATCGGCCAGGTCGAGTTCCCGGCTGGCGACGATGATCTGGCGCAAATTCACCAATTCCTCGATATACAGGGGCCGGCCCGCCGCGTCGGGCGGATGCTGGGTGGAGATAATCGCCAGCAAGGCATCGCTGCCCACCAGCTGGAACTGTTCCTCGTGATTGATGCGCCCGCCGGCAAAGGCCATGCAGGCGCTGATGCGGCCCCGGTGCAGCATGTCGAGCACGTCGTCCTGCGGCGCCGTCAGCACCTCGATGTCGAGCAGCGGATGGCGCTGCGACAGCGCGCGCACGGCGGCGAGAAAAGGCGCATGGTCGAGTTCGGCCGCGATACCCAGCGAAATGCGGCTTTCCAGCCCCTGCGACAATTCCTGCACGTGCAGGTGCAACTGCTTCAGCTGCTCGGCGATCAGGCGCGCGTGGGGCAGCAGCGCCATCGCGGCCGGCGTGGGCACGGCTTCGCGCGCGCCCCGGTCGAACAGGGCGATGCCCAGTTCCGCCTCGATGTTGGCCATCGCCATGCTGACGGCCGACGGCGCCCGGCGCAAGGCGCGCGCGGCGGCCGAGAACGAGCCGCCGTCGACGACGGCCAGGAACAGTTCGATGTTATGGCTGGAGAGTTTCATGGGAAGGGGAAATGGGAAGCGTGGGAAGCTGGAAACGGGCGACGCGTTCCTGCCGCCGGCGATAGAATGGCAGAAATCTCGATAGCAGGAGGGGCCATGACTCGTCCACTTCCCTACCGCCGCGGCGGCTATGTCTCGGAGTTTACCCGCTTTATCGACGGCTATCTGCGCGAGCATCCCGAAGCGCAAACCAGCCAGCGCCTGGGCTGGCGCATTTACTGGGAACGCCCCGTGAATTTCGATGAATGGCGGCGCACCAGCACCGATAGCGTGCCGGAGCCGCCGTATCACTACGATTAGAAAGCCTTAGCCTTTCCAAACGCGCTGCAATCCCGTATCCGCATGGATCCAGCCGCCACGGGGTCCCGAGCGGTAATAGAAGCCCACGCCGCCCTGCTTGAAGCTGCGCACCAGCGAACCGAGCACTTCCGCGTTCAGATTCGCCACGCGGATATCGGCGGCGCGGCCCGAGATGTGCAGCGACTGGCGCGCGGCCGGCACGCCCGCTTCGCGCAGCTTGCCATTCGATTCGGCCGTGCGGTAGCCCGACAGGATCTCCAGCGGCTGCTCGATGCCGTAGCGGGCCACGAACGCTTGCGTGCCCCACAGGGTTTCCAGCAGTTTCGGGTCGATGGGCGCCGTCTTCTTGCCGTTCACGTCGCGCAGCAGGTGGCACAGTTCCTGGTAGGCCGAATCGATGACTTCGCCATCTTTCCAGTACAGCAATTTCGCCTTTTCATTGCTGGCCGGGCGCACCACTTCCAGGGTGCGGGGCTTGAGCCAGAATTCCAGGTCCAGCGCCTGCGCATCGAAGATGTCGGGTGGCGGTTCCAGTTCCGTGATCGCCTGGCGCGACTGCGCGGTGATCGAGCGGTCGACGCTGGCCAGCTGCGTCGGCTGGGGCGGCACGCCCGTGCGCGGCGCGCGCGGCTTGGCGCTGGCCGAAGCCGCGGCGGGAGCGGCCGTGCGCGAGGCGCAGCCGATGAGAGGGGTAGCTACCAGGCCCAGCGCGGCCAGGCCCATACCGTGGTGTAGAAAATTTCTGCGCGATGCCATAGTCAGTCCAATGTAACGATGGGAATACTATAGCGTATTGTGCTGCGAAGAAAAACCCTCAATGCCTATCGTGCCGCCCTCATTTCGACTTCCGGCGCCCTAGGCAGTGGCGGCAACGTCCCGATTTGCCTGCGCCAGCGCCGTCAGGGGCTTGTCCAATAAATATCCCTGGGCCACGATGGGCAAGCCCGTGATGGCGGCGATGCGCTGCAGCGCAGCCAGCGCGGCCGGCGTGTCGAGGCGCTTGAAGATGACGCGTATCTTCGCCGCATGGCACACGCTGACGAAGCTGGCGACGGCCTGCTCGTCGCTGAGGTTACCCGCGTCGAGCTTGAACGCGTGCGGGTGCAAACGTTCCAGCATGCCCGCCGCCTCCTGCACGCTGGCCACGTTGATGGCCAGGCGGAAACCGTTGCGCCGGTAATTGTCGGCCACGTAGTTGAGCAGCCAACCCTGGTTCGGCGTGACCGTCGGCAATTGCAGCACGATGCGCTCGATGGGCAAGCCCAGCGCGTCGAGGATGCGCTGGAAGGCGTGGCCGTGATTGCTGCTGACGGCGCTGAGCAAGCGGTCATGCACGTTCAGGTACAGGTCCGACTGCTCCGCTTCGCCCTGGCGGAAGAAATTAATGGCGTGCAGCATGCGGCACAGCCGGTCCAGCTCCACCGATTCGTCGTCGCTGGCCGCGTGGTCCAGCAAGCGCCACAGCGACAAGCCCTCGTCCGCCTTCGACACGCTGCGCGCCAGCCCCTCGAACGCCACCAGCTTGCCGCTGTCGAGTTCGCGCAGCGGCTGGAAGGCGCTGGTCATGGTGCAATTGAAAAAGCGCCCCAGCGCCCTGCCCTCCCCGTCGAGCCAGACGCTGGTGCCGGCCTGGGTTTGGTGCGACAGGCGGGCCAGGTAGTTTTTCAGGACGGGAAATGGCATACATGCTCCTTCGTAAGGCTGCGCCAGGCTGTCCTCGCGGGAAAAGCGGCGCCAAAGCGTGCAGACTAAGGCAAGGCGAACCAAAGGAGAACGAATGGTTTCGCCATTTGATATGCGTCCAGCACATAAGGGATGCCACGGCCAGCGCATAACGATAGTCGGAAACATTCGTTCCAGCGGCCTGCCCCGGCCTTTACTGTGGGCGTGTACCGATACCATCAGGAAGGGCCGCCATGTGCCAGTTACTCGCAATGAACAGCAGCAAGCCGGCCGCGCTGGAATTTTCCTTTGCCGGCTTTGCCGAGCGGGGCGGCCGCACGGACGAGCACCGCGACGGCTGGGGCATCGCCTATCATTCCAGTAGCGGCTGCACCTTGCTGACAGATCACCTGGCCGCCATCGATTCCCCGCTGGCGGCCCAGGTGCAGCGGCATCCCGTGAAGGCGAAGAACATCGTCGCGCACATCCGCAAGGCCACGCAGGGCCGCATCGCGCCGGAAAACACCCACCCGTTCGCCCGCGAGCTGTGGGGCAAGACCTGGTCCTTCGCCCACAACGGCGACCTCAAAACGTGGCGCGCGCCCGCCAATGCCCACTACCAGGCCAGCGGCGACACGGACAGCGAACAGGCGTTCTGCCACCTGCTGGCCCGTCTGCGCACGCAGTTTCCCGCCGGTGAACCCGCGCGCGCCGACTTGCGCGCCGCCATCGCCGAGGTGGCGCGCGAGATTGCCGCGCACGGCAGCTTCAATTTCATCCTGTCGGACGGCGAGCTGCTGTTTGCCCACTGTTCCACGCATCTGCACTACGTGATCCGCGAATACCCGTTTTCCGTGGCGCACCTGATCGATTGCGAGCGCAGCATCGATTTTCGCCAGCACAACCACCTGGACGACCGCATCGCCGTCATCGCCACGCATCCGCTGACGCAGGACGAAGACTGGCTGGCGTTCGCGCCCGGCGAACTGAAACTGTTTGCCGGCGGCACCTTGCTGCCGGCAAACGATGCCGCGCCGCAAGGCGTGTATATCCAGATCAGCTACTGAAGGGAAACTAAAGGGAAATATTCAAATGGAGGGAAAGGCCCGCCGCCGGATGGGCGGGCTGAAATGCTGGCGGGCCGTCAGGCCGAATTGCAGTTGCAGAAGCGCTTGCGCTTGGGGTCGCCGCTGGCAATGCCCGCGGGGTCAATCTGTTTCCAGCAAAAAATCGTTTCCACGCCATACGGCGAACGCACATTGCCCGCCTCGATATAGCCCTGCTTGACGAAAAAGGCCTGGCTGCTGGCCGTGCTGTGCAGTTGCAGGGCCTTGATGCCCCACTCGCGCGCCTGCGCTTCCAGCTGCTCCACCAGCGCCTTGCCGGCGCCGCGGCCTTGCGCTTCGGGCAGCAGATAGCACAGGGCCAGCTTGCCGGCGCGCGTCAGCAAGCCGACGCCGACGACGGCACCCTGCTCGACTGCGACCAGCGAAAAATTGGTGGGCGACGCGAACCAGCACGCCACCATCTGCGGTGTTTTATTGCCCAGCCAGGCTTCCAGGATGGCCGGATCGTCCCGATGGTCGAGGCTGCAGCATTCGACGATGGAGCGTCGTAATACGTTGCACGCCTCGAAAGCGTCGGTCGATGTTGCAATACGAATTTCAAGACTCATGTACGCTCACAAAATATTCCAGTTGCCGATGCAGGCGGCTTTACCCCTGTATCGTGCGATTCGACTATACACCAAGCGGCGCAATCGGGTTTTTTGCCGCGCGCCACGCGCCGGTTTTGCCTATGGCGCCATGCCTGCAGACTAAGTGCTGATGCGCGCCTTGCCCACGAATGTTTCCAAAAAACGATATCTGTTTTTTAGCGCAAACGGGAATCGGATCTAAGCATATTACGAAAAATTCGTTTCTTTTCCGGCCGGAATTTTAGACTATGACTGTCTATTCTCACAACAAGAGTTCAACATGCCCCATTCCAACGCCGTATCGACTGCCGCAGCGACACTCACCCAACGCTCGCGCCGCTGGTTCCTGGCCAGCGCCCTGGCCGCTTCCGCTGCCGCCATGAGCCTGCCCATGAGCGTGTCCGCCGCCGAACCCGTGGTCTTGCTGAACGCCTCGTACGACGTGATGCGCGAACTGTTCAAGGATGTGAATCCCGCATTTATTGCTGATTGGAAAGCCAAAACGGGCGAAACCATCACCATCAAGCAGTCGCACGGCGGCTCGAGCAAGCAGGCGCGCTCCGTGGCCGACGGCCTGGAAGCGTCCGTCGTAACCATGAACCAGGCCAATGACATCGATATCCTCGTCGACCGCGGCCTCGTGGTGGCCGACTGGGCCAGGAAATTCCCGAACAATGCGACGCCGTTCTATTCCACCATGGTATATCTGGTGCGCAAAGGCAACCCGAAACACATCAAGGATTGGGACGATCTGGCCAAGCCCGGCATCAAGGTCATCGTGCCGAACCCGAAAACCTCGGGCAACGGCCGCTACACCTACCTGGCGGCGTGGGGCTATGCCGTGAAAAAAGGCGGCAGCGAAGCGCAGGCGCGCGATCTGGTGACCAAGCTGTTCAAGAACGTGCCCGTGCTCGACGGCGGCGGCCGCGGCGCCACCACCACCTTCACGCAGCGCGAAATCGGCGACGTGCTGGTGACGTTTGAAAATGAAGTGCAGCTGGTGCGCGCCGAATTCGGCGACAACTTCGAAGTGGTGTATCCAAGCATCTCCATCCTGGCCGAGTCGCCCGTGGCCGTGGTCGACAAGGTGGTCGACCGCCGCGGCATCCGCAAGGAAGCCACGGCCTACCTGCAATACCTGTACTCGGAAGCGGGTCAGGAACTGGTCGCCAAGCACTACCTGCGCCCCCGTTCGGCCGCGGTCGCGAAGAAATACGCGGCCAGCTTCAAGCCGATCACCCTGTTCACCATCGATGACGTGTTTGGCGGCTGGAAACAGGCACAAAAGAAACACTTTGACGATGGCGGCGAGTTCGACAAGATCTATCAGAAGTAATCTGATCTGCATCAACGAGAAACCGGGACTTGTCCCGGTTTTTTTATGGCGGTGCGCCAGCGTCCCACTCCAGCGCGCTGAACAGGCTGGCGATCTCGCTGCTGCGGCGCGTGCCTGTCTTGGCCAGGATGGCCTGGATCTGGCTGCGCACGGTGCTGATGCGCACACCCTTGCGCTGCGCGTACTCGGCAGGCTCCATGCCATCCGCCAGCGCCAGCGCCAGCGACCACTCGGCGCCCGTCAAGCCGCATGGCCGCTCGAGCGCCCCGGGCCAATGCCGCCCTGCCCGGAACAGGGGGCGCAAGGACAGCATGGCCAGGCCGGCGCCCTCCCCGCCGGCCTGGCCTATGCGCAAGGGCAGGATGCCAATTTCCAGCGCCGGACGGCCATCCTCATCGCTCGCATACAAGGGGGCTGGACGGTGGCACGCCAGCCCGGCACACGCTTGCCGCACACGCTGCGCCAGTTGCTGTTGCAGCTGACTCATGCGCACAACCACGTTACCGCCATGCAAGGTGATCACGGAGGCGAGCGGCGACGTGGCCCCCAACAGCCGCTGCGCCGCCAGGTTCATGAAAACCAGCCGCAGGCAGGCATCGGCCAGCAAGATGGCGCGCGGCAAGGCATCGAGCGCTTCCCAGGCCAGCGCGCCATGCGCCTGGGCTTGCTGTGCCGTATCGCGCAGGCGAAACACATTCGGCAGATGGTCGAGCACGCGCTGCAGCTGGCCGCGCGTGTTGCGGTCATAGGGGCCCTGGCCCGCCGCACGGTGCGCGGACAGGATGGTCAGCGCACCGTTGTCCCGCACGACGCCGCTGCATGAATAGCGCACTCCCGCGCGCAAATAGAAATCCTGGAAATACTCGCTGCGCGCCACGGCCTGCTCGCTGAAATAATCTTGCATCAGATGCATGCGCCCGGGCGGCGCGCGCGTGAGAATCGCATAGCCGGGATCGAGCGCATGGTAGTAGCGCCGGTAGCCATCCTCCCAGGCCCCCTGGTCCAGTCCGGTGACATGGCCGCGCGAGGGTACCGCGCCCGTTTCCGCTTTCAGGAAACAGCAGGCCACCTCACCGCCCGCCAGGCGGGAAAACGCGCGCATGGCCACGCTCCACTGCAGCGGTTCCAATGCCGCCCGGTAAAAGGCGGCAATGACGGGATCGGCGCCGTCCTTGTCCATCGCGTCCCTTGCCTGTAATTGCCCCGCCCCTGTAAAAACTGGCGCCGCATCCTTCACATGAAGGATGCGCGGCACCGGTCCGGCAAGCACCATGGCATCGACGGCTGCCGCCATGCGCATGCCATCGCCAGTGTTTTTCCGACTTCGCCCTCATCAAGGAGCAGCATCATGCATACAATTGATACCGATCGCAACATTCTCCACCTGGTCCGCGCAGGCAACAAGCCCTTGCGCCTGGCCGCGAGCGCTTCACTCCTGCTGGCGCTGTCCGCATGCGCCAACCTGCACACCATCCACCGCTCGACCGACTTGCCAGACGATGGCAAGGCCATCCACCTCGATGCGGCCCAGCGCGTGATTCATGTCACGAAAGACGGCAAGGCCTGTGCCGAGCCAACGCCGGACGCCCTGCAGTCGTACGCGTCCGCATTCGGCAGCGCGCTCAACGCGGGCGCCGATGGCGCCTCGTTCTCCAATGCACTGCGCGCCAATGCCGCCAGCGTGGGGCTGCACTCGCAAAGCATCACGCTGATGCGCCAGCATCTGTTCAACATCTGCGAATATGCGCAAAACAAGTGGCTCAACGATGCTGACGTCATGCTGCTGATGGAACGTTCGCAAGACCTCACCCTGGGCATATTGGCCATCGAGCAACTGACTGGCGCCGTGGTGGCGCGCCAGTCCTTGCCCGAAGACAACACCGACGTGGCTGCCGCGGCAAAACAGCGCCTGCAGGCTTCGCAAGACGCCCTGGCAACACAAGCCAGACTCGACCTGGCAATCAAGAAAGAACAAGCCTTGCAAGCCGATGCCGCTGCCCAGATCAAGCCAGCTACCCTGGCCGCCGGTGACAAGGAAGCCGTCCTGCTTAAGACAGCGCAGGAAAGCACAAGTTCTGACAACGGCACGGATGGCAAGACCGGCAAGGCACAGGCCGGCTCCAGCGCGGCGCTGGCGCAGGCACGCGCCGAACGGGCCGAGCTCGAAGCCCAGCTAGCCGATCAGCTGGCGCAAAGCCAGTCCGGCGCCAGCGGCCGAAGCGGCATGACGACACCGCTGCATGCCAGCAACGTCAATGACAAAACGGCGGCGCACCTGGCCAGAGCCAGCACCGAGATCGTCAACATGATCTTGAACAAGGGCTATTTGACGGATATGTGCATCACTTTCATCAACCATCCGAAGAAGTACGTGGAAATGTGGGAGCACTACAAGGAAGTGATGAACCAATGCAAGGAGGTCCTGACGGCAGACCTGCGCCCCGGCACGACGCGTCCATACAGCATCACCTTCGACATCAACGATGGCCCGGCGCACTCGCCTGACGCCGCCGACGGGAGCGTCGTCATGCCAATGACAAGCAAGCCGAAGGGCAACACGGCGCCTTCCGCCAGCAGCAAGCCCGCAGGGGAATAGGCGTGGCCGGCGCAACCTTACTGTTTCGTCAGCAGCAGCTTGAATTGCGGTACCCAGCGCCCGTCCACCAGCATCTCGCTGGCCGCCTCATAGGCATTTCCCGATGGCGTCCAGCGCACGCGGTACGTCAGCGCCTTGCCGCTGGCGCCCACGTACTGCGTGGTGGGAAAGTCGAGGCCGCCGTCCGCCGGCAGCATCGTGCCGCGGCTATGGCCGCCGCTGTTTTCCAGATACAGGAACGCCACCTTGCCTGCGGCGGGATCGTGGTAATACGTGGTTTCGCCCACGTAATCGGGCTTGCCGGGACTGCGCACCGTGTGTACGTCGCGCAGCATCTGGCCGCCGTACAGCCACTGGAAACAGTGCTCATCCGTTTGCTTGCCACCAGGAAATTCGCCCTTCCAGCAATGCCCGGCCAGGAAGGCCATCGGCTGCAGCGCCGCGATGGGGTCCGCCAGCACGGCAAATGAGGGCAACAGCAGCAGCAAGGGCAATGGGCGCATGGCAAACCTCCAGGTCAATGCAAACGAGTATAGGCGAATAATATGCTTGCAACAGCGGATTCGCACACTTTGCGCATATCGATATGCGCATCGATTCGTGGTCAAAAGCGTGCGCGCGCCGTACTCTGGCCCTGTCGCGCCATACGGCGTATAACGGACGCAAAGGAAACATCATGGCTATCTCGGAAGTAAATGTACGCAACCAGTTTCGCGGCAAGATCAAGGAAATCATCTTTGGCCCCGTGGTGTCCGAAGTGGACGTGGAAACGCCGCACGGCATCGTCACTTCGGTGATTACCTCGCGCTCGATCAAGGACCTGGACCTGAAAGTGGGCAGCGAGGTCATCGCGCTGGTCAAGTCGACGGAAGTGTCGATCGCCAAGATCCAGTAAGCGTTGCCCGCCCCCACTGACTTCAGGGCTTGATATACACATAGCCTTCCTGCCACTGCAAGCGGCTCAGCTCGGCCACGCCCGAGGGCACGATGACGGCTTCGGGCAGCACGCGCTGGCGGTCGATGTTGCGTCCTTGCAAGGTGTTATTACAGACGCGAAAGCTCACGCCCCGCTGGACCAGCTCACGCACCACCGCGTCATACGGCGTGCCGTTCTTGTCGGTGGCGCCGTCGAGCAGGAAATCGATGCCGGGGCCGTGCGCGACGAGCACGATGGTGGCTTTGGGGCTGGCGTCGAGGTGGTTGCGGATATTTTTCAGCGCAGCCGTGGCATTGCTGGCGTCATTGACGTGGTACACCACCTTTTCCTCCTTCTGCGCGGCCGTGGCGGCGGTGCAGGAGAGCAAGGCGAGGAGGATGGCGGTGAACCAGCGGCGCAAGATTGTCATGAGATGTCCATTCAGTATCAGATTAAAAACATTGGCATCATATCAATCCCTGAACAAATAGGTAAACGTGCGGCTGACGGGCAGCTTTTCCGTGCTGCCCCGCACCAGCACCTGCATGCGCTCGGCGTCGATGCGTTCGGCCGCCTCGATGGCTTTCACGTTGACCATGGTGCCGCGGTGGATTTGCCAGAACTGTTCCGGATCGAGGCCGCCAAGCAAATCCTTCAGCGGCGTGCGCACCAGCGCTTCCGAACCGGCCAGCACCACGCGCGTGTACTTGGTGTCGGCCTGGAAGAACAGCACTTCATTGACGTCGATCAAACGGATCTGCCTGCCCACGCTGGCCCTGATCCATTTCAGCTTGTCGCGCGGCGGCGCCGGCAAGGCGGCGCGCAGCGACTGCAGCAAATGGGCCATGTCGGCCGGCTGGGCGCCCAGCTTGTCGCGCAGGCGGGCCAGCGCCCGCTGCAGCCGCTCGGCCTGCACGGGTTTCAGCAGGTAATCGACGGCGCCCGCGTCGAACGCGTCGACGGCGTACTGGTCGTAGGCCGTGACGAACACCACGTGCGCCCGCTTGCCGATGCGCTCGGCCACTTCCAGACCCGACAGGCCCGGCATGCGGATGTCGAGGAAGACCACGTCCGGCTCATGTTCGAGGAAACCGTCCCAGGCATCGTTGCCGTTTTCCGCCACCAGCACGACTTGCGCCTCGGGCCAGGCTTGCGCCAGCAGGATTTGCAGGCGCTCGCGCATCAGGGGTTCGTCTTCGGCGATCAGGATGGTGGGATTCATGCGGTGGCTTCTTTCAGGCTGGATGCAATTTTGATGGGCAACACTATGTCAGCGATCACGCCGCCCTCTTCGCCGTTGCGCAGGCTCAAGCTGGCGGATGGAGCGGACAGCAACAGCCGGCTGCGCACGTTTTCCAGGCCCAGGCCGCCTCCGGGCACGCTGCCCTCGCCGCTTTCCGGCAAGCCCATGCCCGTGTCCCGCACGCGCAGGCGCAGCATGCCGTCCACCCGCAGCGCCGACAGGCTGATCTCGCCGCCGCGCAACGATGGTTCAATACCATGCTTGATGGCATTTTCCGCCAGGGTCAGCAAGATCATGCTCGGTATCGTCGCGTGCGCCAGCTCGGCCGGCAAGTCCAGCGCATAGCGCAGGCGCGAGCCCATGCGCGCCTGCATCACGCGCAGGTAGGCGGCCACCATGTCGAACTCGCTTTGCAAGGACACTTGCTCGCTGCGCATCTCCGCCAGGCTGGCGCGCAGGAAGGCGATCAGGTCGGCCGTCAGCGCCGCTGCCCTGGGGGCGCCCTGCTCGGCCAGCTGCTGCACGGCGCCCAGGGTATTGAACAGGAAATGCGGCTCGATCTGCGCGCGCAGCAGGCGCAGCTGCGATTCGCTCAGTTCGCGCGCCAGGCGGTCGCGCTCGGCATCCTGCTGCAGCTGCAGGGTCAGCGCTTCGTACTGCCGGTTGCGCCAGGTGGTCACGATCGCCAGCGGCACCATGTAGAACAAACCGGCCACCAGCAGGGCAACGCCGCCCACGCGCAGCAAGCGCTCGAAAGCCATGGCCATGGAACCGGTATCGCTCAAGCCGGCCAGCAGCACGCCGGCCGCCACCCCAGCCGCGCAGGTCGAGACGATCAGCAGGAGTTTCTTGAACTTGTAACGCACGGAACTGCGGTAATTGAACCAGACGCCCACCAGGCCCCACGCCAGCGCAAAGCCCAGGCCGTTGCTGAAGACCAGGGCCTTGAGCAATTCGAAGCGGGCCGGCAGCAGCAGGTGCAGGACGACGCCGATGGCGCTGAACAACAGCATCAGCTTGAACGCGGCGATGTAAAAACCGGCGCCACGGTACTTGAGCAGGAAATCGTGCAATTGCTGGCGCTCGATCGGCGTCAGCTTGACCAGCTTCATGGCGACGTAGCGGCGCACCCGCCCCTGGACCTGCGTCGCCATTTCGGGGTGTTTCAGCACCCGCAGCGATTCCTCATCGATGCTGCGGTACCAGTCCGTATATTTTTTTAACATGATGCGTTCTCCCTAGTCCGTGATGCAGGCATGAACGCAGTCTACGGCGCACCGCTTGCGGGGCCTAGCGCGGGGCGACGAAGCACGAAGGGGCAGGCATCAACGACGAAGCGCGCGGCGCCTGCCGCATCAAGGCTGCCAATCTTGCTGAAATCATACGAAGTTTCCAGGATGAAATCAATAATTGCGCAACAATTTTCACTACGGCAAGAATAGACCCATTTATTTGCCAAATTGGCCGCAACGCCGCCTGTCGCGGGCTTGTACCGTAGACATCGCTTGATCTTTAATGGTATTGTTTAAGCTTGGCAAATATTGCCTCCGAGATACACATGCCGCGTCCCCGCGCGGCCCTGTTCCGGATTTGCGCGCAGCGCCCACGATGGCGCCCCAAAACTGCTTTTCCACATACGATCCCATGCTCAAAAAAATGTTCGCCGCGGTGCTGATGACGCTTTCGACAGCGGCCATCGCCGTGCCCTTCGGTTCCCAGTCGATACTGGTGGTCGAAGACGGCACAGGCAAAGTCTTGCTTGAAAAAAATTCCAACGTGGTGGTGCCCATCGCCTCGCTGACCAAACTCATGACAGCCATGGTCGTGCTCGACTCCAAGGCGAATATGCAGGAAGAGATCAGCATCGACCGCGAGGACGTCGATACCTTGAAACACAGCACCTCGCGCGTGCCCGTGGGCGCCACCCTGAGCCGCCACGACGTGCTGCAGCTGGCGCTGATGTCGTCCGACAACCGCGCCGCCGCCTCGCTGGCGCGCACCTTCCCCGGCGGCCCGACGGCGTTTGCCGTGGCCGTCAACGCCAAGATCAAGGCCCTGGGCATGCGCCAGACCGTGATCGAAGAGCCGACGGGCTTGTCGCCGAACAACCAATCGACGGCGGCCGACCTGGTCAAGATGGCCGTGGCCGCCTCGCGCTACCCGGAAATCAGCCGCATCACCACCGATTCGAAGGACGTCATCCAGATCAAGGGCCGCGACGTGGAATACCACAACACGAACCGTCTGGTGGGCGCCAAGGGCTGGGATATCGGCCTGTCGAAGACGGGCTACACGAATGAAGCGGGCCGCTGCCTGATCATGCGCATCAAATCGGCCGGCAAGTTCGCCACCATGATCCTGCTCAACGCGCGCGCCAATTCCGTGCGCGCCATGGACGCCGTCAACATCCGCCGCATGCTTGCGGCCGAGAACGGCATCGAAGAGCCGAAAGTGATGCGCGCTTCCGTCAGCCGGCACAAGAAGGCGCCGGCCAAGCCATCGAAGCGCCGCCGCGCCCGCTAAGCACGGCTCAATGCCGGGGTCGGACCCGACGGGTCTGACCCCATAACTATTTCCCCTGCCGGTTGGTCATCACCACGCCGGCAATCGTCACCGCCCCGCCCACCAGCATCGAGGCCAGCACCGGCTCGCCCAGGAGCGCCGCCGCCAGCACGATGCCGAACACGGGCACGAGGTTGTTGAACACGGCCGTGCGCGACGGTCCCAGCGCCTTCACGCCCTCGTAATACCAGACAAAACCGATCACCGTGCCGAACACGCCCAGGTAGCCGATGGCGGCCCACACTTGCCAGCCGAAGCTGTGCCATGGCACCGTGGGAAACTCCACCACCGCCCCCACCAGCAAAAAGGCCAGGCCCCACATCGACGCATACGTGGTGGCGGCAATCGGACTCAGTCCCTTCAGCGCGACGCGGCCGATCAGGGTGTAGGCGGCCCAGCTGGAAATGCCGCAGAACATGAACACTTCGCCCATGCCGATGCCGCCGCCCGTGCCGTGCAGCACGCCGGCCAGGTCGCCGCGCGTGATGACGATGGCCGTGCCGCAAAACGCCAGCATGATGCCCAGCCATTTGAACGATCCCAGCCGCTCGCGGAACAGCATGGCCGAGGCCAGCGCCGTGACGATGGGGT
Organism: Janthinobacterium sp. GW821-FHT03C10; assembly: GCF_059420865.1. Lineage (NCBI taxonomy): Bacteria > Pseudomonadati > Pseudomonadota > Betaproteobacteria > Burkholderiales > Oxalobacteraceae > Janthinobacterium > Janthinobacterium sp. GW821-FHT03C10. The sequence goes on along the minus strand of NZ_JBWKUN010000003.1, from coordinate 482,330 downwards.
TCAAGGCCACGAACAGGGCCGTGCGCCCCGCCGGCATGCGCGACAGTGCCGCCAGGAAGCACAGGTTATATAAAAAGATGCCCGTCAGGCCCAGCGCGGCCGTCGTCGCCAGCTGCTTGCGGTCCAGGCGCGGCAAGCCCCCTTCCAGCTTCCACGCCAGCGCGACGAGCAGCAGCACGGCCACGCCGAAGCGCCCGCTGGCAGCCGTCATGGGCGGCATCTGCTGCGCCAGCACGCGGCCCGCGATAAAGGTGCCGCCCCAGAACAGGGCGACGAAAATCAGTTTGAGGTAGACGAGCGGCGATTGCGCGGCAGGCAAGGCGGCAGAGGGCAAGGCGGATGAAGACATGGGAGTTCCTGTAAGGCCGCTTGCGCGGCGGGTGGCGTACATGCTGTACACTTATATATTAATACTAATATTAACTCATGAAATAATGAGCAAATACTCATAGAGCAGGAAAACCACAGATGACCTTCACGCAACTGGAAATCTTTACCCTGGTGGCCGAGCTGCACGGCTTTTCCGCCGCCGCCGCGCAGCTGGGCATCAGCCAGTCGGCCGTCTCGCATGCCTTGAAGGCGCTGGAAAAGGAGATGGGCGTGGACCTGATCGTGCGCCACCAGGCCTCGGCCGAGCTGACGGACGTGGGCCGCCAGCTGCTCGTGCGTGCGCGCGAAATCCTCGGTCTATCGGAAGCCATGCGCCAGGAAGCGGCCGACGTGCTGGGCCAGCGCCAGGGCAGCCTGCGCATCGGCTCCTTCGGCCCTACTTCGTCCTTGAACCTGCTGCCGGCCATCACGGCGCAATTCCGCCTGCGCTATCCGGGCATCGCCCTGCGCATCGACGAAGGCGCCGACCATGAAGTGGTGCAGTGGATACGCGAACGCCGCGTGGATGTGGGCTTCGTCGTGCTGCCCGACGAGCGTTTCGATACGGCGCCGCTGGTGGAAGACCAGATGATGGCGCTGTTGCCGCGCAGCCACCCGCTGGCCAGCGAAACGGCCATCACCCTGGCGCAGCTGTGCGAAGGGCCGTTCATCATGTCCGAGGCGGGCTGCGCCTGCCTGATCGAACCCCTGTTCGCCAACGCGGGGCTGCAGCCGAATGTCCCCTACCGCATCAGCCAGGTCATCACCATCCTCGACATGGTCAGCCGCGGCGACGGCGTCTCCATCGTGGCCGAACTGGCCCTGCCGCAGCGGCTGCGGGAGCAGTATCCGGAGCTGGTGGCCCTGCCATTGAATCCGCCCGTCAGCCGCAAGGTGGGCCTGGCCGTGCGCGACCGGCGCCAGAACACGCCGGCCACCAACGCTTTTTTTGAAGTCGCAAAGCAGATGGCGCCGACCCTGGCGCCCCGGCGTACTTAAAGTTTAAAACGTCTCCCACTCGTCGCTGCGCTCCTGCTTGGCGACGGGCGTTTTTGCGGCGGGACGGCTGGCGATGCGCGGCGCGATGGGCACGCGCACCACGGGCCTGGCTGGCTGCTGCTGCGGCGGCGCTTGCCCGTCATCGAGCTTGAACACACCCACCACCTGCGCCAGGGTGCCGGCCTGGTCCTGCAGGCTTTCCGCCGCGGCGGCCGCCTCCTCCACCAGGGCCGCGTTCTGCTGCGTCACCTGGTCCATTTGCGCGATCGCCTGGTTCACCTGTTCGATGCCCGAGCTTTGTTCCTGGCTGGCGGCCGTGATTTCGCCCATGATGTCGGTCACGCGGCGCACGCTGTCGACGATTTCCTGCATCGTCGCCCCCGCCTCGTCGACCAGGCGCGCGCCCGAGTCGACCTTGCCCACCGAATCGTCGATCAGCAGCTTGATTTCCTTCGCCGCGCCCGCGGAGCGTTGCGCCAGGCTGCGCACTTCCGTCGCCACCACGGCAAAGCCGCGTCCTTGTTCTCCGGCGCGCGCCGCTTCCACGGCCGCATTCAGGGCCAGGATATTCGTCTGGAAGGCGATGCCGTCGATGACGCTGATGATGTCGACGATCTTCTTCGATGAATCGTTGATCGAAGCCATGGTGTCGACCACCTGCGCCACCACTTGCCCGCCCTTGCTGGCCACGCCGGACGCCGATTGCGCCATCTGATTGGCCTGGCGCGCATTGTCCGCGTTCTGCTTGACGGTGGACGTCAGCTCCTCCATCGAGGCGGCCGTCTCTTCCAGCGAGCTCGCCTGCTGTTCCGTGCGCGACGACAGGTCCTGGTTGCCGGCGGCGATTTCCATCGATGAGACCTTGACCGATTCGCTGGCCGTGCGGATCTTCACCAGCACAGCGGCGATCTTGTCGATGAAGCGGTTGAAGGCACCGGCGATCTGCGCCAGTTCATCCACGCCGGAAGCGTCGAGGCGGCGCGTCAGGTCGCCCTCGCCCGAGGCGATGTCGTCAAGCGCATCGCGCACCAGTTCCAGGCGCTTGAGCATCTTGAACACCAGCAGCGACAGCAGCACCGCCGCCGCGCCGGCCAGCAGCACGGCCGTGACGGTGGCCGTCGTCAGCATCGTCTGCAAGGCTTGCATGGCTTCCTGCTGGTCCAGCACCACGGCCAGCAGCCAGTCGGTGCCCGCCACGCGCGTGACGTACAGCTTGCCGTCGCGCTCATTGAGGCGCACGGCCTCGCTCGCGCGCGTGCTTTCCAGCCGGTTCACCTGCGCGGCCGACAGCGCCGCATCGAGTTTCGCCACCGGCTGCAGGCTCAGGTCCTTGTTGGCATGCGCGATGATGGTGCCGCTCTGGTCGACCAGGAAGGCAAAGCTGTGCGGCGTCGGCTTGATCGCCACCACGTTGGCGATCACCGTATCGAGCAGCACGTCGGCGCCCGCCACGCCCAGCAGCGCCTCTTTCGGGCCGACGGGCGCCGTGAACGACACCACCAGCTTGTGGCTGGCCGCGTCCACATATGGCGGCGTGAGCATCGGCACGCCCGCCTTGACGGTGTCCGTGTACCAGGCGCGCGCCGTCGGGTCGAAATCGGCCGGGCGGCCCGGATGGGTAAATACGGAGCGCTTGTCCGCGTAGCCGATGAACACTTCCGCAAAATCGCCGGCCTTTTCCGCGATCTGGAAGGCACGCAGCGGATCGGGCGTCTCGGCCGACATGACGACGGAGGCCATGACCTTCTTCTTGCCATCGACCCATTGCGCCAGCACGGCCGACTGGCTTTGCAGCAGCTGCTGCATCTGCTGGTCGGACGAGGCCAGCATGCTGCTGCGCGTGGTGACGTAATTGGCGGCCGACAAGGCCAGCATGGACAGGACGACGATGGCCACGCAAATGAGCACCAGCCGCGTGCGAAGGGAAGACAACATGATGGACTCCTCGTTTCGATTTTATTGGCGTGAAACAGTACTTTTGCACTACTTCACCTACGCAAGCATTCTCACATAAAAAACGGAACAATTATCGTCAATATTCGGAATACAACACATATATTTCCGTAAGGAAATGCGTCGAACCCCATCAAGCCATCAGCCGATCAATCCTCTCAAGCCGCTGGCGCGCTGCGTGCGGCGCAGGATCGCGTCGAACAGCACGGCCTGCGTGGGCGAGACCAGGGTAAAGAAGTCGCGCGCGCGCGTGATGCCCGTGTAGACCAGTTCGCGCGCCAGCATGGCGCCGCCTTCCTGCGGCAGCACCAGCACCGTGTGGCGGAATTCCGAGCCCTGCGATTTATGCACGGTCATGGCGAACGCCGTTTCCACGTGGCGCAAGCGCGTGGCCAGCACGCTGCGCACATTGTCCCCTTCCAGGAAGTACACGCGCAGGGAACCGGGCCGCGCAGGGTCGCGCAGGGTCAGGCCGATGTCGCCATTGAACACGCCCGTGCCGTAATCGTTGCGCGTGACCATCACGGGACGGCCCACATACCACTCGCTGCGGCGTATCAGCCCTTCCTTTTCCAGCCGCAGCTCGATGGCCGTGTTCAAGCCCGCCACGCCCCACTCGCCTTCGCGCACGGCGCACAGGATGCGGAACGCTTCAAAAGCGTGCAGCACGGCGCGCACCCAGTCGTCATGCTGCGCGTAAGCTTCGCCGCCAGCATTCACCAGCGCCAGGTAGGGCTGGTAGCCGCCCGGCGCATCAAGACGTCCGCGCAAGGCCAGGCGCAGCACGTCTTCCTGCTGCGCCGGCACGCTCCACGCCAACTGGCCGCCGCTGTCGGCGGCGAAGCACGCCTTGGCCAGGTCCGGCCTGCCGGCATTCACGGCCAGCGCCAGCTCGCCGATCGGGCCGCTGAAACGGTGGCTATGGCGCAGCATCACCGTCTGCTGCGCCAGCGCGCCGGCGCTCCCCGCAAACTGCGCGGGAATGGCCACGCCGCTGGCCGCCTGCGCATACGCGATGGTGTCCCCCGTGTAGCCGCCCGTCTGCGCGTCGTGGCACAAGTCGCCCAGCACGGCGCCCGCCTCCACCGATGCCAGCTGGTCCTTGTCGCCCAGCAGAATCAGGATGGCGGTGGAAGGCAAGGCGTCGAGCACGGAGGCCATCATTTCCAGGTGCACCATCGACGCTTCATCGACGATCAGCACGTCCACGTCGAGCGGATTGCCCGCGTGGTGGGCAAAGGCGCGCGTATCGGGCCGCGCGCCCAGCAAGCTATGCAAGGTGCGCGCCGCGCCCATGCGCCGCGCCAGTTCCAGCAACGGCAAGGCTTTCCCGACCTTTTCCGCCAGGCCGCTCAAGGCCTTGTCGATCGACTGTTTTAATCGCGCGGCAGCCTTGCCCGTCGGCGCGGCCAGCGCGATGCGCAGCTGCTCCGGTTGCGGCGAGACGGCAAACAGCAAGGTCAGCAAACTGGCCACCGTATAGGTCTTGCCCGTCCCCGGGCCGCCCGTGATGATGGCCACCTTGCCGCGCAAGGCGACGGCACACGCCACCTTTTGCCAGTCCGGCCCACCGTCCTGCGTGGGCTGGTCGAACAGGATGTCGAGCCATTGCCGCACCTGCGCCAGCGGCGGATTCGTCAAAGCCTGCGCGCGGAGGGCGATCTTTTCACCGACCAGTGTCTCGTCGCGCCAGTAGCGGCGCAGGTACAAACGGTCGCCGTCGAGCACCAGCGGCTGTTTCACGTCGGGCGCACCCACCCGCCACACCTGCGGCGCGCCGGCCAGCAGCGTATGCCAGCCGGCGGCGCTGTCCGGCAGCGGGCCGGCAACGGCCAGCACGGCGTGCCACAATTCCTCGCTCCAGCCCAGCAGCTGCGACGGTTCGCCCGCCAGGTCGGCCAGCATCAAACAGCTGTGGCCCCGCCCTTCCAGCTCGGACAGCACCACGCAGGCCACGGCGACGGCGGGCGCATGCGGCGCCTCCCCGTCCAGGCTGGCGATGAAGCGGGCGAAGGCGGCGCTCAGGCGGCGCAGATGGCCGTCCCCGGCGACGCCGTCGACGTGGCTGAACAAGGCATTCATTTGCTCACTATGCTGCATGATGTTCCGCTTCTTCTGACAACAGTTGATCGAGGCCGTCCAGCAGTTCCAGCTGCGGCGCCAGCCAGTAGCAGCCGTGCGTGTCCGCATTCGCTATGCCGCGCAGGAACAGGAAGATGGCGCCGCCCAGGTGTTCGGCCGGGTCGTAGGTATCGCCAAGCCGGCTTTTCAGCAGCCGGTGCAGGGCCAGCATGTAGATGGCGCCCTGGATATCGTAGCGGTGCTGCGCCATGCCGGCCGCCAGCGCCTGCGTGTGATAGGCGGCGTCGTTGGGTCCCAGCGCGTTCGACTTGTAGTCGAGCACCCAGTAGCGCCCCTCCCGTTCGATGACCAGGTCGGCAAAGCCTTTCAGCATGCCGTGCAGCTGGCGCCGTGGCAGCGCGGGGCGCGGCGCGCCATCGAGCAGCAGCCGCGTGCAAAGTCTGTCCAGCGCCTCGGTGGACAAATGCTCGCTGGGGAACCAGAACTCCATCTCGGAGAGGGTACTGTCCAGCTGCGACAGCGAGGCATCAAGCAGCGGCAGCGGCGTGACGGCGATTTCCCTGAGCCAGGCGATGGCGTCTTCCTGGCGGTGACCCCAGCCGGCCCGTTCGCAGCGCGCGGCCAGGCGGGTGTCGAAATTGGCATCGTGGACGCCGTCAAAGCCTTCGCTGCCCATCCACTCGAGCTGCTCGTGCAGGAAATTGCCGGGCACGGAACCGCGCGGGAAACGGTGCCAGGGCGCGTCGCCCGTTGGCGTCGGCGCGGCCACGGCCACGGCCGTGCCATCTTCCAGCAAGGTCTCTTCCAGCGCCCGCTGCGGCACGTGCGCGGCCGCCACGGCGCCGATCTGGCGCGTCAGCGAGGTAAAACTGCCCACCGACCAGTCGCGCTCGAACTCGCCCGCGAACACGGGCGCGGGGCGCAGCTCGGGCCGGCGCTCGATGCGATCGAGCACCGTGCAGGCGCCGGGTTGCGCCAGGGCAGTCACATAGATGGCGTCGCAGCTGCCCGCCACCTGCTGCCAGCGCAGCAGCAGCTGCTCCGCCGGCAGCTTGTCGCCGCCCGTCAGCAGGTAGCCGAGCGCCGACTCGTGCAGGGTGTTCTCGCCCGCCTTGCGCGCCGCCTGGGCGGCCACGCCCAGCCACAGGAAGTGGCGCGCGCGCGTCAGGGCCACGTACAGCAGGCGCAAGTCTTCCTCGATGCGCGCCTCTTCCACAAAGGCCATGGCCTCGTCGGACAGCGACAGGTCGAGGCGGCGCTCGCCTTTTTCATCCGCATACTCGAAGAAGCTGCGGTTGCGTTTGTCCACCTTGCGCGCCGTGACGGCGAACGGCAGATACACGAGCGGGTATTCGAGGCCCTTGGACTTGTGCACGGTGATGACCTTGACCAGCTCCGCGTCGCTTTCCAGGCGCAGCACGCGCTCGTCGCCGTTTTCGCCTTCGCCGGCGATCTGCTCGGCCAGCCAGCGTATCAGCGCCTGTTCGCCATCAAGCTGGCGGCTGGCCGATTGCAGCAGTTCGGCCAGGTGCAGCAGATTCGTCAGGCGCCGTTCGCCGCCCGTCTGCTGCAGCAGCATGGCGGGCAGCTGCAGTTCGTGGATGAAGCGGCGCAGCATGGCCAGCACGCCCTGGCGCTGCCAGATCAGGTGCAATGCCTTCAATTGTTCGACCCGGCGTTCCCATTCCAGTTCGTCGCTCGACAGGCGCGCCAGCTCGCCCAGTGACAGGCCGATGGTGCGCGTGGCAAAGGCGGCGCGCGCCAGCCCCCCGTCGAGCGGGTTGGCCAGCGCCGCCAGCCAGCGCAGCACGTCCTGCGCCTCCTCGCTGTCGACGACGGAATCCTTGTCGGACAGGTAGACGCTGGCGACCCGGCGGCGCGCCAGCGCGCGGCGGATGGCCGCCGCTTCCTTGCGGTCGCGCACGAGGACGGCGACGTCGGCCGGCTGCAGGCGGATAAAACCGTCGGGGCCGTCGAAACCCGCTTTCGCATCGCCCAGCATGGCGACGATGTGCTCCGCGCAATGCTGCGCGAAATACTCGCGGTAGCCGTCGCCGCGCAGCCCTTCATCGCTGGCGCAGGCGGCCAGCAGGGCCGGCAGCGGGCCGCCCGCGTTCACCAGCCATTCATCGCGCCCCTTGGCGTCGACGGCCTCGAACGGCAGCGGATTCTCGCCGTTTTTGCGGTAGCGGAAGGCGCCGGCCGGCACCTCGTCGCGCTCGGCGTGCAGGAACAGCTGGTTGACGGCCGCCACCAGCGGCGCCGTCGAGCGGTAGTTGGTGCCCAGCTGATAGTGGCGGCCCGCAGTGGCGCGCCGCGCCGCCAGGTAGCTCTGGATGTCGGCGCCGCGAAAGCCGTAGATCGACTGCTTCGGATCGCCGATCAGGAACAGGCCCAGCGCCGGATCGTTGTCGGCGATGCGGTACAACAAATTGAATATCTGGTACTGCGCGGGCGCCGTATCCTGGAATTCATCGACCATCGCCAGCGGATACTGGTCGACGATGCGCTGGCGCAGGGCCGCGCCGTTTTCGCCGGCCAGCGCGTCGTGCAGGCGCTGCAGCATATCGGCAAAGCCGAACTGGCGCGACTGGCGCTTCAACTGATCCATGCGCCGCGCGATGGCCGCCGCCGCATGCAGGTGCAGCTTGTGCGCCAGCGGCGTGATGGCCGCCAGGGCGATCCCCAGCGCTTCCGTATGCTCGAAGCACTCGGGCACCTGGGCCGTGAAACTCTTGGCAAACGCATCCTCGATGCCGAACGGCGTCAGGCGCTCCCATGCCTTGGCCGTGATGACGGGCAGCAGCAACAGCGGATCCTGCGCCCAGCGGCGCAAGCCGTCGAACCACTTCGCCAGGTTCTCCGGCTTCATCTTGACGCCGTTAAAACACTTGGGATTGACGGCGCGGTGGTCGTTGATCCAGGCGGCCATCTGGTCCACGCGCTCGACCCAGCCCGCCTTCAGGGTGGCCAGCTGCGCGGCCAGCGCCCGCTGTTCGCGCGCGATCAGGGTGGACAACGGTTCTTCGTCCGCCATGCCCATGATGTCCGCGCGGCGCGCCAGCTCGCGCGCGCCCTTCTTCAGCGCTGCCACGTCGGGCCAGCAGGCCAGCAGCACGTCGAGCGCCTGCGGCGGCAAGGGGTAGACTTGCTGACGCCAGTAATCGTGGGCGGCATCCTCGAACAGGGCTTGCTCGTCGCTGACCAGTTCCTCGTCGAACAGGCTGCCGCTGTCGAACGCGTGCTCGCGCAGCATGCGCTGGCACCAGGCGTCGATGGTGAAGATGGCCGCTTCATCCATCGTCTCGGCGGCCAGCATCAGCCGGTGCGCGGCCTTTTGCCGTTCGCTCTCGTCCGGATAGGACTCGAGCAGGGCGTCGAGGAACGGGTCGCTGCCGCCGGATTCGTGGCGAAAATACGCGGCCGCCTCGATCAGGCGCTCGCGCACGCGGTTCGACAATTCGCGCGTGGCCGCGCGCGTAAACGTCATCACCAAAATGTCGGCCGGCAGCAGCGGACGCGTGAAACGGCTGTCGTCGTCGCCGTGTCCCAGCACGAGGCGCACGTACAGCGCGGCGATGGTCCAGGTCTTGCCGGTGCCGGCGGACGCCTCGATCAGGCGCGAGCCGTGCAGCGGAAACGCCAGGGGGTTGAGCAGGTGGCTCGTCATGGTTCTTCTCCCGCGCCATCATCGGGCGCGCTGATCGGGTCGATCGTGATGTGTTGCTGCAGCCAGTCGGCCAGCGGGCCATACAGCTCGCGCGAGCAGTCTTCCCACGCTTCCTCTGCGGCCAGCGCGGAAAACTCGGGCCACAGGCGCGCCAGGCACAGTTCTTCGCGCTCGCCCGACATCTCGAAGCCGCCATCGTAGACGGCGCGCGGGTCGCCCTGCTGCACCAGCGCCAGCCCCGTCTTGCACGCCGTGGGCAGCGGATGGTTCATGCCTTCGCGCCACAGCGCCAGCAGGGTGGCCAGCGCGTCGCGCGAACCGGCCGGATCGAGCGGCGCCATGCTGACGATGGCGTCGCGCGCCACCAGGTAGCCGGTGACGGGAAAGCCGAGGGCGGCGGCGGCCAGCTGGCGCAGCCACATCAGCATCAGCTTGTCGCCGCGCGCCAGGCCGTTCTTGTCCGTCACCTTCGAGGAAATCTGCATCAGCCAGGCCGTCTCCTGCCCGTTGCTGCACAATCTGTCGAGCCAGTCGTCGATCTGCACCTCGCCGAAGGGCAAATTGATGGCACGCTTGTCGGCCGCCAGCGGGAACGAGGCGCGCAAGGACAGCCACGCGCTGCGCACGGGCACCAGCGCCTCGACCAGCTGCGCCTGCACCTGCCGGCCGATCAGGCCGATGGGCAGCACGCCTTCGCGCGCCAGGCGTGCCGCGCGCGCCTCCAGGCTGGCGCGCACGTCGCCGATATCTTCCACGGCGCCGCCGTCGTCCAGCATGGTGTCTTCCAGCAGGTAGCGCTCGAGCGCATTCAGGCCGAACGGCTCCTCATCCTCACCCAGCATGGCCGCGTCGGCGAAATACACGCTCAAGCGGCGGCGAAAGAAGTACTTGACGGGCTGGCGCAAGAAGCTGGCCAGCTCGCCCAGCTTCAGACGCGTGCCGGGATCGAGTTCGTAGGGGCCCAGCGGCAGCGCGGCGGCCTGCGCATCGGCATCGGTATGGACTACGCGCCATTCGCGCGCGTAGGTCAGCAAGCCATCGGCCTCGAAATAGCGGCGGCTGAACGGCTGCAGCGCGTGCTCGGTGGTCAGCGATGCCAGGTGCCGGTCCAGCGACCAGCCGGCGGCCAGGTAATCGCGCAGCTGCGACACCAGCACGGACGGCGGCTGCTCGGAATTGTCGCGCACATTGCGCCCCACCCAGCTCACGTACAGCTTGTCGCGCGCGGCCAGCAAGGCTTCGAGCATCAGGTAGCGGTCGTCGTCGCGGCGCGAGCGGTCGCCCGGGCGCGCCATGCCGGGCAGCGCCAGCAAGTCGAAATCGGCCTTCTGCGCGCGGCGCGGGAAGTCGCCATCGTTCATGCCCAGCAGGCAGACCACGCGAAACGGCACGGCGCGCATCGGCATCAGGGTGCAGAAGGTCACGCCGCCGGAGACGAACTGGTGGTTCAGGGTCGGCTCGTCCAGCGCGCCCAGCCATGCGACGCGCAGCACGGACAGCGGCACCGGCTCGACAAAGCCCGCATGCTCGCAGGTTTCCAGCCAGCCCTGCAAGGCGCCCTCGAGCTGCGCCAGGGTCAGGCGGTCGCCCTCGTCGTCGGCATCGAAAAAGGCCGCCAGCAGCGCGCGCGCCTGCGCGCCCCACTCGGCGGGCGTGCAGGCGCCGGCCAGCACGGTGCGCCAGTGCAGCAGCGCCTCGACCAGCTGCGCCAGCGAGCCGGCCAGCGCCGCATCGAGGCCGCCCACTTCCGCATACGGCTCGATGCCGCCAAAGCTGGCGCCAATGCCGCTGGCGTAACCGAGCAGCATGCGCCGCACGCCGAAGATCCACGCATTCTGTTCCCCGGCCGCGCCCAGTCCCAGGCCGCTGCGGTGATGCTGGTCCAGGCCCCAGCGCACGCCGGCTCCCTCGATCCAGGCGCCCAGCGTGACCAGGTCGTCCGGCTGCAGGCCAAAGCGGGCCGCCAGCGCGGGCACGTCGAGCAGGTCGCGCACCTCGCTCTGGCGGCAGCGCTGCTGCGGCAGCTGCAGCAGCCACTCGAGCGCGACGAGCAGCGGGTTGACGCTGCGGTCCTTCACGTCGCCGATCTCGAACGGGATGAAACGCTCGTCGCTGCGCCGGTACTGGCCGAAGACGGCGTGGATGGCGGCCGTAAAGGTATCGATGTCGGGCACCATCACCACCACGTCGCGCGGACGCAAGCCCGTCTCGGCGCTGTGCGCGAACATGGCCAGCAGCTGGTCGTGCAGCACCTCCACCTCGCGCTGCACGCTGTGCGCCACGTGAAATTCGATCGAGCGGTCGCCGGCGCCGGGCGGTGTTTGCTCATGTTCGGCCAGCGGGCGCAGTTCGCGGATGGCCACCTGCACCTGCTGCAGCAGCGTTTCGCCCGTTTCCTCGCCGAACAGGTCGATGCGCAGGCTGTCGTCGCGCCCTTCGGCTTGCGCGTGTTCGTCGAATTCGTCGAGCATGCGGATGAAATCGCGCCCTTGCCTGCCCCAGCTGGCCAGCAGCGGATGGCTGTGCGCATGCAGTTCTTCCAGCGGAATGTGCGCCAGGTCGGTGCCGTTGCGCTGCCGCTGGCGCTTGTTTTCCGCGCGCAGCAAGTCGCGCCCGTCGATGATGTCGCCCCAGTAGAACTGGCATGGATTGGGCACGGCCAGCAGCACCTGCGTGTGGCGCGCCAGCGCGGCGAGCGCCTGCAAGGTCTGGTACGGCAAGGCCGACACGCCGAACAGCACCACCCTGCGCGGCAGCTTGCCAGCCGGCGCATCGCCGGCGGCGATCGCCGCCAGGAAGGCGTCGTGGATGTCGGCGCGGCCCGTGTCGCGCTCGAACGGTTCGACGTCCTGGCCCACGGCGCGCCACAACCGCGCCTGCCAGCGCTGGTCCTCCTTCAAGACGATGGACTCGCCGCGCGCCGTGCGCAACTGGTCGCGCCCGGCCGCCCAGTCGGCCAGCCAGTCGGCGCGGTAGACCTGGTACTGGTCGAACAGGTCGGCCAGGCGCTCGGCCAGCTGCAGCCGGCGTTCGCAATCGCCATCGGCCAGGAAGTAGCGCAGCGGCGCAAACACGGGGTCGGCCAGCAGCGACGGCAACAGCCGCATCAAACGCCAGGTCAGCGGGGACTTATCGAACGGCGACACGCGCGGGACGCGCTCGCGGCCCAGCATGCCCCGGTAGCTTTCCCACAGCAGGCGCGCCGGCAAGGCGATGCGCGTGGCGGCGCACACCCCCATCTCCTCGGCCAGCGCGATCTTCAGCCATTCGGCCACGCCGTTCGACTGCACCAGGAAGATGTCGGTTTCCAGCGGCGCCAGCGGGTGGCTGCGCAGCCACTGGAAGACGGCGGCGCGCAGCTGCTCCAGCTGGTTGCCGTGCAGGATGAGTAGGCCGGGCGTGACGGGTGTTTGCATGCTGATCCGATGGGTTGCCGCGCCTCCGGCCGGATGGCTGGAGACGTCAAAGGCATATTATCGCCGCTGCTTGCGTCAAGGGGCGTCGCTGGCGGCAAATTCCATGGAAATTTGTTCCGCCACCTGCGTCAGCGCCGGCCCGAGCGCCGTCAGCAAGCCGCGCGCCTGCTGCAGGTCGCCGCCCAGGCGCAAGCCCTCGATCGACGTGCACAGGCCCGCGAAGGCATGGGCGCCCACGGCCAGCGCCGACGATTTGCTGCGGTGTCCCAGGTCGGCCAGGCGCCCCAGGTCTTCCAGCGCCAGGGCTTGCTCCATTTCGGCGATGCCGTCGCGCGCCGTGTCGAGAAACAGCTGGGTGTACTTGCGCATCTTCACGGCATCATTGCTGAAGGTGAGCGCCAGGGTGGCCAGGTCGAGGATGGCCGTGTCGCGCAACTCCGGCGCGGCGCCCGCCGGCGGCGCCTTCGGCAGCGCCGCCAGCCTCTCGCGGCCGATGCCGCCGATGCCGCCACGCAGCCGGAACCATTTCGCCAGCAGGTGAAACAGCAGGTTCGGGGCGATCGGCTTGGTCACGAATTCATCCATGCCAGCCGCCAGGCAGCGGGCGCGGTCTTCGCTGCCCGCATTGGCCGTCATGGCGATCACCAGCAGGCCGGCAAGCCGCGGGTCGGCACGGATGCGGCGCGTCGCCTCGAAGCCGTCCATCTCCGGCATCTGCACGTCCATCAGCACGCAGTCGTAGCGCTGGCGTGCCAGCAATTCCAGCGCCTCGCGGCCATTGCAGGCGACGCAGACGGTGGCGCCCGCGTCTTCCAGCAGCTCGCAGCCCACCTGCTGGCTGAAGATGTTGTCCTCCACCAGCAGGATGGAGGCGCCGCGGATCACCCCCAGTACTTCCGGCTCCACTTCGGCGATGCGCTCGTCGGCCCCCTGCGCGCTCTTCTCCAGACGCGCCGTGAACCAGAAGGTGCTGCCCAGGCCCGGCTGGCTGTACACGCCCACCTTGCCGCCCATGAGCTCCACCAGCTGCTTGCTGATCACCAGCCCCAGGCCGCTGCCGCCATACTTGCGCGTGGTCGACGGGTCGGCCTGGTGGAAGGAGCGGAACAGCTGCGCCACCTCTTCCTGGTTCATGCCGATGCCCCGGTCCTGCACCTCGAAGCGCAGCATGGCGTGGCTGGCGCGCTCCTCGGACTGGCGCACGCGCACGAAGATGCTGCCATTGTCGGAAAACTTGATGGCGTTGCTGGTCAGGTTCAGCAAGACCTGCTCCAGGCGCAACGGGTCGCCGCGCCAGCGCTGCGGCAGCTCCGGCGCGATATCGAACTGCAGCGCCAGGCCCTTGACGGCGGCCGCGTCGCCCAGCTGGCTGGCGATGTTCGCCAGCAGGGTGTCGAGACGGAAGTCCAGCACCTCCAGCTCCAGCTTGCCCGCCTCGATCTTGGAAAAATCGAGGATGTCGTTGATCAGGCCCAGCAAGTGCTGGCCCGAATGGAAGATTTTCTGCAGGTAGTCGCGCTGGCGCGCGTCGGCCACCGATTTCAGGGCCAGGTGCGCCATGCCGATGATGCTGTTCATCGGCGTGCGGATTTCATGGCTCATGTTCGACAGGAAGTCGCTCTTGGCCTGGCTGGCCGCGTCGGCCTGCTCTTTCAGGCGGTGCAGTTCCGTCACGTCGGTGGACAGGCCGATCAGGCCCGTGACGGGACCGGGCAAACCCAGCGGCACCTTCACGCTCCACAGGTGATGCACCTGGCCCTGCGCATCGACGAAGCGCTCCTCGCCGACGAACTTGGCGCCGCTGTCGAAGACCTGGCGCTCGGTCAGCTGCGCGGCGGCGGCCGCATCGCCGAGCATCAGCTCGCCGTCCTGGCGGCCGATCAGCTGCTCCGCCGGACGGCCCAGTATCTTCGCCGTGCGCGCATTCACGTAGCGGTAGCGCAGGTCGGCATCCTTCATGTAAACGTAGGCGTCGACGCTGTCGAGCACCGTATCGAGCAGGGTGCGCTGCGCCACCGCGTTGCGGCGCGACCGGTACAGGGTAAAGATATAGCCATAAATAAGCAGCGTGCCGGCCACGCCCACGCCCAGCGCCAGCCATGGAAAATAGCGGTCGAAGGGGCTGTACAGCTCCGCCTTGCGCACGCGGAAATGGGCTTTCCACAGGCCGCCCTGGTAAGCGACGGGCAGCACCTGGTCGAAATAGTCGGCATCGCTGCCCGGTTGCGGCGGCGGCGCCGCCAGGTCGCCGTCATCGTTGAACAGCAGGCGGTCCTGCGGCGTGATGGCCAGGACCCCGCCGGCCGGCAACGGGTCGGCCGCGCTGTACAGGGTCAGGTGCAGCGGTTCCAGGGCGCTGCGTTCGAGCGCGCTGTGCACCAGCTGCGCCACGCCGAAGCCGATGCCCACGGAGCCCTGGTAGGCGGCGCGGCGCTCGGCCACGCTGCCCTGCGGCATGCCGTTGCGGTACACGGGCAGGCGCATGCCCAGGCCGATATGCGCGGGCGGCCCCTTGATCATGATCACCTGCCCCGACGCGCTGACCTCGCCGCTGTCGCGCGCCTGCGCCAGCGACTGCGCCACCAGCGGGTTGGCGCCGATATCGACGCCCATGCGTTCGCCCAGCAGGGAATCGGGTTCAAGGTAAGTGAGCACCGTGTATTCCGCCCGCTCGCCGGGCGGACGGATGGTGAAAGCGGGATAGCCGCGCGGCGCCAGGCTGGTGTCGCGGCGCACGTCGGCGACATAGGCCGCGCGCTGCGCCTGCGTCAGCGCCACCGCATAGTTGACCGATTCGATGGCCGGGAACTGGCGCGCGATATCGAGGCCGGTCACATAATCGTGGAACTGGCGGCGCGTCAGATGCTCGCTGGTGCGGAACAGGGCTTCGAGGCCGCGCAGCAGGTCGGAATAGCTTTTTACGCGCGTGATCAGGCTATGCTGGGCGCCATGCGTGAGATTGTCGAAACGCTGCTCGGCGTCGTCATTGACCGTGCGCGCCGCGCCCGCGTACAGGGCGCCGCCCACCGCCAACGCCAGCAGCAGGCCCCCTGCCCAGATTCTGACGCCTGATCCCGCCCCGCCCTTGCTCAAAGTGTGCATTGTCGATCGCTTATTCCGGTTTCCTCGAATGTGCGGCGCTCCGGCCACCCAGCAAGCACGAGGATACTATCAAAGCTCATGCCCGTCGCGCTTGTGGAAGAAAAAAAGCGCGCAGGATGGTTCTACTGGAAAACACCGCACGCCTAGGCCCCCTGCAGCGCCCTGGCCAGGAAGTCGCAAAAGGCGCGCACCTTTTCCTGCACGTGGCGCCCATCGGGCATCAGGGCATACACGCCGCGTCTGGCCATGCCGTGCGACGGCAGCACACGCACCAGGGCGCCGCTGGCCAGCAGCGGCGCGGCGACGAACGACGGCAGCGCGCCCACGCCGATGCCCGCCACCAGCATATCGGCCAGCAGCAGGCTGTTGTCTGCGGAAAAGCGCACGGGCAGGACGATGCTGCTCGCCCCTTCCGGCCCGGCCAGCTGCCAGACGCCGGGACTGTCGGCCAGGCGGTAAGCGAGGCAATCGTGGCCGTGCAAGTCCTGCGCCTGGCGCGGCGTGCCGCGCCGCGCCAGGTAGGCCGGCGCTGCGCAAATCATCTGCTCGACGTCGCCCAGACGGCGCGCCACCAGGGACGAATCGGCCAGCGCGGCGCGGATGCGCAGCGATACGTCATAGCCCTCGCCCACCACGTCGCGCAGGCGGTCGTCCAGGGTCATCTCGATCTTGACGTCCGGATAACGGGCCATGAAGTCCGGCAGCAAGGGCGACAGCACCTTCAGGCCGAACGACAGCGGCGCATTCACGCGCAGCCGCCCCGCCACCTTGCCGGCGCAGCCGCGCGTGGCCAGTTCCAGCGCATCGACCTCGTCGAGCAGACGGCAGCATTCGAGATAGTAGGCACGCCCGCCGTCCGACAGGCTCATGCGTCGCGTCGTGCGCACCAGCAGCAGCGTGCCCAGGCGCGCTTCGAGCTGGCGCACCTGCTTGCTGATGGCGGCCGCCGACTGGTGCAAGTCCAGCGCCGCCTTGCTGAAGCTGTCGCGCTCGACCACCTTGCGAAACACGCGCATATGCGCCAGGACATCCATCATTCTTTCCTTGCAGTTGAATATCTTATTATTTTATCGCTGATTATCATTGAAATGAAAAACAATATGATGGCGGCTTCTTTATTCATGTCACGCAAGGAGTACCCCATGTTCAAACCATCCGCCACCCTGACTGCCCTGCTGCTGGCCCTGCTGGCAGGAACGACGCAAGCCGCCGCCCTGCCCGAAGTGGGCATCAGCCCTTGGGGCCCGAAAGACGAGATCGGCCGCCTGAACCTGATGACGCCAGCCTCGCGCGCCGCCATCCTGGCGCGCATCGACGGCGGCAAGAGCTATGACCTGGCCGTCGATTTCTATGTCGGCATGCCCAGCTGGCAGGCGGCAGGCGACCCGCCCTACCAGATGTGGATGACGCACACGCCGAAGGGCAACGTGGTGGCCGACTCGATGCACGTGGGCGAACAGATGAACCGCCACGTCAGTTACACGGGCTCGGCCGTGTCCATGTATGCGCACATGGGCACGCATATCGACGCCCTCAACCATTTCGGTCTGAACGGCAAGATCTGGAACGGCTTTACGGAAGAGCAACACCTGGGCGACCGGGGCTGGACGGTGACGGGGGCGGAAAAGCTGCCGCCGATCGTCGCGCGCGGCGTGCTGATCGACGTGGCCGTGGCCAAGGGACTCAAACAACTGCCCGACAATTACCGGGTGACGCGGCAAGACTTGCGCGCGGCGCTGGCGCAACAGAAGGTCACGCTGGAAAAGGGCGACGTGGTGCTGATACGCACGGGCCGCATGCAGCACTATGAGCAGGCGCAAGCCTACATGGCCAATCCGCCCGGCCTGTCGCTCGATGCGGCGAAATTCCTCGTGGAAGATGGCGGCGCCATGGTGGTGGGCGCGGACAACCTCAGTTTCGAGGCGTTTCCGTCCGAAGTGGCGAACAATTACCTGCCCGTGCACACCTATCTGCTGGCGCAGCAGGGAACGCCGATCCTGGAACTGGTCGACCTGGAAGCCTTGTCACGCGACAAGGTGTACCAGTTCGCCTTCATCGGCGCCTCGCTGAAATTCCGTGGCGGCGACGCGGCGCCCATCCGCCCCGTGGCCCTGCCGATCCGCTAGATGCTGACAGGCTCAGACGCAGGCGGCCTGCAAGGCAGCATGGTCATCCCAGGCATCGGCACAGCGCACCACCTCGCCCACGACGATGATGCTGGGACTGCCCAGGCCGCTGGCCTGCAAGTCGCCGGGCAAGCTATGCAAGGTGCTCAGCAGCTGGCGCTGGACCGGCAGGCTGGCCGATTGCACCACGGCCACGGGCGTGCCGGGCGCCATGCCGCCGGCCAGCAAGCCGGCCTGGATGGCCGTCACCCTGGCCACGCCCATATAGATGACGAGAGTGAGCTTGCTTTGCGCCAATGCCGCCCAGTTCGGCTCCGACGCGCCGTCTTTGCCGTGGCCCGTGACGAAGATGGCGCCCTGGCTCCAGGCGCGGTGCGTCAGCGGCACGCCGATGCTGGCCGGCGCGGCCAGGCCGCTGCTGATGCCGGGGATCACGTCAACGGCCACGCCGTGGCTGCGCAGGTAGGCGCGCTCTTCGCCGCCGCGCCCGAACAAATACGGGTCGCCCCCTTTCAGGCGCACCACGTGCAGGCCGGCGCGCGCCTCGGCCAGCATCAGGCGCTCGATGAACGCTTGCGGCGTGGAAGCACAGCCGCCCCGCTTGCCCACCTCGACCACGCGCACGCCTTGTGCCGCATGGGCGAGGATGGCCGGGTTGACGAGATCGTCGATCAACACCACGTCGGCCCGCGCGATGGCTTTTACTGCCTTGATCGTCAGCAGGTCCGGATCGCCGGGACCGGCTCCGACCAGTGTCACGCTTCCACATTGCGCCATGATGCAGTCTCCAGTCAGAAAAAGTGGCCGATGGCAAACGATGCCGCATACGCTTCCGGCGCGCTGCCGTCCCACACGACGCCGTCGCACAGGGTCGAGCTGCGCATGGGGGCCTTTGGCACGGGCGTGGCCGTCATCTCCGCCGCCTGGCGGTACAGGTCGATGCGGTTGACTTGCCTTGCCACCGCCAGGTAATCGGGTTCGTCGCGCAGCAAGCCCCAGCGCCGGTGCTGGGTCATGAACCACATGCCGTCGGAAAGATACGGGAAATTCACGGCGCCATCGCCGTAGAACTTCAAGCCGTGCGCCTCGTCCCACGTCTTGCCCAGGCCATCCTGGTAATGACCGAGGATGCGCGGCGCCAGCGTTTCCTGCGGTGTATTCAAATAGGCGGGCTCGGCCAGGGTGGCCGCCATGGCCAGCCGGTTGGCATCGCTGGCGTCGATCCAGCGGCCCGCCTCGAGCACGGCGGCGATCAGGGCGCGGCAGCTGTTCGGATGCTGCTGCGCAAACGCGGCGCTGGTGCCCAGCACCTTGCCCGGATGGTCGGGCCAGATGGCGCCGCTGGCGGCGGCCGTCACGCCCACGCCATCGACGATGGCCTTGTAGCCCCACGGTTCGCCGGCGCAAAAGCCATCCATCTGGCCCGCGCGCAAGGCGGCCACCATCTGCGACGGCGGCACCGTCATCACGCGCGCGTCGCGCAGCGGATCAATGCCATGCGCGGCCAGCCAGTATTGCAGCAGCATCGCGTGGTTGCCGGTCGGAAAAGTATGCGCGAACGCAAACGGCCGCGCCGTAGCGCGCATATGCCGCGCCAGGGTGGGACCATCGTGGGCGCCCTCGCGCGCCAGCGCCGCCGACACGGTGACGGCCTGGCCGCTGTGATTGAGATTCATCAGCACGGCCATGTCGCGCTGCTGCCCGCCGATGCCCATCTGCACGCCATACACGAGGCCATACAGCACGTGGGCCGCATCGAGTTCGCCATTGTTCAGTTTATCGCGTACGCCGGCCCACGACATCTCGCGGCTCAGTTCGATCTTGATGCCGTGTTTCTCATCCAGACCCAGCTTCGACGCCATCACCAGCGAGGCGCAATCGGTCAGCGGCAGATAGCCGATGCGTATCGTGTGTTTTTCCGGATGCAGGGGGCGCATCACGTGGGCATTGGTGCCCGCTTGCTGTGTCATACCGTTCCTTGCTGATAAGTACTGTTTTGCCGCGCCGCCGTGGACAAGGCCAAGCACCTCCAGCAGCAAGGAGCGTGCCCGTGCATGCCCGGTTCGTGGCGGCTGAAAACGCACCGCGATGGTGCATTGCACCAGCATGTGTCAGGAAATGCGCCATTCATCCCAGCAAGTCCTCCACGTCGAGGATGCGCTGGGCAATTTCCGCCAGCTTGAGTTTCTTGTTCATGGCCATGCTGCGCAAGCGCTGGTAAGCCTGCTCTTCCGTCAAGCCGTGATGCGTCATCAGCAGGCCCTTGGCCCGCTCGATCACCTTGCGTTCAAGCAGCTTGTGCCGCGTGTCGTGCAATTCGGCGCGCAATTTTTCTTCCTGGCGGAAGCGCGCCAGCGCCACGTTGAGCACAGGTTGAATGCGCTCGGCATGCAAGCCGGCCACGATGTAGGCGGACACGCCGGCCGCCATGGCCGCGTCGATGCTGGCCGTGGCGCCGTCTTCCGTAAACAGCACGATGGGGCGGCGCTCGTCGCGCGTGGCGATGACGATGTGTTCGAGCACGTCGCGCGCATCCGATTCGGCGTCAATGATGATGAGATCAGGCTGCAACTGCGCGATGCGCTCGGGAAGGTAGAGGTCGGCTGGGAGGGAGGCGACGATGTCGTACCCCGATTCCAGCAAGCCGATGCGCAAGGCATTGCCGCGCTGCACCTGGGCAGCCAAGGCCGCATTCTCGTGCACGCCGTGCTCGACAATAGTGTTGACGACGACGATGCGCAAAGGCTGGGTACGGCTGGACGTCATGGGAGCGATCTGCAATGGCTAAACACAACCATTGCAGTAAGCAAGAAACGAACCAGCCGGTTTTACAGCGGGATTACTTCAGGGTCGGCATGGCAAACTCGGCCCCGGCCGCCGTCGAGGCCGGCCAGCGCTGCGTCACCGCCTTCTGCTTGGTATAGAAACGCACCGATTCCGGCCCGTGCGCATGGTGGTCGCCGAACAGGCTGCGCTTCCAGCCGCCGAAGCTGTGGAAGGCCATCGGCACGGGGATCGGCACATTGACGCCCACCATGCCGACCTGCACCCGGTGCGTGTATTCGCGCGCCGTGTTGCCGTCGCGCGTGTAGATCGCCGTGCCGTTGCCGTATTCATGCGCATTGACCAGGTCCAGCGCGGTGGCAAAATCGGGCACGCGCACGATGCACAGCACGGGGCCAAAGATTTCTTCCTTGTAGATCGTCATCTCGGGCGTGACGTGGTCGAACAGGCTGCCGCCGAGGAAAAAGCCGTGCTCATGGCCGGGCAGGACGAAGCCGCGCCCGTCGCAGATGAGCTTGGCGCCCTCTTCCACACCTTGCGCGATATAGCCGGCGATCTTCTCCTTGTGCACCTGCGTCACCACGGGCCCCATCTCGGCCGACAGATCCATGCCCTGCGTGATCTTTAACGCCGCGATGCGCGGCACCAGCGCTTCCACCAGCTGGTCCGCCACATTGCCGACCGCCACGACGACGGAAATGGCCATGCAGCGCTCGCCAGCCGAGCCAAACGCGGCGCCCATCAGGGCATCGACCGTCTGCGGGATATCCGCGTCGGGCATGACGACCATGTGATTCTTCGCGCCACCCAGCGCCTGCACGCGCTTGCCCTGCGCGCAGCCCGTCGCATAGATGTATTCGGCGATCGGCGTGGAACCGACGAAGCTGACGGCGCGCACGTCCGGGTGGTGCAGCAAGCCGTCGACGGCTTCCTTGTCACCCTGCAGCACATTGAAGACGCCGTCGGGCAAGCCCGCGTCCGTCAGCAGCTGCGCCAGGAGCAGGCTGGCCGACGGGTCGCGTTCCGACGGCTTTAATACAAACGTATTGCCGCAGGCAATGGCCATCGGGAACATCCACATCGGCACCATCACGGGAAAGTTGAACGGCGTGATGCCGACACAGACGCCCAGTGCCTGGCGGATCGACCAGGCATCGATGCCGCCGGCCACCTGCTCCGAATACTCTCCCTTCATCAGTTGCGGGATGCCGCAGGCAAACTCCACCACTTCGATGCCGCGCGTCACTTCCCCTTTCGCATCCGTGAACACTTTGCCGTGCTCGGCCGTGATCAGGGCCGCCAGCTGGTCGGAATGTTCTTCCAGCAACTCTTTAAATTTGAACATGACGCGGGCGCGGCGCAGCGGCGAGGTTTGCGACCAGGCGGGAAACGCTGCATGGGCGGCGGCCACGGCCGCGTTCAGTTCGGCAGGGGTGGCCAGCGCCACCTTGGCCGTCACGGCGCCCGTGGCGGGGTTGAAGACGTCGCTCGTGCGCTCCGAGCGCGAAGCCATCGGGTTGCCACCAATAAAGTGGCCGATCATCGGGGTCGTCATTGTCTTGTCCTTGGTTATTTCGTCATCAGCCAGTCATGGGCCGGGTCGTTTTTAAAATGCCACACGCGTTTCGGGCCTGCCATCACGTTCAGGTAATAGCCGTCATAGCCATACGGCACGGTGACGGGGTGGTAGCCGCGCGGCACCATCACCACGTCGTGGTTTTCCACGGCCATGGCTTCGTCGATGGAACGGTCATCCGTATAGACGCGCTGGTAGGCAAAGCCCTGCTCCGGGTTCAGGCGGTGGTAATAGGTTTCTTCCAGCGAACTTTCGGTTGGAATATTGTCGCTGTCGTGCTTGTGCGGCGGATAGCTCGACGAGTGGCCGGACGGCGTGACGACTTCCACCACCAGCAAGCCGTCCGCGGCTTCCGTCTGCGGCAGGATGTCGCACACATAACGCGTGTTGGCGCCCTGGCCGCGCACGGAGCGCGTCATGCTGGCCGGTTCGATCAGGCGCGCCGGACGGTGAGTCGTGGCCGGCGCGCTGCACAGGGCCACCTCGGCGGCGCTCACGGCCGTGATACGCACCGTGGTTTCCAGCGGCACATACACGGCGTAGGGCGAGACGTCCTCGAAGACGCTGGCGCGCTTGCCGATGGCTTCCCAGACTTGATCGCCCGCCTGCACCGTGACCGTGCCCGTCAGCACGACGAGGCACAGTTCGCGGCGGCCCGTCTCCAGGCTCAGCGATTCGCCGGCCGCCAGGCGGTGGGCAGCAAAGCCCACGTGCGTCCAGCCGGCGGATGCGGGCGTGACTTCCACAATCTTGCCGCCGGCCTTGCCTGCTTTGACTAACAGCGGGCTCATGCCGCCTCCCGGCCCAGTCGGGGGATGGCATCGACCAGGCGCGCCAGGTAATCGTGGCCCATCTTCGCGTATGCGTAGCTGGGCGCGACGGCCGGGTCTTGCTCCGCCTCCACCACCAGCCAGCCCTCGTAGCCGTGCAGATACAAGCGCGTCAGGATGGCCGGGAAGTCGATGCTGCCGTCGCCCGGCACGCTGAAGGCGCCATTGATCACCGCCTGCAAAAAACTCCAGTGGCCGTTGCGGGCCAGTTTCACCACATTCGGGCGCACGTCCTTGCAATGTACGTGGCAAATCCTGTCGATATGTTTATTTAACACCGCCAAGGCATCGCCGCCGGCAAAGGTGATGTGACCCGTGTCGAACAGCAAACCGACCTCGGGACCCGTCAGGACCATCAATTGGTCCACATCGGCCGGCGTTTCCACATAGGCGCCCATGTGGTGGTGATAGGCCAGGCGCACGCCGTGCGCCAGCAAATGGGCGGCAAAGGCCGTCAACTTGTCGGCGTAGTCCTGCCACTGCTGCTGCGACTGGAAACGCGGGCGTTTATACAGGGGGCGCGCTTCGCCCTGGATGGCGTCGGCCACTTCGCCGTAGACCATGACGGTGGCGCCGCTGTCGGCCAGCAGCCGCAAATGCGGGCCAACGGAAGCGATCTCGTCTTCCACCGAGCGCTGCGCCAGGCGTCCCGAATACCAGCCGGAGACGCACGCCAGGCCATACTTGCCCAGCACGGCGTTCAGCGCCGGGGCATCCTTGGGAAACTTGTTGCCCAGTTCAAAGCCCACGTAGCCGATCTCGGCGCCCTCTTTCAAAGCCGTCTCCAGCGGCGTCTCGCCGCCCAGGCTCGGTAAATCGTCGTTCATCCACGAGATCGGGTTGATGCCGATGCGTACATTCCAGGTAGTCATTTTCAATTCCTTTGTTTCAGGCGATCGTTTTCATAACGGGTACGCGCAGCTTGCACGCCGGACTGGGTGGAGACCTCGGGCACGGCCACTTCCCACCAGCAGCCGCCCTCCTGCGTCGTGCGCGTGTCGTCCGTGTCGATGCAGATCAGATACGTGCGCGAAGCTGCCCGGGCACGCAGCATGGCCTGTTCCAGTTCGGCAATCGAGCCCACATGTTCGGACAGCGCGCCCAAGGATTGCGCATGCAGGGCGAAGTCGATGCGGGGGGCGCTGTCGGGCAGCATATTGTTGAACGAAGCATTGCCGCAGGCCTGTTGCAGGCGGTTGATGCAACCATAGCCCCGGTTGTCGAGCACGACGATGATGAGTTTTTTGTCCAGCATCACGGAGGTGGCGATTTCCGAATTCATCATCAGATAGCTGCCGTCGCCCACCATGACGATGACTTCCGAGTCAGGCTTGGCCATCTTGACGCCGAGGCCGCCGGCGATTTCATAGCCCATGCACGAGTAGCCGTATTCCATGTGATAGCCGCCCGGCGTGCTTGTCCGCCACAGCTTGTGCAGCTCGGCCGGCAGAGTCCCTGCCGCGCAGACGACGATGTCGCGGGTGGTGGAGTCAAGTGAAGAGCGCTGCACGGCGCCGATGACTTCGCCGTCGTACGGTAAGCCGGCCACTTCCCGCTTGCCGGTGATCGCCAGCAAGGTGGCGCGCCAGGCATGCGCTTCCTGCTGCGCCCGCTCCTGCCACTGGCCCGCGCTGTGCCAGCCATCCAGCCGCCGCGACAGTCCCTGCAAGCCAAGCGTCGCGTCCGCCTGTACACCCAGGCCCCGGCGTTTCAGCGCATCAAAGCTGTTGACGTTCAGGCTGAGCAGTTGCGCCTGCGCAAACAGGGAGTTGGACCCCGTCGTGAAATCCTGCAGGCGCGTGCCGATGGCCAGCACCACGTCCGCGTCCGCCGCCAGCGCATTCGCGGCGGGCGAACCGGTGACGCCGATGGCGCCCAGCTGCAAGGGATGGTCCCAGGGCAAGCTGCTCTTGCCGGCCTGGGTTTCCGCCACGGGAATGCCATGCCGTTCGGCAAACGCCTGCAGGGCGGCGCCGGCCTGGCCGTACAGCACGCCGCCGCCGGCGACGATCAGCGGCTGTTTCGCGTTTTTCAATAGCAACACGGCCTCTTCCAGCTCCTGCTCGACGGGCGGCACGGCACGGAAACGCACGCTGCGCGGTTCGAAAAAATCGGCCGGATAGTCATACGCCATCGTCTGCACGTCTTGCGGCAACGATAAGGTGACGGGACCGCAGGCGGCCGGGTCCGTCAAGGCGGCAATGGCGCGCGGCAAGGCCGTGAGCAATTGCTCCGGATAGACGATGCGGTCGAAATAGCGTGATAAAGGTTTAAAAGCGTCATTCACCGAAACGCTGCCGTCCGTGCCGTCTTCCAGCTGCTGCAAGACCGGGTCCGGCGCGCGCGAGACGAACACGTCGCCGGGCAGCAAGAGCACGGGCAAACGGTTGACGTGCGCCAGCGCGGCGGCCGTCAGCAGGTTGGTGGCGCCGGGACCGATGGAACTGGTCACCGCCAGCATGCGCCGGCGCATGTGGGCTTTCGCATAGGCGATGGCCGAGTGCGCCATCGCCTGTTCGTTATGGGCGCGGTAGGTGGGGAACACATCCTGGTACTGGTACAGCGCTTCGCCCATGCCCGCCACGTTGCCGTGGCCAAAGATGGCGAAGGCGCCGCCGAACAAGGGTTCGCCGTCCTCGGTGCGCAGCGCGGACAGATAGCGCACCAGCGCTTGCGCCATGGTCAATCGGATCGTGGCGCTCATGCGGCACGCTCCAGGCGATTGCGCGTGCGCTGCCACAGACCAATCAACTGCTCGAAATTGGCGCGCACGGCGGCGATCAGGCCCGCATCGTCGAGTTCGCCGGCCAGCCAGCGGCGGCTCGGTTCCTGGAAGATGGTGCGGCCCACCATGAAACCCTTGCAGGTGCTGCTGGCACTGGCCTGCTCAAAACTGTCGGCCAGGGCGGCGATGGGCGCGTTCAGGCCAAGTAATACCACGCCACGGCAATACGGATCGCGTTCATGCACGAGGGCATCGATGGCTTGCCATTGCTGGGCCGACATGCTTTCCAGCTTCCACCATTCGGGGTAGATGCCCAGGTTGTACAGGCGCTTGACGGCGCGCAAGACCGTGTCTTCACTGTGCGGCAAGGCTTCCGACGGTATGACTTCGAGCAACAGTTCGTGACCGCTCACTTGCGCCGCATCGTACAGGGCCTTGATCTGCGCTTCCTGTTCCAGGCGGTTTTCCACGGCGTCATCCGGGTGCAGCTGCACCAGGCACTTGATCACGTGTTCCTTCGGCCAGCTGAGCAGGTGTGAACCGATGGAGCGGCCCCAGTCGAATTGCAGCGGGTTCGATCCCGGCAATTCCACGGGACGGCCTATCCACCAGCCGCGCCCCGTCGCATCGTTGAGCGCATCGACGCCATAGCGGCCATCGATCAGCACGCCCGTCTTGCCGGCCAGTTGCAAGGCCGTTTCCGTCTGCGCCACGGCTTGCACCATCAATTGCTTCAAGGCCGCAATGGCCGCTTCGGGCGCGCCGGTTTGTTGCGCCAGTTCGAAGAATTGCGTACGGTGGTCGAAGGCGAACACGCACAGTTCATTCCACTGCGGGCGCGCCACCGTCGTGCGATGCAGGCGCGACAAGGTGGCATCCTGGTCCGGCTGCGTCAGTTTGGCCGCATTGGCCAGGAAATAGTCGAGCTCGACGGGCGACGGCATGGCCGGTGCGCAGCCGTGGCGCGACACGACCAGGGCGCCGCAGCCGTTCGCGTAGCGGCAGCACGCCTCGTAATCCTCGCCACGCAGCCAGCCTTTCAGGAAACCGGAAAGAAAAGCGTCGCCCGCGCCGAGCACGTTCAAGACTTCCACGCGCACGCCGCGGTAGTTATACGCGTCATCCAAACTGGCCGGCACCACGTTGCCGATGATGGCGCTGCCCAGCGGCCCGCGCTTGACGACGAGCGTGGCCAGGGTGGCGGCCCGCACGGCGCGCAGGGACGCCATGATATCAAAGCCGCCGCCGGCGATCATGAATTCCTCTTCCGTGCCGACGATCAGGTCGAACTGCGGCAGGATGGCCTGCAAGTGGCGGGTCACGCCTTCGTTCGAGACGAAACGCGTTTCGCCGTCCGCCTTGCCGGACAAGCCCCACAGCACGGGCCGGTAATCGATGTCGAGCACGGTGCGCACATTATTGGCGCGCGCCAGCTGCAATGCCTGCGTGCTGACGGCGTGCATGGCGCTAGTCGAGAAATGCGTGCCGGTGATTAATAAGGCTTTGCTCGATGCAATGAAGGCCGCATCCACCGACGATGCGTCGATGGCCATGTCGGCGCAATTTTCACGGTAAAAAATCAGCGGGAAGGTGTCCTTGTCCTTGATGCCCAGCATCACCAGCGCCGTCAGGCGGTCGCGGTCAATGCCCACATGGCTGACGTCGCAGCCCTCCTGCGCCAAGGTCTCCGTCAAGAAACGGCCCATGTGGTCGTCACCCACCTTCGACAGCATGGCCGACTTCAAGCCCAGCCGGGCCGTGCCGAAGGCGATATTGGCGGAAGAGCCGCCCAGGTATTTGGCGAAACTGGTCGCGTCTTCCAGGGGGCTGCCGATCTGCTGCGCGTACAGGTCCACCGCCAGGCGGCCCAGGCAGATCACGTCCAGCGCCCGCCCCTGGGCAAATTGTGTGGAATTATTCATGGCTATCCTTAAATCGTGACACCGTCGAGTTCACTCATCAGCGTTTGCATTTCCGCACCGCCCGCCATCATGTCCAGCAAGGCATCCTTGGTCACCGTCTCCTTGGTGAAGGTGCCCAGCGACTTGCCCCGGTTCAACAACGTGAACGAGTCGCCCACCGGATACGCATGGTGCACATTATGCGTAATAAAGATCACGGAAATGCCCCGCTCGCGCGCCTTGTAAATCAGTTTCAGTACATTGAACGATTGCTTGACGCCCAGGGCCGCCGTCGGTTCATCGAGGATCAGCACGCGGGCGCCGAAGTGGATGGCGCGGGCGATGGCCAGGCACTGCTTTTCGCCGCCCGACATGGTGCCGATGGCCTGATGCGGGTCGCGCACCATGATGCCCATCTCGGCCAGCTTGTCGCGCGCCGTGTCGGCCGCATAGTCGATATCCATCACGGGAACCAGGCCCAGCAGCTTTTTCATCGGCTCGCGGCCCATGAAGAAATTGCGCGCCACGGACAGCAGCGGCACCAGCGCCAGATCCTGGTAGACGGTGGCCACGCCCATGTCCAGCGCTTCGCTGGGCGAATTGAAGACGACGGGCTTGCCATCGACCAGGTATTGCCCATCGGTGGGCTTGTGCACGCCGGCCAGGGTCTTGATCAAAGTCGACTTGCCGGCGCCGTTGTCGCCCAGCAAACAATGAACCTCCCCCTCGCGCAACCGCATGGTGATGTTTTGCAAGGCCAGCACGGAGCCGAAGCGCTTGCTGACATTTTCCAGGGCAAGAATATATTCGCTCATGATTTATCTCGCTTCCGTGACGCGTGAGCGTACAAAGTTATTGAACAGCACCGCGATCAGCAGCATCACGCCGAGGAATACGCGGAACCAGTCCGAATTGATGTTGGTATAAGTGATGCCGATCTGCACCACACCGAAGATCAGCGCGCCGAAGCAGGCGCCGACGACGGAACCGTAGCCGCCCGTCAGCAAGGCGCCGCCGATGACGGCCGCGATGATGGCTTCGAATTCCTTTTGCATGCCCCGGTCGGCGGCGGCCGAACCCACGTCGCATACTTGCAAGGTGGCAAACAGGCAGGCGCAGAAGGCCGTGAAGACGAACAGCGAAATTTTCACCTTGCGCACCGGCACGCCTACATTCTTGGCCGCGTTGGCGTCGCCGCCGACGGCAAACATCCAGTTGCCGAAGCGGGTACGCGACAATACGAATGCGGCGCCGGCGGCCAGCACCAGCCACCAGGCGATGACTTTCGGCACGCCTTTCACCAGCGGCGAGCCGTCGTCGAGCACGGCGATCCAGCCATGCGCGCCCAGCCACTGGAACAGGCCGGTGGCGACGTTGCCGTGGAACAGCAGGCTGGCCAGCCAGTCCTGCGCCGCCAGATCGCCCACGCCGCTGACGATGGTGCGGTTGGCGAACATGATCGACAGGGCCAGGGTCAGGCCGCGCAGGATGAACAGGAATGCCAGGGTGACGATGAACGATGGCAAGCGCGTCTTGATGACGATGTAGCCGTTGAGCCAGCCCAGCGCCATGGAACCGGCGAAGGCGAACAGGATCGCGGCCCACAATGGCCAATGGAAATAAATCGTCGGGATGGCGATCATCATGCCGGCAAAGCCGATCATGGAGCCGATCGACAGGTCGAATTCACCGGCGATCATCAACAGGCAGGCGCCGATGGCGATGATGCCCAGGTAGGACGCCACTTGCATCCAGTTGACGACGCCATCGAGGTTGAACATGCCGGAATCGCCGGCCGTGATGACGAAGAAGGCAAACACGAGCACCGCGCCGGAGATCGAGGCGAACTCGGGGCGGCCGAAAAACCGTTTGACCCAGCTGGTCGTGCCCACACGCTCGTCGGCGGCGGCAACTGGCTTGCTGGAGGCGCCCGGAGGCGGAGGAGGATACTTGCCGGGGCTAGCCAGGCTGGATTTGAGCGCAGTCATACGAAGTCCTTTCAGTGATACTTGTTACCAATTCCGATTACTTTCCTGCCGGCATCGCTGGCGCCAGGCGTGTTGCTCCCATGCGCCGCCCGCGGGAGGCGGTGCGGCGCTGGGCAACTCCTGGTGGCGACTGGGTGGCTTAGCGGTATTGGCCGGCGTACTTTTCGACCTTGGCGATGTTTTCCTTGGTCACGAAACCGGGGCCGGAGCTGATGTGGCGCGGGCCGTAGATGGGCGTCAGGCCGTATTCCGCCAGGCGCGCCTGATATTTCGGATTGGCGATCAGGATTTCCTTGACCTTGGCCAGGTCCGTGATTTTTTGCTGTTTCATGATGGCCATCACGGCGACGGGAATGTAGCCTTGCAGGTAGGGCTGCTGGTCGATGGCGAACTGGATGCTGCCATCCTTGATGCCCTTGGCGATTTCTTCCGACAAGTCGAAGCTGGCGAAGTACATCTTGCCTTTCAGGCCCAGCTTCTCGACGGCGCGCATGGCGGCCGGCGCCGAATCCGGTCCCAGCGCCAGCACGGCCTGGGTCTTCGGATTGCTGCGCAGATAGGCGCTGACCTTGCTTTCGATCACGCCAGGGTCGACGCCATTAGTGTCGAGCGTGGACGCTTTGAAATCGACGCCGAGCGCATCGGCAAAACCGCGGCAGCGTTCGAACGACGATGCATTCATCGCATAGTGATTCACGCACACGAACGATTTGATGCCCGCTTCCTTGGCCCGCTTGCCGGCGCCCAGGCCCGCGTCATACTCGGGCTGGCCCACGTGCATGATGGCTTTCAACTGTTCGCTTTGCGCCAGGGTGCCCGAATTGATGGTCACGAGCATGATTTTCTTCGCCACGACCGTGCCCAGCGGCTTTTGCAGCACGCTGAAATCGGCGATGTCGGCGATCAAGCCATCGTAATTGCGCGCGGCCGATTGCTCGATCAGGCGCGCCATGTCGGCCAGGTCGCCATTCGGCGGATTGCGGTAGTCGACGGACACGTTGAAGTCCTCGCCCGCTTGCTTGATGGCGTTCTTGATGGTGTTCCACCAGGAATCGGAGTCCGGCGCATGGCTGACCATGACGAATTTCTCGCCGGCAGCATGGCTGGCGCCCGTGCTCAATCCCAGGCTCAGGCCCAGGCTGGCGATGGCCAGGCACTTCATCAAACCCTTGCTTTTATTGCTATGCATGAATGTCTCCTAGACGGATTAATTTTTATAGTTGCGAGCTTTTATGAAGGGTGTCACCGGCCTGGCCTTGCGGCACGCGAACCGATGCACTGCGCACAGCTTAGGCCACAAAAAAGACAAATGCAATAAAATTTTCAAAATAAATTTAAATAGAAATTCGTTTCTATTTTCAGGATTCCCTCCTATAATTCTCGCCAGAACCAGCCGCACGGAATTGATACGTCATCGCGGCCCAGCAAGCACACCGAGGAAAAAAATCATGGCAGCCACCGCCCCCATCGAACAGCTGATGCAGCACATTGCCGCCGAGTACGACAACCTGTCGCGCCAGTTGAAAGTCATCGCGCAATACATCGAAAAGCACCGCGCCAGCCTGATGCTCGAGCGCATCAGCGACATCGCCGCCGCCTGCGACGTGCAGCCGTCGGCCATCGTGCGTTTCGCGCAGCGCTTCGGCTACACGGGCTTTTCCGAAATGCAAGATGTGTTCCGCCAGGCGTACACGGACCAGGCCGGCGCCACGCCCGACTACCAGCAGCGCATCCGCAAGCTCATTTCCACGCGCGACGCGGCCCTCAGCGCGGGCGACCTGACGCGCGAATTCGTCGGCGCCAGCCGCGCCGGCCTCGACGACCTGGCCGCCGGGCTCGACGACGTGCAACTGGAAGCGGCCGTCAACCTGCTGCTCAAAGCGGAAAACATCTATGTGATCGGCGTACGCCGGTCCTTTCCGATCGCCTCCTACATCGCCTACGCGCTGGAACACACGGACAAGCGCGTGCACCTGATCAGCGGACTGGGCGGCATGCACCGCGAACAGATGCGCAGCGTGCGCGAACGCGATGTGGCGATCGCCATCAGTTTCTCGCCTTACGGCAAGGAAACCCAGCAGTGCATCAAGGCGGCGCAAGACAAGGGCGCCAAGGTCCTGGTGATTACCGACAGCAAGCTGGCCCCGCTCGCGCGGGCCGCCGACGCGCTGCTCACCGTCACCGAGGGCAGCGCCTTCGCCTTCCGCTCGCTGACCAGCACCATCTGCCTGTGCCAGGCGCTGTTCATCGCGCTGGCATACAAATTAGAGCTCGACATCGAAGAAATCCACACCCCAGGAGAACATGATGATTGAAGTAGCGTTGTTCGGCGCCGGACGCATCGGCAAAATCCACGCGGCCAACCTGGCTGCCCAGCCCGGCGTGCAGTTCAAGTACGTGGTCGACGTCAACCAGGAAGCGGCGGCCGCGCTGGCCGGCCTGCATGGCGGCAGCAGCGCCACGGTGGAAGCGGCGCTGGCCGACCCGGCCGTCAAGGCCGTCGTCATCGCCTCGAGCACGGACACCCACGCGGACCTGATCCTGCGCTCGGCCGCCGCCGGCAAGGCCATCTTTTGCGAAAAACCCGTCGATCTGACCATCGACCGGGCGCGCGCCTGCGCCGCCGCCGTCAAGGAAGCCAAGGTGCTGTGCATGCTGGGCTTCCAGCGCCGCTACGATCCCACCTTCAATGCAGTCAAGACACGGATTGAGGCAGGCGAAATCGGTACGCCGGAATTGCTGGTCGTCACCAGCCGCGATCCCGGTCCGCCACCCGTGAGCTACATCAAGGTGTCGGGCGGCATCTTCAAGGATATGCTGATCCACGATTTCGACATCTTCCGCTGGATACTCGACGATGACGCCGTCAGCGTGCACGCCACGGGCAGCTGCCTCGTCGATCCGGCCATCGGCGCGGCGGGCGACCTCGATACGGCCGTCGTCACCATCCGCACGGCCAAGGGCCGCTTGTGCCAGATCAATGCCTCGCGCCGCGCCGCCTACGGCTACGACCAGCGCTTCGAAGTGCTGGGCAGCGCCGGCATGCTGCAGGCGGGCAACCACAAGCCGACGGAAGTGACGGCCTATGGCTCGGTGAACGTCAGCGTGGACAAGCCGGAAGATTTCTTCCTGGAACGTTATCGCCATGCTTACGCGCAGGAAATGGCGCATTTCTTTGACGCCCTCACCCACGGCACGCCGCTGCGCACCACCGTCCACGATGGCTTGAAGGCACTGGAACTGGCCGAGGCGGCGACACTGTCGTGGCGCGAGGGTCGTGTTGTAAACCTCGTGTCGTGACCCTGTAAAAATACAAAAACAAGATACTGGAGACCACATGTCATCCCCAACATTAAAAGTCGGCATCGTCGGCCTGGGCCGGCTGGGCCAACGCCATGCCATCAACCTGGCGCAGCGCGTGCCGAACGCGCAAGTGGTGGCCGCCTGCAGCCCCGTGCCGGCCGAACTGGACTGGGCCGCCAGCCAGCTCGGCATCACCACCGGCTATGCCGACTACGACGCCCTGCTGGCCCACCCGGGCCTGGACGCAGTGTTTCTCGTCACGCCCACCTCGCTGCATGCGGACCAGATCATCGCCGCCTTGCGCGCCGGCAAGCACGTGTTTTGCGAAAAACCGCTATCGCTGGACCTGGCCGACTGCCTGAAGGTGGAAGCGGAAGCGGCGCGCCACCCGCAGCTGACCATCATGATCGGTTTCGTGCGGCGCTTCGACGCCAGCTATCATGACGCGCAGCAAAAGATCGCACTAGGGCGCATCGGCAAGCCGTATCTGGTGCGTTCGCAAACCTGCGACCAGAACGACCCCAGCGGCGCCTTCATGCGCTTCGCCCCCACCAGCGGCGGCATCTTCCTCGATTGCAGCGTGCACGATATCGACCTGGCGCGCTGGCTGCTGGGCAATCCCGTGCCCAAGCGCGTGTATGCGAGCGGCACCAACGCCATCCACACGGGCTTGCAGGCCTTCGGCGACGTCGACAACGGCCTGGCGACGGTCGAGTTCAGCGACGGCAGCATGGCCAGCTTCATGGCGTCGCGCACCATGGCGCATGGCCACGAAACCCTGACGGAAGTGTTCGGCACGGGCGGCCGCCTGGCTGTGGGCAGCAATCCGCGCCTGAACCGCGTGGAAATTTCGGATGCGCACGGCGTGCGCAACGAGTGCACGCCGGACTTCTATGCCCGCTTCGCCGACGCCTTCCTGATCGAGGCGCAGGAGTTCACGGATGCGGCACTGGGCCGGCGCACCTTGTCATTGACCTTGCACGACGCGACGGAAGCGACGCGCATCGGCCTGGCCATGACACAAGCCATGCGCGAGGCCCGGCCCGTGGAGTTTTAAGCGCACGCGGTGGACTCAGGCGGCCGGCGCGGGAAATGGACGTTCGGGCTGCCTGGGTTCCACGGCCAGCCGCAAGCCCATGGCATCGAGGATGGCCGTCAAGGTGCTCAGCGAGGGATTGCCCTCGGGCGACAGGGTACGGTACAGCTGAGTGGGATTAAGCCTGGCCGCCTGCGCCACGGCCGGCACGCCGCCAAAGGCGCGCGTCAGCTGGCGCAGCACGGCCAGCAGTTCGCCGTGGTCGCCATCGACGAGGATATTGTTGATCAATTCGAGGGCGAGTTCGGGATCGTCGCGGTACAGTTCAGCCATCGCCTCGTCATGCGAGCGGTCTCTCGGTGGTTTGCTTAGTTCCTCTTTCATGTCCTCTCTCCTTCCAGTCGTGCCAGCAGGCACAAGCGTATTCGATATCTTTCGGCTGCGTGCGCTTGTCGCCTCCGCACAGCAATAAAATGATCTGCTCCCCGGCAATGGCGTAATAGATACGGTAACCGGCTCCCACATCGATCCGTAACTCCCACACGCCGTCATGGCAGAACTTGTGGTCGCCAAAATTGCCGGGAATCATACGCAGCACGCGCCGGGCTATGGCCACCCTGGCCGTAGTATCGCGCTGGCGTTTCAGCCATTCCGTGTATAAATCCCTGCCCGATGACGTCAGATAGTGCCGGATCTCGACCACCATATTCGTCCATAAACGAAGGAAGATCAAGGAGAAAGTCACGTGGTTGCATAAAAAAGAAGACCACGCCATCTTGCGGCGAAACCGCATGACGCAGGGGCCGAATGCCGGGATCACTGATGTATATCAAGATGCGTTTCCCCAGTTACTGTAGAGAAATGATGTGACGCGTACACGCCTCACGCGCATGCCATTGCGCTATACAATAGGCGCTGCCCAACCGCGAAAAACCCTGCCGCCATGACGAACAACGACAGCAACTCCCCTCCCCTTGCCGACGTGGCCGAACGCTACGTCAAGCTGGTCCTGGCCATGGGCCAGCATGATGCGTCGTATGTCGACGCCTATTACGGCCCGCCCGCCTGGCAACAGGAAGCGGCAGAGCGGCAACAGGGTCTGAGCGATATCCAGGCTGCCGCGCAGGACGCACTGGCCCTGCTGGCTGGTGACGCCTCCTTACGCGCAGTCAACCTGCGCAAGCAATTGCAGGCCGTGCTGGCCAAGGCGGACATGCTGCAGGGATCGCGCCTCGATTTCGATACACAAAGCGCGCGCCTGTACGACGCCGTCTCGCCCCATCACAGCCGCGCGTACTACCAAGCACTGGTGGCGCAGATCGACGCCCTGCTGCCCGGCGGCGGCACGGTCAGCGCACGCGTGAATGCCTTGCGCGCGCAACTCGTCATTCCCGCCGACAAGCTGCGCGCCGTCATGGAGGCGGCCATCCGCGCGGGCCGCGAGCGCACCTTGCAGTACATCGCCCTGCCCGAAGGCGAAGATTTTATATTGGAATTCGTCACCGACAAGCCCTGGAGCGGCTACAACTGGTACAAGGGCAACTACCAGAGCGTGATCCAGATCAATACGGACTTGCCCGTGTATATCGATCGCGCCGTCGACCTCGGTTGCCACGAAGCGTATCCGGGCCACCACGTCTACAACGTGCTGCTGGAACGCGACCTGGTGCGCGGCAAGGGCTGGATGGAATACTGCATCTATCCCCTGTATTCGCCGCAATCCTTGATCGCCGAAGGTACGGCCAATTACGGCATCGAACTGAGTTTCACGGAGGCGGAAAGGCTGGACTTCGAACAGCAGGTGCTGTATCCGCTGGCCGGCCTCGAGCCAAAGCTGGCGCCCCGCTACGCGCAACTGAACCAGCTGCTGGCCAGACTCGGCTACGCCGACAACGACATCGCGCGCCAGTACCTCGAAGGCGGCATCACGCGCGAAGAAGCGCTGGAATGGCTGGTCAACGTGCGCCTGTATCCGGCCGAAAAATCCGCGCAGCGCCTGCAGTTCTACGATGCCATGGGCGCGTACGTCATCAATTACAACCTGGGCCAGGACATGGCGAAAGCCTATGTCGAGCGCCAGGGCGCGACGCGTGCCGCCCATTGGGCCGCCTTCCTCGACCTGATGTCCTCGCCCCGCGTGCCCAGCGCGCTGCTGGCCTGACGCTGCCGCCGGCGCCTCACTGGGCCGGCAGGCGGATGGTCGCTTCCAGGCCGCCGTCGCGGTGGTTGGCCAGGGTCAGCTCGCCGCCGTGGGCCTGGACGATGCTGCGCGCAATGCCGAGCCCCAGCCCCATGCCATGCGCATTCTGCTCGCGGCCATGCTCCAGGCGCACATACGGCTGGAACAGGCTGGCGAACGCCTCTTCGGCCACGCCGGGGCCGTCGTCGCGGATGCGGATGACGATATGCCCTCCTTCACGGCACGCCGACAGGTGGGCCGTCTTGCCATAAAACAGGGCATTGTCGAGCAGATTCCCGATGGCGCGCTTCAGGGCCAGGGGCTTGGCCTTCACGCTCAAGCCCGTCTCCGCGTAATGCACCTCGTGGCCAGCCAGTTGGGTCCCGCGCACCATGCGCTGCAGCAAAGGATCCAGGCGCACCTCGGTGGCGTTTTCATGGATGTCGCTATCCTTCACGCATTGCAGCGCCCCCTTGACCATCATGTCCAGCTCGTCGAGGTCGTCGTGGAATTCATTGCGCTGCACATCGTCGTCGAGCAGTTCCGTGCGCAGTTTCAAACGCGTGATGGGCGTGCGCAAGTCGTGCGAAATCGAGACGAACAGCCGTTCGCGGTCTTCCAGATAGCGCTGGATGCGTTCGCGCATGCCGCTGAAGGCGCGCGCCGTCTGCACGAACTCGCGGCTGCCCGTCTGCGGCAGGGGCGGCGGCGTCTCGCCGCGGCCAAACGCTTCGGCCGCATCCGACAGGGCCGCCAGCGGCCGCGTGGTCCAGCGCACGACGAGGATGGACAGCAGCAGCACGGCCGCCAGCGACAATGCCTGCAGCAGCACCCGGTCCAGGGTCCACGGATTACTGCTTTGCAAGAAATACGGGTTGGGCATCAGTGCCGCCAGGTACAGCCAGTTGCCCGGCTCCAGCTCGGCCTGGATCACGAGGACGGGCGCGGGATTCGGTTTCAGCAGCAAGATATGCTGGACCCAGTTTTCCGGCAAGTCGCCGATGTGCGCACCGCTGTCGGCCACCACCAGGTCGCTCGGCCAGGCGAAGCCCACGCGGTAGCCGGCCAGCTGCGGCAAGTCGCTCTTCAGCGCCGCGCCCACCGTGGCCACCACCGTATCGGCCAGCGCGTGCGGTGCGATTTCGCGAATGGCCAGCGGCCCCTGGTTGACGTTGACAAAGAAGCGCGTGCCGCCCATCTCGCGAAATTGCTGAATCAGGATGGGGCGGTAGTTGGCCGGCAGGCTGAGGAAGAAACGGATGGTGCTGGCGGCGCTGCGGGCCAGGTGCTGCGACGCCATGCGCGCCTCCACCGCCGAGTCGCGGCGCAGCTGCGCGGCCCAGATCAGGTTACCCACCAGTTGCGTGGCCAGCACACCGGCCACCATCACGACGGACAGGCGGCCCAGCAGCGATGGCGGCAGCAGGCGCTCGAGCAGACGGCGCGCGCCCCGCTCAGGCATGCGCACTGCTCACGTCGGCCGAAAACACATAACCGGCACCGCGCACCGTCTTGATCAGCACGGGTTGCTTGCCATCATCCTTCAGGCGCAGGCGCAGCCGGCTCACCTGCACGTCGAGCGAGCGGTCGAGCGGCCCCGCGTCGCGCCCCCGCGTCTGTTCGCACAGCACGCTGCGGTCGAGGATATCGCCCGGATGTTCGACAAAGTAGCGCAGCAGCTGGAAATCGAGGCCCGTCAGCTGCAGCGCCTCGCCATCGGCATCCGTCACCGTGCGTTCCAGCGTGTCGAGCGTGAACCCCACGAAGCGGTAAAAGCGGGGCGGCGCGGCCGCGTCGATGCCCGTGCGGCGGTGGATGGCCTTGATGCGCGCCAGCAATTCACGCGGACTGTAGGGCTTGGCGATGTAATCGTCGGCGCCCAGCTCCAGGCCCACCACCCTGTCCGTCTCGTCGGAGCTGGCCGTCAGCATGATGATGGGCACGTTCGAGCGGGCGCGCACCACCTTGCACAGGGCAAAGCCGTCCGTGTCGGGCAGCATCACGTCGAGGATCACCAGCGACAGGCTATCGACGTGGCGATGGAATTCGGCCAGGAAGGTGGCGCCATCGTGCGCCAGTCCCACCTCGTACTGGTTCTTTTCCAGGTAGGCCTTCAGCAGCATGCGGGTCTTTTGATCGTCGTCAACGACCAGGATTTTGCGTGACATGGTCTCGTCCTTTTTTATTCAGCGCCTGCAACATGCTGCCGATGCGGCGCTGG
Source organism: Janthinobacterium sp. GW821-FHT03C10 (assembly GCF_059420865.1). Classification (NCBI taxonomy): domain Bacteria; kingdom Pseudomonadati; phylum Pseudomonadota; class Betaproteobacteria; order Burkholderiales; family Oxalobacteraceae; genus Janthinobacterium; species Janthinobacterium sp. GW821-FHT03C10. Next base: position 444,070 of record NZ_JBWKUN010000003.1, on the reverse strand, counting down.
GCGTCGGCCGCGCTGATCGTCTCGTCCAGGAAATAGCGGTGCACCTCGGCGATGATGGCGTCCTTGCTGGTTTCATCGGTGGCCATGCGGTGCACGAGGCTGGGCGCCTGGAAGGCGGCGCCGCGCGCGAACGCCTGCGCCGAGGCGCGCCCACAGCTGTCCAGGCGCGACAGGTCGGCCTGGCGCAAGGCGGGAATCGAGCCCTTTACCTGGCTGTACTCGAGCTGCACGGACGGCGAAGCGACCACCTGCGCCAGCTTTTCCTGCGCGCCCTGGTGCGTGTAGTCCGAAGCGAACATGGCCAGCGTATCGATGCTGTACAGGTGATATTCGCCCGTGTCGGGCGCGGCGGCGCAGCCGAAGACCTCGTCCGTGGCGCGGCCCCAGGCGTTCAGCTCGCCCTTCGCCCAGTCGCCCATGATATACATGGCCGCCTCGCCATCACCGACCTGGCGCGCCATCTCGGGCCAGCCCTGTTCGCGCAGCGGCGCCGCCATCCATTGCTTGAGTGACCTCAAGCGCTGCAAGGCGTGCCGCAGGCGGGGGTCCGCATACGCCTCGGCTTTCTTGTCGACAAACAGGGCGCGGTAGTAGGCAGGTCCCGATTCGGCCAGCACCAGCGTCTCGAACAGGGTGGCCACTTGCCACGCCTCGCTGCTTTGCGCCAGCGGCGTGATGCCGGCCTGGCGCAGCGTGGCGGCCACGCGCTCGAAGTCGCTCCAGCTGCGCGGCACGGCCAGGCCCAGGCGCTGGAATATCCTGCGGTTGTAAAACAGGGTATTGATGCGGTGGATGCCGGCCGGCACGCCCATCGTATGGCCGCGGTTCTGCAGCAGGCCCCACACGGTGGGATACATGGTCGCGCGCCAGTTGTTGCTGGCGGCAACGCTGTCGAGCTGCAGCAGCAGGCCCAGGTCGCTCCACTCGCCCAGGGTGTAGCCGATCAGCTGCATGACTTCCGGCGAATTGCCGGCCAGCACGCGGCTCTTCAGCACCTTGCCCGCGCCGACGCCGGCGCCGCCCGCGATACCCGCGTCGCGCCACTCGACGCCTTCCTGCGCCAGGCGCGCCACCAGCACGTCGGCCGCGCGGCGCTCGCCGGTCGAGGTCCACCAGTGCAGCACTTGCAGCGGCTCGGCCCGCACGGGCACGCCGGTCCACATCAGTGATAGCAGTGCCAGTGCCGCCACGCCGCGACGGCGGGCGGCCCCGGCATGGAGGTCGGCGGTGCTGCGCGGTGGCGTCTTCAATGCTGTCCCCTTGTTCTTGTCGCGACAAACTATAGCCCAACTACAAAACAGCAGGTTGGTAATTTAGTACCTTGATTTGTAAAGAAATGTGAGCTTTTGTTGCCCGATCTTGCGCGGCGGCTAAACCACCGCTGCCGCCTGACGCCCCGCGCGGCGCGCCATGGCAGCGGATGACGGTAAGGAAAGGTAAGCAAGCGCACCTGCGCATTTCAATATTATCCTTTGAAATCAACAAGATAAGAGACGATCGCCAGCGCAATGCCGGGAGCTGGCGTCACATTTTCCCCGATGCTACTGTCCGCCAACTGCAGCGTAACAGGCAGTCAAACAAGACCAACACCAACAAGGAGACATCATGCGATTGCATGCACAAGGCGGCGTGGCCGCGCGCAACACATTGCTGGCACTGCTGCTGGCCAGCGGCACGGCACAGGCGGGCACGCTGACCATCGAAAGCTGGCGCGTGGACGACAAGACCCTGTGGGAAACGGTGCTCATCCCCGCCTTCCAGAAAAAACATCCGGGCATCGAGATCAAGTTCTCGCCCACCGCCCCCACCGAATACGATTCCACCCTGAACGCGCGCCTGAGCGGCGGCACGGCCGGCGACTTGCTGGCTTGCCGCCCGTTCGACGTCTCGCTGGCCCTGTACAAGCGGGGCCAGCTGGAAAAGCTCGACGGCAAGGCCGGCATGGACAACTTCCCCGTCTCGGCCAAGGTGGCGTGGCAGACGGACGATGGCAAGGACACCTTCTGCATGCCGATCGCCTCCGTCATGCATGGTTTCCTGTACAACAAGAAAATCTTCCGCGAACTGAAACTGCAGCCGCCGGCCACGGAAGAGGAATTCTTCAAGGTACTGGAAACGGTCAGGAAGAGCGGCAAGTATGCGCCGCTGGCGCTGGGCACGGCCGACCAGTGGGAAGCCAACCAGGTGGTGTTTACCAGCATCGGCGCCAATTACTGGAAGGGCGAGGATGGCCGCAAGGCGCTGATCGCCGGCAAGGCCAAGTTTACCGATCCGCAATTCGTCGCCGCCTGGGAATATGAAGCCCGGCTGGGCAGCTATCTGTCCAAGGGCGCCAGCGCGCAAACCTATGGCGACAGCCAGAACCAGTTCGCGCTGGGCAAGGCCGCCATCTACCCGTCCGGCTCCTGGGACATCGCCTACTTCAAGCAGGACCCTGAGCTGGAGCTGGGCGCCTTCAACCCGCCCGTGCGCAAGGCGGGCGACAAGTGCTATATCTCGGACCACACGGACATCGGCATGAGCGTCAACAAGAAGTCGAAGAACAAGGAAGACGCCTACAAATTCCTCGCCTGGCTCGGTTCGCAGGAATTCGCCGACATCTACACCAACAAGGTGACGGGCTTCTTCTCGCTGTCGAACCATTTGATTTCCATCAAGGATCCGCTGGCCAAGCAGATGAACGGCTGGCGCGCCAGTTGCGCCTCGACCATCCGTCTGAACGCGCAAATCCTCAACCGTGGCGAACCGAGCATGGAAAACGAACTGTGGAACGTCAACGCCCAGGTCTTGAACGGCAAGCTGGCACCGAAAGACGCGGCGCGCCAGATCCAGTCCGGCTTTGCCAAGTGGTACAAGCCGCAGCAGCAATAAATCCCCCCATCCTCCCCGCGCAACCGGCCCGAGCAATGCGATGCGGCAGCCGGTGGCACGGTTTTGCCGGCGGCCCCGCCGCCGGTGCTTTTCTTCGTCTGGAGTTTCGCCGTGAAAAAAGCTTTCCCATGGCACGTGCTCGTGTTCCTGGCCCCGGCGCTGGTCATCTACTCGCTGTTCAGCGCCTTGCCGCTGGCCGATACCCTGCGCCTGGGCCTGTACACGACCGATGAGGGCGGCCAGCACCATTTTGCCGGCCTGGCCAACTACGCCACCATCCTGTTCGACCCGCAGTGGTCGCAAAGTTTCTGGAATGCGATGTGGAACAACTGCAAGTTTTTTCTCATCCACATGCTGCTGCAAAATCCCATCGGCCTGCTGCTGGCCACCCTCTTCAGCCTCAAGGGCTTGAAGGGCGAGCGCAGCTACCGCACCCTGATCTTCCTGCCCACATTATTGTCCGTGGTGATCATCGGCTTCATCTGGCAGCTGATCCTGTCGCCGCTGTGGGGCGTGGGCCAGTCGCTGATGGATGGCGTGGGCATCGGCAGCTACTTCGCGCCATGGCTGGGCCAGGAATCGACGGCCCTGCTGACCATCGCGCTCATTTCTGTTTGGCAATACATCGGCATTCCCATGATGCTGATCTATGCGGCCCTGCTGGCCGTGCCCGAGGAAATCATCGAGGCGGCCCACGCGGAAGGGGCCGGCGCCATGCGCATCTTCTGGCAAATCAAGCTGCCGCTGATCTGGCCCACCCTGGGGCTGGTGACCATCCTGACGTTTGTCGCCAACTTCAATGCCTTCGACCTCGTGTATTCCGTGAAAGGCGCGCTGGCGGGGCCGAACTACGCCACCGACATCCTCGGCACCTTCTTCTACCGCACCTTCTTCGGCTACCAGGCCCAGCTGGGCAGTCCCACCATGGGCGCGGCCGTGGCCACCATGATGTTCCTCGTCATCCTCGCGGGCGTGGGCGTGTATTTCTTTTTCGTGCAGCGCAAGCTGACACGCTACGAACTGTAAGGGCCGCCATGCGCAACGTTTCCACCCGCCCCCTGGGCCGCGCCGCCGTGCACGTGATCCTGGCCGGCTACACCCTGATCGCCCTGTTCCCCATCGTCTTGATCCTGATCAACTCGGTCAAGACGCGGGCCGCCATCTTCGACAATCCGCTGGCCCTGCCCACGCCCGCCACCTTTTCCCTCGTGGGCTTTCACAAGGTGCTGGCCAATTCGGACTTCCTGCTGTACTTCGGCAACAGCCTGTTCGTCACCCTGCTGTCGCTGCTGCTGATCGTGCTGTTCGGCGCCATGGCGGCCTGGGCCCTGTCCGAATACACGTTTACGGGCAACCGCCTGCTGACCCTGTACCTGGCGCTGGGCATCATGATCCCCATCCGCCTGGGCACGGTCTCCATCCTGGAACTGGTGGTGCGGCTCGACCTGATCAACACCCTGACGGCGCTGGTGCTCGTGTACACGGCGCAGGGCCTGCCGCTGGCCGTGATGATCCTGTCCGAATTCGTGCGCCAGGTGCCGCGCGAACTGAAGGATGCGGCGCGCTGCGACGGCGTGGGCGAATTCGCCATCTTCTTCCAGGTGATCCTGCCCCTGATCCGCCCCGCCATCGCCACGGTGGCCGTGTTCACCATGATTCCCGCCTGGAACGATCTGTGGTTCCCACTGATCCTGGCGCCATCGGACCGCACCAAGACCGTCACCCTGGGCGTGCAGCAATTCATCGGGCAATACGTGACGGACTGGAACTCCGTGCTGGCGGCGCTGTCGCTGGCCGTCATTCCCGTGCTCGTCATGTACGTCATTTTCTCTCGTCAACTGATCCGCGGCCTGACATCCGGCGCGGTCAAATAATAGGTGCGCCATGGCCCATGTAAGCCTGCAACAACTGACCAAATCCTACGACGGCCGCCACAATGTGCTGGCCGGCATCGACCTCGACATCCGCGACGGCGAATTCGTCGTGCTGGTGGGCCCTTCCGGCTGCGGCAAGTCGACCTTGCTGCGCATGCTGTGCGGCCTGGAAAGCATTTCGCACGGCACCCTGTCCATCGGCGGCAAGGTCGTCAACGACCTGCCGCCCGCCGAGCGGGGCATCGCCATGGTCTTCCAGAGCTATGCGCTGTATCCGCACATGAGCGTGTTCCGCAACATGGCCTTCGGCCTGAAGATCGCCGGCGCCGGCAAGGACGACATCGCCCGGCGCGTGCGCCACGCGGCCGCCATCCTGAAGATCGACCACCTGCTCGAGCGCCTGCCGCGCGAACTGTCGGGCGGCCAGCGCCAGCGCGTGGCCATCGGTCGCGCCATCGTGCGCGAGCCGCAGCTGTTCCTGTTCGACGAGCCGCTGTCGAACCTCGACGCGGCCCTGCGCGTGCAGACGCGGCTGGAAATCGCCAAGCTGCACCGCCAGCTGAACGCCACCATCGTGTATGTGACGCACGACCAGGTCGAGGCGATGACCCTGGGCGACAAGATCGTCGTCATGCATGGCGGCCATATCCAGCAGGCGGGCACGCCGCTCGAGCTGTACCAGCAGCCGGCCAACCGCTTCGTGGCCGGCTTCATCGGCGCGCCCATGATGAATTTCTTCGAAGGACAAGTCATCGCCGCGCAGGACGATGGCGTGCGTGTGACCCTGGCCAGCGGCCAGGAAATCACGGCCCTCGTCGATCCGGCCGGCCTGCATGCGGGCGATGCCGTCACGGTGGGCCTGCGCGCCGAACACATCCTGGAAAACGGCGATGGCGGCGCCCGCTTCCAGGGCGTCGTCAGCCTGGTGGAACACCTGGGCGAAGCCAACTTCATCTACCTGGCGCTGGACAACGGCCAGGAACTGGTGATACGCGGCGACGGCAACAACCGCGTGCCGCTGGGCCAGCCGTTCACGGTCTCGGCCGCCAGCAGCGCCTTCCACCTGTTCGACGCGCAAGGCGTGGCGCGCACGCGGCGCCAGCCCGGCAACCTGATTTCATCGAAACAGATATTGGCCGCCTGAGCCTTCCGCCCAGGCAGCCCCCCGATTGGATCGGCAGCGATCCGGTACGACGTGCCCAAGCACGCATTTTAATAACGACAAGGAGATTTCATGCAACACCCGATCAAGACCTCGCTGGCCCTCGCCTGCACCATGCTGCTGGCCTGCGGCGCCGCCCACGCCAGCGATGCCGAAGGCGAATACCACGGCTACTTCCGCGCCGGCCTCGGTTCGAGCACGGACAGCCGCGGCCCGCAAAGCTGCTACGGCCTGGGCGGCAACACCATGCGCTACCGGCTCGGCAACGAATGCGACACCTATGGCGAATTCGAATACCAGAAAGAAATGGCCAGGTCGCCCAACGGCGTCAGCTTCGTCGGCCACGTCATGGTGGCAGCCTACACGCCCAGCTCCGCCGTCAGCGATGCGGACCTGAGCATGTCGAAGATGTACGTGGAAGCGAAAAACATACCCACGCTCAACGGCGGCACGGCCTGGATCGGCAAGCGCTACTACATGCGTCCCGACATCCACATGCTCGACTTGCAATATATCAATATGAACGGCACTGGCGGCGGCATCGACCAGTACAAGCTGGGACCGGGCCGCATCAGCTATGGTTTCTTCAAGGATAACGACAAGCCCGGCAACTCGGCCATCCGGCAAAATCTCGTCTACCAGGGCATTCCCGTCAATCAGGATGGCACGCTCGAAGTGCTGACCACCCTCATCACGCCCGACAAGAAGGACAGCACCTCGCACGGCGGCTGGCAGGCGACCGTGCTGCACAAGCAGGATAAAGTGTGGGGCGGCGCCAATACCTTCGGCATCCAGTACGGCGTGGGGCCGGGCACGGGCGCCGGCGGCCAGTGCTGCGACCGCATGGGCACCACGGGTTCGATCCGCAACGGCAGCGACGTGACGCGCCTGCGCATCTTCAATTCGCTGTGGATACAGCCGACGCCCGAGTGGAGCGCGGAAATGGTGGCCATCGTGCAGCGCGACAAATCCAACGTCTCGGGCGGCAGCTCGACCTGGACCACCCTGGGCGTGCGCCCCGTGTATGCCGTCAACGACAACTTCAAGCTGCAGTTCGAGCTGGGCACGGACCGCGTGACCTCGCCCACGGGCGGCGCCGCGCAGCGCCTGACCAAGCTGACCTTCGCGCCCACCCTGACGGCGGGCAAGGGTTACTGGTCGCGTCCCGAGCTGCGCGCCTTCGTCACCTACGGCAAATGGAACGACGCCGCCACGGCCGCCGTCAACAAGGCCAATGAATCGGGGCCCGTGTACGGCAACGCCACCAGCGGCACCTCGTTCGGCCTGCAAGTGGAGACGTGGTTTTAGAAGCTGTCTTGATCTGGCGCAGTGCATGCGCCTATCGGACTGCGCGAAATCGCGTGCCGCGCTATGCTGCACGCCATATCGCTCACTTCGGAGGCCGCATGCACGCCGCATTTCCCCGGGCCGCCGCCGCGCTGGCCCTGTCTTTCGCCAACATGGCCTGGGCCCGCGATGCCGCCGTCGCGCCCGCCCTCAGCGCGCGCCAGCAGGCGCTGATGTCCACCGTGGTGGGCAGTGCCGCCCATCCGCGCATCCTGCAGGTGCGCCTCGATGAATTGCATCCGACCCAGCCGGCCATCGGCTACGACCAGGTGTATTACAAGCTGGGACGCTATGCGGCCGAAGAAAAACATATCGCCGACATCGCCAAGCCCAGGAAATTTACCGACCTGTGCGAAGCCAATGGCCAGGGCGACGTCTTGCCCGGCACGGCCAACGTGGCCGGCGCCACTCTGGCCGCGCCACCGGCCGGCTACCGCTGCAAGGCGGCGGTGGGCAGCCGTCCGGACGACATGAAGACCGTCGTCATCGGTCCGCGCGGCATCGTGTACCTGACCGATGGCCACCACACGTTTTCCGCCTTCCGGGAAGCCGATGGCGGGCGCAATCATCAATTGAAGGTCTGGGTCAAGGTCAGCGACAATTTCAGCGCGCTGGGCGAAACGGCCTTCTGGACCCGCATGCGCACAGAAAACAAGGTCTGGCTGAAAAACGGCCGCAACCAGGCCATCACGCCGCAGCAGCTGCCGTCCGCCATCGGCTTGCGCACACTCGGCGACGATCCCTACCGCTCGCTCGTCTACTTTACGCGCGGGATCGGCTACGAGCCACCCGGCAAGGCCACGGAATTTCTCGAGTTTTACTGGGCCGACTGGCTGCGCGGCATGCCGGCGCTGGACCTGGCGCGTGTCGACCTGCGCGACCCTGTCGCGTATGCCAATGCCATCCTGCTGGCCGCGCAGGCGATGGTGGCGCTGCGGCCCGGCGACAGCGTCAGCGGCGGCAAGAGCGCGCGCGAACTGGGCGCCCTGCGGGAAGTGAACCGGGAAGCGTTCGATGAACTGATCGACGACAAGGGCAAGCTGCGCCACGCCATCGCGTATAAGAAATCGCTGGCGCAATAAGCGCGGCGGCATAAACGACAACGACCCGCCTGTCATGCGACAAGCGGGCCGTTTTTATTGGCAGGTGGCGCTTACGCGATACGCTCGCCGTTGGCCGGATCGAACAGGGCCGCCTTCGACAGGTTGAACGACAGCTGCATGGTCTGCCCCGGCAGCACCGCTTCGCGCGGGTGCGTGCGGCAGGTCACGGCGGCGCCGTTCAGGCGCGTCGTCAGCAAGGTGTCGGGGCCGGTCGGCTCGACCAGGTCGATCAGGCAACCGAGTTCCTGGCCCACGTCGCCGTGCGCGCTGCTCATGTCCGTGATCTGCTCCGGACGCACGCCCAGGATCACGTCGCGGCCCGCATAGCCGCGCAGCTTGTCGGCCGCGAACGGCAGGGCCAGGCGCAGGCTCTTGCCCGCGTTCTCGATGGCGACAAACACCTCGTCACCCTCGATGACAGGCTTGACGGTGATGAAGTTCATCGACGGCGAACCGATGAAGCCGGCCACGAACAGATTCGCCGGATTGTCGTAGATTTCCTGCGGCGTGCCCAGTTGCTGTACCACCCCATCCTTCATGACGGCGATCAGATCGCCCATGGTCATTGCCTCGATCTGGTCATGCGTGACGTAGACGATGGTGGCCTTCAGGCGCTGGTGCAGCAGCTTGATCTCGGCGCGCATTTCCACGCGCAGCTTGGCGTCCAGGTTCGACAGCGGTTCGTCGAACAGGAACAGCGAAGGCTTGCGCGAGATGGCGCGGCCCATGGCGACCCTCTGGCGCTGGCCGCCCGACAGCTGCGCCGGACGGCGGTCCAGCAAGTGCGTGATCTGCAGCGTTTCGGCGACGCGGGCGACGATTTCTTCCTGCTCCGCCTTCGGCACCTTTTTCACGTTCAGGCCGAACGCGATGTTTTCGCGCACCGTCATCGACGGGTACAGCGCATACGACTGGAACACCATGGCGATGTCGCGGTCCTTCGGCGGCAGGTCGTTGACCACCTTGCCGTCGATGAGGATTTCGCCCGAGGTGACGCTTTCCAGGCCGGCCACCATATTGAGCAAGGTCGATTTGCCGGAGCCGGAGCCGCCGACGAGGATCAGGAACTGGCCATCCTTGATCTCGATGTCGATGCCTTTCAGGACTTCGACGCCATTCGTGTACACCTTGCGGATGCTGCGTATCGATAAACTGGACATATTCTTTCCTTAACCTTTGACTGCGCCTGCGGTCAGGCCGCGCACAAAATAACGGCCTGCGACCAGATAGACCAGCAGGGTCGGCAGCGCGGCAATCACCGCGGCGGCCATGTTGACGTTGTATTCCTTCACGCCCGTGGACGTGTTGACCAGGTTGTTCAAGCCCACCGTGATCGGCTGCGAATCGCCGCTGGCGAAGACGATGCCGAACAGGAAGTCGTTCCAGATCTGCGTGAATTGCCAGATGATGCAGACGACGAAAATCGGACCCGAAATCGGCAGCACGATCTTGCGGAAGATCAGGAAGAAGCCGGCGCCGTCGATGCGCGCCGCCTTGATCAGCTCTTCCGGCACGCCGATGTAGTAGTTGCGGAAGAACAGGGTCGTGAAGGCCGTGCCATACACCACGTGCACGAAAACCAGGCCGGTGGTGGTATTGGCCAGGCCGAATTCACCGAGCAAACGCGCCATCGGCAGGATCACCACCTGGAATGGAATGAAGCAGCCCACCAGCAAGGCGGCGAACAGGATTTCCGAACCGCGGAAGCGCCAGTGCGCGAACACATAGCCGTTGAAGGCGCCCAGGAAGGTCGAGATCAGCACGGCGGGAATCACCATCTTGATCGAGTTCCAGAAGAACGGCTGCATGCCGTCGCAGGTGACGCCCGTGCAGGCCGAAGACCAGGCCTTGGCCCAGGAATCGAACTGCCACACGTGCGGCAGCGCCAGCAGGTTGCCGCTGCGGATCTCGTCGAGCGACTTGAACGACGTCGACAAGGTCACGTACAGGGGCACGATGTAGTACACCGCGAACAGAATCAGCAGCAGGTATACCACCACCCGTCCGAGGGTGAGGCGATTATTGCGGGTAGGTGTCATCTCATCGCCTTTGCGCTGCGCGTTTCCAGGTACATCAGCGGCACGAGCACGGCCACGATGGTGGCCAGCATCATCATTGCCGATGCCGAGCCCAGGCCCAGCTGGCCGCGGGTGAAGGAAAACTGGTACATGAAGATGGCCGGCACGGACGACGAATTGCCAGGTCCGCCAGCCGTCAATGCGATGACCAGGTCGAAGCTCTTGATGGCGATATGCGCGAGGATCAGCAGCACGCTGAAGAACACGGGACGCATGGCGGGAATCACGATGCGCCAGTAGATCGTCGGCAGCGATGCGCCGTCGACTTGCGCCGCCTTGATGATTTCATCATCGATGCCGCGCAGGCCGGCCAGGAACAGGGCCATGACAAAGCCCGACGACTGCCATACGCCGGCGATCACCACCGTGTAGATGGCCATGTCGGAGTTCACCAGCCAGTCGAAGGTAAACGAGGTCCAGCCCCAGTCGTGCATGACCTTTTCCAGGCCCAGGCTGGGATTGAGCATCCATTTCCAGGCCGTGCCGGTGACGATGAAGGACAGCGCCATCGGATACAGGTAGATGGCGCGCAGCGCGCCTTCGGCGCGGATTTTCTGGTCCAGCAGGATGGCCAGGAACAGGCCGATGGCGATGCTGCAACCGATGAACAGGACACCGAAGATGCCGAGGTTCTTGAGCGAGGTCCACCAGCGCTCGTTGTCGAACAGCTCGACGTATTGCACCAGGCCGGCGAACTCGTAGTTCGGCATCAGCCGCGATTCGGTCAGCGACAGCCAACCGGTCAAAAAGATAAAACCATAGACGAATACCAGGCTGGCGATGAGCGTGGGGCCCAGCACCATCTGCGGTATCCATCGGTCGAATTGCTTGCGTATGGACATAGGACAGCCGTAGAAGTAAAAACTGCGTGTGGCGCCGGCCTGGCCGAAGCCAGGGCGGACGCCTGCGGTGCATGCGATGCAGCGGGCGCCGGCGGGAGTGCCGGCGCCGTCGTGATTACTTCACTTTTGCCGCTTTGGCCAGGGCGGCAACCGCGTCTTTGGAGCTCATGTTGGTGTTCATGAACTTGGCGATGACGTCGGTCACGGCGCCTTGCGTGGCCGATGCCAGCGCCATGCCGTGGGCGAACGATGGTACCAGGCCGCCGGACTTGTTGGTGGCGTCCATGTCTTCCATCGATTTCAGGGCGCAAGCGTCAAACTTGTCCTTCGATACGCCGGAACGCACGGGGATGGAACCCTTGTTCAGGTTGAAGATCGACTGGAACTTCGGATTCATGATGGCGTTGGCCAGGGCGATCTGCCCTTTCTTCGCATTCGCATCCTTTTGCGTGAACATGGCAAACGAATCGATGTTGAAGGTGTAGGCCTTGTCCGTGCCAGGAGCGGCCACGCACAGGTAGTCCTTGCCCGGCACCTTGCCGGCGGCCGTGAACTCGCCCTTGGCCCAGTCGCCCATGAACTGGAAGCCGGCCTTGTTGTTGATGACCATGGCGGTGGCCAGGTTCCAGTCGCGGCCGGCCGCATCCTTGTCGATGTAGGTCTTCACCTTGCCCAGGGTGTCGAACACCTTGAGCATGGTCGGGCCGGTCAATTCCTTCTGGTCCAGCTTGAGGATGGCCTTCTTGTAGAATTCCGTGCCGCCCACGCCCAGCGCGACGGATTCAAACACGGTGGCGTCCTGCCAAGGCTGGCCGCCGTGGGCGATCGCGATGCCGCCCGATTTCTTGATCTTCTCGGCCGCGTCGAAGAACGCATCCCAGGTGGTCGGGGTGGTGGCCACGCCGGCTTTTTTCAGCACTTCCGGATTGACCCACATCCAGTTCACGCGGTGGACGTTGACGGGAGCGGCAACGTAGTGGCCCTTGTATTTCATGATGTCGGCGACGACTTTCGGCAGCACGGCATCCCATTTGCCTGGAATGGCGGCATCATCGATATTGGCCAGCACGCCTTCCGCGCCCCACTCCTGGATCGACGGGCCCTTGATCTGGGCGGCCGTTGGCGGATTGCCGGAAATGACGCGGGTCTTCAGCGCGGTCGCGGCGTTTTCGCCAGCGCCGCCAGCCACGGCGAAGTCTTTCCAGCCGAAGCCGCTTTCCTTCACGATTTGCTGCAACTGGCCCACGGACTTCGCTTCGCCGCCGGAGGTCCAGTAGTGCAACACTTCCACGTCGGTCGCAAACGCGCTGCCGGCAAACGCCAGGGTGGTCAATGCGGCCAGTTGGGTAATCTTGAATTTCAGTTTCATCTCCACATTCCTTTTTTGATCAAGCTTTTAGGGGGCTTCGGCATACGGGGGCCGAAAAAGGTGAAATCTGCGCCTGTACCGGCGCTCTTGTGCTCAGACCCGCTTGCAAACGGGCATCATCTTGGTGTAAAGACGGCGCCGCGATCCATGATATGACTACATTGCATTTATATCACGGGACGGCGCCAAAAACGCATCCGCGAAGGATGCGCCAGGTTGATCTGCACTTACAAACGTCAACACTGAACAAAACCGTTTGGTTCGGTGTTTAGAACCAGGTTTCGACTTGGAAGCCGTACGACGTACCGCTGGTATTGTTGTTGTAGATCGGGCCGCCGTTGTTCGACGCATTGACCGAGGCGGTGGCCGCATCGTTCCATTTGCCGTAGGTCACGAAAGCGCGCAGTTCAGGACGCGACCACAGGCCAGGGCCGGCCGAGATCGTCGGGGCGATGGTCAGCTTGGTCAGGCGCTTGGCCGGCAGGCCGCCCGCTTGCGTCACGCGGTCCGTGCCCAGTTCGCCCACCAGCTTGAAGTTGTTGGTGAATGCGTACACGGGACGTACGCCGACCGAGGTCCAGGTCGAGGAACCGGTGGCGTTCGACTCGTCTTTTTGCCACAGGGCGACGAATTCCATGCCGAAGTTGGCCATCGGCTGGATCGCCATGTCATTGAAGATGCGCGTGCGTTTCACGTCCGAACCGAAATTGGTGTCGCCCGAAGCGCCGAACTGCGCGCCCTTGCCCGTGCCAGGGCCGACGCCGTACTGCACGCCGAAGGTATTGCCGCCGCCGAAGACTTTCGCTTGGCGGTGGAAGGCCGACAACTGCCAGCCATTGTGCTTCTGGCCGTAAGCGTCGTTGTCCTTGCCTTCGCCGATGATGTAGGTCGCTGCCAGGTCCAGGGTGCCGTTTTCATTGACGGGAATCTCGCCGTAGATGAAGTTCTGGCGCACGGCGGACTTGGTGCTGACGACGCCGGTCGGCGACACGGTGTTGATGTCGTTGTCCTTGAAGAAGGCGTACGAGAATTTGCCGGGGCCGGCAGGAATGCGGTCCAGGCCGGCACCCGTGCCGTTCATGTTGATGTACTGCAAGTCCAGCATGTGGATGTCGGGACGGTAGTAGAAGCGCTTGCCGATCCAGGCCGTGCCGCCGTTCAGGAAATCGAGTCCCTGCGCTTCGACATAGGCCTTGACGATGCCCAGCTTGTTGTCGCCGAAATCGGAGTTGGGCGCGTAGGCGTTGACCCAGATGGTGGCCAGGTAGTTCACGCCGCCGGACTGGGCGACGGACTTGGTGTAGCCGAATTCCGTGTAGGCGTCGCACTCATTGCCCAGACGATATTTCATGGTATTGCCGCCCAGGCCGAAGCAGCCTTGCGAACCGCCGTCGCCCGAGGTATTGCTGCCGGCGCCGGCGCGCAGGTAGCCGTGGAAGCCTTCGGAGTCGGATGGGTACATGGGGTCGGCGGCAGCGGAACCGCTGGCGATAGCCAAGACGATGGCAGCTGGCAGTGTTTTCAGCACAGCCTTCAACATGTTGCGATGCAGCATGGTAAGTCTCCTCAGTAATTTATTTTTTATCTAGTCATTCGTGGCCGAATGTACTGGCCAGAATTCTTTCCAGCAGGGACATAGTAACTATACTACGAACAAATATCAACATATTATGTTGTAATCCTACGACTACTCTGCGACACTTTATTTGCGCCCGCATTTGCCGTCGGAAGGCACTGCTTTTCATGGTGAGGTGTCCGTTTTTGACCCGACACATGAGCATCTGCATGGCTGGGCCGCATTTTTCGGCACGCGGCACGTATACGAATTAAAATCCTTGGTTTTTGCCATAACGACAGTGCGCCGCCAAGACAGCGCACGCAAACGAGACGAGGCACCGCCATGAAAATTGATGAAAAAATGGAAGTAGCAGGCAGCGATCCGGCGGAGCGTTTCAGTGAAGGGCCGCGCCTGCTGGCAGACATCGGCGGCACCAATGCCCGCTTCGTGCTGGAAACGCGCCAGGGCCACCTGGAAGCGGTCGCCGTGCTGCCCTGCGACGACTACGCATCGCTGCTCGACGCCATCACCGCGTATATGGATAGCAGCGAGGCGCGCGCCGCCGGTTCGGCGCGCGTGCGCCATGCGGCCATCGCCATCGCCAATCCCATCGACGACGACAATATCCGCATGATGAACCATCACTGGTTCTTCTCGATCGAGGCCATGCGCGCCGCGCTGGGCCTCGACACCTTGCTGGTGGTGAACGACTTCACGGCGCTGGCCATGGCCCTGCCCTACCTGCGGCCCGACCAGCGCCAGCAGATCGGCGGCGGCATGGCGCGCGCCGACAGCGTCATCGGCCTGCTCGGTTCGGGCACGGGCCTGGGCGTATCGGGCATGATCCCCGCCGAAGACCGCTGGATCGCGCTGGGCAGCGAAGGGGGCCACGTCAGCTTCGCCCCCTGCGACCAGCGCGAGATGGACGTGCTGTCCTTCGCCTGGCGCGAGCTGTCGCACGTCTCGGCCGAACGCCTCGCCTCCGGACGGGGGCTGGAACTGATCTACCGCGCCCTGTCCGACCGGGCTGGCCGGCATGACGTCCCGCCGCTGCTGGCGGCCGACATCACCAGCCGCGCCCTGAACAATGAATGCGACGTGTGCCTGGAAGCGGTGGACTGCTTCTGCGCCATCCTCGGTTCCATCGCCGGCAACGTGGCCATGACCCTGGGCGCGCTGGGCGGCATCTATATAGGCGGCGGCATCGTGCCGCGCCTGGGACCTTTGTTCGAACGGTCGCAGTTCCGCGCCCGCTTCGAGCAAAAGGGCCGCCTGAACGAATACTTGGCGCAGATCCCCACGTTTCTGATCACGGCCGAACTGCCCACTTTCCTGGGCATCGCCGCCATCCTGGCGCAAAAGCTCAAGCGCGCCCATACCGGCGCGCCCGTGCTCGAATCCGTGCGCCAGGCGCGCGGCCGCATGAGCCCATCGGAATGCAAGGTGGCCGACTGGGTGCTGAAGGAGCCGAACGCCATGCTGACCCTGCCGATCGCCGAAATCGCCCAGCGGGTCGGCGTCAGCCAGCCGACCGTGATGCGCTTTTGCCGCTCGATCGGCGTGCAGGGCCTGGCCGATTTCAAGCTGAAGCTGGCCTCCGGCCTGACGGGCGGCGCCATCACGGTGGCCCACTGCCACGTGGAGATTTCGGACTCCGACGCGGAACTGGCGCGCAAGGTGCTGGGCAATAACGCCTCGGCCGCGCTGGCCCTGCGCGACATGCTCGACGTGAAGGCGCTGACGGCGGCCATCGAGCTGCTGCGCGGCGCGCAGCGCGTGGAATTGCTGGCCGTGGGCAGCGCCCGCGTGGTGGCCGACGACATGCAGCACAAGCTGCTCAACCTGGGCATCGTCAGCAGCTTCTTTGCCGACCCGCAGGCGCAGGAAATGAGCGCCGCCATGCTGAAACCGGGCGACGTGGCGCTGGTCATTTCCCGCTCCGGCGCCCTGCCCGACCTGCTGCGCACCGTCAAGGTGGCGCAGGGCTGCGGCGCGCGCGTGCTGGCGATCACGGCCAGCGGTTCGCCGCTGGCCAAGCTGGCCGACGTGCTGCTGACCCTGAACCATCCGGAAGGCAACCTCAATTTCGTGCCCATGATCGTACGCCTGCTGCAGCTGATGATGCTCGATATCCTGTCGGTGGGACTGGCGCGGCGCGACACGGCGCAGCGCACCAGCGCCGCCGAACTGGAAGAAGGCCAACTGCACGGCATGCGCATCAGCGGCAAGCTGAAATTCGGTGGCCACCTCGAATAAGGCGGCGCCCGCCGCCCCCGCCCCCGATACGGCCAGCGGCGCCACCGTGCACGACGTGGCGCGCCTGGCCGGCGTCTCGGCCATGACGGTGTCGCGCGTCATCAACGGGCGCGCCAGCGTCAGCACGGCCACGCGCGACAAGGTCGAGGCGGCGATCGCCAGCCTGCGCTACCAGCCCAACCTGGCGGCTCGCGCCGCCCGCACGGGCACCCTGCGCATCGGCCTCTTGTACAGCAACCCCAGCGCGGCCTTCCTCAGCGAATTTTTAGTTGGCGCCATGGACCAATGCCGCCAGGGCGGCGGCCAGCTGCTGCTCGAACGCTGCGAAGACCTGGACAGCCAGCGGGCCGGCATCGATTGCCTGGTGGCGGCCGGGGTGGACGGCATCCTGGTGCCGCCGCCGCTGTGCGATTCGCCCGCGGTGCTGGCGCAGCTCAATACCATGGGCATCCCCGCCATCGCCGTGGCCACGGCGCGCCCGTCGGCCGATGTGTCGGCCGTGCGCATCGACGACTACGAAGGCGCGCTGGCCATGACGCGCCATCTGCTCGCGCTGGGTCACCGCGACATCGGCTTCATCGAGGGCGATCCGGCGCACACGCCCGCCCTGCTGCGCCGCCAGGCCTTCGAGGACGCCATGCGGGAAGCGGGCTTGCAGGTGCCGCCGCACAGGGTGGCGCAAGGCTATTTTACGTATCGTTCGGGGCTGGACGCGGCGCGCCGGCTGCTGGCGCAAGCACCGCACCCCAGCGCCATCTTCGCCAGCAACGACGACATGGCCGCCGCCACCCTGGCCGTGGCGCACGGCATGGGCTTGCAGGTGCCGGCGCAACTGAGCGTGTGCGGCTTCGATGACACGCCCGTCGCCACCACCGTCTGGCCCGAGCTGAGCACCATCCACCAGCCCATCGCCGACATGGCGCGCGCCGCCGTCAGTCTCGTCATCGACGAGATACGCCAGCGCCGCGCGGGGGAGACGGCGCCCGCCACGCACCACCTGATGGCATTTACCTTGATGGAACGGGCGTCGACGGGACCAGCGCGCTAATCACACGCCGCCAGGCAGGCTCAGGCCTGCATTGCGGGCAGATGCATTCCCGCCTTGCGCGCCGCGATCTGGCCGCCCATGGCCAGCAGGTCGAGTTGCGCCTCGCGCGCACGCGGAAAAATCTCGTCCTCCTCTTCCTGTACGTGCTGCTCGATTTGCCTGGACAAGACCTTGACCTTGGCGTCGTACAAGTCTTCGCCGGGCGCCATGGCGACGATTTGCGCGATCAATTCCTTGGCCGAGGCGTGTTCGACGGTGGCTTCATTGATCAAGTCTTCGTTCGAACGGCTGGCGTCGCGCACGGCAGGGTAGAAGATTTCCTCTTCCGCCATCGTATGCTTGCTCAATTCCTCGCAGATTTTCAGCGCCAGCTTGCGTTTGCTGGCAAGCGACCTGTCGCTGAGTCCCTCATACTGTTCGAACAAGTCCTTCACCGTCTGATGATCTTGCGTCAGCAGTTCGATCGCATCCATGTCTTGCATTCCGACATTTCGCCGGGAAACGGAAGCTGCCTGATGGGATTGCGTAGCCATGATGTGGTCTCCAGGTGTGCAATGAAGTCCCCATTCTAGACGGGGCCATGCGGCGTCCATGTAGGACGATTGCCAACGTCAAGGTAGGCCTGGCGGGAAGGTCAACGCGTTTCGATGCAGATCAAGCTGACCATGATAAATTTTTGCATTGCGCAAAAAGTATGCGTGGCGCGCCTGCCTGTCCGGCGCGCCACGCCGTGCGACTTAACGCAGCTGCGTGCGCCGCGCCAGCGATTCCACCAGTTCCACCGAGGGCGGCGAGCCGCCGGCCGCCAGGCAGGCGCCCGCCCCGGCCGCGACGGCGAAGCGCAAGTGCTGGCCGCCATCCGCATCGGGCCGGTACATCAGGCTGTACAGCAAGCCGCCGATGCTGGCGTCGCCCGCGCCCACCGAGTCGACCACCTCGATGGCGGGCGGCGCCGCCTGCCATGTCTGTTCGCCCCGGTACAGCGCCGCGCCCTGCGATCCGCGCGTATACAAATACGTGGCGTGCGGATTCCAGCCGCGCAGCACGGCAAACGCGCCATCGATGTCATCGTGGCGGAACAGGCCCGCCAGGTCTTCGTCCGACACCTTGATCACGTCGGCCAGCTCCGTCATGCGGCGCAGGGTGGCGTCGTAGCGTTCATCCATCATGATGCGGAAGTTCGGGTCATAGCTGATCTTCACGCCGGCCGCCTTGAGTTCCTGCGCCAGCGCCACCAGCTTGCCCGCCAGCGGTTCGCGCGCCAGGCTGATGCCGCCGAAATGCACCCATTGCGCGCCCTGCATCCAGCCGGCGGGCAACTGCGCCGCGTCGAAATGCAGGTCGGCGCTGTCGTCGCCGATGAAGTAATACGTGGGCGGATGCAGTTCATGCACGATGGCCAGCAGCGGCGACTTCGCGCGGCGCTGCAAAAAACGCATGTCCAGGCCCGCCGCGTCGGTCGCTTGCGCCAGCGCGTCGCCGAAGACGTCGAGGCTGACGGCGCCCGCAAAGGCGCTGGGCACGCCCAGGCGCGCCATCACGCGGGCCACGTTCCAGGTCGAGCCGCCCACCTGGCTGCTCCACGCGTCCGCGCCCGTGCGGAGCATGTCCGTCAGCGCTTCGCCGGCCGAAACGAATTGTGGAAACTCGCGCGTGACGGCGGCGCTCATGCGGCACCGCCGATCACGTTCAGCACTTCATAGCAGGCGCCCATCGTGTGGTAATCGGTCTTGCCGGCAGGGCTTTTCTCCTTGCTGATTTTCTGGTTTTCCGGCGTCAGGATGCGGTACCAGGCGCCGTGTGCATGGTCGACGAAGTGCTTCCAGCTGTAATCCCATATCTTGTCGTAGCTTTGCCAGTAGGCGTCGTCGCCCGTGCGCGCGGCCAGCACGGCGGCGGCGGCGAAGCTTTCCGCCTGCACCCAGAAGTATTTGTCGCCATCGCAAATCTCATTCTGCGGGCCGAAACCGTAGTGGATGCCGCCATGCGTGCCATCCCAGGCCTTGGCCAGCGCCGTGTCGTACAGTTCGCGCGCACGGGGCAGCAGCCACTCCGATGGGCCGGCCATGAACCTGGCGTGGCGCTCCATGATCAGCAGCAGCTTGGCCCATTCCGTGAAGTGACCGGGCTGGTAGCCCCACGGACGGAAGATATTGCTCTTGTCGTGCAGGTTGTAATCCCAGTCGATAGCCCAGTCGGGCGTGTAGTGTTCCCAGATCATGCCGTTGGCCAGACCCGCCTGGCGCACCGTGATGTTGTGCGCCAGGGTTTCGGCGCGGTGCAGATATCTCGCCTCGCCCGTCGCCTCGAACGCGGCCAGCATGGCTTCGCACGCATGCATGTTCGCGTTCTGGCCACGGTAACCGTCCAGGGTGGACCAGTCGGCGCTGGCCACGTCCGCGTACAGGCCGTGTTCGGGCAGCCAGAAGCGCTGCTCCATCAGTGCGAACGTTTCGTCCAGGTAGGCGTGCGCTTCCGTCACCCCCGCCTGCAGGGCGTGCGCATACGCGAGCAGCACGAAGGCCAGGCCGTAGCAGTGGTTGGCGCCGTCTTCCACCGTCTTGACGCCGTCTTTCCACGACAGTTGCCAGGCGTAGCCCCCCGTGGCCGGGTCGCGGTGCACGTCGCGCAAAAATGCCACGCCATGGCGCAGCGCCGCCTGGTAATCGTCGCCGCCGAAATGACGATACGCCATGGCGTAATTGAAGATGAAGCGCGTGCTGCTGACCAGGTGGCGCGTGGCAGCGTCGTAGACGGTGCCGTCGTCGAGGAAGAAGTGATAGAAGCCGCCGCTCGCATCGATGGCGCGCGGGTGGTAGAAGTGCATCGTGTGCTGGATGTGCTTTTCAAGCATTGCCCTGGAGCGGAAATCGGGATTCATGGGTCTCTCATGATATTGTTATCGATAACAATGATGATAGCATGCCGTTTCCGCCCCGTCTCGTCCACCTAGGGAGTCTTGGCCGGCTTGCGCTTTTCACGCCACAGCGCCGCCTGCGCGGGATCGGCCGTCTGCCCCAGCTCGCCCTGATCGTACACCTTGACCAGCCGCTCGATGGCTTCCGCGTCACCCTGCTTCGCCGCCAGCAGATACAGCGCGAAGGGCTGGGGCGCCGGCCCTTGCCGCGTGGGACCGCCGCGGCCCTGCTCCAGCAGGCGCGCAAAACCCGTCTGGCCCGGCGGGCTTTTGGCGATGGCCGCCATTTCATACCAGCCTAGCGCCGCCTCGTCGCTCTGCGGCACGCCCTGCCCCACTTCATACGAATAGGCGACATTGTTCAAGCCGGACGGATCGAGCGCCTTGGCCGCCCGCATGTACCAGCCGAACGCTTCCCTGCGCTGCGCGTCATCGTGCGCCGTCATCATCAGCCGGTAGCCGATTTCATTGTAGGCGGGGATGAAGCCGTTTTCGGCATAGAACTTCAGCCAGTGCAGCGCGTGCGCCTGTTCTTCCGGGCTGCTGTGGATGTTTTCAAAGTGCTGGGCCACCATGAAGTTGGCCAGTTCCACGCCTTGCGCGGCGCCCTTGCGCGACCAGTATTCGCCCAGCTTGCGGTCGACGGCCATGCCCTGGCCCAGCGTATAGGCCACGCCCAGGAATGCCTGCGCCGGGCCATAGCCGCCTTCGGCCGATTTCCGCATCCACGCCAGGCCGGCGTCGCGGTCGCGCGGCGTCCCCTCGCCCTCGTGCAGCATCTGCGCCAGCTCCAGCTGGGCGGCCGCATCGCCCTTTTCCGCGGCGCGGCGCGTCTTGTCGTAGGCGGCGACCTTGTCCGGCGACAGGTCGGCCGGGCGGTCGATCACCGCCTGCACCCTCGCGCGCATGTCGTCGAGGCCCTTGGTGTCGAATTCGGCCAGCGCCGGATGCTGGCGCGGTTCCTTGGAGGACGCGGGCTGCGCCAGCACGGGCTGCGCCAGCGCCAGGGTCAATAACAATACGATGGTCTTCATTTCTTCTCGCTTTCCGCCAGCCTGGCGCGCCATTCGGCGGCGTCTTCGGCATTCGCCGCCTGTCCCAGTTCGCCCTTGACATACACGTCGAGCATGCGCCGCATGGCGGGCAAGTCGCCGCTCCATCCCGCCCGCTCGTACCAGACCAGGGCCAGCTTGTCCGACTGTGCCACGCCCAGGCCCAGCTCGTGCGCGCGGGCCAGGTTGCGCATGCCGGCAGGGTCCTTTTCACGCGCCGCCCTGTCATACCAGTGGAAGGCCTCGCCGCGCTCCTGCTCATCGGCGGCTGCGCGCATCAGGTGTTCACCGAGCGCGTTATAGGCAGGAATAAAGTGTTCTTCGAGCGCGGCCTTCTTCAGCCAGGCGATGGCCAGCGCCTGCTCTTCGGCAGGGCTGCCGCCATCGATGAATTCCAGCGCCAGGATGGTTTGCGCCAGTGCATCGCCCTGCGCCACGCCCTTGCGCAGCCAGTATTCTCCCTGCACGCGGTCGATCGGCACCTTGCCGCCCACCGTGTAGGCCAGGCCCAGGGCCGATTGCGCCGGCGCATAGCCGCCTTCGGCCGACTTGCGCACCCAGGCCATCGAGTGCGCCGTGTCTTGCGGCGTGCCGACGCCCAGCTGCAGCATGCGCGCCAGTTCCAGCTGCGCCTCCACGTCGCCCGTTTCAGCCATACGCCGGGTCTCGGCAAACTCGGCGATGCTTTCCGGACTATGACTGGCCGCATCGGCCCGTGCCTTGATGGCGATCAGCTGCAGATCGAGCAATGTGGGCGAGGTTTGCGCCAGGACGGGCAGCGGCAATAGCAAAGGGATCAGCAACAGTAATTTCTTGGGCATGCGGCGGCGTCGGAAAGAAGAAAACACGCATGGTAGCCGATGCCATGCCAGACTGGCGCGCACGGCAGGCGACGTTTGACAGGGGGCGTTGGCGGGCTTACATTGCACGGGCCCACCACTGACACAGGAATGCCATGAACCTTCTATCGAAAACCGCCTTGACCCTGCTGCTCGCCGCAGCCGCCATGGGCGCCAGCGCCGCCGACACCCAGCTGGCAGGCTGCGCCGCCAAGCGCGAGAACATCCGCAGCGAATTGCGCCAGGCCAAAGAACAGGGCTTGTCCGACAAGGTCGCGGGCTTGACGCGCGCGCTCGACGAAGTCAACGCCCACTGCCGCGACAGCAGCCTGGTCGAACGCCACAACAAGAAGGTGCTGAAGGCGCAGGCGAAGGTGAACCAGACGGAGCGTTCGCTGCGCCTGGCCCAGGAAGCCAATAAAGAGCCGAAGAAGATCGCCAAGCTGGAAGGCAAGCTGGAAAAAGCCAGGGCGGAACTGGCCGCCCTGCAGGCGCAGCAGCCTTAGGCTTTCTCGCCCAGCAGCTGATAAATGCTGGAGAAATCCAGCGCACCCGCCCCCGCCTTGCTGTGCAAACTGTATAGATTGCGCGACAGGGCGCCCAACGGCACGCTAGCCCCGCTGGCCAGCGCGCTTTCCACGGCCAGGCCCAGGTCTTTCAGCATCAGGTCGACGCCGAAGCCGCCCGTGTAGCCGCGCGACGCGGGCACGTTCTCGGCCACGCCGGGACACGGGTTGTACACCTCCAGGGTCCAGTTGCGGCCCGAACTTTTCGCCATCACGTCCGACACCACTTTCGGGTCCAGGCCATTGGCCACGCCCAGGCGTATCGCCTCGCTGGTGCCGATCATCAAAATCCCCAGCAGCATGTTGTTGCAGATCTTGACCGTCTGCCCGCAACCCGAGCCGCCCGCGTGGAAGATCGCCTTGCCCATGACGTCCAGGTAGGGGCGCGCCGCCGCCAGCGCGGCTTCTTCGCCGCCCACCATGAACGTCAGGGTGCCGTTGGTGGCGCCCGCCGTGCCGCCCGAGACGGGCGCGTCCAGCATGGGCATGCCCTTTTCCTCGGCCGCGCGGCCCACCTGGCGCGCCGCCTCGGTGGAAATCGTCGAACAGTCGATCAGCAGGGTGCCGGGCCGCGCCTGCGCCAGGATGCCCGCGTCGCCAACAGAGTTACCCAAGTACGCGCCCAGCACGTGGCGGCTGGCCGGCAGCATGGTGATGACGATGTCGGCCGCGCCTATCGCCGCGCCCTGGTCGTCGGACACAAGGCCGCCGCCGGCGGCAAACTGCCGCACGCTGGCCGGCAGCAAGTCGAAACCCGTCACGGCATGGCCCGCCCGCACCAGGTTTTGCGCCATGGGCAGCCCCATGTTGCCCAGGCCGATAAAAACGATATTGGTGCTCATCGCTCCCCCTTATTTCATCGCAATGGTGGTGTTGACGCCGCTGCCGCCGTCGTCCGGGGCGAACCAGCGCGCCGTGACGGTCTTGGTCTGCGTCCAGAAATACAGCGCTTGCTTGCCGTTCGGCCCCAGGTCGCCCAGTTTCGACGCGCGCGAACCCGTGAAGCTGAAATAGGCGACGGGCACGGGGATGGCCACGTTGATGCCCACCTGCCCCACGTCGATCTCGTTCTGGAACTTGCGTCCCGCCCAGCCGGACGAGGTGAAGATCGAGGTGCCGTTGCCGTTCGGGTTGGCGTTGATGAAGGCGATCGCTTCGTCGAGCGTCTCCGTTTCGACCACGCACATGGCGGGGCCGAAAATTTCCTGCGTGTAGACGGCGTTCGATGCCGCCACCTGCGAGAAAATCGTCGGCCCCATGAAGTTCCCGCCCTCGTAGCCTGCCACCTTGTGGCCGCGGCCGTCGAGCAGCAGCTGCGCGCCTTCGTCCACGCCCGCCTGGATCAGCTTTTCCGCCCGCTGCATGGCGGCCTTCGACACCATCGGCCCCAGGTCAGCCGTGCGGTCGCTGCCCGGTCCTACTTTCAATGCTTTGGAACGGGCGACGATTTCCGGCAGCCAGGAACGCGCCTCGCCCACCAGCACGACGACGGAATTGGCCATGCAGCGCTGGCCGGCCGCGCCGAATGCGGCGCCGATCAGGTTATTGATCGCCTGCTCCTTGTTGGCGTCGGCCAGCACCACGCAATGGTTTTTCGCGCCCATCATCGATTGCGCGCGCTTGCCCGATTCGCTGGCGCGGCGGTAGACATGCGTGCCCACGTGGGTGGAGCCGATGAAGGAGACGGCCTTGATGTCGGGATGGTCGCACAGCATGTTGACGACGTCGGCGCCGCCATGCACGACGTTCAGCACGCCCGCCGGCAAGCCCGCCTGGTACATCAGCTCGACCAGGTACATGCTCGAGGACGGGTCCTGTTCCGATGGTTTCAGCACAAAAGTATTGCCGCAGGCAATCGCGATGGGGAACATGAAGCATGGCAGCATGACGGGGAAATTGAAGGCCGTGATGCCGGCGCCCACGCCCAGCGGCTGGTAGATATTGTAGACATCGACACCCGTGGCCGCGTTTTCCGCGATCTCGCCCAGCTGCAGGGTGGCGATCGAGCACGCATGCTCCACCACCTCCAGGCCCCGCATCACTTCTCCTTCCGCATCGGGCAGGGTCTTGCCGTGTTCGCGCGTGATCAGTTCGGCCAGGGCGCCGATGTTTTCGCGGATCAGGTGCTGGTACTTGAGCATGATGCGCATGCGCGCCGCCAGCGGGGTATTCCGCCAGGTTTTAAAGGCTTCCTTGGCCGTGGCGACGGCCAGATTGACTTCGTCGGGCGTGGAAAACGGCACCCTGGCGACGATTTCCTGCGTGGCCGGGTTGACGACGTCGCGCCATTCGGTGCTGGTCGATGCGTGATGCTTGCCGGCTATGTGCAGGGGGACGGTGGGGACTGAGGTGAGGGCTTGGTTCATGTGAGGCTCCGTAAGGTATTCGATGGTTATTTCTTGACCAAGTTGCACGCCGCCGCATCCATCGGCTTGAACGCCTGGTCGGCGGGGATGGTGGACAGCACTTTCAGGTAGTCCCACGGTCCCTTCGATTCGGCCGGAGTCTTCACTTGCACCAGGTACATGTCGTGGATGACGCGGCCGTCGGGGCGGATCGAGGCGTTGTTCATGACGGCATCCTTGATGGGCAGCTCGCGCATTTTCTGGGCGACGACCTTCGAATCGTCGCTTTTCGCGGCCGCCACCGATTTCAGGTAGTGGTAGACGCTCGAATACACGCCTGCCTGCACCATGGTCGGCTTGGCGCCCTTGTTGAGCGCCTCGAAGCGCTTGGCGAAGGCGCGGCTGCGGTCATCGTAGTCCCAGTAAAAACCGTCCGCGTAGACGAGGCCCTGGGCCGTTTCCAGCCCCAGCGCATGCACGTCGGACAGGAACACGAGCAAGGCGGCCAGGCGCTGGTCCTTCCCGCTGCCGATGCGGAATTCGCGCGCCTGCTTGATGGCCGAGACGGTGTCCGCGCCGCCGTTGGCCAGGCCGATCACCTGCGCTTTCGACCCTTGCGCCTGCACCAGGAAGGACGAGAAATCGGATGCGTTCAGCGGATGGCGCACGGCGCCCAGCACCGTGCCGCCGTTGCGCTTGACGACTTCGCTGGCGTCCTTTTCCAGCGAGTGGCCGAAGGCGTAATCGACGGTGACGAAATACCAGGATTTCTGTCCCAGCTTGGTCAGCGCCGCCGCCGTGCCGGCCGCCTGCGAATACGTGTCGAACATCCAGTGGAAGCCGTTCGGCGAGCAATCCTCGTTCGTCAGGCGTCCCGTGGCCGGGCCGCTGAACATGGCGATGCCGCCCTTCTCTTTCATCAGTTTTTGCACGGACAGGGCCACCGAGGAATTGGTCAGATCGGCGATGGCGTCGACCTTGTCGCGGTCTATCCACTCGCGCGCCTTGGAGGCGGCGATATCGGCCTTGTTCAGGTGGTCGGCCGACAGGATTTCAATCTTCATGCCCTTGCATTCGGCCTTCAGACAATCCTCGACGGCCATCTGGCTGGCGACGACGGAGCCGCGCCCGCCCATGGCCGAATACGGGCCGGACATGTCGGTCAGGATGCCGACCTTGACGACGCCATCGGAAATCTGCGCGTGCGCGCCAGTGAAAGACAGGGAAAGCGCCAGCGCGCCCATGGCCAGAACGGTTTTTTTCATGCGTGTCTCCAAGTGGATGGGTTTTTCTTATATGTATAGATGCATTCTGCATGTGTAAAAATATGCACTCAAGTGAAATTAATGCATAATTCCTTTGCAAAAATGCACAAGGAGAACAAAGTGCTCGATTGGGACAATGTACGGGTCTTCCTGGAACTGACGCGCAGCGCGGGACTCGTCGACGCGGCGAAAAAGCTGGGCATCGACCATTCCACCGTGTCGCGGCGCATGCGCAAGTTCGAGGAGCAGGTGGGCACGCAGCTGTTCGACCGCAACTACGTGGGCTACCAGCTGACGCCGGAAGGCCACCGCCTGATGGAATACGCGGAAACCATGGAAAGCACGGTATTTGCCGCCACCGAGGAGCTGGGCGAACACAACCGATTGCTGTCGGGCCAGGTGCGCCTGGGTGCTACCGAGGGCTTCGGCGCCATCGTGCTGGCGCCCCACCTGGCGCAGTTTTGCGGACGCTACCCGCACATCAGCGTGGACCTGATCGCCGTGCCCCGTTTCGTCAGCCTGTCCAAGCGCGAGGCGGACGTGGCCATTTCCATCGAACGGCCCCTGTCCGGCCCCTACGTGGTAACCAAATTGTCCGACTACCGGCTGAAACTGTACGCCACGCCAGCCTACCTGGCGCGCCACGCCACGATCACCAGCGTGGCACAGCTGGCGCAGCACCCGATCATCGGCTATGTGGACGACCTGGTCTTCAGTTCGGAGCTGCGCTACATGGACAACGTGGCGCCCGATTCCCTGCGCGCCTTCCGCAGCACCAGCGTGATCGCCCAGTACCACGCGGCGCGCGCGGGCCAGGCGCTGGCGATCCTGCCCTGCTTCGTGGCGCAGCAGTCGAACGAACTGGAGCCCGTGCTCGACGGCGAGATCGACCTGCTGCGCGCCTTCTGGATGATCTCGCCCAGCGAGCGGCGCAACATCGCCCGCGTCAGCGCCCTGTGGAACTACCTGCGCGGCGCCATCGACCTCAATCACGCCTATCTGATGGGCGAGACGGCCGTGCCCAGCTGGCCAAGCTGAGCACACTGCGGCGCGCTACACTGTCGCCACATATTAATTACTAACAACGCCTGATAAAACCGTAGCGAGCGGAAGGGAGTTGTGGTCGAGACGCGCAACTGTACGAAGGTACAGTGAGCATCGCAGGCCGCGACTACCGACGCGCAGTAGGTTTTGGCAGGTGTTTCAGGAGATCGCCATGCTGATAGATGCAAACCAGGCTGTTTTAGTCATTGTCGACCTGCAAGGCCGCCTGATGCCGGCGATCCACGACGCGGGCCTGGTGCTGACGCAAAACCTGCGCCTGGCCAGGATCGCCCGCCTGCTCGGCGTGCCCGTGCTGGGCACGGAACAGAACCGCCAGGGACTGGGGCCGAACGTGGAGGCAATCGCCGCCCTGTGCGAACGGACCTTGCACAAGACGCATTTCGGCGCCTGTGCCGACGGCTTGCAGGCGATCTTGCCGCCCGGACGCAAACAGATCGTCGTCACGGGCTGCGAAGCCCATGTGTGCATGCTGCAGACGGCCATCGGCCTGCTCGAACTCGGGTATGACGTCATCATCGCCATCGACGCCGTCGGCTCGCGCCAGGCCGCCAGCCGCGACGCGGCGCTGGCCCGCCTGGGCAAGCTGGGCGCGCAGCTGGTGACGGTGGAAATGCTGGCCTTTGAATGGTTGCGCGACTGCAAGCATCCGCGTTTCCGCGAGGTATTGGCACTGATTAAATAAGCACTCCTTTACGCAGGATCAAGCCCGAAGGCCATCCATTTGCTAGCTTGGTAACAGCGCCGCCACTGCGAGCGGCGCAGTTGTCCAACCGAGCTGGAGAACCATCATGGCCTATATCCTGCGGGGCAAACTGTGCGGCTTGATCTGTGCCGAGTGTCCTGAACCGTTGTCGCACGTCATCGTGCGCCTGTACCGGCCACGCGAGTCGCAAAACGTCACGGCCCTGGCCGTGGCCAGCGCCAAGGAAACCTTCGCCATCCTCACCGACGAGGAAGTGCAGGCGAAAGCCCCCTTCCTGCTGGCCGAAGCGCGCACGGATGACGACGGCAACTACAGTTTCACCCTGGAAGGCGATTATCAGGGCGAGGCCGTGGAAGTCGATATCCTGTGCCCTACCGTGCCGCATCTGAAGCCGGGGCCGAAAGACCCCGTGCCGCTGCAGTTTTCCATCACCACCCTCCAGCCCCGCTGGCGCCAGGTCGACAACGATTTCCTCGCCATCTGGGATTACTGCCTGCCGCAGCGCTTCTGGTGCCTGGTGCGCTCCCGCTTCGGCGCCTGGACCATCTGCGGCCGGCTGCGCACCTGCGACGCGCCGCACGCGCCGATCGCGGGCGCCACCGTGCGGGCGTTCGATGCGGACTGGCTGCAGGACGATGCGCTGGGCGTTGCCGTCACCGATGCCACGGGACGCTTCCGCATCGACTACCTGACGTCGGACTTCACGCTCACGCCCTTCTCGCCGTTCATCAACGTGGAATTTGCCAGCGGGCCCGACGTGTACTTCACGGCGCAGCTGGGCAGCGTGACCATCCTGTCGGAAACCCAGGCCAACGGCCGCCAGCCGGGGCGCGAAAACGTGGGCCACTGTTTCTGCGTCGAATTGTGCTCGAAAGACGTCTTGCCGCCGGACGTGGAAGGCGTGCCCCACTGGCAGCAGGTGGAAATCTTCGACATCCACCCCTTCCCCTCGCTGGCGGGCTTTTCCGCGCAAGGCTATGCGGGCGGCCCCGGCGCCTCGTACGTGTTCGCCGGCGGCGTCACCTTGAAAGGCAATTGCCCGCTGCGCAATAGCGCCATCCCCGCCAATCCGCTCGAGTACCGTTTCCTCATCGGCGAATG
Organism: Janthinobacterium sp. GW821-FHT03C10; assembly: GCF_059420865.1. Classification (NCBI taxonomy): domain Bacteria; kingdom Pseudomonadati; phylum Pseudomonadota; class Betaproteobacteria; order Burkholderiales; family Oxalobacteraceae; genus Janthinobacterium; species Janthinobacterium sp. GW821-FHT03C10. The sequence continues at coordinate 414,709 of NZ_JBWKUN010000003.1, read as the reverse complement.
GTCCTGGCCCGGCGGCAGCGACGACCCGACGGCCATCCCGACGGTGCCGCCCGCCAGCCTGGCGCCGCTCACACAAGTGCTCGGCACCCTCGTCGGCTATGTGTTTTATACGAACGGACTGGGCTTGAGCGACTCGGCACAAGTGATCGTCGATGCGGGCGATCTGAAACCGGGCGGGTGGATACGGGTGGACGGCAAGCCCGTCACGGTGGACATGCGCGATGGCACGACGGCCGTCGTCAACGTGGCGCCCAACATCTTCCTGCGCACGTTTGACTTACTTACCGTGAATACGCCCGCCATCACCAGCCTGCATCCGGCCAAGCTGCCGGGCGGCTTGCCCATCCTCGACGCGGGCCGCAGCCTGACGGCGGCCGAAAGCGAACCGATACGCCGCTACCGCATGGGCTTCGAGGTGCGCGATGGAAATACCCTGGCGCTGCTGGCCACGGACGGGCTCGACTCCATCGTCTTCGACAACTCGCCCGTCATCGTGGCGCTGGACCTGGAAGAGTTGCGCAGCAATGCCTGCAACCCCATCGCGGGCGGCCTCGTGCATATCCTGTACACGATCGACCATCCGCATTTGCGCTTCTTTAATATCACGATTTCCAACAACAACGGCATCGCGCACCCGCCGCCACCGCTGCCGGCCGCCAGTTTCACGCCACCACCGCCACCCAGCAACTATCTGTTCCGCGGCGGCGCGGGCGGTCCTCACCTGTCGGGCAACAATGGCGGCTTCCCCGTCAACGTGGCGCTGGACCCGCCGTGCGCCTACCGCGTGGCCATCGGTTGGCAGACGCGGCATTACCTGGCATCGGCGCATAGCATCGACAGGCTGTACTGCAAGTAGGCGTTGGCAAGCAGGCGTCATTCAGAAATAACGCACCCACGCCTGCTTCGACGCGCGCTTGTAGCTGGCAAACGCGCGGCAGGGGAAGTACAGCACGGGCATCAGCACCAGCGCGATCAGCCAGACTTGCCAGATGTGTTCGACGCCGTAGCGGGTGCCGTGATTGGCGCCCAGCACGGCCGTCAAGGCCAGGCCGATGGCCAGCAGCAGATACAGGTGCAGCAAGTAATAGAACATGGGCGCGCCGCCAAAGGTGGCGCAAGCCCGCGTGAACCCGTTTTCGACGCTTTCCAGCCAGGCCAGGCCCAGCAAGCCCAGGCCCAGGGTGAACAACAAAAAGTCCAGCGACGGCGGATATTTCGTGAAGTTCAGCACGCTCATGGCCGTGCGCAAGGCCGTGTCGCCCGCCACCCAAGGCAGCGTTTCACCATACAGATTGAAGCCGCGCAGCAGGCCCAGGAGCAGCAGGCTGCCCGCGCCCAGCGCCAGCAGCCAGCGCCGCCGTGCCGTGACAGAAAATGCGCGCGCATACAGGGGGCCGGCAGCATAGCCGAGCACGATCACGCCTATCCACGGCAGCAGCGGATAGCTGACCTTGATCTGCATGGTGCCGTCGGCCACCAGATAACCGCGTTGCAGCAGCACCGTCAGAGCGTAATAGCCAAGGCTGCCCTGTTCCGCGCGCAAGCCAGTCATCAAATGCTGGCCCGCGATCATCGCCACGCCCAGCACGAGCAGCACGTTCAAGGGCAGCTTGTGCAGCACGGCCAGCGCCATCATGGCCAGGCCGATGACCCAGATCACCTGCAGGTACAGCACGGCGGGCGGAAACGCCCCGCTCCACGCGAAATTGACGAACACCAGTTCCAGCACGACCAGCAGCAAGCCCCGCTTGAACAGGAAACCGGCCGCGCTGCGGGGACCGGCGGCAGGATGCGCGTACAGCCAGGCGGACAGGCCCGTAAGGAAAACGAACATGGGCGCGCACACGTGGGCCGCCAGGCGCGTGAAGAACAGGGCCGGATCGACGCTGGCCGCATCCATGGGGTCGCTGACCTGATGGTGTAAAAAGACGGTTTCGCGCACATGGTCGAACAGCATGATCAGCATGACGAGGCCGCGCAGCACGTCGATGACGGCGATGCGGGTGCGCAGGGTGGCAGATGTAGTCAAGGTCATCCCTTAAAAGCGGTAATGGGCATTCAAGTTCAGCGTGCGCTCCGCTCCCGGCGCCACCCACATCTGGCTGTAGGAACTCGCATAGTAGCTGCGGTTGAACAGGTTTTCCACGCTCAAAGCGAATCGCAGTCTGGCGTTGGGCGCATACGATGCCAGCAATCTGGCCGTCGTATAGGCCGGCAGGGTAAATTGGCTGCTGACGGCCACGTCGCCCAGGCGTTCGCCCACATACTGAAAACCGCCGCCCACGCTGGCCGTGCCCGTACCCAGCGCGAATTGTTGCGTGGCGATCACGTTGGCGCTGTGGCGCGGCACGTTGGCGAAGCGGCTGCCCGTCACGATCGTATTGTCGCCGCGCGTGACGGTGGCGTTGGTGTAGGCATAGGCGCCCGAGATGCGCAAGCCGCGCGCCAGTTCGCCCGACACGTCCAGTTCCAGGCCCCGGCTGCCCACCTCGCCCGCCGCGATGGCGAAATCCGTGTTGACGGGATTCGTCGTCAGCACATTGCGCTTGCGGATGTCGTACACGGCCACCGTGCCCGTCAGCTTGCCCGTTTCCAGCTTGGCGCCCAGTTCATACGAGCGGCTGCGCTCGGCCGGGAAAGCCTGGTTATCGATGCTGATGCCGCTGTTGGGCCGAAAGCCCTTCGCCGCGCTCGCATACAGCGACCACATTTTCGACGGCTGGTAGACGAGGCCCGCGCGGGGGCTGGTGGCCGACAGCGACTGGCGGTTGCCCGTGTTCAGGCGATGGTTCGCCACATCCTGCGTGTAGCTGTCGTGGCGCACGCCAACGAGCGCCTTCCATTGAACGCCCAGATCGACCTGATCCTGCGCGTACAGGCCGCGCGCCCGTTGCCTTTCCTGCGTGTCGATGGACAGGGCCAGCGGAGCGGCCTTGCCGCCGTACACGGGCGCGTAGATGTCGATGGCATAGGCATTCGCGGCACTGGGGTTGCGCCGCAGCTGCAGCCGGTGGTCGTCGAAATGATAGGCGTCCACGCCGGCCAGCACCTCGTGCGCCAGCGCGCCCGTTTTGAACTTGCCCAGCAACTCGACGCGGGCGGAGGCGTCGGTGGCCGAGAAATCGCGGTGGCGGCGCTGGCGGTTCAGGGTGCGGCCATCGGCCAGCAGCTTGTTCGCCTCCGTCGAATAACCGCGCAATTCGCTGTCGCGGTAGGAAGCGCCCGCCTGCAGCGTCCAGTCGTCGGACAGCGCATGGTGGATAAACAGCTGCTGCCCCAGCGACTTGACCGTCATGGGGCCGTCGCCCGGTTCGCCCAGGAAACGCGAGACGGGGACAAGGCCCAGTTTGCCGTTCACGGCCAGCACGCCCCGGTCGAACGGCGCGCGCTGGCGCACCGCTTCGATTTCATACGACACGGTCGTGTGCTCGCCCGCCAGCCAGATAAACGAGGGAGAAAACAGGCTGCGTTCGACTTTCACCGTATCGCGGAAGCTGTGCCCCTCCTCGTGCGCGGCGTTCAGGCGGTAGGCGACGGTGTCGCTCAACGGCCCCGTCAAGTCGACGGCGGCGCGGCGCGTCTGAAAGCTGCCCAGCGATACATCGGCGCCGTACTCGGGCGCGAATTTCGGCTTTTTCGTCGTGATGTTCACCGTGCCGCCCGGCTCGCCCCGGCCGTACAGGGCCGACGCGGGGCCTTTGAGCACTTCCACATTCTGCGTATTGCCGCCATCGCGCAGACCGTTGTAGCCGCGGCTGGAACTGAAACCGTTGACCATGTAGTCGGAACCGAAATTCGGATCGCCCGTGAAACCGCGCATGGCGTAGCTGTCCCACAGGCCGCCCAGCGGACTTTGTCTTGAAATACCGCTGGCCAGGTCCAGCGCGCCGGCCAAAGTCGTCACGCCGGCGTCGCGCAGCAGGTCGCCCGTCAGCACGCGCACGCTTTGCGGCAAGTCCATCAATAAAGCGTCCGTCTTGGTGGCGCCCGTGGCGGACAGGCTGCGGTAGTGCTGGCGCTCGGCCTTGACGGTGACGACATCGCCGGCCTGCACATCATCGATTGCCAGTGACCAGGGGCTGGCGGCGGCAAGTAACAGCGCCACGGGGCGGCGTAAAAACACGGGCATGGAATTCCTGACGAGGGCGCAAATCAATGCAATAGGCTTGCATTATAATTGATAATCAATTCTCATTAAAGCTGTCATCAAAAATCTGCGCCAAAAAATCCACGAACACCTGCACCTTGGCCGCGCGCAGCTGGCGCGGGTGGAACAGCGCCCACAAGTCCGGCCCCCGCGTGCGGAATGGCTGCAGCACCGGCACCAGGGTTCCCTCGCGCAAAGGCTGCAAGACGGAAACAGACAGGGCCTGCACGATGCCGCAACCGGCCTGGGCGGCGGCGATCATCGATTCGATATGGTCGAAAGACAAGGCCGCGGCCGGCGTGTGGGCGTACGGCTCGCCTGCTTTCCCATCCTGGAACAGCCACGGCCGCACCTGGCGCGCTTTCGGATACAGGAAATGCAGGCAGGCAAACTGGTCCAGTTCCTGCGGCGTGCGCGGCACGCCATGCCGGGCGATGAAGGCGGGGGAAGCGCAGCACAGATAATCCATGGTCAGCAGGCTGCGCGCCACCAAGGACGAATCCTGCGGTTCGCCGATGCGCAGCATCACGTCGATGCCCTCTTCCACCATGTCGACCAGGCGGTCGCTGACCGTCAGGCGCAGGGAAATGTCGGGATAGGCGGCGGTAAAGTGGGGCAAGGCGGGCGCCACCAGATTGCGGCTGATGCTGCTGGGCATATCCACGCGCAGGCTGCCCGAGGGTTTCCCTGCCGCCTGTTCCAGACTGGATTCCAGCGCCGCCATGCCGGCCAGCACCTGGCGCGCCTGCGCATGGCACTGCTGGCCTTCCGCCGTGAGCGACATGCTGCGCGTGGTGCGCTGCAACAGGCGCACGCCGAAATGCTTTTCCAGCGCCGCCACCTGATTCGTCACGGACGAGGTGGAAATGCCCAGGCGCTGCGCCGCCTTGCTGAAACCGCCCGCCTCGACCACGGCGCAAAACACGCGCATCGCTTCCAGCCTGTCCATGTATTGCCCTCCTGTTAACCAATGATTATCCACGATACTGAAATAGTGCATCGGGCCGCGCCCCATTTTTCTTTGTGCCCCTCCCGCCTAGACTGGCCACATCAACCCAAAGGAGAACCCCATGCAAGCCCTCGTCCTCAACACCTTTTCCGCCCGCATGACCATCGAACACCTGCCCGTGCCGCAGCCTGGCCCGGGGCAAGTCCTCGTGCGCATCGCCGCCAGCGGCGTCAATCCGCTGGACACGAAGATCGCCGCCGGCGCCGCGCCGCACGCCCGGCCCAGCCTGCCCGCCATCCTTGGCATCGACGTGGCCGGCACGGTGGCGGCCGTGGGCGAAGGCGTGACGACTTTTCACGTTGGCGCAACAGTGTATGGCATGGCGGGCGGCATCGGCGGCATCCAGGGCTCGCTGGCCGAGTACGCCGTCTTCGACTCTGCCCTGCTGGCGCCCGTGCCGCCCGCGCTGAGCATGCGCGAAGCGGCCGCCTTGCCCCTCGTCTTCATCACGGCCTGGGAAGGGCTGGTGGACCGCGCCCACGTGAAGGCGGGAGACAGCGTACTCGTGCATGGCGGCGCGGGCGGCGTGGGACACATGGCCGTGCAGCTCGCCGTCGCCCTGGGCGCGAAGGTGTCTGCCACGGGCAGCGCCGCCAGCCGCGCGGCCATCGAAGCGCTGGGTGCGCGCTTCATCGATTACCGCACCAGCACGGTCGATGACTACGTGGCCGAACACACGGGCGGCGCCGGCTTCGACATCGTCTACGACACGGTGGGCGGCGCCACCCTGGACGCCAGTTTCAAGGCGGCACGCATGTATGGCGGCCACGTCGTCAGCTGCCTGGGCTGGGGCACGTTCACCCTGAGCCCGCTGACGGCGCGCGCGGCCAGCTACTCGGGCGTGTTCACCCTGCTGCCCCTGTTGAGCGGCGAGCATCACGCGCGCCATGGCGCGATTCTGCGCGCAGCCAACAAATTAATAGAGGCGGGCAAGCTGCAGGTGCGGCTCGATCCGCGTCGCTTCACCTTACGCACGGTGCACGAGGCGCATGTGGCGCAGATGGACGGCAGCGCGCGCGGCAAACTGGTGGTGGATGTGGCGGATTGAAGGATGGCTTGTTTCTTGCACGCGCAAGCGTTAATATACAAGAATTGACTTGCATATTAAGGTGAGGCCGGCAATGCGTGAACAACTGGAAAAACTGCTGGCGCAGGGCCGCGACAACGCCCTGCTGCGCTTTGGCCTGGGCGATGCCTGTCTGAAAGACAATGACGCCGAGCAAGCGGCCGTCCACCTGGCGCAAGCCACCGTGCAGCAGCCAGGCTATTCCGCCGCCTGGAAACTGCTGGGCAAGGCCTTGCACCAATTGGCCCGGCTGGACGAAGCCGAGTCTGCTTGGACCACCGGCGTGACGGTGGCCCAGCAGCAAGGCGACCTGCAAGCCGTCAAGGAAATGACGGTATTCCTGAAACGCCTGCAAAAACAGCGGCAGGCGGCAGGGTAAAACGCTTAATGCACGTGCACGGCGGCCTTGGTTTCAAGAGGCACCGCCTCGCCCCGTTCCTTCGCCAGGCGCTTGGCCAGCAAGCCGCCCGCTTCGGCCGCATAGGCGCGGCAGGCGCTGGCGTCGATCAGGGGATTGCTTGTGGCGCTGCGCTTCGCGGCCTTGCCCAGCACGTCCGTCGTGCCCGGATGCACGGGGATGATGATGTCGCATGGCAAGGCGGCCACCTTGGCGATGCTCGCTTCGAACGCGGCCGAGACGTCCGGCGTCTTGCCTTTGCCCGCGCCTTTGCCCGTATAAGTGAAATCGCCGCTCGCATACGGGTTCAGGCTGTCCGCGTACACCACGTTCAGGCAGCGCGCATCTTCGCACGAGGTCCAGGTCCACGTCGTGCCGCCCGGCGTGTGGCCTGGCGTCATGTGAGCCGTGAGCACCAGGGGGCCGACCTTGACGGTATCGCCCTCGCCCACCACCTCGACCTTGGCCACCTTGGCCACATGCACGACGGGATTGGCCTGGTATTGCGGGTCATCCTTGCCATTAGTGCCGCTTTGCAGGCCCAGGGCGCCCGAGGCGCTGGCCATCACGGTGGCGCCGCTGGCCCGCTGCAGCGCGGCAATACCGCCCGCATGGTCCCAATGGGCGTGCGAATTGAGGATATATTTCACATCCTCGATGCGAAAGCCCAGCGCCTGGATGTTGGCCACGATCAGGGGCGCCGATTGCGGCAGCGCGCCGTCGAGCAGGATATGGCCCTGCGGGCTCGTCACCAGCACGGCGGACAGGCCTGCCGTGCCCACATACCAGCTGTTGCCATAGATATTGAACGGCTTGACGGGCGCGTTCCATTCCTTGCAATTGTCGCAATTAACCGGTTTATCCTGCACCGGCGCGGGGGTCTTCGCCTGCACCGTGCCTGCCGCCATGGTCGCAACCGTAGCCAGCATCAACTTCGCCAATAGTGTCATCTTCATCTCCAGAGTGTAAAAAAGATGGGCGCCCGCACTGGCGCGCCCGGGGGGGGGGTATCAATGCATGCGGCCTGGGCTCCCGGCCAGGGTGTCACGGATGTGTCCGGCGTCGAGCGAGCGCCGCTGCGCGCCGTCGGCATCGAGCAGCACCACGGTGACGTGCTTGCCGCCGCTGCGCATGCGCATGGTCAGGCAGCTGCCCGCCTCGTGGCTGCTGCCCGTCTTGGACAATAAAATGTCCCAGCCCTTGCCGCCCACCAGCGGGTTGGTGTTGCGCAAGGTGCGGAGCTTGCCATTGACGGCTACGCTCGCCTGCGGGTGGCTGGTGATGCGCGCGATGTCCGGATAGCGCGCGGCCGCCGCGACGATCTTCGCCACCTCGCTGGCCGTGGAGGTATTCGCCGGCGAACTGCCGACGGGGTCCGTCAGGGTGGTGCGGCGCAAGTCCAGGCTGCGGATCTTCGCCTGCAAGGCTTGCTGAAACGCCGCGCTGCCGCCGGGATAGGTGCGCGCCAGCGCGGCGGCGGCGCGGTTTTCGGACGGCAGCAGCGCCAGTTGCAACAGCGCGCCGCGCGACACGGCCACACCCTCGGCCAGCAGGCTGTGGCGCTGCAAGGACGCATCGCCATCGGCGCGCACGATGCGCAGCTGTTCGTCGGGGTCGAGGGCTGCATCGAGCACCACCATGGCCGTCATCAGCTTGGTGATCGAGGCGATGGGCACGACGGCGTCCGCATCTTTCGCCATCAGCACCTTGCCGCTGGCGTCGTCGAACACCAGCATGTGTTTCGCGCTGACGGGCAAGGCCAGCATATCGGCGGCGGCATCGGCCAGCATCGCCCCGTTGACGGCGGGCTTGCCCTGCACCTGCAGCAGCAAGGTGGCGCAGGCCAGCAGCAAGGCGGGCACGGCCAGTTTCCAGCCGGCCGTATCAAGCCCGGGCGCCATCAGCCGTTCGATGCGCGTGAGCAGCGCCCCGCCCCGGGCCGACATCAGCAAGCCGGCATGTTGCGGGATGGCCGTGTGCAGGGACAGCGCATGCAGCGCCGTGGCCAGCTGCTGCGGGTCTTGCAGCGCCTGTGCGGCCAGGGCATCGGCCACCTGTTCCCGCTCGGCCCGCATGCGCGCCGACAGCCACCAGACGACAGGGTGAAAAAACAGCAGCGCCTCGGCCACGCTTTGCAACAGGTTGACCAGGTAATCCCAGCGCCGCACGTGCGCCAGTTCATGCGCCAGCAGCGCTTCGAGCAAGGCGACGGGCATGCCGCTCAGCAAGGCGGCCGGCAGCAGGATGACGGGGCGCCAGAATCCCACCGTGACGGGGCTGGACAATCCTCCGTGCAGCTTCAGCGGCACTTTCCGACTGCCGTGCAAGCCCATGCGCAGCGCCAGCGCATCGAGGCGCGCCTGCCAGATGGCCGGGGCAGCGACGGCCTGGCGGCGCAGCTTGCCGACCCAGGCCAGGCCCATGCACAGCCGCAAGCTCATCAGGGCGACACCGGCGCTCCAGGCCAGCACCAGGGCCGGCATCCACGCTTGCAGCGCGGCGCGCCAGGCGGGCGGCGCGGCCAGCGGCAGCTGGGCCGGCGACGTGCCAGACAGCAGAGAAAGCAGATGGATGGCGGGAATACACAGGCACAGCAGCAGCGCCAGCGCGCAGACGGCATAGCGCCAGCGCGCGCTGGCATGGCGCAGCAGCCAGAGCAGGACGGCGGACACGGCGCCCACGATCAAGCCCTGCCAGACGAAATACAGCAAGACCCAGCCCAGCGCAGGGACCAGCTTGCCCAACTCGATGCCCAGGCGCAGATCCACATTCATGGCTGTTGGCCATCCTTGCTGCGCAGGATTTTTTCAATTTCCAGGCGTTCCGCGTCGCTCACGTGCTCGCGCAGCGCCGTCAGCACGAGCGCCTTGCCGGAACCGGAAAACACCTTGCCGATCAAATCCTTGAGCAAGCTCGTCTGCAGTTTTTCCTGCGCGTCGACGGCCGCATACAGCTGCGGCCGCTGGCTTTCGTCGCGGCTCAGCAAGCCCTTGCCATGCATCAGCTGCAACTGGCGCAGCACGGTGGCGTAGCTGGCGTCGGCACGCTCGGCGGCCAGGGCGTCGTACACGGCGCGCGCGTCGGACGGACCGCGCCGCCACAGGATGCGCAGCAGATCCAGTTCGGCGGCCGTGGGATGGGGAGTGGAGGTATTTTTTAACATGACGCTAGAATACCGATTCTAGAACTTCATGTCTAGAACTTTTTTTCTAGCGCATGCCTGACTAAAAATCGCGCAAGCGGTCAAACAAGGCATACAGCGCCGCCACATCCGGCAGCGGCACCTGCGTCAGCACCTGCTCCAGCGCCACATAGATTTCATCGCGCTCCACCGTCTCGATGACGCTGGAACGCCGCTCTATCTGGTTGAACACGCCGACATAGGCAGTGACCATCTCCTGCGCCATGGCTTGCGCCGTCCCGCCATCGTTCGCGCCGTCGAGCGTGCGCGCCGTCGCCAGCAGCTTCTTGTACGCCTGCGCGGCTTTTTTGGCATACGCCGCCGCAATGTGTTCGCGGCCATCCCAGTCGCGGAACGGGTTATCCAGGTTTTCCGCCAGCCATTCCGGCTTGCGCGGCCGCGTCACGGACAGGTCCAGACCCAGCGCCGCCGCCTTTTTATAGCTGGCCTTGATGGCCTTGGCGGCGTCGGCCGGCAGGCTGGCCAGACACAGGCTGGACAAGGCCGGCAACTGCGCCGGCGCGGGGAAGTCGTCGGCACCGTAGCCGAACAGTTCATACGCGGTGAAGGAGCGCAAACGGTCCAGTCTGGCAATGCTGGCGAGGTTCGACGCCAGCCCCGGCTTGCCCCACACGGTCAGGTCCGTCAGCAAGGGAAAACGCTGCGCCACCATGTCGAAATCCACGGCCGGCATGGCGCTCAGCGACAGGCGCGCCAGCTGGTCGAGGCCATGGAATGGCGCCAGCGCACCGGACAACTGCAGGCGCAGGAAGCGCCCCGCATGCGGGGCGTCGATACGCAGCGCGGACGACGGCGCGCCATTCAGTATCAGGGTGCTCAAACCCTCGTTCAGGCGCAGCGAGCGCAAGCCTGCACCATGCACGGCGAGGCGGCTGACATTGCTGTTGCGCAAGTCGAGTTCGCCCTCCGTCGAGGATTGCCAGTGCACTTCGTTGATGATGGGGTTGCCGTTGATGTAGGCGGCCAGCGCCGCGCTGCCGTGGCGCGTCTCGATGGTCGTCAGGCAAGGCAGCTGGTCCAGTTCGGACAAGTCGCTGATCGCCTGCAGGATATCGTCGCCGATGCGGCTCGTCTTCTGGCGCACGGCCTGGCCGCCGACCATCACTTCCTCGCTCGACGCCGCCTTGAAGCGCTGGCGCCTGGCCGGGTCGACCTGCTCCCAGCGGCGCTGGCGCCAGACGCTGTCGCCCATGTGCCAGCCGCCGCTGTAGCTTTTCACTGCCGTCTCGACCAGCGGCGCGACATTAGCCACCAGGGTGTAATGGCGCGGCACCGTCGCGCTGGCAAAGCTGTGGTCGTGGCGCTTGTTCCAGAAATAGTAATCGCACACCAGGGGGCGCATCGCCTGCACGGCGTGCGCATCGGGCAAGGCGTCGCCCGTCCAGTCCAGCTGCAAAATGGCGGCCAGCGGGGGGCTGCCGGACGCAGCATCGTCGATGGCCGTGACCTGGCAAGCCACATACTGCTGCAGCCTGTGCGAAAACACACTATAGATATCTCCAACCTTGGCAAGCACGCTGATTTCCTTGTAGCAAACAATGAGGCCAGCACGATAGCAAAGATTGGCGGCGCGCGGCGTACGCACCGCCGGAGCCGCAAAGCTGCTTACACGGCTCAGTCCGCGTGCAGCTTGTGGTGCATGCGCCGCAAGCCCAGCCAGACGGCGGCCGCCACGAACGGCACCAGGGCGCCGACGAGGATTTCCGGATTCACGGGCAGCCCCATCACCTTGGCCGCCTTGCCCGTGTAGCTGAACAGGCCGATCACGTAGTAGGAAATGGCCGCCACGGACAAGCCTTCCACCGCTTGCTGCAGGCGCAGCTGCTGCGCCGCGCGGGCGTTCATCGATTGCAGGATTTGCCGGTTCTGCAATTCCTGCACGATACCCACGCGCGTGCGCAGCAAATCGTTCGTGTTGGCAATGCGCTGCGCCATCGCTTCCTGGCGGCTGGCCATCGCTTCGCACGTGTTCATGGCGGGCGTCAAACGGCGGTCCATGAATTCCTCGACCGTCGGAATGCCTTCGATGCGCACTTCGCGCAACTCGTCGATGCGCGCCTTGACGAGGCCCATGTAGGCTTTCGAGGCGGAAAAACGGTAGCTATTGTCGAGTGACAGCTTTTCTATGCGGGCCGCCAGGCGCGTGATGCGGTCCAGCAAGGTTTGCTCGGCCACGCCCTCGTCGGCCTTGACCAGACCCGGCGCATCGTCCGTGTCGACCATGGCGGCGGCCAGGGTGGCCAATTCATTCTCGATGGCATTCAGGGACGGCGCCGCCTGCATGGCGTAGGGCAAGCCCAACAAGGCCATCATGCGGTAGGTTTCGATTTCCAGCACGCGCTGCACCAGCCGGCCCGACTGCTGCGAGCGCATGCCCGCGTCGCGGATGACGAAACGGCTGAAGCCGTCGGACTGGATGGTGAAATCCGTCCATAATTCGCCGCCCTGCAGCACCTTGCTGCCGGCCAGGGTATTGCCCTCGAACACGCGCGACAAGCCTTGCATGAAGATTTCGGCCGGCTCCGTCGCCTGTTCCAGCACCACGTGGGCGGCCACCATCAGCTTGCCCTTCAAGCCCACCAGCCATTGCTGCGGCAACTGTTCCAGGGGCATGCGTTCGAACGCCTGCTCCAGCGGCAAGGCCGCGCCCGGATGCTCGGCGAAGGTAAACGTGGCAAATTCCGTGTGGCATTCCCATTTCAGGCGGAAGCGGCCGAAGTCGTAATAAAAATACTTGGCTTCGGCAGCGGGCGGCGTGACGCCGAAATGCGTGCACAGGGCCGCCAGAGTGGCGTGCTGGGCCGCCATATTCGACGCGCCGGGCGCCGCGCTGTCATCTTTATAAACGGCAAGATGGGTGATCAGCTCGGGAGCATCGAGCTGCAAGAACGGCCGCGAGTGGATTTCCGCGGCCAGCGGCACGCGCAAGGCGTGGTTCAAACTGGAGTTAATCAAGTGCATGATAGCCAAAGGTAAAGTTGCAAAACTGCTTAGACCCTGCCGCGTGCTGTGCCGCCCGCGGCAGGGTCTGATTGTCACAGTGTAACAAAGCAGGAAGCATGCCATCCTTTTCCGGGGCCTGTCATACTGTTTTAACAACTCCAGCCACGCCCTGCCCCGTCACCTGAGGGCTGCCCAGCCACCAGAACGCGGCGGCCAGCGCGACGGCCGAAGCCTGTCCCAGCGCCAATTTAAACGTGCTGTCGAACAGCAACGGTGCGACAAAACCGGACACCAGCGCGAACACCAGCATTTGCACGAAATTCTGCAGGGACGCGGCCAGGCCCCGCATCTGCGGGAAAATGTCGAGCGTGGACATGGTCATGCCCGGCAAGGCCAGCGACATGCCGAACGCGTACAGCATCACGGGCACGACGGCGAACGGGATGCCGGCCGCGAACCAGTGGTTGTAAGCGATATTGATCGCCCCCGTGGCCGCCATGGCCAGCAAGCCCCAGCGCACCAGTACGGCGCTTTTCACCGTATGGGCCAGCTTGCCAGACAGCGCCGAGCCCAGCACCAAACCGGCCACCATGGGGATGAACATCCAGCCGAAGGCCGTTTCCGGCAAGCGCAGCAATTCCAAGATGAAATGCGGGGCCGAGGCGATGTACAGGGCGAAGCCGCCAAAGGCGAAGGCCACGGCCAGCGAACGCAGCAGGAATGCCCGGTGGCGCAAGGCCAGCCAGTAATTGCGCGCGATGTTGGCCGGGTGGAAGGGTTGGCGTTGCTCGACGGCTAAACTTTCCGGCAAGCCTTTCAGGCAGGCGAGCGCCAGCAGCACGGTGACGGAAAAGGTGAACACGAACGTGGATTGCCAGCCATAGGCCACGTGCAGCCAGCCGCCGATGATGGGCGCGATGGCGGGCGCGATGCCGAACACCATCATGATGTTGGCCAGCATCTTTTGTGCGGCCGCGCCAGCTAAACTGTCGCGCACGACGGCTTGCCCGATCACCCTGCCCGCCCCGGCCGACGCGCCCTGCATGCCGCGGAAAAACAGCAGCCAGCCAAAGCTGGGCGCGAACGCGGCGCCGATGGAGCCGGCGGCAAAGATCAGCAGGGATGCCAGGATTACGGGACGGCGGCCGAACGAGTCGGACAAGGTACCGTAGAACAAGGTCATGAAGGCATAGGCGGCCAGATAGACGCTCAGGGTCTGCTGCACCAGCACGCTGCTGACGTCGAAATGCGTGCCGATCGCGGGAAACGACGGCAGGAAGGTATCGGTGGCGAACGGGCCCAGCATGGCCAGCCCGGCCAGCACCAGGGTCAGCTTGCGCGCCGTCATGCGTCCGCCTGCACGGCATATTGACGGCGCATGCCGTCGAGGGCCGCCAGCGAAAATTGCGCGATGTGGCGCGCGATGCTGGCGGTGCCCGCCTCGTCATAGGTGATCTCCGGCACCACCAGTTCATGCACGATGCGCGAACGGGCATAGAACACGGCCTGGCCGATCACGCTGAACACGCATTTCTGCACCACGTCATCCGGCATGGCCGCGCCCACCACGCCGCGGATCAAGCCCGTGAACAAGGCGTGCTGCGGGCGCACATGGCGTTCGGCCAGCTTGTGGATGGCAGCCGTCGGTTCGATCAGCTCGCGCGCCACCAGGCGGCTGAACAGCGATGCCGAGCCCGAGCGCAGCATGTCGGAGACGAGCGCCTCGATAGCCAGGCGCAACTGTTCCACGGGCGGCAACTGCGCCCGCGCGCTGGCGGCCGCCACGTCGGCGGCCGAAGCTTGCGCCAGCGCGCGCGCGTAGTCGAAGGCGGCCAGGTGCAGCGCTTCCTTGCTATGAAAATAATAATTGACCATCGCCACGTTCACCTTGGCCGCCTCGCAGATCTTGCGCACGGACGCGACCTTGTAGCCTTCGTCGGCAAACAGCTGGGCCGCCGCCTGCAGGATGCGCGCGCGCGCCGGTTCGTTTTCTTTTTCGCTTTCCTTTTCTTGCTTCATGCCATTCCCATCATTTAAACAACTGTTTAATATTCTGCGGCATTATATCAAACAGCCGTTTAACTTTCAGGCGGGCGCAAAAAAGCCCGGCGAACCGGGCTTTTCAAGGGACAGCGGCAGGCTTAGTGCTTCATCGCCGGCATGCCGGTGGCGCCCAGCGGACGCGCCACGGCATGGACTTCGATGGTTTCGCGGTGCTTGTCCTCGCCTTCGACGACCAGGGTGAGCGGGATCTTGTCGCCTGCCTTCACCTGGCTTTTCAGGTCCAGCAGCATCACGTGGTAGCCGCCCGGCTTCAGCTCGACGGCTTTGCCGGCAGGCAAGGCGATTTCCTTGATCTGGCGCATGCGCATCATATTGTCCGCCATGCTCATTTCATGGATTTCCGCCACGCCCGCCACGGGCGAGCGCACTTCCAGCAAACGCATGGTTTTCGGCGCCGTGATCTGCATGAAGGCGCCCGTGGCTTTTTGCTGCGGCACGGTGGCGCGCACCCACGGGTCGGTGATCTGCACGGAAGTCTGGGCAGCGGCGGAGAAGGACAGCACGGTCAGGGCCGTGGCCAGCAGGGTTTTCAGATGGGTCATGATCATTTCCTCGGTAGTTATAAGGTGTATTTCGATTTCATCAGGGTCTTGATGTCCTGCACGCACTCGTCGCCCGTCAGCTGGTGTTTCAAACCCAGGCGCATGCGCCCCTCGTTATCGAGCACATAGCTGATGGCCGTGTGATCCATCGTGTACGAGCTGCCACTCGGCACGCGGCGGTAGAAGACCTTGTAATTGAAGGCCGTCTGCGCCGTGTTCTTCGGGTCCGTGCGCAAGCCGAGGAAGCTGGGGTCGAAGGCGCGCATGTACTCGCCCAGCAACTCGGGCGTATCGCGTTCGGGGTCGATGCTGATGAAGAGCACTTGCAGCTTGTCGGCATCGGCGCCCAGTTTCTGGCGGATTTCCAGCGCGCGCGACAGGGCCGTCGGGCACACGTCCGGACATTGCGTGAAGCCAAAGAAGACCATCACATACTTGCCCTTGAAGTCGGCCAGGGTGTAGACCTTGCCGTCGGGGCCGCTCAACGTGAAGTCGGGCTTGTAATCGCCCCCCGTCAAGTCGAGGCCGTTGTAATGGGGTTTCGGCGCTGGCTCGCAAGCGGCAAGCGTGAGCAATCCCGCCGTGCCGGCGAGAAGGAAAAGACGACGTTTCATGGCATTCTGGCCCGATGGGCGTTGTAGATACGGTTAAGACGTGGAAGGTATGATTGCTGCGCTCAGGCGGCCGATGGGGGACCGCGCGGGCTGGCGGCCAGCCACGCGAACGGCGCTTTGGGCGCCTGGTAAAACAATGGCGGATAGGCGTCGTGGCCCGCGATGACGGCCAGCGGCGAGGATGAGGACGGCGGCAAGCCGACGCTGCCCGCATGGCTCATGCAGAACGGGCAGTGCTCGATGTGGTGCAGCACGGAATCGGTGGTGGACTTGGCGGCCGGCGCCAGGTCCGCTTGCGTGTAGACGGCGCCGCTGGCCGAGCAGATCTCGACGGCGGCATTGTTCGCGTTCGCGTGCAGCGAGGCAAACGCATACGACAGGGACGGCGACAGCGCATTGAGCAGTATCGCCAGGCAGGCGAACCACATGTGCCACTGTTTGCGTTTCAATAAAGATCCCATGGCTCCGATTATAACGGAGTCTGGCTATCGCGTTGCACAGCCGTACCTGCCTGGCCGCGCAGGAACAGGCTGGGGCGCACGCCGGCCACGTCCACGCAGGCGTCGCAAAACGCGGGGATCGAGGCAAAGCCGGAGCCGGCCGCCACTTGCGCCAGGTCGCGCTCGCCGTGCTCGCCCTCGGCGTCCGCTTGCGCCGCCGTGTGCAGCGCGTGCGCCAAACGCTGTTCGCGCACCAGGCTGAGCAATGCCTCACCCTCGGCAAACAGGCGCGCGCGCGCCTTGTGCGGCGTCACTTGCCACAGGGCCGCCAGCCGGGCCGCCGTCCATTTGCCTTGCGGCGTATCAAAGATGTGCTGCGCCAGCGCCTGACTCCAGCGCTTGCCGCCGCCGTGGCCGCCATCGGGCTCATCGCCTTCCAGCGCCAGTGTAAACACGGCCGGCTTGCCCCGCCCCGGCATCACGTCGCAGGCGAAGCGCAAGAAGGCGGGCACGACGAAGCTGTCACCGCTGGCCAGTTTCTTGGTGGCGATTTCATTATGCAAGGTGACAAAACCCTGGCGCACGGTGACGCGCAGCCGGAGCGGAAAGCGCAAGCCCAGCAAGTGCAGAGGATGATCGGAAACGAGTGCCATGCGTCAATTCAATGTCTTAAGCCAGCCGCCAGCATGCCACACATCGCGCGCCCAGTCTGTCATCACAGCGACGCCACGCCATAGCGGCGCAAGCCATCGAGGTCGACGACGCGGATCGATTGGTAGGCGATGCTGATCAGCTTGAGCTCGGCCAGATGGCCCAGCGCCTGGTTCACCCGCTGGCGCGAAATGCCGGTCAGCAAGCCGATTTCTTCCTGCGACAGCTCAAGCACGCTGGAAGTGCGCGGGTATAACATGGGGTGGAACAGCTGCGCGATCGCTTGCGCCACCTGGGCGTCGACGGCCAGCAGGCGCTGGTTCTGGATGGTGGCGATGAATTGGCCCATGCGCTCGTTCAGCTGGCGGATGACGAAGGCATTGAAGGAGAGGCTCTCGGCCAGCAGCAAATGAAACAGTTCCACCGGCACGAGGAGGATGCTCGACGCGCGCACGGCCACCACGTCATAGCGGCGCAGTTCGCGCTTGAGCACGCTGCCCTCGCCGCACCAGCCGCCGGCCGGCACGCCGGAAAACGTGGCGCCGCGCCCATCGGCGTTGTAGACGGCCAGCTTGATCAAGCCCGTGTGCACGCCGATCCAGTGCGCCGACGGTTCGCCGCGCCGCGTGATGAAGGCGCCCGCCTCGAAATGCCGGAGCACGCTGCCGGCGCGCAACAGAGTCTGATGCCGCGCGTCGAGCGCCGGGAACCAGTCGTGGCTGTCGAGTTCCGGCATTGCAAGGTCTACACTATCGTTGCTGTCCATTCCATCCTTCAGACTTGTCACTAAGATGACAGTGATTTTCCAGCGCCGGTGCTATGCTCACCCCTATCAATCCCGAAACAGGGAGCTGCAGAATTTTATTTAACAGGAGACAAGCATGACTGCTGATTTCAACACGGGCCTCGGCAAAAACAGCGCCAACTACGCCGCCCTCACCCCGCTCGACTATATCGCCAGGGCAGCCGCAGTATATGGCAATCGCCTGGCAATTGCACATGGCAGCCTGCGCCAGACGTGGCGCGAAACGTATGCGCGCACGCGCCGCCTGGCGTCAAGCCTGATCAAGCTGGGCGTGGGCACGGGCGACACGGTGGCCGTGATGCTGCCGAACACGCCCGCCATGGTAGAAGCGAGCTTTGGCGTCCCCATGGCCGGCGCCGTCCTCAATGCGCTCAATATCCGCCTCGACCTGGCCTCGCTGACCTTCATGCTGCGCCACGGCCAGGCGAAAGTCTTGCTGGCCGACACGGAATTTTCCGAGCTGGCACGCCAGATGGCGGCGCAGATTCCCGGCTTGCGCGTGATCCAGGTCAACGACGTGCTGGGACCGGAAGTGGACGCGTTTTCAGACCTCGACTACGAAACCTTGCTGGCCGGCGGCGACCCCGATTACGACTGGCAGCCGCCTGCGGACGAGTGGGATGCCATCGCCCTCAACTACACATCCGGCACCACGGGCGACCCGAAAGGCGTGGTCTACCACCACCGCGGCGCGGCCTTGAATGCCCTGTCGAACATCTTGGAATGGGACATGCCCAAGCATGCCGTGTATTTATGGACCTTGCCGATGTTCCACTGCAACGGCTGGTGCTTCCCGTGGACCGTGGCCGCCCGCGCGGGCGTCAACGTGTGCCTGCGCAAGTTCGAGCCGAAGCTCGTGTTCGACCTGATGCGCGAATTGCGCATCACCCACTATTGCGCAGCGCCCATCGTGCATGCGGCCCTGGCCAACGCGCCCGCCAACTGGCGCGAGGGCATAGCCTGGACCGTGCGCGGCATGGTGGCCGGCGCGCCGCCGCCGGCGGCCATGGTGGCGAAGATCGAAGCCATGGGCTTTGACTTGATCCACTCGTATGGCTTGACGGAAGTGTATGGCCCGGCCGCCATCTGCGCCGAGCAGGACGAGTGGGCAGCCCTGAGCCAGGAAGAGCGCGCCGTACTCAAATCGCGCCAGGGCGTGCGCTACCACTTGCAAAGCGCCGTTGCCGTGCTCGACCCGGAAACCATGCAGCCCGTGGCGGCCGATGGCGAACAGATCGGCGAGATCATGTTCCGTGGCAACATCTGCATGAAGGGTTACTTAAAAAATGAAAAGGCGACACAGGAAGCGTTCGCGGGCGGCTGGTTCCACACGGGCGACCTCGGTGTCATGTATCCGGACGGCTACATCAAGCTGAAGGACCGCAGCAAGGACATCATCATTTCCGGCGGCGAGAACATTTCCAGCGTGGAAGTGGAAGATGCGCTGTACCACCACCCGCAAGTGCTGGCCGCCGCCGTCATCGCCCAGCCCGACGAGAAATGGGGCGAGACGCCGTGCGCGTTTGTCGAACTGCGCGAAGGCGCAACGGTGACGGAAGCGGAATTGATCGCCTTCTGCAAGAACAACCTGGCCGGCTTCAAGGTGCCGAAAGCCATATATTTCGGCCCCCTGCCCCGCACGTCAACGGGCAAGATCCAGAAGTTCGAATTGCGCAAGCGCATGCACTCGGACAAGGCCATCGACGTCTGATTCTTGTGATAAATTAACTGCCCTTGCCCGACAGCCACGCCGGCTGCGCCACCGCCAGGCGCGCAAAGCTGGCGATGCTGGCCACGGCGGCGAACCCTGCCGCCAGGCACAGCGCATACGTCGTGCCCCGGCTGGCCGACACCGTGAAGCAATACGCGACCAGCGCCGCGCCCGTCGCTTGGCCGATCAAACGCGAGGTGGCTACCACGCCGCTGGCGCCGCCGGCCCGCTCGGGCGGCGCGCTGCCCATGATGGCTTTCAGATTGGGCGCCTGGAAAAAGCCGAAGCCGATGCCACACAGCGCCATGCGCCAGCCGATGTCGAACGCGCTCGGGTGCGTCGGTATCCACACCAGGGTCAGCAAGCCGCCCGCCAGCGCCGCCAGGCCGATGCCGCCCAGCACGCCCGGCGAATAACGGTCGCTCAGCCGTCCGGCCACGGGCGCCATCACGGCCACCAGCACGGCCCACGGCGTCATCAGAAAACCCGTCTCGACGGGCGAGCGGCCCAGGGTCACTTCAAAATAGAATGGCAGAGAAACAAACGCCAGCCCCTGCGCGGCAAACGTGCAGATGGCCGTCAGCGACGACAGCAAGAACAGGGGACGGCGGAACAGGTCGATCGGCAGCATCGGCGCCGCATGTCCCGCCTGGCGGCGCAGCAGCAACATAAAAAAGATCACCACGGCCACCAGTTCCGCCAGCAGGACGGCGCTGGACGCGTGATGGGCCGCGTCGCCGAACAGCAAGATGAGCAAGCCGAAGGCGCCAACGTTGTACAGGGCCGTGCGCGCATCGAGCGTGTGGCCGGACAGTTTTGTCGCCGGCAGCATGCGGCTGGCGAGGAAAAAGCCGGCCACGCCCAGCGGCACATTGATGGCGAACAGCCATGGCCACGAGGCCGTCGCCAAAATCAGCGAGGCGGCCGTGGGCCCGATGGCGAACGCGACAGCCACCACCAGCGCATTGTTGCCGAACGCGCGGCCGAGCAAATGTTTCGGGTACAGGGCGCGCAGCAGCGCCGTGTTGACGCTCATCATGGCGCTGGCGCCCACGCCCTGGAACAGGCGCGCCGCCACCAGCGAAGGCAAGGACCAGGCCAGTGCGCAGGCGAGCGAGGCCAAAGTAAATAAAAACATGCCGGAGATAAACACCCGCCGGTAGCCGGCGATTTCGCCGAGGGCGGAAAACGGCAGCAAGGTCGCCACCATGGCCAGCTGGTAGACATTCACGATCCAGACGGAGGCGGCCGGCGTCGTGTGCAGCTCGCTGGCGATGGCGGGCAAGGCCGTGTTGGCGATCGCCGTATCGAGCGAGGCCATGCCCACGCCGATGGCCAGCGCCAGCATGGCCCATAAACGGGCGCCGGGCGGCAAGCCGTCCTCGCCAACCATGACGGGTTGCGTGTGCCGCTGCTGCATAAATACACTACCTGTTCATCTTGCTGATCCGGACAATACACTAACATGTATGTAAGAAACCTGCAGGACTGGCAAGCTTACTTCTGGCAGTCGATCACTTTAAAATCTTTCGAATAACAGATGCGCAACTCGCCCGAGTGCTTTTCATAGCCGAGCCAGCGGCCCTTCAGCTGCGGGTTGTGCTGCTTCATCCACTGGAACAGTTCGTTTTTCGGCATGGTGCCGTCCGGCAACTTCAAGGCCTGGAACAGTTCGCGTTCCTTTTCGAAATACTGCTTGGCCGTATCGAAATCGCAGGCGCCATGCTTTTCCCATTCGCCCTGCAGCAAGGCTTCGCCGGGCTGCATGCACATGTACGGCAAAATGTCCGACGGCGCCAGCTTCGGCAAATTGCCCTTGCAATAGCGCGGATGCAG
This sequence comes from Janthinobacterium sp. GW821-FHT03C10, assembly GCF_059420865.1. Lineage (NCBI taxonomy): Bacteria > Pseudomonadati > Pseudomonadota > Betaproteobacteria > Burkholderiales > Oxalobacteraceae > Janthinobacterium > Janthinobacterium sp. GW821-FHT03C10. Next base: position 393,282 of record NZ_JBWKUN010000003.1, on the reverse strand, counting down.
TTCCGTCCTGCGCGGCGGCGTCACTGAAATGTCTTCGCAGGTGGCCGGATTGGCCGACTGCGCCCACAAGCCATGCACGATCCAGCCGAAGTGGTTGCTCTCGGCGCACTGGAAGGCGGCCTTCTTCGACACTGCGCCACGGCGGCGCTGGCTGTCGCAAAAGCCGGGCGACCACGACAGTGCCAGCATGAAGTAATCGGTGGGCACGTTCGTGCTTTGCTTGTAGCAGGTATTTTTCTCGTCCGACGGCTTGACGTCGTAATCGTAGTAGCTGACGTTGCGGGGAATGGCGCAGGCGGCATCGGCCGCGTGGACGGCACCGGCCGACAGGCTGAGGAAAACGGCGGCCAAGGCAGGCAGGATAGAGCGAATTTTCATCGTATTTCCTTCAAGATATAAAAACGCCGGCAACTGGGTGCCGGCGCGGTAGTGAAATTACACCATCAACTTAGCAGACGGTATGCATCCAGCCATGCGTATCCGGTGCCGTGCCATGCTGCAGACCCAGCAGGGCTTCGCGCAGGGCCAGGGTGACGGCGCCGTTTTCATTGTTGTTGATGGTCATTTCAAAGCCGTTGGCCTTGGCCACGCCCACGGGCGTGATGACGGCGGCCGTGCCGCAGGCGAACACTTCGGTCATGCGACCCGAGGCGATGTCGTCGCGCCATTGCTGGACGGACAATTTACGCTCTTCCGTCGCATAGCCGAGGTCTTTCGCCATTTCCAGCAGGCTGCGGCGGGTAATGCCTGGCAGCAAGGTGCCCGTCAATTCCGGCGTCACGACAGTGATCTTCTCGCCATCCTTGTAGACGAAGAACAGATTCATGCCGCCCATTTCCTCGATGAACTCGCGGTGCACGGCGTCGAGCCACACGACCTGGTCGCAGCCCTTCTCCTGCGCTTGCGACTGGGCCATCAGGCTGGCCGCGTAGTTGCCCGCGCACTTGGCTTCACCCGTGCCGCCCGGCGCGGCGCGCACGAAGTCTTCGCTGATCCACACGGTGACGGGTTTCACGCCTTTCGGGAAGTAGGCGCCGGCCGGCGAGGCGAACAGCACGAACAGGTATTCTTCCGACGGGCGCACGCCCAGGTAAGGGTCGGTGGCGATCATCAGCGGACGCATGTACAGGCTCTCGCCCGTGTTCTTCGGCACCCAGTTGCGGTCTTGCGCGATCAGCGCGTCGCCCGCTTCCAGGAACAGCTCGACGGGAATGGCCGGCATGGCCAGGCGCGCGGCGCTGCGGTTGAAGCGCTCGGCATTCTGTTCCGGACGGAAAGTCTTGATGCTGCCATCGGGCTGGGCAAACGCTTTATAACCTTCGAAGATGGCCTGGCCGTAGTGCAGCGACGACGCGGACGGGTCCAGCATCAGCGGGCCGTAAGCCTTCAGTTCGCCCTGCTGCCACTTGCCGTCGCGGTAAGGAATCACCACCATGTGGTCCGTGAAGATGCGGCCGAAGGCGGGATTGACCATGCGCGCGGCGCGCGCGGCGTCGGACAAGGGGTGGGCGGACGGGGTGACGACGAGATTCGGTGTGGAAGTGGTCATGGCAGCAATGGGAACTAGTGAACAGTATCCCTATTGTAGCGCCTATAGGGCCCGATCAGGCAAACGTGGATGGGGCCCGTCCCGCGAAAATAGGGCGCCATCATTTACGAATGATTCTCGTTTGCGTTACTATGTCAGCCTTCCTTCTTCCCCGCCATGCCTGACGCGCCGCATGGCGGCGCTATCGAAAGCCGCCATGACGACCTCCTCCCTGCCACACTCCCTGCCGCGCACCGGCGCCGATGAGGCGCCGGAAACCGGCCAGCGGCGCCAGCTTGCCGCCGTCGCGCAACAACGGCGCTGGCACTGGAACTGGAAGCAACTGTGGTTTCAATTACACTGGTTCATCGGCATCACGGCCGGCACGGTGCTGGTAATCATCGGCCTGAGCGGCGCCACCCTGGCCTTCAAGGATGAACTGCTCGATGTCATGAACCCCGGCGTGCGCCATGTTCCCGTGGAAACGCGCGCCCCGCTGACGCCGGCCCAGCTCGCCAGCATCGCCGCGGCCGAACACGGCCAGCGCGTCGCCTCGGTCACCGTGTATGCGGAAGCGGGCACCGCGCCGCGGCTGTTCTTCGCGCCGAAAAACGGCCAGCGGCGCGGCGAGTCCATTTATCTGCACCCGTACACGGGCGCCACCCAGCCGGCGCTGGCGGGCGCGGCATTTTTCGAGTGGACGGAATCGCTGCACCGCTGGCTGCTGCTGCCGCGCGATCCGGGCCGGCAAGTGGCGGGCGCGCTGGCCCTGTGCCTGCTGGGCCTGGCACTCTCCGGCCTGTACCTGCGCTGGCCCCGCCGCCCGCTGGACTGGCGCACGTGGCTGACCTTCGATCCTGCATTAAAAGGCCGCCCCTTCCTGTGGAATCTGCACGCCGTGGCCGGCACCTGGTGCCTGGTCGTCTATGTGGCGCTGACCCTGACGGGCATTTACTGGAGCTATGACGTAGTGCGCGACAATATCGACGCCTGGGCCGGCAAGCCCCCGCGCACGGCGCAGGCGCCCGCGAAAAAGGGTTCAGCTAAGAAAGATGCACCGCCCGTCGACGTCAGTCTGGCCTGGAGCAGCTTCCAGCGGCACGCCCCCGGCTGGACCCTGGCCACGGTGCGCCTGCCCGTGCGCCCCGGCGAAGCCGTGCAATTCACGTGGCTGGCCAGCGATGCGCCGCACGAACGGGCGCGCAGCCGCATGAGCATTGCGCCGGCCGACGGCACGCGCACAGAAAACGAGCCGTACAGCCAGCAGGCGCTGGGGCCGCGCCTCGTCAACATCATTTATCCGCTGCACATGGGCACGTATTTTGGCTTGCCCGGCCGCATCATCGTCACCCTGGCCAGCCTGGGCCTGCCCCTGTTTGCCGTCACGGGCTGGATGCTGTACCTGGGCCGCCGCAAGGCCAAGCGGGCCGTGCAGGCGCAGCGCGCGCTGCTGGGCGCCGGCGCGCCGGGCAAGACGGACACGGACTTGCCCACCCTGGTGGCCTACGCCAGCCAGTCGGGACAGGCCGAGCGCCTGGCTTTGGCAAGCGCGCGCGCCCTCCAGCAGGCGGGCGTGGCCGTCGACGTGCAGTCGCTGGAGCAGCTTGATCCCGCGCAATTGCGCCAGTATGAACGGGCACTGATCGTCGCCAGCACCTTTGGCGAAGGCGAGGCGCCGGACGGCACGCGCCGCTTCGCGCGCCTGCTGCAAGCCACCCCGGGTGCGCCGCTGGCGGGCCTGGACTTCGGCATGCTGGCCCTGGGCGACCGCCACTACAGCGCCTTCTGCGGCTTTGGCCATGCGCTGGCGCAACAATTGCAGGCGCTGGGCGCCACGCCTATGTTTCCGCTGATCGAAGTGGACAAGCACGATCCCGCCGCCCTGGCCGCCTGGTCGCAAGCGCTGGCCCGCTGCAGCGGCAGCGCCATCGATGCCATCGGCGTGCAGGAAGAGGCATCGTATGCAGAGTGGCGCCTGGCGCGCCGCGTGCTGCTGAACCCGGGCAGCCTGGGCGGCGAACTGCATGAAATCACCTTGACGGGTCCGGTCGATGCCAGCTGGGAAGCGGGCGCGCTGGCGGAAATCATCGGGTGCAACGCGGATGGCAGTGAGGGCGACGCGCAAGGTGAGCACAAAGCCCCGCATGCGCCGCGCAGCTATTCGCTCGCGTCGCTGCCGTCCGATGGCGAACTGCAATTGCTGGTGCGCCAGGAACGCCACGCGGGCGGCGAAAACGGGGGCTACGGCGTCTGTTCCGGCTGGCTCACGCGCTTCGCGCCGCTGGGCAGTCCCATCCGCCTGCGCCTGCAAGCCAATCCTGCCTTCGCGCCCGCCCTGGTCGACGTGCCCTGCATTTATATCGGCAACGGTTCCGGCCTGGCCGGCCTGCGGGCACACCTGCGCGCGCGCCAGCGGGCGGGGCTGGCCCGCAACTGGCTGCTGTTCGGCGAGCGCCAGCAAGCTTTTGACAGCGTCTGTGGCGAAGAGTTGCAAGGCTGGCTGGACGCTGGCCACCTGGCGCGCCTGGACCTGGTCTTTTCGCGCGACGGCAACGATGGCGGCAAACGCGAATACGTGCAGGACCGCCTGCGCGCCAACGTCGGCGAGCTGCGCGGCTGGCTGGCGCAAGGCGCCATCGTCTACGTGTGCGGCAGCCTGCAAGGCATGGCGACGGGAATCGATGCTGTACTGCAAGAAGTGCTGGGCCAGGACGGCCTCGACGCCCTGCTGGCGGCCGGACGCTACCGCCGCGACGTGTATTGATCTGCATCAGCCCGCCGCCGGCACCGCCCGGCTATGTGGGCAGGCGCACGGTCATGGCCAGCCATCGGACTACAGTGGGGGCATCGCGGCATGGCAACATGCGCGCCGCCCCACCCACTGTCTGCGAGGCTAGCCATGAAAAACCCCTGGATGAGCATGTACCTGAGCGCCGCCAACCGCATCGCCAACACGGCGCGCGGCCATGCGACGGCCGCCGTCAAGCGCGAGGCGGCGAAAAATACGCGGCAATTGACGCAAGTGTGGTTCGATTCCTTCCTGCCTCCCGCGGGCAAGCCACGGCGCAGCCGCAAGGCAAAATAAGAGCCGTCACGATCGGCAACTGGTGCAGTGCATCACAGCAGCTAGTTGAAGTTTCAATCAGATGAACTAAACTGCAAGCATGGTAGTACACAAGAAGTGACCGGCAGGCGCCGCATCCCCGCGCCGCCGCCGGGACACCGGGAGACGACCATGTTGACGCTCAAAGTGCTGCTCTGCCTTGCCTTGTCGGCCCTGATGCTCGTGCCCCTCGTGCTGAGGGATGCGATGCAGACGTCGGCCGGGCAGCAGATGCAGGTGCCGAATGTGGATGCGCAGGGCATGTGGGCCCACTGGCCCAAGCAGTAATACGCGCGGCTGAGGGCAGTTGAACAAGCGCGCCGCTGGCTGCGTTGCTTTGACTTGCCGTACTAGCGTACTGTCTGCGTCAAAGACGCCTTGCCGGCGGCGTTTTTCAGCGGCGCCCGCTAGTGGTGTTCAGCGTTAAAAACCGCTTTGTTGCGGGTGGGAATTTGTTCTCTTCGCCGGCGGCTTTCCTGATCCCCTCTTCAGCATACTTTGATCCAGATCATGGATTTCGCCCTTCGCTGCGTCCACACTGGAACAGTCCGCTTCGCACCGCGACGGACTTAACCGGGGGTATCGGCATGGGTAACTCGCATTGGAAGGATGAGATGGCGCTGGGCGTTCCCGTCATCGACGAGGCGCATGAGGCGCTGTTTCAGGAGCTGGCGCGGCTGGGGCAGTTGAGCGACCAGCATTTCAGCGTGGCGTTCCGCGAGTTGATTGCGGCAGTCGAACGCGATTTCCGCGAGGAAGAGGATTTGATGGAACAAATCGGCTTTCCCTCGCTGGCGAATCACCGCGAACAGCATGCGCGCGTGCTCAGCGGCTTGCACCATGCCTGGGCCGCCGTTGATGAAGGCGACCTGGAACAGGGGCGCCATGCGCTGTCGCTGTTGCCGCAATGGCTGATCTTCCACCAGGCCACCATGGACCTGGCCCTGGCGGCGGCGCTGGAACTGGTGCAGCGCCAGCCTAACTAGCAGTTAATTACAGCAACAGCACCGTCGCCTGCTCGGGCAAGACCACGCGGTAGTGTCCCGGATATTTGTCTTCGCCGTCGAAAATCTTGCAAAACACGGGCTGGTTGATGTCGTTGACGGCCGCCTCGTTCATGGGCAGGGTGGCGATCAGCTGTTCGCCATCCATCAACTGCAAGGCGCTGCCCCGCTCGGCCGCGCAAAAGGCCAGCGCTTGCACGTCGCTGGCGAACGGCCGCTTGTACCACGGCGTAATGGCCCGCACGGCACGGCGGGCGTCGTGCAGGACTTGCCCCACGCGCGTGACGTTCCAGGCATCGCGCGCCACGGACGGCTGCAGCACGATATTGGCCGTCAGTTCGCCCCTGCCCTTGTTCACCAAAAACGTGCCATCCTGCGCGGCGATATCATCGTTGAGCGGCACGACAAACACGCCGCCGGCCGACACCTTGACCGGCACGGGGGCGCCATTGCCTTGCAAGGCCACGCGCACGTCGTCGATGGTGGCGCTCAGCTTGGCAGGAATCAGGCGCAGGGCCATGACCACGCTGCCGCTCGACACTTGCCACACTTTCCGGGCCGTCAGATAACTGTCGCGGTAAGCCGTGAAACGCACCCGCGGCGCCTTGGCGTCGCTGCTGGCCGTGATCGTCACCGTCTGCGATGGCAGGGCTTCCTCTGCGCTCACCGCCGGCGCTGGCGCAGCGGGCGTGGCCGGCGCAAGGGGGGGCGGAACGACTGCGGCGGCGGGCGGCGCGCTGGCGCTCTGCAGCGGCGCGGGCACGGCCGGCGGCGCGTGTTCCTGGGCCTGGCCCAGCGACACGACACACAACCATCCGGCACAGGCGATCCATGTACGCATGCATTTCTTTCATTAAGGAAAATATTTTGTCAGCGCCTGCATTATCGCAGAAGGCCGGACGATGCGCCGCCCTTGGGCTGCCTGCGCTCCGCCGCCTGCACTATTTTGGTGCGCGCGCTTGATTATTTGGCAAATACCCATTATATTGATAATGATTCTTATTCACAAATCATGACTGGAATCATGCACGACCTTTCCGCCGCCATGCGCGGGCGGAACTGCTATCCGAGCCAGATCCCGGGCCAGCGTCACGCCATCCCCCCAGCCACTGCGCCACTCGCCAGACGAGATAGGAACCCTCACGACTAAAAATACACCAGGAAAATAATGCAATCGACCACCGTCCTCTCTTCTTCGCGCCTGCCCGCCTTGCGCCCCCTGCCCCATCTACTACACATCAGTCTGCTCACCCTTGCCGCTGGCGTGGCCCTGCCCGCACTGGCCGCCGACGCCGCCCCGGCTGACGTGACCATGCCCGCCGTCACCGTGCTGGGCCAGTCAATGGCCACCACGGAAGGCACGCAGTCGTACACGGCTGGCGAAGCCCGCAGCGCCACGCGCATGGACCTGTCGCTGCGCGAGACGCCGCAGTCGGTCAGCGTCATCACGCGCCAGCTGCTCGACGACCTGGGCGCCGTGCGGCTGGACCAGGCGCTGGCGCAGACGACGGGCATCCAGGTGGGCCAGAACGACACGGAGCGCACGACGTTTTATGCGCGCGGCTTCGGCATCAACAATATCCAGATCGACGGCATGGCGCGCGGCGGCAATGCGCCGCTGCAAGACACGATTTTGTACGACCGCATCGAGGTCGTGCGCGGCGCCACCGGCCTGATGGGTGGCACGGGCGACCCGTCGGCCACCATCAACATGATACGCAAGCGGCCGGGGAAGGAATTCCAGGCCAGCGCCGGTCTCATCATGGGACGCTGGGATGATCAGCGCGTCGAGGCCGACCTCTCCACGCCGCTCAACGCCGATGGCAGCGTGCGCGCGCGCACGGCCCTGGCCTGGCAAAAACGCGATTCCTACCTGGACATGTATCACGAACGCAAGACGGTCGGCATGCTCATCGTCGAGGCGGACGTGCGCCCCGGCACCCTGCTGACGGCGGGCGTCGACTTCCAGGACAACAAGCCCACGGGCGCCACCTGGGGCGCCGTGCCCTACTGGAATGCGGATGGCAGCCTGGCGAACTTGCCGCGCAACACCAGCCTCACGACGCCATGGAGCACCTGGGCCAACAAGCAGCACACCATCTTCACCTCGCTGGACCAGCACCTGCCCGGCAACTGGAATCTGCATCTCGGTTATGCGCGCACGGAAAGCACGAACCGCACCACCGTCGCCTATGCGGGCGCGGGTCATCCCGACCCGGCCACGGGCGAAGGCATGCGTCTGTGGACGGGCGCCTATGGCCCGGGCAAGAACACGGGCGACAATTTCGACGTCTACGCCAGCGGCCCCTTCACCTTGCTGGGGCGCAAGCATACGGCCATCGCCGGCTGGAACGGCGGCAACCAGCGCGCCCGCTCGCTGGGCGGCGAGGCGGAAATCAATTACCCGAACTTCGTCCCCGATTACCGCAGCTGGACGGGCAACATTCCCCGCCCCGTGTTTCATCCGGACGGCTCGCACACGGAAACCGTGACGCGCCTGGCGGGCGGCTACGTGGCCACGCGCTTGAGCCTGGCCGACCCGCTGCACCTGATCATCGGCGCGCGCAGCAGCACTTACCGCACGGATACGCGCAACTACGATACGCGGGGCGTGCACACGGACAATAGCGACTTTGCCGAAACGCGCAATGAAGTCACGCCCTACGTGGGCGCCGTGTTCGATATCAACAAGCAATATTCCGCGTATGCCAGCTTCACGCAGCTGTTCAACCCGCAAACGAGCAAGGACCGCAACAACAAGTTCCTGCCGCCGGAAACGGGCGACAATGCGGAACTGGGTATCAAGGGCGAATTTTATGAGGGCAAGCTGAATGCGTCGGCCGCCCTGTTCCACACGAAGAAAAAGAACCTGGCGGAACTCGACCGCAGCGTGCCGCCCGGCTTCCTGCTGCCCGACGGCGGCCAGGCCATGGTGGCCAATGGCAAGGGCGTGACGGCCAAGGGCGTGGAATTCGACGTCTCCGGCCAGTTGACTCCCGCCTGGGAAGCGAGCGGCGGCTATACCTATCTGCACGCGGCCGAGGCCGATGGCCGCCGCGCCGCCACCACGCAGCCGCGCCATTTGCTGCGCCTGGCCACCAGCTACCGCTTCGACGGCCGCCTGGCTGGCCTGAGGGCGGGCGCCAGCATGACGGCGCAAAGCGCCACCTACAGCGAATCGTGGTACGGCCGTCCGCCATCGGGAACCATCACCAACATCCCGCAAGCGGGCTATGCACTGGTCAACGCCATGGCCAGCTATGCCATCAACCGCCACGCCAGCGTACAGCTGAACGTGAATAACTTGCTCGATAAAAAGTACTACCGCAACGTGGGCTTCTTCGACGGCGTCTTCTGGGGCGAACCGCGCAACATCAGCCTGGCCGTGCGCACGGCGTTTTAAAGAATCGTAGCAGCATCGCCGGCACGGCGGATGCGGCCCTGTCCGCCGTGCCCGCCGTGCCTTGAATGGCAATGGCTTGCGCGATAGCGCATGCATTGATATGGAATAGAAATAGCCGGCAATCATCCTGCAGACGTGCCCACGTTGATAATTTTTTGATATTATCAAAAATTTAAAACAGGGATATCTGATGAAGATGAAAGAGACGATTATCTGGACGGCGCTGGCGACGTTATGCGCCAGCGTACTGCCCCTGGTTTCCGCAAACGGGGCGACGCCACCTTGCACGAACTGCTTTGAAAAACGCTGGATTTATTACGGCGGCAATATTACGGCGGCAGCTTCCACAGCTGATGCCAGTTTCAACAAAGTCATCGAACTGATACATCTGGCCAAGGCAGAAGGCTATAACGGCATCGCGCTCAATGCGGGTGGCAGCGGGTCCTATGTAGCCATGCTCAATCCCGCCACGGCGGCCAGATATCCGAATTACTTCCCCAATTTCGCCCTGGTGCTACAAGCGGCCAAGGATAACGGCATCGAATTGATACCGGTCGGCGGCGGTCCGGAAGTCCCCGTTAGCGCCGCGCCCGACTTGATCGAGGCCTTGCCGACCATCGATACGCCGTTCATCGTGCAAGGCAGGCGCGCGGTGCCTGTCGGCATGTCGGTCATCGACGATCCCGGTTTTGAAAACAACAGCCCGGCATGGGAATTGTTTGAAAAAACGGTAGGCAACAGCGTTGTCGACAATACGGTCGCGCACACGGGCCAGCGCTCGATTAAATTCAGCAAGGCTGGGGACAGCAATATGGCCCGTTTGCACCGCAAGTTAAACAATTTGCGCCCGAATACCGCCTACCGCGCATCGTTCTGGGTCAAGACTGAAGACTATCATCCCGATGCCGCCTTCAGGATACAAATTACCGACCCCACGGCAAAGGCCCCCATGTACTCGAATGCCAGCGCCGGGCTGGGATGGGGTACGCAGAATGGCGCCTGGAATGGCAGCGGCAACACGCTGGCCAGCACGCAGGATTGGAAACAATATAATCTGGACTTCAATACGGGGAACAATCCCCTGACATATTTGTACATAGGCAGCTGGAAGGCGAATCTGCTGCAGGCCGGGACCGTCTGGCTCGATGATCTGGAAATCAAACAGATCGGCCTGGCCCATACGATACGGCGCAATCCCGCGACCTTGCCCGTCACGGTCAAGTCGGAAGACGGCAGCATCACATATGTGGAATCGCTCGATTATGTCGTCGACACGGAAGCGCTAAGCCTTCCCGCGCAAAGCAGCATCGGCGAAGGTGCCCTCCTGCGCGTATCGGCCTATCAGTCGGCGCAGAACATGACGGCCATGTGGGGTACGCCGGCCAGCGCCTGCTATCAGAAATTCTTCGATATCCAGAAACAATATTACGACAATATCCACGGTCTGCTCGACGCCCCGACAAAATTCTTCCTCTACTATGATGAAAATCGGGTGCTCAACTGGGATCCTGCCTGCGGCAACATCACAGCCGGCAAATACCTGGCGAACATGATCGAGAAACACCAGGAAACCCTGCTGCAAGCGTATCCGAATCTGGAACTGTATGTGTGGAATGACATGTTCGATCCGAAGATGAACGCCATTCCGAAATACTGGGCCGTCAACGGCGACCTCAGCAACTCATGGCTAGGCTTGAAAGCGACGACGATCATCGTCAACTGGAGCGATGAAGGAACCGCCAAGCGCAAGGCATCGCTGGAATTCTTCCATGGCCTCGGGCATCGGCAAATGATCGCCGGCTATTATGACGACCGCGCCCTCGAAACCGGCAATGTGCATTCCTGGATGGAGGCGCTGGCGCAGGCGGAAAGCAATGGCGTGACGGGCGTCAACGGCTTCATGTACACGGCCTGGCGCGGCAATGCCGGCTATGCCGACGTGAAAGCCGTCGCCGACTACATCAAGCAGCATTATCCGCAGCGCTGGCCACAGCAGTAAGACTCATCCCCGTTCGCAGCGCCAGTGCGCGGGCGCCGGCAGGGTAAAGCCGTCGAGCAAGGGACCGCCCACGGGCGCCAGCACGGCGGCGGCGACTTGCCCGAACGCGCGCTGGCCGGCCGGCAAGTCGGCGGCGACTAGGCGCAGCGCGCCATCGATCTGCCCGGCGATCGCGGGATCGACCGCCTGCAGGCGGCGGAACAGGTGCTTGCCGCCGCCGCTCCATTGCCCCGCCGCGCGCAAGTGCAGGTCGGCCAGCGCTTGGTACAGCTGGCAAGCGACGGCCAGCGCCTCGCCCGGGTGCGTGCTGTCGACCAGGTCTTCCAGCGCGGTGGTGATGGCGTAGCGCCGGCGCTGCAGGTTTTCCGCGTCGAGCACGGGCGGCCCGGCCGTGACGAAGGCGTGCGCCAGCGCGTGCAGCTGCGCGTAGGCGTCGCCGGCGGCGACGATGTTTTCCCCTTCGACGACCATCATCGCCAGCGGCACCGTGCCGCCGGGCGCATCCATTTCCTTGCAAAAATACGTGAACGTGGCCACGTCGTGCGCGAACAGTTCCACCGTGCGCCCCTCGGCCACGATGGTATCGCGCCAGGCGCAATCGACGTGCTCGAACAGCAGCAGCAAATCGATATCGGAAGTAGGCGTTTGCCGGCCCGTGGCGAACGAGCCGCCGATGATGGCCGCCACGGCCGTGGGATAGCGTTCGCGTACCAGCCGCTGGGCAATGCCGCGGATGGTCTCGTAGGTGGGGATCGTCGTCAAAGCCGGTGCTCCATGTCGATAAAACACTATCCTACACGCAATACGCAGGCTGCCGCCATCCTGCTACACTGGCGCCATCTGACCGAGGAACGAACATGGAATACGACTGCATCGTGGTGCCCTCGCCCGTGGGCGAACTGACCCTGGTGGCGCGCGGGGAAGCCCTGGCCGCCATCCTGTGGGAAAACGACAAGCCGAACCGCGTGCGCCTGGGCGCGCTGCGCGTCGATGACGGTTGCACCGTGCTGCAGGAAACGGCGCGCCAGCTGGATGAATATTTTGCCGGCACGCGCCAGCATTTTGAGGTGCCGCTCGATTTTGCCGGCACGCCGTTTCAGCAGGAAGTGTGGCGCGCGCTGCTGACGATACCGTACGGCCAGACGCGCAGCTATGGCGAGATCGCGCGCCAGATCGGCCGTCCCGCCGCCGTGCGCGCCGTGGGCGCCGCCAACGGCAAGAATCCCATTTCCATCATCGCCCCCTGCCACCGCGTCGTCGGCGCCACGGGCGAGCTGACGGGCTTTGCGGGCGGCTTGCATGCCAAGGAAACCCTGTTGGCGCTGGAAGGCATTTCCCTGTCCAGCGACCGCGAAGCGCTGAAGACGGGCCACGCCCGCCGGCGCGCCGTGCACATCGATACGGAGCAAGGCTGTTTATTTTAGGCGGCGGCATCGCTCCCCGTGTGGGATACTCACGCCCTCGTTCAAGCCACCACATCCTATGCCCTACCTTGTCATCGTGTTCTTTGTCGTCCTGTATCTGCTGGCCACGTTCTTTTTCCACATTCCCGTCCTGGTCGCCCTCGCATATGGCGTGCTGAGCCTCAGCTGTTTCGTTGCCTATGCGATCGACAAGTCGGCCGCAAAAGGGGGCCGCTGGCGCACCCCGGAGCGCACCTTGCTCCTGCTGGGGCTGCTGTGCGGCTGGCCGGGCGCCGTGCTGGCCCAGCAATGGCTGCGCCACAAGTCGAGCAAGCGCTCGTTCCGCATCGTGTTCTGGATCACGGTCGCCCTCAATATCGGCGCTTTCGTGTATTTCAGCATGCATTACGCGGCGCCCGATATCGGCACGGACGTCGCGCCCATCGAGTTATAAGGTCACTCGCCCAGCAGGCGCAGCGATTCCAGCCAGTCCGCCTTCCACTCGCGCAGCAACGGTTGCGTGGCGAAGGCCTTTTTCAGGTGCGCCATCGGCACGCGGTGCACGTCGTGCAAGCCGAACGCCAGGGTCACCGGATGCCACAAATGGCTGTTCTTGCCGCCGCGCGAATTCTTGCGCACGCGCGCGCCATCGTCGCCGAAGATGCCCACGCCGCTGGCGAGTCCCTGGTCCAGGTCGACCTTGCCCACGCCGGCAAAGGCGGTCAAAATCTGCTCGCGGCCCAGGCCCTTCAGGGCGCTGGGCAAGACCACGAGCGCCTTGTCCGACTCCGCTTCGGCCGGCTGCGGATGCTGGAGTTCCTTGAGCAAACGCAAGAGATCGCGCTCCTGGAAGTGCAAGCCGCCCAGCGGCACGCGCAGTCCCGGCGCCTTGAGTTCGATGGCAATATTACTGGAGTCGCGCGTAAAACGCAGCCACACGTCGCCGGCGCCCGAGGCCAGGTGCTGCTTGTCCTCGATGAACACGACGGGCGCCGCATAGCGCGTCACGCCGTCATGGAACAGCTCGCTCCACTGCTCGCTGTAGTCGAGCCAGACGTACGGCAAGCCGCCCTGCTCGAGCAGGCGCGCCAGGGTCCACGGGGTGCCCGTCTGTTGCGCCAGCCAGGCGCAGGCGTCAAAGGCGGTGGCGCGGTATGGCAGGGAGATGGAAGTCATGGCGGTTCCGTAGCTAAAAGTGGAGCGCAGTGTAGCAGACGCCGCCATCCGCTCCTGCGGCAGGCGCATCCGGCGCGCCATTCCTGCGCGATGTGCTAGGCTGGATGCATCAGTCCGCGCCAAGGCCACCCCGGCCCCATGGCGCACCACCGCGAGGGGAATATCATGCATTCCAGCACCAACGCCGCCACCACGCCCGCCCCGCCACCGGAGCGCGATTCGCCCACGCCGGCCAGCGAAAGCCATGCCGAGGAAGCGCTCGATGAAGCGCTGAAGGAAAGCTTTCCGGCCAGCGATCCGATCGCCATTGCCGTGCCGAAACCTGCGCCCAAGACGCCCGCCAGTAGGTCGGCTTAGTCCGCAGGGCGTAAGCCGACACAGGCGCCGCCGGCTGCGCCTGTCGGATGACGCGTTCCGCTCATCCGACCTACCTCTCATGTTGCTTGCATAAAGCAAAATGCCCCGCCGGGCGGCAATGGCAAAACCATTGCACCGGGCGGGGCAGATCAAATTCAGGCGCGACTAGTTCGGCGTGTCGCGGTACTGCTCGGGCGTCGTGTCGCCATCGGCGATTTCATACCACATCGCATTGAGCACGGCGAAGGTCGCCGCCAGCGGAAGACCCAGTATCCAGGCGAAATACCACATAATTAATTCCTTTCGTAAAGTCTTAGTAGGCGTGACCGCTGTCGTCCTTGATTGCTTTTGCATCAACCTTACCCCACAGCACTTTATACACCCAGGTCGTGTAGGCCACGATGAGGGGAATGAAGACGGCGGTGACGACCAGCATGATGAACAGGGTCATGTGGCTGGACGAGGAATCCCACACCGTCAGGCTGGCGCGCGGGTCGATCGACGAGGGCAGGATGAACGGGAACATGGCCGCGCCTACGCTGAGGATGATGCCGGCGATGCTGGCCGCGCTGGCCAGCAAGGCGGGCACTTCGCGGCGCGCGCGCAGCAAGGCGAACGCCAGCAAGGGGCCCAGCAAACCGGCCGCAGGGGCGATCCAGGTCCACGGGTGGGCGGCAAAGTTGAGGAACCAGGCGCCCACGTGGACTTCCGCCGTTTTCAGCAGCGGGTTCGACGGGCCATCGACGACGACGGCGCTGGTGACGCGGTAGCCATCGACCCACAGCCACAGGGCCACGCCGGCCAGTGCATACAGCACCACTGTCGCGATCGCCGCCACGCTGCCGTAGCGGCGCGCACGCTCCGCCACGGCCCCGTCCGTTTTCACTTGCAGCCAGGTGGCGCCGTGCATCACCAGCATGGCGACCGAGACGAGGCCGCACAACAAGGCGAACGGGTTGAGCAGCGCAAAGAACGTGCCGTCATAGAAGATATGCATGTCCGGCGAAAAACGGAAGGGCACGCCCTGCAGCACGTTGCCGATGGCCACGCCGCAGATCAGGGCCGGCACGAAGCCGCCCACGAACAGGGCCGCGTCCCAGCGGGCGCGCCAGCGGGGGTCTTCGCGCTTGCTGCGGAATTTGAAGGCCACGGGACGCACGATCAGCGCCACCAGGATGACGAACATGGCCAGGTAAAAGCCCGAGAACGAGACGGCGTACAGCTGCGGCCAGGCGGCAAAGATGGCGCCGCCGCCGAGGATCAGCCATACCTGGTTGCCTTCCCATACGGGACCGATGCTGTTGATGATGACGCGGCGCTCGAGGTCCGTCTTCCCGGCGAACGGGAGCAGGATGCCCGTGCCCAGGTCGAAGCCGTCCGTGATGGCAAAGCCCACCAGCAGGATGCCGATCAGCAGCCACCAGATCAGGCGCAGGGTTTCATACGAAATCATTTCATGCAAAATCATGGTCTGGCCCTCCTCAGGCGCGTTGAGTATGAATGGCTGCGGCCGCTGGCACGGGAGCCCGCGGCGTCTCTTCCGGCCCCTTGCGGATGGCCTTGAGCATGAGCTTCATCTCGATAATCAACAGCACGGTGTAGATGGCGGCAAAGCCGGCGATGGTAATCAGGAGCGTCGACGCCCCCAGGTTGGATACGGCCACGGCCGTCGGCAGCACGCCTTCGATGACCCACGGCTGGCGGCCCACTTCGGCCACGATCCAGCCCGCCTCGATGGCCACCCACGGCAACGGGATGGCGAACACGGCCAGCTTCAGCAGCCAGCGGTGCTTGTCCAGGGTGCGGCGCGTCGACAGGATGAAGAAGGTGCCGGTCAACAGGATAAAGAACATGCCCAGGCCCACCATCACGCGGAAGGACCAGAACAGGGGCCCCACGGGCGGCACGGTGTCGAGCGCGGCCTGGCGGATCTGCTCGGGCGTGGCCTGGCGCGGATCGTCGACATAGCGTTTTAATAACAAGGCATAGCCCATGGACTGGCCTTTCGACTCGAACATGTCTTTCGCCTCTTGCGGCACAGGCGCACCTGGCGCCACGCTGCGGATGGTTTGCAGCGCGTCATACGCCTTGATGCCATCCTGGATCAGCAGTTCGCCGCGGTCGACCAATTGCTCGATGCCGGGAATTTCCGTCGTCAGCGAACGCGTGCCGATCAAGCCCATCACCATCGGGATGTGCACGGCGTAATGCGTCTCGCGCGCTTTCGCGTCGGGAAAGCCGATGGCCGTGAAGGCGGCGGGCGCCGGCTCCGTGGTCCACATGGCCTCGATCGCGGCCAGCTTCATTTTCTGGTGTTCGGACGACAGGTAGCCGCTTTCATCGCCCAGCACCACCACCGACAAGGTGGCGGCCAGGCCGAACGAGGCGGCCACCGTCATCGAGCGCTTGGCCAGCTGTACATGGCGGCCCTTCAGCAGATACCAGGCGGAAATACCCAGCACGAAGATGGCCGCCGCCGTATAGCCGGCCGACACCGTGTGCACGAATTTCGCCTGTGCCACGGGGTTCGTCAGCACGGCGCCGAAATCCGTCACTTCCATGCGCATGGTCTGCGGATTGAAGGCCGCGCCGACGGGATTTTGCATCCAGCCGTTGGCGATCAAAATCCACAGGGCCGAGAAGTTCGAGCCGATGGCCACCAGCCAGGTGGTGACCAGGTGGCCGCGCTTCGACAGCTTGTCCCAGCCGAAGAAGAACAGGCCGACGAAGGTCGCTTCCAGGAAGAAAGCCATCAAGCCCTCGATGGCCAGCGGCGCGCCGAAAATGTCGCCCACGTAATGGCTGTAATAGCTCCAGTTCATGCCGAACTGGAATTCCATGACGACGCCCGTCGCCACGCCCATGGCGAAGTTGATGCCGAACAAGACACCCCAGAACTTGGTCATGTCGCGCCAGATGGGGCGGTTCGTCATCACATAGACCGTCTCCATGATGGCGAGGATCACTGACAGGCCTATCGTCAGCGGAACGAAAATAAAGTGGTACAGAGCTGTCAGCGCGAACTGCAGTCTGGATAAAGCGACAATATCGAAGTCCATATGATTTCCTTGGTATTTCCCTACTGTGTGTAAACTTGGTATCTATCTGATGCAATCCGATTGCTTCCGCCGCCTTCAGGCTGGCGTGCGGCACCGCCTGTGTCTCCAGTCCTTCCTTGATCCCTTAATCTGCGCGCAGGCCCGCCAGCGCCACTTCGAAGGCTGGCGTGCCACGGCGCGCGTCGCCGACGATACGGCCGTCGCGCAGGCTGACGAGCCGGTCCGCCAGCGCCGCTTCGCGCCGCAAGTGGGTGGCGATCAGCAAGCTGCGCCCTTCGCTGCGCGCGCGCAGGCGCTGCAGGACATCGATCGCCGTCTGCGCATTGAGCGCTTCCGTCGCCTCGTCCAGCAGCCACAATGTCGATGCGTGCAGGAACAGCCGCGCCAGCGCCAATCTGCGCGCCTGGCCGCCGGACAAGCCCAGCCCCCCCTCGCCCAGCAGGGTGTCCAGGCCGTCCGCGAAGGCACGCACCTCGTCATCCAGGCCGGCCGCCTGCAGGGCCGCCCACAGCTGCGCGTCGCTGGCGGACGGGTCGGCCAGACGCAGGTTGTCGCGCAAGCTGTCCTGGAACAGTTCCGTCTTCTGCGTGAACAGGCAGGCGCGCGGCGCGCTGACGCTCCCCGACAGGGGCGCCAACTCGCGCGCGGCGATGGCCAGCAAGGTGGACTTGCCCGCGCCGCTGGGGCCGATCAAGGCCACGCGCTCACCCTCGCCGATGTGCAGCGATACGTCATGCAAGATGGCGACACGGCTGCCCGCATGCGCGGCGCAGACCTGCTCCAGGCGCAAGCCCGGTGCGCTGTCAGCCGGCGGCGCGGCGGCCTCCGGAGCATCCAGGCGCGGCGCCAGGCGGCGCATGGCCAGCAGCATGCGCCCCGCTTCCAGCGCGCCGCGGCGCAGTCCCGCAAACGGTTCCACGGCCGTCAGCGCGATCAGCAAGGCCAGGGCCGCCAGCGGAACACTCATCGTTTGCTGTTCGACCAGCGCGGCCACGGCCAGCAGCACCCCTGCCAGGGTCGCGCTGCCCGCCACGCCGTACGCGGCGCCGGCCGCCGTCTCCAGGCGCAGCAGGGCGACATCGGCCTGCGCCAGCGAGGCGTCGATGCGCGCCAGCGCGGCGCAGTGGGCGCCGATGCGGCCGGCCATCACCAGGTCCGTCTGGCCGGCCACCAGGTCGATGGTGCCGGAGCGCAGCTTTTCGATGGCGCGTGTACGCACGATGGCGGGACGGCGGGCGCGCTGCGCCACGACCCAGCTGATGCCGCCGCCGGCGGCCAGCAGCCACGCGGCCAGGCCCAGGCCCAGCTGCCACCGCATCGCGCCCAGCGCCACGCCGGCCAGCAGGGCCGCGCACAGTGCCGTGAAGGCGGGCACCAGCAGGCGCAGGTACAGCGATTCGAGCGCGTCGATATCGGCCGTCAGGCGGAACAGCAGCTTGGCGGGCTGGCGCAGCAGGCGGCTGGCCGCTTCCGGGCGCGACCAGCCGCGAAACAGTTGCACGCGGATACTGGCCAGCGCGGCGAACGTGGCGTCGTGCGTGACGAGGCGCTCCGCATAGCGCGAGCCCGTGCGGCCGATGGCCAGCAGGCGGATGCCGGCGGACGGGCCGAAGACGTCGAACAGGATGGCCGTCGAGGCATGCAGGCCGGCGATCGAGGTGGCCGTGATGAACCAGCCGGACAAGCCCAGCAAGGCCATGCCGGCCACGGCCGTCAGGGCCGCCAGCATGGCGCCGCCGACCAGCTTGCGGGGCTGGGCCAGCAGCAATTGCCGCAGGACGGGATGCGATATCAGGGATGTTTTCATGCGCGCGCCTCCTCCTTCTGCGTCGCCGCATCGACCCGCACCGTGCGCTGCAGCCGGCCAGCCAGCACGGGGTCGTGCGTGGCGACAAGCATGGTCTTGCCTTTTGCCAGGGTCAGCAAGGCGTCCGTGACGCGCGCCGCCGTTTCGCTGTCCAGGTGCGCCGTCGGTTCATCGACCAGCAGCAAGTCCGCATGCGGATGCAGGGCCACGCGGGCCAGCGCCAGGCGCACGGCCTCGCCGCCGGACAGGCCCTGGCCGCCATCGCTGAGCATGACGGCCGGCTGCGCCTGCGCCACGCTGGCCAGGTCGGCCAGGTGCAGCGCCTGCGTCACGTGCGCGGCCTGCGCCCCTGCGCGGCCCAGGGTCACGTTCTGGCTGACGGACGCGGCAAACACGTGCGGACGCTGCCCCATCCACGCCATGCGCTGGCGCAAGGTATTCACGGTGTTGTCGCTCAGGCGCACGCCGCCGATGCGGAGCTCGCCGCCGCTGGCGGGCAGCAAGCCGGCCAGCAAGGACAGCAAGGTGGTCTTGCCGGCGCCGCTGGCGCCCAGCAGGGCCACGTGTTCGCCCGCGCGCACGCTCAAGTCGAAGCCGTCGAACACGGGCGCTTCGCCAGGGTGGGCAAAGCGCAGTTGATGGATGTCAATGGCGGGCGGCGGCGCCACCGCCATGGCGGCGGCGGAGACGGCAGCCACTTCCGCACCGAAGCCAGGCAGGGGCACGCCCTCGCCCGCCAGGTCGTGCAGTCCGGCCAGGCCTGCCTCGCCGGCCGCCTTGTCGTGCCAGACGGCGGCCAGTTCGCGCAGCGGCTCGAAGAACGCGGGCGCCAGCAGCAGGATGAACAAGCCCTGCCCCAGGCTCAGTTCGCGGCCCCAGGTGCCGAAATCGAGGCTGCCCAGCAGGGAGAAGCCGATGAAGGCGGCCACCATGGCCACGCCCAGCGCGGAAAACAGTTCCAGCACGGCGGACGACAAAAAGGCGATGCGCAGCACCACCATCGTGCGCCGGCGCACGGATTGCGACGAGGCGTCCAGCCGTGCGGCCGTGGCATCGACGGCATCGAGCGCGCGCAAGGTGGCCAGACCGCGCAGGCGGTCCAGCAGGAAGGCGTTCATGCCGCCCATTTCCACCATCTGCGCGCGGCTGGCCGCTTGCGCGCCCATGCCCACGAGGGCCATGAAGACGGGAATCAGGGGCGCGGCGATGAGCAGGATCAGGGCGGCCGTCCACGACAGCGGCGTCACGGCGGCGAGGATGACGAGCGGCACCAGCATGACTTTCCAGCGCGCCGGCTTGTAGCGCACCAGATACGGCACGATGGCTTCGGCCTGCTCGGCGATGACGCTGGCCGCCTGGCCCGACTGCGCGCGCCGGCGGTCCAGCGGCGAACGGCGCGCCAGCGCCTGCGCCACCTGCCCGCGCAAGGTGGACAGGTGCGCGCGCGCCGCCGCATACATGCGCCGCGCGCCCCACGCTTCACAGCCGGCGCGCAGCACGCCCAGCAGCAGCACGCCGGCGGCCGGCCACAGGGCCGCGCGCCACGGTGCGCCATCGAGCATGGCTTGCACGGCCCAGGCCAGCAAGGCCGCTTGCGGCAGCCACAGCAAGGCGGCGCCGCCTTGCGCCAGGCTGGCGGCACGGGGAAGAATAAAGCGGGGCAAGGACAGTGGCGAGGTCGTCATCTTATACTTTTTGAGTTTTCAGAATTTTCTGTAAATTCGATTTTTTGTATAATACTGCGAAACATGACATATATCAATTGACCCTGGCGGTTTGGCGTGAAAAAATTCAGATAATTATGAAAACTCAAAATATCCAAATGACGCCGCTGATCCTGACCTTCGTCAGTCATTTCGGCGAGATGGGCAGCCGCTGGGGCTTTAACCGCACGGTGGGGCAAGTGTACGCCTTGTTGTTTGTCGCGGAGCATCCTTTACACGCGGATGAAATCGCGGAACACCTGAGTTTCTCGCGCTCGAACGTGAGCATCGGCCTGAAGGAATTGCAGGGCTGGGGCTTGATCCGCCAGTCGCGCATTCCCGGCGACCGGCGCGAATATTTTTCTTCGCTGGGCGATGTGTGGCAAATCTTCCGCGTGGTGGCCGCCGAGCGCCGCCGCCGCGAGGTGGCCCCCACCCTGACGGTGCTGCGCGAAGCGCTGCTGGCGCCGGCCATGGAACCGGTGGATCAATATGCGCAGGAGCGCATGCGCGAAATGTATGAACTGGTCGACCTGGCCAACACCTGGTTCGACGACTTGCAGCGCCTGTCGCCCGAATCGATGGCGCAACTGATGAAAATGGGCGCCAAGGTACAAAAGCTGCTCAACGCCAAGGATCGCCTGTTTGGCGTCAGCAACAACAGCGACTGAAGCACCCGCCGCCTCCCCCCAAGCAGGGACGTCGCTAGCACAAGCTGGCGCGCCTTGTCACGCCATTTCCTCCTGCCATGTTGGCTATCGCTGGCACAGC
Organism: Janthinobacterium sp. GW821-FHT03C10; assembly: GCF_059420865.1. Lineage (NCBI taxonomy): Bacteria > Pseudomonadati > Pseudomonadota > Betaproteobacteria > Burkholderiales > Oxalobacteraceae > Janthinobacterium > Janthinobacterium sp. GW821-FHT03C10. The sequence goes on along the minus strand of NZ_JBWKUN010000003.1, from coordinate 371,969 downwards.
CGTACATAGCCGTATGCGATGTTGTCAACTGAACCAATAGTATTATTTAAATTGTATTAATTTACATCAAGAGTAAGCTTGCATTTGCGTACTCAGTACGCGCAGGAAGTAGCTAAAAAGATAGCTAAAAACGGGCAATGGGATGACTTCCACGGCAGGCAGGGACGCATCCCTACACGATGAAGCAACTGTCTCAAGCACAAGGGGATTTTCATGAAAAGCATAAAGAGCATTGCCGTCAAGGCATCCATGCTGGCCGCAATGACTGTACTGGCAAGTGCGGCGCAAGCGGCCACCTGGGTCGATGTGGGGCCGGCCAGCGGTTTCGTCATCGCCGGCAGCACCGTCACCTATTCGCCATCGCCGGCATTGGAGGTGAAATATTATGACGATAATCTGGTGCCGCAGAGTCCCTCGGACATCCAGGGCTATATCAATGGCGTGTTCGGCAGCAGCCTGGGCGCCGCCGTTTCATATTGCGACAGCGCCACGTCGGGCTGCACTGCCGGCACCACGGCGGGCTTGAGCGGCGGGGTCAATTCCTATACGAGCGCGGCCGCCTATGACTATCTGGCCATCCATTTCGGCCAGGGCGAACTGGTATTCCACTGGGCCGCACCCGTGGCTGCCGGCACCACCTTCACGATCGAGGGCCTGCCCAAGGATCTGAGCAACTACAGGGCCTTCATTTCCGCCGTGCCGGAACCTGGAACCTATGCCATGCTGCTCGCCGGCCTGGGCCTGCTGGGCTTCATGGCACGCCGCCGCCAGGGAAAGTAAGCATCATCAAAGCCTCATGACGGCAGCGGTGCACCGTGCCCGCTGCCGCTTTCAATGCCAGCCGCATCTTTACGCCGCGTTTGCGGCGCCAGGTCCACTGTTTACACCATTTTTAGATCCCCCTCGCTATGCTCGACGGCATCAACTGCTGATCGACGAGGGAGAGCTCATGCACGAACAACCGTTTCGACCACGCGCGCGCAGCGTGATCCGCCAGCACCTGCCCGTGCGGGAACGGCTGCGCCTGGCCCGGCTGGCCAACAAGAAAATGGGAGCGGTAATCTCTGCGCTGCTGTGCGCGGCGCCGCTGCTGTACTTGCTGAGCGTGGTGCTGTTTGCGCAGCCGTGACACGGTCTGCAGGCAAACGATGAACAGAGATGAAGAAGGATGGCAATGCGACAGCTTGTCGCCTGCATGACCAGCAAGGACTGGTCCGCCCAGAGGGAATCGAACCCCCATTCACGGTTTAGAAGACCGTTGTCCTATCCGTTGAACGATGGGCGGAAAGGTGCAGCATTTTAGTCTATGCGCGCCAGCAATGCCAAGGCGCCGCAGAATAGAAAACGGGCTGTCATCTCTGACAGCCCGCTTATGACTTTGGTCGGAGTACAAGGATTCGAACCTTGGACCCCCTGGTCCCAAACCAGGTGCGCTACCGGGCTGCGCCACACTCCGAAGACAAGATAATAACGCTTCCCCACAATTTCGTCAATTGCCATAGACGAATTAGGTGGAAATAACTATCGCTCCCACTTGGGTGCTTGCTGAAAACGTTCAGGGCAAGGCAGTACAACGCCGCCCTGCGCGTTTTCAGCTGGCGACCTTGTCGGCGATGCGGCGCGCCATCGATTCGGCCTTCTCCTTGTCTTTCGCCTCGACCATCACGCGGATCAGCGGCTCGGTGCCCGAAGCGCGGATCAGCACGCGGCCCGTGTCGCCCAGTTCAGTCTCGACCAGCTCTTTCTCGGCCACCATGGCGGCATTTTTCTGCCAGTCGAAACCGGGCGCCACGCGCAGGTTGATCAGGGTTTGCGGGAACAGCACCAGTTCGGCCAGGCATTGCTGCAGGCTCTGGCCGCTGCGCTTGAGCGCGGACAACACTTGCAGCGCGGAGACGATGCCGTCGCCCGTCGTGTGGCGGTCCAGGCACAGCAGATGGCCGGAACCCTCGCCGCCCAGTATCCAGCCCTTTTCCTTCATGACTTCCAGCACGTAGCGGTCGCCCACCTTGGCGCGCGCAAAACCGATGCCCTGCTGCTTGAACAGCACTTCCAGCGCCATATTCGTCATCAGGGTACCCACGGCGCCGGCCACGGGGCCCGTCGCCAGGCGGTCCTTGACCATCACGTACAACAACTCGTCACCGTTATACAAGCGGCCCGTGGCGTCGCACATGATCAGGCGGTCGGCGTCGCCATCGAGGGCGATGCCCAGGTCCGCGCCGTGCTCGACGACGGCTTCGGCCATGGCCTTGGTCGCCGTGGCGCCAAAGCCCGCGTTGATGTTGAAGCCATCGGGCTTGTTGCCGATGGCGATGACTTCCGCCCCCAGCTCATGGAAGACGTGCGGCGCGATATGGTAGGCGGCGCCATGCGCGCAATCGACGACGATCTTCAGGCCGCGCAAGTCCAGCTCGTTCGGGAAGGTGCCCTTGCAAAATTCGATGTAGCGGCCTTGGGCATCGTCGAGGCGCTTGGCGCGGCCCAGCTTTTCCGACGCCACGCAAGCCATGGGCTCGTCGAGCGCCGCTTCGATTTCCAGTTCCACGCTGTCGGGCAGTTTGGTGCCCTGGCCGGAAAAGAACTTGATGCCATTGTCATGGTAGGGATTGTGCGAGGCGGAAATAACCACCCCGGCCGACAGGCGCAACGCCCGCGTCAGGTAGGCGATCGCCGGCGTCGGCATGGGGCCGGCCAGCATCACGTCCACGCCGGCGGCCGACAAGCCAGCTTCCAGCGCCGCTTCCAGCATGTAGCCGGAAATGCGCGTGTCCTTGCCGATCAGCACAGTCGGGCGCGCCTTGCCGCCCTGCGACTTGGCCAGCACCTTGCCGGCCGCATAACCGAGGCGCATGACGAAGTCGGGGGTGATCGGAGCCGTGCCCACCAGGCCGCGGATGCCATCGGTGCCAAAATATTTACGCGTCATAAATTTCTCTTTTTGTTGTTTATAATGAATCTTACAGCTTCAGTGCGCCATGCGCCAGACCTTCAGGGCATCGACGGTTTCGGCTACATCATGCACACGAATAATTTCTGCGCCTTGCGCTACCGCAGCAAGCGCACCGGCAACACTACCGGCCAGGCGCTGCTCGACGGGACGACCCGTCACGGCGCCGATCATCGACTTGCGCGACAGGCCCGCCAGCACGGGCAGGTCCAGTTCGCTGCGCAGCTGGCGCGTGGCGCGCAATAAAGCGTAGTTCTGTTCCACCGTCTTGCCGAAACCAAAGCCGGGATCGACGCACAGACGTTCGCGGGCGATGCCGGCCGCCGTCATGGTGTCGATGCGTTCGCGCAGGAAATCGATGACTTCGCGCACCACGTCCTCGTATTGCGGCCGGTCCTGCATGGTTTGCGGCACGCTTTGCATGTGCATGATGCACAGCGCGCAGTCGCTGTCCTGTACGGCCGCGATGGCGCCTGGCGCGCGGAAACCGTTGATGTCGTTGATCATGTCGGCGCCCGCCAGGATGGCTTCGCGCATCACTTCCGGCTTGTACGTGTCGACGGACAGGGGCTTGCCGCAGTCGCGCAAGGCGTACAGCACCGGCATGACGCGCTGCAACTCATCGTGCAACGGCAGCGGCGGCGCGCCGGGGCGGCTCGATTCGCCGCCGATATCGATGATGTCTGCACCGTCGAGTATCATCTGCTCGGCGCGCGAGAGGGCAAATTCCAGGTGCTGGTACTGGCCCGCATCGGAAAAGGAGTCGGGCGTGATGTTCAGGATGCCCATCACCAGCGCCTGCGCGCCGGACAGGTTGAAGCCGAAACGGCCAAATTGCAAATAGTGTCGCATGTAAATCTTTGTAGTCGTCAGGAAAAAACTGCGGCGGCAACGAAAAAGGGCAAGGATTGCTCCTTACCCTCGTTCTTGCCATACCCTTGCGTGCAGCCCGTCAGGGCGGCCCTAATCAGGCTGGTGCCGTCACGTTCGGCGAGATGCCGCCCGTGCCGCTGTCGCCCGCATTGCGGCGTGGCGGAATGACTTTCGGCGGACGCGGCTCCAGGCCGGCCATGATGTCATTGATTTGCTCTGCATCAATGGTTTCCCATTCCAGCAAGGCTTTCGTCATCATTTCGACCTTGTCGCGGTTACTTTCCAGCAATGTGCGCGCCAAAGCATATTGCTTGTCGAGAATGTTGCGGATTTCAGCATCGACCTTTTGCTGGGTCGCTTCCGAGATCGTCTTGGTGGCGCCACCGAAGAAACCTTCGTTTTCGCTGTCTTCGTAGACCATCACGCCCATGCTGTCGGACATGCCGAAGCGGGTCACCATGGAACGGGCCAGCTTGGTGGCGCGCGAGAAGTCGTTCGACGCGCCCGTGGACATCTGCCCCACGAAAATCTCTTCGGCGATACGGCCGCCGAACAGGATGGAAATTTCTTCCAGCATCTTGTCCTTGTAGGCGGACAAGTTGTCGTGTTCCGGCAGCTGCCAGGTCAGGCCCAGGGCCCAGCCGCGCGGCATGATCGTCACTTTATGCACGGGGTCAGCCTTTGGCAGCAGCTTGGCGACGACGGCGTGACCGGACTCATGGTAAGCCGTATTGCGGCGCTCTTCCTCGCGGATGATCATCGATTTACGCTCGGGACCCATGTAGATCTTGTCTTTCGCGTCTTCGAAGTCAGCCATTTCCACCAGGCGCTTGCTGCGGCGTGCGGCGAACAGGGCTGCCTCGTTGACCAGGTTGGCCAGGTCGGCGCCGGAGAAACCCGGGGTGCCGCGGGCCAGGATATCGGCTTTCACGTCGGTACCGATAGGCACTTTGCGCATGTGCACGTTCAAGATCTGCTCGCGGCCACGGATATCGGGCAAGCCGACGGAGACCTGGCGGTCGAAACGGCCCGGACGCAGCAAGGCTTTGTCGAGTACGTCGGCACGGTTGGTGGCGGCCACGACGATCACGCCGGAGTTCGCTTCAAAACCGTCCATCTCGACCAGCAACTGGTTCAGGGTTTGTTCGCGCTCGTCATTGCCGCCGCCCATGCCGGCGCCGCGGTGACGGCCGACAGCGTCGATCTCATCGATGAAGATGATGCAAGGCGAATGCTTTTTCGCGTTTTCGAACATGTCGCGCACGCGGGACGCGCCCACGCCGACGAACATTTCCACGAAGTCGGAACCGGAAATCGAGAAGAACGGCACCTTGGCTTCGCCGGCGATGGCGCGCGCCAGCAGGGTTTTACCCGTGCCCGGAGGACCGACCATCAGCACGCCGCGGGGAATGCGGCCGCCCAGTTTCTGGAATTTGCTCGGATCCTTGAGGAAGTCGACCACTTCGTTGACTTCTTCTTTCGCTTCGTCGCAACCGGCGACATCGGCGAAGGTAACGGTGTTGCTGGCTTCATCCATCATGCGCGCCTTCGACTTGCCGAACGAGAATGCCCCGCCCTTGCCGCCGCCTTGCATCTGACGCATGAAGAAGACCCAGACGCCGATCAACAGCAGCATGGGGAACCAGGAAACAAAAATAGTTTGCAGGAAAGACGCTTCCTCGGGCGGACGCACATCGAAATGCACGCCATTGTCGCGCAAGTCGCCGATCAAGCCCTTGTCGAGGCTGGTGGCGGTGGTACGCACCTTGGTGTCGTCCATCAGCTTGGCGGTGATCGACGAACCTTCGATCACGACATCCTTGACGCGCTTGGCTTTGACTTCATCCAGCAAATCGGAATAAGCGATGGCCTTGCTGCCGCCTGTGGCGCCATGACTGTCGAATTGCTTGAACAGCATGAACAACAGCAGCAATACGACTACCCAGATGGCAGATTTGGAAAACATGTTATTCACGAAGACTCCTTGGATGCAGTGCGCATCTCTTTACCTATAGCTAGAAACACGATTTTACTCGCAATAAGCGGGCCGTGCCAAAGCCCGCCGATCCGTGCGCGCGAAAAAACCGCGTTCACGCAAAAAAATGCAGTATAAACAATTTAGGCTTTTATGCCATCAGACGCTACTGCACTTCTCGTTCCCATGTGCGGATTCCCCCTTAAATATCAAGGGCGGAATCATCTTCTTCTACGGCATTTTTCAGCGGATTCTTGATTCCACGGCCCATCAGGAAGATTTCCGACGATTTATCGCGGCTGGCCTTGGGCTTTTTCTGCACCACGACCTTGAATTCGGCGCGGAATTTCTCCACGATCTGGCTGAAACCCATGTCTTTAAAGCATTTCACCAGCAATACGCCAGATGGCTTCAGGTGCAATTGCGAAAATTCGATGGCCAGGTCGATCAAATGCTCCATGCGCGCGGCGTCCGCCGTGGCAATGCCCGACAGGTTGGGCGCCATGTCCGACAGGACCAGGTCGACCTTGCGGCCTTGCAACACCACTTCCAGCTGGCGCAGCACGCGCGCTTCGCGGAAGTCGCCCTGGATGAAGTGGAAATCGGCAATCGGCTCCATTTCCAGCATGTCCAGGCCAATCAGGGTACCATTGACCCCGCCGCCGTCCTTGCCGGCCAGCTTGCGCCGCGTGTACTGAGCCCAGCTGCCGGGAGTGCAACCAAGGTCGACAATCACCTGGCCAGGTTTGATCAGTTTCTCGTCTTCATCGATTTCTTTGAGCTTGTATGCTGCCCGGGCGCGGTAGCCCTCTTTTTGCGCCAACTTCACATAAGGATCATTTATGTGGTCGTGCAACCAGTTTTTGTTTAATTTCTTCTTTGCCATTCGCGTAGAATACTGCTTTTAAGGGAATTACTAAATATTATTATGCTAAAACTTACACCCGTAGAGCGCAGCGCACTGCGCGCCGAAGCACACGCGCTGAAGCCTATCGTCATCATTGGCGAAGCGGGCTTGACACCTGCTGTCCTCAAAGAGATCGACCTGGGCCTGGATTCGCACGGCCTGATTAAAGTCCGCGTGTTCGGCGACGACCGCGAAGCCCGCGTCGGAATGTACGATACGATTTGCGGCAATCTCGGCGCCGCCCCGGTACAACATATTGGCAAACTGCTGGTAATCTACCGTCCGAAAAAAGAAGTGGTTAAGGAGAAGGTCAGCGCCGGCAAAGGCATGCGCGAAGTGACCATCGTCAAGGCCAGCGCCAGCGGCACCAAGCGCCCGAGCGTGACGAAAGTCATGATCAAGGGCAATGAGCGCGTTACCGAAGGCGGTTCCATCAAGCGTGCCAAGCCACGTCAGAAAAGCGCCAAGAAAAGCGCACTGGGCAGCAAGTAAGCCTGTTCACCCGGCCACCGCAAGGCGGCCGGGCTTGAAACAAGAAGCGGAGCACGGGATATTCCCTGCTCCGCTTTTTTATTGCAATTGCGCTTGTCGGATTACACGGCGCCAAGGCGCCGCTAATCCGACCTACGATATCGACCATCAGTCATGTAGGTCGGATTAGCGCGCAGCGCGTAATCCGACAACACCACAGCCGATTACTGCTGTTTCCAGATCAATACGCCCGCCAGCAGGCTTTGCACGGCAAAGATCAGGGTCGACGCGCCATGCAGCAGGCCGAAGCGGCTGCGCATGGCCTCGTCCATGATGCCCGACGGCGCCTGCGCCTTGAGTTCGGCCATCAGCGGCGAAATGCCGAAATGGCTGAGCAGCGCGCACACCAGCATGGACAGCACCAATGCTGCCAGCAAACGCCGGCGCTTCAGTTCCAGCGCGCCGGGCGCCCATTGCAGCAAGGCCAGCAGTACTAAAGCGCAAGCAAATGACAGCCAGGCCTCGGCGCGGAACATGCTGCCGGCGATATTGCCCGCCAGCACGCGGTCGCTCAGGGTGCCGAACAGGGTGGGCGCCACGATGAAGCCGATGGTCCACAGGCTGCCCGCCCACAGGGCAGCAACGAGGAGGCGCACGCGGCTGAGCATCAGATGTACAGCACTTCCAGGATTTCGTATTCGCGCGGGCCGGACGGCGCCTGCACTTCCACCACGTCGCCGGCGTACTTGCCGATCAGCGCGCGGGCGATCGGGGACGTCACGGAAACCTTGTTCATTTTCAAGTCGGCTTCATCGAGGCCGACGATCTGGTACGTGACTTTCTGGCCCGATTCCAGGTCTTCCAGGTTCACGGTCGAGGCAAACACCACGCGGCCTTCCGCGTCGAGCGCGGTCGGGTCGATGATTTGCGCAGCACCCAGCTTGCCTTCGAGTTCGGCAATGCGGCCTTCGACGAAAGCCTGGCGCTCCTTGGCGGCATCGTACTCGGCGTTTTCCGACAGATCTCCGTGCGAACGCGCTTCGGCGATCGCATCGATGACGATGCGGCGTTCCTTGGTCTTCAAATGATGCAGCTCTTCCTTCAAGAGTTCTGCGCCGTATTTGGTCAATGGGACTGAGGTCATGTTATCTCTACTATCTGCTAGTTATCGGCGCCGTTGTCCATGTTTTGCCACGGTTAACGGACTTACCAAGTGAAAACCACAGAGGCCGCGCGCTGCTCTGCACGGAACTCTGTGGTTGATAAGCATGCAGTGTACCGCCTAACGGCGGCCACTGCAAATCACACGCGGACTATCAAGCCTGCTGCAGGGTCTTGTGCAGGCCTTGCAGATCGTAGACGCGCAACTCATCCAGATGGCGGATGCCTTCGACGGCCGCTTCCGCGCCGGCGATGGTCGTATAGGTCGTCACGCGCGACGCCAGGGCCGACGTGCGGATGGCCCGCGAATCGACGATGGCGCTGCGCTTTTCTTCCACGGTGTTGATCACCAGCACGATTTCATGGTTCTTGATCATGTCGACGATATGCGGACGGCCTTCGATCACCTTGTTCACTGGCGTGACGGCGATGCCGGCAGCAGCGATCACGGCGGCGGTGCCCTTGGTGGCGACCACGGTGAAACCGGACTCGACCAGGTCGCGCGCCACTTGCACGGCGCGCGGCTTGTCCGACGCTTTCACGCTGATGAAGACCTTGCCCGATTTTGGCAGGTTCACGCCGGCGCCCAGTTGCGATTTCACAAACGCTTCGCCGAACGTCAGACCCACGCCCATGACTTCGCCCGTCGATTTCATTTCAGGGCCGAGGATGGTGTCCACGCCCGGGAACTTCACGAACGGGAACACGGCTTCCTTGACGCTGAAATACGGCGGCACGACTTCCTGCGTGATGCCTTGCGACGCCAGCGATTGGCCGACCATGCAGCGGGCGGCGATCTTCGCCAGTTGCAGACCGGTGGCTTTCGAGACGAAAGGCACGGTGCGCGAGGCGCGCGGATTGACTTCCAGCACGAAGACGACGTCTTTCATTTCGCCGTCGATCTCCTGTTTCTGGATCGCGAACTGCACGTTCATCAGGCCGACCACGTTCAAGCCCTTGGCCATCAGCGCCGTCTGGCGTTTCAGTTCTTCAATGGTTTCCGGTGCCAGCGAATATGGCGGCAAGGAGCAAGCCGAGTCGCCCGAGTGGACGCCAGCCTGTTCGATGTGTTCCATCACGCCGCCGATGAAAGTCGTTTCGCCGTCGGAGATGCAATCGACGTCGCACTCGATGGCGTCGTTCAGGAAGCGGTCCAGCAACACGGGCGAATCGTGCGAAACCTTGACGGCTTCGCGCATGTAGCGCTCGAGGTCGCGTTGCTCGTGGACGATTTCCATGGCGCGGCCGCCCAGCACGTACGATGGACGCACGACCAGCGGATAACCGATTTCCTGCGCCAGCGCCAAAGCGTCGGCTTCCGTGCGCGCGGTGCGGTTAGGCGGCTGGCGCAGTTCCAGCTTGTGCAGCATCTGCTGGAAACGCTCGCGGTCTTCGGCCGCATCGATCATGTCGGGCGAGGTGCCGATGATCGGCACGCCATTCGCTTCCAGGTCCAGCGCCAGCTTCAATGGCGTCTGGCCGCCGTACTGCACGATCACGCCCACCGGTTTTTCGATGGCGACGATTTCCAGCACGTCTTCCAGGGTCAAGGACTCGAAGTACAGGCGGTCCGAGGTATCGTAGTCGGTCGAAACCGTTTCCGGGTTGCAATTGACCATGATGGTTTCGTAGCCGTCTTCGCGCATGGCGAGGGCCGCGTGGACGCAGCAATAGTCAAACTCGATACCCTGGCCGATACGGTTCGGGCCACCGCCCAGCACCATGATCTTTTTCTTGTCGGTCGGATTCGACTCGCACTCTTCGTCGTACGTCGAATACATGTACGCCGTGTCGGTCGAAAACTCGGCCGCGCAGGTGTCGACGCGCTTGTAGACGGGACGGATGTTGAGCGCATGGCGCTGCTGGCGCACGGCCGTGTCGGTCGTCTGCAACAGGAAGCCCAGGCGGCGGTCCGAGAAGCCCTTCTGTTTCAACTTGTACAGGGTGTTCTTGTCCAGGTTTTCCAGCTTCTGCGTGTCCAGCCACAGTTCCAGGTCGACGATTTCCTTGATCTGGATCAGGAACCATGGGTCGATCTTGGTCAGCTGGTGCACTTCTTCCAAAGTGAAACCTTGGGCAAACGCGTCGCCCACGTACCAGATGCGCTCAGGACCAGGCTCGCCCAGTTCTTCTTCGATCTTTTCGCGGTCCTTGGTCTTTTCGTTCATGCCGTCCACGCCCACTTCCAGGCCGCGCAAGGCTTTCTGGAACGATTCCTGGAAGGTACGGCCGATGGCCATCACTTCGCCGACGGATTTCATCTGCGTCGTCAGGTGGTGGTCGGCGGTCGGGAACTTCTCGAACGTGAAACGGGGGATCTTCGTGACGACGTAATCGATCGACGGCTCGAACGATGCCGGCGTGGCGCCGCCCGTGATTTCATTGCGCAGCTCGTCCAGGGTGAAACCGACGGCCAGCTTGGCGGCGATCTTGGCAATCGGGAAACCCGTCGCTTTCGATGCCAGGGCCGACGAACGCGACACGCGCGGGTTCATCTCGATGACGATCATGCGGCCATCGACGGGATTGATCGAGAATTGCACGTTCGAACCACCCGTGTCGACGCCGATCTCGCGCAGCACCGCCAGCGAGGCATTGCGCATGATCTGGTATTCCTTGTCCGTCAGGGTTTGCGCCGGCGCCACCGTGATGGAGTCGCCCGTGTGCACGCCCATCGGGTCGAGGTTTTCGATCGAGCAGATGATGATGCAGTTGTCCGCCTTGTCGCGCACCACTTCCATCTCGTATTCTTTCCAGCCCAGCAACGATTCTTCGATCAGCAGCTCTTTCGTCGGCGAGGCTTCCAGGCCGCGCTTGCAGATGGTTTCGAATTCTTCTTCGTTGTAGGCGATGCCGCCGCCGGAGCCGCCCATGGTGAACGATGGACGGATGATGGTCGGGAAGCCCAGCGTGCGCTGCACGGCCCACGATTCTTCCATCGAGTGCGCCACGCCGGAGCGTGCCGAACCGAGGCCGATCTTGGTCATCGCGTCCTTGAACTTGGAACGGTCTTCCGCCTTGTCGATGGCTTCCGGCGACGCGCCGATCAGCTCGACGTTGTATTTCGCCAGCACGCCATTGTTGAACAGGTCCAGCGCGCAGTTCAGCGCCGTCTGGCCGCCCATCGTCGGCAGGATGGCGTCAGGACGCTCCTTGGCGATGATGCGTTCGACGACCGACCAGGTGATCGGTTCGATATACGTCACGTCGGCCATTTCCGGATCAGTCATGATGGTCGCAGGATTGCTGTTGACCAGGATGACTTTGTAGCCCTCTTCGCGCAGGGCCTTGCACGCTTGCGCGCCGGAATAATCGAATTCGCAGGCCTGACCGATCACGATCGGGCCGGCGCCAATAATCAGAATACTTTTGATATCTAAACGTTTAGGCATTTTTCTTTTTCTCCTCCGCAGCCATCAGGTTGATGAAGCGGTCAAACAGGTAAGCAACATCCATCGGGCCCGGCGACGCTTCAGGGTGGCCCTGGAAGCAGAAGGCCGGCTTGTCCGTGCGGGCAAAGCCCTGCAGGGAGCCGTCGAACAGCGATTCATGGGTCACGCGGCAATTCGCGGGCAAGGTTGCCGCGTCGACTGCGAAACCGTGGTTTTGCGAGGTAATCAAGACCTGTTTCGTTTCCAGGTCCTGCACCGGGTGGTTGGCGCCGTGGTGGCCGAACTTCATCTTCAGCGTCTTCGCGCCGGAAGCGAGCGCCATGATCTGGTGGCCGAGGCAGATGCCGAAGGTCGGGATGCCCTTCTCGATCAGTTCCTTGGTCGCCGCGATGGCGTAGTCGCACGGCTCCGGATCGCCGGGGCCGTTCGACAGGAAGATGCCGTCCGGATTCAGTGCCAGGGCGTCGGCCGCCGTCGCTTGCGCCGGCAGCACGGTGACTTTGCAGCCGCGCGCCGTCAGCATGCGCAGGATGTTGCGCTTGACGCCGTAGTCGAAGGCGACCACGTGGTATTTCGCGTCCGCGTCGGCCAGCTGGCCATAGCCTTCGCCCAGGGTCCATTCCGTTTCGCGGTATTCATACGGCGCCTTGGCCGAGACGACCTTGGCCAGGTCCATGCCGGCCAGGCCGGGGAAGGAGCGGGCCAGTTCCAGCGCTTGAGCGGCGGATGGCTCGTTGCCTTGCGTGCCGACGAGGATGGCACCGCCCTGCGCGCCTTTTTCACGCAGGATGCGCGTGAGCTTGCGTGTATCGATGCCGGCGATGGCGACGATATTTTCAGCTTTCAGGTAGTCGGACAGGGAGAGGGTGGAACGGAAACTGGATGCCAGCAAGGGCAGATCGCGGATGATGAGGCCAGCGGCGTGAACCTTGGAAGATTCGACGTCTTCCGGATTGACGCCAGTATTGCCGATATGCGGATAGGTCAGGGTGACCATCTGGCGGCAATAGCTTGGGTCGGTAAGGATTTCCTGATACCCGGTCATCGAGGTGTTGAAAACAACCTCGCCCGTGGTATGACCGGCGGCACCGATCGAAAAACCTTTAAAGATCGTTCCATCAGCAAGCGCTAATATGGCTGGAACGGCAGGGCCAGAAAAAAATGGCGGCAAGGGCAACTCCTGATAAAGTTACCGTAGCTGCGCCACGTCAGACCGACCGCCTAGTTACCCGAGCCAGATGCACTCAGGGTGTTTCAACGGTCATTTTGAATGAGGGGATGGGTAGTCGCTACGGTATATGTGTGATTGGCTAAACCTTTGAATTATAACCAAAAGGAAGCTTTTCCACAAGGAAGAAAATACGGAAGCCCCGGCATTTTTTTGCGCAGCAACATAATGCCGGCGCCCCATGAAAAAAGCCGCCCGGCTTGCGCGGAGCGGCTGGTTCTGCAACTGTGGCTACTACTTAGGCCGTCAGGGCCGCAATGCCCGCTTTGGCGATTTGCGCATCTTCCGCCGACTTGACACCCGAGACGCCGACGGCACCCACGTAGTGGCCGTCGTACACGATGGGCACGCCGCCTTCGAGCAAGCCGTCGATTTCCGGCGCGCTCAGGAACGACACGCGGCCGCCGTTGATCATCTCTTCATAGATGCGCGATTCGCGGCGGCCCAGTGCGGCCGTCTTGGCTTTCGATGGAGCGATGTGCGACGAGATCGGCGCCACACCGTCCATGCGCTGCAGCCATACCAGATGGCCGCCGTCGTCGACGATGGCGATCGTGACCGCCCAGTTATTCTTGACCGCTTCCGCTTCGGCGGCGGCTGCGATTTTCTTTACATCGTCCAGGGTCAAAATCGGTTTCGATTGCATGGTGCATCCTTGTTATGTTGAAGCAAAATTGTATACGAAATGCGCAGCGGTGCGATCGCGTACTGATCGCTTACTGCTCGCGCTTGGCTTTCAGCTTTTGCTTGAGCTGCGCCATGACGGCAAACGTCGCCTGCTCGCCCGCCAGGATGGCCTGGTTGCGGCTGTTGAAATCGTTGCCCTTCATGGTGCCCAGGCTGGGCTGGATCACCACGTCCGCATCCTTCAGTTCGAACTGGTTGATGCGCTGGCCCATGATGGCGAACGTCTGCATCAGCACTTCCATCGAACTGATGGCCTTTTGCGTATCCGTTTGCGACGAGATATTCACGGCGATGATGAAATCGGCGCCCATGTCGCGCGCAAAGCGCACGGGCACGGGAGCGACGAGGCCGCCATCGACATAGGTGTGGCCCGCGATCGTCACGGGCTGGAACACGCCCGGCACGGCCGACGAGGCGCGCACGGCCATGCCGGTGTTACCGCGCTGGAACAGGATCGGCTGGCCATTTTTCAAATCGGTCGCCACCACGCCGAATGGAATCTTGAGTTTTTCCAGCGACACGCCGCCGACAGCCTTGTTGACATAGCTTTGCAGCGCCTCGCCTTTCAGCACGCCGGACGATTTGCCGAACAGGGGCAAGGCCCAGTCCGAAATGGCGGCCTCGTCCATGTCGAACGCCATCTTTTGCAGGGCGAAGCCCGAGTTGCCCGCCGCATACAAGGCCCCCACGACGCTGCCGGCGCTGGTGCCGGTGACGATGTCGGCCTCGATGCCCTGCGATTCGAGCGCCTTGATCACGCCGATGTGCGCGAAACCGCGCGCCGCGCCGCCGCCCAGCGCCAGACCGATCTTGATCTTGCGCGGCGTGACGGCGATGGGTTCGGGCGGTGTCAATACTTGTACGGGTTTCGGGGCGGTGGTATCGCAGCCGGCCAGCACGAAGGCGGCCAGGGCAAGCAGGGTCAGGCGTTTAGGGAACATGGTGGAGAGTGAGAACCGCGCGCGGCAGTGGCAATAAAGGAGAGCCGATTGTAGCGCAAGCGGGGCCGGCCGCACTGAAGGCGGTCTTAAATGTTTATAGTGACAAGATTGCGAACCGTGCGTGCCGCTCCGGCTGCTAGACTGGCGCCTGGTTTCCCACTCGCTATCCCCCATGCCAGAACAATTGCAATTTGCCGACAGCCGCGCCCTGAACGCCCCATTTACGCAACAGTTATCGAGGCAGCCGCCCGACGGCGCCCTCGCCTGGCTGAGCGCCATCCTCGCCACGCAGGCACCCGCACTGCGCTCGTCGAACGCCATCCTGCTGGCCTACACGGGCAATCCAGCCGCCATCGCCTGGCTAGAGAACAATGTCGGCTCGCCCGTGGCCGGGCAATGGGGCGTGGCAGCGGCCCTGCTGAACACGCCCTGGCCGCAAATCGTTGATTGGCTGCAACGGGGCGGTCCGCACCGGCTGATGGCGCTCGATGCCCTGCTCGCGTACCGCATGCCAGCCGTCAACATGTCGCCGCTGGAACAGATCGCCGCCCCCGTGCTGCCGCAGGCGCCCGCGCGCGCCGAACTCGACGCCGTGCTGGCCGCCTGCCTGGCGGCATCTTCCACGCCGCGCATCCAGGCTGCCATCGACTCGATCAACAAGCATGTGGACGAGATCCTGCGCGGCGGCCCGCGCGGCGTGGCCGTGGCCGACCTGCCACGCCTGTACCTCGACCCGGCACCGTTCAAGGATGCATCCGCCATCCTGGAGCAGCACGAGGCAGTGGTCGGCGGCATGCGGCAAAACCTGCAGAACCTGCTCAAAGGCATATTGTGAATCGACCGGCCCTGGTGACGATCGACTTGAGCGAGATCACCTCGCCGCGCCAGTTGCACGCAGCACTGGCCGCCGCACTGGGTTTCCCTTCCTTCTATGGCATGAACTGGGATGCCTTCTGGGATGCCATCACGGGCCTGGTGGACATGCCGCAACAGCTGGCGCTGCGCGGCTGGCAGGGGCTGGCGGCGCGCCTGCCCCACGATGCGGCCCTGTTGCGGCGCTGCCTGGAACGCGCGCGGCAGGAAATGCCGGACTCGGCATCACACGTGCACTACATGTAAAACGGAAACGCTTGACAGCCCCGCCCGACATCCCTTACATTGAGTGCATGTCCTCCTTCAAACATTCCTCCCCTTCCCTGCTGTCGCTATCGCGACTACTGCTAGCACGCGCATAAGTTTGCCGCATTGCTTCGCCTGGCCACACGCCGGCGTGTTTCAAAAACCCTGGAAGGTTTGATGATGTTTGCACCATCCCCATACGTACACGTAATTCCCGCTGCGACCGCCCCTGCCGGCATCGCGGCCGCTCTGCTACCGCTACCGATCGCTTGCCTGGCCTAGTGTTGCGTGGCCGCCCGGCAAGCTTGCGCCACAACCCTTGATTTCCCCCTATCTTCAGGAGTACCCGATCATGATGTTGCAAAACCCAGCTTCCAAATACCGCGCCTTTCCTCCCGTTAAATTGACCGACCGTCAATGGCCGAACCAGATCATCAGCAAACCGCCCATCTGGATGAGCACCGACTTGCGCGACGGCAATCAGTCCCTGATCGAGCCGATGAGTGCGGAAAAGAAGCTGCGGTTCTTCGACATGCTGATCGCCATCGGCCTGAAGGAAATCGAAGTGGGTTTCCCATCGGCATCGCAGACGGATTTCGATTTCGTGCGCAAGCTCGTCGATGAAGGCCGCATCCCGGACGACGTCACCATCATCGTGCTGACCCAGTCGCGCGAAGAGCTGATCCGCCGCACGGTGGAATCGGTCGTCGGCGCCAAGCGCGCCATCGTGCACCTGTACAACTCCGTGGCGCCCGTGTTCCGCAAGGTCGTGTTCGGCATGTCGCGCGAAGAAATCACGCAGATCGCCACCACCGGCACCACCCTGGTAAAACAGCTGGTGGCCCAGCATCCGGAAACGGAATGGGGCTTCGAATACACGCCGGAATCGTTCTCCACCACGGAACTCGATTTCTCCAAGCATATCTGCGACGCCGTCAGCGCCATCTGGAAGCCCACGCCGGCCAACAAGATGATCATCAACCTGCCCTCGACCGTCGAATGCAGCACGCCCAACGTGTATGCGGACCAGATCGAATGGATGTCGCGCAAGCTGGCGCGCCGCGATTCCATCATCATCAGCGTGCACCCGCATAACGACCGCGGCACGGCCGTCGCGTCGGCCGAGCTGGCCGTGATGGCGGGCGCCGACCGCGTCGAAGGCTGTTTGTTCGGCAATGGCGAGCGCACCGGCAACGTCGATCTCGTCACTTTGGCGATGAACTTGTACACGCAGGGCGTGCACCCGGGCCTCGATTTCTCCGACATCGACACCGTGCGCAAGTGCGTGGAAGAGTGCAACCAGTTGCCCGTCCACCCGCGCCACCCGTATGCGGGCGACCTGGTGTTCACGGCATTCTCCGGCTCGCATCAGGATGCGATCAAGAAAGGTTTTGCCAAGCAACAACCGGACAGCATCTGGGAAGTGCCGTACCTGCCGATCGACCCGGCCGACCTGGGCCGCAGCTACGACGCCGTGATCCGCGTCAACAGCCAGTCCGGCAAGGGCGGCATGGCGTACTTGCTGGAACAGGAATACGGCCTGGTCTTGCCGCGCCGCCTGCAGATCGAATTCTCGCGCGCCGTGCAAGCCGTGGCCGACGCCACGGGCCGCGAAATCGCCGCGCAGGATATCCATGCAATCTTCCAGAAGGAATACCTGGAGCAGACGGCACCGTACGCCTACGCCTCGCACCGCATGGTGGAAGACACGAGCAGCGATGAATCCGTGCAGATCGACATCAGCCTGTCGCACCGCCAGACGCCGCTGGCCCTGCAAGGCGGCGGCAACGGCCCCATCGACGCCTTCGTCAACGCGCTCGGTCTCGACATCAAGCTGATGGATTACCATGAGCACTCGATCGGCTCGGGCGCCAACGCGCAGGCGGCCTGCTACGTCGAATTGCGCCTCGATAACGGTCCGACCCTGTTCGGCGCCGCCATCGACAGCAACATCGTCACCGCCTCGTTCAAGGCCGTGCTGTCGGCCGTGAACCGCCGCATCGGACAGACGGAAGCCGAAAAAACAACAGCGGCCGACATGGCGGCCAGCGCCGTCTAAGGACTGCGTTCCCTCTCGCGCAGGGAAAAAAAGCGGTACGGCTTGATCGCCGTGCCGCTTTTTCATTTCCGTAGGGCAATTGTTGCTGCAAAAGAAGTATCTCGCGCCGTATAATCGACTCATAATAAGACCACCGGGGACAGATCATTAGCTACCGAGGGAATCAGTATGAAATTGACGGACATGAAGATAGGCGTGCGCCTGGGCGCCGGCTTTGGCGTGGTGCTGCTGCTGATGGCAGTGCTGGTGGGCACGGGCCTGTTCCGGCTGGACAAGATCGGCGCGCTCAGCGAAGCCATCATCGAAAAAGACTGGGCCAAGGCCGACGCCATCGCCACCATCCGCAGCACCACCCGTTCGAACGCGGCACTGGTGCTGGAGCTGTTCATCCATGAAGATCCGGCCCGCGCCAGCGCCATCCACGGCGAAATCGATGCCAACAAGGCCACCATCACCGATGCGCTGGCCATCCTCGACCGCCTGATCGTGCTGCCTGAAGGCAAGGAACTGCTGGCCACCCTGAAGCAGCAGCGCAAGGCCTATGTCGTCTCGTTCAGCCAGGCAGACAAGCTGCTGGTGGCGGGACAGCGCGCGGAAGCGGCCAAGCACGTGCGCGACGATACCCTGCCCGCCCTGAACCAGCTGCAAAAGACCGTCAATCGCCTGAACGAACTGCAGCGCGGCGTGGTCGTGCATGGCGGCCAGCAAATCCAGAGCAATATTTCCGCAGCGAATGTGCTGATGGCCAGCCTGGGCACGGCCGCCCTGCTGCTGGGCGTGCTCTTCGCCTGGTGGGTCACGCGTTCGATCACCACGCCGATCGCATATGCGCTGCGCGTGGCGCAAGCCGTGGCAGGAGGCGACTTGAGCAGCAAGATCGTGGCCGACGGCAAGGATGAAGCGGGCCAGCTGCTGCAGGCCTTGCGCGACATGAACACCAACCTGGCCACCCTGGTGGGCCAGGTGCGCGGCGGCACGGGCACGATTGCCGTGGCGTCGAGCCAGATCGCCAGCGGCAATGCCGACCTGTCGGCCCGCACCGAGGCGCAAGCGAGCGCGCTGGAAGAGACGGCCTCGTCGATGATCGAACTGACGGGCACCGTGCGCAGCAACAGCGACAATGCGCGCCAGGCCGACAGCCTGGCCCGCTCGGCCTCGGCCATCGCGCAGCGCGGCGGCTCGGCCATGGCGGAAGTGATCGGCACCATGGACGCCATCAATGCGTCGTCGCGCAAGATCGTCGACATCATCGCCGTCATCGACGGCATCGCTTTCCAGACGAACATCCTGGCCCTGAACGCGGCCGTGGAAGCGGCGCGTGCCGGCGAGCAGGGCCGCGGCTTTGCCGTCGTGGCGTCCGAAGTGCGTAACCTGGCGCAACGTTCGGCGGCGGCGGCAAAAGAGATCAAGGAACTCATTGCCGACTCCGTCACCCGCGTCGGCCAGGGCGCGCAGCTGGTCAGCCAGGCGGGCGCCACGATGGATGAAGTGGTGGCCAGCGTGGGACGGGTCAGCGCCATCGTCGGTGAAATCAGCGTCGCCAACCACGAGCAGAGCGAAGGCATCGAGCAGATCAATGCCGCCATCATGCAGATGGACCAGACGACGCAGCAGAATGCGGCCCTGGTCGAGGAAGCGGCCGCCGCGGCGGCAGCCATGCATGAACAGGCGGGCGAACTGGAAACCCTCGTCAGCCAGTTCAAGCTCGAGCAGAACGCCAGCGCCAAGGCACCGCCCCGCCCTGATGCGCCCGCCGTCCCGCGCCTGCACTAAGTTATTCCACCTTTGCTTATTCCACCTGGCGCGCCAGGCGGATGCCCGTAAATTGCCAGCGCGCGCCGGCCGGAAAGAAATTGCGGTAGCTGGCGCGCGCATGGCCGGCCGGCGTGGCGCACGACGAACCGCGCAGCACATACTGGTTCAGCATGAACTTGCCGTTGTATTCGCCCAGCGCCCCGGGCGCCGTTCGGTAGCCCGGATACGGCGCATAGCTGCTGCTGGTCCACTGCCAGCAATGGCCGAACATTTGCCGCAGTCCCGCTCCCGGCGCGCCGGCAGCCGGATGCAGCTGTCCCACTTGCATGTCGACGCCCTGCGCCGCCACTTCCCACTCCGCTTCCGTCGGCAGGCGCGCGCCGGCCCAGTGCGCATACGCGTCGGCCTCGAACAGCGACAAGTGCGTGGCCGGTGCCTGCGGGTCGAGCGGACGCAAGCCGGATAAAGTGAATTCCTGCCAGTGGCCCGCCTCGTCGCGCTGCCAGTACAGCGGGCAGGACAGCTGCTGCGTGCGGACCCAGTCCCAGCCTTCAGCCAGCCACCAATGCGCCATGCGGTAGCCGCCCGCTTCGATAAAGGCGAGAAATTCGCCATTCGTCACCAGCGCGCTGGCCAGTTCGAACGGCGCCACGTATTGCGGGTGGCGCGGCAATTCATTGTCGAAGCAAAAACCGTCGCCCGCGTGGCCGATCTGCGCCAGGCCGCCGTCGAAGGCGAGCCAGGCCGTGGGCTGCGCGTGTTCTTGCGCTGGCGCCACCGCGCCGTCGAGCGCATTGTCCAGGTAAGCGGGAAACAGCGCGCTCTGCGCCAGCAGGTGCTTGACGTCCGTCAACAGCAATTCCTGGTGCTGCTGCTCGTGTTCCAGGCCCAGCGCCAGCAGCATGGTCAGCCGTTCGCGCTCGGGCCGCGCCAGTTCCCCCGCCAGCAGGCGCGCGATGCGCGCATCGACGTTGGCCCGGTAGGCGCGCACCTGCGCCATGCCGGGGCGCGTCAGCAAGCCCCGCTGGGCGCGCGGGTGCTTCTCGCCCACGCCGTTGTAATACGAGTTGAACAGCACGCGGAAGGCCGGGTGGAATGGCGCGAACGCCGCCTCCATGCTTTCCAGGATAAACGTTTCGAAAAACCAGGTGGTATGCGCCAGGTGCCATTTGACGGGACTGGCGTCCGGCATCGACTGGGCGCCGCAATCCTCGTCGGACAGGGGTTCGGCCAGCCGCAGCGAGTGCTGGCGCACCTTGTTGTAATGATCGATCAGCATCGTGGCCTTTTAGTCCCGGATGACGCGCGCGTAGATGACTGCAAACCACTGCTGCGGGTCCGTCCAGACTTGCACGGTGGAAAACCCCGCCTGTTCCAGCAAGCCGACGAAGGCCGGGCGCGTGTATTTATAGCTGTCTTCTGTATGGATGCGCTCGCCTTTCGCGAAACGCCGCTGGCCACCTTTCCAGCGGACAAACTGCTCGCTGCGCGCCTCCAGGTGCATTTCCACGCGGTTCTCGTCGGCATTGAAAAAACCGTGGTGCCGCCATGCGCGCACGTCGAAGTCGGCGCCGATCAAGCCGTTCACGTGGCGCAGCATGTTCAGGTTGAAGGCGGCCGTGACGCCCAGCGCGTCGTCATAGGCGGCGTCGAGGATGGCCTCCTCCTTGATCAGGTCGATGCCGATCAGCAGGCCGCCATCGCCGTCCGCATTCGCGCGCAGGCGGCGCAGGAAGGCGGTCGCTTGTTCAGGCGAAAAATTGCCGATCGACGAGCCGGGATAGAAAAACAGGCGCCGCGCGTCACGCACGCTGTCGGGCAAGTCCAGGCGGCTGGAGAAATCCAGGCCCAGGCCCGTCATCTCGATGTGCGGGAAGCGCTGCTGCAGCCGGCTCAGCGATTCACTGAGGAAATCGTAGGAAATATCCACGGCCACGTACTGGGCCGGATGCAGCAGGGGGAACAGGCTGGCGGCCTTGGCGCAATTGCCCGCGCCCAGGTCGATCAGGGTGCTGCCCGGCCCCACGGCGTGGGCGATCTCGGCGCCGTGGCGGGCGAAGATGGCCGCCTCGGTGCGCGTCGGATAGTACTCGGGCAAGGCGCAGATGGCTTCGAACAGTTTCGAGCCCAGCGCGTCGTACAGGTACTTGGGCGAGGTCCAGGCATCGCGCGCCAGCAAGCCGCTGCTGATCTCGGCTATCGTGGCAGGAGTGGCGCTGGCCGCGCCGGCGTTGCTGGCGGGATACAAATCAGACTGCTGTTGCGCGAGTGGCATGGTCATGGGCTGGCGTCGTCAATGTTAGGTTCACGAAGGGCTTGCACGGTCAGCCACCGGGCGCGCCAACCCTGCCGTAGCGGTCTGCGGGCGCCTTGCCGATGACTTTTTCTCATCATAGCGGAATCCGCGCAAGCCAGCCGTGCGGCAGGTAACTTAAGGTCGAACAGCCGGCGTGCACACAAAATTGGTATTGCCAAGCAAAAAGGATAAGCCTGTCGTATACTACACATTGCCGGCCAAACAATCCGCGCCCCTTTGCAGTTCCCAGGCCCCCCTCTCCCCCGCGTGCCTCCCTTTACGATAGCCGTTATTAATCAAGATCACCATGCTCGAATTGCGCCATCTGTCGAAGTCCTATGCCAATGCCCGTCCCGTGCTGGCGAATATTTCCTGCCGCTTCAAGGCGGGGGAATTCATCGCCATCATGGGCGATTCGGGCGTGGGCAAATCGACCTTGCTGAACCTGATCGCCGGCCTCGACACGCCCGATGCGGGTGCCGAAGCGCACCCTATCCTGGTGGACGGCATTGCCATGTCCAGCCTCGATGACGCCGCCGCCACCCGGCTGCGTCGCGCCCGCATGGGCTTTATCTTCCAGGCGTTCCACGTCTTGCCGCACCTGACCCTGCTGCAAAACGTGGCCCTGCCGCTGCTGCTCAACGGACTGCCCCAGGAGCGTGCCGCCAGCATGCTCGAGGCCGTCGGCCTGGGCGGACGCGGCGGCGACTTTCCACAGCAATTGTCGGGCGGCGAAATGCAGCGCGTGGCCATCGCCCGCGCGCTCGTGCACAAGCCGGCGCTGGTGCTGGCCGACGAGCCCACCGGCAACCTCGACCCGGACACGGCGCACGGCATCCTGCAATTGCTGCGCGCCGAAATCAAGGCCAACGGCAGCTGCGCGATCATGGTCACGCATTCGCTGGCCGCCGCCGAAATGGCGGACCGGACCATGATCCTGACGAAAAGCGGCTTACAAAATACAACAATCGTCAACCAAATTGATCAAACAATCAGTTAATTTAACTGACCATCTGTCACAAGTTTTGTTATCGTAGTATTATTGAAAACACTTGCCTGGTTATCAATGTTGTAACGCGAATGTTGTCACGTCACCCAGACAGCCGTACTGCGATGACGAACTATAGCCGGGACCATAGAAAGTGGTCTCGTCCCTTGCATAACCTGAAGGAGGAGTAAATGAACGTTCGGCAAAAGAAGCTGGAAATGATTGAAGCGATGAACCGGGCGCGCGCGCTCGAACCATCGAGTTTTGTGCCCAACAAGCTGCTCGATACGCTGATCGAGAAGTTGAACTTGAAAAATGATGCGGAACTGTGCCGTGTCCTGGAAGTTCAGCCTCCCATCATCAGCAAGATTCGACACGGCAAACTGTCGGTCGGTGCAACGATTTTATTGCGCATGCATGAAAAATCGGACATCACCATCCGCGAACTGAAAGAACTGTCCGCCACGCCAGTCCATTGAAGCACCCGCTGTTGTAATGCCATGCCAGGCACCCAGGTCCCCGGCGCCATGAACTTTTGCCATACAATTCGCGTAGTTCGCTCACCGCACACCATCCGCGCACGATAGCGAAGAGACCCAGCCCAAACCATGCTGACCGTTTCTCTGCCCTGCCGCTCCAGCCCTCCCAGCATCTCCCCCTGCATTTCCACTCAAACTTGATCTGACACAACACGCGTCGTCCCCGCAGGCATCAAGGTCAGCTTTTAACCAGTGATCTCAACCGCATGTCCAGCGATTCCCTTGCGCCGCCCGTGCTGCGCCTGACGCTCACGCGCGATCCCCTCGCCAGCGCCGGCGACTGCCCCGCCGCGCCCGGCTGGGATGGCCAGACCCACGTGCTGTCGAGCGCGCGCGGCATCGGCAGCTGCCGCATCGCCCTCGATATCGGCCCGGCCGACGTGGTGCAACTGCTGCTGTGCGACGGCAGCTCGCTGCTGGCCAGCAGCGCCGACCTGCCACGCTACTTGGGGCCGGCCACGCTGGCGCGCGACGGCGCGCCCGCCAGCATCGAAGTGGGGCTGGCCCTGCGCCCGCAGGCGGCGCGCCCGCCGCCCGGCGCCAGCCGCGACGGCCTGGGCGCCTGGATGCTGCGGGCCGTGCGCGTGTACCGCTGCGGCGCCGCCGCCATGACGGCGCTGGCGGCGGCGGGCGCCTTCCAGGACCGCCAACTGGAACAACGGCTGGGACTGTACCGCTGCGGCATCGAGGCGGGCAGCATGACGGCCGTCGCCAGCCTGCCCGCCGGGCCGGAACCGGTGCTGCTGCTGTTGCACGGCACGGCCTCGTCGACCCAGCGCAGCTTTGCCGGCCTGTGGCGCAACGGCCTGGCGCCGCAGCTGGCGGCGCAGTACGGCAACCGCATCTACGGCTACGAACACCGCAGCCTCAGCGACAGCCCCATCGAGAACGCGCTGGCCCTCGTGCGCCAGGTGCCGCACGGCGCCGTGCTGCACCTGCTGACGCATTCGCGCGGCGGCCTGGTGGGCGAATTGCTGGCCCGGGCGCAGCGCATCGACAGCCGCGGCGCCGTCGACCTGGCCGGCGACGGCCTGGAACGGCTGAGCGAAAACACGGTGGGCGGCGAAGCGTTCAACAGCCACGATATCGAGCACTTCACGGCGCAGGGGCGGCTGCGCGGACGCGGCGGCCACGAAGCGGATGCGGCGCGTTTGCGCGAATTGAGCGTGGAACTGAAAACGCGCGCCATCCGCATAGCCCGCTTCGTGCGCGTGGCTTGCCCCGCGCGCGGCACCACCCTGATGTCGGGCCGGCTCGACCGCTGGGCCAGCGTGATGTTCAACCTGCTGCTGCACGGCGGCGTTCCCGATGGCGCCATGGCCTTCCTGCTGGCCGTGGTGCAGCAGCGCTGCGACGCGCGCATCCTGCCGGGACTGGAAGCGATGATGCCCGACTCGCCCCTGGTGGCGCTGCTCAACGCGCCCGACGTGCGCGTGGCCAGCCCGCTGCACGTGCTGGCCGGCGCATGCAGCGGCGATGGCCTGCTGGGCTGGCTGGGCGACTGCCTCGACGACCAGCTGTACGGCGGGCAGAACGACCTGGTGGTCAACTGCGCCTCGATGGCCGGCGGCGCCACGCGCACCACGCCCGTGCGGCAACTGCTGCTGCGCGGGCCGCACACGCACCACCTGAACTACTTCGAGCGCGCGCCTTCCAGTCAGGCCGCCATGCAGGCGCTCGCCGGCGACGAGAGCGCCTACCTGCCGCTGCCCGGCATCGAGCACGGCCCGCTGGCGCGCGGCGGCGAAGTGCCGAAACGGCGCGCGCACGCGCCCATCGTGCTGCTGCTGCCCGACATCATGGGCAGCCACCTGCAAGTGGGCAGCAACCGCATCTGGTTCGACCCCGTCAACCTGGTCGAAGGGCGCATCGAACGCCTGGCCGTGGGCCAGCCGCACATCGTCAGCGCCGGCTGGCTCGAGTCCTGCTATGAGCCGTTCGCCCGCTTTCTCGCGCAAAGCCAGGAAGTGCGGCCCTTTACCTATGACTGGCGCTTGTCGCTGCAGGAGTCGTGCCGCGCCTTCCTGCCCGTGCTCGAAGACGCCATGCGCGACGCCGAAGAGCGCGGCCAGCCCTTGCGCATCGTCGCCCACGGCATGGGCGGGCTGGTGGCGCGCCTGGCCCTGAAGGACCGCTGGCAACGCTTCGGCGCCCTGCCCGGCAGCCGCCTGCTGCAGGTGGGCACGGCCAACCGGGGCACGCTGGCGATGGTGCAAGTGCTGCTGGGACGCGACCGGCTGGTGCAGATGCTGGCCTGCTGGATAGGCTGGAAGCACACGCGGCGCCAGTTTCTCGGCTTCGTGCGCGCCTTTCCCGGCGTGCTCGACATGCTGCCGTGGCCGCAGGCGGGCGGCATCGATTATTTCGACGCGGGCGCCTGGGCGCAGCTGGCCGCCGGCGACGCGCAAGCGGGCCTGCCCGGCGGCTGGCAGGCCCCCGAGGCGCCGGCGCTGGCCGCGGCGCGCGCCACCGTGGCCTTGCTGGAAGCGGCCCCGCTCGATGCCCGCCTTTGCAGCTACCTGGCCGGCTGCGCCGACACGCCGGTGGCGCTGCGCCTGCGCGACGGCGGCATCGAGACGGCCTGGTCGCCGGACGGCGATGGCCGCACGGCCTGGCAAGGCGCGGTGCCGGACGGCGTGGCGGCCTGCTACCTGCCGGTGGCGCATGGCGACCTGCTGCTGCAAAAGGAATACTACCCGGCCATCGCGCAGCTGCTCGACGGCGGCCAGGGCGCCGCCCTGCCCCGGCACCCGCCGCACGTGCCTGGCGGCGCCCCGCCCCGCTTCCATCCGTATGCGCCCGACGCCACGCCGCTGTACCCGCAGCCGCAGGAACTGCTCGACGCGGCCATCGGCGCCGCCGGCCCCGCCAGCGCGCCGGAAAGCCGCGCGCCGCAGCTGAGCCTATCCGTCATCCACGGCAGCATGGCCTCGGCCGATGCGCCCGTCATGAGCGGCTGCTACGCGTCCGAATCGCTGCGCGGCAGCATGAGTTTTCTCGACCGTCTGCTGGCGGGCAAGCTGCAGGAAATCCACGCGCTGGGACGCTTTCCGCAGCGCCCCGACTCTGCCCTGGTGGTGCTGCAGCCCGATGCGGCGCGCCGGCCCGGCGGCGCCATCGTCATCGGCCTGGGCGCGCTGGGCGAGCTGACGCCGGGCGAACTGGCGCGCGCCTTTGCCGGCGGCCTGCTCGAATACGCGTGCGTCTGCCTGCAGGTGCGCGCCGCCGGCCACGTGGCCGCGCCGCCGATGGGAGACCACGGCTTGCGCGTGGCCAGCCTGTTGTCCGGTTCCGGCTACGGCGGCTTGAGCATCGCCCTGTGCGCGCGGGCCCTGATCGACGGCGCGCGCAGCGCCAACCGGCGCCTGGAAGACGCGGGCATGGCGTGCCGCATCGGCCACATCGCCATCTATGAACAGTCCGAGGCGCGCGCCATCGCCGCCGCCGTGGCCATCGAGCAGATCATGGCCGAAGCGCGCTACCAGGGCAGCTTCACGTTCGAACGGCGCATCCGCCACAGTCCCGGCGGCTACCGGCGCATCCTGCCCAGCCTGAGCGGCGACAACGGCTGGCGCCGCGTGCAGATCGTCGCCGCCGACCTGTCCGGCGCCCTGCGCTTCACCGTGCTGACGGACCGCGCCCACAACAGCGTCGACGAAGAGCCGAACCAGCGGCAGGCCGTCGATGGCCTGATCATGGATGCCACCGACAACACCACCGACCAGCCGGGCCTGTCGCGCGCACTGTACGAACTGATGCTGCCCAATGGCCTGAAGGCGGCCATCCCCGAGATGCGCGGCCTGATCCTGGCCGTCGACCAGAGCGCCGCCATCTACCCGTGGGAGCTGATGCGCGACGAGGCGGGCAGCGAGGAAAGCCCACTGTCGACGCGCATCGGCATGGTGCGCCAGCTGGCCAGCCTGCGCGAGAAGCCGCCCGCCGTCAGCCCGCCCAGCAACAGCGTGCTGGTGATCGGCGACACCGATTCCGGCCTGCCCGAGCTGCCCGCCGCGCAGGCCGAGGCGCAGGACGTGGCGCGCATGTTCGGCGCGTACGGCTACCAGGTGCGCGAGCTGCTGCGCCCGCAGGCGCAGCGCGTGCTGGTGCACCTGTTCGACGAGCGCTATTTCGCCATCCACCTGGCCGGCCACGGCGAAGTGGCCGGCCCCGGCATCGCGCATACGGGCCTGGTGCTGGGACCGAAGACGCGGCTGACGGCGGCGCAGGTGGGGAAATTGAAACGCGTGCCGCAATTCGTCTTCATCAATTGCTGCCACCTGGGCGACATGCGCCCGGACGCCATCGCGCCATGGTCGAAACTGGCCGCCAGCCTGGCCACTGCCTTCATTGAAATGGGCTCGCAAGCCGTGATCGCGGCCGGCTGGCGCATCGACGACCAGGCGGCCAGCATCTTCGCGCATAGCTTTTACCACGCCATGCTGAGCGGCGAATACTTCGGCGACGCCGTGCGCCTGGCGCGCGAGGCGGCGTATCTGCAATTCCCCGCCTCGAACACCTGGGGCGCCTACCAGGCGTACGGCGACGACCGCTACCGCTTTCCCAACACCCAGAGCCGGCCCTGGCAAGCGCCCGACTATCACTACCACGGCCACCTGCTGGCCGACCTGGAAACCCTGCACGCGCGCCTGGCGGGCGCCGATGCGGGGCGCCGCGCATCCATCGAGGAAAAGCTGGGCAGCATCGAGGAAGCCGTGCGCGCGCGCTTCTTCGGCTGCGCCGACATCCGCGAAAACATGGCCGCCACGCGCGCCGGCCTGGGGGGACTGGAGAACACCCTGCGCGCCATCGAACATTACCGGGCGGCGCACAGCGCGGCCGACGGCAAGGTGGGCTTGCGCGCGCTGGCGCACTGGGCGGAACTGGAGATACGCCAGGGCGCGGCCCTGTGCGGCATCGATGCGGGCGAAGGCATCGAGATGCCTGCCGTGCCCGACCCGGCCCAGGGACGCCAGCTGCTGCAGGATGGAAAACAGCATATCGACCTGCTGGTGGCGCTGGCGCCCACGGCGCAGCGCCTGGCGCTGCTGGGACGCTACTGGGCCTTGCAGGCGCGCCTGGCCTGCCGCGCGGGAAACTCCGGCGCGCCGGCCCTGCGCGCCATGACGGACGCCTGCCTGGCCGCGCTGGAAGAAGCGCGGCGGCGCAGCGGCGCGGCCGACTGCGACCTGATTTTCCAGGTGCTGGCAGGCGCGCTGCTGCTGAAAACCCATGGCGACGGCGGCGCCTGGCGCGCGCTCGATCCGCAGCTGGGCGACTTGCTGCACGACGCCATCGCCTATGCGCGCCAGCGCCATGCGGACGAACACCGCGCCATCGATGCCGGCGCCCCCGTGCGCGCCGCCCTGCTGGCGGCCCTGTGGCAGGTGCCGGACGGCCCGCCCTTCGACGCGCCCGCGCGCGCCGCCTTCCTGGCGCTGTACCACGACGCCGTGCGGCGCCACGGCAGCATCGGCGAACCCGAAACGATCACGGCGCCGCTGCGCTTCCTGCTCGAACTGCTGCCGCCCGACGGCGCGGACACCGGCTTGCGCAGCGCCGTGCAGGCGCTGGCCAGCCAGCTGCAAGCCTCGCTGCCCTGCGTGAACCCTGGCAGCCTTAGCCTGGCGCCACCCCGTAATGGCGCGCATAGCGCTCGTCCAGATTCGCCAGCGGCATCATCATGAACATGTCGGCGCTTTCGAAATCGGGGTCCCAGGCCGGTTCGCCGCAAATCCAGGCGCCCGAACGCAGGTAGCCCTTGATCAGCGGCGGCACCTGCGGCTTGTGCGCCGCTTCCACCTGGTGGATGGGGAAAGGCAGGTGCGGCGTGACGCGGTACTCGCTTGGGGCCATGTGCTTTTCGGCCAGCGCCTGGTACACGGCGACGGCGTTATGGCCGCCGTCGGCCAGGCTGATGCTGGCGCAGCCGACCAGGTAGTCGCAGCGCTCGCGGCGCATGTACTCGGCCAGGCCCGACCACAACAGCATGATCACGCTGCCGCCCCGGTATTTCGGGTGGATGCAGGCGCGGCCCGCTTCGACCATGCGGCCGCGCAGGTTCTTCAGGCGGCTCAGGTCGAATTCGTTTTCCGAGTACAGCCGGCCGATCTTGGCCGCCTTGGCCGCGCTCAGCACGCGGTAGGTGCCCACCACCTTCAGGGTATCGGCATCGCGCACGATCAGGTGATCGCAGTGCGCGTCGAATTCATCGCTGTCGAGGCCATCGGCGTTCGCCAGCGAGCTCAATCCCATGGTCTCGATAAACACCTTGTAACGCAAACGCTGGACTTCGCGCAATTCCGCCGCTGTAGTGGCCTGGCTCAGCACCAGTTGGACCGGCCGGGCCTTGGCTTCGTTTGATGCGATTATGTTTTGCATGGTTTCACCCCCTGTGATCAAGACGACTCCAGCGTACTTGTCTAATATGTCAAGAAAATGACAGCCGAATGTCATTTCCATGACGCAAGTCAATGCCATGCGGGGATCGTGCATAATTACCACACTCCCCTACAGGAAAGCCACGATGGACGATCACGAAGCGCCCCGCATCACCCCCTATGCCAAGCCTGCCGCCGGCTGGGACGCCCTGAAACACGTGGCCATCAGCCTGCGCCAGGAGCGGGTCGCGCCCGGCAATCTGAAGGCGCTGCTGGCGCAAAACCAGCCGGACGGCTTCGATTGCCCCGGCTGCGCCTGGCCCGACCGCAACCACGCTTCCACCTTCGCCTTTTGCGAAAACGGCGCCAAGGCCGTCGCCGCCGAAGCGACCAGCCGCCGCGCCGGCCCGGAGCTGTTCGCCAGCCACACCGTCACGCAGCTGCTGGAACAATCGGACTACGCGCTCGAGCAGCACGGCCGCCTGACCGAACCGATGGTGTACGACGCCGCCAGCGACCGCTACGTGCCCATTGCCTGGGAAGACGCCTACGCCCTCGTGGGGCGCCACCTGCGCGCCCTGCCCGATGCCAACCAGGCCGCGTTCTACACCTCGGGCCGCGCCAGCAATGAGGCGGCATTTTTGTACCAGCTGATGGCGCGCCTGTACGGCACCAATAACTTCCCCGACTGCTCCAACATGTGCCACGAGGCGACCAGCCGCGGCTTGCCGGCCACCGTCGGCATCGGCAAGGGCACGGTGACCCTGGCCGACTTCGAACTGGCCGACACCATCCTCATCTTCGGCCAGAATCCCGCCACCAACCATCCGCGCATGCTGGGCGAACTGCGCGAGTGCGCGCGCCGCGGCGGCAGCATCGTTTCCATCAATCCCCTGCGCGAGCGGGGCTTGCAGCGCTTCATGGACCCGCAAAGCGCGCTGGAAATGGCGACCCTGGGCAGCACGCGCCTGGCCGGCCTGTTCGTCCAACCCACCCTGGGCGGAGATTTCGCCCTGATCAAGGCCGTCGCCAAGCGCGTCGTCGAGCATGACGACGCGGCGCAGGCGGCCGGCAGGCCCGCCGTCATCGACCACGCCTTCATTCTTGAACACTGCAGCGGCTTCGACGCCTTCCGCGACGACCTGCGCGCAGAGAATTGGCAACTGCTCGTGACGGAATCGGGCGTGGCGCGCGCGCAGATCGAGGCATTGACGGACATTGTCGTCAAGGGCCGGCGCATCATCGCCACCTGGGGCATGGGCCTGACGCAGCACAAGCACAGCGTGGCGGCCATCCGCATGCTGTCGAACCTGATGATGCTGCGCGGGCAGATCGGCAAGCCGGGCGCCGGATTATGTCCCGTGCGCGGCCACTCCAACGTGCAGGGCGACCGCACGGTGGGCATCGAGGAAAAGCCGACAACCGCCTTCCTCGACCGCCTGGGCCAGGTGTACGGCTTTGCTCCGCCGCGCGCTCACGGCCACGACGTGGTGGCCACCATCGAAGCCATGCGGCGCGGCGACGTCAAGGTCTTCATCGCGCTGGGCGGCAATTTCGCCGCCGCCACGCCGGACACGCCACTGACCTTTGCCGCGCTGCGCCAGTGCGCGCTGACGGTGCAGGTGGCCACCAAGCTCAATCGCAGCCACCTGGTCATCGGCAGGGAAGCCCTGCTGCTGCCCACCCTGGGCCGCACGGAGATCGACCTGCAGCACGGCGTGGCGCAGGGCGTGACGGTGGAAGACTCGATGAGCATGGTGCATATCTCGTACGGCCGCAATGCGCCCGCCTCGCCGCAGCTGCGCTCGGAAGTGGCCATCGTGGCCGGCATGGCCGAAGCGGCGGTGGGCAGCGGCCTGGTGGACTGGCGCGCGTACGCGGCCGACTATGCGCGCATCCGCGACGATATCGAAAAGGTATTCGACGATTTTTACGACTACAACGCCAGGGTGGCGCGGCCGGGCGGTTTTCATCTGACGGTGGCCTCGCGCGAACGCGTGTGGAAGACGGCCAGCGGCAAGGCCAGCTTCCTCGTCGCCCCGCTGGACCTCGACACGCCGCTGCACCGCGCCCGCGCGCGCCATGGCGAACGCCTGATGGTCTTGATGAGCACGCGTTCGCACGACCAGTACAACACCACCATCTACGGCATGGATGACCGCTACCGGGGCGTGTACGGCACGCGCAAGGTGGTCTTCGCCAACAAGGAAGATATCGCCATGCTGGGTTTTGCGGATGGCGAGCTGGTGGACTTGATCGGGGCCTGGGACGACGGCGTGGCGCGCCGCGTCGACGGTTTCCGGCTGGTCGCCTACGACATCCCGCGCGGCTGCATGGGCGCGTATTTTCCGGAAACGAATGCGCTGGTGCCGCTGGCCAGCACGGCCGACGGCGCGGGCACGCCCACATCGAAATCCGTGCCGGTGCTGCTGCAGCGTTCTGCTGCTTAGATGCTGATGCCGGGCGTGTAATCGACGAAGGCATCCTGACGGCAGAATCCCACCAGCTTCATGCCCGCCTGCGTGGCGATGGAAATGGCCAGCGAACTGGGGGCAGAAATCGTCGCCAGCAAGGGAATCTGCATGCGCGCCGCCTTGCGCGCCAGCTCGTAGCTGCCACGGCTGGACAGGAAGACGAAGCCGCGCCGCATGTCGATATCGTGCAGCGCCAGGTAGCCAATCAGCTTGTCGAGACCATTGTGCCGGCCGACATCCTCGAACACATGCGCGATGTCGCCCTCGGGCGTGCACCACGCGGCCGCGTGCACGCCGCCCGTTTCCCGCATCAGCGCCTGGTGTTCGCGCAAGCCAGCGGATGCGCGCGCCAGTGCGGCGGGCAAGTCGACGCGGATCAGGGATGGCGGCAGCGCCGCGGGCCGCAAATCGAGCATGTCGATGCTGTCGATGCCGCACACGCCGCAGCCCGTGCGACCCGTCAGCTGGCGGCGCCGGTCCTTCAGGCGCACGAAATCCTCCTGCGCGATGGTCAAGGCCACTTCGGCGGAGTCGGGACGCAGGAACACGTCGCAATCGAAGATGGCAGCGGCGGAAGCGACCACGCCTTCCGTCAGCGCGAAGCCATACGCAAATGCTTCCAGGTCGCGCGGCGTGGCCATCATGACGACGTGGGAAATGCCATTGAAGACCAGCGCGACGGGGATTTCCTCGGCGACGTGGTCGATGGCGGCAGTGGATTCGCCCGCGCGGTGGCGGACGATGGAACGCTCGACGAAGCCGGCGCGTTCGGTATTGGTATCTTCTGACATGGCAACCATGGGGGAACTATCACAGGCCCCATGGTAAACCAGAACGGCCAGGCAGGGGGCGGCCCCCGCCCGCGCCATCAATCCTTCTTCGGACGGCCCGTTTTCAGCTGCGGCAAGCCGGCCAGCACGTTTTGCAGCGTGGCCAGGTCGATCTGGCTGATCAGCGCCACGCCGATGCGCAGCAATTCGCTTTTCTTGATCTCGAAACCGGCCTTCAGGCAGGCTTTTTTCACCTGGCCCAGGACTTCGTACTCCGCTTCCGGCATGGTGAAGCTGTCGCGCACCAGTTTCGGCTTGCGGGCTTTTTCCTTGACGGCGGCGACCTTGGCTGCCGGCGCTTTTTTCGCTGGCGCAGGCTTGGCGGCCGCCTTGGCCACGGGCTTGACGGCGATTTTCGCTGCCGGCTTGGCGGCGGGCTTCGCAGCCGGCTTGGCAACGGCTTTTACCGCCGCCTTGGCGACCGGCTTGGCAGCGGCTTTGGCCACAGGTTTGGCAACGACGGCCTTGGCCGCCGGCTTGGCGGCAGGCGCCTTGGCGGCGGCGGGCTTGGCGGCGACAGGTTTCACCGCCGCCGGTTTCGCAGCGACGGGCTTGACGGCCACTGGCTTGACGGCGGCCTTGGCCACCGGCTTGGCTGCCGGCTTCGCGGCAGGCTTGGCGGCCGGTGCGGCCTTGGCCGCTGCCGCATTGATCGATGCGCTGGTCGGGAACATCGATACGGGCGCGCTGTCGGCCTTTTTCGCCGGGACGGTTTTGGTCATGGATTCTCCAATCTGGTAAATAATATAAACAATATATACTGTTTTTTTAAATCTTGCTTGCGGTACATCAAGTCATGCGCATGTCATGCCCCACTACGCACTGGCGCGGATGGTGAAATCGACCCCGACCTCGTCCCAGAATTCCTGCTCCTTCTCGATCCAGAACGACACGGTGGGATGGTGCGCCACCCAGCCGCGCTTGATGTCGAGTTCGATGCGGCTCTTCATGCGCAGGCGCAGTTCGCTGAAGTCGGCCTCGATGCGCGCATGCATGAGCAGAATCGACAGGCGCAGCGCCAGCACGGCCTTGGCGAAATCGGGGTCGGACAGCACTTCGCCGATCTTGCGCAAGTTGCCCTTCTGCGCCAGGATCAAGCGGCTCATGGTCTTCTGTTCGCGCGTTGTAAAGCCGGGCAAGTCCGCGTTTTCCACGATATAGGAAGCATGCTTGTGATAACCCGTCTGCGACACGGCCAGCCCCACCTCGTGCAGCAGGCTGCTCCAGCGCAGGCATTTCACCAGGGCGTCGGACGTGGGCTTGAGCTGCGCGTACATGGCCAGCGCCTGCTCGGCCACCCGGCCGGCGCGCTGCTGGTCGATATGGAATTTCTCCATGCAGCCCTGCACCGACTGTTCGCGGCGGTCGCGCTTGGTCGAACGCAGGTACAGGTCCCACATCACGCCCATGCGCAGGCCCGCCTCGATCGGCGTCATGGCGGGAATCGCCAGTTCGCGGAACAGGCCGATCAAGATGGCCAGGCCGCCGACGATGGTGCTGGCGCGGTCGGGGCGCAAGCCTGGCATGTCGATGCGGCTGGTGTGACCGAGTTCGATGAAGCGGCGCGCCAGCGCATCGAGGCTGACGCTGGTGAGCAAGCCGTCGCCCAGCTTGTTGCGGGCGATGATGTCGGCGATCGTGCGGATGGTGCCGGAAGAGCCGTAGGCCGTCTTCCAGTGCTGCGGGCGGTACGGCGGGGCGGCATCCTCGAAATGGCTGCGCGCCGACAGGATGGCCGCCTCGAACGACGGCGCGTCGATGCGCCCGCCGATGAAGAACGACAGGCTTTGCTTGACCGTGCCCAGGCTGAAGGATTCCACGCGTTCGATATCGTTGCCGCGCCCCAGTATCAGTTCGGTCGAACCGCCGCCGATATCCATCACCAGCCGGCGTTCGCCGGGAATCGCCAGCGCATTGGCCACGCCCATGTAGATCAGGCGGCCCTCTTCCTCGCCCGAGATGATCTCGATCGGGTAGCCGATGGCTTGCTCGGCCAGCGGCAGGAAGACGGCGCCGTTGCGCGCCACGCGCATGGCCGACGTGGCCACCACGCGCACGGCATCGAGTTCGAAGCCGGCGAGGATGGCGCGAAAGCGCTGCAGGCAGGCCAGCGCACCCTGCATGGCCGCCTCGGTCAGGTCGCCATTGGCGTCCAGGCCGGCGGCCAGGCGTATCGGGTCGCGCACGCTCTTGACCACGCGGATGGTGTCGCCATCATGCTTGCCGACGTGTAAACGAAAACTGTTGGACCCCAGGTCCACCGCTGCATACATACTGGCCTCTTGTCTTGTCATTACTGTGCCAACTGAAAAAGTTGGCAAATTCAGTTGCTAAACTATATAAATCATTTAAACGATTTAAAAATCCTACCACACTACCCTCATCGTATGACAGCGGCGTGACAGGATTGTGACAAAACGGCAGTTGTGCGGCGGCTTACGGCACGATGGTAGTAAAGAGATACACGGCGAAAATTACCAGGTGCACCGTCCCCTGCATGACCGTGGTGCGGCCCGTGCCCAGCGACAGGGTAGCCACCATCAGCGACAGCAGCAACAGCACCGTCGACTTGATATCGAGTCCCAGCGTAATCGTCAGGCCCGTGGCCAGCGACACCACCACCACGGCGGGGATCGTCAGGCCGATGCTGGCCAGCGCGGAGCCGAGCGCCAGGTTCAAGCTCGTTTGCAGGCGATTCGCGCGCGCGGCGCGCACGGCAGCCAGGCCTTCGGGCAGCAGCACGATGGCGGCGATGACGATGCCGACCAGGGTTTTCGGCGCCCCCATGGCGGCAATCGCCGTCTCCAGCGCGGGCGCCAGCGACTTGGCCAGCAACACCACGGCGCCCAGGCACACCAGCAGTGCGCCGGCGCTGACCCAGGCGACGGCGGGCGTGGGCGGCGCCGCATGCACCTCTTCGTCGCCGACGGCTTCCTTGGGCAGGAAGTAGTCGCGGTGGCGCACCGTCTGCACCAGCACGAAAGTGCCGTACAGGACCAGCGAGATGACGGCGATGAAAATGAGCTGACTGGAATTGTAGTACGGGCCGGCGGCGCTCGAGGTGTAGTTCGGCAGCACCAGGGTCAGGATGGCGATCGCCGCCAGGGTGGCCAGCGACGCGCTCACGCCCAGCAGGCCGAAGGTCTGCTCGCGGTGGCGCCCGGCGCCCAGCAGCAGGCAGATGCCGACGATGCCGTTCAAAATGATCATGATGGCGGCAAACACGGTGTCGCGCGCCAGCCCCGTCGTTTCCGGCCCGCCGGCCAGCATCAGCGAGACGATCAGTGCCACCTCGATCAGGGTCACGGCCAGCGCCAGCACCAGGGTGCCGTACGGTTCGCCGATGCGGTGCGCCACCACTTCCGCGTGGTACACGGCGGCCAGCACGCTGCCGATCAGGCCAGCCACCAGCAGGATCTGATAGGCGCCGCCGACGTTGAAGGTGGAACCGAACAGGAACAGCCAGCCGGCAAGCGGGGCGGCAAGCGGCCAAACAGGCAGGGATTTGAGCATTTTCATTATGGGCCTGGCAAGAGTAAAAAAGGGGAACTGCGGTGCGGACGACAAGAGGGGCCCTAAGCAACCCCACAGCATAACTTGCTTAGCTTAAATGAAAGTTAGGGAATACACATTTCGGGTGCCGGCGACCCGCGCCTGGCCCGCTGTTCAATCACTTTGCCACAGCGCACCTGCTTGCTACCAGTAACTATAGTCCCTTTGGTAACATGCCGTTGCAATTTCCTTGTCTTTTTACTGCCTGAAAGCGTCATACTGCAGGGCACGCCCTCCCGCCACCGACCAAGGACACACCATGAAACGAGCAAGCAGCGCAGCCGTGCGCACCGTATTCGCCATCTTCGCGGGCAGCCTGCTGTGCGCCGCCGCGCACGCGGACACACCGCCAGCGCCGCCAACGCAGGTTGACGCGAACTGGGCCTCCCCGCCCGCGCCCGCCGCGCAGGCACGCTGGCAAGACAGCCTGCCGCCCGCGCCGCCCGTGCAACCACGCGAAGAAAATATCCTGCCCAAGAGCGAATGGATCACCGTCGAGCCGATGAAGGCGCCGGACCGGCGCTGCGATCCCGGCCTCGATGCGCTGTTCTTGCCCAAGGAATGCGGCAAGGAACCCAGCTGGCTGGGCTCGCGCAAGAAATAATCCGGTTTAGATATCGAGGGTGCTGGCGCCCTGCGCCTCCACCACCCTGTTGCGGCCCGCCTGCTTGGCCGCCTGCAGCGCCTCGTCGGCCCGCTTGAACAGGCTGACGGTGCTGTCTTCGGCGCGGATGGTGGTCACGCCCAGGCTGGCCGTCAGCTGCAGCACGGCGCGCTCCGTCTTGACGGGCAGCGCCTCGACGGCGGCGCGGATGCGCTCGGCCACCATCAGCGCATCGGCCAGGGTCGTGCGCGGCAATTGGATGGCGAATTCGGCGCCGCCCAGGCGGCCCATCAGGTCGCTGTCGCGCAGCTGCTGCCGGCACGTGTCGACGATGGTTTTCAGCACCGCATCGCCCACCGGATGGCCATAGCTGTCGTTGACTCTTTTGAAGTGGTCGATATTGAGCACCACCAGCGCCGTCGGCAAGCCGGGCCGGCGCGCCAGCGCCATCCATGGCGCCAGCGCCTGGTAAAAGCCGCGCCGGTTCGGCACGCCCGTGGCCGCGTCCAGCACTTCCAGGCGCGCCAGTTCGCCGCCCAGTTTTTCGCGCGACAGCAGCAGGTAGCCGAAGGCGTTCGTCAGCATCATCAGGTACAGGGCGCCGAAGCCGGCCAGCTGCATCAGCTCCGCATCGAAACCGGGCACGGCGGCGGCGAGCACGCCGCGCGCGGCGATCAGCAGCGACAGGATACCCATGCTGACGACGAGGAAGCGGCGCAGCATGCTCGCCTCGCGCCATTTCAGACACAGCGCGGCCACGCCAGCGAGGAAAAAGCCGGCCACGATGAGCGAACCGCCGGCGCTGCGCAGCAGCGGCGCCACGTCGAACAGGTAGCAGGCGGCAAACAGCCCGATCGCCGCGCCCAGCGCCGGCAATATGTAGCGGCGCCAGCCGCTGCGCCCGGCCGCCTGCCACAGCGCGCCCGCGTCCAGCGCCATGCCCGCAAACAGCAGGCCGTTGCCAAGCAGGATGGAGAGGAAATCGGGCAGCACGCCGCGGAAATACAGCAGGCACCAGGCCACGGCCTGGCATTGCTTGGCCACCGCCCAGGTGGACATGCTGAGCGACTTCTTGCGCTCGTATTCGAAGAAGAACAGGGCCGCGCACAGGCTCAGGTTGCCGAGCGCCAGGGCCAGTACCAGGGTCTTGATATCCATGGGCTACGCCATCGCCGCGCCGCCGCGGCACGCTGTGTCAGATTTCGTGTTCGACATTCGTGCTGCCGTCGCCGATCTTGCTGGCCCACGCCTGCACGAAATACTGCTTCTCCACTTCGCTGGGCGCTTCGTGCCAGAACACGATGAGGGTACCCTTGTGGTCGTGGATCTGCGCCACTTTTTCAATGAAGCCGAGATTGGCGGCCTGGTCCGCCAGCGCCGCCGCGTAGCCGTACACGCGCGTCAGCCGCTCGATGCGGTCAGGCTCCGTAAAACTGTTCGTCGCCGTAATAATGGGGTGATCCAAAAACATGCTTGTCTCCATGGTGCCCGACTGCGCGGCCGTGCCGCCGCGCGCCATATACATAGTATACGCAGCATGCTCGGCGCGGATTAATCGGGTATGCTCACGGGAGCTTATCAGATTTCTCTGAATGCAACAAAGCATCTCCCCCAGTCCACTCAGCGAAGTCGTCCCATGCCGGAAAACAGAAGCACCACCCCGCTTGCCCCGCAGGTGCATACCTGTGGCGACCGGCGCCGCCTGGAATTCCAGCCAGGCATGATCCAGAGCGAAATGCTGCTGTCGCGCCCCGACCATCTGCTGCTGCGCTATGCGCGCGCCATGATGTGCTTTACCCTGTTCGTGCCGCGTCCCCGGCACATCCTGATGGTGGGCCTGGGCGGCGGTTCGCTGCTGAAATTCTGCCACCGCCACCTGCCCGACACCCGTATCACGGTGCTGGAATTGCGCGCCGACGTGATCGCCCTGCGCGAGCAATTCATGCTGCCGCCCGACGACGCGCGCCTGCGCATCATCGAAACGGATGCCGTCAGCTATATCCGCCAGCATCCGGGCTGCGCCGACGTGCTGCTGCTCGACGGCTACGACGAAACGGGCTTGCCGCCCGCCCTCGGCAGCGCCCGCTTCTATGCGGACTGCCTGCGCACGCTGCTGCCCGGCGGCGTGCTGGTGGCCAACCTGTTCAGTTATGACGAGCACTATCCCGCCATGCTGGCGCGCCTGATGCTCACCTTCCGCGGCGCCGTGTGCCACTTCGACGACATCGCCGGCAACAACCGCATCATCTTCGCCGCCAGGCCGGACAAGCTCGGGGCGGGCCGGGCCCTGCGCGTCGTGCGCCTGGTGCGCTGGCGCCGCGCATGCGGCCTGGCTTGCCTGAACCGGCTGCTGCCGGCATGGCAGTTGTGGCGCTTGCGCCGGCAATCAGGCGCACGCGACAACTGATAGTCGCCCGCCATGGCCATAGATATTGTTGCTTATTAGCAGCGATCTGGTGCAAAATTCGCATGATGGATGTGGTTTATGACAAACTACGGCCTGCGCGGGCCCGCAGGTGCTGCCGAGCAATTGTGTCCATGAAGTGAGATAGGAAAACCCATGCTGCGTGGCCGCCTGCCATTGTCGATTTCCGCCGCGGCCGCGCTGACCTTCGCCTGCGGCGTCAGCGTGACGGCCGTGCTGTTCGCCGCCATCAGCCAGCTCGAATACGACAAGATGAGCCTGAGCCTGCAGCAGCGCGCCGGCGCCAGGGTGGCCGCCATCGAGCAGGGGCTCGATGACGCCGTCGAGGTGCTGACGACGACGAACCAGCTGTTTGCCGCCGTCGTGCCCGTCACGCGCGAGCAGTTCCACGCCTTCACCACGCCGCTGCTGCAGCGCCACCCGTTCATCCAGGCCTTCAATTTCCACCGTATCGTGCCGCATGCCCAGCGCGATGCCTTCGAGGCCGAGCTGCGGCGCATCGCACCCGATTACGCCATGACGGAAATGCGCGATGGCGTCATCGTGCCCGCGACGACGCGCGCCAGCTATCTGGTGGTCGATTACCTCGAACCCTTGCAGGGCAACCGCCCCGCCTTCGGCCTGAACGTCAGCCCGAACGGCGTGCTGGCGCGCGCGCTGGAGCAGGCCATCATCAGCGGCCAGACCACCGCCACCGGCCTGCTGGCCCTGGCGCAGGGACCGCAGCAGGGCTTCGTCATCGTGCGTCCCGTGTACCGCCACGGCGTGCCGCTGCAAACGGTGCAGCAGCGGCGCGCGGCACTGATCGGCGATACGGCGGTCATCGTGCGGGCCGGGGAACTGGTGCAGAAGATCCTCGCCGGCGCCGACCTGCTGGGCGACCCGCAGCTCGAACTGAGCGTCTACGCCGACGCCGGCGCCGACCCGCGCCAGATGATCTTCCGGCATGGCCAGGCGCCTGTAGACGAAGCGGGCGGCGCCTGGGAATCGCTGCCGCGCTGGCTGCAATTTGCCTACCACAGCCACTATGACCGGGCCTTCGTTTCCGCCGGCCGGCCGTGGCACGTGCGCGTGGTGGCCCATCCGCGCCCCTTCCTGGCCGACCACCTGGGTTCCCTTTTCACGCTGATCATGGGTTTGCTGTTCAGCATGCTGACGGCCGCCTTCGTGCAGTCGCTGACGCAGCGCTCGCGCCGCGTGCAACTGCTGGTGGAGCAGCGCACGGCCGACCTCAAGCGCAGCAACGAGCTGCTCAGCGCCGACGTGCGCGCGCGCCAGCGCACCGAACGCGCCCTGCAGGAAAGCGAAAAGCGCTTCCGCCGCCTGCTGGCCCTGTCCTCGGACTGGTACTGGGAACAGGACGCCAACTTCTGCTTCACCCACATCACCAGCGGTTTCACGGACAAGTCGAACATGCCGCTGGAACGCTTCATCGGCATGACGCGCTGGGACAACAACCCGGAAATGCGCAATTCGCGCTGGGGCAAGCAGCATATCGCCAAGCTGGAAGCGCACCTGCCCTTTTCCAACCTCGAATATGCGATGCAGGACCGCGACGGCCAGCTGCGCTGGTTCAGCATCAATGGCGAACCGCTGTTCAACGAGCTGGGCGAATTTCGCGGCTACCGGGGCACGGGTTCCGAAATCACGGAGCGCAAGCTGGCCGAGCAGCAAATCCAGCACATCGCCCACCACGACGTGCTGACGGGCTTGCC
This sequence comes from Janthinobacterium sp. GW821-FHT03C10, assembly GCF_059420865.1. Classification (NCBI taxonomy): domain Bacteria; kingdom Pseudomonadati; phylum Pseudomonadota; class Betaproteobacteria; order Burkholderiales; family Oxalobacteraceae; genus Janthinobacterium; species Janthinobacterium sp. GW821-FHT03C10. The sequence goes on along the minus strand of NZ_JBWKUN010000003.1, from coordinate 330,651 downwards.
CAACCGCGCCCTGCTGCGCGACCGCCTGGCGCAAGCGATGGCCCTGTCGCGCCGCAAGAACCGCGCCTTATGGGTGCTGTTGATCGACCTCGACCGTTTCAAGTTCGTCAACGACAGCCTGGGTCACAAGGCCGGCGACCTGCTGCTGAAAACCATCGCCACGCGCCTGCAGGCCAGCCTGCGCGAGACCGATACGGTGGCGCGCCTGTCGGGCGACGAATTCGTCGCCATCCTGTGCGAACAGGCCGACGAGGTGCTCAGCGCCGCCATCGTGCAGCGCGTGATGGATGCCGTGGCCCAGCCGGTACTGTTGGATGGCAAGGAATTCTTCGTCACCTGCAGCATCGGCGTGGCCGTCTACGACATGTCGCGCTACGACGCCCCCGGCGACGTAACCCTGAATGGCGAGACGCAGAACCTGATCGAGCAGGCCGACATCGCCATGTACTGCGCCAAGAAACAGGGGCGCAACAACATCAAGTTCTATACGACGGCCATGAACCAGGCCACCCTGGAGCGCCTGCGCATCGAGACGGCGCTGCGCAACGCGCTCGAACGCGAGCAGTTCGTGCTGCATTACCAGCCGCAGGTGGACCTGGCCAGCGGGCGCATCGTCGGCGTGGAAGCGCTGCTGCGCTGGCAGCACCCGGACCTGGGCATGGTGGCGCCGCAGCGCTTCATCGCGCTGGCGGAAGATACGGGCCTGATCGTGCCGATCGGCGCCTGGGTCATGCGCGAGGCGTGCGCGCAGGTGAAACGCTGGCATGCGGCGGGACTGGACACGCTGCGCCTGGCCGTGAACCTGTCGGCGCGCCAGTTCAACGAGCCGAACCTGGTCGCCTCGATCGCCGAAGTGCTGCTGGAAACGGGCCTGCCGCCCGCCTGCCTGGAACTGGAACTGACGGAAAGCCTGTTCATGCACGACGTGGCGCTGGCCGTCAGCCAGCTGCACGACATGAAGGCGCTGGGGGTGCAGCTGTCGATCGACGACTTCGGCACCGGCTATTCCAGCTTCGCCTACCTGCGCACCTTCCCCATCGACGTGCTGAAGATCGACCGCAGTTTCGTCGGCGACGTGGCGCGCGACGCGGACGACGCGGCCATCGTCGTCTCCATCATCGCCCTGGCGCACAACTTAAAACTGCGCGTGGTGGCCGAAGGCGTGGAAACGGCCGAGCAGCTGGACTACCTGCGCCAGCACGGCTGCGACGAGGCGCAAGGCTATTACTTCAGTCACCCGCTGCCCGCGCACGAGGTGGAACTGCTGCTGCGGGCCGAAACGAAGGAAGTGAACGCCGCGGCCTGACGCGCGTGCGCGCAGGCTAGCCCGCCGGCAGCCTGGCGAGCAGCGCCAGTTCCTTCCAGTCGTCAGCGAGGCCGGCTGCCGCCAGAAACTCCGCCACGCCCTCGCTGGCGTCGATGTCGGGCGCGCTGCCCGGCTTGGCCCACAGATTGTCGCATTCGGTGCAAACGACCACCTCCTGCCCCGTCTTTCTGACTTTCGCAAGAATCAGGTCGCCGTATTCGCCGCAGGTAGGACACTCCATTTCCGTCTCCTTCATGCCCGGCCTACAGCTTGTGCTGCAGGAACTCGAGAAAGCAGCTGATGCGCTGCGCCAGCTGCGTGTTTCGGTAGTAGACGGCGTGGATCTGCTGGCGGTAGCCCGTGTAGAACGGCTGCAGCACTTTCACCAGGCGGCCGGCGGCGATATCGTCCTTCGTCATGAAATCGGACAGGCAGACGATGCCCTGGTCGTGCAGGGCCAGCTGGCGCAGGGTTTCGCCGCTGGAGGCGGCCAGCGCGGGCACGATCTGCAGGCTGTTGCCCGCTTCGTGGCGCAGCGGCCAGTTGTTGCCCAGGTCGTACTGGGCAAAGCCCAGCAGCGCATGGCCGGACAGCGCTTCCGGGGTAGCTGGTTCGCCGTGGCGCGCCAGGTAGGCGGGCGTGGCCAGCACGTGCAGCGGACTGGCAGTCAGGGCGCGCGCATGCAGGGTCGAGTCGACCAGGGCGCCGATGCGGATGGCGATATCGGTGCGGTGCTCGAGCAGGTCGGCGATCTGGTCGTTGCTGGTCAGCTCCAGGCGGATGTCCGGGTACATGGCGCGAAATTCGGCCACGTGGGGCACCACGCAATGGAGCATGAAGGGCGAGGCGGCATCGACGGACAGGCGCCCGGCCGGTTTCTGGCGGCGGATGCGGATCGACTCTTCCACGTCCTCCATCGAGGCGAGGATGGCGCGCGCCTTGTCCAGGAACAGCTGCCCCTCTTCCGTCAGCTCCATGCGCCGCGTGGTGCGCGTCAGCAGCGACGTGGCCAGCTTGTCTTCCAGGCGCGACAGGGCGCGGCTGACGCCCGACGTGGTTTGCCCCAGGTGCACGGCGGCCGCGCTCAGGGTGCCGCTGTCGATGACGGTGACGAAAATTTTCAGGTCGTCCGAATTGATATCCATTGCTGCCTTATTGTTGCCTGCATTTCACATATTCCGCCATTATAATGGAATCATGGCAACAGTGAGAGCAAGCAGGCAACGTCAGGCAACGTAGAACAAAATGGCGATAAAATGGCAGCTGCTGCCGGCCAGCACGAACAGGTGCCAGATGCCGTGGCCATGGCGCAGCTTGTGGTCGGTGGCATAGAAAGCGATGCCGCCCGTGTAGCACAGCCCGCCCGCCACCAGCCACAGGAAACCGTTCCACTCGAGCGCCGCCAGCAGCGGCTTGATGCCGATGACGATCAGCCAGCCCATGGCCACGTAGATCACCAGCGACAGGATGCGCGCGCCTTTCGCATACACATATTCCTGCACGATGCCAAACAGCGCAAGGCCCCAGACGACGCCGAACAGCGACCAGCCCCACGGCCCGCGCAGGGTCACCAGCATGAAGGGCGTGTAGGTGCCCGCGATGAGCAGGTAGATGGCGCAATGGTCGAGCCGCTGCAGCACGGCCTTGGCCTTGCCGCGCACGCTGTGGTACAGGGTGGACGTCAGGTACAGGGTCAGCAGCATGGCCGCATACACGCTGCAGCTGACGATTTTCCAGGGATCGCCCGTGCGGGCCGCCGCGACGATCAGGATGACGCCGCCGATGGCCGCCAGCGCGGCGCCCACCGTATGGGAAATGCTGTTGAACCGTTCACCGTGGTACATGCTTGACCGCCCGCTGCGTTAAAAACAGGCTCATCCTACACGCTTGGGGAGATCGGGGTGCGCGGTTTGCGCAAGGCAGGCACAGGAAAAGCCGGGGCGCATGCGATTGCCGCCCCGCTTGTTCCTGCTCAAACTATCAAGCCGCTTCCGCCTTCTTGCGCGCGGGACGGCGCGCCGGGGTCTTGCGTGGCGCCTTGACCGGCTTGTCTTCCGCCACGACGGCCACTTCCACCGGCGCCGCCTCAATCACAGGTGCCGCTTCCGCCACGGCGTCGGCCGCCTTCCTGGCCGGCTTTTTCGCCGCTGCCGTCTTGCGCGCCGGCGTGCGCGGCTTGGCCTTCGGCTTCGCTTCGGCGGCGGTTTCCACAACGGCCTCGGCTACTGGCTCGGGCACCGGTTCAGGCGCTGACGCCACTTCGACCACCTCGGCGCGCGCTTCGCGGGCGCCATCGCCATTCTTGCGGCCGCCACGGCCATTGCGGCGCGAACCACGCTTGGCGTTGCCCTCTTCCGCTACGACCTCGACTGCGGCTTCGGCCACTTCATGCACCACCTCCGGCTGCGGCGCGGGCGCATATTGATCGACGACGGTTGTTTCGGCGTCGGCCACCGGCACGAAAGCCTGTGGCGCGGACTCGCCGCGGCGCTGATCGCTCTGCTTGCGGCCGCCACGGCCGTTGCGGCGCGAATCGCGGCGGCTGCCGCCTTCGCGGTGACTGCCCTCTTCCGCCGTCGCGCCCGTCTCGCCGGCGACGATGGCTTCGCTGGAAGCTTCCCCGTTCACGGGCGCAGCGACAGGCACCAGGCCGCTGCTGCGGTAGACATAGGCGCCCGATTTCTCGTCGCGGCCAAATTCCAGCAAGCCGCGCGCCTGCGCTTCTTCCAGCAGGTTGCCGAAGGTGCGGAAACCGTAGTAGGACTCGCTGAAGTCCGGCTTGCGGCGCTTGATCGCCTCCTTCAGCATCGAGGCCCAGATCTTGCCGCTGTCGCCCCGCTCGGACACCAGCGCGTCGAAGGTGGCGACGGCCATTTCGATCGCTTCCGTCTTGCGCGACTCGTATTTTTCCTTGCGGCGCACTTCTTCGTCGGGCGAACGCTTGGCCGCCGGGGTTTCGCGCGCGTCGCGCTTGGCGGCCGTGCGGCGGCTCTCGCGCACCAGGTCGTCGTAGAAAATGAATTCGTCGCAGTTCGCCACCAGCAGGTCGGAAGTCGACTGCTTGACGCCCACGCCGATCACCTGCTTGGCGTTTTCGCGCAGTTTCGACACCAGCGGCGAAAAGTCGGAATCGCCGCTGATGATGACGAAGGTGTTCACGTGGGCCTTGGTGTAGCACAGGTCCAGCGCATCGACGACGAGGCGGATGTCGGCCGAATTCTTGCCGGACTGGCGCACGTGGGGAATTTCGATCAGCTCGAAGTTCGCCTCATGCATGGTGCCCTTGAAGCTTTTATAACGGTCCCAGTCGCAATAGGCCTTCTTGACGACGATACTGCCCTTGAGCAACAAACGTTCCAGGATGGGTTTGATGTCGAATTTTTCGTAATTTGCATCTCGCACGCCGAGCGCGACGTTCTCGAAGTCGCAAAACACGGCCATGCTGAGGTTTTCTGGGGATGACGCCATAAGGGTGAATTCTCGCTGATGATAAGGGCGGACGGGAAGCGCAACGCCTCCCTTTTCGCCTAGTATATTCGCCCATCCCCCGTTTCGGCGACAACTATCGTGCGCGGCGGCCTATTGCGCGCCGCCGGCGGCGCTCGCGCTGGCGCCGGCGACCGGCCAAACGACGCTTTCATCGACCGAATACAGCTGGCATGGCAGGCTGCTGCGGCGCTGGCAGGAAGCGAGCGCGCGCACATCGGGACTTTCGCCCTCCTCGGCCCAGCCCCAGGCGCCGCTGGCCGACAAGGCAAAGGCGCGCGGCGCGGTTTTCTCCAGGAAGTCGCGGTAGGCGGCGCGGCCCTGCTCTTCCAGGTAGGGCACGGCGGCGATATCGTCCTGCGGCGCGAAATGCGTGGCGGGCGGCGACGGCGCATCGGCCACGCGGTAGACCTGGCGCACCGGCATGCCGATCTTCTGCAGGAAGCGCTCGGTGGCGGGCAGCCACACGGCCACCCCGTCGCGGCTGCCCAGGGTCAGGTGGGCGTCGCGCTTGAACGGGCCATACGCCAGCAGTTGCGCCCGGCCGCCTGAACCGGTAAAGGAATTGAACAGCCGCCGCGCCAGCGCCGGCGAAAAGTACGAGTCATTCGCGCCATACAGCCACAGGCTGGGAATGTGGTTGTAGGCGCCCAGGGTGGCAAAGGACTTGGCCAGCGCTCCTTGCCAGTCGCAGCCGGGCATGTCCACGCGCAAGCCGCCGGAAAAATTGAGCACGCCGCGCACGCCGGGCAGCACCCGGGTGGCCAGCGCCAGCGCCGCCATGCCGCCATACGACTGCCCCGCGACGACGATGCGCTGCGGATCGACCCAGCCCTGGCGGCGCGCATACGCCAGCGCGGCGAGCATGTCGCGCGCCTGGCCCTGGGCGTTGCCCAGCATGTCGCAGCCGAAATCGCGGTAAGCGCCCGTGGAGCGCGCAAAACCGGCGCGCATGGGCAGCATCACGGCATAGCCGCGGCGCACGAACTCGGTCGCCATATAGATGAAGCGCTCGCGCTGCTGCAGCCGGGCCGGGCCGGTCTGCTTGCCGTGGTTCATCAGCAGCAGGGGAAACGGGCCGGGGCCGGGGGGGCGGAACACCGTCGTTTCCAGCGTTTCGCGCAAGCCATCGCCCGCCGGCACCATGATCACCTGCTCGTTCAGGCGCGCATCGAGCGGTAGCTGCGAGGGAACAAGCTGGGCTTTCAGGGGCAGGCAAAGCAGGCTGAGCAGCATACCCAGCGAAATGGGGCGAAGCAGGTGGAAAATGGCGCACTCCGTGGATGACTTCCCTGCCAGTCTAGACAGTGAAGTAGCACAGAACAATATAAAAAAATTACGTGACGCACATATTTTTTGCGGCAACCACCTGCGGAAAAAAATTATTGCCTTGCACCAACCAATTTTCCGTCTGGCGGGAGTAAACTGGAAGCCTTCTGAAGGAGCCGCCATGTCCATCTCCGCCCTCACCACCGGTACCTCGGGGCTGACCGCCAACCAGCGCGCGCTGGATGTGGCCGCCAACAATATCGCCAACGCGAATACGCCGGGCTTCCAGCCGCAGTCGGCCGATTTCCAGGAAGCCAGCCCGGCCGGCACGGGCGTCACCCTCTCGGTCGAAGGGCGCAAGCTGGCCGCCAGCGAAAGCGTCAGCGGCGCCAATGCGACCGCGGCCAAGGCGGCCGAAAGCCGGCCGAACGGCGTGGGCCTCGCTTCCGAACTGACGGATAACCTCGTCTACAAGGCCGGTTTCAACCTGTCGGCGAACGTCGTCAAGGCGGCCGACCAGGCACTGGGCAGCCTGATCGACGTCAAGACCTGAACACAGTGACTATCGGCAAGATAGTCTAGTTTTTCATTTCCAGCGCCAATGGCGCCATCGCCGGCGTGATCAGCGCCAGCAGCCGTTCGGCGGGAATGCCGTCGCGCGCCTGCACCGACAAGCCATGCAGCAAGGCCGCATAGTAGTCGCCCAGCGCCTGCACGTCGGCTTCCCCTTTTAATTCCCCTGCCAGTTGCGCCGCGCGCAGGCGCTCGATGACGGCTTGCGTGCGCGCGCGGCGGTGCTGCGCCAGCCAGTCGGCGATGCCCGCGTTTTCCGCGCTCGTGTTCGTGGCGGCCGTGACCACCATGCAGCCTTGCGGCTGGCCGCTGCGCGTATACAGCAGCACGGCTTCTTCCAGCATGCGCGCCACCGCGTCGCGCACGTTCAGGCTGGCCGCCAGCGCGTGCACGGCAAATGCGCCGTCTCCCGTTTCGTACAATTCCACGGCTTCGCGGAACAGCTGCTCCTTCGAGCCGAACGCCGCGTAGATGCGCGCCGAGGCGATGCCCAGCGCCGCCACCAGGTCGGCCATCGACACCCCCTCGTAGCCGCGCGTCCAGAACGCGTCGCGCGCCTTTGCCAGCGCCAGCGCGCGGTCGAATTCCCTCGGTCTTCCTGCCATCTTGATCCTCTGCTTGCGAAGTGGCGGCCAGTATAACGCCTGGCGCCCACGGCGCGTTCGCGATTTATTTTGCATCCCGGGCTTGACCGCGCCAAGAATTTCGCCTATTCTTTGTCGATCGACAAACAATAGGAGCCGATATGAAAACCATCCAAGGACCAAGCCTGCACCTGGCACAATTCGCCGCCGACACGGCGCCCTTCAACACCCTGCCCGCCATCGCCGAGTGGGCGGCAGGCATGGGCTTCAAGGCCCTGCAGATCCCCGCCTGGGATGCGCGCCTGTTCGACGTGGCACAGGCCGCGCACAGCCAGCAATACTGCGACGACCTGGTCGCCATGCTGGCCAGCCATGGCCTGGTCATCAGCGAACTGACGACGCACATCCTCGGCCAGTTGGTGGCCGTGCACCCGGCCTACGACGCGCTGTGCGACAGCTTCGCCCCGGCACATCTGCACGGCCAGCCGGCCGCGCGCACCGAGTGGGCCATCGAGCAAGTGAAACTGGCGGCCATGGCGTCGAAACGCCTGGGCCTGACCGACATGGGCACGTTCTCCGGCTCGTTCGCCTGGCCCTACCTGTTCCCGTTCCCGCAGCGCCCGCCCGGCCTGATCGAGGCGGCCTTCGACGAACTGGCACGCCGCTGGCTGCCCATCCTCGACGTGTGCGAGGAACAGGGCATCAACCTGTGCTACGAAATCCATCCCAGCGAAGACCTGCACGACGGCATCAGCTTCGAGATGTTCTACGAGCGCGTGGGCCGCCACCCGCGCTGCAAGATGCTGTTCGACCCCAGCCACTTCGTGCTGCAGCAGCTGAACTACCTGGAATTCATCGACATCTACAAAGACCATATCCGCATGTTCCATGTGAAGGATGCGGAGTTCAATCCGACGGGGCGGCAAGGCATCTACGGCGGCTACCAGTCGTGGGAAAACCGCGCCGGGCGTTTCCGTTCGCTGGGCGACGGCCAGGTCGACTTCAAGGCCATCTTCTCGAAGATGGCGCAGAACGACTACGCGGGCTGGGCCACGCTGGAATGGGAATGCTGCCTGAAGGACCAGGAAGTGGGCGCGCGCGAAGGCGTGGCCTTCATCAATGCCCACATCATTCCCGTGACCGACAAGATCTTCGACGACTTCGCCGGCGCCCCCGTCAGCGCACAACAGATCAATACCCTGCTCGGCATCGAGCATCACTAATCAAGGAAACATATGAACGACTTCATTCACGACTACGTCCGCATCGACGGCCAGCGCCTGCATTGCGTCATCGCCGGTCCCGGCACCGGCAAACCCGTGCTGCTGATCCCCGGCTGGCCGCAAACCTGGTATGCGTGGCGCCACGTGATGGCGGCGCTGGCCGCCAGCGGCTACCAGGCCATCGCCATCGATCCGCCGGGCAGCGGCCATTCGAGCCGCCCGGCCGATGGCTACGATACGGGCACCATTGCCGCCACCCTGCATCGCGCCATGCTGGCCCTGGGCCACACGCAGTACGACGTGGTTGGCCACGACATCGGCATGTGGGTCGGCTACGCGCTGGCCAGCGACTTCCCGCAGGCAGTGACGAAACTGGCGCTGACGGAAGCCGTGATTCCCGGCCTGGCCCCGGCGCCGCCGATTTTCGTCGCGCCGTCGGATAACATCTTCCTGTGGCACTTCATGTTCAACCAGGTGCTCGATTTGCCGGAAATGCTCACGGCGGGCAAGGAACGCGAATACATCCGCTTCATCCTTGACCGCTGGTCCTACCGCCGCGACAAGGTGGCCGTCGACGTGTATGCGGACGCGTATGCCACGCCGGGCGCGCTGCGCGCCGGCTTCGCCTACTACCGGGCGATTCCGGAAACCATCCGGCAAAACCTCGAGCGGGCGAAGACGCGCCTGGCCATGCCGGTGCTGGCCATCGGCGCCGACCACGCCACCAACGACGCGCCGCTGCTGACCATGCAGGGCAAGGCGGACATCCTGCAAGGCGCCATCGTTGCCGAATGCGGCCACTTCATCATGGAAGAACAGCCGGAAGCGTTCATCGCCCACCTGCTGCCGTTCCTGGCCGGAGAGCCCGCATGAGCCTCGATCCGCTGATCGCCGCCTGGCTGGAACAGACCAGGGATGCGCCGCCGCCCGCCTCGCTGGCGGAGCTGCGCGTGGCCACGGAAACGGGACTGCGCCAGCTGCAAGGGCCATTGGAAGACGTCGCGTCCGTCACGGATTACGTGCTGCCGGGCGAGCATGCGCTCACCGTGCGCGCCTACGTGCCCGCCGGCGCGGACACGGAGCAGCCCTTGCCGGCCATCGTCTTCGCGCATGGCGGAGGATGGTGTCTGTGCTCGCTGGAGCTGTACGACAATCCCTGCCGCGCGCTGGCCAACGCCACCGGTTGCGTGATCTTTTCCGTCGACTACCGGCTGGCGCCCGAGCACAAGTTTCCCGTGCCGCTGAACGACTTTTACGGGGCCCTGTGCTGGGTCGCCGAGCAGGCGGAGATGCTGGGCATCGATGCGAAACGGCTGGCCGTGGGCGGCGACAGCGCAGGCGGCAACCTGGCGGCGGCCGCCGCCCTGATGGCGCGCGACCAGGCGGGACCCGCGCTGGCGCACCAGTTGCTGCTGTACCCGGCGCTCGATTTTTCCTTCGACACGCCGTCCTACCAGCGCTATGCGGAAGGCCATTCGCTGACGCGGGAAGCGATGCGCTTTTGCTGGTCGGCCTACCTGAACGAGCCGGCTGACGGCGCGCAGCCCTACGCGGCGCCCCTGCAGGCCGCGTCGCTCAAGGACCTGCCGCCGGCGACCGTGCTGGTATGCGAATACGACCCGCTGCACGACGAAGGCGAAGCCTATGCGCGGTATTTGCGCGACGACGGCGTGGCGGCGCAATGCGTGCAGCTCGACGGCATGATCCATGCATCGATACACATGCTGGGCCTGACGCCAGCGGCGCGCGGCTTGTTCGACGTGGCGGGCAAGGCCATGCGGCAAGCGCTGGCGGCATAGAAAAAACGCGCCGGGGATGGCTCCACGGCGCGTTTTTTTAGTATCAGCTGCGCATCACTCCACCAGCTTGCGCACCTCGATGGCGTTCAGCCACTTCACATGGCGCGGACCCGTGCGGATATCCTTGGCCGAGATGAGGGCGATTTCGCCATCGCTGTCGTCGAGGGCCTTGCCGTTTTTTTCATAATAGACGATCACGCCCTCGCCGGCCGGCGCGTTATACAGCTCGCCCCAGGAAAACACCACCGCATAGCCATCGGTGGCCGTGGCGATGATGGCGAGCTTCTTGACGTCGTTGTGGCCGGGCGCGTCCAGCGCCGCCTTGTCGAGGATGTCGCGCAGGCGCACGCCCTTGTAACTGGTGATGGTTTCGGCCTTGTCGCCATTGTGGCGCGTGACGGCAATCTCTCCGCCATTGGCCGGCGGCAGCTGGCGCAGGCCGGCCACCGTCAGGGTCAACGGCGCTGCCACCTTGCCCGTCACGGTGAGCGCGTGGCTCATATTCGCGCGCGCCGGCGCCGGGCCGGCCCATGCGGGGGCCGCCGCCAGCAGCGCCGCCGAAACGAGGTTCGTCAGTATGGTCTTCAACATGCTGTGTCCTTTCATGGAACAATCAAAAAATCAGAACTGGTACTGCGCATTGGCCAGCCAGGTGCGGCCCGCGCCGGGAAAACCGTCGGCCAGCGCGTAGTTGCGGTCAGCCACGTTGTTCACGCCCGCTTCCAAGGTCAAGGCCGGCAGGGGGCGGTACACGGCCTTCAGGTTCACTGCCGCAAAGCCGCCCAGCTCCAGCGTGTTCGAGACCCAGCGCCCGCTGTTCGCTTCCGCGATGGCCACCACGTCGACCTGGCGCGCCGCGTGCAGCACGGCGTGCGCCGTCAGCTTGTGGCGCGGCACGTCCGTCAGGCGGATGGCGCGGTCGCTGACGTTCTTCATCTCCGTGTACGTGTAATTGCCGCCGAAATCGAGCCAGGCGCCGGCGCGGCCGCGCACGCCCAGCTCCACGCCGCTGATGTGCGCCCTGCCCGCGTTGCGCATCTGCGAACGCACGCCCGCCACGTTCGCCACGCTCTGGATCTTGTCCTTCACGTCGCTGTAGAACAGCGCCGCTTCCAGGCTGGCACCCTGCATGCTTCCTTGATACCCCAGCTCGTAATTCATCGCCTGCTCGGCGCGCAAGGCCGGGTTTTCGATATACGTGCCCAGGCGCTGCGAGTAGCGGTCCTTCAGGGTCGGCAGGCGCGACTTGCGCGCCACGGTGGCATACACGCGCGAGTCAAGACCGGTCTTGTGGAACAATCCCGCCTGCAGGTCGGTGGCCGATTGATTATCGGGCAAGGTGTAGGCATTGCCGGCGCTGTAGACCGTGTCCGGACGCAGTGCGTTGCGCGAGGCGCCCAGCGACAGTTCCGTCGCCGCATTGAGGGCGATGCTGTCTTCCGCGCCCAGGGTCCACAGCGCGTCCTTGTACCAAGTGGTGCGCACGCCCTTGCCATCGCGTTCCTGGTGCTCGTCGGCCTTGTAGCTGGCCACAAGGCGCAGGCTGTGCGCGGCCAGGCGGAACGATTCGAGCTCCACCGCGCCGCCATTCGTGCGGTCGTTATAGATGCTGCTCCCGCCGCTGACGCTGCCCTGGCCGCTGGTCTTGATGGTGCTGTAGCTGCCATTGGTGAACGAGGTGATTTCATTGTCATAGCTGTCGTGGTACAAGCGCAGTTTCAGGCGTTCCTGCCGGCCCAGGCGCGTCTGCGAGACGAGATACACGCTTTCCTTGTTCCAGTATGGCCATTGCCAGTAGCGCGCGCCAACGGGATTCGTCGATGGCGGCTGGCCCTTTTCGCCATGCTGCTTGTAGTAACTGAGCGCATACTCGTCGCCCGCCTGCGCACCATCGGGCGTGTAGCCCACCTTGAACGACAGCTTGTGGTCCTTGCGATAGGCGTTATTGCGCATGCCGCCGCCTTCCGTGGCCGTGGGACGGAAGTCCGACGACAGAGGAAAGCCGTCGCTGTCGATATACGACACGCCCGCCTGCAGATACCACAGGCCCTGGTTCGTGCCCGCGTTGGCCGACACCTGGCGCTCGCTGCCCGAACCGAATCCCACTGACGCATCGCCTTCCATCAAAGCCGTCGGTTTGCGCGACACCAGGTTGATGGCGCCGCCCAGGGTATTGGCGCCGTAGGCCACGGAACTGAAGCCCTTGGCCACCTGGATGGCGGCCAGGTCGGACGTCGTGAAGCGGTTGAAATCGACGTAGCCGTCATACGGCACGTAGACGGGAATGCCGTCGATGTACAGCGGCACCTGGCGCGCATCGAAGCCGCGGATGGCCACGGTTTTCTCGTTGCGCGCATTGGTCGACAGCGACACGCCGGACAGCAAATTCAATGCGTCGCCCACGTTGTCGCGGTTAAAGCGGCGCATCTCGGCGCGGCTCACTTGCGCGCCCACCTGCTGTTCCATCTGGCCTGCCTGTTCACGCTGGCCTACCACCGTCACCGTGCCCAGCACGAACGCCGCCGCCTCATCCTTGCCGCTTGTCTGCTGCGCCTGCGCCATCTGCGCCAGCGCCAGCATCACGGCGCCTGCCATTACCTGTTTCACCATCGTCATCTTGCTCTCTTCCGTTATATATCGTCTTATATAGCGATATGCAAAAAAAGCGGCCACGCATGCGGCGGCCGTCATCCAACGGCGCAATATACAGATGTATATAGCGATACTCAAGCGGCAAGGGCAAAAGCCCTCGCGCAAGTCAATTCCTCACGTTTTTTTCATGCACTGCAGCATTTCGCTGTGCGAACGAATGTTTCACAAAACGATTGACATGCAGGATGCGGCTAGGCAAACTGATTTCCAGGGAGTTCGAAAATGAATGCAAATATGACAAATATTCAGGCCGCAACGGATCCGGAAATCATCGTCTTCGGCGATGACGAGGAAGGCAAGGACCGCCAGTTCGTCAACGCGCTGGCGCGCGGCCTGGAAGTGCTGCGCTGCTTTCGTCCCGGCGAAATCTATCTGTCGAACGCGGACATGGCCAAGCGCACGGGCATCCCCAAGCCCACCATTTCGCGCCTCACCTACACCCTCACCAAACTGGGCTACCTCAATTATTCGGACAACCTGGGCAAGTACCAGCTGGGCGCCGGCGTGCTGGCCCTCGGCTACCGCATGCTGTCGAACCTCGACGTGCGCAAGATGGCGCGTCCGCTGATGGAGGAACTGGCCGAACATGCGCAGGCGTCCGTGTCGCTGGGTACGCGCGACCGCCTCAGCATGGTCTACGTGGAAACGTGCCGCAGCAGCGCCAACGTCACCCTGCGCCTCGACGTCGGCTCGCGCATTCCCCTGATGACGACGGCCATGGGCAAGGCCCTGCTGTGCATCCTGCCGCAGGCCGAACGCGACTACCTGATGGACCACGCCAGGGTACATGAGACGGAGCGCTGGCCGCGCATCAAGGCCGGCATCGAGCAAGGCTTCAAGGATTACCAGGACCGGGGCTTTTGCATCTCCGCCGGCGAGTGGCAGAACGACGTGCATGCCGTGGGCGTGCCCATGCTGGGAGCCGACGGCGAACAGGTGATGGCCTTCAATTGCGGCGGCCCCGCCTTCCTGCTGTCGCGCGAAAAACTCGAATCCGACCTGGGACCGCGTCTGGTCGCCCTGGTCAAGACAGTGGAAAAAAACCTGGGCCGCGGTTAGACTGCGCGCCCCCTCTCAACGACAGATCAACTCAAAGCGCCGAGGAAACCGATGATACGCGACGAAGAAACCCTGAACATCCTGCTCGACAGCATCGCCCGTTTCGTGCGCGAAGTGCTGGTGCCGAACGAGGCGCTGGTGGCCGAAACGGACACGATCCCGCCCGCCATCGTGGCGCAGATGCGCGAACTGGGCCTGTTCGGCCTGTCCATCCCGGAAGCCTACGGCGGCCTGGAACTGAGCATGGAAGAGGAAGTGCGCGTGGCCTTTGAAATCGCCCGCACCTCGCCCGCCTTCCGCTCGCTGATCGGCACGAACAACGGCATCGGTTCGCAAGGCATCGTCATCGACGGCACGGAAGCGCAAAAACAATACTATCTGCCCAAGCTGGCGGCCGGCGAGATCATCGGCTCGTTCGCCCTGACGGAAGCGGGATCGGGGTCGGATGCCGCCTCGCTGCGCACGACGGCCGTGCGCGACGGCGACTTCTATATCCTCAACGGCAGCAAGCGCTACATCACCAATGCGCCCGAGGCCAGCATCTTTACCGTCATGGCCCGCACGGACCCCGTCAAGCGCGGCGCCTCGGCCATCTCCGCCTTCATCGTGGAAAAGGATACGCCAGGCCTTTCCCTGGGCAAAATAGATAAGAAAATGGGCCAGCAAGGCGCGCATACCTGCGACGTCATCTTCGAAAATTGCCGCGTTCCCGCCGCGAACATCATCGGCGGCAAGGAAGGCGTGGGTTTCAAGACAGCCATGAAGGTGCTCGACAAGGGCCGGCTGCACATCGCCGCCGTCTGCGTGGGCGCGGCCGAACGCATGCTGGCCGACGCCCTGGCCTACGCGATGGAGCGCCAGCAGTTCGGCCAGCCCATCGCCGAATTCCAGCTGATCCAGGCCATGCTGGCCGACAGCAAGGCGGAAATCTACGCGGCGCGCAGCATGGTGCTCGACGCGGCGCGCCGGCGCGACAACAAGGAAGACATCTCGACGGAAGCGTCGTGCTGCAAGCTGTTCGCCTCCGAAATGTGCGGCAGAGTCGCCGACCGCTCCGTGCAGATCCACGGCGGCGCCGGCTACATCAGCGAATACGCGGCCGAACGCTTCTACCGCGATGTGCGCCTGTTCCGCATCTACGAAGGCACGACGCAGATCCAGCAGATCGTCATCGCCCGCAACATGATCAAGGCAGCGCAAAAGTGAAGGAGGCCGCGATGGACATTCCCGCCCTGCTGGCCCACTTGCCGGCGCGCCTGTCGGCCATCCCCGCCTACTGGGCGGCGCGCGCGCCGGACGCGCCCGCGCTGCATGAAGGGGGCCGCAGCTGGACCTACGCCCAGCTGCGGCACAGTGTGGACAGCGCCGCGCAGCTGCTGCGCCGACTGGACGTGCGCGCCGGCGACCGCCTGATGGTGGTGGGCGAAAACTGTGCGCTGCAGGTGGCGCTGATCTTTGCCGCCGCCAGCATCGACGCCTGGATCGTCAACGTCAATGCACGGCTGTCGGCGCGCGAGATCGACACCATCGCCATGCATTCCAGTGCGCGGCGCGTGCTGTTCCTGGCCGGCGCTTCGCCGGAAGCGGCCACGCATGCGGCGCGTCTGGGCGCGGCCAGCGCCACGGTCGACGGCATGGGCGAGCTGCTGGCGGGCGACTTGAACGAGGCGGCCATCGCGGAAGACACGGTGCCCGGCAACGAACAGGTGGCCGCGCTGATCTACACGACGGGCACGACGGGGCAATCAAAAGGCGTGATGCTCACGCACCGCAACCTGCTGTTCATCGCCGCCGTCTCCAGCACCCTGCGCGGCTTGAGCAGCACCGACCGCGCCTACGGCGTGCTGCCGATTTCCCACGTGTACGGCCTGGCATCGGTGGCCCTGGGCACCCTGTATGCGGGCGCCGCGCTGTACCTGGTGCCGCGCTTTTCCGTCGACGGCCTGCTCTCGGCCCTGAAGGACGACGGCTTGACCATCGTGCAGGGCGTGCCCGCCATGTACGCCAAGCTGCTGCAAACCCTGGGCGGCGCCGACACGCCGCTGCCGACCCGGCTGCGCTTTGCGTACGCGGGCGGCTCGCCGCTGGCGCCGTCGCTCAAGCGCGAGGTGGAGAAACTGCTGGGCACCGCGCTGCACAATGGCTACGGCATGACGGAAAGCGCTCCCACCATCAGCCAGACGCGCCTGGAAACGCCGCGCCGCGACGACTCCGTGGGCATGCCGATCCCCGGCGTGGAAGTACGCGTGGTCGACGTGGCCGGCAAGGACGTGGCGCCGGGCGAGCCGGGGGAACTGTGGATACGCGGGCCGAACATCATGGCCGGCTATTACCGCGAACCGGCCATGACGGCGGCCACCATGCGCGACGGCGGCTGGCTCAACACGGGCGACATGGCGCGCCAGGACCCGGACGGCGCCCTCTTCATCGTGGGCCGCACCAAGGAACTGATCATCCGCTCCGGCTTCAATGTGTATCCGCTGGAAGTGGAAACGGCGCTCAACGCCCACGCTTCCGTGGTGCAGTCGGCCGTCGTGGGACGCACCCTGGCCGATGGCAACGAGGACGTCATCGCCTACGTGGAGCTGGACCCGCGCCAGCCTGCCAGCGTGGCAGAATTACAGGCCTGGCTGGCGCAGACCCTGTCGCCGTACAAGTGCCCGTCCGCCATCATCGTCATGGAAGCGCTGCCGGCGGCCGCCACGGGCAAGATTTTAAAGGGGCAGCTGCGGCAAATGGCGCAGAATGCACGATAAGTTGACCATGCAGTACCAGACCCGACAATAAAACCAAGCCACATCACCGGAGGAGACACGATGAAACGCACCTACACACGCATCGCCATGGCAGCGCTGGTCGCCAGCGCCTGGATGGCGCACGCCAGCGCCGACGAATTCCTGGTCGGCGCGGAAATCCCGCTGACGGGCAACCTGGCGCGGGTCGGCGCCGGCATGCAGGAAGGGATCATGGTCGCGGCCGAGGTATTCAACAAGACCAACGGCAAGCACACCATCAAGATCATCACCGTCGACGACGAATCGGCGCCCGCCAAGGCCATCGCCGCCGTGGAAAAGCTGGCCAGCCAGGGCGTGGTGGCCATCACGGGCGGCTATGGCTCGAACAATATCTCGCCCGCCTCGGACACGGCGAATAAACTGGGCCTCGTCTACATCACCTCGGGCGGCGTGGACGACAGCCTGGTGACCAGCGGGCGCAAGAATTTTTTCCGCATCAATAACACGGCCGGCTACGAAAAAGCCATGCTGGGACTGCTGCAGGACGTGGGTGCAAAATCCGTTTCCATCGTGTATTCGACCAAGGACGCCACCACGGGCCTGGCGAAAGACGTGGAAAAGGCCCTGGCCGCCAAGGGCGTGAAGGTGACGACGCACTCGTTCGACCCGGCGATCACGGACTTCAAGCCCATCATCAACAAGATCAAGCTGCAGGATAAATCCGAAGTGGTGGCCATGGTCGGCTACGAAAACGATTACGTGGGCATCATCCGCGCCGCCCGCGTGCTGAAACCGAAGATCAAGGCCATGGTGGGCGTGTGGTCGCTGGCCACGCCGAAGATGGCGTCCGACTTCCCCGACCTGATGCCGAACGTCTTCGGCACGGCCCTGCTGCCCTTCCCAACCGAATTCAAGACGGCCGACGGCAAGGCCTTCAGCGACGCCTACAAGCAGCTGTACAAGAAGGAGCCGGACTACCTGGGCCAGTTCGGCTATGTGCAGTCGATGCTGCTGTTCGAGGCGATCGCGCGCGCGGCCGACAAGGGCACGCTGAAGAAAGGCGGCGTGGCCGACGAGATGCGCAAGACGGACCGCGACACGCTGATCGGCCGGGTGCAGTTCGCCGCCAACGGCGACAACCAGAACTTCGTGCACCGCATGGCGCAGCACCAGGACAAGAAGGTGGTGATCGTCTGGCCGAAGGAACACGCGACGGGCAAGCTGGCCTATCCAGCCCTGCCCTGGTAACAGCAGCCTCCCGCTGCACACGCGCGTGTCCGCTGGGGCGCGCACCGATGAACGGCAGGCCGGTGCGCGATGCGCCGGCCTGCCTGACGGGATGACGACATGACAGAATTAATCTTGCAAGCCCTGTATTCGGGCTTGCTGCAGGGCGGCTCCTACGCCCTGATCGCACTGGGACTGGCGCTGGTGTTCGGCACCATGAAAGTGATCAACCTGGCGCACGGCGAACTGGTGCTGCTGGCCGCCTACATCGCCTACAGCGTGGAATCGGGCCTGGGCCTGGGCCCCATGTTCGCCATTCCCATCGCGCTGGTGATCGTCAGCCTGACATCGGTCGGCGTCTACCTGATCGTCAGCCGCATCAAGAAGGACCGCGAAATCAATTCGCTGATCCTCACCTACGGCATCGGCGTCATCCTCACCAATTTCATTTTGCTGGTCTGGAAGGCCGACATCCGCTCGACCTCGTCGAGCTGGCTGCAGGAAGGCTTCGAGATCGGCCCGTTTTTCAGCATGCGCAGCGAAGTGATCTTCTTTGGCGTCAGCCTGGTGCTGATGGCGGCCCTGTGGCGCTGGCTGTCGACCAGCTGGTATGGCCGCGCCGTGCGCGCCGTGTCCAGCAACCGCGACGCGGCCAAGCTGATGGGCATCGATCCGGGCCGCACGGAACTGGTCTCGTTCCTGGTCGCCGGCATCCTGGCCGCCTTCGCCGGCGTGGCCCTGTTCAGCTATGGCGTGATCCAGCCGGCCTACGGCGGCGCGCTGACGGTGAAAGCCTTCATCATCACGGTGCTGGCCGGCATCGGCTCGATACCCGGCGTGCTGCTGGCCGCCGTGCTGCTGGGCGTGGCCGAAGCGCTGACCGTCACCCTGGCCAGCTCCGCGCTGCAGGAATTGTCCGGCATGGTGCTGTTCCTGCTGGTGTTGTTCATCATGCCAAACGGCTTGTTCGGCGCACAACGGAGGCGCGGATGAAGCGCTCGACACTGATTTCAACGGCCGGCCTGCTGCTGGCCGCGTATGTCGCCGTGCCGCTGGCCTTGGGCGCAAACCAGTATGTGATGAGCATGGTGGTGGCGGCGCTGATCATCGGCGGCGTAGCCATGTCCTGGGCCCTGCTCGGTAATTTGGGCGGCATGGTCAGCTTCGGCCATGCCGCGTTCTTCGGCGTGGGGGCGTATGTCTCCGCGCTGGCCACCGTGAAACTGGGCTTGCCCGTGTTTGCCGCCATGCTGCTGGGCGGCGCGGGCGCGGCCATCGCCGCCGTCATCATGCTGCCCGTGCTGCGGCTGCGCGGGCCGTATTTTGCGCTGGCCATCCTCGCCTACGCCCACATCTTCCGCATCCTGGCCACGGAATGGAGTGCCGTGACGGGCGGCGCCGGCGGCATCAACAATATCCCGGCCTTGCCCACCGTCTTCGGCTTCGACCTGGCCAGCAAGACGGGCGCCTACCTGGTGGTGCTGACCCTGGTGGTGGCGTGCGCCTTTGCCTACGGCCGCATCCGCGCCAGCCATTACGGCATCGCCCTGCGCGCCATGCACGACAGCGAAGACGCCACGCGCGTCGTCGGCGTCAACAGCACCTTGCTGAAAGGCGCGATGCTGCTCGTGTCGGCCTTCATGGCGGGCCTGTTCGGCGCCTTCAACGCCCACTACATCAACTTCCTCGAGCCCGACTACGCCTTCAACAGCCTGTGGGTGACTTTGCCGATCGTGGCGGCCATCTTCGGCGGCTACCGCACCATACTCGGCCCCGTGCTGGGCGCCGTCGTGGTCTACCTGGTCGACCAGCTGATCTTCAAGTCGCTGATCCCCACGGGTCACCAGCTGGTGCTGGGCGTGCTGCTGGTGGCGATGATCGTCTTCAGTCCGAACGGCTTGCTGCCGCTGCTGCAAAAATGGCTGAAAAACATGTTCAAAGCGAAGGAGAAAGCACATGCTTGAACTCGATAATGTGTCCGTGCGCTTCGGCGGCCTGACGGCCGTCGATTCCGTCACCTTAAAAGTGGGCAGCCACGACGTGATCGGCCTGGTGGGCGCGAACGGCGCCGGCAAGACCACCCTGTTCAACGCGATTTCCGGGCTGGTGCGCCCCACCAGCGGCGGCATCCGCTTCGAGGGGCGCGACATCATGGCCACTCCCATGTACCAGCGCGCCCGCCTGGGCTTGGGCCGCACCTTCCAGATCCCGCAACCGATGCATGAATTGACGGTGCGCGAAAACCTCGTCGTGGCGCAGCGCTTCGGCACCGGCAAGGTGGACATGCGCAAGATCGATGAAATCCTCGATTTTACGAGCCTGGCGGACAAGGCCGGGCGCGACGCGGCCAGCGAACTGGCGCTGACGGAACTCAAAGCGCTGGAAGTGGCCAAGGCGCTGGCCACCAATCCGAAATTGCTGCTGTTAGATGAAGTGCTGGCCGGCCTGGAAACAAACGGCAAGCGCCGCTTCATGGGCATGCTCAAGGATTTGCATGCCGCCTTTGGCGTGGGCATCGTCATGATCGAGCACGATATCGAGACCATCAGCAATCTGTGCCAGCGCGTGGCCGTGCTCAATTTTGGCCAGCTGATCGCCGACGGCACGCCGGATGCCGTCTTCCGCGATCCGGCCGTCATCGAAAGCTATACGGGAGCAGCGCATGCTTAACATAGAAAATCTGCGCGCCGGCTATGGCGCCATCAATGTGCTGTGGGACGTGTCGCTGTCGATCCAGAAGGGCAAGCTGACCACCATCATCGGACCGAACGGGGCCGGCAAGACGACCCTGCTGCGCGCCATCATGGGTTTGCTGCCCGTGGGCGCGGGCAGCATCGCGCTCGACGGCGTGGCCATCAACGGCACGCCGACGTGGAAGATGAGCGACGCGAGGGTCACGATGATCCCGGAAGGCCGCATGACATTCCGCGACATGAGCGTGGAAGAAAACCTGATCATGGGCGCTTTTCCGAAGGAGCACCGCAGCCACATGCCGGCGCGCCTGGCCGAAGCCTACGCCATGTTCCCGCGCCTGCACGAGAGGCGCCGCCAGCTGGCCGGCTCGCTCTCCGGCGGCGAGGCGCAGATGCTGGCGATGGCGCGGGGCTTGATGTCGGACCCGTCATTATTGATCATCGACGAACCGTCGCTGGGCCTGGCCCCGCTGGTGGTCAATGAGCTGTTCGAGATCCTCGCGCGCCTGAACGACGGCAAGCGCACCATCATTTTAGTGGAGCAGAACACGGCGCGCGCCGTCGGCGTGGCCGACCACGTCTACCTGATGCAAAGCGGTAAGGTGGCGCTGTCGCAGGCGGCGGTTGATGTCGACCTCGAACATCTGCACGCACTGTATTTCGCGCGCTGAGCGGCCTGCGGCCATCACTCCTCGTCGTCGTCCTCGTCGTCGGCCAGCTTGTCAAACACCTGCAGCTCGGCCTTGCTCAGTCCCGTCATCACAAAGGGATCATCGGCAGGAAAGCGGCCCGTGTCGACCAGCATGCGCAGCTTGCTCAAGCGCTCGCCCAGCGCCAGCGCTTGCGCTTGCGGATCGCCATCGGCGTGGGCGGCGACGCCGGCCTGCCCGATCGCGCGCGTCACGGACTCGGGAAACTCCCATAGTTCGGCGATCCGTACCGACAGGATGCGCGCCTGCGCAAACACCTGGGCAATGAAGGCGTCCGATTGCGGAAAGGCATCGGGCGCATGCATCTGATCGATCAGCCGGAAGGCCACCACCAGGCCGACATTGGCCATCAATCCCGCCAGATAGGCGTCGAAGGCGTTGGCCTGCATGGCCGGCGCGACCAGGTTGGCCGCCAGCGCGCATTTCTCGGACTGGCGCCAGATCAGCGGCGCCGTGCGTATGGTCAGGCCGCCGCTTTGCATGCTGACGATGGGACGGAAGGCGACGCGGGCAAGCAGCATGCGCATGCCGTTTTGCCCCAGCAGCATGATGGCGCCTTCCATGTTGTTGATCGACGGGCTGGCGTTGTAGCGCGAATGGTAGCAGGGCCGGTTCGCTTCGCGGTAGACCTCGGCGACCAGCAGCACGTCCTGGGCCAGCTGGGCCGACAGCTTGGCCGCGCTCATGTTTTCATCTTGCAAGGTCCGCATCAACTGGGGAATGATGGCCGGAATGCGCGGTATCAGCGCGGCGCCGGCGACCGGTTCACGGGCCAGGCGCGCCAATTCGTCCAGAATCTGCCGTTCCGCCTCCGCCGGCGCCTGCGCCGAACCGGCGGCCGCCAGCCAGCGGTAGTAGACGGCATCGATTTCGGCGATGGTCGCTGGCTGCCGCGCCATCTCGGGCGCCGCCGCTGCCGTGAGGGGCGCAGCCTTGTTTTTGTCGTCGCCGCCGTTCAGTAATTTTCCTATCCAACCCATGTTATTCTTCCAGCCCTATGTGCATCACTATCGCGAAATCCGCTGCGCGATTTTACTTGATGACGGCAGCGCCGGTGCGGCGGGCGTGGCCGGCCTTGTCCATCTGCCGCAACATGCTAAAGTGGCACGACATGAACCCTGCCCTGCCCAACCAGCGATCCAGCATGAACAATCCACTTGCGCACTACCTCACCAGCCAGGCGTACAACAACGCCTGGGCCAACCACCGCCTGCTGAAAGCGTGCGGGCAGCTGACCCTGGCCGAGTTCCAGGCCACGCGCGTCAGTTTTTTTCCCACCATCCAGTTCACGCTGAACCACATCCTCACATGCGACTGGTTTTATCTCGACGCGCTCGAGCGCGAGCTGCGCGGCGAAGCGCCCCATGCCGACTGCTATGTCTTCTTTGAACAGGATGAACCGTTCACCGATTGCGCGGCCCTGCACGCGGCGCAGCGCGCATCGGACCTGCGCCTGATCGCCCATTGCCGCAGTCTGTGCGACCTTGACCTGCCGCGGCCCGTGACGATCCTGCGCGACACGCCGCAAGTCGACACGCGCCTGCGCCTGCTGGCGCATGTGTTCCAGCACCAGATCCACCACCGGGGGCAGGTGCACGCCATGCTGGCCGGCACGCGCGTCGCGCCGCCCCAGCTCGACGAGTTCTATTGCGCCGGCGAAGCGCACGAGCGGGCGCAGGATTTTGCGGAACTGGGCTGGACGGAAGACGAGGTGTGGGGCCCGCGCTGAGTCACTCCTCGGCGTGGCAGCAGACGCACAGCTTGTTGCCGTCGAGGTCGCGGAAGTAGGCGCCATAGTAATGGGCGTGATAATGGGGCCGCAATCCGGGCGGCCCCTCGCACACGGCACCCAGCGCCAGCACGGCCTGGTAGCAGCGGTCCACCTGCGCGCGGCTGGCGGCCAGCAAGGCCGTCATCTGGCCATTGCCGGACGTAGCCGGCAAGCCGTCGTGCGGCGCCGTCAGCACGAACAGGGGACGCGGCGCCTGCCGCGCCATCCAGCCCGCCCAGGGCTTGGCCGGATCATGAAATTTTTCGATCAGATCGAGTTCTCCCAGCAAGGCCGTATAGAAGGCGTAGGCGCGGGGAAAGTCGTTGGTGCCAAGGCAGAGATGGGATAGCATGCTGCTCCTTCATGAATGCAAGCGGGTGTGCGGCGGAATGCGCCAGCTGATTATAATGGCGCATCTCTTTCGGACCAGATCCCATGCCAGACCTCGACCGCCTCCAATTATCCCCTCCGGCCAGCGCCGACCTCCCCGCTTTGCTCGCCTTCGAACTGGACAACCGCGCCTATTTTGAAACCTGGGTCACGGCGCGGGCGCCGTCCTACTACCACGAGGAAGCCATCGCCGCCGCCATCGAACAGGCGCAGCGCGAGCGCGAGCAAGACCGCGCCTACCAGTACCTGGCCAAGCTGGACGGGCAGATCATCGGCAGGGTCAACCTGACGGCCGTCACGCGTCCCTATTTCAACAAGGCGGCGCTCGGTTACCGCATCGGCGAACGGTTCGGCGGACGCGGCTACGCCACGCGCGTCGTGGCCCTGCTGCTGGAAGAAGCGTTCGGCCCACTGGAACTGTGGCGCCTGGAAGCGACGGCGCGGCCGCAAAACCTGGGTTCGGTCGCCGTCATGCAGCGCAACGGCTTTCACCAGTACGGGCGCTCGGAAAAAGCCATGCTTTTCCAGGGCGACTGGTCGGACTTGCTGTATTTTGAACGGCGCAGCGACAACGCCAAGGGCTGACACGCGGCATTTTCCTGCGTCAACGCGACTTTCCCCCTATTGGGCGCGACTTTGTCACAGCGCAAAGCAGGACGATATTGGACTGATAACGTCAAGGTTCGGGAATTTTTAATATCTTGCCAAGTCCAACATGAAACTGCATCGACACCTGTTCGCACATGTGCTGCTGATACTGGCATTGGCCATCGCCATCTTCTTCGCCGCCATCGTGCTGGCACGCATCACACTGTGGGCGGAAACGCAGGAACTGCCGGCCTATCTCGTACAGGGCATGCATCTGGTTGGCAAAGTGCTGTTTTTTCTGGACGGCTGCATCGTCGTTGCCGTCAGCACCATTCTGGCCGTCAGGCTGTTCCACTTGCTCACCAAGGAGGATTTATGAACAACTTTCAGTACCTGCTGACCCTGCAGCACCCGCACCGCTTCTGGTACAGCGCCATCGTCATCGCCGTGGCCTCGGCCATCCTGCTGGGCCCCTGGCTCGACAGCATACCATGGCTGGTGGCAATCCCCTTCGTGGCCGGCGGCTTGCTGGTGGCGCTGGGCGAACTGTGGGATGAAATGCACGGCAAGCACCTGCACAACGGCAGCGACGACACGCATGCGCCATGCCGGCATCCATGAGACTGACGGGGTGACGTCTGCACGCAACATCGGCCAGCGCATGCGGCGCATTTAAGACTGGCTTCAGTCTCGCCGTGCATCGTGATATGGCGCCAGCGGCAAGGGCGCCTTCCTTCCCCATCACGGGCACAGCCCAGCGAAAGAGCCGACATGAGCACATGGATGCGCGCCAACAAAGGTTTTTTGATGTTTCTCCTGCTGTTCGGCGTGTTCCGCACGGCCGTGGCGGACTGGAATCCCATCCCGTCGGCATCCATGCGTCCCAACCTGCTCGAGGGCGACGTGGTCTTCGTCAACCGCCTCGCCTTCAACCTGAAAGTGCCGCTTACCGATATCGTGCTGCAGCGCCTGGGCGAACCGCAGCGCGGCGATATCGTCACCTTTTCCTCGCCGAAAGACGGCACGCGCTTGATCAAGCGCATCATCGCCCTGCCCGGCGACACGGTGGAAATGCGCAATGAACAGCTGGTCATCAATGGCCAGCCCGCCCAGTACACGGCGCTCGACACGGCGCCCGAAACCATCGCCCACCTGGGCCAGCTGACGGCGCAGCGCATCAGCGAGCGCAACGCAACCGAGCAGCACCGCATCCAGGTCTTGCCGCAAATCACAGGCGCCGCCCGCAGCTTCGCCCCCGTGACGGTGCCGGCCGACCATTTCCTCATGCTGGGCGATAACCGCGATAACAGCGCCGACTCGCGCTACTTCGGCTTCGTGCCCCGTGCATTGCTGATCGGCAAGGCCGAGCGCATCCTCGTCTCGGCCGATATCCAGGAGCATTGGCAGCCGCGGCTGCAGCGTTTCGGCATGAAGCTGGAGTAAATGTTGCCCATGCAACGGCGCCGCGCTTTTCGGTTAGCATGGCGCATCATGCACAACTTTCCCTCATCCAGCCAGCAGCCCGCCAGCGACGATGCCGCCCTCGAGCAGCTGGCGCAGTTCCTGCGGCGCCATCCCGACGTGCTGCTGCTGACGGGCGCCGGCATCAGCACGGCGTCCGGCATTCCCGATTACCGCGACGCGGACGGCGTGCGGCGCGGCAATGCCCCCGTGCAAGGCCCCGATTTTCGCCGCCAGGAAGCCGTGCGCCGCCGCTACTGGGCACGCAGCATGGTGGGCTGGCCCACCCTGGCGTGCGCCACGCCGAATCCCGGCCACCTGGCCATCGCGCAACTGGCGCAGCGCCAGTGCATCGGCGGCCTGGTCACGCAAAACGTGGATGGCCTGCATCAGCAGGCAGGCAGCGCCGCCGTCACGGAGTTGCATGGCAGCATACATGGTGTGATCTGTCTCGATTGCCGGGCCCGCCACACGCGCCGTCTGATCCAGGATCAGCTCGAACGCGACAATCCCCAGATGCTGGGCGCCACGGCCACGCCGGCGCCCGACGGCGACGCCTTGCTGGAGCCGTCCCATCTGGCCACCTTCCACGTGCCTGCCTGCCCTCGCTGCGGCGGCACCCTGCAGCCCGACGTGGTGTTTTTCGGCGATGGCGTACCCGCCGCCTGCGCGGCCGAGGCCGAAAGCAAGATGCATGCGGCCAGCGCCCTGCTGGTGGTGGGTTCGTCCGTCATGGTGTATTCGAGCTTTCGCCTGTGCCGCATGGCGGCCGAGACGGACAAACCCGTGGCCGCCATCAACATGGGCAAGACGCGCGCCGACCATTTGCTGGCATTCAAGGCCGATGCCCCGGCACAGGACATCCTGCCTGCATTAGCGGCCATGCTGGGCTGAGTGCGTGCCGGCCCCGCGCCGCTCTGGCTATACTGTGCAATTAACGAGGAGAATTCATGCTGGAACTGTTGAGTGAACACGCCTGTTTTGGCGGCGTACAACGCTTTTATCGCCACGACGCGCAAGCCATCGGCTTGCCCATGCGTTTCTCGGCCTTCATTCCCGACACGGCGCCGGGCAGCGCCGTCACCGCCAAACGCCCCGCCCTGTTTTACCTGGCGGGCCTGACCTGCACGGAAGAAACGTTCATGATCAAGGGCGGCGCGCAGCGCGTGGCGGCCGAGGAAGGCCTGATCCTGATCGCCCCCGACACCAGCCCCCGTGGCGCGAATATCGCGGGCGAGACGGATGCCTGGGATTTCGGCGCGGGCGCCGGCTTTTACGTGGACGCCACCGAGGCGCCCTGGAGCGGCCACTACCGCATGTACAGCTATATCCTGGAATTGCGCGCCCTGCTGGAACAGGAACTGGCGATCGATGCGCAACGCACGGGCATTTTCGGCCACTCGATGGGCGGCCATGGCGCGCTGGTGCTGGCCTTGCGCAATCCTGCGCTGTTTCGCTCCGTCTCCGCCTTCGCCCCCATCGCCGCACCGAGCCAGTGTCCGTGGGGCAAGAAAGCGTTTACGGGCTACCTGGGCAGCGACGCGGCCAGCTGGCAACAGTACGATGCGAGCGCGCTGATGCGCGGCCTCCAGGGCCGGCCGCCACTGTTCCCCGAAGGTATCTTGATCGACCAGGGCCTGGCCGACAAATTCCTGTCCGAGCAACTGCACCCCGAGGTATTCGAAGCGGCGTGCCGCGACGCCGGCCAGCCCTTGCGGCTGCGCCGCCATGCCGGCTACGACCATGGCTATTACTTCATCGCCAGCTTCATGGAAGAGCACGTGCGCTTCCATGCGCGGAATCTGCGCGCCCTTGCCTGACGCACTTGCCTGACGCACCTGCCTGATTGAACTACTGCGCCGTGCTGGTATGCCCGTTGAAATGGCGCATGTACCAGTCCGTGGCCAGCAGGGCCGCCTGGTGGCGCGTGTCGGGGCCGCCAGGGGCGGCAATTTGTTCCAGCTGTTTGTCGCAGCGCAAGGTGGCAAACGCCATGCGGTTCAGGCCCGCCACGTCGGGATCGCGCCCGCCCACGATCAGCAGCGATGGCACGCGCACGTTTTCCAGCGCCGCCTTGCCCGCCATTTCCACCTGGCCATCGCAGACGGCCAGCGCGGCGATCTCCGCGCTGCGCCAGGCCGCCAGCTGCATCACGACGGCCGCGCTGGTGCCATAACCATACAGGCCGCAGGGCAAGCGCCGCGTGGACGGGTCGACTTGCAGCCAGCCCAGGGCTTTTTCCAGCTGGCGCGCCAGCAGCACGATATCGCTGCGCACGAAATACGCATGGCCATTGCTGCCGCCGCCAGGCCCGACACCGCCCTGGTCGAAGCGCAAGGTGGCGATGCCCGCCCGCAGAAAATCCTGGGAGGTGGCATGGCTGGAGGCGCCCAGGTAGTCGCTGTCGGCGCCCGCGCCGTGGGCGAACAGGACGATGCCCACGGGCCGCTCGGGCATTTCAAGCACGCCGTCCATTTGAAGTTCATCGGCCGTGATGCTGACAAATTGTTCTTGCATGGCTGCCTCCGCTATCGAGCTGAAATCGGACTGACATCAAGCTGCTGTTGCGTTGATCTTGCCGGAACGGGCACCGCCTGCGCGCCCTGAGCGGCAGACCTCAGTGTACCAGCCTGCGTCCGTTCATGCGCGGCGCACGTCAAATTCGCCACACACCCGCATCAGACGGCGCCGTGCCGATCCAGCCCCTTCAGCACCGCTTCCGGGCGGATCGGCAAATGCCGCACGCGCGAGGCCACGGCGGCGAAGATGGCGTTGCCGATGGCGGGCGCCACGGCTGTCGTGGGCGGCTCGCCCATGCCCGTCGAAGTTGCCGTGCTGGCCACGAATTCGATGTCGAGCTCGGGCACGTCGGCCATGCGCAACGGCGTGTAAGTGTTCAGGTTGGTATCCTTCACTTCGCCATTCAGGAAGGCAGTGCCTTCATGCAAGGCCATGCTCACGCCCCACAGGGCGCCCCCTTCGGCCTGCGCCAGCGCGCCATCGGGGTCGACGATGCTGCCCGCATCGATCACCATGAACAGTTTTTCGACTTTCACCATGCAAGTGCTGCGGTCCACTTTCACCCGCGCCACGCACACCGTCCAGGTGGGCATGTCGCGTTCCTGGCCGAACGTGGCGGCGATGCCCAGACCCGTGTCGGGCGGCATGGCCGTGCCCCAGCCCGCCTTGTCCGCCGCCCGCCGCAGCACGTGGGCCAGGCGCGCGGCGCCGCCGACGGCGTTCGGCGCGCTGCCCGCATTGCGGCCCGTCGCCTGCAGCAAGGACAAACGAAACGCCAGCGGGTCGACCTTGGCCGCCTGCGCCGCCTCGTCCATGAAACTTTCCACAGCCCAATTCGTCCAGCCCGGCCCCACGGAGCGCAGCCAACCGGGGCGGAAACTGCTGTTGGCCAGGTCGTTCGACACGGCCCGCACGCGCTGCGCGCCCACCGCATACCAGTGGTCGGCGCCGGCGATGGCGAACGGGTCGTATGGATGGCCTTGCTTATCCTTGGCCAGCAAGGCGGGGATCAGCGCTTGCGTGGGCCAGCCCGCGCTGGCCTCGTGCACCATCGCCGACACCTTGCCGGCCTCGTCGAACGCCATGCGCACATGCTGCACGGACGGCGAACGGGGCGAATCGAAACGGGCATCGTCGGACCGCGT
Source organism: Janthinobacterium sp. GW821-FHT03C10 (assembly GCF_059420865.1). NCBI lineage: Bacteria > Pseudomonadati > Pseudomonadota > Betaproteobacteria > Burkholderiales > Oxalobacteraceae > Janthinobacterium > Janthinobacterium sp. GW821-FHT03C10. The sequence continues at coordinate 301,460 of NZ_JBWKUN010000003.1, read as the reverse complement.
GCAGATCATCTTGACGGGGCGCCCCACGGCTTGCGCCGCCAACGCGGCCGGCACGCAATAATCGCCGTTCAGGCGCCGCCCGAAGCCGCCGCCAAGCAGATAGGTATGCAGCATGACCTTGCTCTCCGGCACCTTCAACGCCTGCGCCAGCACGGGCAGGATCAGCGATTGCCATTGATTGCCCGCATGGATATGCCAGACGCCGTCGATCTCCTGCGCCAGCGCATTCACGGGTTCCAGCTGGAAATGCAGCACGGTGCTGGTCGTGTAATGGCGTTCCAATTGCAGGCTGGCATCCTTGAACGCTTGCTCCACGCCATCATCGTCGACCACGCGGGCGCCCAGGCTGGCGTCGGCCAGCTGCTTGCCCGCATAGCTGACGATATCCTGCTCCGACACGTGGGCCGCCGCGCCGGCCCGCCATTTCACCTGCACCAGGTCGGCCGCGCGCATGGCGGCAGCATACGTTTCGGCCACCACCATGACCCAGCCGGGCACCGTGCCGCTGGCGTCCTGCAGCGCCACGCTGCGCAGATAGCCCTGCACTTTCTTTGCCGCCGAGTCGTCGATGGAGACCACCCTGGCGCCGTAGCGCGTGGGCGGGATCTTCGGGCGCGCAAACAGCATGCCCTCCACCTGCGCATCGATGCCGTACACGGCGGTGCCATTGATTTTCGCGGGGATGTCGAGCGCCGGCACCTGCTGGCCGATCAGGCTGCGCTGCTGCGGCGTTTTCAGCACGATGGCGTTCAGTTGCCCGGGCGTGTACTGGCGCGCCAGCTTGCCACGGCGCACGATGTCGCCATAGCCGATCGAGCGCCCCCTGCCATGCACGACGCCCAGCCGGGCGTGGCAGGCGGACACGGGCACGCGCAGCAGGCGCGCGCCCTCCTCGACCAGCGCGAGGCGGCCGGCCGCGCCGGCTCGGCTGAGCGGATCGAAATTCTGCCAGACGGACCAGCTGCCGCCCGTCACCATCAAGCCCCATTTCGGATCCGTGTCCACGTAATGCAGGCGCACCTTGCTCCAGTCCGCTTCCAGCTCCTCGGCGACGATGCGCGCCAGGGCCGTGCCGATGTGCTGGCCCATTTCCGCCTTGGCGATATTGACGGTGATCATGCCGTCGCGGTCGATCTCGAACCAGATGGTCGGATCGAACACGGGCGCGGCAGATTTGGCGGGCGGCGCAGGTGGCGCCTTGCCGGCGGCCAAGGTACTGTCGGCGCGCAGGAAAGCCAGCGTAAACCCCGTGCCGGCGGCGGCGATCAGGAAACCGCGCCGGCCCGGCGACGGGGGACGAGCGGAAGAATTTTCTTTAGGCAACTTAAACACCGGGCGTCTCCCCCATGCCGGCCGCCAGCTTGATGGCCTTGCGGATGCGCACATACGCCATGCAGCGGCACAGGTTGCCGCTCATGACGGCATCGATATTCGCATCCGTCGGCTGCGGATAGTCGCGCAGCAAGGTGGCCGCCTGCATGATCTGGCCCGACTGGCAATAGCCGCACTGGGGCGCCTGCGTGGCAAGCCACGCGCGCAGCAAAGGGTGCGTGCCATCGGGCGAGAGGCCTTCGATGGTGGTGATGGCGCAGCCGGCCACGGCGGCAATCGGCGTGATGCACGAGCGCATGGCGCGGCCATCCACGTGCACGGTGCAGGCGCCGCACATGCCGATGCCGCAGCCAAACTTGGTGCCTTTCAAGTTGGCTTCGTCGCGCAACACCCACAGCAGGGGCGTCCCGGCATCGGCCTCGGTGCCGAAGGGCTGGCCATTCACGGTGATGTTATACATAAGTGTTATAGATAAGTGTCATACATAAGAAACTTTCATGCTTACTTGCCGGCGCGCGTACGCGCCACGGCCGCTTCCAGGTTCGTCCAGGCCGGCTGGTGGCTCCGGCTGCGGCGCAGATAGGCGGCCAGGTTGGCCACGTCGTTGTCCGTCAGCGAAGCGGCAAAGCCCGGCATCAGCACGCCGGGCATGGCCTCATCCTTGCCGATGCCGTGCAATATCACCTGGATCAGGTTGGCGGGGTCGGGCGCGCTGACGGCGCTGTTCAGGCTCAGTTCCGGGCGCAGGGCCACGGGCCGGCCATCGCTGTTCGAATGGCACGCCGCGCAGGCGGCCACGTACAGGCTGGCGCCACGGTCGTTGTCGACCAGGCTGACGCGCTGCGAGCGTTCGATGCCTGCCTTGATCACGGCATCCGCATCCACCTTGCGCTGCTCGGCCCCGGCCACGCCGGCAAAATACACGGACAGCGCGCGGATATCGCTATCGGGCGCAGCGCCCATGCCTTCGTGCACGACGGCCGACATGGGCCCGGCCGCCACGCCGTGCAGGGCCGTCGCCCCCGTGCGCAGGAAGGCGTACAGCTCGTCCTGCGTCCACGGCAGGGGCGCCGCATTGGCGCTGGTCAAGGCCGGCGCATACCAGTGGTCGATGGACGCGCCCAGATAGGCCGAGCCGGCAAGCTCGGCACCCAGCGCATTGCGCGGCGTGTGGCAGGCGGCGCAATGGGCCAGGCCTTCGGCCAGATAGCGGCCCCGGTTCCAGTCCAGCCCTTGCGCGGGATCAAGCTGAAAGCTGGCCGGCTTGAAAAACAGCAACTTCCAGCCCGCCTGCAAGGGACGCAGGTTCAAGGGGAACGGCACGCTGTTCGCGGGTGCGGGCGCGTACACGGGCGGGCGCGTCATGAAATACGCATACAGGGCCGTCAGGTCGGCGTCCGAGACCAGGTTGAAATGGGTGTACGGAAAGACGGGATACAAATGCGCGCCATCGCGGCCCACGCCTTCGCGCATGGCCCGCTGGAAGGCGGCCGGCGACCAGCGGCCGATGCCCGTTTGCCTGTCGGGCGTGATGTTCGTCGCATAGATCGTGCCGAACGGCGTGGCCAGGCCGTGGCCGCCCGCGTACTCGGCGCCGCCCTTGGCCGTGTGGCAGGCGGCGCAATTGCCCATGCCGGCCAGGATGCGGCCCCGCTCCACCGCTTGCGGGGAAAAGGCCGTGGCGGCGGGCGGATCGATGGGCGCCAGCGCGGGGCGCCAGTAATACAGATACGCGGCCAGGGCCGCCACGATGAGCAATGCCAGCGACAGCAGCAGGCCGGTGAAGATTTTCTTGAGCAAAACAGGAGTCCGGTAAAAGGCTGGGTACGCACCTGCCGCGCACGGACGGCGGCGGCAGGCGATTGCGACAATCTTACCGCGATTGTGACTTGTTGTATGTACGCAATGACACGCAGGTCGTGCCGCAGGCGGGCTGCGCCTTATAATCAGCGTTTCAGCACGCCGCCGCTTCTTCATGCATACCGTTACCATCATCCTCATCCTCGTGTTGACCGTCGTCCTGTGCGGCTTTCTCGCCCGCTCGCGCTGGGTCAAGCTGCCGCTGCCGCTGATCCAGATCGCCGGCGGCACGGGATTGGCCGTGTTTGGCGTGCAAGTGCCGCTCGATCCCGACATTTTCTTCCTGCTCTTCATTCCGCCCCTGCTGTTTCTCGATGGCTGGCGCATTCCCAAGGGCGCCTTCTTTTCCGACGCGCGCTCGATCCTGATGCTGGCCATCGGCCTGGTGCTGTTTACCGTGCTGGGCATGGGTTTCTTCATCGACTGGCTGATCCCCAGCGTGCCGCTGGCCGTCGCCTTCGCGCTCGGTGCCATCCTGTCGCCGACGGACCCCGTGGCCGTCTCGGCGATCGCGGCCGGCAACCCGATCCCGCCGCGCCTGATGCACATCCTCGAAGGCGAATCCTTGCTCAATGACGCCTCGGGCCTGGTCTGCTTCACGTTTGCCGTGGGCGCCATGATGACGGGCGGCTTTTCCATCGGCGCCGCCTCGCTGAGTTTCCTGCAGGAAGCAGGCGGCGGCATCGTCATCGGCCTGGCCATCTCGTGGGGCGTGGGCCTGGCGAATAAATGGCTGGTGAGCAAGGTCGGCGAAGAACCGGGCCTGCAAATCCTGATCAGCATCCTGATCCCGTTCGCCGCCTACCTGGGCGCCGAGCAAATCCACGGCTCGGGCATCCTGGCCGCCGCCACGGCCGGCGTGTCCATGCATTACGCCGACCTGATCGGCCGCCCGCTGGCCGCCACGCGCACCCAGCGCAAGGCCGTGTGGGATACCGTGCAACTGGTCCTGAACGGCGTGATCTTCGTCATGCTGGGCGCGCAGCTGCCCGCCACTGTGGCCGGCTTGCCCGCCGCCTCCATGGAAGTGGGCGCCGGCAGCGCCTGGAAGCTGCCCCTGTTCGTCATCGCCATCACGGTGGGGCTGACCTTCATGCGCTTCCTCTGGGTCTTCATCTCGATGAAGCTGACCCTGTTCAAGCACCACAAGAAGGTGGCGGGCGAAGCGAAGGATGCGGCGCTGCTGGCGCGCCCCAGCCTGCGATTGCTGCTGGTGGCCTCGTTCGCGGGCGTGCGCGGCGCGCTGACCCTGGCCGGCATCCTGACCCTGCCGCTGTTCCTGCCCGACGGCACGCGCTTTCCGGCGCGCGACCTCGTCATCTTCCTGGCCATGGGCGTGATTCTGCTGTCGCTGCTGCTGGCCAGCGTCACCTTGCCCCTGCTGACCAAGGGCCTGGTGTTCGCGCCGCCCGCGCGCCGTTCGACGGAAGAGCGCAATGCCCGCGCCGCCGCCGCCGAAGCGGCCATCGCGCGGCTGGAAAAAGTGTGCGAAGGCATCGACAAGAATGACAAGCAGCAAGTCGTCACGGAAGCGGCCAACCGCCTGATCGAAGCCTACCGGCGCCGCCTGGCGTATGGCGAAAGCAGCAACGACGAGGCGATGCGGCTGCAGGAACTGGCCAAGGCCGAGCGGGCGCTGCGCCTGGAAGCGCTCAATGCGGAGCGCGATGAGCTGTTCCGCCGCCGCATTTCGGGCGAACTGGACGACACCATCCATTTGCGCCTGCTGCGCGAAATCGACTTGCTGGAGGCGACACTGGAAGAATAGCAACACTTTGGCGCGCCACGGCAGTGTTGGTAAGTAATTCTCATGGCAAAGAATGCAAGTTTTCACATTCGTGTTTATAATGCAAGGTTGATGGCGTCATGCCGTGATTTACTTTCAACATGGACTTCCGTACAGTCTGTGTTGTTGAGTAACTATTTGAATAGCCACCCCACCTGCATAAAGACACCGACGCCGTGCCTTCCTTCCCCCGCCACCGGCAGCGCTCCGCGCCGCCCGTCCTGCTCGCCGTTGTGCTGCTGGCCTCGCTGCTCGCCTGCAGTGCGCTGGCGCCGTGCGCGGCGTGGGCGCAAACGGGCGCGGCGGCCGACGCCAGGCGTCCCGCCGAAGTGGCCCAGGTCCTGTTTGGCATCATCAGTTATGTACGCTGGCCCGTGGCGCGCCAGGAAGTGCGCATCTGCATGCTCGGTACGCCACGCTACGGGGCGGCCATCGTCGACACGCCCGCTTCCAGCCTGGGACCGCGCATCCGCGTGAAAATCCCGGCGCAGGCAAGCGCGGCCAGCGAATGTGACGTCGCCTACCTGGGCAGCCTGCCCGAAGGCGAACGCGAGCATCTGCTGGCGCAGATCATCGGCAAACCCATCCTCTCGGTCGCCGAGCCCGGCACGTCGTGCGCCGTGGGCACCATGTTTTGCCTGCGCCTGAACGAGGCGCAGATCGGCTTTGACGTCAACCTCGACGCCATCGCCCGCAGCGGCCTGCGCGTGCATCCGAACGCCTTGCAAATTGCACGTCGCAAGGGACCGCCGCCATGAACGCCCGCATGAGCAACAAGCCCGCGCGCCTGCCCCGGCGCACGCTCGACAGCGTGCTGCGGCGCGCCCACCTGAGCGTGTCGCTGATCGCCGTGCTGGCGGCCGGCCTGACCCTGACGGCCGTGGCGCTGCTGGCCCTGCGCGTGTATTCGGACCAGAACCTGCGCCTGGTGGCCCGCTCGATGAGCTACACGGTGGAAGGAGCCGTCGTCTTTGGCGACTCCATGGCCGCCAAGGAAGCGCTGGCCCTGATCGGCGTCAATGAGGACATCGACCAGGCGCAGGTGAGCGACACGGCCGGCAAGGTCCTGGCCCGCTGGGAACGGGGCCAGCATGGCACCCGCTATTACATCGAACGCGCGCTGACGGGCTGGATGCTGCCCGATTCGCTGACCTTCCCCATCACGCGCAATGAACAGGCCATCGGCAGCATCACCCTGGTGCCGCACAGCCGCAGCCTGCTGCCCTTCCTGCTCAGCGGCCTGTCCTGTCTGCTGGCTTGCCTGGTGCTGAGCCTGGTCGTCGCCGTGCGCCTGTCGCGCCGCATGGAAACGGAGATCACGTCGCCCCTGCGCCACCTGGCGGAAACGGCCCACCGCGTGCGGCGCGACCGCTCGTTCGAACTGCGCGTGCCGCCTGCCAACATCGCCGAACTGAACCAGATCAATGACGACTTCAACGCCCTGCTCGACGAACTGGAAGCATGGCAAAGCCATCTGCAAAAGGAAAACGCCTCGCTGTCGCACCGCGCCAACCACGACAGCCTGACGGGCCTGTCGAACCGCGCCTTCATGGAAGCGGAACTGGAACGCGCCATCCTCGAAGCGCGGGTCGGCAATGGCAAGGTGGCCGTGCTGTTCCTCGACAGCGACCGTTTCAAATACATCAACGACACCTTCGGCCACGCCTCGGGCGACCGCGTGCTGGTGACGATCGCCGCGCGCATCAAGCAGCAATTGCGCGAGGGCGACCTGGTGGCGCGCCTGGGCGGCGACGAATTCGCCATCCTGCTCAAGCCGCTGCGCAACAGCAGCGACGCCATGCACATCGCCGACAACATCATCGCCGCCATGGCGCAAGCCATTGAACTGCCCACCGGCAACAGCATCGTCAGCTCGCTGACCATCGGCGTGGCCGTCTTCCCCGATCACGCCATCGACGCCGTCTCGCTGGTCGGTGCGGCGGACGAAGCCATGTACCGCGCCAAGCAGGCGCAGCGCGGCACGCGCCAGGTGGCGCGCCTGCCGCACCCCCACACTCACCCCTGAACCAAGGAGCAACACCATGCAATTTATCTACAAGCAATTATGCCGCGGCATCCTCGGCCTGTTCATGCTGGGCCTGCTGGCCGCCTGCCAGAGCACGCCAGAGACCAAACCGCTGTTCAATGCCGAGCAAGTCGCCGCCCTGAAGGAGCAAGGCTTCAACCAGACGGACGAAGGCTGGGAGCTGAGCTTTACCGACAAGCTGCTGTTCGAATTCGACGCCGCCAAGCTGACGCCGCCGAGCCGCAACGCCATCCAGAAAATCAGCGCCGCCCTGCTGAAAGTGGGCATCACGCACATGCGCGTGGAAGGCCATACGGATAACGAAGGCACGGAAGCGTACAACAACAAGCTGTCGCTGGCGCGTGCCAACGTGGTGGCCGACGCCATGAGCGCATCGGGCATTCCACGCGACAACATCAGCGTCAAGGGCCTGGGCATGAGCAAACCGGTGGCCTCGAACGCCAGCAAGACGGGCAAGGCGGAAAACCGCCGCGTCACCGTCATCGTTTCGGCGCCTTGAACATGGGCGTGCCCGCCGTGCGCTGGGTCGTGATGGGCGTGTCCGGCTGCGGCAAGAGCGCCGCCGGCAGCCTGCTGGCAGACGCCTTGCACGTGCCCTACGTGGAAGGCGACGACGTGCATTCCCCGGAAAACGTGGCCAAGATGGCCGCCGGCATCCCGCTCGACGATGCCGACCGGGCCGGCTGGCTGGCCGCCCTGCGCGAGCGCATCGCCACGGCGCGCGCGCAGGGCGACGGCCTCGTCGTCTCCTGCTCGGCCCTGAAACGCGCCTACCGCGACGTGCTGCGCGAGGGCGATCCGGCCCTGCGCTTCGCCCACCTGGACGGCCCGCGCGCCGTGCTGGAAAGCCGCTTGCGGCGCCCCGGCCATTTCATGCCGGCCAGCCTGCTCGACAGCCAGCTGGCCACCCTGCAGCCCCTGCAGGCGGACGAAGCCGGCATCGTGCTCGACATCCGCCAGCCGCTGGCGGTGCTGGTCGCACAGATCCTGCAAGCGCCCTGACAGGCAGCCGCGCGGCTGGACAGCCCGCGGCCCCCTGTGTAGACTGGCGCGCACTTTCATGAGGGATTTTTATGAGCACACCAACGACAAAACCAGCACCGGGCCCGGAATTCTGGGAGCGCGCCGACCAGGTCATCGCCCTGGCCAATGAACAATGCATGCATAGCGGCGGCAATGAAGTGGCCACCTCGCTGCTGTACGCGGCCGCCCGCTTCAACGCCTTCCTCGTCGCCAGCAAAAGCAACGACGTGGCCAAGATGCAAGCTGAGAAGGAAGGCGCCGTGGCCTTCTTCACGGAACAGTACAAGCGCATGCTGACCGACAACTTCAACGACTACATCACCAACTTCGACAAGTACACGCAACCGTCGTCGGCCCCCAAGGGTTGATGTCCACAGCCAGCCTGGACGGCCACCGCGCCCGCGCCACCCACGCGGGCAGCGTGCTGGACGGCACGGTGCGCTACGCGCCGCTGCAATCGCTGTGGCTGACGGCCATGCTGGCCGGCGCCGTGACGGGCGCCCTGTGCTTCTTCAGCTGGGCCGGTCTGCTGCTGTTTGCGGCCGGCACGGCCATCGTCCTGCTGTTCGGCCACTCGCTGGGCAGCCACCGCAAGCTGATCCACGACAGCTTTGCCTGCCCGCCATGGCTGGAATATGTACTCGTCTACCTGGGCGTGCTGGTGGGACTCAGCGGCCCGCTGGGCCTGCTGCGCCAGCACGAACTGCGCGACTACGCCCAGCGCCTGCCCGCTTGCCATGCCTATCTGCGCCACGGCGCCGGTTTCTGGCGCGATGCTTGGTGGCAACTGCACTGCCGCCTCGACCTCGACCATCCGCCGCACATCGCCATCGAGCCGCGCATCGCGCACGACCGCTTTTACCGTTTTCTGGAAACCACCTGGATGCTGCAGCAACTGCCGTGGGCCATGCTGTGCTTCGTCTGGGGCGGCTGGGGCTTCGTCTGCTGGGGCGTGTGCGCGCGGGTCAGCGCCGGCGTGCTCGGCCACTGGCTGATCGGCTATTTCGCCCACAACCATGGCCAAATGCACTTCCATGTCGACGGCGCCGCCGCACAAGGCAAGAATATCCGCCTGACGTCGTTGCTGACCATGGGCGAATGCTGGCACAACAACCATCATGCGTATCCAGGCTCGGCCAGGCTGGGCCTGCTGCCGGGCGAATGGGACCCGGGCTGGTGGATGCTGCTGCTCCTGCGGCGCCTGGGCCTCGTATCCGCCCTGCGCCTGCCGCAGGACCTGGCGCCGCGGCCGGAACTGCGCCGCCTTGATGGCGCTGGCGGTCAGGCGGCGTCGTCGCCGGCCAGGTAATTGTTCTTGACGCGCACATAGTGCTCGGCCGAATAGCGCAGGTAGGCGATTTCCGCCCCCGTCAGTGCGCGCACCTTGGCGGCGGGGCGGCCCACGTACAGGTGGCCGCTTTCCAGCACCTTGCCCGGCGACACCAGGCTGCCCGCGCCCAGCATCACGTGTTTCTCCACCACCACGTCATCCATGACGATGCTGCCCATGCCGATCAGGCACTCGTCGCCAATCGTGCAGCCGTGCAAGATCACGGAATGGCCGATGGTCACGTATTTGCCGATGGTCAAAGGTGACCCGTCGGGCTTGGCCGCATTCTTGTGCGACACATGGCCCATGGAAAAGTCCTGGATGTTGCTGCCCTCGCCGATGACGATGCGGTTGACGTCGCCGCGCAGCACGCTGTTGCACCAGATGGAACAGTCGTCGCCGATCCGCACATCGCCGATCACTTGCGCCGTGTCATGCAGGTAGACTCGTTCGCCCAGCACGGGGCGGGTATTCAGGTAGGAACTGACAGGCATCGTCTTCTCGCTTCTTTAATATTAAACAACAGGTTTCCCACCCGGCCGGCGGCCGGCGCAAAAATCGCCAGGCCATAGGCCAGGGAAGTGATCCCGGGCATCGGTCATATCGTTCGGTGGTGCCGACGGGCACGGGCGCAGCAATTGTATGCGGCGGCTGGCAACATGGGCAAGCTATCTGACGATGCCGCTGTCAAGCCGCCTTGCGCCAGCCATGCATCAGCCCATGCGCGGCCAGCCCCGCCGCCAGCCCCCACAGGGCGCCGCCCACGCCCAGCAGGGTCACGTTCGCGGCCGTCGCGAGAAACGTGATCAGCGCCGTTTCGCGCATGCGCACGTCGGCCATCGCCTGCGCCAGGCTGTTGCCGATGGCGCCCAGCAGGGCCAGGCCCGCCAGCGCCGTAATAAAACTGCGCGGCAAGACCATGAACAGGCTGGCCAGGGTGACGCCGAAGATGCCCACGAGGATGTACAGCACGCCGCACGCCAGCCCGGCGACGTAGCGTTTCGACGGGTCGGCATGCGCATCCTTGCCCGTGCAGATGGCGGCCGTGATGGCGGCCACGTTGAAGGCGTGCGCGCCGAACGGCGCCATGAGCAGCGAGCCGAGCCCCGTCACCGTCAAAATCGGATTGGCGCTGACCTGGTAACCGTCATTGCGCAGCACCAGCATGCCGGGCATGTATTGTCCCGTCAGGGTGATCAGGAACAGGGGCAGCGCCACGCCCAGGAGCGACGCCATGGAAAAGCGCGGCATCTCGAACACGGGCGCGGCCAGGGCGAGTTCGATGCCTTGGACATCGATGCGCCCCTGCGCCAGCAGCAGCGCCAGGCCGGCCAGCATGATGCCCACGACGGCAAAACGTGCCGTGAAACGGCGCAGCACGGCGTACGACAGCAGCAAGACCACCACCAGCACCGGGTCGGCGCTGGCGCCGCCGAAGGCGTTGACGCCAAACTGCAGCAGGATGCCGGCCAGCAAGCCCGCCGCGATGCCGCCCGGTATCAGCCGCACGAGGCGCTCGAAGGCGCCGGACATGCCCAGCAGAATGAAGGCGATGGCGGACACGATATAGGCGCCGATCACCTCGGCATACGGCGTGTGCGGCATGACGGTGGCCAGGAAGGCCACGCCGGGCGTGGACCAGGCCGTGATGACGGGCGCGCGGTAGCGGTAGCTGAGCCAGATGCCCGTCACGCCCACGCCGATGCTCAGCGACCAGACCCAGGACGCCGTCTGCGCCGCGCTCAGCTGGGCCAGCTGGGCCGCCTGGAACACCAGCACGAAGGTGCCGCCATAGTTGACGAGGACGGAGATGAAGGCCGCCATGATGGGGGGCGCCAGGTCGCGCCAGCGCGCCCGGTCGTCCATCGCGGTGGTGGTGTTGGTTGCTGTCATGTGTATGCCCCTGCCATTGAAAGGAAGCATCTTAATGGGCGCATGGACTGCCCAGGCAGGCCAATTTACTCACATACAACAGACCACTTGCACGCTCACCCCAGCGCGCGGGCAAGTCGGACGATGCCGCTTTCGATCTCGTGCGGCGTGAGCGCCGCAAAGCCCAGCAGCCAGCCGCCGCGCGCCGGCGGCGTCGCGTACAGGCGGCTCAGGCCCGGCAGCACGATGCCCGCCTGCGCCGCCAGGCGTATCGTGTCCAGCTCATCCCTGCCCTCGTGCAGCAGACATGGCATCTGCAAGCCGCCCGGCGGCAGCTGCGCCGTGACCACGTGCGGCAAATGCCGCTGCACGGCCTGCGCCATCGCATCGCGGCGCACGGCGTAGACCTTGCGCATGGCGCGCACATGGGCCGCGAAATGGCCATCGGCGATGAAACGGGCCAGTGTCAGCTGGTCCAGCTGCGGCGTGTGTCCATCGAGAATGCTGCGCGCATATGTCATCGGTTTCACCAGCGCGGGCGGCAGCACCATGTAGCCGATGCGCAGCCCCGGGTACAGCGACTTGGCGAAGGTGCCCAGGTAAATCGTGCGCTGCCGCGTGTCGAGCCCCTGCACGCAGGCCGTCGGCAAGCCGGCATAGTGGAACTGGCTGTCGTAGTCGTCCTCGATGATCCAGCCCTGGCGCTCGGCGGCCCAGGCGGTCAGGGCGAGGCGGCGCCCGAGCGCCAGGGTGGCGCCCGTCGGATACTGATGCGACGGCGTGACGTACACCGTGTTGGCCCCGCTGCGGTCGGCCCGCAGGTGATCGATCGACAAGCCATCGGCATCGACGGGCACGGGCACGACCTGCAATTGCGCCATCTCGAACGCCTTGCGCGCGCCGAAATAGCCGGGATCTTCCATCAGGATGGGGCCATGCGCGTCGGCCAGCACTTGCGCGCACAGGTACAGGGCCTGGCGCGTGCTGCTCAGCACCAGCACCTGGCCGGCCGTGGCCCGCGCGCCCCGCTCCAGGTTCACATAGTCGGCGATGGCCTGGCGCAGCGGCTCGGCCCCTTGCGGGTCGCCGTGCAGCAGCACATGGTGTTCGCTGCTGGCGGCCTGGCGCCGCAAGCGCTCCCACACATCAAGCGGAAAGGCCCGCGTTTCCGGCAAGCCCGTAGCAAACGCCTTCACGCTTTGCTGGTCGGCCACGCCGCCGCTGGCGAGAATCTGCGCACCGCGGGCGCTGAGCGCCACCGGCTGCGCGGACAAGGACGGCAGCGTCGTCGCAGGCTTGCCCAGCAAGCTCGCGCCTATCGTCGGCGAGACGAAACTGCCCGATCCCGCCTGCCGCCGCAGATAGCCATCGAGACGCAGCTGCGCATACGCCATTTCCACCGTATCGCGCGACACGCCCAGCGACTGCGCCAGCGCGCGCGTGGCCGGCAGGCGCAGGCCGGGCGCCAGCACGCCATCGAGTATCAGCTGGCGCAGCGCGCGCTGCACCCGCACGCGCAGGTCGAGCGCCGCCAGTTCGGGAGCGGCGAGGCGGATTTTCAGGGTGTCGAGTTCGAACTGCGGCGTCATATGGCCTTGGCGCGGGCCGCATCCACGGCCGCCATGCTGCTGGCCAGCGAAAAGCCGTGCTGCTGCAGCACCGCCACCAGCTGTTCGCCGGCGCAGCCCAAACGCAGGTTTTCCGCTACCCAGTCCTGCCACTCGCGGCTGATGTCCGGCATCGGTTCATCTTCCAGCGTGAGACCGAGTATGCAGCTGGCCAGCAAGCCGTTGATGCGCTTCGTGTCGATCAGGTGCTGCACCACCGCGTGGCCCGACTGGGGAAACGGATGCAGGGTGCAGCGGCCGAACGGTGCCAGGCGCTGCGCGTGCATGGCATCGAGGTTCACCGATTCGCTGGCGCTGGCGCCCGGATTGACCGCGTCGGGCCGGGTGCCGAACACCAGGTGCAGCTGCGTATTGCCCGTCGCCCTGGCGCGGCACAGGGCCGCCAGGTCGTAATATCCCGAGGCTGGCGGATCCTGCGCCAGCGATTCCATCACGGGCAGCCAGCGCAGCTCATGGTACAAGCGCGCCTGCTGCACGTCGAGGAAGGACAAGGGCCCGAAGGCGACGATCTGCTGCGCATCGAGCAGCAAGCCAAACATGACGGCCGCATACGCGCCCATCGACTGGCCCAGGGTGGTGACGGTACCTGGCGCGATGCGGCGCACCAGCTCGCGCAAGGCTTGCGCCGATTCATCGACATGGCTGCCCAGCCCTGCGATGCGGCGGTGATACCAGGCATTGCCCGAATCGCGCACGAGGATCTTGTTCAGATGCTGGCCGCTGGCCTGCTCCAGCTTTCTCAGGCGCCCGTAGAAATCGAAGGCGGGACGCGTGGTCCATGAGACGAAGCCGAAGGCGATGACCAGCGGCGCGCCGGGCACGATGCGGTCGACCAGCACGTCGTCGGCACTGGTGGCGACCAGTCGATTATCCAGCGCTTGCGCTTGCAACATCGGCCCGGCTCCCCGATCAAGGTTAAAACAATAGAAAGCATGAGTTTAATGCCAGGACTGGCAAAATGGAAACAATCGCCGCTGCCGTGCGCTGAACGGCACGGAAAACCTGCTAGTCTGCGGGCATTCCACCCCTCACAGGAGCCTTCCATGCTGCATCACCTCAAATACCTGTCCCTCGCCGCCGCCATCGCCATGGCGAGCGGCTGCGCCGCCACCTCCGGCAGCGCCAAGCCGGACACGGGCCTGACGCCCACGTACAGCCTGACGAATACCTACTGGAAGCTGACGCAGCTCGCTGGCGCCGACGTGACGATGGCGCCGGGGCAGGAGCGCGAAGTGCGCATCACCCTCACCGACGATGGCAAGGTCCACGGTTTTACGGGCTGCAACCGCGTGATGGGCGGCTATACGCTGGCCGGCACGGCCCTGCGCTTCACGCAGCTGGCCGGCACGCGCATGGCCTGCCCGCCGCCGCTGATGCAGCTGGAAAGCGCCGTGCTGGCCAATTTGAACGGCGTGACGGGCTACCGTTTCGAAGGCGAGTACCTGATCCTGCTCAAGGATGGCGCGCCCGTGGCCAAGTTTGAATCGGTCTACCTGTGAAATAAAAACCGGCTGCCGTTACAATGGCTTCCAGCCCATCAATTGGAAGGAAGCCATGTCCGCACTGCCCTCGCCGTCGTCATCCCCAACACCATCGGCCGCCGGCCGCTACCGGGCTTTTCTTTTCGACATGGACGGCACCGTCATCAATTCCATCGCCGCCGCCGAACGCATCTGGGGCACCTGGGCGCAGCGCCAGGGCCTCGACGTGGCGGCCTTCCTGCCCACCATCCACGGCGCGCGCTCGGTCGACACCATCGCCAAACTGCGCTTGCCCGGCGTCGATGCGCAGCGCGAATCGCAGGGCATCACGGATGCGGAAATCATCGACGTGGAAGGGATTATCGAAATCGCGGGCGCGCTGCGCTTTTTGCAATCGCTGCCGCCGGCGCAATGGGCCATCGTCACCTCGGCGCCGCGCGCGCTGGCGACGGCGCGCCTGAAGGCGGCCGGCATGCCCATTCCCGCCATCATGGTGACGGCGGAAGACGTCAAGGCGGGTAAACCAAAGCCCGATTGCTACCTGCTGGCGGCGCAAAAACTGGGCGTGGCGCCCATGGATTGCCTGGTGTTCGAGGATGCGTCCGTCGGCATCGAGGCGGGCGAAGCGGCCGGCGCGAAGGTCATCGTCGTCACTGCCACGCATGCGCACCCGCTGGCCACGCGCCACCCGGCCATCGCCAGCTACGAGGGCATCGTGGCGACCGTCGATGGCGACGGTTTTATTGTCCTGGCCGAGACGGTTGCAGCACCCGCGACAAGATAGCCTGCTCGAGCGCGGCGAAGGCCGCATGGCCGCGCTGGCGGGGGCGCGGCAAGTCCACCCTCACGTCCATGGTGATCTGCCCATCCTCGATCAAGAGCACGCGGTCGGCCATGGCCACCGCTTCGGCCACGTCGTGCGTCACCAGCACGGCCGTGAAACCGCGCGCCAGCCACAGCGACTCGATCAGCTGCTGCATCTCGATGCGCGTCAGGGCGTCGAGCGCGCCCAGGGGTTCGTCGAGCAGCAGCAACTGCGGCTCGTGCACAAGGGCGCGCGCCAGCGCCACGCGCTGCTTCTGCCCGCCCGACAGGGCCGATGGCCAGTCGTCCGCCCGCTCGGCCAGGCCCACCGTCCACAGCGAGGCGGCCGCCGCGCCGACGGAACGGGGCAGGCCCAGGGCCACGTTATCGAGCACCGTCTTCCACGGCAGCAAACGCGGTTCCTGGAACATGATGCGGATGTCCGGCGCGCCGATGCCGCTGCCGATGGCGATTCTGCCGTCATCGGCGCTTTCCAGGCCCGCAATCGCGCGCAGCAAGGTGCTCTTGCCGCAGCCGCTGCGCCCCACGATGGCAACAAATTCGCCCGCTTCCAGCTGCAGGTCGACGTTGTTCAGCACGGGGCGACTGGTGTAGGATTTGCTCAGCTTCGTCAGTTCCAGGGGAACGCCACGCCGTTGCAAAGGAGCGGATGGCGCCGCCTTCGCCTGCGGCGGCGGGCTGGCAGGGTCGTACTGCACGAAGTGCGACAGGAAATCCGTTTCGATCTGGATGGGGGCGAGCAGCATGGTATTTTCTTTCCTCATTAGCGGTAGGCAGGATTCCAGCGCAGGCAGTGGCGTTCCAGCCGGCGCGAGAGCAGATCGGCCAGCTTGCCCAGCAGGGCGTACAGCAATATCCCCACCAGCACCACGTCCGTCTGCAAAAATTCGCGCGCATTCATGGTCATGTAGCCGATGCCGGCCTGCGCCGAGATGGTTTCGGCGACGATCAGCAGCACCCACACGAGGCCCAGCGAAAAACGCACGCCGACCAGGATGGACGGCATGGCGGCCGGCAGGATCACGTCGCGGTACAAAGGCCAGCCGGACAAGCCGTAGCTTTTCGCCATTTCGATCAAGCCCTGGTCGGCCGAGCGGATGCCGTGGAAGGTATTCAGGTAGACGGGAAAGAAGACGCCGACGGCCAACAGAAACAGCTTGGCCGTCTCGTCGATGCCGAACCACAGGATCACCAGCGGAATCAGGGCCAATGCCGGGATGTTGCGCACCATTTGCAATGTCGTGTCGAGCAGGGTTTCCGCATGGCGGAAGCTGCCCGTCAATAAGCCCAGCAGCAGGCCCAGGCCCGCGCCGACGGCAAAACCGACGGTCGCGCGCCACAAGCTCGTTTTCAGGTGCAGCCACAGTTCGCCCGATGCGGCCAGATGCCAGAAGGCCTTCACCACGGCCCACGGCTCGGGCAGGATGCGGCTCGACAGCCAGCCCCACTGCGCCGCCAGTTGCCAGGCCAGCAGCAGCGCCACGGGCAAGGCCCACGGCGCCAGCGCGTAACCCCAGGGCGTGCCGGGCGCGCGTTTGACGATACTGGCCGCCATGTCAGGCCGCCTTCTTCTGCGGCGCGGCCGGCACGATATTGCTGGCCATGACTTCGCCGAAGGGGCCGCTCAATGATTGCTCACCCACGGCCTTGCCCTTGCCCAGCAACGGAAACACCAGTTCGGCGAAACGGTACGATTCTTCCAGGTGCGGGTAGCCCGAGAAAATGAAGGTGTCGATGCCCAGGTCCGCGTATTCCTGCATGCGCGCCACCACGGTCGGACCGTCGCCGACCAGGGCCGTGCCCGCGCCGCCGCGCACCAGGCCCACGCCGGCCCACAGGTTGGGCGACACTTCGAGCTTGTCGCGCCGCCCGCCATGCAGGGCCGCCATGCGTTGCTGGCCGACGGAATCCATCTTGCCGAACGCCGCCTGCGCCTTGGCGATGATGTCGTCGTCCAGGTGGCTGATCAGTTCATCGGCCGCGCGCCAGGCCGCCTCGTTCGTTTCGCGCACGATCACGTGCAACCGGATGCCAAACCGGACCGTGCGGCCTTTTTTTGCGGCGCGCGCGCGGATGTCGGCGATCTTCTCGGCAACGGCGGCGGGCGGCTCACCCCACGTCAGGTACACGTCCATCTGCTCGGCCGCCAGTTCATGCGCCGGCTCCGACGAACCGCCGAAATACAGGGGCGGATACGGCTTCTGCACGGGCGGATACAGGGTTTTCGCGCCCTTCACCTGGATATGCTTGCCCTCGAAATCGTAGCCGACCGCGCCGCCCTCGCCCGCCAGGGTGGCGCGCCACACTTTGATGAATTCATCGGAAATTTCATAGCGCTTGGCGTGGTCGGCAAACAGGCCGTCCGCCTCCAGCTCGCCCTGGTCGCCGCCGGTGACGACGTTGATCAGGAGCCGCCCGTTCGACAGGCGGTCGAAGGTGGACGCCATGCGCACGGCCAGGCCGGGCGTGGACAGGCCGGGCCGCACGGCCACGAGGAATTTGAGTTTTTGCGTCACGCTGATCAAGGACGACGCCACCACCCACGCGTCTTCGCAGGAGCGGCCCGTGGGCAGCAGCACGCCATCGTAGCCGAGCGTGTCGGCGGCCACGGCCACCTGGCGCAGATAATCGGCATCGACGGGGCGCGCGCCCTGCGAGGTGCCCAGGTAGCGGCTGTCGCCGTGGGTGGGGATAAACCAGAAGACATTCAATGACATGATATTTGTTCCTTATTTTGCGCTGGTGGCCAGCTGGCGCGCCGGCAGCAGCGCGTCCTTGACAAGGATGGGTTTCGGGATCAGCTTCAGGCTGGAAAACGCATCGGCCACCCGTTGCTGCGAGGCGATGACGTCGGGCGACACGGGTTTGACGCCGTACGCATAGCGCGAGGCGGCCAGCGCCACGACATCCTTGCCCAGGCCAGTCTGCGCCGACAGGATCGCCGCCACTTCCTCCGGATTGTTGCGGCCCCAGTCATCGACCTTGGCCACTTCGTCGAGCACGATGCGCAGGATCTCGGGATGCTTTTCCGCATACGTGCGCGAGGCGAGATAAAACTGGTAGTTCGCCACCAGGCCCTTGCCGTCGGCCAGCACGCGCGCGCCCAGCTGCTTTTCGGCGGCCGCCAGGAACGGATCCCAGATGGCCCAGGCATCGACGCTGCCCCGCTCGAAGGCGGCGCGCGCATCGGCCGGCGGCAGGAAGACGGGCTGGATGTCGGCGTACGCGACGCCGGCCTTTTCCAATGCCTTCAACAACAGGTAATGCACGTTCGAGCCCTTGTTCAGGGCGACCTTCTTGCCCTTCAAGTCGGCCAGGGTGCGCAGGCCCGAACCCTTGGGCACGACGATGGCTTCGCTGGCGGGCGACGCCGGCTCATTGCCGACATACACCAGGTTGGCGCCGGCCGCCTGGGCAAAGATCGGCGGCGCCTCGCCCACGGTGCCGAAATCGATGCTGCCCACGTTGAGGCCTTCCAGCAGCACGGGGCCGGCCGGGAACTCCGTCCATTTCACGCCCACGCCCTGCCCGGCCAGGCGTTTTTCCAGCGTGCCGCGCCCCTTCAACAAGGTCAGGGTGCCGTATTTCTGGTAGCCGATGCGGACTTCCCCCTTGGCCTGTGCCTGCGCCGCGGCCGGCATGCCGGCCGCCATCACGCCGGCAGCGGCGGCAAACAGCAGGCCCAGAGTGGTACGGCGCGAGAGGCGTTGTGCGTGGCGGTGTGTCATGGCGGTTCCTTGGTCGGTGAATAATCAGGCGGCTTGATAGTGGCGCGCGTAAGGCTGGTCTTGCAGCGAACGCACGGGGTGCGGGACTTCTGCCGGCGCGGGCGGACGCCGGTCCTGCAGCACGAACAGGCCGGCAGAAAGCTCCTCGATGCCGGCCTGCACGCGTTCGGCGATCGGCGCGTCCAGGCTCAGGCCCCCTTCTTCGTGCCACGCCAGCTGCTGCGCATTGGCATAAATGCTGGTAAACACCTGCTTGGCGCCCAGCGCATGCAGTACGGGACGCAGCGCATAGTCGAGCGCCAGGGTGTGGGCATGGCCGCCGCCCGTGGCCAGCGGCAGCACCAGCTTGCCGGCCAGGCCATCTTGCGGCAGCAGGTCGAGGAAGGCTTTCAGCAATCCTGTATACGACGCCTTGTAGATGGGCGTGGCGATCACGATGGCGTCGGCGTCGGCCACGGCGCGCACGGCGCGGGAGATCGCCGCGTCGTCGTAGTCGGCCAGCAGCAAGGCGCGCGCCGGCAGGTCGCGCACATGCAGCTTGGCGTAGCTGTGGCCCTGCAGCGCCAGCTGTTCGCCGATATGCAGCAGCAGGCGGCTGGAACTCGATGGGAGTTGCGGGCTGCCGCCCAATAACAAGATGCTCATGTGATGCCCGTCCCTGTACGTGATGGTTTGATTTGGCTACTTGGATGCCTGCAGCCTATCGCCATCAGCGGCCCGGTAAAACGAATGCTTTCGCGCTTCGATATGCGTTTTTTGTCTATCCGGGCCTGACGCCCCGCACGCCATGGCGCCGGCAGCCGCGCGGCTTTTTTCGCATATCCATGCGCGGTTTTCTTCGTGTACGGCGCGCGCCTGGCGGTGCAATATCGGCCTCATCGTCTTTCTGGAATGTCACTCATGTCTAGCGTTTTTCTCCATGCCGCCCGTCCCCAGCCGCCTGTGCAGGAACCCCTGCGGGACGCCATCAGCATCGCCACGTCGCTGGCCGCGCGCCTGGCCGAAACGGCCAATGCCCGCGACCAGGCCGGCGGCCATGCGGCGCAGGAACGCGAATGGCTGCGCGATTCAGGTCTGCTGACCCTGTCGATTCCCGTGGAATTCGGCGGCCAGGGCGCGTCGTGGCCCCTCGTGTATCAGGTGATCCGCATCCTGGCGCGGGCCGACAGCGCGCTGGCGCACGTCTTCGGCTTCCACCATCTGCAACTGGCGGGCCTGCAGCTGTACGGCAGCGCGCAGCAGCAGCGCCGCCTGCTCACCCTGACCGTCGACGAACGCCTGTTCTGGGGCAATGCCTTGAATCCCCTCGACAAACGGGTCACGGCCAGCGACAGCGATGACGGCTATCTCCTCGACGGCATCAAGAGCTTTTCTTCCGGTTCCGTGGGGTCGGACTGGCTGACCGTCTCCGCCTGGCATGCGCCCACGCAGACGGCGCTGATCGCCGCCCTGCCCACGCGCCAGGACGGCGTGACCGTGCAGGCGGACTGGGACGCCTTCGGCCAGCGCCAGACGGACAGCGGCAATGTCCACTTTGAAGGAGTCGCCCTGCCGCGCGAGCTGGTGCTGCAGGCGCCCGCGCAGGCGGCCACGCCGCAAGCCACCGTGCGCTCGCAGATCGCGCAGCTGATCATGAGCAATCTGTATCTGGGCATCGCCGAAGGCGCGTTCGAGGCGGCGCGCCGCTACACGGACGAGCAGGCGAAAGCCTGGTTTGCCTCGGGCGTGGCGCAAGCGACGGATGACCCTTTGGTGCAGCACCGCTACGGCCAGCTGTGGCTCTTGCTGCGCCCCGCGCAAGTGCTGGCCGACGCGGCGGCGCAGGAACTGGAAAAGGTCTTCCGCAAGGGCGCGCTGGTCACGGCGCGCGAACGGGGCTTGCTGGCCGTGGCCGTGGCCGAAGCCAAATGCCTGTCGCACAAGGCGGGACTCGAGATCAGCAGCCAGATGTTCGAACTGACGGGCGCCCGTTCCACCTCGGCCCAATATGGCTTCGACCGCTACTGGCGCAACGTGCGCGTGCATACCCTGCACGACCCCATCGACTACAAGCTGCGCGACCTGGGACGCTTTGCCTTGACTGGCACGGTGCCTGAGCCGACGGCATATTCATAATTCACACACCAAGGAGCCACCATGACCATCGCCCGCCGCAGCATCGTCCTCACCGCCCTGGCCCTGGCCTTGACGGCCAGCTTCGCCCACGCCAAGGACCCGAAAGAGATCACCATCGGCACCAGCGCCGGGCCGTACGCGGACCAGATCAAGCTGGGCATCAAGCCTATCCTGGAAAAGCAGGGCTACAAGGTCAAGCTGGTGGAATTCAATGACTACATCCAGCCGAACTTCGCGCTGGCCGAGGGGTCGCTGGACGCCAACGTGTTCCAGCACATCGTCTACCTGAAGAAATTCGCGCTCGAGCACAAGCTGGCCCTGACGGACCTGATCACGATACCCACGGCGCCGATCGCCATCTACAGCAAGAAGCACAAGACCCTGGACGACGTGAAGGAAGGCACGACGGTGGGCTTGCCGAACGATCCGACCAACCAGGCGCGCGCGCTGGTGCTGCTCGATCAATTAGGCTGGATCAAGCTGCGCGCCAGCTTCGACCCCGTGCGTGCGTCGGAAAAGGATATCGCCGTCAATACGAAGAAAATCAAGCTGCTGCCGCTGGAAGCGGCGCAGCTGCCACGCTCGCTGGGCGACACCGATTACTCCTTCATCAACGGCAATTACGCGCTGGCGTCGGGGCTGAAATTGACGGACGCGCTGGTGGCCGAGAAGATCTCGCCCAACTACATCAACCTGGTGGCCATCCGCACGGCGGACAAGGACAAGCCGTTCGCCAAGGACCTGGCGGCCGCCTACCGTTCGCGCGAATTCCTTGACATCACGAACAAACACTTTGCCGGCTACTCGAAACCCGATTACCAGCAAGCCTTGCAGACGGCGGCAAAATAAGCCATGGCCAAGACGATACGCTTCAACGCCTTCCAGATGAATACCGTGGGCCACCAGTCGCCGGGACTGTGGACGCATGCGCGCGACCGCAGCCACCGCTACACGGATCCTGCGCACTGGACGGAACTGGCGCAGCTGCTGGAAGCGGGCCTGTTCGACGCGGTGTTCCTGGCCGACGTGCTGGGCGTGTACGACGTGTACCGGGGCAGCCTCGATGCGGCCCTGGAACACGGCGTGCAGGTACCGCTGAACGACCCGCTGGCCCTCGTGCCCATCATGGCGCAAGCCACCACGCACCTGGGCTTCGGCGTCACCTGCGCCCTCACCTACGAACACCCGTACACGTTTGCGCGGCGCATCTCCACCCTCGACCACCTGACCGACGGGCGCATCGGCTGGAATATCGTCACCGGCTATCTCGACAGCGCGGCGCGCAACCTGGGCTTGCAACAGCAGCTGGGCCACGACGAGCGCTACGACCTGGCCGACGAGTACCTGGACGTCGTCTACAAACTATGGGAAAAGAGCTGGGACGACGACGCCGTCGTCAACGACAAGGCACGCGGCATCTATGCCGATCCGGCCAAGGTCCATCCGATCAACCATGCCGGGCGCCACTACAAGGTGCCCGGCATCCATCTGTGCGAGCCGTCGCCGCAGCGCACGCCGCTGCTGTACCAGGCGGGCACCTCGCCGCGCGGCACGCGTTTCGCGGCGCGCCACGCGGAAGCGACATTTGTCAGTGGCCCCAGCAAGACGGTCGTCAAACGCTACGCGGACGACTTGCGCGCCGCCGTGCGGCAAGCGGGGCGCGATGGCGATGCGCTGCTGATCTACGCGCAGGCGCTGGTCATCACGGGCGCCACGGAAGCGGAAGCGCGCGCCAGGCACGCCGACTATCTGCGCCACGTGAACATCGAGGCGGCGCTGGCGCTGCTGTCGGGCTGGACGGGCGTCGATTTCAGCCGCTACCCGCTCGACGCCACCATCGACTACATCGATTCCCCGGCCGGCCGCTCGGCGCTGGCCTCGTTCAGCCAGGCCGACCCGGACCGGCAATGGACGGTGCGCGAGGCAGCCGAATACATCGGCCTGGGCGGGCGCGGCCCCGTCATCGTCGGCGATGCGCGCCAGGTGGCCGACCAGCTGGAAAGCTGGCTGGACGAAACGGACATCGACGGCTTCAACCTCGCCTTCGCCGTGGCCCACGACAGCATGGCCGACGTGGTGGCCCACATCGTGCCGGAACTGCAGCGGCGCGGCCGCTACCGCACCAGCTACGAGGAAGGCACCCTGCGCCACAAGGTCTTCGGCCAGGGCCCGCGCCTGCCCGCCGATCACGCGGGCCGCCAGGTCAGCATCGCGCCAGAAGAGGCCACGCTCGCCGCGGCCTGAACGCCGCCCGCGTCCCCGCGGGCATTTGCATCCAGGCCCGTTCCGTGTCAGCATACGCCACCTTGGCAACACGGATAAGGACTGCAATGCCCCCCACTCCCCTACGCGCGCTGGCCCTGGGCCTGCTGCTGGCCGGTCATGGTTCACCGGCGCTGGGCACGCCGCCGACGCCTGGCTGCGAAGTCTGCGCCGCCTGGAATGCCGACCAGGCGCCGTTCCGCATCTTCGGCAATACCTATTATGTGGGCGTGAAGGGCCTCAGTTCCGTGCTCATCACGTCGCCGCAGGGCCATGTGCTGATCGACGGCGGCTTGCCGGAATCGGCGCCGAAAATCATCGCCAATATCGGCGCGCTGGGTTTTCGCATCGAAGACGTGAAACTGATCCTCAATTCGCACGGCCATATCGACCATGCGGGCGGCCTGGCCGAACTGCAGCGGCGCAGCAATGCGCTGGTGGCGGCCAGCCCGTCGGCCGCGCTGGACCTGGCGTCGGGCGAAGTGGGGCCGGACGACCCGCAATACCATGCACTGCCCAAGTACCCGCCCGTGAAGGACATGCGTCTGGCGCGCGACGGCGGCCAGTTCGATGTCGGCCCCATTACAATGACGGCGCACGCCACGCCGGGCCACACGCCCGGAGGCCTGAGCTGGACGTGGCAGTCGTGCGACGGCCCCCGCTGCCTGAACATGGTCTACGCGGACAGCATCAACGCCGTCTCGCGCCCCGGCTTCAGGTTCAGCGCCAGCAGCGAGTATCCGAACGCGGTGGCGGACCTGCGCCACAGCTTCGAAACGCTGGAAAAGCTGCCCTGCGATGTGCTCATTTCGGCGCATCCGGAAGCGTCGCAATTGTGGGAACGGCTGGAAGCGAGCGCCACGGCCGGCAGCGAGGCCTTCGTCGACCCGCAGGCCTGCCGCGCCTACGTGGCGGCGGCGCGCACCCTGCTCGAGGCGCGGCTGGAGCAGGAAAAGCAGCCGTGAACTTGTCAACCGTGCACGCCGGCGCGGCGCGTATCTGCTAATCTGGCGCCATTCATTTGAAGAAGGAAATGCCATGTTCAAGATCGCCAGACTGATCCCCCTCGCCGCCATCGTCGCCATCACGGCCGGCTGCGCGCAAACGCCCGTGCGCAGCGATGCTGCCGCCGCCGCGCCAGGCGCCACCTCGCCCGCCAAGCCGGCGCCGAAGCTGACGGGCACGCAGTGGAAACTGAAGGAATTGAAGGGCAAGAAGATCGTGCGCAAGGCGCCCGAGCAGCGCGAAGTCACGCTGCTGCTGGCCGAAGGCCGCGCCAGCGGCAACAGCGGCTGCAACCAGATGATGGGGGGCTATACCAGCGATGGCGTCAGCACCCTGGCCTTCTCGCAGCTGGCCGGCACCATGATGATGTGCCAGCCGCAGGACATGGACCTCGAACGCGAACTCCTGACCACCCTGGGCGAAGTCAATGGCTACCGCTACGCGGACCAGGAATTGCTGCTGCTGAAGGATGGCGTGCCCGTGGCCCGCTATGAAGCGCTGGCGGTGAAGTAAGGTTTTTGCAAAGCCAGGCGCCACGCCCGGCTTGAAGAGTGCCCGAAAAACGTTCAGGGCAAGGCGCAGCGCCGCAGGCAGTACGCTAGTACGGCCAGGCGCTGTAACGCCGCCATGGACGTTTTCTCGGCCACTCTTCAATCGTTGCGCATCTGCGCCTGCGATACATTGCTATTCGCTGGCACGCTCTGCGTCAGCCACACATTCCCCCCGATGGTCGATCCCGCACCGATGGTGATGCGCCCCAGCACGGTCGCGCCCGCGTAAATCACCACGTCGTCCTCGACGATGGGGTGGCGCGGCGTGCCCTTGATCAGCGCGCCGGAAGCATCGGCCGGAAAACGCTTGGCGCCCAGGGTGACGGCCTGGTACAGGCGCACGCGCTGGCCGATGATGGCCGTCTCGCCGATCACCACGCCCGTGCCATGGTCGATGAAGAACGATGCGCCGATGTGCGCGCCCGGGTGGATGTCGATGCCCGTCAGGGTGTGCGCGATGTCGGCGATCAGGCGCGCCAGGAACGGCGCGCCGAGCGCGTGCAGCCGGTGCGCCAGGCGGTGGTACAGAATGGCGATGGTGCCCGGATAGCACAGCATGATCTCGGCCACCGAGGTGGCGGCCGGGTCGCCCGCATAGGCGGCCTGCACGTCCGACACCAGCAGGGCGCGGATGTCGGGCAGGCTGGCGGCAAACGCGCGCGTGATGTCGCGCGCCTGCTGCGCCAGGGCCGCGTCGTCGCCGGCGCCCTCGCCCTCATCGCCGGCCGGCACGGCGTGAGCCGGAGCGGAGAACAGCAGTCCGCGCCGCACCTGTTCGCTGAGGCGGTTCAAGGTGGTGTTGAGCGTATCGCCGACAAAATAATCGATGCTTTCATCGGTCAGGTTGGGCCGCCCGTAATGCGTGGGGAACAGGGCCGCCGACAGGCCGTTGACGATGGTGGTGAGCGCTTCGCGCGACGGCAGTTCGCGCACCCTGCCGTTATGGCGGATCTTGTGCTTGTCTTCGCGCGAGCTGCGCAAGGCCTGGATCACGGGCCCCAGGTTCCACTGGGCCGTGTCGTCGGCGGGTGCCGCGGGATAAATGCTGTGCATGGCGTATCACTTCCAAAAAACGGCAAACAGGCCGGGTCGCCCCAGCCTAACGGTGGCGCAGAACAAAACAAACGAAGGTTTGCGAGCTTGCATATGCGAAAAACGCATATACAAGGCCAGCAGAGGCGTCGGCAAACCCGATTACGTCCACTAGCGTAAAATGACGGACTAACAAAAACACTCTTCAACATGACTAAATTATTAACCTGGATTTTGGCGGGCCTGGCGATGGTCGGACCGCTTGCAATTGATACCTATCTGCCGTCTTTCCCCGCCATCGCGCAAGATTTGAATGCCAGCCCCCTGCTGGTGCAGCAGACCCTGAGCTTTTTCCTGTTCACGTTCGCCTTCATGATGCTGTTTTACGGCACCCTGTCCGACTCGTTCGGCCGCCGTCCCGTGATTCTGGTCTCGCTGCTGCTGTATGTGATCGCCTCCGTGGGCGCCGCGCTGGCGCCGTCGCTGGGCTGGCTGCTGGCCTGGCGCGTGCTGCAGGGCCTCTCGGCCGGCGCCGGCTCCGTGATCGGCCGCGCCATCGTGCAAGACCGCTATGCGGGCGCCGCCGCGCAGAAAATCCTCTCGCACATCATGATGGTGTTCGCGCTGGCGCCGGCCATCGCCCCCGTGCTGGGCGGCTGGCTGCAGGTCAGCCTGGGCTGGCGGGCGATCTTCTGGTTCCTGACGGCTTTCGGCGTGCTGATGTTCGTCGTCGTCTGGCGCGCGCTGCCGGAAAGCCTGCCGAAGGAGCAGCGCCACGCCTTCCACCTGGGCGACATCGCCGTCAATTACTGGAAAGTGCTGTGCCACCGCCAGTTCCTGCTGCTGTCGACGGCCATCGGCGCCGCGTTTGGCGGCTTCGCCCTGTACATCGGCTCGGCCGCCTACTTCATCATCAACATCCTGCATTTGCCCGAAACGGCGTTTGCCTGGCTGTTCATTCCCCTGATCAGCGGCATGGTGTTCGGTTCGGCCCTGTCGGCGAAGATCGCCCACCGCTACAGCCAGCGCCAGATGATCTGGGCCGGCTTCATCTTGATGCTGGTCGCCGCGCTGGCCAATATCGGCTATAACTACTTCTTTGCCGCCGAAGTGCCGTGGGCCGTGCTGCCGCTGTTCTTCTACTCGTTCGCCCTGTCGATCGCCATGCCGCCGATGACCCTGATGGCCCTGAACCACTTCCCCAACAACAGCGGCCTGGCGTCGTCGATGCAGTCGTTCATCCAGATGCTGCTGTTCGCGCTGGTGTCGGGCCTGGTGGCGCCGCTGCTGTTCGACAGCGCCCTGAATCTGGCGTATGGCGTGATGGCGGGGCTGCTGGTGAGTCTGGTTTGCTGGGTGTTTGCGCAGGGTAAGGCAGAAGCGTAGGTCGGATTAGCGGGGCCGCCGAGGCGCGCAAGCGCGTAATCCGACAACATTGTTGGCGGGTGACGTCGGATTACGCGCAAGCGCTAATCCGACCTACGGCCACGGTGCCGGCGTCACATCCTGGTATTGCGCCCCGCCCTGCTCCGGCTCGGCCTCATCCTTCTGAGACGGCTGGTTCAAGGAACCGGCCGGCGAACGCAAACTCAATATCTCCTTGCGCGTCTCGACGAAGTCGGCGGAACTGAGGGGATGCTGCTGATCGGGCCAGTGGCTGACGGCCCATTCCTGCAAGGCTTCGAAACGCCGCCACAGTTCGGCGATGAATTCGCGGCGCGCCTCTTCCTCCTGCTGCGGCGTCTTTTCGGCGCCTTCCCCGATATGTACTTGCATGGCTGCTCCCTGGCTGATCAATCGTCCTGCCAGCCTACGCAGGGACCAGCCAGGCGTCTGTTCGCGAACGAACAAAGAGCTTATTCAGGCATCTTGCGGAAACCCACGGCCAGGCGGTTCCAGGTATTGATGGAGCCGATGGCCAGGGTGACGTTGACCATTTCCGCCGGCGTCAATTGCTCCGCCAGCGCCGCATACACGTCATCGGGCGCCTGGCTTTGCGGCAGCAGGGTCAGCGCCTCCGTCCAGGCCAGCACGGCCCGCTCGCGCGGCGTGAAGAACGGCGTTTCGCGCCAGACGGACACGGCATACAGGCGGCGCTCCGTTTCGCCCGCCTTGCGCGCATCGCTCGTGTGCATGTCCACGCAAAAGGCGCAGCCATTGATTTGCGACGCGCGCAGGCGGATCAGCTCGAGCAGTGCGTGTTCCACGCCCAGTTTGGCGATCGCCGCTTCCAGCGCATACATGGCCTTGACGGCGTCCGGCGAAGCTTGCGTGAAATCGAGTCGTTGCTGTGTCATGATGCATTCCTTGATGTTGAGAGATGCATCATTGTAGAAGCGCAAAAAGAGCGCGCGGCAGGCCAATCTCACCGAAAAACAGCAGACCACCAGCAAACACACCATGGAATTACATATCCTGATCGACGGCACGCGCGACCTGGGCGGCCAGCTGTACCGCCAGCTCAGCGAAGCCATCCGCTCGGGCCGCCTGACGGACGGCCAGCAATTGCCGCCCTCGCGCCTGCTGGCCAGCCAGCTGGGCCTGTCGCGCAAGACCGTGTCCGATGTGTATGACAAGCTGGGCTATGAAAAGCTGCTGGTCGGCAAAGTGGGCGTGGGCAGCTTCGTGCAGACGCCGCATGCCTCGCCGCAGCGCCGCCATGCCAGCGCGCCGCTGGCCAGCGCGCAGCGCATCGCCCGCTGGGAAGCGACGCCCACGCCCCTGCGCCGCGCCAGCCAGGAAACGCCGGCACGCTACGCCTTCATCGGCGGACGCGCCACGCCCGCGCACTTCCCGCAGGATGAATGGCGCGCCTGCATGCTGCATGCACTGCGCCAGGGCGGTCAGGCGCGGGGACGCTATGGCCCCGCGGAAGGCTTGCCCGCCTTGCGCGCGGCGATCGCCGGCCATGCCGCCTTCAGCCGCGGCATCCATTGCACCGAGGAGCAAGTGCTCGTCACCAGCGGCGCGCAGCAAGCCTTGCACCTGCTCGCGCTGACCCTGCTCGAGCCGGGCGACACGGTTGCCGTGGAAGAACCCGGCTATCCCGTGGCGCGCGCCGTGTTCGCCAGCCAGGGCGCGCGCGTGGTGGGCGTCGAAGTGGACGAGGATGGGATCATCGTCGCGCAAATCCCGGACGGCACGCGCTTGATCTATGTCACGCCCGCCCATCAATTTCCGCTCGGCATGCCGATGAGCATGGCGCGCCGCCATGCCCTGCTGGAACGGGCGCAGCAGCTGGGCGCCATCATCATCGAGGACGATTACGACAGCGCCTTCCGCTACGAGGGCCGGCCCGAGGATGCGCTGCAAAGCATGGACCGCTACGGCATCGTCGCGCACGTGGGCAGCTTTTCCAAGATCATGCTGCCGGAATTGCGCCTGGGCTATGTGGTGCTGCCGCAAGCCATCGTGGCCGCCATGCAGACGGTGAAATACCTGAGCGATTGCCATACGGCCAGCCTGGGCCAGCATGCGCTGGCCAAATTCATCGGCGATGGCCATTTGCTGCGCCATATCCGCCGCTGCCACGATATCTATGCGGGGCGGCGCGAGCGGCTGCAGCACTGGTTCAACGGCCCCTTGGCCCCATGGTTCCGCCTGGTGCCGGCCAGCGCCGGTTTCCACGTGGCGGCACTGGCGCAGGCGCCGCTCGATATCGCCGAATTGCTGCGCCGCGCGCGCCTGGCCGACGTCAGCCTGTATGCGCTGGCCAGCTTTTACCATGGCCCCGCCCGCCATGAAGGCCTGTTTCTCGGCTACGGCGCCATCGACAAACTCGATATCGACACGGCGCTGGCCAGGGTGCTGGCGATCCTGCACGAGATCGCGCCCCTGCCCCTCAACGGGGTTGCCAACGATAGTGCCCCGTGATCGGATAGCTGAATAAAATATTCTCCTCGCGCGCGCCCTCGCCGATGTTGTGGATGATCAGCGGCACGCCGCTCCACGACTGCTTGTCGCTGACGATGCCGATGTGCGTGAGGTTGCGCGGCAGGCGCCAGGTGACGATGTCGCCCGCGCGGTAAGCGTTCGCTTCCTTGCTTGGCGGCAGGCTGGTGCCGTGGCGGGCAAAGTAGGTACCCAGGTTCGGCACGCGGCGGTGGTCGATATTGCGGTCCGGCCCCTTCATCTGCCAGCGTCCCTGCTGCTGGTACACCTGCCACGCCTTGCGCATGTCTTCGTGCACGAGCACCTGCAAATCCTGCCCAAGTTTACGGTAGGCACGCACGACCACGTCCGTGCACACGCCACGCTCGAGCGGCACGTCGCCGCCCGGATAGGCGAGGCGTTCGTAGCGCGGGTCGTACTGCAGGGTCACGCCCACCTGGCTGCGGGCGGCGGCAACGAGGGCTTGCGGGCCGGATGCCGGCGCGGCGTGCAGCGCCAATGGCAACAGGGCAAATAACACAGTGGACAGCAGTTTGAACGGCATGACAGTCAGGTAATTGTGGCAATACAGCAAACTTTACCCTATGCGCGGGAAAAGCGCCGCTTCAGCGCCAGGCAATCGGCTTGGCGCTGAAACGTCAGGCCAGCGAGCGCTGCGCCCGCTTGCAGATGCGTGCCGTGGCGGCAACGGGGCTTTCCTGCAGCCATTGCGCGCACAGGCTGCGCACCCAGTCCGGCCGGCTCTTGGCCGCATCGTTAATCCAGTTGGCCACGGAATCCTGCACGTAGACGGCCGGGTCGGCGCGCAAGGGCTGCAACAGGGGCAAGGCCAGCTGCGGCTCTTCCTTTAGCTGGGCGATATGCGCGCACCACACGCCGCGCGGGCGCAGCGCCTCGCAGGCGAAGCGGCGCACTCTTTCCGACGGGTCCGCCGTCCACGGCGCCAGCAGCGCGATGGCATCCAGCAAATGCGCAGCCAGCCTGGGCCGCAGCGCCAGCCAAGCCCATTCGCGCACGCCGAAGTGGCCATCGTCGGCCAGCGGCCGCATGGCGGCCAGCTGCCGCGGCAAGGTCAAGCCTGCTTGCGTGGCGATGGAAAAGCAGACCCAGCCCCGCACCGTGTCGGACGGGTGCGCCTGCAGCAGCGCCAGGTCGGCGCCGGCATCGAGCAGCAATTGCGCCGCCAAGGCCATGCGCCCGGTGATGCCGGCGGCGGCCTGAGCCCGCATTTGTTCCAGCCGGGCCCCGCCGATAGCGGGCACGGCGGCAGCCAGCAACTGGGCAAAATCGATGGCCAGCCCTTCCGTCAGGGTGGTGCTGGCTACCATTCCCTGGTTCAGCAGGGCCAGGCGGGCGGGGGCGATATTGGCGACGCCGCGGCTCATGCAGCCGCCCGGTCCGTCTTGCGCCAGGCTTTTTCCAGCAATCCACTCAACAACTGCATCTCGTCCGGCGTGAAATCGGCAAACAGGCTGGCGATCCACTGCGCGTGCTCGTCGACCAGGGTGGCGGCCGCCGCTGCTCCCTTGGCGCTCAGGCGCACCAGCAGCTTGCGCCGGTCGAGCTGGTCCGCGTGGCGTGCCAGGAAGCCGTCGCGCTCGAGACCATCGAGCAAGCCCGTGATGGTGCCGCGCGTCACGCCGGCGCGCTCGGCCAGCTCGTGCGGAGAGAGTCCATCGGGCACGTCGCGCAGCAGGGCCAGCAGCACGAATTTGCCTTCGGACAAGCCATGCCGGCCCAGGCGCGCGGCGCAATCGCCATCGATGGCCGATGCCAGGCCCAGCACTTCAAAGCACAGGCGCAAGCGTCCGACGGATGCCGGCATGTCGGGGCCGGGCGCACGGCGCCGCACGTCACCCAGCAAGGCCGTGTATTTCTGTTCGAGTTTTATCATATGGCGCAATATAATATGGCGCCATATTAAATGTCAAATGGAAAACCTCAGGGGTTTTCCATTTGGACTCAGAAGCGGGCCTTGTCCCTCGCCCACGCAATGATGGCGTTGGCGTCGACGGCACCCGGCTGGCGCGCCACTTCCACGCCGCGCAAAAACAGGGCCAGGGTGGGAATGCTGCGGATATTGAAACGGCTGCCCAGGTCCGGCGACGCTTCCGTATTCACCTTGACGACGCGAAAGGCCGGTTCCAGCGTCCTGGCCGCTTGCACATAGAATGGCGCCATGCTGCGGCACGGACCGCACCACGGCGCCCAGAAGTCCACCAGCACGGGAATGTCGCTGCGCTCGATATGCTTGAGGAAACGGGCGCTGGCCAGGTCCACGGGCTGGCCCGTGAACAGCTCCTTCTGGCACTTGCCGCAGGTGGGCTGCTCCGTGAGCCGGGCGGCCGGCAGGCGGTTGACGGCGTCGCAATGGGGGCACACGATGTGCAGGGAGTCTGGCGTGGTCGGGGTCATGGCATTCCTGGAAAGCGTAGCATCAAGTTGACGGACATTTTACGGCGTATCGCGCGGCAGCGCCGGCTCGCTGGCGGCACATTTACACATACTCGCCTATAGTGCGCTGGAACGGTGCGCATATTGCCCGGCCGGCCAAGGAGAAACATGCCTGATGTCACCATAAACATGGCGCAGAACGCCGAACTGGCTGCCGCCCTGGCCTTGCAGCGCGCCGCCTGTCTGGCCCACCCCGTGCCCACGTTCGCCGAGCGCAAGCGCGACCTGCAGACCCTGCGGCGCTACCTGCGCGACCACAAACAAGCGCTGTGCGCGGCGATCAGCGCCGATTATGGCAACCGTTCTCACCACGAAACCTTGCTGGCGGAGATATTCCCCGCCATCGACGGCATCGATCACGTACTGAAAAAATTGAAGAAGTGGATGCAGCCGCAGCGCCGCAGCGTGGACTGGCGCAGTTTCCCTGGCGCCCGCAACCGCGTGCTGCCCCAGCCCTTGGGCGTGGTAGGCGTCATCGTGCCGTGGAATTTCCCCGTCAACCTGAGTCTGGTGCCCCTGACCTACATCTTTGCCGCCGGCAACCGCGCCATGGTCAAGATGAGCGAGAACTCGCGCCACCTGGCGCGGCTGCTGATCGAGACCATGCCCGCCTATTTCCCGCCGGAAAAGCTGCAGTTTTTTGACGAGACGGGCGGCGTAGGCATGGCGTTTTCGCAACTGCCATTCGACCACCTGCTGTTTACGGGTTCCGGCCAGACGGGCCGCGCCGTCATGGCGGCCGCCGCGCACAATCTCTGCCCCGTCACCCTGGAGCTGGGCGGCAAGGCGCCCGCCATCGTCTGCGCCGATTTCGACGTGCGCACGGCTGCCGAGCGCATCCTGTTCGTCAAGTACCTGAATGCGGGCCAGATCTGCACCAGCGTCGACCACGCCTGGCTGCCCGAGGCCGGCATCGAAGCCTTCGTCGAGCATGCGCGCCGGATCGTGCCCACGCGCTACCCACGGCTCGATACGCCCGACTATACCTCCATCATCGATGCGCCGTCGTTCGAGCGCCTGCTGCAGGCATTGGACGAAGCACGCGCGCGGGGCGCGCAAGTCATTTCACTGCTGCCGGGACCCGCGTACGACCGCGCCACGCGCAAGATCGCGCCGCACATCGTGCTGGGCGCGCCCGAGGACAGCCTGCTGCTGACGCGGGAAATCTTCGGCCCCATCCTGCCGCTGCGCGGCTATACGAAGCTGGAGACCGTGATCGCCAGTATCAACGGGGGGCCGCGCCCGCTGGCCATCTATCCGTTCAGCAACGACAAGCAGACCGTGCAGCTGCTGATCGACACGGTGATGTCTGGCGGCGTGTCCGTCAACGACGCGCTGTTCCACGTGGGCCAGCACGACCTGCCCTTCGGCGGCGTGGGCGAGTCCGGCATGGGCCACTACCACGGCGTCGAAGGTTTTCACACTTTCAGCAAGCTGCGGCCCGTCTTCTACCAGGCACGCTACAGCCCTTTGACGCTGCTGCGGCCGCCTTACGGCAAGCTGGCCAGCCGGGTATTGAACTTCCTGACCCGCTGATTACAAGAACAGCGAGGCGGCGATGGCCCACATGACGAGGGCGATGATGCCGTCGAGCACGCGCCAGGCCATGGGCTTGGCAAACACGGGCGCCAGGTAGCGGGCGCCAAAGCCCAGCAGGAAGAACCACAGGGCCGAGGCCATGATGGCGCCGCCGGCGAAGTAGAAACGTCCCACGCCTTCATGCTGGCCGCCGATCGAGCCGAGCAGGATGACCGTATCGAGGAAGGCGTGCGGGTTCAGCAGGCTGAACGCCAGCGCCGCGCCGATCACGGCCCAGTAGCCTTCCGGCGCCTTGGCGGCCGACACCGTCATGGCCGTCGGGCGCCAGGCCGACTTGGCGGCGCGCAAGCCATAGGCGATCAGGAAGGTGGCGCCGCCAGCCTTGGCCCACAGCAGGAAATTGGGGTTGTCGGCAATGAAGGTGCCCATGCCGGCCACGCCGGCCGTGATCAAAATCGCGTCGCACACCAGGCAGACCAGGATGCAGGTGAGCACGTAATGGCGCTTCAAGCCCTGCTTGAGCAAGAAGGCGTTTTGCGTGCCGATGGCCACGATCAGGCTCGCCCCGAGCCCCATGCCTTTCAAGAAAATTGCGCTGTCCATATCGATTCCTTTCCATTGCTTTCCATCACGCGCACGGCCGCCCACGCTCTGCCGGCAACGGCAAAGTCATCAGAGGTAGGTGGAGGGTGGTGCGGAACCTGGGGGACCGCGCGGGAGAGTGGAGTTGTTACCCTATTTCAACAGTGTAAAGAAAAAGTAAATATAAGTATAATGAATGATTCTAACCATATATAAGAGAAACTTATGCGCGTCGTCGATTACCGTGGATTGGCCGCCCTCGACGCCGTGATCGGCCTGGGCAGCTTTGAAAAGGCCGCGCAGGCGCTGGCGATCAGCCAGCCGGCCGTGTCGCAGCGCATCCGCACCCTGGAAAACCTGGAAGGCACTTTATTGATCATCCGCAGCCACCCGCCCCTGCCGACGGAAGCGGGCCAGCGCCTGATCGCCCACTACCGGCAAGTCAAGCTGCTCGAAGCGGCGCTCGATGCCCAGCCCGGACCCACGACGCAACTGCCGGCGCTGGCCATCGCCGTCAATGCCGACAGCGCCGCCACCTGGATCCCGGAAGCGCTGGGGCCGCTGCTCTCGCCTCCCTCGTGCCTGCTCGACATCCGCCTCGACGACCAGGACCATACCTTGAGCCAGCTGCGCGAAGGGCGCGTGTTTGCCTGCGTCACCAGCGCCAACGACCTGGTGGCCGGCACCACGGCCACGCCGCTGGGCGGCATGCGCTACCTGTGCGTGGCCTCGCCCGCATTCGCCCGGCAATGGTTTCCCCATGGTTTTACGGTGGAAGCCGTCAGCCAGGCGCCCGCCATCACGTTCGGCAGCAAGGATGCACTGCACGAACGCTATCTGCAGCACCGCCTCGGCTACACGGGCCGCTATCCGCACCATGTGCTCGGTTCGGCGCGCGACTTCGTGCGTTTCATCGAAGCGGGCTATGCCTATGGCATGGTGCCCCTGCTGCAGGCGGAAACGGCGCTGGCCGCCGGCCGGCTGGTCGATGTGGCGGCCGGGCAAGCGCTCGACGTGCCCCTGACCTGGCATGCCTGGGATATCCAGACGCCGCTCACGCGCACCCTGTCGGACGCCGTCATCGCCACGGCGCGCAAATGGCTGTTGCAGGATTGATTGACGCATGCGACAGTTATCCATAATAAAGAGCAACGTCCCCATGTGCGCCCTGCCCAGCCAGGCCTACACTGCAAGCATCCACCATCACCATCGGGAGCCCGCATGACGATCCTGCGCACCACCCTGCTCGGTTTGCTGGCGGCCATCCCGCTCGCTGCCGGCCTGGCCGCCTGCTCGCCCTTGATGGCCATCAATGCCCTGTCGTCCGGCAGCGCCTCGCACGTGACGCGCGATCTGCCCTACGGCCCCCTGCCACGTCAGAAACTCGATGTCTACGCCCCCAAGACCCGCACGGGACCCGTACCCGTGGTGGTGTTCTTTTATGGCGGCAACTGGACGACGGGCGAGCGCGCCGACTATGCCTTCGTTGGCCGCGCGCTCGCCGCGCGCGGCTACCTGGCCGTGATCGCCGACTACCGATTGTATCCGGACGTGCACTACCCCGAAATCCTGCAGGATGCGGCCCGCGCCGTGGCCTGGGCCGCGATGGAATCGAGCCGCCATGGCGGCGACCCCGCGCGTCTGTTCGTCATGGGCCATAGCGCCGGCGCCTACAACGCGGCCATGCTGGCGCTCGACGCCAGCCTGCTGGCGCGCCACGGCATGCGTCCGCAGGACTTGCGGGGCTGGATAGGCCTGGCCGGCCCCTATGATTTCCTGCCCATCGAAAACACCACGACCCGCCCCGTCTTCTTTTACCCGGACACGCCCGCCTCTTCGCAACCCATCCACCGCGTGACGGCCGATGCCCCGCCCGCCCTGCTGATCGCCCCCCAGCCAGGCCAGGACAAGCTGGTCGATCCGCGACGCAACACGGGTGGCCTGGCCAGCGCCTTGCGCGCGCTGCACCGGCCCGTGACGGAAACCTATTTCGACCACGTGGGCCACGCCACCCTGGTCGCCACGCTGGCTGCACCGTTGCGCAGGCTGGCACCCACGCTGGATGCCGTCAGCGCTTTCATCGATGCCAACAGCGGGAGCGGCGACGCCGTCTCGTCTGCGGACTTTTCCGATACGGCCTTGCCGGCAAGCATAGCCTTGCCGCCTCGCGCACCTGGCGCGGCCACACCGGCCCCAGAGCTGCACGCATACGACAAAACGCCCGCCCCGTGAAGGGCGGGCGCTCTGCCCAAACCAGCCTGCATGATGCCGCATGACGCTGCTGGCCTTCCCCGGAGCTCGGCCTCCGGAGTGGGCCATCAGCCGCAAGCAGTCTCGTGCTTACTCTTTACGGCTGGCGCTGCTGCTCTTGCTTTGTGCGGAGCCTGCTTGCGAGGCGCTGCCGCTGGCCGAGCTTTCGCTGCCGGACGACTGCTGGCTGCCCTGGTGGCTGGCGCTTTGCAGGCTTTGACCGTCGCGGCTTTGCGCACCACGCTGCTGGTCGCGGCTGGCGCCGTTTTGCTGGTAGGCCTGGAACGGTTCGGCCATGCGCTGCATCGCTTCCTGCTGCTTGCGCACGTTTTTCTCCGTTTCTTCCGACGCCGTACGGGCCACTTCTTCGGCCAGGGCCTTGGCGGTACGGCTCGTTTCATTCACATGACGCTCTGCCACATTGGCCAGTTCGACCTGCGTATCGGCCGCGAGGCGCGACACCTGTTGCTGGTATTTGCGCAATTGCTCGGCGGCAGGCTGGCCCGAGGCGGCAGCCACCTGGAACACATCTTCAGCGCGCTCGACCGTCAACAGGTTCTGGCTGGTGACCGTGCTTTCTTCCAGCAAGCCTTGTGCCAGCTGCATGTTCAGGTCACTGAAGTGCTGCATCGACTGAAACAGCGACTTCGACAGGCCATTGAAGAAAGCCAGTTG
Organism: Janthinobacterium sp. GW821-FHT03C10; assembly: GCF_059420865.1. Lineage (NCBI taxonomy): Bacteria > Pseudomonadati > Pseudomonadota > Betaproteobacteria > Burkholderiales > Oxalobacteraceae > Janthinobacterium > Janthinobacterium sp. GW821-FHT03C10. The sequence goes on along the minus strand of NZ_JBWKUN010000003.1, from coordinate 264,192 downwards.
CGCTTCCAGGTGGTTCTTGGCGGCGGGGGTAACACTACGGGAATATGGATACATGGAGTTCCTCATTAAATAGCGGTTGGGTGGACATAAACAGATGGCGACACCACCGGCTGTCGAACGGTGAGGCAGACGGCCGGGCTACGCCACGAAACGCGAAAAAACATATCCGATTGGTGGGAAGATGCTTTGCAACGCGAGTCCCAAGGCTACGTGAGCACCGCAGGTGAGGCATGATCTGGATCAAAGGTGCGCGAGGCTGCGCAAAAAGTTTGGGCTGGACGGCTTGCTCTTGGCAAACGTCAGTAACGGAAAGGAAAATCTGTGCCAGGCAGGCTCAGCCAGCGGCGCCCGTGCCCGTGCCCGGCACGACAGGCTTGTAGCCATGGCTGCGCAGCGACGCTTCCAGCCAGCGGTTGCCGTACCAGCCGCGCGCCAGCAGGTAACTGAGTTCCGCGCCGGCCATCAGCAGCATCATCGGGCCGATGCGCAATTCGCTGGCCAGATGGCTGCCAAACCACAGGCACGCATCCATCGCCAGCATGAGCAGCAACAGCCACCAGCGGCGCTTGGCGACGGCCCAGAACGAGCCCAGGAACAGGGCCGGCCAGGAAAAACCCGCTTTGACGTAGGCATAGCGGCCGGCATCGTCGGCAAACAGGGTGGCGCTGTGCTTCATGCTGCTCTCTTCAGGTAATGACCGGCCTTAAGGCTCGGGGTGGTGGCAAACGGCTTCGACATTGTGGCCATCCGGTCCCAGCACGAAGGCGCCGTAGTAATTCGGGTGGTACAGGGCGCGGATGCCGGGGGCGCCGTTATCCTTGCCGCCCGCTTCCAGCGCGGCCTGGTAAAACGCATCGACCTGGGCGCGGTTGTCCGCCGCGAAGGCGAGATGCATGCCGGCATGCGGCGTGCCGCCCACGCCGAACCAGAAATCGGGCTTGCCATCCTTGCCCATGCCGATCCAGCCCTGCTCTTCCATCACCACCGATACGCCCAGGGGCGCCAGGGCGGCGGAAAAGAAGGCCTTGCTGGCCTGTGCATCGCTGACATTCAAACCGATGTGATCAAGAATCATGATGGCGCTCCCTGGAGGTCGTGAAATAGAAAATGCAGTATGCACCAACATTGCCTTTTAGGCAATCATCGCTGCATATCCGGCCCACTTGCTCCAGGGAGCGCCATGCGGATGTCTAGCGCAGGTTGCCTGTATGCCCCAGCGAATAACGGCCCGGCTGCGGCCAGACGGTCAGGCCGTGCGGTTCCTGGCCAACTTTCACTTTGGACACGTCGCCGCTGTTCGTATCGATGCGGTAGACCACATCGTCGAAGCGGCCGGACAGCCACAGATACTTGCCATCGGCGCTCACATTGCCCATGTCGGGGCTGCCGCCGCCGGGAATCGGCCAGTTCGACACGACTTTTTCCGTGGCGAAATCGATCACGCTGACGCTGCCCTTGCCCTTCGGCTTGCCGTGGATGCGGTGCGTGCCGCGGTTGGCCACGTACAATTTCTTGCCATCGCGGCTCGGATACAGGCCGTGTGCGCCCACGCCCGTCTGGATGAACCCGATTTCCTTCAGGGTGGCGCCATCGACGATGTGCACGCCGTCCGCGTCCATGTCGGCGATAAAGAATTTCTTGCCGTCCGGCGAGATGCGTATGTCTTGCGGCATGCCCTTCTTGACGCTGCAGATTTCATTCGCCGGGCCGCCCACGGGGCCGGACTCGGCAAAGCGCTTGGCCGGCATCTGCAGTTTCAGGTAACCGTCGACCTTGCGGCCCACCAGGTCGATCTTGGCGATGGTGCCGTCGAACTCGCAGGTGAACATGGCGTAGCGGCCGTCATTCGAGAAATCCGCATGGTTGATGCCGCCGCACTGGGGCGTGTCGATCGAATACTGCACGGCCATGGTCTTCGGATCGCGGAAATCGAGGCGGTGGCGCGCTTCGGCCACGACGATGGCCGACTTGCCGTCCGGCGTGTAATACATATTGTAGGGATCGTCGACGGGCACTTCCTTGCCCGGTTTGCCCGTCAAGGGGTCGACCGGCGTCAGGCTGCCCTTGTCCGTGCGCTCGGCATTGTTCGCCACCCACAGGGTGCGCAAGTCCCACGACGGCACCACGTGCTGCGGGCCGCTGCCGACCTTGAACTTGTCGACCACTTTCAGGCTGTCCTGATCGATCACGTAGACGTCGTTCGAGCGCAGGTTCGGCACATAGACGCGGCGCAAGTGATCCTTGACGACGGGGCTCATATTGCTGCTGCCGATGCTGCCGTACACGTTTTTCGGGTCCGCCAGCGGCGGCATGCCCGGCAGTGGAGAATAGACTGCCGCCGGCGCCGCGGCGACAGCGGCCGGGGCCGGTGTGCTGGCGCCGATGACCTGGCTGGCCACGCCCAGGCCGGCCAGTGCGGCAGCCAGGGCAGACAAGGTGACGATGGTGCGTCGTTGAGATGTTTTCATATGTTTTCGCGTCATTTCGTTGCAAAAGCCGGAAGTTCAGCACCTCCAGCGGAAGATAGATTTACTTATTTCGTTGCAGCAAATGCTTGATGGCAGCCACCGAGGTGTCCACCTGCAGCTTGATACCGATCTGACCCAGCTCCTTTGTTGCCCGCGTGGCGTCGCCGCGCACGCCGTCCGCCACGCCGGGCTTGGGTCCGTGGGCCATGGCCTCGCTGCGCACGAGCGACGGTTCCGTCGCCAGCATCAAGGCCGCATCCGCCAAGCCCGCATGGAGGCCGATCTCGGCGCCGCTGTGGCCGCGCTTCTGCAGTTCGGCAATATAGGCCGATTGCGTGATGTCATAGTAGTCGAGCAAGGCGTAGGCGCGCGCTTCCTTGCCCGCAGGTGTCTTGCCCCAGGCGCGGTTGAGTTTATTCGCCACGTTCTGCTCGTTCTTCTGGTAACCACCGTGATCGCCGAGGAAGATGATGTCGCGGAAACCGTGCTGGCGCAGGCTGGCGGCGGCCCCTTCCAGCACGGCTTCGAAGGCGGCGGGCGGTATCGAAATCGTGCCGGCAAAGCGCATGTGCCCGGCCGGCGGCGAAATCGCGCCTTCCGGCACGTAGGAAACGACGGGCGCGACGATGGTATTGCCCAGCTTTTGCGCAATCTGGCGCGCCAGCAAGCCGGCGCGCACATTGTGCTTGCCCAGCGCGATATACGGCCCGCTCTGCTCGACGCCGCCGATCGGCACCAGCACGGTCGTGGCGCCATGGTCGATACGGCTGCGCAGCTCCGTGCTGGTCAGCTCTTCCAGCATCACGCTGCTGCTGGCAGGCGCGGCCGCCATGACGGGCGCCGTGAGCAGCAGAGCCGAAAACGTCAGGACGAACAGGGAAACGAGGGGCTTGCGTGAAAGGCGGAGCGTGGATGGCGCGCAGGGCGCCGTTCGCTGGGGGAACTGCAGAGTCATAAGCCAACATCTTTCCGAGGTCAAAACGTGACGCCGTGCCCGGCCTTGCCAGGCAAGCTGGCTGCCACGCAAGAATTGTATTCCATCATGACGGGAACGGCACGTTAATTTGACGCGGTGCTTTGCCAGCAATTGACGAAGGGAAACTATCTATCAGGCTGTTGCCGCGTTAGCCCTGCCCGCCTCGCCATCATGGAGCGTTTCGTTGCGCTTCTCGGCATAGGCCTTGAGCGAGCGCATCGTTTTCGGAAGGCCTTCCCGAACTTGTCTGGCAACGCCTGGGCCGAACAGAAAGGCAAGCGCTCCAGTGAACCACACGCGGTGAACGACTTCCGATCCGCCATCTGCGGCAGTAACCGTGTGCTCGAAGTGGATGCGGAACAGCGGGATGTAGCCCTCGACGGTGAACGAGCGGCCTGCGGAGCGCTCCGTGACCAGCAGCGGAATCCCCATCCCCTTGCTGGGAACGATCCTGCCGTGTGTGCCAACTGCGAACGGCCCATCGAGCCGGGCTTGCTTTGTATCCGGATCCCACAGGTGCCATCGGTCGACCTCGCTCCAGATTTGGTCGATAACCGTGGGCGGGACTGCAATGTGGATGGTTTCTTCAATTTGCCTCAATTGCTGGATCTCCCTATCATTTTGACGAAAGTAACTGGGGCAGCTATCCGGCGCCGCGCAGTGCCCGGATATTGGTCGGCTGCATGGCATTCAATCATGCAGAATCTCCATGACAATTGCGACAATGGACGATTCTTCCAGCAGGAACACATCGCTGCTTTTCCATTGTATCGACAAAAACATACCTGCCGAGATTGCAGAATACACTGTTTTTTTGTCAAATAAATATAATTAAATTCTAGTTATAAGCTGGGCCATAATGGCGGCCTTCTTTGGAGTCTAGCTTGATTGAGGCATGCGCCAATAAGCAAGGGCGCGCTTGATAAGACAAGCAACGAGCCATGTATTTTTACACCGATTGAGTCCGCAGTTGCGGAGCAGACATTCGGCTATTCGGGCGCGTTCCTCAATGCGATTTTCATCCTGAGCCGCTCCCGACTCCTTCCAACCGCACCTGTATGAATTCCAGCAAAGCCCGAACCCGCGCAGTCACGGAATGCCGATGGCTGTACGCGCCAAGCAATTGCAGCGGCGCAGGGCACAGGTCCAGCGGCACTTCCCGCAATCGGCCCGCTGCAAGATCTTCCTGGCATGGGTAGGCCGCTACTATCGCGAAGCCGATGCCTTGTCGCGCGCCCGCCAATGCCAGTTCTCCGCTGTTAACACGATAGCGGCTACGCACAGCTACCTTCACGATTTCGCCTGTGGCGTCGAGAAACTGCCAGGGCTGGCCCTTTAACGCGCTCAAGGTGGTAATGCAAGGCAAGGACCTAAGTTCGCGCACTTGGCGCGGCATTCCAGTTTTGGCCAGCAGGGCGGGCGCCGCGACCACGATGCTGGGCAGCGTAGCGAGTTCGCGGGTGATGAAGTTACTGTCATCTTGGCGCCCACGATGAAAGACGATGGACAGGTCCATGTCTTCTCGGAGAGCTTCCAGACCGGTCAGGCGCGTATCGCATTCCAGTTCGACGCCGGGATGGAGGCTACAGAATTCGGCCAGGATAGGAGCTAGCAGCCTTGGAGCTTCGCCTGGCATGCACATCCTTAAGGGGCCACGCAGTTCACCCTGTACTGCGCCAAGCTCTACCTCGGTGGAGAGTAAGGCGTCGAGCAAGGGTTTTGCGCGTTCGTAGAGTAGCCTGCCAGCTTCCGTCATGCGCAGGTGGCGCGTGCTGCGTTCCAGCAAGCGGACGCCCAGCATGCGTTCCAGCGAGGCGACGTGGCGGCTGACGTTGGAAGATGGCAGGGTCAGCAGGCGTGCCGCGCCGGCAAAGCTTTGTTCATCGACGACCGCCACGTAGACACGGACTGTATTCAGGTCGAGGGCATTGCGCATTATTATCCCGATTAAGGTATGAAAGCCGCCCATTTTCACATACTAGTACTCCGCAGTGGCGGAATTTAAGATGCCGTCTCGTCCGATGGATCGCCGTCGGCGGCGCGTCGGGACGAATTGAATAGGAGAGCTTCAGCATGGAAATCGGAATACTTGGCGGCGGTATTGCAGGGTTGAGCGTGGCGCTTGCCTTGAGCAAGCAGGGGTACAGTCCCCGGGTATATGAGCGCCGGGCGGAGCCTGCGACTATGGGGGCTGGCGTTACGCTCTGGCCCAACGCCGGCTTTGTGCTGGAGGAACTAGGGCTGCTGCAAGACATAGCTGCAGTGGGAGGCCGGCCAGTGGCCATGCACCGTCAAGATGCCGCGGGCAATTCTTTGGGGGGCATCGATATTGCGCTGCTAGACCAGATTATGGGACATCCGACCCATACGATTTTGCGCCGGGACTTGCAGGCGGTACTGCTGGATCATGCGGCACAGGCCGGGATCCCGGTTGAATTCGGGCATCGGGCTGTGGCGATCGACCTCGATGCTAGCGGCAAAGCCGTGGCGCGGTTCGAAAACGGGGTAAGCATTCGTCCAGATCTGCTTATCGGCGCCGATGGCCGCATGGACTCGGTGGCACGCCGGTTCGTCGCGGGGGACAACACGCCAGTTTATCAGGGCTTCGTGAACTGGGTGGGTGTGGCGCAGGGGGAGAGTGCATTAGTGGGCGATATCGCGATTCGGGATTATTGGGGCTCGGGTGATCGCTTCGGTTGCGTGGCGGTCCGGCCGGATTTGGTCTACTGGGCGGCTGCGCAGGCACGGCCATTGCCGGGGGCGGCGCCCGCAGAGGATATGCGTAAGGAGATTGAGGATCTGTTCGCGGGATGGCCGGAGCCTGTCACCCGCATCATCCAGGCGACACCGGCGCATGCCGTCCGACTGATCGCCGTGCACGACCTGGAGCCGTTGCACACGTGGAGCCGAGCGAATGTGCTGCTCGTGGGGGATGCGGCGCACGCGCCGTTGCCGACATCTGGCCAGGGCGCCTGTCAGGCGCTGGAAGACGCCTGGCATCTGGCTCGGTGTCTGGTTGGGACGAACGGCTGCCTCGATGAAGCCTTGCTGCGCTTCGCGGAGCTGCGCGGGCCGAAGACCGCGAAGCTGGCCGAGCAGGGTCGCGTTTTCGCGCGCGGGCTGTTTGCTACTGATCCTGAAACCTGCCGCATTCGCAATGAGCGGGCCAAGGCGTCCGATCCCTTGCGTGACGTGCATGCCTTGGCAGCAGGATGGGCGCAGGATTTGCCGATGGCCGGCTGCACGGACGGCACGCCGGTGGACAGCGTTGGCTCCGGCAGTCTGTACCGCTTCTGAAAGACTGTGCCAATGTAGACACCGCATGGCGTCTCCGGCCGCGAGACGCCTCACTATTGAGCGAGCCCGGCATTTTCGGACACTTTCATTTGATAAGCTTGTGAATGGGAGTGAAGTCAAGGCTTCTGTCACCCGTTCGTATGTCTGCAATGGGGCGACTCGGAACATCCACGCTCCCGCACGAGACAGTGACATCACCAAAGAAAAACCCCGGCGTACCGGGGCGGTTACAACGATCAAGCGCGGGCGCTGCGGCCCGGCAGCGCCAGGCGCCGGCTGGCGGCACCTGAAGCCGGGGCCGGCAAGCCGCCCGCCACCTTCAATGATTTTTCCTTGGCATCGCCGCGCAGGCGGAATACGGCCACCACGTCGACCAGTTCCACGGCGCGGTCTTGCAGCGAGGATGCCGCTGCGGCGGCCTCTTCCACCAGGGCCGCGTTTTGCTGGGTGACCTGGTCCATTTGCGAAATGGCCTGGTTCACTTGCTCGATGCCGGCGCTTTGCTCGTGGCTGGCGTTGGCGATGTCGCCCATGATGTCCGTCACGCGACGGATGCTGGCGACGATTTCTTCCATCGTCGCGCCCGCCTGGTCGACCAGCGCGCTGCCCGTGTTGACCTTATCCACCGAATCCTCGATCAAGCCCTTGATTTCCTTCGCAGCCGCTGCCGAACGCTGCGCCAGGTTGCGCACTTCCGTTGCCACCACGGCGAAGCCGCGGCCCTGCTCGCCCGCGCGGGCCGCTTCCACGGCTGCATTCAGCGCCAAAATGTTGGTTTGGAAGGCAATGCCGTCGATCACGCCGATAATGTCGGCGATCTTCTTCGCCGATTCGTTGATCGAGCCCATCGTGCCAACCACTTGCGCCACCACGGCGCCGCCCTTGCGGGCCACGTCCGAGGCGGACACGGCCAGGGTATTCGCCTGGCGCGCATTGTCCGTATTCTGGCGCACGGCCGAGGTCAGCTCTTCCAGGCTGGAGGCCGTTTCTTCCAAGGAAGACGCTTGCTGCTCCGTGCGCACGGACAGGTCCGCGTTGCCGGCGGAAATCTGCGCGGCGGCCACGCTGACCGTATCAGCCGAGGCGCGCACGGTGGCGATCACGCCGACTATACGCTCCAGAAACTTGTTGAAGGCGGTGGCCGTGCGGCCTACTTCATCCATGCGCTCGACGGGCATGGCGGCGGACAGGTCCAGCGAGGCGCTGACCCTCTCCAGCGTATGTTCGATATTGCCCAGGCCGCCGCTGATGGTGCGGTAGATATGCCAGGCCAGCGCGCCCGTCAGCAGCACGGCCACGCCCAGCACGGCCAGCATGGTGTTGAACGCCGTGTCGTAGGCGGCCAGGCTTTCCGCTTTTACATCATCGACCAGCTTGTTGTTGTAGGCGATATGGTCATCCATGCTCTTTTTCGCCGCGGCGGCCGTGATGGCCAGCGGCGTGCCGGCCAGCAAGGTGGCGCGCACGCCATCCATGTCGCCCGCGTAGGCGGCGGCAAAGAATGGCACCAGCGCGCGGCGGTACGCTTCCATGGCGGCCTGGTCGGCGTCGAGCATCTTGCTGTCCGTCGCATCGTACAGGCGCTCGGCGCGGTAGGTGGCGATCACCTTGTCGAAATTCGTGTTGGCGTCGGCCACGGCCTTGTCCAGTGCCGTCTTGTCGGCCAGATTCGAGAACACGGACAGGCGGTAGCCGGCCAGGCGCGAATCGGCCAGGAAACCCTTGGCCGCATTCAAGCCCTGGATGCTGGGAATGATGCGGTTTTGCACGGTGTCGAAACGCTCCTGGGCGCGCTGCAGCTGGATGGCGCCGCCGGCGCCCAACAATAGCAGGGCCAGCAAGGCGATGGTGAGGGTCAGGATTAATTGCTTGGTGATATTCATGGTGTTTCACAGTAAAAAGGGTGGCCTGGCAAGGCCAGGCGGGATGAGTAGCTGCCGATCAGGTGGCCGGGACCGGTTGCAGGCGGCGCGGGCTTAGGCCGCCAGCGGGGCAGCATCAGGCGTGCGGCGCAGCAAGTCGCCATGCTGGCGGCAAAACGCCAGGCCCGCCTTGTGGCCCACGTCGAACAGCAGCTGCATGTTCGAGCTGGACCAGTCCAGGGTGTCGGGCCAGTGCTGTTCCGGAATGCCGCCCATCAAGTCGAGTTTCAACAGACGCCGCTTGGGCTGGCCCGTACTTCTGTCCGTGTTGTGCTCGAGTTCAAACAGGCGCAGTTCGCTCTTGGAAATCTTCACCAGCGGCGTGATGATGGAGCGTACCCAGGCGTCGTACAGGTTGCGCGGCTTGCGCAGCAAGCGCTCGTCGCCGAGGATGTCGAGAATGACCAGGGTATCGGCGTCATGGTGCTCGCCCTTGCCTTCGATAAAGGGGTCGAAATTGAGCGTGTCGAGCGCCGCGCCCTCGATGTAGTCGTCGCCGGCGATGGTCGTCGGTGCATACAGGAAAGGAAACGACAGCGCGGCGCGCACGTGGATGGCTTCAATCTCGTGCTTGCCCCAGATTTGCATGCGGTGCTCGCTGAGGTTGTAGGCATTGATGTAGAAATCGGGACGCATGCGCGCCACGCCCGAGAAATCGACGGCTTTTTCCAGGAAGGGCAAATGCGCGCACAGCCCCAGGCTTTTCGCCGACAGGTCCGATGGCGACAGCGATGACACCATCAGCTTGCCCCAGTCCGACCAGGCCGAGGGAATGCCCGCAAACGTTTGCTGGAAGGCCTGAAAAAAAGGATTGTTGGCCGGCGGCTGGAAGGCGTCGCGGAAGGTGCTCGCGTGCATGCCCGGCTTCTGGAACACCTTGTAGTTGATCGGGATCATCTTGTAGATGCTGTCGGCCACGCCCGTGTCGGCCCAGCTTTGCAAGGCCTGGCGCGGCGTGGCTTCATGCGGCGTCGTGTAAAGCAAACCCATCAGCACACCGGCGCCGGAGGCGGAAATGACGTCGAACTCGATGCCCTCGTCGAGGAAAGCGGCCAGGGCACCGGCGATCAGGGTGGAATTTGGTGCGCCGCCACCCAGCAGCAAACCCGTTTTGCGTGCCGGTTTCGCGGTCGCGGCTGGCGCCGGATTCGGCGGCGTCGTCATCACTGTCTTCATGCACACTCCCTGAACGGAACGGGGTTACCATCCCTTAATTGTTGGTTACTACACGCTTATGGCGCCTAATCCTGCACATGTCCCGGCAACGGCCGAAGCGATGCAATGTTGCAGAAACAGATATGAAATTAACATAAATAAATTCCTTATGGCAATTTCCATAACGAATAACCGGTATTCAGGAAGGGTATAAGCTGATGCTGTGCGGCATAGACTGATGCAGCGCAGCAAATATAAATCCAGCAGCACTAGGATTAATCTCTTTGGGGTAGGAATATTCCGCAACCAGCCGCCAGCGCGGCAGCCAGCGGTATCAAGGGAAGGACGCAGGGTCGGGAGGGGACGAGGAAAAATGCAGGTGGGTACACAAATGGTCAACAAAGACGCGAATCTTGGGCGACAGGTGGCGGCTTGACGGCCACAGCACCCAGAACTTGCTCGAGTACAGCAAGCAGTCGGCCAGCACGGCTTGCAGTTCGCCGCGCGCGATGGCGTCGCGCACGATAAAGTCCGGTAAATAAGCGAGGCCCACGCCCTGCGTGGCGGCACCGATCAGCGCTTCGATATTGTTGCAGGTCAAGGCGGTCGGCAAGCGCAGCTCGCCGCCGCTGTCGCCCTCGGCGCGCTGCAGCGCCCATTCCTGCAACTTGCCCGTGGTGGGAAACTTGTAGCGCACGCAGGCGTGCTCTTCCAGCGCGCGCGGCGTGGCCGGCACGCCGTGGCGGGCAAAATACGCTGGAGAACCGACGATGGCAAAGGCAAACGGCCCCAGTTCGCGCGCCATCAGCCGCGAATCCGTGAGCGTTCCGCTGCGCACGGCCACGTCGACGCCCTCGGCCACCACGTCGACCAGGCGGTCGTTGAAATCGAGGTCGAGCTCGATCTCCGGGTACTGGCGCGTAAAATCCGCCAGCAGGGGCAGGATGATGCGGTAGCCAATCACGGGCAAGCTGACGCGCAGCTTGCCGCGCGGCGCCTCGGCCAGGTGCGACAGTTCCGCCTCGGCATCGCCCAGGTCGGCCAGGATGCGCTGGCAGCGCTCGTAAAACAGCGCGCCCTCGTTGCTCAGGCTGATGCGCCGCGTGCTGCGGTTGAGCAGGCGCACGCCCAGCTTTTCTTCCAGCCGCGCCACGCTCTTGCCCACGGCCGAGGCCGACACGCCGAGCAGCCGCCCGGCCGCCACATAACTGCGCGTTTCCGCCGCGCGCACGAAGGCGGCAATGCCATTCAGATTATCCATGTCTTCACGATTAAGGAATATTTGTCCGCTATGAGTGGATTTTCAGCCACTTTTTCATGGATTGCATCCATATTATCATCAGATTCCCTCTTTCTGGAATCATTCCCATGGATACGAATCTTCCCGCGCATGCCCCGGACCAAGCGACTCTACGGCGTATGCTGGTCCTGGCCGCCGTCTGCCTGGCCGCGCTGTGCATGCCGCTCAGTTTCACGGGGCCGGCCATCGCCATTCCCGCCATCGCCGCCGACCTGCACGGCTCGCCGCTGGCGCTGGCCTGGATCACGAATGCCTTCATGCTCAGCTTTGGCGGCTGTCTGATGGTGGCCGGCGCGCTGGCCGACCGTTATGGCCGCAAGCGCGTGTTCTTGCTGGGCATGGCTGTGTTTTCCGCCGCCGCGCTGGCCTTGGCGGCCGCGCACGCCATCCTGTGGCTCGACGTGCTGCGCGCCGTCCAGGGCCTGGGCTGCGCCATGGCCCTGTCGAGTGGACTGGCGGCCCTGGCGCAGGAATTCGACGGCACGGCCCGCGCGCGCGCCTTCAGCCTGATCGGCACGGCCTTCGGCGTGGGCCTGGCCTTCGGCCCCTTCCTGGCCGGCACCTTGATCACGCATACGGGCTGGCGCGCCATCTTTGTCTCCACGGCCGTGGCCGGCCTGGCCGCCCTGCTGGCCGCCGCGCGCGCCATGCGCGAATCGCGCGATCCGCAGGCGCAAGGCGTCGACTGGCCCGGCGCCGTGACGTTTACGGGTGCGCTGTCCCTGTTTACCTATGGCTTGCTGCAGGCGCCGCACAACGGCTGGGGCAGCGCCGCCAGCCTGGGGCTGTTCGGCGGCGCGGCCTTGCTGCTGGCCGCGTTCATCCGCGTGGAGCGGCGCGCCGCGCGGCCCATGCTGGACTTGACCCTGTTCCGCCTGCCCGCCTTTGCAGGCGTTCAATTGCTGGCGGCCGCGCCCGCGTTTTCCTTCGTCGTGCTGCTGGTGCTGCTGCCGGCCCGCTTCATCGGCATCGAAGGCTACAGCGCGCTGGAAGCGGGACGCATGATGATCGCCCTGTCCGCGCCCATGCTGGTGCTGCCGGTCCTGGCCGGCATGGCGGCGCAGCGCCTTGCCGCCGCGCACATTTGCGCCAGCGGCCTGCTGCTGGCGGCGGGCGGCTTGCTGTGGCTCTCCACCTGCGCGCCAGGGCAAGCGCCCGCTACCGTGATCGGGCCGCTGCTGCTGATCGGCTGCGGCATCAGCCTGCCGTGGGGCTTGATGGATGGCCTGGCCATCAGCGTCGTGCCCGTCGAACGGGCCGGCATGGCGGCCGGCATCTTCAATACGACGCGAGTGGCGGGCGAAGGCCTGGCGCTGGCCATCGTCAGCGCGCTGCTGGGCACGCTCACTGTCGCGGCGCTGGGCGGCGCCGGCATTGCCGGCATCGGCGCGGAGCAGGCGGCGCGCGCGGGCCCCTTCCTGGCCCTCGGCGAGCTGCGCCATGCAGCGACCCTGCTGCCACAAACCGGCGCCGCCGAACTGGCGCAAGCGTATGGTACGGCCTTCCGCCACTTGCTGTATGTGCTGGCCAGCATTACGACGGCGTCGGCCCTGCTGATCCTGGCATTTTTGCGCCATCCGGCCCCTGCGGCAACGGACACGACCGCCCTGCCCGCCTGCGACGCTCCCTCCTGATTCCCTCTTGCCGTACCCGGCGGCGCCCATGTGCCGCCGCCCTCCCTGATGTTTCTCCGCAACACCTCAAAAGTTTCAAGGATTAAAACTAGTTTACTGATCAAAGCGCTTTGAACTATACTCAAAGCGCTTTGAAACATAACTAAAGCGCTTTGGCTGCGCAAATTGATGCGCGCCGATCCCACACCTATAAAAACACTGGAGACGCAATGAACCAACATTTCTTGAAAACTTTGCCTGCCGCCGTGGCGTTGGCCTTGAGCGCTTCGGCCGCCCAGGCCGCCCTGCCGATCGATTTCGGCGGCTACATCCGTTCGGGCTTCGGCACCAGCAGCGAAGGCGGCAAGGAAGCGTGTTTCGGCCTGGCCGGCGCCTCGTCCAAGTATCGCTTGGGCAATGAGTGCGAAACCTACGGCGAGCTGAAATTCGGCGGCGAAGCCTTCAAGGCAGCCAACGGCACCACGTTCCGCATCAATACCCTGGTGGCGTTCTCCGTCAACCAGAACCAGGACTGGGAACAATCGGACCCGTCGTGGCGCGAAATGAACGTCGTCGCCGACAAGATCGGCACGGGCGCCTTCGCCGAAGCGCGCGCCTGGGTCGGCAAGCGCTATTACGACCGCCAGGACGTGCACATCACCGATTACTACTTCTGGAATAACAGCGGCCCTGGCGCCGGCCTGGAAAACATCGACCTGGGCGCCGCCAAGCTGGCCTACGCCATCGTGCGCACGGCCGACGACAAGGACAGCAATCGCATGGGCCTGTCCCACGACTTGCGCTTCTCCGGCATCAAGGTCAACCCGGACGGCGAACTGACCTTGGGCCTGCAGTTCAACCAGAAACGCAATGCGCAAGGCGCGGCGCCCGTCGCCAGCGGCCACTTGCTGACCGTCATGCATACGCAAGGCAACCTGCTGGGCGGCTTCAACAAGGTGGCACTGCAGTACGGCAAAGGCAGCGCCGCCAACACGGGCGGCTTCAGCCTGGGCGCCGGCAAGGATGACAAGGTCGTGCGCCTGACGGAACAGATCATGATCCAGCCCAAAGGCGCCTGGTCGGGCATGGGCACCTTCGTCTACGAAGACAAGGAAACGGCGGGCGTGAGCAGCAAGTGGACGTCGATCGGCGCGCGTCCCGTCTACCACTTCACGGACAACTACAGCCTGGCCGTGGAACTGGGCCACGACATCGTCAAGCCGGAAGGCGGCGAGAGCCGCAACCTGACCAAGCTGACGTTCGCGCCGCAACTGTCGGCCGGCAACAGCTTCTGGTCGCGCCCCGTGCTGCGCGCCTTCTACACCTACGCCAAATGGAACAAGGCAGCCCAGTCGGCCGCCGCGGCCGAATCGGCGCTGTCGTCGACGGGCGTGTTTGGTGGCAAGACCAACGGCAGCTCCGTCGGTTTCCAAGTGGAAAGCTGGTGGTAATCGCCGGCATCTAGAACGTTGGCAGGCGTCCCCGGACGCTTGCCGGTGGCAGCAACACCGCCCGCTATCAAAGGGGTACGCATTACCCGGACCCACCATTTCGCCGCTGCACGCGATGGCCGGCAGCTTCAATGTAGTGATTCAGCAGTATCCTCTTTTAGCGCGGGCGCCCCTGGGTTTGCCCGCGTATTTTTTTGGGCACTGCCGCCGCTGGCCATACCCCTGATCATTCCGGCATTTATCAGATAAACTACCCGTCATCGCACCGCATCGCTCCCGACTCACCCTGGATAGACCCCGACTGCAGCATTCATGAACCTCAAAAATCTCGCCAAAACGCTAGGAATATCCGAAACCACCGTCAGCCGCGCCTTGAATGGCTATCCGGAAGTGAGCGAACGCACGCGCGAGCGGGTGCTGGCTGCCGCGCAGGCGGCCGGCTACCGCCCGAATCCCATGGCGCGCAGCCTGGCCGTGGGACGCACGAACATCGTCGGCATCATCTACCCGCTGATGCCGAACGACCTGGCCGACCCCATGTTCATCGACATCGTCGGCGGCATGTCCGAAGCGCTGGAAGCGCAGCAGATGGACATGATGATCGCGCCCGCCTCGGCCACCAATGAATTCCACACCTATGAACGCATGGTCAAGGGCCGCCGCATCGATGGCTTGATCGTCGGGCGCACGAAACCGTTCGACGAGCGCATCGCCTATCTGGCGCAGCAGGGCATGCCGTTCGTCGCGCATGGCCGCACGCAGCTGAACCAGCCGCACGCGTGGTTCGACTACGACAACGAGGCGGGCATGCGCCTGGCCGTCGAACGCCTGGCGCAGCTGGGCCACCAGCGCATCGGCCTGATCAGCGCCACGCCGGACCTGAACTTCGTGCGCCAGCGCGTCGAGAGTTTCCAGCACGCCATGCAGGCGGGCGGCCTCGCCGTCGATCCCGACAACCTAGTCGACAACGCGCACGACCGCCGCGCCGGCTACCAGGCCATGCAACGCCTGCTGGCCCGCTCGCCCCGCCCCACCGCCGTCATCGTCGACAACCACATGTCGGGCGTGGGCGCCGTGCGCGCCCTGCTCGACGCGGGCATCGCCATCGGCAGCGAAATGTCGCTGATCGTCTGGGGCGTGATGGAAGATTCCCTGGCCGGCCATAACGTCACCACCGTCGTCCAGCCCGACCCGCGCGGCGCCGGCGCGAAGATGATCCACATGCTGCTGGCCCTGATGGACGGCACGCCCGTCACCGACCTGCAGGAACTGTGGCCGTGCGAACTGTTGCCGGGCGAGTCGGCGGGACCTGTAATTAGGTAACTAAATATTGCATTGACCCGCAGCAGAAATCTGGGGTCAGACCCGGCGGGTCTGACCCCGGCTCTCCCGCCTTGTTGTCCTGAATCACCCTCATAAAAAAATCGTATGTCTGGCGCGTGTATCGCTTTACTTTTCAAAGCGCTTTGAACTATACTCATTTCATACCCAAAGCGCTTTGAATTTTAAAATAAGACGTTCGCCTACCAACCAGCAGCGTGCCCTGATAGCCACGGCTACAGACAACTTTTAAGAAATCATTCATGCCGACCATCCAGAACAATCTCGCCCACCTGCCCGCCGACTGGTGGCGCAGCGCCGTCATCTACCAGGTCTATCCACGCAGCTTCCTCGACAGCAATGGCGACGGCATCGGCGATTTGCCCGGCATTACCTCCAAGCTCGATTACATCGCCGCCCTGGGCGCCGACATCGTGTGGATTTCGCCCTTCTTCACGTCGCCGATGAAAGACTTCGGCTACGACGTGGCCGACTTCTGCGACGTCGACCCCATGTTCGGCACCCTGGCCGATTTCGACCGCCTGGTGGCGCGCGCCCATGAGCTGGGCTTGAAAGTGATGATCGACCAGGTGCTGTCGCACTCGTCCGACCTCCACCCGTGGTTCGTGGAAAGCCGCTCCAGCCGCGACAATCCCAAGGCCGACTGGTATGTGTGGGCCGACCAGAAACCGGACGGCACGCCGCCGAACAACTGGCTGTCCGTGTTCGGCGGTTCCGCCTGGCAATGGGAACCGCGCCGCGGCCAGTACTACCTGCACGATTTTCTCGTCAGCCAGCCCGACCTGAACTTCCACAACCCGGCCGTGCAGCAGGCGCAGCTGGACAACCTGCGTTTCTGGCTCGAGCGCGGCGTCGACGGTTTCCGCTTCGATTCCTGCAATTTCCCCTACCACGACCAGTTGCTGCGCGACAATCCGCCCGCCGCGCAGCGCGATGCGAGCAGCGTGTCGGCCATCAATCCGTACGGCATGCAGGCGCATATGTACGACAAGACGCAACCGGAAAACATCGCCTACCTGCAGCGCGTGCGCGCCGTACTCGATGAATACCAGGCCATTTCCATCGGCGAAGTGGGTGACGACAATGCGCTGGCCACGATGGCCGCCTACACGGGCGCCGACAAGCTGCACATGGCTTACAGTTTCAACCTGCTGACGGCCGAGTTTTCCGCCGCGCATATCCGCAAGCAGGTGGAAGAATTCGAGGCGCAAGTGGCCGACGGCTGGGCATCCTGGTCCGTGGGCAACCACGACAGCGTGCGCGTGATGACGCGCTGGGGCGGCCAGAACCCGTCGCCGTCGCTGGCCAAGGTGGTGCTGGCCGTGCAGGCGGCCTTGAAAGGCACGCCGTGCCTGTACCAGGGCGACGAGCTGGCCCTGACGGAAGCGGACATTCCTTTCGAGGCGCTGCAAGACCCGTACGGCATCCCGTTCTGGCCCCAGTTCAAGGGCCGCGACGGCTGCCGCACGCCGATGCCATGGGTGGCCGATGCGCCGCATGGCGGCTTCAGTAATGCCAAACCTTGGCTGCCCGTGCCGCCGGAACACCTGGCGCGCGCGGTGGATGTCGAAGAAAACGATTCTGCTTCACCATTGCAGTTTGCGCAAAATATCCTCGCCTGGCGCCGCACCTTGCCGCAATTGCTGCGCGGCGACATCGTCTTCTTCGATGCGCCGGAACCCGTGCTGGCCCTGCGCCGCGACTTGCCGGGACAGCCGTCCGTGCTGGCCGCCTTCAACCTGGGCACGCAAGCCGTCACCTTCGCCTGGCCTGACGCGGCGCCAGCAGCCGGCCTGACCGGTCACGGCTTGCCAGGCAGTAAAGATGGCCAGCAGATCAGCCTGCCCCCGCATGGCGGCTGGTTCGGCACCCTGGCGTAAATCGCAGGCATTGGCGGCCATGCCGCCAATTACAATAACGAGCCCCGCGCATCAGCAGGGACGGATAGACACAGTGAGGACGACATGGCAGGACTGAAATTAGCAGGGCTGAAGAAGGCATATGGCGACGTGCAAACCCTGCATGGCATCGACCTGGAGATCGCCGATGGCGAATTCATGGTCTTCGTGGGCCCGTCGGGTTGCGGCAAATCCACCTTGCTGCGCAGCATCTGCGGCCTGGAAGAAATCAGCGGCGGCGACTTATTCATCGGCAAGACGCGCATGAACGACGTGCCGCCCGCCAAGCGCGGCATCGCCATGGTATTCCAGAGCTACGCCCTGTACCCGCACATGAGCGTGGCACAGAACATGGCCTTCGGCTTGAAACTGGCCGGCATGAGCAAGGTCCAGATTGCCGACGCCGTGCAGCGCGCCGCGCAGATCCTGCGCATCGAACCTTTGCTGGAACGCAAACCGAAAGACTTGTCGGGCGGCCAGCGCCAGCGCGTGGCCATCGGCCGCGCCATCGTGCGCAAGCCCGACGTCTTCCTGTTCGACGAGCCGCTGTCGAACCTGGATGCCTCCTTGCGCGTGCAGATGCGCATCGAACTGGCGAATCTGCACCGTGAATTGCGCTCGACCATGATCTACGTCACGCATGACCAGGTCGAAGCGATGACCCTGGCCGACCGCATCGTCGTGCTCAACGCGGGACGCATCGAGCAGGTGGGCGCGCCGCTGGAGTTGTACCACCATCCCGCCAACCTGTTCGTGGCCGGCTTCCTCGGTTCGCCCCGCATGAACTTCCTTAAAGGCAAGATCCACAGCTATGTCGACGGCGTGGCCACCGTCGCCACGAATGCGGGCGGCATGCTGCAGGCGGCGTTGACGCAGCCGCTGGCCAGCGGTATGCCCGTCACCGTCGGCGCGCGCCCCGAGCACGTGCAGGCGTGCGCGCCCGGCGCCGCTGCCGCCATCACGGCCACCGTGCAGGCGGTGGAAAAGCTGGGCGATATCAGCTATCTGTATGTGCACGTGCCCGGCGGCGACGAGCCGCTGGTGGTGCGCGCCGATGCGGATACGGACTGGGCGATTGGCCAGTCCGTATCTCTGCAGGTGGCGCCCGCCCGTGTCCACGTGTTCGACGAACACGGCCAGACCCGCACCTGATCTATCCGCTTTAGGGGCCAGGCGCTACAGGCGCCGCCTGGCCTGGTTGCATCGTTTCAGCCTTGATACTCAACATAAACTTAGCATAAAAAAAGATACTGGAGATTGACATGTCCTTCACGCACCCGAAACGCAGCTTCATCAAAACCACCCTGATCGCCGCCGCCCTGGCCGGCATCGGCAACCTGGCCGCCGTCAGCATGGCAAACGCGGCCGAAGCAGGCACCCTGTTGATCTGGATCAATGGCGACAAAGGCTACAAGGGCCTGGCCAAGGTCGGTGAGGAATTCACCAAGAAGACGGGCATCAAGGTCGTCGTCGAGCATCCGGAAGATGCGCCGAACAAATTCCAGCAAGCGGCCGCCGCCGGCAAGGGCCCGGACATCTGGATCTGGCCGCATGACCGCATCGGCACCTGGATCGACGCGGGCTTGCTGCAACCAGTGACGCCAAGTAAGGAAGCGCGCGCCGCCATCCTGCCGCTGGCCTGGAACGCCTTCACCGTGGGCGGCAAGACCTGGGGCTACCCGATCTCGATCGAAGCCGTCGCCCTCGTCTACAACAAGGATCTGGTGCCGACCCCGCCAAAGACCTTCGAGGAAATCGCCGCGCTGGACAAGAAACTCTCCGCGCAAGGCAAGAAAGCCATCCTGTGGGATTACACGAATACCTATTTCACGTGGCCTTTGCTGGGCGCGGGCGGCGGCTTCCCGTTTGAAGTCAAGTCCGACGGCCGCTACGATGCAGCCAAGACGGGCGTGAACAATGCCGGTTCGCAAGCCGGCGTGAACGCGTTGATGACCCTGATCAACAGCGGCGCGATGCCGAAGGGCGCCGGCTACGCGGAAATGGAAGCGGGTTTCAACCAGGGCAAGATCGCCATGATGATCAACGGTCCATGGTCGTGGGACAATGCGCGCAAATCGAAGATCAATTACGGCGTGGCAACGATTCCTACCGTGGCAGGCAAGACGGCCACCCCATTCGTGGGCGTGCTGGGCGCGATGATTTCCAAGGCCAGCCCGAACAAGGACCTGGCGACGGAATTCCTGGAAAACCAGATGCTGCAGATCAACGGCCTGAAAACCATCAATGCCGACGTCCCGCTGGGCACGCCGGCGAACAAGGTGCTGTTCGCGGAATTGAAAGCCAATCCGAACATCCAGGCGACGATGGAAAGCGCGCAAGCGGGCCGCCCGATGCCGAACAACCCGGAAATGGGCCGCTTCTGGTCGTCGATGCAATCGGCGCTGGAAAACATCACCCAAGGCCGTCAGAGCACCAAGGATGGCCTGGATGCGGCGGCGAAGCGGATTACGACCGCCAATTAAGCCATATTTTGATTGAGCGTAGGTCGGATTAGCGTGTAGCGCGTAATCCGACATGTGCCGCCAACAATGTTGTCGGATTACGGCCCTTTGGGCCAAATCCGACCTACGTATCACTACAGGTATCCCATCGTGCGCAAGTTTATCGGCCCTACGGTATTGACCATCAGCATGGCGCTGGGTCTGTATCTGCTCTTCATGTTGTACATTTCCGGCCAGACCATGCTGGCCGCCGTTTTCCTCGGCTTGCTGACCTTGACGACGTTTGTCTTCACGTCGCCGCGCGCCTATGCCTACCGTTATCTGTTTCCCGGCATCACGGCGGTGATCGTCTTCGTGCTGTTGCCGATGGTGTACACGGTGTCGATCGGCTTTACCAATTTCAGCTCGCGCAACCTGCTCACCTACGACAGGGCCACGCAATACCTGCTCGACGAGACGCAGCGCGTGGAAAGCGCCGGCTATGCCATGACCGTGCATGCCGACAACAAGGAATACCGCTTGCGCCTGGAAAGCCCGGACACGGGCGAAGTGCTGCTGACGCCGCCGCTAGCCCTGAAGCGCGCCGTCCCGCTGAAGGTGGACGTGGCGCCGGCTGACCCCGTGCAGGCGCCCGTGCTGGCCCCTGCCCTGCCCATCAAGGACATCATCGCCCTGCAAAAGGACTTGAAGCTGCTCACCCTGGTCCTGCCGAACAAGATCGAGCTGCGCATGGTGGGCTTGCGCGAATTCGGTCCCGTCGCGCATGTCTACAAGCAATTGCCGGACAAGACCCTCAAAAAAGTCGCCACGGGCGAACTCGTGACGCCGAACTTCAAGACGGGCTTTTATGAAATGCCGGACGGCACGAAACTGGAACCGGGTTTCAAGGTCAATGTGGGCTTTGCCAACTTCGTGAAAATCTTTTCCGATGAAGCGTTCCGCGGCCCCTTCCTGCGCATTTTCGTCTGGACCATCGTTTTCGCCCTGATCAGCGTGGCCACCACGACGGGCCTGGGCATGGTGCTGGCCGTGCTCTTGAACTGGGATGCACTGCGCTTCCGCGGCCTGTACCGCACCCTGCTGTTCCTGCCGTACGCCGTGCCCGGTTTCATTTCCATCCTGGTCTTCAAGGGGCTGTTCAATAACAACTTCGGCGAAATCAACCTGGTGCTCGACGCCCTGTTCGGCATCAAGCCCGCCTGGTTCTCGGACACCACCTTGGCCAAGGCGATGATCCTGATCGTCAACACCTGGCTCGGCTATCCCTACATGATGGTCGTGTGCATGGGCTTGATCAAGGCGATCCCGTCGGACCTGTACGAAGCGTCGGCCCTGGCCGGCGCGGGACCGCTGACGAATTTCTTCAAGATCACCTTGCCGCTGATCATCAAACCGCTGACGCCGCTGATGGTGGCCAGCCTGGGCTTCAATTTCAATAATTTTGTCTTGATCAGCTTGCTGACGGGCGGGCGTCCCGATTTCCTCGACACGACGTTACCGGCCGGCACGACGGACTTGCTCGTGTCCTACACCTACCGCATCGCGTTCGAGGATTCCGGCCAGAACTTTGGCCTGGCCGCTGCCATCTCGACCCTGATCTTCTTCCTCGTGGCCGCGATTTCGCTGGTCAACATGCGCCTGACGCGCATGAACAAAGCATAAAGGACAGCATATGGCTATCGTTGTCGACCGTTCCAACCGCTGGCGCATCCTGGCGGCCCACGTCGCCGTGATCGCGCTGATCGCGCTGGTGATGTTTCCCTTCCTGATGATCCTGTCGATTTCATTACGCCCAGGCAACTTCGCCTCGGGCAGTCTGATACCGCCCGAGATCAGCTTCGAGCACTGGCGACTGGCGCTGGGCATGTCTTACCAGGCGCCCAACGGCGCCCTCGTCGAGCCGGACTTTCCCGTGCTGCTGTGGCTGTGGAACTCCATCAAGGTGGCCAGCATGAGCGCCACCGTCACCGTGCTGCTGTCGACCACCTGCGCGTATGCGTTCGCGCGCATGCAATTCCGCTTCAAGTCGCAGACGCTGTCCGCGCTGATGCTGCTGCAGATGTTCCCCGCCGTGCTGGCCCTGGTGGCCATCTACGCCATCTTCGACGTGCTGGGCAGCTACGTGCCGTGGCTGGGCATCGACCACCACGGCAGCCTGGTGCTGGCCTACACGGGCGGCATCGCGCTGCATATCTGGACCATCAAGGGCTACTATCAAACCATTCCCGTCGAGATCGAGGAAGCGGCCAAGGTCGACGGCGCCACGCAGTGGCAGGCCTTCGTCTACGTGCTGCTGCCGATGACGGTGCCCATCCTGATGGTGGTGTTTTTGTTGTCCTTCATCGGCGCCATCATCGAATACCCGATCGCGTCCGTGCTGCTGCATGAACAGAACAACCTGACCCTGGCCGTCGGCTCGAAACTGTTCCTGTACGAGCAAAAATACCTTTGGGGCGACTTCGCCGCGGCGGCCATTCTGTCCGGCTTGCCCATCACGGCCGTGTTCCTGCTGGCGCAAAAATGGATGATCTCCGGCCTGACGGCTGGCGGCGTGAAGGGCTGACATGCGACGCTCCCTGACTACGCTGGCCGCCCTGTTACTCAGCGCTTCGGCGCAGGCAGGCAGCTTCAGCTTCAGCTTCGCCGACAACCCCATTGTCTACTTTGCCGTGACGGACCGTTTCGCCAACGGCAATCCCGGCAACGACAATTCTTACGGCCGCGCCGCCGACCCGCAAGGCGGCGACGTGGGCAGCTTTCACGGCGGCGACATCGCCGGCATCACGCAGCAGCTGAAAGCCGGCTATTTCCGCGACCTGGGCGTCAACGCGCTATGGATCACGGCGCCCTACGAGCAGATCCACGGCTGGGTGGTGGGCGGCAAGCAGCAATTCCAGCACTACGCCTACCACGGCTACTGGGCGCTCGATTACACCACCATGGACGCCAACATGGGCACGCGAGACGAGCTGCGCGAGATGATCGCCACGGCGCACGCGCAAGGCATCCGCGTGCTGTTCGATGTGGTGCTGAACCATCCCGGCTACGCGGACTTGCGCACCCTGGCGCAATACAAGGTGCCCGTGCTGTGGCCCGGCCATGACAAGGCCACCCTGCGCGATTATCACAGCTTCATCGACTACAACAACTTCGAATTCAAGCAGTGGTGGGGCCCGGACTGGGTGCGCGCCGGCTTGCCCGGCTATTCCGACGGCGGCAAGGACGACTACACGATGCAGCTGGCCTACCTGCCCGACTTCCGCACGGAGAGCGGCAAGGCCGTGGGCTTGCCGCCCATCCTGCAACGTAAAAGCGACACGCGCGCCGTGGCCCTGCCCGATACCACGGTGCGCGGCTATCTGGTCCACTGGCTGGCGGACTGGGTGCGCGAATTCGGCGTCGACGGTTTCAGGGCCGACACCGTCAAGCACGCGGAGCCGGCCAGCTGGCTGGCCCTGCGCGCGGCTGCCACGGAGGCATTACAAGATTGGAAAACGCGCCATCCGGAACAGAAGATCGACGACGCACCGTTCTGGATGACGGGCGAAGCGTGGGGCCATGGCCCCGAGCGCAGCAGCTGGTTTGATGCCGGCTTCGATTCGATGATCAATTTCGACTTTCAACACCGCGCCGGCGGCGACTGGAAAAGCATCGACGGCGTGTACCGCCAGTACGCGGGGCTGCTGGCCAAGCGCATTGGCAATGAGCCCCATTACGACATCCTGTCGTACATCTCCTCGCACGACACCAGCCTGTTCCCGCGCGAGCGATTGAAGCACGGCTTGTCCGCGCTGCTGCTGGCGCCGGGCGGCGTGCAGCTGTTCTATGGCGACGAAAGCGCCCGCCAGCCTGGCGCGGCGCCCATCGGCGACGAACAGCAGGCCACGCGGTCAAGCATGAACTGGGGCTCGCTCGATGCGGCGACGCTGGCGCATGCGCGCAAGCTGGGCCAGTTCCGTTTGCGCCACCCTGCCCTGGCGCGCGGCGCGCATCGCCTGATCGATGAAAAACCGTATGCGTTCGCCCGCGTGACGCAGGATGACGCCGTCATCGCCGCGCCCGAGGCGCAGGGCCTCGTCTCGTTGAAAGTCCACGGTGTCTTCGCCGATGGCGCCCTGCTGCGCGACGCGTACACGCATCAAACATACTTAGTCAAAGATGGCGCCGTCGCGGTGAACGCGGCCGGCACCGTCCTGTTGGAAAAGGCGGCACCATGAGTACCTATGATATTTTAGTGGTCGGCGGCGCCGGCATCGACACCATCGTGCGCGTCCCCGACCTGCAATTGCCCGTGGCCGATTCGCTGCACGTGCCGCCCATCCGCGACTACGTGGCGCACACGGGCAATGGCGTGGCGCTCGGCTGCCACGCGCTGGGCCTGCGCTGCAAGTTCATCGATTTCATCGGCGACGATGCGCAAGGCGCGGCCATCCTGCAGCGCTATAAAGATGCCAGACTCGATTTTTCACACATCGTCGAACCGTCGGGCACGCGGCGCAGCGTCAACCTGGTCGACCCGCAGGGGCGCCGGCTGTCGCTGTACGACGGCCGCCACCCGGAAGACGTGCGCATGCCCGCCGCTTTTTATCTTCCCTACCTGGGGCCGGCGCGCCACGCGCACTTTTCCATCATGGGCTGGGTGGCCGAACTGTTTGACGATGCGCTGACGTGCGGCACGACGGTATCGACCGACCTGCACGACTGGGATGGCGTCAACCCGCACCACAAGGTCTTCGCGCTGCGCGCCGACCTGGTCTTCCTCAGCACGGCGGCGCTGGGCGAACGTACGGAGTCCGTCATGCGCGCAATTATTTCGCAAGGCCGCGCGCAAGCCGTCATCGCCATGGCCGGCGCGCACGGCGCCTACCTGCTGGAACGGGGCAGCGCGTCCGTGCGCCACACTCCGACGGCAGGCTTGACGCTGCCCGTGGTGGACACGAACGGCGCCGGCGACTCGTTCGTGGCCGCCTTTTTACACGCCTGGCTGGCAGGACTGCCGCTGGAGGACGCCATGCGCCGCGGCGCCATCGGCGGAGCATTCGCCTGCGCACAGCATGGCACGCATGAACGGTTTATCGGCCAGACGGAGCTGCATGACTTATATCAAGACCGCACTAGCTTATGACTTAATATTCTATCAAGCGTAGCAAGCAGTTAACGGGGGCATGGCACAATGGCTGCGAATTTCAAACGCTTCACCATCGCAGACCAATCGAACCGGAGACCACATGAGAATCGAAACCCTGGCCGTGCACGCCGGCTACACCCCCGACCCGACCACCAAGGCCGCCGCCGTCCCCATCTACCAGACCGTGGCATACGCCTTCGACAATGCCCAGCATGGCGCCGACCTCTTCGACCTCAAGGTCGCCGGAAATATCTACACGCGCATCATGAACCCCACGCAGGACGTGCTGGAAAAGCGGGTCGCGGCGCTGGAAGGCGGCGTGGCCGCGCTGGCCGTCGCGTCGGGCATGGCGGCGATTACCTACGCGATCCAGACCATCGCCGAAGCGGGCGACAATTTCATCTCCGCCAGCCAGCTGTATGGCGGCACCTACAACCTGTTTGCCCACACTCTGCCGCAGATCGGCATCGAAGTGCGCTTCGCCGATGCGCGCCAGCCCGAGAGCTTCGCCGCCCTGATCGATGCGCGCACCAAGGCCATCTTCTGCGAATCGATCGGCAACCCGCTGGGCAACGTGACGGACGTGGCCAAGCTAGCCGAGATCGCGCATGCGCACGGCATCCCGCTGATCGTCGATAACACCGTGCCGAGCCCCTATCTGTTCCGTCCCATCGAGCATGGCGCCGACATCGTCGTCCATTCGCTGACCAAGTACCTGGGCGGCCACGGCACCACCGTGGGCGGCGCCATCGTCGACAGCGGCAAGTTCCCCTGGGCCGAGCACAAGCAGCGCTTCAAGCGCCTGAACGAACCAGACGTGTCCTACCACGGCGTGGTCTACACGGAAGCATTCGGCCCCGCCGCCTTCATCGGCCGCGCGCGCGTCGTCCCGCTGCGCAACATGGGCGCAGCCATTTCGCCCCTCTCCGCCTTCCAGCTGATCCAGGGCATCGAGACCCTGGCCCTGCGCATGGACCGCATCTGCGACAACACGCTGGCCCTGGCCAAGCACCTGAAGCAGCATCCGAAAGTCGCGTGGGTCAATTACGCGGGCCTGGAAGACCACCCGGACCACGCGCTGGTGAAAAAATACATGCACGGCCGCGCCTCGGGCATCCTGTCCTTCGGCCTGAAACTGGCCGCCGGCGAAGACCCGCGCGCGGCCGGCGCCCGCGTGCTCGACGCCCTGCAGCTGTTTACGCGCCTGGTCAACATCGGCGACGCCAAGTCGCTGGCCACGCACCCTGCCTCCACCACGCACCGCCAGCTCAATCCCGAGGAACTGGCCAAGGCGGGCGTGTCCGAAGACATGCTGCGCCTGTCCGTCGGCATCGAGCATATCGACGACTTGCGCGAAGACCTGGAACAGGCCTTGAACGCGGCCTGAGACGCACACCGCCTGGAGGGGACTTCATGCCATAATCCGGTGCCATGTCCAGTCAGGCGGCCGCGCCAGCATCACCAACCTGCACGGTGGGCGCTATAGCAATGTCGTCGGATTACACGGCATGCGCCGCTAATCCGACCTACGCGGCGGTATCCGCGTGCGCCGCCGTGGCAACAACGTAGGTCGGATTAGCGCAGCGTAATCCGACACCGCCGCGCATCCGTCATTAAGATCCCGCCAGCACTTTTTCCACATGCCTGATCCTGTCGTCCACCGAACCAGACACATTGATAAAGGCGATCCCCCGCCGCGCCAATTCGGCCTGGTACCACGCATGCTGGCGCGCGCGAAAATCCTCGTCGCGGCGGGTGCCATCCTGGATGAAGGGAAAGTCGGGGGCGCACAGCAGCACCAGGTCGTAGCGGTGTTCGGCCAGCCGGGCCAGTTCCTGCTCGGCCCTGCCGAACATCTCGACGCAGTAAAAATACGTGGTCATGGGCGAGGTATCGCAAAACAGCCAGCGCCGCGCAGCCAACAGCGCCTGCGCTTCGCGGCGCAGCTGTTCCCGGCCGATCTTCAGCAAATCCTCATAGGCCAGCACGCCATCCTGGTTTTCCCATAGCTCTCGGCCGTATTCGGCCACCCAGCCGGTATCGAAATGCGCCGCCAGCGCTTGCGCCAGGGTCGTCTTGCCGCTCGACTCGCCGCCGAGCACGCACACGCGCGTGACAAAATCGGCGCGCACAACGGGCGACAGGAAGGCGCCGTGCGCCTGCGGGTCTTGCCGCACGAGGGTGCCGGACACGGGGACCAGGCTCCTCGCCTGGTCCACGCTGACGTGCGCCACCGGCCCGCTTGCATAATGCCGTTCCAGCACCTGCGCGAAGCCGGGACCATACTCTTCGCTGGTGAAGACGGCATCGACGGGCAAGTCCAGCACCGTCCAGCACAGCCAGCCCATGAAATGGCGATGCAGTTCGCCATCGGCGTCGTTGTGCGGCAGCGCGCGCGCCGGCATGCCGCGCGCCGCGCACAGGGCGGCCAGGCGCGCATCGTCCAGCACGACGACGTGCGCCTGCGGGAATTGCGCGCGCAGCCACCGTTCCCGGCGCGCCGGTTCCAGGCCGGGAAATTCCGGCTTGGTGTAGCTGACCACCAGCAGCTCTTCGCAAGCGTCTTGCGCACGGTTGATCAACAACTCGTGGCCCAGGTGCAGCGGGCAGAATTTGCCGACCACGAGGCCGCGCTTATAAAGGTTCATGCTGCCGCTTCCTGCAAATCCGAGGTGTATTGAATGATCTTGTCTTCCGCCAGCAAGGTCTCGACCGTGATGGCGCCGAAAAAGGGCGCCAGCAAGGCGCGCGCCTGGCCGGCCTGCGGCATGGCGCCCGGCGCCAGGCGCAGCACGACGCTGCCGTCGCCATGCTGATGCACGCCGAACAGGGCGATGGCCAGCGGTTTCAAGGCATGCGTGATGTCGATATTGTTGATCCACTCGCCGTTGACCGTCCTGTAGCGCAGGGGGCTGCGTCCCGCCAGCCCCACCAGCACGGGACCGTCGGGGCCATGCGCCAGCGAGGCGTAGTCGCCCGTGCGGTAGCGCACGAGGGGCAGGCAAAAATTGAAACCGCCCGTCACCGTGATCTCGCCACGGACTCCATCGGGCACGGGACGGCCATCCGCGTCGAGGATTTCCACGTACAGCCGGTGCTGCAGCAGCACGTGACCGCCCGCCCGCTCGTCGTACACGGCCACCGGCCCCACCTCGTTGAGCGAATAGATGTCGAGCACGGGGCAGCCGAACGCCGCTTCCAGGCGCGCGCGCATGCCGGGCAACAGCATCATCGAGACGGAAAGCAGCGCGGCCGGCTTGTGCGTCATGGGCAAGGTCAGCAGCTCGGCGAACGAGATGGGGTCGCCCGCGATCAGCTCGGGCGCCATGGCATCGAGGTAGCGCGCGCGGTCTTCAGGCTGGCGCCAGTCGTCCACGTGCAGGTTGATCTTCGCCAGGCCCGATTCGTTCATCGTCGGCGTGACGGAGACATAGGTGAAGCAGCGGCGCTGGTGCCCCAGCAGCATCACGCCCACCTGGCCCGCGCCATGGCGCAGAGTCACGCCGAAGCGGCGCAGCGCGCGCTTGTGGAAGGCCAGGTAGCGCCCCGCCACCAGCGGGTGCGAGGCGATCAGCAAGGGGTGGCCCGTGGTGCCCGTCGTCTGGAAGTTGATCATGCGCGCCAGGTCCGCCTCGTCGGGCACGAAGGCGGCGATATCGTGCGCCAGCTCGGCGCGGCTGACGGGCGCCACGTCCGCAAGGCGCGCGGGGGGCGAGCCGCAGGCGCGGTAATGCGGCACCGTGGCGTAGGCCGTCCTGAGAAACTCCGCCAGCCAGGTCGGCGGCGCATCGGCGCTCCAGCCGATCGCCGCCTGCATGACTTCCTGCTCGTAGGCGCGCAGGGCGTCGACTTCCGCCGCCTGCAGCTTGTTGCCGCTGCGGTTGCGGTACCGGGGCGCGCAAGGATGGCTGCGCAGTTTGTCCAGCATGCGCGCGCCCGCCGGCGTCAGGGTGGGACAATAGTCGCGGTCCGATTCCCACGCGCCGCCGGGCAGGTTGACGTCAGGTTTGCCAGCGAGCGTCATTCGCGCGACCACTTGTCGGCCGACTCCTCGGCCGCCTTCTTCGCCAGCGCCTCGCGGATCTCTCGCGCGCGCTGCTCGGCCAGACGGCTCGCCTCGAGCAGGCGGCGGCGCTCCGTGCCGCTGATGGCGGACAATCGGTCCGTAGCTTGCGCCACGCTTTCGTCGCGGGGCCGAAAGCCCAGGCGTGCCAGCACGATGCGCGCCAGTTCCTCGCGCCGCTCCGGGTCTTGCGTGAACTGGTGGGCCGGCGTACTGGCGGCCAGTTCGCGCGCCGCCTCGCCCAGCACCTGCAGCAGATCATGCTGCGGCAACCGCTGTGCGATGAACCACTCATCGGCCAGCAGCCAGCAGACGATCATGGCCAGCGCCAGGCGGTTGCGGTCCGCCTTGACCTGCGCGCCGACAAAACCCTGCAGTGACGCGGCCGGCGCGCGCGCGCCATGCAGCAGCAAAATGTCGTTGACCAGCGCGGCCACCGCCACGGCCTGCGCATTGGCGACGCCGGCGATACGGGGCTCGCCGAGGAATTCGACGGGCGTGTCGGCCAGGCGGTGGGTCAGGGTTTCGAGGTGGGGTCCGGGAGTCTGCATGTCATGGTTGTCTATAGTGGCGCCGGCTGAACGCCCGCGCAAAGTCCAGCAAGTCCTCGTAGCGCTCGACGGCATGGATATCCCAGTCCTGCTCGCGGCGCGCGCGTTTCAGGTCGTCATAGGTCTGCTGCAGCCACTTGTGACTCGCCGCGCCATCCCAGTCGCGCGCCAGGTTCAGGGCCATGGTGCCGCCCGCGCCGCCCCGGGCC
The DNA here is from genome assembly GCF_059420865.1 of Janthinobacterium sp. GW821-FHT03C10. Classification (NCBI taxonomy): domain Bacteria; kingdom Pseudomonadati; phylum Pseudomonadota; class Betaproteobacteria; order Burkholderiales; family Oxalobacteraceae; genus Janthinobacterium; species Janthinobacterium sp. GW821-FHT03C10. The sequence continues at coordinate 234,358 of NZ_JBWKUN010000003.1, read as the reverse complement.
AGCGCTTTCGCCGAGATATCCCAGCCGCTGTTGCCCAGTTCATCCTTGTCGAACATGGTGGTGATGCCGTCGTCGGAAATCATCAGGATGTGCGCGGGCCGTTCGCGCTTGGCCGCATAGGTCTGGCGCAGACAGTGGATGGGGAAGCAGGTGCCGCCGCCAAAGAATTCCGTCAGCACGCCCAGGATCAGGTCTTCATCGCGCACGAAACCGGGCGTCTGCATCACCTGGTTCTTGCCGCTCCACAGGGTCACCTGCACTTTCGCGCCGGCGCGCAGGGCGGACAGGGCGATGACGGCGCCGGCCAGTGTCAAAAACGAGGTGTGCGCCTGCGGGTTCGGCATGGAGCCGGAACTGTCCACGTACATGTCCAGGTCGACGGGCACGGCGTCGATGGCGCGCGCCGGTTCGCGGCCGTACACGCGGCGCACGGTGGTCACGCCCGGCACGGGGCGCGGCGACTGCATCACGGATTGCAGCCAGTCTATTTCCTCGAGCGGGTCGCCGATCTCCCACGCTTCCAGCCCCTCCATCTGCGGCTCCTGCGACTCGGGCGCGGGGCGGCTGGGAAACGCCACCAGGTGCGGCAAGGCCCGCTCGCGGTAGTAGCGGATGGCGATTTCATGGTCGCTCAGATCGATGCCCGAGGCTTTTAAAATGTCGCCCAGCTCGAACGGTTCGCGCAGCTGGCCGCCGCCCTGCCTGGCCGGCGCCTCGCCTTGAGGCTCCTCGCCATCGAGGCCGGAAATGCGCTTGTCGTGCACCGGGTGGATGGCACCGCCCTCCTCGTCATCCTCGATCTGCTGCGCGCCATACGTCTGGCAGCCACGGGCCGCGTCGCGCGTGTCCTGCAGATAGCGGCTCGGGCTCAGAGCGTCCGTATCGTCGACCAGATAGGGCAGCAGCAAGGTGGCGAAGCGCCCCGCCGCCACCATCCAGTCGTTCGCATACACGCGTATCAGGCGCGCGCCCAGCCAGGCATCCGTGTCCAGGCGTTCGTCGGCCTCGTTCTCAGCCCCTGCGCCGCCCAGCTCTCCCTTTTCCAGCTGCCACAGGTTTTCATAGATGCGCATGTAAAGGGTCCACACGCCGCCGCTTTTTGCGTCAGCTTGCGCCGTGCGCCCCTGCTGCAGCTTGCGGTAGATGTCGGCCATGCGCAGATTCGCCTGGCGCTGCAGGCGGTCGTTGATGAACATATCCGTGTACAGATTGGCCACCATGGGCGCGTGCTGCTCCAGGGTGGGCAAGGCGCGGCGCATGCGCGCCAGCAAACGGAACTGGTCGCCGGCGCTGCCCGGCGCGAGGATATGGTGGCCGATTTCATGGGCGAGGATTTCCAGCGCGTAGCCGTCCAGCCCCAGCTCCGTCACCAGCGGCAAGTCCACCACCACGCTCTGGTCCAGCAGGCGGATCATGGCGAAGCTGCCGGACAAGCCCTGCTTGCTGGCCTCGACATGGCTGGCGCACAGGCTGGGGTCGCGCAGGCGCGTGAACTTGCTCCACACGGCCAGGGCCTCGGGCCAGGCGGCGCGCCAGGCGTCGATCAGCGCGGTGTCGGCATCCTTCTTCATGCGAGCGGCAGCAAACGGATCGCATGCGTCCACGGCGACGTGATGGCGATAGTGTGCGCATTGGCGGCGATGGCGATGTCGCCGGCCGGCACATCGAGTTCGATGCGGCGCACGCCGAGATGCAGGGTCGTCCCGTCGAGGCGCACGGCCGATGGCGTGCCCGTTTGCGCCTGCTCGAACTCCTGCGCCGTGGCGCTGTGCAGCACGGCGCCATAGGCGTCGGCCACCAGCAGGTAATGGTGCTCGGCGCTGCGCACGACAAATCCGTCTGCCGCAGCGCGCACCTGGGGCGGCGTGCCGAAGTCGCCACCGAGGCCTGTGAAGCTGCCGAACTCCCGGCCCTCCGCATTGCCGCGCCACGGATTGCCCAGCAACTGCGCATGCACCTGCGGCCATTGCGCGCCGGGTTCGCCAAAGGCGGCCAGCGCCAAGGCGGGCGGCAAGGTATCGGCGGCGGTCAGCGCGCCCTGGCGGAAATGCGCGACGCCCGCGCGCCAGGCCAGCACCTGGCCCACGGCGCGCAGCTGCGCCAGCGAGGCGATCCGCGCCGCCAGCGCGGCCAGCTCGCGCTGCCACTGCGCGGGCCGCGCGCCCGCCACGGAGGCGATGTGGATGGCGGCGTTGCTCAGCATGCCCAGCACGTCGACAGGGGCAGTGGCCAGCAGCGGCGCAAACGATGGCGCCAGCTCGCGCCAGATGGTATTGAGGAAGGGATTTTTTGCGGCCGGACCGGCCAGCCCATGGCCCACCAGTTCCAGGGCCATGTCGTAGGCGGCCAGGGTCACGCTGCCCGCGCGCTCGGGCGCGGCGGCGGCCACGGCGACCACCAGCGGATCGACGCCGTCGTGCAAGAAGACGCCGAAGGCGGCCATGTCGAGCGAGGGAAAGCGCCGGCGCGCTTCCGCCGCGCGCGCATTGAACTGGGCGCGGCCGCTGGCAAGTATCGAGGCAAAGGCAGGAGAGATCATCGTTGCCCCTCAGTCGCTGTGCGAAAAGTGCAGCAGATAGCGTTCATCGCCCAGTTCGAACGCGATCTCGTCCCAGTGGATCGCGTACCAGAAACCGGCGGGCGGCGTCATCCTCACGGCGTACGGGGAAAAACCGCCCAGCGCCTCATCGAGCAACTCCAGGAACCTTGCCACCGGCTGCGCGCGAAAGCGTCCCGGCGGCGCCGCCTGCATGTGCCGCGACGAGAAAAACCAGCGCTGGCACACCTGCTCCAGCTGCGCGCGCCCGCACGGCGCCAGCTTGATGTGCCATAAGGGGGCCGGCAAGTCGCGTGCGGGTGCGATGACGTGCAAGGCATGGTCTTCCACGCGCAGGCCCAGCGCCGTGGCAAGGTCCGGCGCGTCGGGCAGGCGTGACAATTCGTAGCTCGCGCACAGGTCGCTCGCCTCGCCATTGAGCATGGCCAGCGCTTCCAGGAAGCCTTGACAGTGCAGCACGCTCATTGCGAACGCAGCCAGCTGCGGTAGTTGGTATAGCGCTGATGCAGGTATTTGAGCTTGAGCAGGTCGTCGTACAGGGGGCCGTACAGCTTGCGCCCTTTCGTGCGCTCGCCGATCAGCTTTTCGATGCGGTTCAGGCGCGCCAGGGTTTCGCGCTCGCTGACGCCGTCGAGGCCCAGGTCGAATTCGGCCGACAGCACGCCCACCGGATCGTCGCGGTCCAGGTCCAGGCGGTTGAATTCATCGTTGGACAGGTCGAACAGGCGGCGCAGCCAGCCCAATCTGTCGCTGCGGTAGGCGGCGTTTTCCGGCAGCGCGAAAAACGGCGCGTCCGGGTCCGGCTGCAGCTTGTTATGCAGGACGAAGGGCAGCACCTGGCGCAAGTCTTCCAGCTCCACTTCGCCATTGCCGCGGAAATAAGCCATGGCCTTGGCGTAGATCATGAGCGCCATCAGGGTGCGCACGGAGATGCCGTTCAAGGTCTGGCAACCGAGATCCTTCAAACGGTCGCGCCCATTGTCGGCCGCCTGCGCGGCGCCCCGGTCGGCGCCGGCCAAACGGGCCGTATCCTTGGTCATGTATTCGAACTGGCCGCCGGCCGTCTCGAACAGCTCGAACTGGCTGGCAAAAAATTCCAGGCGGCGGCGCACGGCGTCGGGTATGCCCACCTGGCGGATCGCTACACCGATCTGGTCTACCTCCCCTTCCGTGAAGATGATATCGGGCGGCACCAGCTCTTCGGGACGCACGTTTTCTTCCACGCGCAGCAGCAATTCGTTCAGGAAGCGGGGATTGAAGGCCAGCGCCTGCACCGTCACGTCGACCCGGTCGCGCAGCGCCTCGATCACCTGATACGTGCCGCCGCCCTGATCGTCGTTGGCCGTCAGGTACCAGGCCGCTTCCGGGCACTCGTAGATATGGTTCAGCACTTCCGCGTAATTGTCGCCCATCACGGTGAGCAGCGCGCTTTGCGTGCGCGTGGGGATGCGGTTGTATTCATCGACGATCTTCACGCGCATGCCCAGCCAGGCGCGCCAGGCGATGCGGATATCGTCCATGCTTTGCGCGTTGACCAGGTCCGCCGGCAGTGGATTGCCGAGCAAGTCGGCCACCGTCATCTGCGGGTGGCCATGCTGCATCGCGCGTTTCACCTCTTTCACCGTCGAACCGGCCAGCACGCCCATCAGCAGCGCGCTGGCCGTCTTGCCCCGCCCCGGCCCGCCGACGAACAGGCATTTGCGGCGCGTGGCGAACGTCAGCAGGGGCAGCAAAATAAAACTCGAATAGCTTTGCGCCGACGGCAAATTCAGGGTACGGCGGCTGTCGCCCACGGAGTAGGTCTGCGACGGACCGTCGTTGTACTCGATGTCGTAATGGGGGCTGATGATGGCGTGGTTGACGATCCAGAAATACGCCTGGCGCAGCTTTTCATCGAAAGGCCGCGCTTGCGCCTCGCCTTCCGCTCCCAGCGCGATGGGGCCCTGGTACAGATCCGCCACGTCGAACTGGCGCGCGGCGGGCGCGGCCTTGGGCTTGGTGGGGGCTTGGGACAGGCGCTGGAACAGATTAAAGGCGGACATGTTTGCTTGACACCTGTCAAAACCTGCTGCGCGTCGGTTTTGTCAGGCGTTGTTATTTAATGTGGAAATGAAATTATTACATATCAAGTGCCTTCGGCCTTGTTCAAATCGACAACGGTTTCCTCCACCTTGCGCCAGCGCCACCAGCCCAGTGCCACGCAGGCCAGCAGCAAGGCCAGCAAGCCCGCCACTTCATGGCGGATTTCATACAGCGAGGCGCCCATCTGGTTGAGCGCAACAAAGCCCTGGATGCCGGCCGTGGAAGGCAGCAGCCAGCGCAGCCATTGCAGCACGACGGGCATGGACGACACGGGCCAGGTCAGGCCCGCGAGGAACAGCACGGGCATCGAGGTGGCGATCATCAGCTGCGTGCCCCGCTCGCGCGTGCGGAACAGCATGCCCAGCAGCATGCCGAACGCCGCCTCCGCCAGCGAGAACAGCACCAGCAGCAAGAGCATGCCGCCGAAGTTGCCGCCACGGGGGTAATCCTGGAACCAGAAGACGAAGCCGAAGAAATAGCAGCAGTTGAGGAAGGCCACGCAGGCAAACGCCAGCAGCATGCCCGCATAGCCGCCCGCCGTGCGCTTGCCTGCCACGGGGAAAGTCTTGCGCTGATACCAGGTGCCGAACAGCATGGTCATGCCGATCAGCAAGGTCTGCTGCACGATCAAGGTCGCTACGCCGGGCACGACATACGCGCCATAGCCTTCCTTGACGTTAAACAAGGGCACGGCGTCGAAGGCGATGGGCGAGCGCTGCTGGTTGGCCTGCACGGTCGACGGCGTGCCTGCGCCCAGGCGCTTGAGCTCGATGCCGGCCGACACCGTGCCCACCACTTCCGCCAGGCCGTTCAGGGCCACCTTGTTCAACATCAGATACAAGCCATTGCCCGCCACCTGCGCATGCGCGGCGCGGCCGGCCAGCACGTCCGTCTGCAAACCTTCGGGAAGGATCAGCACGCCCATGACCTGGTCGCGCCACAATAAATCCTGCGCGACGGGCAAGTCCGGCGTGACGGCCACGACTTGCAATGAGGGATGGGCCATGGCGAAGCGCGTGAGCTGGCGCGACATGGCGCTGCGGTCCTGGTCGACGACGGCCACGGGCACGCGCTGGACGATTTCCGTCGAATACGGCAAAGGATAGAAGAAGGAATAGATGATGCCGCCGATAAACAGCAAGGTCAGCGCGCCCTTGTCCGTCAGCATGGCGCGCCAGGTGGCGACAAAGGCGGTCCACATCATGCGCGCCCCCATGCCGCCGGTGCATGCGCGCGGCGCGCCAGCAGGAACACGCCCACGGCGCCGCAGCCGATGGCAAAGCCGGCCAAGATCAGCATTTCCTGCACGCCATAGCGCCACGGCGCGCCGGCCAACCAGTATTTCGTTTGCAACTGCAGATAATGCGTGAGCGGCAAGGCTTCCGCCCAGGCGCGCGCTGGCGCCGGCATGGCCATCAAGGGGAAGGCCTGGCCCGCGAACGCGAAGGCCGGTGCGGTAATAAATGCCGCGCCCGACAGGGCCAGGCGCAGGGACAGGGTGGCGCCGATCAGCAGGGTCGCCAGGCCGCAATACGCGAGCACCAGCAGCAGCATGCTCAGCAGCAAGGCTGGCAAGCTGCCCGCCACGGCCCAGCCCCGCGCCAGGCTGAAGAACAGCAAGTACAGCAGCGCCAGCACGCAGTAGGCGATCACGGGAAACAGCAGCTTGACTCCCACGGCGCGCAGCCAGCTGCCGTTGGCCGAGGCCAGCCATTGGGGCACCGTGCCGTCGCGCAACTCGCGTCCGATGGATGTGACGACGGCGACGACGATGAAAATCTGCAGCATGGCCGGCATCAGGGCCAGGGTCAGAAACGCTTCATAGCTGATGTTCTCGTTATATAAACTGTTCAGTGTCGTGCGTATCGGTTCGAACTGGGCCGCCGCCTGCACGCCCGACATACCCTTCTTGACGCGCGCCGTCATCTCGATGCCGGCCGACAAGGTCGTGCTGACCGTGCGCACGTCGCGCAGCAAAGCGCCCGCGTGCGAGGAAAACTGCGCGTTGTACAGCCATTGCACGGTGGCTTGCCGGCCGCCCAGCAGTTTCTGTTCGAAATCGTTCGGAATCAGCAGGTAGCCGTACGCCGTGCGCTCGCGCAGCCGGTGCAGGGCTTCGTCGCTGGACGCCACTTTCGCCGCCACGGCGATGCCGGGCGACGCGTCGAGCCAGCGCGTGAGCTGGCGCGACAAGGTGGAGTTGTCGTTATCGATGACGACGATGGGCAAGTCGCGTGCGATGCCGGCGGAAAACACCAGCCACAGCATGCCGCACAGCACCACCGGAATCCAGCTGAGCATGCCGAAGTCCCAGACATCGCCGCGCAAGCGCCGCCACTCGCGCGCCAGCGCTGAATCCGGCCCCTTATCCGCTTCGTTCATCGCGTATCAGAGCGGGGGAAACACGACCGACATGCCAGGACGCAAGCCCTCGACCTTGATGGCGGGACGCAGCCGGATTTCAAACGTGCGCAAATCCGTGCCGCCCGGGCGCGCCGCGCGCCACGTGGCGAAATCGGGCAGCACGGCGACTGAGCTGACCTTGAAGCTCACTTGCTGTTTCAGCGCCGGCACATTGGCCGTATGCGTGCTGCCCATGGCAAACGCGGCCATTTCATCTTCGCGCACCTGCAGCACGGCCCAGGCGTCGTCGAGGTTCACCAGAGTAATCACGGGGAAACCTTGCGGCGCCAGTTCGCCCGGCTGTATCTGTATCTTGCTGACCTGCCCCGCCACGGGCGCGGCGATCTTCGTTTCCGCCAGGGCGACCTGCGCTTCCGTCAGCACGGCGCCCACCTGGCGCGCCTGGGCGGCGGCGGCCGTCTTGTCTTCCGGACGGGCGCCTTTTTGCGCCATGTCATATTGCGCGCGGGCCGCTTGCGCCAGCTGGTCGGCGGCGCGCCATTGCGCCTGCGCCTCGTCGCGTTTCTGCTGGGCAATCACGCCTTGCTCGTACATATTGTTGACGCGGGTGTACGTGGTCTTGGCGATGGTGGCGCCCGTTTTCGCCCGCTCCCAGTTGGCTTTGGCGGCGGCGATTTCTTCGGGACGCGCACCGGCTTGCGCCTTTTGCGCCACGGCATCGGCTGCCTGCGTGGCGGCCGTCGCTTGCGCAACCTTGGCATCCACTTCCGGACTCGTCAGCTGGAACAGCAACTCGCCTTTCGGCACCGTCTGGCCCAGCTTGACGTACAGTTCGCCCACCCTGCCCGGCACTTTCGACGACACATTGACTTCCTGCGCATCCATCTGCCCCTGCAAAGGCAGGCGCTGCGGCTGGAACGCCTGGTACAAGCCCCAGCCCACGAAAGCCAGGACGATGACGGCGGCGACTATGGCCAATGGTTTTTTGGATGTGCTCATTATTATTTGTCCACAGGTAATTGAATATCGGCCGCGGCGGCCAGACTGCCCAGGCGCTGCGTCTCGCCCGTCGCTTCCAGCAATTGCGCCAGCCCCATCACATAGTTATACGCCGTCTGCGCGCGCTGGGTCTCGACCTTGGCCAGGTTCAGGCGCGCGTCGACCACTTCCAGCGACGTCACTTGCCCTTGCTGGAAGGCGACCGTTTGCAAACGGATATTTTCGCGCGCCAACTCCACCGACGACGCCGTGGACAGGTACTGGATGCGGGCGTTTTCCAGCGCGCGCCAATTCTTTTCGATCAGAGTGGGAATGTCGCGCTCGGCCTGGCGCGCCACCACTTCCACGCGCTCCTGGTCCAGCTTGGCGGCGGCGATCATCTTGCCCGTGTTGATGCGGTGCACCAGCGGCACAGCCACGACGAGGCCGATGGCCCAGTTCGAGCGCACGAGTTTTTCGTTACCGCGATTCAGGTTGTAGTTACCGATGGCAAAGACGGTGGGCGCATATTCCTTGCCGTGCAGCTTCAAGGCTTGCTCGGCCTGCACGCGCTTGCTGTCGATCTTTTTCCAGTTCGCATTTTCGCGCATGCCCGTGCTGATGAACGATTGCAAGGTCCCCACCGGCAAGCTGTTGACGAACAACGGCGTGCTGGGCCGCACTTGCGTATTGACGGCGAGTAAACGGTCGAGCGCCACCTGGGCGATTTCCTCGTCGCTGCGCGCCTGCGCCTCGTCGCTGCGGGCGCTGTCCAGGGCCACGTCGGCACGCAGGCGTTCCGCGCGCGAAATCAGGCCGCCCTTTTCCAGCCTGGCCGCATCGCGCTGGTGCTGCGTCACGCCGGCCGTCACTTCGGCCCGCACAGCCACCACGCGCTTGGCCAGCAATAATTGAAAATAGCGCTGCGCCACCAGGGTGGCCAGCTGTTCTTCCGCTTCCGTGCGCTCCGCCTGCGCGGCCAGGGTCAGGCTCGAAGCGAGGCCCTTGACGGCGTCCAGGCGCCCACCCGTGTAGATGGGCCACATGCCCAGCAAGCCGAACGAGGTCAGGTCCGTCACCACTTCGCGGCTCAGGGAGTTGGGAATCTGTGGCTTGGGTAAGCCGGGAATCGACGGCAGCACGGACTCGATGCCGCCCACCACGCCGGACAAGCCGCTCGTATCGATATTCAAGTCCGTCGACAGGCGGCCGCGAAACGCCGTCAGGTCCACGGAGGGACCATCGATATTCGACAGCGCCTCGGCCTTGAGGGTTTTCGCGCGCACGTCGAGGGCCGCGCCCTGCACGGCGCCCGAAGCCTTGGCCGCTTGCTGCAGCGCTTCATTAAATGTAAGAGGTTCCGCCAGGGCGGGCATGGCCGCGCCCAGCGCGCTCGCCAGCAATAATGATAAGTGTCCTTGCAATCTGCCCATGTAGCGTCCAGTCAATGAATGAGGGGAAAGCACGGGGTTGCCATGTTTATACTTTCACAATAGCAATTATATCCACGGATGTCCATTCCAGCCTGCACTATTGGTTACGCAAGCTGACAGACAAAAACGGGCGCCTCATGCGGGGCGCCCGTCTTGCTCAAACTAGGCGGCTTACTTCTTCGCCTTCTTGCCGCCCTTCTCCTTTTCCTTTTCAAACACGGCGAAGAACTCGGACGCCATGCCGCGGATGGCGCGGCCGATATTCGCGTAGTCGTATTCGTTCAGGTTGGCCAGCGAGACGCGGCCCGACGGATGCGTAGTACCGAAGCCGCGGCCCGGCAACAGGATGACGCCCGTTTCCTCGGCCAGGCGGAACAGCGCTTCGTTCGGTTTGAGTTTTTTCAGCAGCCACTGCGAAAACTCCACGCCGTGCATCTGCGCGGCCAGGGATTCCATGTCCAGCAGATGGTAATAGCGCACCGAATTGGCGTCGTGCACCATCGGCAAGCCCAGTTCGCGGTACAGCGCTTCCTTGCGGCGCAGCACGATGCGCTTCATCGACTGCTTGTACTTTTGCTCTTCATCCATCAGCGAGAACAGCGAGAACAAGGTCATCTGCGCCTGCACGGGCGTGGACAGGCCGGCCGTGTGGTTCAGCGCCACCGTGCGGCTGTCGGCCACCAGGCGGTCGATGAATTTCAGCTGGCGCGGCTCCGTCGTGATGGAGTGATAACGGGCATCGAGCTGTTTCTTGATGGTTTCCGGCAACTTGGCGATCTTGTCGTCGAGCACATTGTTTTCATGCGTGGCCACCACGCCCATGCGCCATCCCGTCGCGCCGAAGTATTTCGAGAACGAATACACGAGGATGGTGTTGAACGGGCAAATGGCGAACAGCGAGACGAAGTTGTCGGCGAAGGTGCCGTACACGTCATCGGTCAGAATGATCAGGTCCGGACGCTTCTTGATGATCTTGGCGATGTATTCCAGCGTCTCGTCGTCGATCTTGACGGAAGGCGGATTGCTGGGGTTGACGAGGAAGAAAGCTTTCACTTTCGGGTCCAGCAGCTTGTCCAGCTCCTTCTTGGTAAATTGCCAGTTGTTCGATTGCGGCGCATCGATGTGCACGGTGTTCAGCTTGTAATCGTTGAGCTGGGGAATCTCGATGTAGGGCGTGAAGATCGGCATGCCCAGGGCGATGGTGTCGCCTTCCTGGATGATGTGGTTCGACTTCAGGCTGGCGAACAGATACGTCATGGCCGCCGTGCCGCCTTCGACCGCGTACATGTCGAAGTTGCCGACGAACGGGTGCTCGCCGATCATTTCGCGGTGAATATACTGGCCGACGATTTTCTCGGACAGGCGCAGCATGCGGTCCGGCACGGGATAGTTGCAGCCGAGGATGGCTTCGCACATCTCATAGATGAAATCGCCCGCGCTCAGGCCCAGCTGGTCGCGCACATACGACACGGCCGCCTCGATGAAATGCACGCCCGGTGTATCAGCATGCTGGCGCACGAAGATTTCAAAGCGCGCCTCGATGCCCTCGCGCGTGGGAAAGCCGCCCACGTCGTCCATGTACACATACGAGCGCTCCGCTTCCGTCATGGCGAACTGGCCGAACTGGAAGAAGCCGTGGCGCGGCGTGGTGGCCAGGAAATTCGGGTTGCCACGGCCCGCATTGAGCATCAGGCGGTTGCTTTGCTTGGCCGTCTGGATCAGCGCATCCTTCAATTCGAATGGGCTCAACAGGGCGAGTTTGCTTGGGTTACTGAAATCCATTTTTGCTACTCCTTATCAGACTGATCATTTCGAGGGTTCTTGCAATGGTTCTTGCACATACATGCAGACTCAGACGAAGGCCACAATCAGCGGCCCCAGCAAGGTCAGGAAAACGTTGGCCAAGGCATACGTGATGGCAAACGGTACGGTGGGAATCGAGTTTTGCGCCGCGTTCAGCACTTCGCCGAACGCGGGATTGGCGCTGCGCGAGCCGGACAAGGCGCCGGCAAACACGGCAACGTTGTCATAGCGCAAGATGTAACGGCCGATCAGCATGGTCAGAATCATCGGCAGGATGGTCACCACCACGCCCACGCCGAACAGGGTCAGGCCGTGTTCGCGCACGGTTTGCACGGCTTGCAGGCCGGACGTGAGGCCGACGACGGCAACGAAGCCGGCCAGGCCCAGGTCCTTGAGGATTTGCACGGCGCCGCTGGGCATGTAGCCGAAGGTCTGGCGCTTGGCGCGGAACCAGCCGAACACGAGGCCCGACAGCAGCACGCCGCCGCCGCTGCCCAGTGTCAGCGGAATCGAACCGATGCGCGCCACCAGCAAGCCGACCAGCAGGCCGACGACGAGGCCGGCGCCCATGTAGACGAAGTCCGTCTTGGCGCTCGGCACGATCATGTAGCCCACTTCGGCCGCCACGCGCTTGACGTCCTGCTCGGCGCCATAGATGGTCACCACGTCGCCCGTCTGCACCACGGTTTCCGATTGCATGGGCAGGATCTTGCCCATGCGGCTCAGCTGCACGACAAAGATGCCGTGACGCACGCCCGGCGCCGTCGCGCTGCGGATTTCGCCCACCGTCTTGTTGTGGTAAGCCTTGTTGGTCAGCACCATGTCGCGGCGCTGCATCACCAGTTCCATGCCTTCCACGGCGTGCAATTCCTTGCCCAGCTGGGAAGAGACGCTGAGCATGGCTTCGCGGCGGCCCACCAGCAGCACGATATCGTCGGCCGCCAGCACCAGGTCCGGGCTGACGTCGATGATCTGGCTGTTGCGCTTCACGCGCTCGATGGTAATCGCCGTGTTCGGATTGGCGCTTTCGATCTCCGCCACCGTACGGCCGGCGCCCGGCCCCACAGCATAGATGCGGCCGATCAAGTCGGGCGCGGCCGGCGTCTGGCCCGGCCCCAGCACCTGCACGCCCGCCTGCAACGCCGTTTCCGCCTTGATCGCATCTTCGCGGATGGTGCGTTTCATGAGCTTAGGCAAGATGTTGACGCAGACGATGATGGCGCCGAACGAGCCGAACACATAGGTGACGGCATAGCCGACGGCCACGTTGCCCTGCAGGCGCGCCACCTCGTCGGCCGCCAGGCCCAGCTTGGTAATCGCATCGCCCGCCGTGCCGATGATGGCCGACTGCGTCAAGCCGCCCGCCGCCACGCCGGCCGCCAGGCCCTTGTCCAGGCCGAACACCTTGGCCAGGATGACCACGGTCAGCAGCGCCGTCACGGCCAGCACGACGGCCAGGATGATTTCGCGCACCGACTGGCGCCCCAGCGAATTGAAGAACTGCGGCCCGCTTTCATAGCCGACCGCGTAGATGAACAGCGCGAACAGCACCGACTTGACGCCGGGATCGATGGCCACGCCCACCTGGCTGACGAGGACCGCCACCAGCAGTGAACCGGCGACCCCGCCCAGCTGAAACGAGCCGAACTTGATCTTGCCGATGTAGTAGCCCACTGCCAGGGAGAGAAACAAGGCAATTTCGGGCGACTTCTTGAATAACTCATGCAACCATTCCATGCGGACCGCCTTTCGTGTTGAAGGAATTCTTTACTGCCTGTGCTCTTGCAAACTGCTCATGCGTGGACGGAGCCGGCCAGGGCCACGATGAGCGGCCCCAGCAGAGGCAGCACCACGTTCGAGATCGCATACGTGATCGTGTAGCCCAGCAAGGGCGTGGAATTGCCGGCCGCGTTCTGCACGGCCGACAAGGCTGGCGTGCTGCACTGCTGGCCGGCGATGGCGCCCAGCAGCACGGGCGCTTCCAGCTTGAGGAAAAAGTGGCCCACCAGCAACGACAGCGAGGCGGGGATGACGGCGATCAAGACGCCCATCAAGGGCAGCGACAGGCCGTACTGGCGGATCAGGTCGATCGCCTGCGGTCCCGACGCCAGGCCCACGCAGGCGATGAAGGTGGCCAGGCCGATATCCTTCATCATGTCGAGCGCGCTGGGGTGGATGCCCGGCATGCCAGGTTTTCTCGCCTGGTACCAGCCGAACACGAGGCCCGTCAGCAAGGCGCCGCCGCCCGTGCCCAGCGAAAAGGGGATGCCGCCCAGCCTAGCGCTAAAGCCGCCGATGTACACGCCCAGCACGATGCCGATGCTGGCGTAGACGATATTGCTGCGCTCGCCCGTGGGTACGCGCTTGCCGATGGCGGCCAAGGCCGTGTTCAGTTCGCGTCCTTCCGTCGTGCCGTACAGACGCAGCACATCGTCGCGCTGCAGGGCAAGGTCGGGCAGCGGCGGCATGCTGTGCTCGCCGCGGACGACGGCCGCCACGTGCACGCCGGTGGGAAAGGCCAGCTGGCGCAAGGGCTGGCCGACCAGCGCGGCTTGCTGCAGCACCACTTCGACGGCGGAGACGGCCATGTTCAAGCCCGTCGTGTCGGCGAACTCCTCGCCCAGGATGGCTTCGGCCGCCACCAGCGCGGGACGGTGGCCGATCACCAGCACTTCGTCGTTATTGCGCAGGCGCAGTGCTGGCTCCAAAGGCAATACCTTGCCGTGCCGGCGCACGCGCGTGATGCTGGCGCGGCCCGCAAAAATATGCTGCAAGGCATCGAGACGGCGTCCCGCGCCGCGGCTGATGCGGTAGGCGCGGCCCACCATTTCCGGCGTGGCCTGCACCCCATCGCCATCGGTTTGCGCGCCCCCCATCTTTTGCCATAATTTATCCGCCTCCTCGCGCAGGTTGACGCGCAACAACAGCGGAAAGATCTGGCTGGTGACGATGACGATGGCGATCAGGCCGAAGATGTACGTGATGGAATACGCGGTGACCACGTTGGCTTGCAGCTCGGCGATGCGGGCCGCCGGCAAGGCCAGCTTGGAGATCGCGTCCGTGGCCGTGCCGACGACGGCCGATTCCGTCGCCGCGCCCGCCATCATGCCGGCCGCCGTGCCCTGGTCCAGGCCCAGGAACCGCGTGGCCAGCAGCACCAGTGCCAGCACCACCACCACTTCGATCAGGCACAGTATTCCCAGGCGCAAGCCCTTGGCATTCAGGTTGGCAAAGAACTGGGGACCGCCCGCGTAGCCGAGGGCAAAGATGAACAGCATGAAGAAAACGTTCTTCACGCTGGCGTCCAGCGTGATGCCCAGCTGGCCGATCAGCAGCGCGGCGATCAGGGTGCCGCACACGCCGCCGAGCTGGATCGGGCCGAAGCGTATCTGCCCTACCGCGTAGCCCAGCGCCAGCGCCAGGAACAGGGCCAGTTCCGGCACCTGGTGCAATACCGACGCGATCGAATCGAGCATGAGCGAACCTTCGAAAAGAGACGGTTGGTTACCCGTTCCCTGGCTGGCAAGCGCTGGCGATTGAACGGGCGTACAGGATCCCGCGCAGCACATGCCATGGAGGTTTGCACTGGGGAAAAGTTGTTACGAGGAATCATGTTCGGTGAAAATTTTACAAGTGTCAACAGGTGTTCTGTTGAACTCGCTTTGCGTTTTATCAAACATCCTGCGCACGATTGAAGCAGTCGTTTGACATAGCTCAACTAAACCATTAGTAATGATTTGGACGATACCAAAGTGCCTTGCGCGCCAGCGGCGTCTCCTCCGGCAGGTCGGGATTGACGAGCTCCAGCACGTAACGCCGGGACAGATTCAGGCCCTGCGCGAGACGGCCGAAATGGCGTTGGAACAGCTGCGCGAAGCTGCCATCGGCCAGCATGGTTTCCAGCCCGGTCTCGATGTGGCGCGCCAGTTCCGGCCGGTGCTTGCCGACAAAAAAGTACAGCGCGGCCGGGTAGCGGATGACCAGGTGGGTGTCTAGCGCCAGCGGCAATTGCGCATGGCTGGCCAGCTCGCTTTGGGCTTCGATCACGGAGCGGGGAAAGTAATCGATGCGTCCCGCCGCCAGTTGCTGGAACAGGCCTTCGTAGGTGCTCGAGGTATCGAGGCGCAAGCCGTTCGCCTGCAGGATGACGGAGTCGGGCCAGTCGCGCATCTGGCCGGCCGACAGCCGCGCCAGGGCGGCGATGCTGCGCACGCCCCGCAGCAACTGCGGCTGGCGGGCATGGATCAGGGCCACGCGCCAGCCGATCAGGCCGCGGTCGATGGGGATGCGCACCGGCAGCAATTGCGTTTCGCGCGCGCGGCTCGTCATGGCCCAGACGACATCGACGCTGCCCGACGCCATGGCGATTTCCTGCATGGCGCGCGTCTGCACCATGCGCAGTGCGGAGCGGCGCAAGGCATACGCCTGGCCCGACCGCGACAGCGCCTGTTGCAGCAAGGCCGTCACATAACCTTGCTGCGGATCATCGAGCGCCTGATGGCGCGGATACACGAGCGGCAGCGGCGTGCCGGCCGCAGCGCCCAACGGCCACAGGCCGGCAAGCATGAGCAGGGGGCGGCGCTGCATGGCCCCTCCTTTCCAGCGCTTTCATCAGCGTTCTTGTCAGAATGACAGTATCGCGCAGCAGGGCACGCTTGTCGACTGGATTATGGAAACTGTGTATAAAACAACAGCAGTTCAGGCCGGAGTGAAGCGGTACGAATTAATCCAGATCAATAAAACCGCAAATACAAAATAAATCTTGCGTGCTGCTCTGGACGGCATGCACGCCCCTCGCCTACGCTGTTTTTTTATCTGAAAAACAAGAGGAACCCATGCAGACAGCGCGCTTGAATATTATTGGAATGGATCACGAAGGCTGCGCCGACAGGTTGACGGGCGCGCTTGAAGCGGTCACGGGCGTGGCCACCGTCTGCGTCTCACTGGCGCGCCACGGCGCCACGGTGCAATTCGACGAACGCCTGGCCACGCAGGAACGCTTGCTGGCCGCCGTCAACGGCGCCGGCTTCATGGGCGAGGCGACGGATGAAGAACAGCTGGCCTCGTGCAGCGGCGCCTGCGGCCACTGCCGCCACTGAACGCCTGCCGCCGCCAGCTCCCCGCTCAGCCTTCCCGCGCGCCCCGGTCGCGCAGATGCGCCAGCACGCGGCGCGGTCCCAGCGCCTGCAGGTCGAACGGCGGCAATTCGATGGCGTCGAGCGTATTCTTGAACAGCAGGCCCAGCTCCGTATCGCCTTCCAGGCTCAGGCGGCGGCTGAAGAACAGGGTGTCCGGATCTTCCTGGCGCCGCGCCAGCAGCATCAAGTCATGCACGCTGGCGGCGATGCACAGATCGGGCACGTCGGCATAGCGCTCGGCCACGAACACCGTGCCCTGCCACTCGAAATCGAAGGCGATCCCCGCGTCCAGCAGCCGCAAACGCAAGGTGCGCCCCTCCAGGCTGCGCCGCACGTCGTCAGGCAATTGCGGCGCCAGCAGGCGGTTCAAGCCCTGCACGAACAGCCAGGAGGCGGGATACGGCGGCAGCTTGGACAGCAATTCGGCCAGCGGTTCGGGCAGCCGGTACGACACGGCGGGTTTGCTCATGCCGGGTTTGGCCGGGACGGGGGCCGGGACGGGCAATCTTTCCAGTTGATCTTGCATGTTCTTCCTTTCGATGCGTTCAATGGGCGGCGTGCTGTTCCATGCCGGGCTGGCCGTGCCAGTAGCCGTCGCAGGCGCCGGCCGGCTGGCAAGCCGCCAGCTGGGCCTGGGCGCCGATGCCGCTGACCTGCCCTCGGCGGGCGCGGTCGAAGATGGCGATCACCTGTTCCGTATGCATGGCTTGCGGACTGATGCGCGCCACCGACACGCCCATGTCGCGCATGGCGTCGAGTTCGCGCACCAGGTTGTAGACCAGCGCCGACTGCGTCTGTGTGCCGTTCAACACGAGGAAGGGCACTTCATCGCGCGTGCGCAGCAGCAGACCGTCCGGCTCTTCCAGGCAGCTGTAGCCGCAATCGTCCTTCGGCAGGTTGCGGTTGCGCGCCGTGAAGCAGCGCGCGGAAAACGCCAGCGGCATGCGTCCGTAGGCAAACACTTCCGTCTCCAGCCCTTCCGGCTTCTGGCGCTGCATCTCGGCCAGCGCCGTCTGCCCCATTTCCAGCGGCATCACCCAGCGCCGCGCACCGAGGCGCGCCAGCAGTTGCAGGCTGGGGCCATTGAACAGGTTCAAATGGGGGCCGGCGACGAAGGACGCGCCCTTTTCCATGCAGTGCACGGCGCCCATGTCGTTCGCTTCGACGCCGTAGCGGCCATTGCCCGTGATGCGGCGCAGGGTCGCCAGTTCCGCGCCCGCCTCGATCAGCGCCTGCGTCGACAGCACCACTTCCTTGCCGGCGGCGGCCAGCATGTCGGCGATATCGAGCCAGTCGGCCAGGCGCAGCTCATGCCGGCGCGAGCAGACGGTTTCGCCCAGGTACACGATATCGACGGCGGTGCCGGCGATCTGCTGGTAAAACTCGAAAACGGTGGCGCGCGGCCAGTAGTACAGCAAGGGACCCAAAGATAGTTTTAGCATGCCTTTTCCAATATTTTTTAAGTTACAAAACCGTAGCGAGCGGCTCGCGGCGGGGCCGAGAAGCGCAGCCGTGCTCCAGCACGGTGAGCATCGCAGGCCGCGCCCCGGGACGCGCAGCAGGTTTTGCTATTTCCAGGAGCGGTGATACGCGCCCAAGGTGTGCTGCTGGCCCTCGGCCAGCTTGTCCATGGCCGCCATCCAGCCCGGCTTGACGGCGTAGCGCGCATTGCCTTCGCGGCAGGCGTCGATCGCTTCGCGCCACACGCGCGTCACCTGCGCCACATAGGCGGGGCTGCGCTGGCGCCCTTCGATCTTCACGGCGCGCACGCCCATGGCGATCAGTTGCGGCAGCAGCGCCAGCGTATTCAGGCTGGCCGGCTCCTCGATGGCGTAATACTCTTCGTCGTTGACTTCGAAACGCCCCTTGCACAGGGTCGGATAGCTGGCGTTTTCGCCCGGTGCGTAGCGGTCGATCAGCACGCCGTTCAGGCGCGATTCGAGGCCGTTCGGCGTTTCCAGCCAGCGCACGGATTTCGCCGGCGAGCACACGCCGTGCGTGTTCGGCGCCTCGCCCGTCGCATACGAGGACAGCGCGCAGCGCCCCTCGACCATCACGCACAGGCTGCCGAAGCCGAAGACCTCGATCTCGACTTCCGTCTTGGCGATCAATTGCTCGACCTGCGCCATCGACAGCACGCGCGGCAGCACGGCGCGGGCGATGCCGAAGTGTTCATGGTAAAAATTGATGGCTTCGTAGTTGGTGGCCGAGCCCTGCACGGAC
The DNA here is from genome assembly GCF_059420865.1 of Janthinobacterium sp. GW821-FHT03C10. Taxonomy (NCBI): domain Bacteria; kingdom Pseudomonadati; phylum Pseudomonadota; class Betaproteobacteria; order Burkholderiales; family Oxalobacteraceae; genus Janthinobacterium; species Janthinobacterium sp. GW821-FHT03C10. Next base: position 215,780 of record NZ_JBWKUN010000003.1, on the reverse strand, counting down.
AGGTGCAGGCGCAGCTGCGGGTGGTGCTCGCTTGCATACGCCATCAAGCCCGGATCGGCCACGATCATGGCGTCGATGCCGGCCTGCGCGGCGCGGTCGATGGCGCTGCGCCACACGGCCCAGTTGTGCGGCTGCGGATAGGTGTTCAGCGCCAGCAGCACCTTGCGTCCATATTGGTGGGCGTAGCGCACGCCCTCGGCGATGGCCTTCTCGTCGAAATTGAGGCCGGCGAAATTGCGCGCATTGGTGGCGTCGCGAAAGCCCAGGTAGACGGTGTCGGCGCCATTGTCGACGGCCGCTTTCAAGGCGGGCAGGCTGCCGGCGGGGCAGACCAGTTCCAGTGGTCCGGCCACGCGGGTGGCGGTGGTTGATTCAAGCATCATGGTGTTCACAGTCCTGTATCGGCTCAGGGTGCAGACTATAGCCCCGCCCATACCGCCCAGTCCTTGACGCAGGTGAAGGAATGCATGCATGGCTGGCGCGCGTTCAACTTGCTTGACCTGGCTGTAAAATGCCCCCCTTTTCTCCCTGTCCGATTGCCCGCCATGCCCCGCAAACCGCTGCTGATCTTCCTGCTCACCCTGTTCCTCACCGTGCTGCAAGTGCAGTGGGCCGCGCCCACGGAAGGCTACGACGCCGAGGCGCTGTCCATGCTGTCGCCCGAGGTGCTGGGCGCGTATCCGGGCGTGCTGCTGCTGTTCCTGCAAGCCGTCCTCGCCCGCCGCGCCATGCCCGTGGTGCGCCAGGCCGCCATCAGCACGGGCTTGCTGGCCTTATACTGGCTGCTGGCGAACTACGTCACGTTCGATATCCGCGTCGCCAGCTGGAGCACCTTCTCGCCGCTGGAAATCTGGGCGCACGTGCTGCCCGCCTCCAGCATCAGCATCGCCGCCTGCGCCGCCGCGCATTTTGGCCTGAGCTGCTTCATCCTGCGCCAGGGACGCGCGAAAAAGTAAACGGGGACGCTTTTTTCACCTGCATCAAGGATTCGTCACGCAACTGCACGCGCCCTTTGACGCCACTATATTTAGTGATTAATCTCCACAAAAACACCGCATGTTGTGTTTATTGGAGGTTTCATGACGACAAATGCAGTTTCCCCCACACGCGGCCAGGTCGATGTCGCCGCGTCCATCAATGAATACCTGGAGCGGCGCGACTGGCGTGTCAACGCCAACGCCAACCAGGGTTACTCGCTGGGCGGCCTGATACTCAACGTGTCGGGCAAGGTCATCGCCAACTACTGGCTGGACCAGGTGTATCCGCCGGAAGTGGGCGCGGCGCACCGCGAAGCGGCCCTGCACATCCACGACCTCGACATGCTGGCCGGCTATTGCGCCGGCTGGTCGCTGCGCACCCTGCTGCACGAAGGCTTGAATGGCGTGCCGGGCAAGATCGAATCGGGTCCGCCCAAGCACATGTCGAGCGCCATCGGCCAGATCGTCAATTTCCTCGGCACCCTGCAGAACGAATGGGCCGGCGCGCAGGCGTTCAGCTCCTTCGACACCTATATGGCGCCCTACATCCGCCAGGACAGCCTGCGCTATGAAGACGTGCGCCAGTACATGCAGGAGCTGATCTTCAACCTCAACGTGCCATCGCGCTGGGGCACGCAGACACCGTTCACCAACCTCACCTTCGACTGGGTCTGCCCGGACGACCTGCGCGATCAGATTCCCGTCATCGCCGGCCAGGAGATGGACTTCAGCTATGGCGAGCTGCAGGCGGAGATGGACATGATCAACCGCGCCTATATCGAGATCATGATGGCGGGAGACGCCAAGGGCAGGGTCTTCACCTTCCCCATCCCCACCTACAACATCACCGAGGATTTCGACTGGCATAGCGAAAACGCGGAACGCCTGTTCGAGATGACGGCCCGCTACGGCCTGCCCTACTTCCAGAATTTCATCAATTCGGAACTCAAGCCGAACATGATCCGCTCCATGTGCTGCCGATTGCAGCTGGACTTGCGCGAACTGCTGAAAAGGGGCAATGGCCTGTTCGGTTCCGCCGAGCAGACGGGCTCCCTGGGCGTGGTGACGATCAACTGCGCGCGCCTGGGCCACCTGTGGCGCGGCGACGAAGCGGCGTTGATGGCGGACCTGGACCGCCTGCTGGAACTGGGCAAGACCAGCCTGGAAATCAAGCGCCGCACCATCGAGGAACTGATGCAGCAGGGCCTGTTCCCGTACACGAAGCGCTACCTGGGCACCCTGCGCAACCACTTTTCCACGCTGGGCGTGAACGGCATCAACGAGATGATCCGCAATTTCAGCGGCGACGCCTGGGACATCACGAGTCCCGAGGGCCATGCGCTGGCGATCCGCCTGCTCGACCACGTGCGCGCCCGCATGGTGGCCTTCCAGGAAGAGACGGGCCATATGTACAACCTGGAAGCGACGCCGGCCGAAGGCACGACGTACCGCTTCGCCCGCGAAGACCGCAAGCGCTATCCCGCCATCCTGCAGGCGGGCACCGTCGACAATCCATACTATACAAATTCGTCGCAGCTGCCCGTCGGCCACACGGACGACCCGTTCGAGGCGCTGGAATTGCAGGACGCGCTGCAGCGCAAGTACACGGGCGGCACGGTGCTGCACCTGTACATGACGGAAGCGCTGTCGGACGCGAATGCCTGCCGCGAGCTGGTGAAACGCGCCCTGAGCCGCTTCTCGCTGCCCTACATCACCGTCACGCCCACGTTTTCCATCTGCCCGCGCCACGGCTACCTGGCCGGCAAACATGAATTTTGCCCCACCTGCGACGCGGAGCTGATCGCCCGCAAGCAGGCCCACCCTGCTCCATCACTTGAGGAAACGCCATGAACGCACGTCCCGACTTCACTCCCGCCATCACCCTGCTCGACACCGAACGCCAGCGCTGCGAAATCTGGACCCGCGTGATGGGCTACCACCGCCCCGTCGCCTCGTTCAACATCGGCAAGCAGGGCGAATTCCACGAGCGCCAGTACTTTACGGAAACGAGCGCACGGCTTGGCCAGCCCGCCTGCCATGGCTGAGTTGAAAGTGGGCGGCCTGACGCCCTTTTCCGCCACCGACTACCCGGGCAAGCTGGCCGCCGTGGTCTTCGTGCAGGGCTGCCCCTGGCGTTGCGGCTATTGCCACAATCCGCACTTGCAGGCGCGCACGCCGGAAGGCGCCATGCCGTGGCAGGACGTCCTGACCTGGCTGCGCCGCCGCGTGGGCCTGGTCGACGCCGTCGTCTTCAGCGGCGGCGAGGCGTGCATGGACCCGGCGCTGGGGCGCGCCATGCAGGACGTCCAAGCGCTGGGTTTCGGCATCGGCCTGCACACGGCCTGCATCTATCCGCAGCGCCTGCAGGAAGTGCTGCCCCTGGTCGACTGGGTCGGCTTCGACATCAAGGCGCCGTTTGCCGACTATCGCCATGTGACCCGCGTGGCCGGCAGCGGCGACCCGGCGCGCGCCTGCCTCGACGCCATCCTCGCCAGCGGCGTCGCCTACGAATGCCGCACCACCACCCACCCGGACCTGCTGCCGGACGCACAGCTGCTGGCACTGGCCGCCACCCTGGCCGCGAAAGGCGTCGACAACTACGTGCTGCAGCAGTTCCGCGCCGAAGGCTGCGCGGACGCGGCGCTGTCCGGCCGCCCCCTGCACGGCTATCCGGCGGCGGCTACTGTGGCGCAAATCGGCGCCATGTTTCCGCGATTTACATTCCGTAATCATGGCAGTTGATCCAGCCGCCACATAATGGCTGAAAACTCTACAAAATTCCCCGTTCTGCAACGCTGAAATGTCTCGCGTGCTGTAATGTATCAACTGTGCCGCGCACCATGCGCGGCCCATCAGATTCTTCATTCCGCATTACAGATAAGCGTCATCCATGAACGATTTCACCGCAGTCAGTCCAGGCACCACTTCCACCCACGCCGACATCCTGTATGGCCCGCCGCGACCGGATCTGCTGCGCGAGGAAGTGCTGGCCGACCTGCTGGAAGCGACGGCGCGCCGCTGCCCGCAGCACATCGCCCTGATCGATGGCGCGCGCCGCATCACCTATGCGGAACTCGATGCGCAAGCGGGCCTGGCGGCATCGCGCCTGGTGGCGGCCGGCGTCAAGCCCGGCGACATCGTGGGACTATGGCTGCCGCGCGGCGCCCCTTTGCTGCTGATGCAGGCGGCCATCGCCAAGGCGGGCGCCGCCTGGCTGCCCGTCGATGAAGACACGCCCGTCGAGCGCCTGCAGGTGTGCCTCGATGACGCCAACGGTGCCGGCGTCGTCAGCTGCGCGCAGTTCGCGCCGCGCCTGGAGCAGGCCGGCGTCCAGCGTCCCGTATGGACGGCGGAAAGCCTGCTGGCCCCCGCCGCGCCGGGCGAACTGCTGCCCGCGCGCGGCACAGTCTTGCCCAGCCACCCGGCGTACGTGATCTACACGTCCGGCTCGACGGGCAAACCCAAGGGCATATTGATCAATCAGCGCAGCATCTGCCACTTCCTGCGCAGCGAAAACGCCGTGCTGGAAGTGGCGCAAGGCGACACCGTCTACCAGGGCTTTTCCGTCGCCTTCGACATGTCGTTCGAGGAAATCTGGATCGCCTACCTGGTGGGCGCGACCCTGTGGCTGGGGCCCAAGGAAATCTCGGGCGACCCGGAAGCCTTGCCGCGCGCGCTGGCCGCCAACCACGTCACGGTGCTCCACGCCGTGCCGACCCTGCTGGCTCTGTTCGCAGAAGACGTGCCAAGCCTGCGCCTGATCAACCTGGGCGGCGAGATGTGCCCCGAGTCCCTCGTCGAGCGCTGGTCGCGCCCGGGCCGCGCCATGTTCAATACCTACGGTCCGACGGAAGCGACCGTCTCGTGCAGCCTGGCGCGCCTGCGGCCCGGCGTCCCCGTCACCATCGGCACGCCGCTGCCCAACTACGGCTTGCTGGTGCTGCAGGTGGCCGAGCCGGGCGAAAGCCGCCCCCTGACTTTGCTGGCGCGCGGCGAAACGGGAGAATTGTGCATCATCGGCCCCGGCCTGGCCGAGGGCTACCTGGGCAGGCCCGACCTGACGGTGGAAAAATTCCTGCCCAATCCCTGGGCGAGCAGCGAGGACGATGCGCGCCTGTACCGCACGGGCGACCTGGCCCGCATCGACCCGGACGGCCAGGTGCTGTGCCTGGGCCGCGCCGACGACCAGGTCAAGATACGCGGCTTCCGCGTGGAGCTGGGCGAGATCGAAGCCGTGCTGGCGCAGCAGCCCGGCGTGGGCACGGTGGCCGTCCTGCTGCGCAAGGATGACGGCATCGACCAGCTGGTGGCCTACATCGTCGGCAGCGACGATGCACCCGGCGACGCCCTGGCGGCGAAAACCCTGCGCGCGGCCCTGAACCTGCATTTGCCGCCCTACATGGTACCGGGCCGCTTCGAACTGCTGCCGCTGATGCCGCGCCTGACGTCCGGGAAGATCGACCGGAAAGCCTTGAAAGCCATGCCATTGTCCGCGCCGCCGGCTGGTGAAGCGGGTGAATCGGACGCGCCGGAAACGCCGGCCGAGGCGGCCCTGTTCGCGGCGCTGGCCAAGCTGTTCCCCGGCCAGCCCATCCTGCGCCAGCAGGACTTCTTCAGCGATCTCGGCGGCCACTCCTTCCTGGCCGCGCGCCTGGCGTCGAGCCTGCGCGCCGATCCGGCCTACGCCCACATGACGGTGCGCGACATTTACCAGAACCGGCAGATCGGCAAGATCGCCGCCGTGCTGAACGAGGCGCCCGCGCTGGCCACGCCGGAAGCGGATTGGACGCCGCCGTCAGCCTGGAAGCGCTGGGCCTGCGGCGCGGCCCAGGCGGCGGCCGTGCCAGGCCTCGTCACCCTGCGCATGGCGCAGTGGATGGCGCCCTTCTTCACCTACCACTTCTTCACGGGCGACACGGGCGACACCGTGCCGCGCGCCATCGCCGCCTCGATCGGCGTGTTCTTGCTCGCCACCCTGGCCGAATTTGCCATTGCGATTGCCGGCAAGTGGCTGATCGCCGGGCGGCTGAAGCCGGGCAGCTATCCCCTGTGGGGCGTCACGTATTACCGCTGGTGGCTGGCCGACCGTCTGGTCGAATCGGCGCCCGCATATCTGCTCAGCGGCTCGTCCCTGAACAGCTGGTGGCTGCGCGCGCTGGGCGCGAAAGTGGGCAAGGAAGTGGTCATCGGCTCGATGACCCTGCGCGCGCCCGACCTGCTGTCCATCGGCGACAACGTCAGCGTGGGCAATGCCGTCAACTTTGAAAACGCCCGCGTGGAACGGGGCCGCTTGCTGCTGGGCCGGATCCGCATCGGCGACGATGCCTGCATCAGCTCTTACGCTATCCTGGAAGGCAATACGCAAGTGGGCGCCTTCGGTCACCTCGAGGGCCAGTCGGCGCTGGCCGATGGCGCGGCGGTGCCCGACGGACGTGTGTACACGGGTTCGCCCGCGCGCGACATTGGCGCGTTTGACGCAGCCAGCAGGCCGCCGCGCCCCGCCGTCTCGCGCCTGCGCCTGACGGGCGAGACCGTGTTCTTCTGCTTCGGCATGGTCCTCATCGCCGTGCTGTTCTTCATGCCCGTCTTCCCCAGCTTCGTGCTGATCGACTGGTTCGACGAGCGCGAAATGATGCCATGGCTGCAGGGGCGCGACGTGACGACCCAGCTGGCCCGCTACTTCCTGCTGGCCTTCCCCGCCAGCGCCGTGCTGATCGTGCTCACGGCCCTGCTGTCGGCCGCCATCCGCTGGGGCGCGCTGCCCCGCCTGAAACCGGGCAGCTCGCCCGTGCACAGCAATCTGTATTGCGCCAAGTGGCTGGTCAGCCATATCCAGGAATCGAGCCTGAACGTCCTGCACGGCATCTACGCCACCGTGTACGCGCCGTACTGGTACCGCCTGCTGGGCGCCAAGGTGGGCAAGGGCGCGGAGATTTCCACGGCCCTGGGCGTGGTGCCCGACATGCTGACCCTGGGCGACGACACCTTCATCGCCGACGCCGTCATGCTGGGCGACGAGCAGATCGACGGCGGCTGGATGACCATGCGCCCCACCGTCGTCTCGCACCGCAGCTTTGTCGGCAACGGCAGCTATATCCCGGACGGCACCACCCTGCCCGAACACGTGCTGATCGGCGTGCACACGCATGCGCCGCGCAATGAACAGATGCACAGCGGCGACACGTGGCTGGGCTCTCCGCCCATGCATTTGCCCGCGCGCGAACAGGTCAGCGGCTTTGCCGAGCACCTGACGTTCAAGCCATCGTTGCTGCGCCGCCTGGGCCGCAGCCTGATCGAAGCGTTCCGCATCGTCGCGCCGCACGCCGTGGTGATCGCCGTCGGCTATACCCTGGTGCTGGACGTGATGCCGATCGCGGGCGCCGGGCGCTGGGGCGAAGTGGTGGGCGACCTGGCCATTGCCGGCCTGGCCTACGGCATCGGCAATTTTTTGGTCGTCGTGCTGTTCAAGTGGCTGCTGCTGGGACGCTACCGCAAGCACGCGGCGCCCATGTGGACGCCGTTCGTGTGGATCTCGGAAGGCGTGACCAACCTGTATGAAGGCATCGCCGTGCCCAACTTCATGCGCTACCTGCGCGGCACGCCGTGGCTGCCGCTGGCCTTCCGCCTGTTCGGCTGCAAGATCGGCCGCGGCGTCTACATGGATACGACGGACATCACGGAATTCGACTGCGTGCACATCGGCGACTACAGCGAATTGAATGCGCTGACCTGTCCGCAGACGCATCTGTTCGAAGACCGCGTGATGAAGATCGACCACGTGGAAATCGGCCAGCGCGTCTACATGGGCCCGCGCAGCTCCGTGCTGTACAGCGCCAAGGTGGGCGACAATGCGCGCCTGGGACCGTTGACCCTGGTGATGAAGGGCGAGCACATCCCCGCCGGCAGCAACTGGGCGGGCTGCCCGGCCGCGCCTTTGCGTAGCTGATTACAGCTGATGGATTTTACGGTGCTCTTGTCAAGAGACAGCGTGCTGGTGATCGGCATTGTGCCGCCGCCGTCACGCATCGAAGCGCGCGCGCGCCTGCGCCAGGCCGTGCGCGAGGCGGCGGCGCAGTGGCTGAAGGTGGATATCGGGGCGATTGCGGTGGAGTCGACGCCGGGCGCCCCTCCCCGTTTGCTGCTGGCCGGCCGCATGGCCAGCCTGTCGTTCAGCCATGACGAGGGACTGTCGCTGGCCGCCATCTGCCTGCATGGTCCCGTCGGCATCGACGTGATGCGGGTGCAGGACATTGCCGACTGGTTCCATCTGGCGCGCGATTACCTGGGGCCGCAGGTGGCAGCTGAGCTAGCCGACTGCCCCGCCGAACAGCGCCCATTGGCTCTGGCGCAGGCGTGGACGGCGCGCGAGGCGGCGCTCAAGTGCGCGGGGCTGCCGCTGGCGGAGTGGAATGGGGCCGCACCGGCCTGCCGCCTGAAAACGCTGGCGTTACCGGCACCGTATGTGGCGACGCTGGCATATTAGTCCTCCTTGCCCTCGGCCGCGCCGCCGATCTGGACGAAAATCAGTTTTACGATAATACTGATAAGTACTCCCAACACCCCGAGCAATTCCAGCATGGTCTTTCCTTCGCAGTGACAGCGGACCAATGCACTGTAGCGCGAACGCCGGGGCAAGGCTAATATCAAATCAGGCAGTCACCGATCTCGAAAAGGCATACGATTGATTTCCATCAGACAGTTCCGCTATTTTGTCGAAGTCGTCGATGCGGGCAGCTACTCGCGCGCGGCGGAAAAGTTATATATCGCGCAGTCGGCCCTGAGCCGGCAGATCAAGGAGCTCGAGGGCGAGGTGCAGGCCCTGCTGCTCACGCGCGACGCGCGCCATATCGAGCTGACGCCCGCGGGACAGGTCTTTTATGAGCGGGCCAGGCGCATCCTCGACGACATCGACGAAACCGTGCGCCAGACGCGCCACGTGGGACAAGGGGCGCAAGGCATCATCCGCCTGCTGCATTCGAGTTCCGTCACCCTCACGCCCGCCATCGGCGCCGTGCTGAACCGGCTGCTGGCGCAGTTCCCCGGCGTCTCGCTCGATGTTTCAAAGGGCTCGTCGGAAAACCAGGCTGCCGACATCGAGGAAGGCCGCGCCGACCTGGGACTCGTGCGCCTGCCCACCCTGCGCAAGCATGCCAATATCGTCGTGCACGAACTGTTTGCGGAAAGGCTGGTGGTGGCCGTGTCGTCGGCATCGCCGCTGGCTGCTCTGGAGCGCACGACGATCGCCGCCCTGCGCGACGAGGCGTTCGTCTCGATCCCGCACAAGGACCGGGGAGGCCTCAGCTACCTGGTGGCGGGCCTGTGCCTGGCGCAGGGATTCTTCCCGAAGGCGGCGCGCGCCCTGTCGCGCAAGACCTCGCAGCTGAACCTGATCGAAGCCAATATGGGCATCGCCATCGTCCCCGACAGCATGCGCCTGGTGGCGCCGCCCGGCGTGCGTTTCATCGCGCTGCCGGACGAGGAATCGCATTCCGTCGTCGGCCTGATCTCGCCGCGCGCGGCCGGCGGCATGGTGGCCGCATTTACGGAAGCATTCGTGTGCGAGATGAACGCAGTAACGTCCGTGGATTAGCCTTCCGCATACAGCGCCGCATCCGCGTCGCGCACGGCCGCCATCAGCAAGGCCAGCTTCATGACGTCGAGCTGGCCGTCCGTGCGCACGCGCGAGCACAGGTCGATGCCGTAGGGGCGCACTTGGCGCAGCGCCTCCATCACGTTATTCGCATCGAGGCCACCGGCGAGGAAGACGGGACGGGGGCTGGCGCGCACGAAGCGCGCACTGACGGACCAGTCGTGCGTGCGGCCCGTGCCACCCAGCTCCGGCACAGCCGCGCCGGGGCGGCCCGAGTCGAGCAAAAAGGCGTGGACATGGGGCGCGTAGGCGGGAATCAGGTCCAGCGCCTGCGGCCCTTCCACGTGGATCACCTGCACGCGCCGCACGTGCGGCAGCAGGCGCGCCAGCTGCGCCACTTCGCCGGGGTCGATATGGCCGACGATCTGCACGGTGGACGGCTGCGTGGCGCGCACGTGTTCGGCGATGGCTTGCGCCGTCGTCTCGGACGTCAGCAGGAAGGTGGCCACGGGCGGCGGCGTCCAGGCGGCGATCTGCGCGATGCGCGCGTCGGGAATCGGGCCGGGACCGGACGGCATGGCGGCCACCAGGCCCAGCGCGTCGGCGCCAGCTGCAATGGCCAGTTGCGCTTCGTCGATGGAAGCGATGCAGCAGATCTTGATGCGGGTTCTCATGGCCTTGCGTGCTGAGTCGGGATGATCAACATTACAACACAGGGCGGCGCGCACGCCAAGACACGCGGTCAAGGCCGCACGCGATTGTGTGCCAAAATGGGCCATTATCCACTCCCCGAGGAAGCCATGGCCGACTACAAGAACCCCAGCTACGTGGCCCGTACCATGCACCCGCGCTTCGATGAACTGACCTCGCCCGGCGAAGCCGTGCCGTATTCCGGCATCTACCGCTGCGACGGCTGCGCGCACGAGATCGTGTCGACGGAAGGCCATGTCATGCCGCCGCAAAACCACCACCAGCACAGCAGCGAACAGGGGCCGATACGCTGGCGCCTGATCGTCAGCCCGCGCTGATTGACATGTGCCAGGCGGCGGACGATACTTGATTGATCCGGGATCGCCATTGGAAGCCGCACATGCGCATCGTCGACTTTGAAATCCGCAAGGAGTGCCCGCCGCAGCTATGCGACTGCGAGCGCGAGCGTCTGCTCGACGATCCGCAGGCGGATCTGTCCATCCTGCGCCTGAACCTGACGGAAGAAAAGCGCCTGCTGGCGCACATTGAGGGCATCGCCACGTATGCACAGCTGCAGAAGCTGCAGCGGCTGTTAAAAAGCAACCTGGGCGTGGAATTGCAGATCGCGCCCGGCAGCGGCGAAGTGCGCACCGTGCGCGGCTTCCAGATCCGCCTGCTGGAGCGGCCCGGCCTGTGCCGCAAGACGCGCGCCGCCATTCCCGCCGCCGTGCGCCGCTGCCTGGCCGCACATCCCGAGATCGCGTTTGCGATCCTGAATGAAAACGATTTGCTCGGTGGGGTGTGAGCCGAGTAGGTCGGATTAGCGGGCACCGCGTAATCCGACATCATTGTTGGCGTATGGGCGAATGTCGGATTACGCCCCGCTAATCCGACCTACGCCGTCACGCTGGCACGGATGGGAATGACCCTGCCCTTCGCCTCGCGCGCCCGCAACTGCCCGCAGCCCCCCTCCACGTCCTGACCGGCCGAATCGCGCAATTTGGTCAGCACGCCGCGCGCGTGCAGGGCGGCGGCGATGGCGCGCGCCTTGTCCCAGCTGGGGCGCCTGAACGGCAAGTCATCGATGGTGTTATACGGGATCATGTTGAGCACCGCATACTTGCCCTGCAAGAGCGCCACGATGCCGTCCATCTCGTCCTCGCCATCGTTGACGCCCTCCATCAGGGTCCACTGGTACTGCACCGGGTAGCCGGTCAGGCGCGCGTACGACTCGCCGAAGTCCACCAGTTCGCGCGGGGATAATTTGGGCGCGCGCGGCAGCAGCTGTTCGCGCAGCGCCGGCTTCGTCGTGTGCAGCGACAGGGCCAGCGCCGGCTTGACGCGACCTTGCGGCAGGCGCTCGAAGGCGCGCGGGTCGCCCACGGTGGAAAACACGAGGTTCTTGTGGCCGATATTGCCCTCGGTGCCCAGCAGTTCGATGGCTTCCATCACATTGTTCAGGTTATGCGCCGGCTCGCCCATGCCCATGAAGACGACTTTTTTCACGGGACGCAGGGTGCGCGCCAGCACCACCTGCGCGACGATCTCCCCGCTCGTCACCTGGCGGATCAAGCCGTCGCGGCCCGTCATGCAGAACTGGCAACCGACGGCGCAGCCCACCTGGCTCGACACGCACAAGCCATCGCGCGGCAGCAGCACGCTTTCCACCGTCTGGCCGTCGTGCAGCCCCACCAGCAGGCGCGCCGAACCGTCGGCGCCCGGATGGGTGCTGAGCAGTTTCAGCATGCCCTGCAATTCGAGGTCGAGCGCGGGCAGGGCCTCGCGTACGGGTAGCGGCAAAAAGTCTTCGGCGCGGCGCCGGCCCTGGTCGTGCGGCTGCCCCTGTATCCAGTCGCGCAGCACGCGCTGTTCGTGCAGGGGCTTGGCGCCCAGGGCGCGCAGGCGCTGGCGGAGATGGTCGATTTGCATGGATTCCGAATAAAAAAACAGCGCGCCGGCAGGAATGCGAGGCGCGCCGCGGATGGGAATAAAAAGCTTAGACTTTTTTCACGAATTCCGTTTTCAGGCTCATGGAACCGAAGCCGTCGATCTTGCAGTCGATATCGTGGTCGCTGTCGACCAGGCGGATGTTCTTGACCTTGGTGCCCATCTTGACGACACCGCCGCCGCCCTTCAGCTTCAAGTCCTTGATGACGCTGACCGTGTCGCCGTCCTGCAGGATATTGCCGGCCGCATCGCGGTACACCTTGGCGCCTTCTTCCACGGCTTCGCCAGCCGTGGCCGACCATTCATGCGCGCATTCAGGGCAGATCAACTGGCTGCCGTCTTCGTACGTGAATTCGGATTGGCATTGCGGGCATGGTGGTAATGTGCTCATTTTCTTCTCTGTCTGGTGAACAGCGCGTGCTGTAAAAGCCGACATTATACGGCCTACGCCCCGTATCAGCGGGCTTTTTTCCCCATCATTATCAAGTCCGGCGAATAAGCTCGATGGTGCTGTGGACGATTTCCTCGTAGATGCCGATGCGCGCGCGCAGCTGGGCGGCCGTCAAGGCGGCATCGCGGCTGACGACGGACAAGGCGCACGAATACAGCTGCTTGCCGACTCGCCGCACATGCAGGTCGACGATGCGCGGCGTGTCGCCGGCGCTTTCCACTTCCACCGCCTCGCGGATTTCATCCGCCACGGGGTGGTCCATCTCGCGGTCCAGCAAGACCTTGCCCGTCTCCTGCATCAGCTTTTTCGCCCACAGCGCGGCCAGCACGGCGCCCGCGATGCCCATCACGGGGTCGAGCCAGCTCCAGCCGTAAACCCACGCGCCGGCCAGCGCAAGGATGGCGCGTGCGAACTCATATGCCAGCCATCGGCCAGCAGGGCCATGGAGTTGTACCACCAGCCGGCGGCGATTTCCAGCGCCATGGTGGCCAGCGTGATCCACATGACGATGCGCGCGCGGCGCGCGGCCTTGCCATTGCTGCTGTCAAAAACGTGCTCGTGCTGCCAGGCGGAGAGGTCTTCGTTGCAGGATGGCGTTTTCATGGCGATCTCCTTATTTGAGGTAGGTTCGCAGGATGCCCGCGATGTCGTCGGCGCCCCTGGCCCGCTCCTCGCCGGAGCTATCGGGACTGGCCACGGGCTCGCGCAAGTGTTCTTCGATCACTTCGGCCATCAGGCCATTTCAGGGAACGGGTGCGATCTTCCGCAGCTTGCTGGCCAGCGAGGCATCGGACAATTCGCCCAGGTGGGTATCGGCCAGCCGCCCTTGCGCGTCGTAGAACAGCGTGGTGGGCAGGGCCGAGGAACCGGCCGCCTTGCCCAGCGCCGCTTCGCTGTCGAGCACCACATTGCGCAGGGTTACGCCGCTCCCGTCTAGGAAAGCGCTGGCGGCAGCCGCATCCTCGCGCTGGTTCGCATACACGAAGACGATATCGGCGCGCGCCTGCTGCGCGGCGGCCAGCACGGGCATCTCGCGCCGGCATGGCGGGCACCAGCTGGCCCACAGGTTGACCACCATGGGCCTGCCGCCGGCCAGCGCCGCCAGGCTGGTGGGCGTGCCATCGACCGCCCGCAACGCCACGGCCGGCAGAGCCGTCGGCTTGTCGTAGGAGAGGGATATCCCTGCGCTCAACACGGCCCAGGCCAGCGCGCCGGACGCCACGCTGACGGCCAGCGCACGGCGCATGGCCGCCATGGCGGGCCCCCTGCAGCGCCATGCGGCGATGGCCAGCGCGGCGGCGACGCCGGCCGGCGCCAGGAAGCCGCCATCGCGGATATTGATGATGGACCATGGCGCGGCCCAATACTGTTCGTGCCAGCGCAGCACGAACGCCAGCCGCGCCGCCAGCAGGCCGGCGATCAGCATGTCGGAAACGAGGGGGCCGGCGTCCGGCAACTGGCGGTACTTCCGCAGCCACCACGCCGCGCCGTAGGCGACGCACAGGGAAACGAACAACAGGACCAGGCCCGTGGGCAAAGCCAGGGGGCCGATTTGCAGGGACAGCATGGGCGCTTTCTATAACGTCGAAGGGACGGCCATTGTGGCCCATGCGGATTAGACAGGCGTTAATCCGGCATCAAAAAGCGGACAGCGCCTCCTTGCGCACGAAATGCATGGCTTGCGGCCGGTCCACCAGCACGCATTGCTTGCCCGTGCGCTTGCAGTGGTCATGCACGCGCCAGTAGGCGTCATGGCTGACGCAGCCCGTCTGGCAAATCACCAGGTCGGCCGCCACCAGACCCGCTTCCAGCGCGGCCGCATCGTCGGCGCCGTCATCGCCGCCCGGGTGATGAAGGAAGCGACCGCCGGCCTGCTCGATGGCTCGCTGCGCCACGTTGGCGCCGGCGGCGTCCTGGCCCGGCTCCAGCTTTGAAGAGCTGCCCACGTAGAGCACGGCTTTTTCGCGCACGTCGGCCTGCAAGGCTGGCACGGACACGACGGAAGGCGCGGGCAGCCACTGCAGGCGCAGCAACTCGCGCATCAGGTCCTGCACGCGCTCGCTGAGCCACTCGACCTTGCGGGCCAGCCGGGCACGCGTCGGCAAGCCCGGCACGCTGGCCGCCAGTTCGGCCAGTGCATCGCGCGCCAGCGCCAGCTGGGTATCGCGGATCACGACCTGCGCCCGCGCGCGCATCAATTCCGACTCCAGCTGCGCGATGCGGGCCGCCTGCGCCGCCAGCTGCGCACTGCAGCGCGCCTGCGCGCGGCCATACTCGCCCATCAGCACGCGATGCTCATGCGCGATCAAATCCTCGTTGCCATGCATACTGCCCATCATGCCCTCCTTTACCGCCCGCGGCGCCATGGCGCCAGCCCATCGCTACCCCATAGATCTGCATTATAAATGAGAATCATTACTATTTGATTATGCACATGCCCGCAGCAGGGGTATGCGCTGGCCGCGCCTGCCGCAAGCCGGTGGCACCGCGATAGATGTCCAGCGTGTTCGGCCACGCGATATCGATGAACAACTGCCGTGCCGGATCGGCCAGCAATGACTGCCCGCACAGTTCCCCTTGATCTCGCCCTTGTTCACGGTCAGCAGGCGCGCGCCGCCAAGGCAAGCGCCTGGCTGTCAAGCTTGAACACCCCCACTTCCCGCACCAGGCTGGCTGCCTGCTCTTCCAGGCTGCCGGCGGCGGCCGCCGCTTCCTCGACCAGGGCGGCGTTCTGCTGCGTGACCTCGTCCATCTGCGTGATGGCCTGGTTGACCTGTTCGATGCCCAGGCTCTGCTCCTGGCTGGCGGCGGCGATCTCGCTCATCAGGTCAACCACCTGCTTGACGGACGTCACGATCTTGTCCATCGTGGCGCCCGCCTCGTCCACCAGCTTGCTGCCCGCGTCGACGCGCTCGACCGAGTCGCCGATCATGGCCTTGATTTCGCGCGCGGCGCTGGCCGAACGCTGCGCCAGGCTGCGCACTTCGCTGGCGACGACGGCGAAGCCGCGTCCCTGCTCGCCCGCCCTGGCCGCCTCCACGGCCGCATTCAGGGCCAGGATATTCGTCTGGAAAGCGATGCTGTCGATCACGTCGACGATATCGACGATCTTGCGCGAGCTGGCATTGATGGCGCCCATCGTATCGACCACGCGCCCGACCACCTGTCCGCCCTGCACGGCAAATTCCGACGCCGACACCACCAGCTGGTTCGCCTGCCTGGCATGGTCGGCATTCTGCTTTACCGTGCTGGTCAGCTCCTTCATCGCGGAAGCCGTTTCTTCCAGCGAACTGGCTTGCGCCTCCGTGCGCGACGACAGGTCGAAATTGCCGGCCGCGATTTCGCGCGAAGCAACGGTGATGCTTTCCGTGCTGCTGCGCACCTGGCCCACGGTGCGCGACAGACTGCCATTCATCGCCTCGAGGGCCTGCAGCAATTGACCGGGTTCGTCGGAATAGCGCTTGTCGACGCGATTGGTCAGGTCGCCGGCCGCCACCCTCTGCGCGGCCCGCAGCGCCTCCTGCAAGGGGCCGGTAATGCTGCGGCTGATCAGCACGGCGCCGGCGATGCTGACGCCCAGCGATGCCAGCAGCAAGCCCGCCAGCAGCGCGGTCGCCGAGCGCGCGCTATCGGCCGACTCGGTCTCGAACGCGGCCGAACGCTTGCTGGTCATGTCGACCACGCGGTTGATGGCCGCCAGATGGCTGTCGTAGCTGGCGGCCATCGCCGCCATGGCAGTGGCGACGCCCGCCTTGTCCTGCCCCCGCAGCGCGGGGATGAAGCGCGCGAATGCCGTCTCGTAGAATGCCACGGCCGGAGCGTGCGCCTGCGTCAGCAAGGTCTCGGCGATATCGTGGTCGATATCCTGGGTACGCCAGAACTGGTGGCGCGTATCGTACTCGGCTTTCAAGGCCTTCAGGCGCTCGACCAGTTTGTCTTGCGCGCCCCTGTCTTCGGACGCCATCAGCTGGAAGGCGACCAGGTAGGATTCGAGGATGTATTCGGGCGGCGGCAGCACGTCGGCCACCAGGTCCTTGCCCTGCACGATGCGGTGATACACAGGGCCGTTGACCTTCAATTCGCGCAGCACGCGCAGCGACCAGCCGCCATACACGATCATGCCCAGCAAAAAGATGGCGACCAACAAGGCCAGCCGGCGCGACAGTTTGACTTGGCGAAGCAGCTGCATGTGCGTATCCCCTCGGTTGTCCGGGCCATGCCGCCAATGCCGCCGGCATAGACCGCGCTGGCCAGTATGAATTTCTGCGCGGCATTTGCGGATTATGCAACTTTTTAAGGGGATTGGGCTGAATGCGGTGAAAAAGAATCTCTTGCTGAGCACCGGCCGGCGTATGTGCTCGCATAAGCCGGCGCTGGCGCTGGCCGCCATTGCCTGAGATGAGGGGACGGCGTTGGCCGCTGCGCGGCCAACGGGGCCGCGCGCAGCGCGGCAGATGGGCGATTCGGAGAGGGCTGGGCCGGCACGGCCCAGCCCTTCGAATCCCACCGTTCCGTCCAGACAAATAAAAAAGCCTCCCACAGGGGAGGCTTTTTTATTTGATTCTGGCGGAGACGGTGGGATTCGAACCCACGATACAGGTATAAGCCGTATGCATCCTTAGCAGGGATGTGCCTTCGGCCACTCGGCCACGTCTCCTAGCTGATTACTCAACTATGTCTCTGTAGCTAACTGCGCTGCAGCGACGAACGTCATAATATCGATTGCCCCCCCTTTGGTCAAGGGCGTGGGGCAATATTTTTGGATATTTACGCTTTTTCCAGCTCGAACGCTTTATGCAGCGCGCGCACGGCCAGTTCCATGTACTTTTCATCGATCAGCACGGAGATCTTGATCTCGGAAGTGGAGATCATCATGATGTTGATGCCCTCTTCCGACAAGGTGCGGAACATCTGCGATGCGACGCCCACATGGCTGCGCATGCCCACGCCGACGACGGACAGTTTCGACACTTTCGCGTCGCCCGTGATGCTGGCCGCGCCCAGCGCTTCGCGGTTCGCTTCCAGCACGGCCAGCGCGCGCGTGTATTCGCCGCGCGAGACGGTGAAGGTGAAGTCCGTTTTACCGTCGACCGACTGATTCTGTATGATCATGTCGACTTCGATATTCGCGTCCGCCACCGGTCCCAGGATGTGGTACGCCACGCCTGGACGGTCGGGCACGCCGAGCACGGTGATTTTGGCTTCATCGCGGTTGAAGGCGATGCCGGAGATGACTGCTTGTTCCATGTTTGTATCTTCCTCAAACGAAATCAGGGTGCCTGAATTGGCTTCTATTTCCAGCGGCAACATTGGGTCGGTCAGCGACGACAGCACGCGCGTGGGGACGCGGTAGTTGCCGGCGAATTCCACCGAACGCGTCTGCAGCACCTTGGAGCCCAGCGAAGCCAGTTCCAGCATTTCTTCAAAGGTGATGGTCTTCAGGCGGCGCGCCTCGGAGACCACGCGCGGATCGGTCGTGTAGACGCCGTCGACGTCCGTGAAGATCAGGCACTCGGCCGCCTTCATGGCGGCGGCGATCGCCACGGCCGAGGTATCGGAACCGCCGCGGCCCAGGGTCGCGATGTTGTCGTGTTCGTCAACGCCCTGGAAACCGGTAATGATGACGATCTTGCCCGCATCGAGGTCGCGTTTGACTTTTTCGTCATCGATCGACTGGATGCGTGCCTTGGTAAAGGCGGAATCGGTCTTGATCGCGACTTGCCAGCCAGCATAGGATACGGCTTGTTTGCCGATCGCCAGCAATGCCATCGACAATAGGCCGACGGACACCTGTTCGCCTGTCGAGGCGATCATGTCAAGTTCACGGGGATCGGGTTGATCCATGATTTCCTTGGCCAGTCCAATCAGGCGGTTGGTTTCGCCCGACATGGCGGATGGCACCACCACGATTTGATGCCCGGCGTCGTGCCACTTGGCAACGCGCTTGGCGACATTCTTGATACGGTCAGTCGAGCCCATCGACGTACCGCCATATTTGTGGACGATTAAAGCCATAAGAGTGAAGTTTCCGCTCAAGAAGAATAAAAAAGGAGGGCTTTACTCTACATGCCGCAATGCAAAATAACAAGCTAAAAAGCGCATTAGCTCATACCGATTGCGCATATGGAAATAACCAATCCATGCAGTCGGGAACGCATGGGCAGCCACTTGCCGGCCGCCCCGGGAGTGGCCGTGGCGGCTGCCCCTGCGCTCAGCAGGAGACCCAGCGCAAGGCCACGCGGGGACGGTCCAGCAGACTCAGACAATGGCAATCGAGACCGATACCGGCCGCGTACAGCAATTGTTGCGCCGCACAGACAAGGGGCAGGCGTTCGCGCTCCCAGGCGGGCACGTCGAACGCCTGGTAATGGTATTTCAAGCTCTTGGTGGGACGGTTCAAGGCCAGCTTCAGGCGCTCGCCGCCCTGGCGGAAGTCGATGGTCAAGGTCTGTGCTTGCAGCCAGGCAATATCGATACCCTGCCCGCCCTCTTCCACCGCATCGAAATGCAGCGCGCCGCCATACGCGGGAAAGGCCAGGCTCGCCTCGCCCTGCCACGTAAATTGCTGGCCGGCTTTTTCCAGGCCGGGGATGCCAGCATCGTCACGCTCGCGCATGCCGGCAAGGTCATCGAGCTTCGGCGTCAGGTACAGCCGGTCGCGGTGGCGCCGCACGTGGCATTCGGGATGCGTGACCAGCAATTGCGCATCGGGCCGCGCCTCCAACAGTTGCGCCAGCATTTCCGCCAGCCATGCCGTCGACGGCATGCGCAAGCCGCGCGTGCCGAACCAGTAGCGCAACAGGTTGTAGCAGCGGTCCGTGCTCAGCACGCGCAATTTCGCCAGCTCGATGCAGTCGCCGTCGAGGCACGCCGCCAGATCCTGCGTCGCCAGTTCCGTCAGCAGGCGCTGCGCCGATTGCGCGTGCTGGGCGCTGCGGGCGAAGCGTTCCTGGAAACCGGGAAACGCCTGTGCCAGCACGGGCATCACCTGGTGCCGCAGGGCATTACGGGCAAAGCGGGGATCGTCGTTCGACTCGTCGTGGATGTGCGCGATCGCATGGCTCGCCACGTACGCCTCCAGTTGCCTGCGCGACACAGGCAGCAGCGGGCGCGCCATCACCAGGTCAGGATTGCCCAGCAGTTCGGGCGCGCTGTTGGCGCCATCCATGCCGGACAGGCCCGCCGTGCCGGAGCCGCGCAGCAATTGCAGCAGCACCGTTTCAGCCTGGTCATCCTGGTGGTGGGCCGTCAGCAGCAGGCGCACGCCGTGCGCGGCGCACAGCTCGCCCAGGGCCGCGTAACGGCGCTTGCGGGCCGCCTCTTCCGTGCCCGTCTTCGCATTCTTTTCCAGCGTGACCTTGCGCGCCTCGAAGGCGATACCCATGCCGGCGCACAATTGCTCGCAGTGGGCCAGCCAGGCATCCGCATTCGGGCTGAGGCCATGGTGCACGTGGAACGCATGCAGGACCACACCGTGCTCCTGCGCCCAGGCATGCGCCAGGTGCAGCAGGGCCGCGGAATCGAGGCCGCCGCTCAGGGCGATGCCGACGGTGCCGCCGGGTGCAGGTGCGCAGGCGTCCAGCGCGCGGGCGAAGATGTCGGGCACGGTGGCGGTTTGTTGCTTTTTCATTCGGACTCCGGGAATGCAAAGAGGGACAGGCTGCTAAACGGATGGTGTCGTTTAGCGGACTGTCCCTGGTGTTTTACTGTCTTGTCGGCTTACGTCTTGTCGGCTTACGCTGCGCTAAGCCGACCTACGCCGACCACGTCGACTTGCGCTGGCTTACTCGCTCGGCGTGGTTTCCTTGAACTTGCCGTAGCTCAGCAGTTTCTCGTGGCGCGCGGCCAGCAAGTCCTTGGTTTTCATGCCCTGGAACTGGCGCAGGGTGTCGGCCAGTGCGCGCTTGAGCAAGGTCGCCATCTGCTTCGGATCGCGGTGGGCGCCGCCCAGCGGTTCGTTGATGATCTTGTCGATCAGGCCCATGGCTTTCAGGCGGTGCGCCGTCAGGCCCAGCGCTTCGGCCGCGTCGGAGGCGCGCTCGGCGCTCTTCCACAGGATCGAGGCGCAGCCTTCCGGCGAGATCACGGCATACGTCGAGTATTGCAGCATCAGCACGGCGTCGCCCACGGCGATGGCCAGCGCGCCGCCGGAACCGCCTTCACCGATGATGGTGGCGATCAGCGGCACTTTCAATTCGGCCATCACATACAGGTTGTGGCCGATGGCTTCCGACTGGCCGCGCTCTTCCGCGTCGATGCCGGGGAAGGCGCCCGGCGTGTCGACGAAGGTGAAGATGGGCAGGTTGAACTTTTCCGCCACCTTCATCAGGCGCATGGCCTTGCGGTAGCCTTCCGGCTTCGGCATGCCGAAATTGCGCATGGCGCGCTCTTTCGTGTCGCGGCCCTTCTGGTGGCCGATGACCATGCATGGCTGGCCGTTGAAGCGGGCCAGGCCGCCGACGACGGACAGATCGTCCGCGTAGCTGCGGTCGCCATGCAATTCGTGGAAATCGGTAAAGATTTCATTCACGTAATCCATGGTGTAGGGACGTTGCGGGTGGCGCGCGATCTGCGCCACTTGCCAAGGGGTCAGCTTGGCGTAGATATCCTTGGTCAGCTGCTGGCTCTTCTTGGCCAGGCGGTCGATCTCTTCCGAGATGTCGACGGCCGAATCGTCTTGCACGAAGCGCAACTCTTCGATCTTGGAATCGAGTTCCGCGATCGGCTGTTCAAAATTGAGGAAAGTCGTTTTAGTCATTGTACCTCCAGGTTTTACCGGCCACGGCGCCAGGGCGCGCGGCGTCATCTATGTTTATTTTACCGTACCGGCTGGTGCGCCGGGGGCTGCATCGGGTGCGGCAGGGGCGGCTGCAGGGTCGAGACTGCGCCACAGATACCACGTCGCCACGGTGCGCCACGGTTCCCAATTGGCGGAAACTTCGCGCGCATCGCTGCGGGAAACGGGTTCGCCGGAGAAGTAATTGACGCTGATACCCTGGATCAAACCGGGATCGTCGAGCGGCAAGACATTCGGCCGGAGCAGATTAAATATCAGAAACATCTCGGCTGTCCAGCGGCCGATGCCGCGGATCTGCACCAGTTCGGCGATGACGGCTTCGTCATCCATCTGGTCCCACTGGCTCGCGTGCACGCGCTTGGCCTTGAAATGGTCGGCCAGGTCAAGGATGTATTCGGTCTTGCGTTTGGACAAACCGCAGGCGGACAATTGCTCGGCGCCCGCCTTCAACACTTGCGAAGGCGTGCATTTCGGGCAAGCCAGCAGCAGCTTTTTCCAGGCGGCATCAGCCGCCTTGGGCGTGATCTGCTGCCCCACCAGCGAACGGGCCAGGGTGGTAAACGGGTCGCTATGGCCGACCAGGTGCAGGTCGCCAAATTGCGGGATGAGCTTTTTCATGATGCGGTCGCGCTTCATCAGCTCGATCTTCGCCTCTTCCCAGTAGTGCGGCACCTGGATCACTTGCGCCAAGTCCGTCGCCATGGGCGCTTCCCCGTTGTCCCTGGACGTCGCCATCATGCGCGGCGCCAGTTGGTCGAGCCGTCAGGCTTGTCTTCAAGAATGATGCCTGCAGCCAACAATTCGGCGCGGATCTTGTCGGACTGGGCAAAATCGCGCGCCTTCTTCGCCGCGCTGCGTGCCGCGATCGCCGCTTCGATGCCGGCCGTCTCATCGACGCCGCTGGCGGCGCCCACGGTCGCTTGCAGGAATTGCTGCGGCGTGCGTTCCAGCAAGCCGAACACGCCCGCCAGGCCCTTCAATTGACGCGCCAGGGCCGGCGACTTGCTCTTGTTGACTTCCGTCGCCAAGTCGAACAGGGCAGCCACGGCCAGCGGCGTATTGAAATCGTCGTCCATCGCTTCGCGCACGCGCACGGCATGCGCTTCGCTCCAGTCGATGGCACCCTCTTCCACCGCCACGTCGGCCAGCGCCGTGTACAAACGCGTCAGCGACAAACGCGCATCATCGAGGTGCACGTCCGAGTAATTCAGCGGACTGCGGTAGTGCGCGCGCAGGATGAAGAAGCGGATCACTTCGGCATCGAACTTTTGCAGCACTTCGCGGATGGTGAAGAAGTTGCCGAGCGACTTGGACATTTTTTCATTGTCCAGGCGTACGAAGCCGTTATGGATCCAGTAATTGACGCTGGTGTGGCCGAATGCGCCTTCGGATTGGGCGATCTCGTTTTCGTGGTGCGGAAATTGCAGGTCCGCGCCGCCGCCGTGAATGTCGAACTGTTCGCCGAGCAAGGCGCACGACATGGCCGAGCACTCGATATGCCAGCCCGGGCGGCCCTTGCCCCATTTCGAGTCCCATTTGACTTCTTCCGGCTCCGACTCCTTCGACGACTTCCACAGCACGAAGTCGAGCGGATCGCGCTTGCCCGTGTTCACGTCGACGCGCTCGCCCGCGCGCAGGTCGTCGAGCGACTTGCCCGACAGCTTGCCGTAGTGGGGAAAATTGCGCACGGCGTAATTGACGTCGCCGTCCGCGCCCTGGTAGGCCAGATCCTTCGCTTCCAGCTGCTCGATCAGGCGCAGCATCTGCGGCACGTATTCGGTGGCGCGCGGCGTATGGTCGGGCGTCAAAATGCCCAGCGCGGCCGTGTCTTCATCCATGTACTGGGTGAAACGCGTCGTCAGCTGGGAAATCGTTTCGCCGTTTTCCACGGCGCGGCGGATGATCTTGTCGTCGATGTCCGTAATGTTGCGCACATAGGTGACGTCGAAACCGGATGCTTTCAGCCAGCGGTAGATGACGTCGAACGCCATCATCATGCGCGCATGGCCGATATGGCAATAATCGTAGATGGTCATGCCGCACACGTACATGCGTACCTTGCCCGCTTCCATCGGGACGAATACCTGCTTCTCGCGAGCCAGGGTGTTGTAAATCTTTAGATTGCTCATCGTACTTTGCAAGTGAAGCGGCCGCCAGCCTGGCAAAACGACAGACAGGCGCGGACACCGGGGGTGCCGCGCCACAGAACTGCCGTGTGCGCCGAAAACTGGTCGACCCGCTATATTGTTGTTCTTGTTTGTTAGAATTGGGGCGTTAGCGGTCAAGTATAACATTGATAAAAACCATACTGGCCCGATATGAATCAGGTTTTTACGATGTTCAACCGAATTTTCATTTATTTACAATTAAAGCAAGTTTAAAGAAAAATAACGATCAAGGACGCCTTCATGCAAGAAACCAAATCGAAACGCCTGTCTTTCCTGGCCCGCTTTTGCACCCTGTTTGCCGGCCTGACGCTGGGCAGCGCCGTCGTGGCGGCCGCTCCGGCGACCGCCCTCGACCCCACGCCCCACGTGGCCCTGAAAACCAGCATGGGCGAGATCGTGCTGGAACTGGATCAGGAAAAAGCGCCGAAAAGCGTGGCCAATTTCTTGCAGTACGTCAAAAGCGGTTATTACAAGGGTACCGTGTTTCACCGCGTCATCGACGGCTTCATGATACAGGGCGGCGGCTTCGACAAGAACATGAAGCAGAAAGCCACCAAGGCGCCGATCAGGAATGAAGCGCAAAACGGCTTGCAAAACGTCACCTACAGCATCGCCATGGCGCGCACGGGCGATCCGCATTCGGCCACCGCGCAATTCTTCATCAACGTCAACGACAACGGCGCGCTCGACTACCCTGGCCGCGACGGCTTCGGCTACACGGTGTTCGGCAAAGTCGTCAGCGGCATGGACGTGGTCGACAAGATCAAGGCCGTGCCCGTTGCCGACAAGGGACCGCACCAGAACGTGCCCGTCACCCCCGTGGTGATCGAATCGGCGACTTTACTCAAGACAGCGCCCGCAAAACTGTAAAATAGCGTTTTTGCGGCGCCGGCCTGGCTGGCGCCGCTGAATCAATTATTCATCCAATTTATTAAGGATCATCATGACCTCCGTCATCATCACCACCAATCTGGGCAAGATCACCGCTGAACTGGACGCCGAAAAAGCGCCGAAAACGGTTGCCAACTTCCTGGCCTACATGAAAGCCGGTCACTACGACAACACGATTTTCCACCGCGTCATCGACGGCTTCATGATCCAGGGCGGCGGTTTCGAGCCAGGCATGAAACAGAAGCCTGCCGACACCACCGTGGAAAACGAAGCCAAGAACGGCCTGAAAAACGATACCTACACCCTGGCCATGGCCCGCACGTCGGATCCGCATTCGGCATCGGCCCAGTTCTTCATCAACATCAAGAACAACAGCTTCCTCGACTACCCTGGCCAGGACGGCTGGGGCTACGCCGTGTTCGGTAAAGTCACCGACGGCAAGGAAGTCGTCGACGCCATCCGCGCCGTGAAAACCTCGCGCGCCGGCATGTTCGCCGATGTGCCAGTGACGGACGTCATCATCGAAAAAGTCGAAGCAGTTTAATTCGGCTACGGCATCATGAATCACAGGCATTGCCGCGTTGGCGCCTCTCCAGCTACATCACTTTTTGGGAGCGTTGAACGATGACAATGCCTGCCGCACTCTTTATTTCCGACCTGCATCTGCAGAGCTCGCACCCGCGCACCAGCGCGGCGTTTCTTTCTTTCCTGGAACACCATGCGCAATATGCGCAAGCGCTGTATCTATTAGGCGACCTGTTCGAATACTGGGCCGGCGACGATGACCTGGAAGACCCGTTCAATGCGCGCATGACGGCCGCCATCCGCGCCGTCAGCGATGCTGGCGTGCACGTCTACTGGATCGCCGGCAACCGTGACTTTCTTGTCGGCTCCGGCTTTGCCGCCGCCGCCGGCGCCACCCTGCTCAGCGAACCGCATGTGGCCACGATTGCCGGCCGGCGCATCGTCTTGCTGCATGGCGACGCCGAGTGCACGAAAGACGTCAGCTACATGGAATTTCGCGCCATGGTGCGCCAGCCCGCCTGGCAAAAACAGTTCCTGTCCATGCCGCTGGCGCAGCGCAAGGCCATCATCGACGGTTTGCGCCAAAGCAGCCGCGAGCATAATGGCGAAAAATCCATGGACATCATGGATGTCACGCCCGATGCTGTCGCGCAAGTATTTGCCGAACACGCGAGCACCGTCATGATCCACGGCCATACGCACCGCCCTGCCGTGCATAAGGTCAATGAAACCGTGCGTTATGTCCTGCCCGACTGGGAATGCGACGTGACGCCGCCGGAAGAGCCGCGTGGCGGCTGGATCGCCATCGATGCGCGCGGCAACATCACGCGCCACGACCTGAACGGCGATAGCATCGACTAGGCCTGCGCCGACCGTCGCACGGGCGTTTGTCCGATAGCCGCGCCCGCCTGGCCTTGCTGTAATGGCGCCATGCACACTGTTTACATCGGCACGGCCGGCTGGAGTATTTCCAGCGCCGCCGCCAGCCGCTTCCCCCTCGATGGCAGCCACCTGCAGCGCTATGCCCAGGTGCTGGACTGCGTGGAAATCAACAGTTCCTTCTACCGCACGCACCAGCCGTCAACCTACGCGCGCTGGGCCGCCAGCGTGCCCGAGCATTTCCGCTTCAGCGTGAAATTACCACGCAGCATCACACACGAACGGCGCTTGCGCGACTGTGCGGCCGAACTCGACCGCTTTGCGGGAGAAGTCATGCAACTGGGGAATAAACTGGGCTGCGTGCTGGTGCAGCTGCCGCCCAGCCTGCGTTTCGAGGCCGACGTGGCCAGCGCATTTTTCCATGCGCTGCGCCAGCGCTTCGACGGCATGCTCGCTTGCGAAGCGCGCCACCCCAGCTGGTTCACGGCGAACGCGACCGAGCTGTTAACGATGCTGCGCATCACCCGCGTGCGCGCCGATCCGCCCGCCGGCCAGCCGGGGCCGCATGTGCAGACCACGGGTATCGCCTACCTGCGCCTGCACGGCAGCCCGACAATCTACTATTCGGACTATCCGGCCGACTATCTGGCGGCGCTGGCCGCCGAATGGCGCGCATCGGCACAGGCGGGCAGCTGGTGCATCTTCGACAACACGGCGGCCGGCGCCGCCCTGTTCAATGCGCTGGACCTGCATGCACGGCTGGCCTGAAAATACGTGTTGATTTTTTGAGACTCAGTGTTATAGTTAACTACAACACCAACTCAATACATCACGGAGCTCCGATGCCTACCGCATTTTTCACGCGCCGCACCGCCCCGCCCTTGTGGGAGCGCATCCCATGAGCACGGAATGGAACGACAATAGCCCCATCTACCGCCAGCTCAAGGCCAGGGTGGTGGGCATGATGCTCGATGGCGTGCTGCAGTCCGGCGACGCCCTGCCCTCGGTGCGCCAGGTGGCGGCCGATTACCAATTGAATCCCATCACGGTCTCGCGCGCCTATCAGGAACTGGTCGACGATGCCCTGGTGGAAAAACGCAGAGGACTCGGTATGTATGTCTTGGAAGGCGCCCGCGACAAATTGCTGGCCAGTGAACGCGAGCGCTTCATGCGCGAAGAATGGCCGGCGATGCTGGAACGCATCACGCAACTGGGCCTGAACCTCGAACAACTACTGCAGGCGAGCCGCGACAGTGGCGCACACGGAGAGAGCGCATGAATGCATTGAACAAGGACAGCGTCATCAGCGCACGCGGCCTGCGCAAGCAGTATGGCAAACAGGTCGCCATCGACGGCATCAGTTTCGATATCGCGCCGGGGCGCATCGTCGGCTTGATCGGGCCTAACGGCTCCGGCAAGACCACCACCCTGAAAGCCATCCTGGGCCTGACGGGTTTCGAAGGCGAGCTGTCGGTGCTGGGACGCGATCCCCGCGTGCAGCGCGACGCGCTGATGGACGACGTGTGCTTCATCGCCGACGTGGCCATCCTGCCGGGCTGGCTGCGCGTGGCCGACGCCATCGATTTCATTGCTGGCGTGCATCCACGTTTCGACCGCAGCAAGGCCGAGCGCTACCTGGCGCACACCAAGCTGGCGCCGAAGATGAAGGTCAAGGCCATGTCGAAAGGCATGGTGGTGCAGCTGCACCTGGCGCTGGTGATGGCCATCGACGCCAAGCTGCTGGTGCTCGACGAGCCGACCCTGGGCCTGGACATTCTGTACCGCAAGCAGTTCTACCAGAACTTGCTGGAAGACTATTTCGATGAAAACAAGACCATCGTCATCACCACGCACCAGATCGAGGAAGTGGAACACATCCTCAGCGACCTGATGTTCATTCGCGACGGCAAGATCGTGCTGGCCTCGAGCATGGAAGACGTGGGCGAGCGCTATATCGAGGTGATGGTGGGACCGCAGCACGTCAATCCGGCGCGCGCCCTGCAGCCGATCAGCGAACGCAGCGTGTTCGGCAAGTCGGTGATGCTGTTCGACGGCGTCGCCCGCACCCAGCTGGCGGCCCTGGGCGAAGTCCGCACGCCCAGCCTGGCTGACCTGTTTGTCGCGACCATGAAAGGATCGTACCAATGAATATTTCCCCTGCCAACAAGATGCAATGGCTGATCCGGCGCGAACTGTGGGAACACAAGGGCATGCTGGTGTGGACGCCCGCCCTGATCGGCATCGTCATGACCGTGCTGGGCGCCCTGATGACGATAGGCACCATCGCCAAGACCAAGATGCGCACGGCGCTCATCGTCAACGGCGAGGAAGTGTCCTGGAGCACCGTCTTCAACACCCGCACCTTCGGCCCGCGCCGCACGGAAATCATCGACGCCGTCGCCAACAACTATATCTATGCGGCCGCGCCGCTGTTCCTGGCGCTGGGTTTCCTGGTGTTTTTCTATTGCCTGAGCGCCCTGCATGACGACCGCCGCGACCACAGCGTGCTGTTCTGGAAATCGCTGCCCATCTCGGATGCGCAGACGGTGCTGTCGAAAGCGGCCATCGCCCTGCTGGTCGCGCCGCTGATCGTGGCCGCCGCCGCCAGCCTGACTTCGCTGCTTCTGATCCTGATCCTGAGCGGCGTGCTGGCGGCCAACGGCATCCACGTGTTTGCCGAACTGCTCGCCACCCCCGGCCTGTACCTGGGACCGCTGCGCGTGTTCGGCTTGCTGCCCGTGTATTGCCTGTGGGCCTTGCCGACGGTCGGCTGGCTGCTGATGGTGTCGAGCTGGGCCAAGTCGAAAGTCTTCCTGTGGGCCGTCGGCGTGCCGCTGCTGCTGCTCATCCTGGCCGTCTGGGCCGGCAAGCTGACGCAGACGGAAAGCGGCATCGACTGGATACAGATGAACGTCATCGGACGCGCCCTGCTGGGCACCCTCCCCGGCAGCTGGTATCTGTTCGAGCCGGAACTGCTGCCGCACATGCACGCGCTGGCAGAGGGGGGATCGCACACGACGCGCATCGACGTGTTCAGCAATTCCTGGTCCAGCCTGGCCTTGCCAGCCGCCTGGTTCGGTGCGGCGGCCGGCGCGGCGCTGATTTACGCCGCCATCCGCCTGCGCCGCTGGCGCGAGGAAGGCTGACAGCGCAATATCCCTGCCCCATAAAAAAACGCCCCGCCGGGGCGTTTTCCATTTTTAGTCCTTTCAAGCCCCTGAAATAATAACTACCTTACCGATAGTTATTATGAAAAACCCCACCCGCCACATCGCGACTATTTATTCGATAGTATTGGTCCGATATGAAAATTACAAATAATTATTTCTATCGTATTTTATTACCAATCACATTTGATAATCGCCAGCCAAAAAACAACAACTAGCAATTCGATAGCAAGATGGTTTTTTGGATAAAAGGCGCGGAAATACGGGCGCACGGCGGAAAATTCAGTCCAAAAAAACCATTCCGTGACAATCCGTGAGAATTATCTTGCATAACGATGGACAGAATAGCGTTATGGAAAATGATCAAAATGAAATTGGAAGTTTCAAAATTGAAACTATGCTCAGAGTGGGAGACAGTGCATGCCTCGCAAAAAGGCGGCAGCCTGCCAAAGCATCCGGCCGGACAAGCCGTTTGCCGGCGCAGCCAACCATAACAAAACGGCGATACATAAAACAAATATGAAAATGATATTTTTAATATTGTTGAAGTAGCGCTATTTTGCCCCAGCGTTTTTTTCCCAACTATGTTTTACTTGCCACTATCAACATCGGAAACACCAGAGTTCGACCACGGCCCAAGCCTCGCCGGAGCAAGCAAGGAAACGAACCAGATTATTAATTTTTTATTATTTTAGAAAATTGAACGAACACATAACCTTTTCCGGAGACTTTCAAATGGCCACCACCCCAAATCCAGCACAAGTTCCCGTCAATGCCGAAGGCGCTGGCGCCAAGATCGCGACGCCCGCAAAGAAAGCCGTCGACCCGAAAACCGGCGAGCGCAAGCAATATGACGAAGATGAACTGCTCAAGGGGGCCGATGCCAGCGCGACCATGCCGCCTGAAAATGTCGTGGAAGTCACGGGCAGCGCCGAGAACGGCAATGCCGCCGCCCTGGGCACGGCCGCGGCCGTGGCAGCGGCGGCCCTGGCCGCAGGCGGCAGCGGCGCGGCCGCAGGTCAGGCTGGCGCCGATCTCGGCACGCCGCAAAGCGACAACAACGGCGGTGCCGCAGGCGCTGCGGGCACAGGCGCGGGCGCCGCCGGCATCCCCAGCGGCAGCGTCGTGGATGTCGCCGGGGCATCGGCCGGCGCTGGCGCCGGCGCGGGTGCGGGCGCTGCGGGTGGCCTGAGCGGACTTGGCGTGCTGGGCGCGCTCGGCGGCCTTGGCCTCGTTGCCGCCGCGGCAGGCGGTGGCGGCGGCGGCGGCGCCGCAGCCGGCGGTTCCGGCACGGGAGGAACGGGTACCGGCGGTACCGGGGGCACGGGCGGCACGGGCGGCTCGACCGGCGGACAGGGTGGCACGGGAAATCAGTCCAGCACTACCGTCGTGACCGACGCCGCCGTGCTGGCCGCCGCCGCCGCGGCGGCCGCCGCCGCCAATGCCCTAGCCGATGACGCCGCCGCCGCCGCCGCGGCTGCCACGGCAGCCGCATCGCTGGCCGCGGCAAACGCGGCCACCCTGGCCGACCAGCTGGCGGCGCAAGCCGCCGCCGCCGCGGCAGCAGCCTTGCTCGCTGCCAATAGCGCCACCAGCGACGATGCGCTGGCGGCCAGCACGGCGGCCGCCGTGCCCGGCGCACAAGCGGCCGCTACCGCCGCCACGAATGACGACAGCGCGGCTGCTGCCGCCGCTGCCGCTGCCGCCGTGTCGCAGGCCGCCGCCACCTCGGCGCAAAATGACGATGCGGCTGCCGCCACGGCCGCCGCCAACGCCGCCGCCGCGCACGCCGCCGCCGATGCGGCGCAGACGCAAGCGGACCAGACCAACGCCCCGGCATTGCAAGCCATCGCCGATGCGGCCGACGTCGTCGCCAACGCCGCCAACACCCAGGCAGCACTGACCGATGCGGCGGCGCTGGCCGTCATCTCGGCCAATGATGCCGCCGCTGCCGCTGCCGCCACGGCGCTGGCCGATGCCACGGACGCCGCCGCGCTGGACCTGGCGGCAACCGCCGCCGCCAATGCCGCCGTCGCGGCCGGCATCCAGGCCAGCCTGACCGATGCCGCCGCCCTGGCATTGATCTCCGATGCGGATGCCGCCAACGCCGCCGCGGCGGCCAGCCTGGCCGCCGCCACCGATGCCGCCGCCCTGGCCGCAGCCTCGAACGCGGCCGCCACCGCGGCAGCGAATGCGGCGGCGGACGCCAATGCCAGCGACGCTGCGGCACTGGGCATCGCCGCCACCGCCGCCGCGAATACGGCAGCGGCCGCCAGCACGCAAGCGGGACTCACCGACGCCGTCGCCTTGAGCATGGCAGCGGACGCCGCCGCCGGCGTTGCCGCCTGGGACGCCTCGATCGCCAACGCCACCGACGCCGTCGCCCTGCAGGCCGCCGCCGATGCCGCCGCAACGAACGCCGCCAATGCACAGACGCAAGCGAACATGACGGACGCGCCCACCCTGGGCCTGATCGCCGACGCCGCCACCCTGGCGGCGGATGCGGCACAGGCACAGGCCGACCTGACCGACGCGGCCGCGCTGGCCCTGATTTCCGATGCCGACGCTGCCGCGGCCGCGGCCGCCGCCCTGGCCGCCAGCACCGATGCCGCCGCGCTTGACGCCGCAGCAGCCCTCGCCGCCACTGCGGCGGCGAATGCCGTCGTCACCGCCAGCCTGAGCGACGCTGCCGCGCTGCAAATCACGGCCGATGCGGCCGCCAGCACGTCCGCCGCCGCAGCCGCACAAGCGGCATTGACGGACGCCGCCGCCCTGCAAGTGATTTCCGACGCCGATGCGGCCGCCGCGCTGGCCGCGCAAACGACGGCCAACCAGACGGATGCGGCCGCCCTCGCCGCTGCCGACGCGGCCGCCGCCAGCGATGCCGCCAATGCCCAGACAGTGGCCGACCAGACCGATGTGGTGGCCTTGCAGCAAGCAGCCGACCAGGCCGATGCCGATGCGGCCGCCGCCAATGCCCAAGCCAGCCTGCTGGACGTCAACGTCGCCCTGAATGCCTTCAATCTGGCCAACCTCGCCGCCCTGGCCGCCAACGTGACGGCCGGCCAGACCAGCGTGATCGACCTGACGGCCACCGTCAATGCCTTGCAGCTCGATGCCGACAATGCCGATATCACCGCCGGCCTGACGGATGTCACCATCCTTGCCGGCATCTCCGCCGCCGATGCGGTGGTGGCGGCCGGTCTGCAAGCGACGGCCGGCCTGACCGACGCCGATGCGCTCATCGCCACGGCGGCCGCTGCCGTCTCGGCGGCGGAAACGGCCGCCCTGCTGGGCGGAATCGATATCTCGGCCGTCAGCGCAGCTGCCGCGGCACAGGCCGCCGCCGCTGCCGCCGCCGCGACGGCGGCGCTGACCGACGCCGGCGCCCTGGGCATCATTTCCACGGCCGATGCCGCCGCCGAACTTGCCGCCCAGACGGCGGTCACCACCTTGACGGCCGCCAATACACTGGCGCAAAGCGCGCTGGCCACGGCACAATTTGTTGCCAACCAAACTGACGCCGTGGCCCTGGGCCTCGTCTCGTCGGCCGCCGATGCGGCCGCAGCCGCGGCCGTCACGACCGCTGGCCAGACGGATGCCATCGCACTGAGCCTCATTTCGAACGCCGATGCGCTGGCCGCCACCTCCGCCGCCAGCCTGGCGGCATTGACGGACGCCACGGCGCTGGGACTCATTTCCACGGCCGACGCGACCGCCGCCGCCGCCTTGCAGGCAACGGCCGACCTGACCGATGCCACTGCCCTGGGCCTGCTCGCCACGGCCGCCGCCGCCGCCGCCAATACGGCGACGAATGTGGCCAACCTGACCGATGCGGCAGCCCTGGGCACGCTCTCCGCAGCGGCCACCACCGCCGCCAATACGGCTGCCGCCACCGCCGCGCTGACGGACGCCACGGCCTTGGGCCTGGTCGCCACGGCCGACGCGGCGCTGGCCGCCACGGCGCAAACGACGGCCAACCTCACCGACGCCGTGGCCCTGGGCCTCGTGTCGACGGCCGCCAACACGGCCGCCAGCGCCGCTGCCGCCGTGGCCAACCTGACCGATGCGGTTGCACTGGGCACCGTTTCGACGGCCGCCACGGCCGCCGCCAACACGGCGGCCGCCACCGCCGCGCTGACCGACGCCGTCGCCCTGGGACTGACGGCAACCGTCGACGCGGCCGCCGCCACCGCGGCGCAAACCACGGCCAACCTGACGGACGCCGTCGCCCTGGGCCTGGTCGCGACCGTCAATGCCACGGCCGCCACGGCCGCCGCCACCGTCGCCGGCCTCACCGACGCCGTCCTGCTGGGCACGGCCCACACGCTCGACGTGACGGCCGCCACCGTGGCCGCCACCAAGGCCGCCCTGACGGACGCCGCCGCGCTCACCACCATCGCCAACAACGACGCCGCGAATGCCGCCGCCCTGGCCGCCTATTCGGCCGCGCATCCGCTCGACCTGGTGGCCGCGCTGGCCGCCACCACGGCCGCCACCACGGCCGCCTTGTCGCTGGCCGTCGCGCAATCGGCGCAGGCCGATGATGCGGCTGCCGCATCGACGGCAGCGACGGCCGCAGCATCGCTGACCGCCCTCAACAATGCGCTCGCGGCCGACAATGCCGCCACCGCCGCCGCCACGCTGGCCCTGACTTCCCAGGCGGCAGCCACCGCGGCGGCGCTGGACGACACGCTCGCGGCCACCGCCGCCGGCGTGGCCGCCACCTCGCTGGCAGCGGCCCAGGCTGCGCAAGCGGCCGATACCGCCGCCGCCGCGACGGCAGCGACGGCAGCCAATGCCCTGGCGGCCCTGAATGCGGCTTTGCAGGCGGACGCGAACGCGGCGGCCACGGCCGCTGCCGCCGTGACGGCGAGCGCCGCCACTGCCGCCGCCGTCGCCGACGATCTGGCAGCCGCCACGGCGGCCACCGTCGCCAACGCCTCGCAAGCGGCGGCGCAAGCGGCGCAACTGGCCGACAATGCCGCCGCCAGCGCCGCCACCATCGCCGCCAACGCGCTCGCATCGCTGAATGCGGCCCTGGCCGACGATGCGGCCGCCGCCGCGGCCGTGCTGAACTCCACCAATGCGACGGCCGCCGCGGTTGCCGCCACCGCCGCCGACACGGCTGCCGCCGCCGCCGCCGCCGTGGCCGCCATCTCGGCCGCCGCCACGCAGCATGCGCAAGCGGACGATATCGCCGCCGCTGCCGCCGCCCTCACGGCGTCCATCTCGCTGGCAGCCACGCAGGCGGCGCAGGCGGCCGACCTGGCCGTCGGCACGACCGCGGCAACGGCAGCGAGCGCGCTGGCCGCGTTGAACCAGGCCCTGGCAGACGACAACGCCGCCAGCGCCGCAGCGACGGCGGCCGGCAACGCGCAAGCGGCCCTGAATGCCGCCACGACGACGCTCAACGCTGCGATACTGACTGCCAGCGCCTCGCTCGCTGCCACCAATGCCGCCCTGGCCGACGACGCCACGGCGGCAAGCACGGCGGCAGCAGCGGCGGCGGCCCAGCTCCTTTCCGATGCGGCCTTGCTGGCCGATGGCGCCCTGGCGGCCCTTGCCACGACGGCCAACAACGCACTGGCAGCCGCCAGCGCGGCGCTGGCCGCCGACGATGCCGCCGCCAATGCCGCGCATACGGCGGCCCTCTCGGCGGCGGCTACCCTGGCCGCGCAACTGGCCGACACGGCAGCCCTCGATGCCCATGCCGCGCTGAACGCGGCCATCGCCAACCTGAACGCCGCCGTGACGGCCGATGTCAACGCCACGGATGCGGACAATGACAGGACGCTGAAACTGAACCTCCTTCTCGCCGCCCAGAGCGCGGCCGATGACGCGGCCCAGGCCAATGCGAATGCGGCCGCCGCCCACGCGGCGCTGGCGGCGGCCCAGGCCGACGATGCGGCAGCCGCCACCGCGGCAGCCAATGCGGCGGCCGCGCATACGGCGGCCGTCGCAGCGCAAAATGCCGATGCTGCCGCGGCAGCTGCGGCAGCGCAAGCGGCCATTTCCATGGCCGCCACCCTCAATGCCCAGGCGGATGACGCCACGGCGGCAGCGGCCGCCATAGCCGCCGCCAATGCGCAGCTGGCGCTCGACGCGGCCCTGGCCGCCGACGCCGACGTCGCCGCCACCGCCGCCGCGGCGGCAGCCGCCCAGCTGGCGGCGCAAAACGCGCATGACGCCGATGCAGCGGCAGCGGCAGCGGCCGTCGCGGCAGCCATTACCCTGGCGGCCACGCAGGCAGCGCAAGCCGATGACGCGGCAGCCGCGCTGGCAGCGGCCAACGCGGCCAACGCCCAGGCCGCGCACAACGCCGCCGTCGCCGACGACCAGGCGGCGGCCGATGCCGCCGCCACCGCGGCGCTCGCGCAAGCGGCAGCCACGGCCGCCGCAGCGGCCGACGCCACGGCAACCGCCAGCGCCGCAGCAGCGGCAGCGGCGCTGCTCGCCGCACAAGCGGCGCAGGCCGACGACACTGCCGCCAATCAGGCAGCGGCCAATGCCGCCGCCGCCACCGCCGCGCACATGGCCGCCATCGCCGCCGACGCCCTGGCCGTCAGCACGGCGGCAACGGCAGCCAGCGCACTGGCAGCGGCCACCGCGGCGCAGAACGACGACGACGCGGCCGCGGCAGCTGCCGCCCAGGCCGCCGCCTCGCTGGCCCTGACGCAGCAGGCTCAGGCCGACGATGCGGCGGCTGCGGCAGCCACCCTGAACGCCAACAATGCGGCGGCAGCCGCGCTGGCCGCCCATGCCGCCGATGCCGCGGCGCCACTGGCGCAGGCGCAGGCAGCCGCTTCCCTGCTGGCCTTGCAAGCGGCGCAGGCGGACGATGCAGCCGCCGCCAGCGCGGCGGCAGCGGCGGCCCAGGCGCATGCGAATGCGAACGCCGCGTATGCGGACGACGCGGCGGCGGCCCAGGCCCAAGCCGACGCGCAGGCGGCCGACATCGCCCTGGTACAAGCGAACGCCCTCGCCGCGCAAACGGACGCCAGCGCCCTGGCCGTCGTGGCGAATGCGGATGCGGCCAACGCCGCCGCCGCGCAAGCGCTGGCCGACCAGACCGATGCCGTGGCCCTCACGCAGGCCGCCGATGCGGCAGCGGCGGCGGCGCTGGCGGCGGCGCAGACGGCCGACCTGACGGACGCCAACGCCCTGCACCTGGCAGCCGATGCGGCAGCGGCAGCCGCCCTGCAGGCGCAGGCGCAGGCGGACCTGACGGACGCCAGCTCGCTAACGGTGGCGGCGAACGCCGATGCCGCGGCGGCGGCGGCGGCCCAGGCGCAGGCCGACCTGACGGACGCGAGCCAGCTGTTCGTGCTGAGCCAGAACGCCCTGCACAATCCGCTGACGGTGGCCGACTTCAGCACGGGCCTGCCGGCCGCCGGCGGCGACGTGATCGACATGTCGGCCATCGCCCACCTGACGGCATCGGTGGCCGTGGGCGTCAACGTGGGCACGGACTTCAGCAACAACAACCTGTTCATCTTCGACGGCACGTCCGTGTCGATCGGCGCGGCGGCCAGCGCCATCGCGGCCGACGACAGCGTCTTGTCGGGACAGGGCTACATCGTCATCGCCGATGCGCAAAACAGCGGCGCCGTGACGGTGTATCACTCGAGTGACCTGAGCAACGCCAACGCCATCGACACGGCGCTGGTGCTGCTCAGCGGCGTGAACATCACGCAGCTGACGGCGGCCAACTTCCTGGTCTGACACCGTCCCACGCCAGGCGCCGCTCCTGGCAAGGCAGCGGGAGCGTGCGGCAGCGCGCTCCCGCCCATACCTTGAAATGCATCAGGCCTTGGGCCGGAAAAATACGGGATGAGATTACGCGGTTTCCCAGCATTGTTTGTACTGCCACGTGGCGCGGCCTTGCTGGCGGCCATGGCCATGGCATCCATCGCGTCCTTCGCCCATGCCCAGGGCGCCACGGCCTGGAGTTTCGACCAGGTCTTGCAGCAGGCGCTGCAAAGCCATCCCGCC
Organism: Janthinobacterium sp. GW821-FHT03C10; assembly: GCF_059420865.1. Lineage (NCBI taxonomy): Bacteria > Pseudomonadati > Pseudomonadota > Betaproteobacteria > Burkholderiales > Oxalobacteraceae > Janthinobacterium > Janthinobacterium sp. GW821-FHT03C10. The sequence goes on along the minus strand of NZ_JBWKUN010000003.1, from coordinate 178,703 downwards.
GTCCAGGGCAAGCGCTCGGCGCAGGCGGCCGCGCGCGCCGACCTCGATGGCGCCCAGTGGCAGCGCTTCCCCAGCCTGTCGGCAGAAGTCCCCACGGGTTCGCGGGAAACGGGCGGCGTGGTGCGCATCGAGCAGCCCCTGTGGAGCGGCGGGCGCATCGACGCCGGCATCGATGCCGCCGGCAGCCGGGTCGACGCGGCCGGCGCGGCCATTGAGGAAGAACGCCTGGCCCTTTCGCTGCGCGTGATCGCCGCCTACACCGAGGCGCTGCGCCAGACGGCGCGCATGCGCTCGGCTGAAGAGGGCCTGGCCGAGCACCAGCGCCTGCTGGACATGATCAAGCGCCGCGTGGCGCAGTCGGTCAGTTCGCAAACGGACCAGCGCCTGGCCGAATCGCGCGCCTACCAGGCGGCCAACGACGTATCGAACGCGCGCCAGGCGCAGGAAAACGCGCTGGCGCAGCTGTCGCAACTGGCCGGCAAACCGGTGCGCCTGGTCACCGGCGCGGGCATCGGCGTGGGCGAACCGCTGCCCGACGCCAGCCTGGAACGGGTCATGCGCCAGGCCATCGACTATTCCCCCACCCTGCACCGCCTCGATTTCGAGGCGCAGGCAGCCGATTCCGAGATCACCCTGCAGCGCTCGGCCTACATGCCGAAGCTAGTGCTGCGTATGGAAAAGCCCACCGGCGGCGTGAATGCCGACAACCGCACGCGCGCCATGCTGGTGCTGCAGGCGCAGCCGGGCGCCGGCCTGTCGGCCAAGGCCGGGGTGGACGCCGCCGTGGCCCGGCGCGAAGGCGCGCGCGCCGCGCACGATGCGGCCGAGCGCGACGTGCGCGAGCGCTTCACGCTGGACTGGAACGAGGCCGAGGCGAGCCGCCAGCGTCTGGACAACGCGGGCGAGGCCAGCACCACCTCGACGCAGGTATTCGAATCGTATGCGCGCCAGTACGTGATCGGCCGCAAGAGCTGGAACGACGTGCTCAACGCCGTGCGCGAAGCGACCCAGGCGAGGTTTTCGCTGGAAGACACGCGCGCGCAGGCGATTGCCGCCAGCCTGCGGCTGGCCGCGCAAACGGGCACCCTGGCCGGGCGCACGGCGCCGGCAGGCATGGCGCGCGCGAATTGACACCGACATGATGCACACAGGAGACAGCGTGGATACCTCCATCAAACATGGCTTGCTGACACTCATCGAACGGGCCGCCCGCCTGACGGGCCAGCACGTGGCGGCCGCGCGGCTGGCCGACCTGCAGCGCCAGCTCGACGACGTCGACGACAGCGGCGCGCCCGCCACGGTACTGACCGCCATCTGGCAGGCGGCCGGGCTGGATGGCGCGGCGCGCCCGCTGCACGAGCCGACGCCGGGCGAGCTGCCGTTCGCCGTCTACAGCGCCAGCACGGGCTGGGGCTTGCTGCAGTCGCGCGGCGCCGACGGCGCCTGGCGCGGCGAAGGCATCGACGGGCGCGCCTTGCAGCTGGAATCGCTGACCGGCCTGGCTTGCGTGGGCCTGCCGCGCCGCAGCGAGAAAAGCGGCGCCCGCCCCGGCGCCCTGGGCCTCGTGCGCAACGCCCTGTGGCTGAAGAAAAGCGTGTTTGTCGACGCCGTGCTGGCCACCGCGCTGGTGACCCTGCTGACCATGGCCACCTCGCTGTTTTCCATGCAGGTGTACGACCGCGTGATTCCGAACCAGAGCTTCAGCACCCTGTGGGTGCTGGTGGTGGGCGTGGCCCTGTCGATCGGCCTGGAATTCATCCTCAAGCAGGTACGCAGCCGCATCGTCGACCACGCGTGCAATGACGTCGACCATGAGCTGTCCGAGTGGTTTTTCCAGCGCATGCTGGGCATCCGCATGGAGGCGCGCCCCGCCTCCGTCGGTACCCTGGCGGCGCAGGTCAAAGGCTTTGAAATGGTGCGCGGCGTGCTCACGTCGACCTCCCTGTTCGTGCTCACGGACGTGCCCTTCGCGCTGATTTTCCTCGCCATGATCACCATCATCGGCGGCTGGCTGGTGGTGGTGCCGCTGGTGGCGCTGCCGCTGGCCCTGGTGTGCGGCCTGATGTTCCAGCGCGCCATCGAGAACCACACGCGCAAGAACCTCAACGCCAGCAACCGCAAGGCGGGCCTGCTGGTGGAAGCCGTCGACGGCGTGGAAACGCTCAAGGGCAGCAGCGCCGAATGGATGATGCAGGCGCGCTGGGCCGGACTGGTGGCCGAGAGCAGCCACGCGGAGCAGAATATCCGCGACTATGCGGCCCTGTCGCAAAACATCACGGCCGCCTTCCAGCAGCTGACCAACGTGGCGCTGATCTCCATGGGCGCATGGTTCGTGGCCGAGAACCAGATGACCATGGGCGCGCTGATGGCCTGCACCATCATCAGCAACCGCGCCCTGATGCCCATCGTGCAGCTGCCCGCCGTGATGGTGCAGTGGGCGCATGCGCGCGCCTCGATCGACGGCCTGGAACAGGTCATCAGCCTGCCCAACGAGGCCGACAACGCGCAGTTCGCGCTGACGCCGCGCAGCCTCGATACGGGACTGCGCTTCGAACGCATCCGCTTTACGTACGGCGGCGCGCAAAAGGTGGCGCTGGAAGTGGAAAGCCTGGCCATCCGCCCCGGCGAACGGCTCGGCCTGGTGGGCGCCATCGGCTCGGGCAAGAGCACCCTGCTGAAACTGGCCTCGGGCCTGTACCAGCCGGCCGAAGGCAAGGTGTACCTGGGCGACGTCGACATGGCCCTGCTGGCGCCGGCCGTGGTGCGCGAAATGGTCGGCTACCTGCCGCAGGAAACGCGGCTGTTCAGCGGCACCCTGCGCGACAACCTGCTATTGGGGCTGGCCGACCCGGGCGAGGAAGCGATCCTGGCGGCGGCCAGGCGCACGGGCCTGATCGAGCTGATACTGGGCCAGCCACGGGGACTGGCGCTGGCCATTACCGAGGGCGGACGGGGCGTCTCGGGCGGCCAGCGGCAATTGATCGCCGTCACGCGCCTGCTGCTGGCCAAGCCCCGCGTCTGGCTGCTCGACGAGCCGACGGGCGCCATGGATGCGAAGACGGAAGCGCGCATCGTGGGACTCTTGGGTGAACTGGCCGCCGAAGGCGTGACCATGGTCGCCACCACGCACAAGAACGCCCTGCTGCCCCTGCTCGAGCGCCTGGTGGTGCTGCAGGCGGGACGGGTGCTGCTGGACGGCCCGCGCGACGTTGTCCTGGCCAAGCTGTCGGGCAAGCCGCAGGCCGTACCCAGTCCCGCAACGGCGCCGGTGCCCGCGCCCGCGCCGCAAGGAGCCGTCGCATGAAACTGGCCAAGGTCGAAACGAAGGAAGAAGCAAAGCGGGGGCGGGTGCTGATCTGGAGCTGCACGGCGGCGCTGGCGGGCGTCATCGCCTGGGCGTCGTGGGCGGAGCTGGACCAGGTCACGCGCGCCAACGGCCAGGTGATCGCCAGCTCGCGCAACCAGATCATCCAGGTGGCCGACGGCGGCGTGCTGGCCGAGCTGCGCGTGCACGAAGGCAGCATCGTGAAAAAGGGCGAACTGCTGGCCCGTTTCGACCGCACGCGGGCCGAGACGAGCTACCTGGAAAGCACGGCCAAGGCGGCCGGCCTGAAGGCGGCCGTGGCGCGCCTGCAAGCCGAGGTGTTTGGCGGCGCGCCGAAGTTCCCGCCCGAACTGCAGGCGTTTCCGGAATTTCGCGCCAACCAGCTGGCCCTGTTCAGCAAGCGCCAGGGCGCCGTGCAGGCGGAAGTGGGCTCGCTGGAGAGCGCCATGAAGCTGATCAAGGAAGAGCTGGAAATGAATCTGCCGCTGCTGGAAACGGGAGATGTCAGCCGCGCCGAGGTGCTGAAACTGCGGCGGCAGGTGGTCGACATCCAGGCGCAGATCACCAACCGGCGCAACAAATACCTGCAAGACAGCCAGACGGACCTGGTGAAAGCCCAGGAAGACCTGGCCGGCGTGCTGCAGACGGTGACGCAACGCAAGGAGCAGCTGGGTTCGACGGACATCTACGCACCCACCGACGGCATCGTGCGCAACGTCCGGCTCACCACCCTGGGCGGCGTGGCCAAGCCGGGCGAGGAAATCCTGCAGATCGTGCCGACGGACGATGACCTGATCATCGAGGCGAAAGTGAAACCGGCCGACATCGCCTTCATCAAGCCGGGCCTGCCGACGGCCGTGAAACTCGACGCCTACGACTACGGCATCTACGGCCGTCTGCGCGGCACCGTCAGCTACATCAGCGCCGATACCTTAAGTGAAGACAACAAGGGCAACGAACAGCCCTACTACCGCGTGCAGATCAAGACCAGCGGGCGCAATCTGATGGGCAAGAATGGCGAGCCGATCCTGATCCAGCCCGGCATGACAGCCACCGTGGAAATCAACACGGGCCGCAAGACGGTGCTGCGCTACCTGACGAAACCGATCACCAAGACGTTTTCGGAGTCGCTGGGGGAGCGCTGAGGCAGCGGGCTACCCCAACTGGCCAATTCAGCCGGCCGGCTTCAGGCGGCCGATGACGCTGGCCACCTTGGCCGTGATCATGTCGACCGCGGGACCGTTGGCGCCGTGCGGCAAAATCACATCGGCATTGCGCTTGGTGGGCTCGATGAATTGCTTGTGCATGGGGCGTACCGTTTCCAGGTACTGTTCGATGACGCTTTCCACGGAACGGCCGCGTTCCGTGATATCGCGTTGCATGCGGCGGATGAAGCGCACGTCGGAGGCGGTGTCGACAAAGATCTTCAGCGACATCATGTCGCGCAGGTCTTCGTCATACAAGGCAAACAGGCCTTCGATCACGATCACCGGCGCCGGCTTGACGGGAATCGTCCTGCTGGAGCGGTTGTGCAGCGTGAAGTCGTACTCCGGCATCTCGATCGCCTCGCCATTGCGCAAGGCCTGGATGTGCTGCACCAGCAATGGCCACTCGAACGCCTGCGGATGGTCGTAGTTCTGCTGACGGCGGACTTCAGGGGAAAGATGGGTTTGGTCGCAATAGTAGTCGTCCTGCATCACGACCGAGACCATGTCGGCGCCGAACGACGCCAGCACCTGCTGTGATACGGTGGACTTGCCACTGCCGCTTCCGCCAGCGACACCAATGATAAACGGTTGGAAGGAAATATTTTTCATGCCGAATGATACCGGAAACGGGGCCGGACCGACAGGGCGCGGCCCCTGTCACGCGCCATGCACGAGCCGCGCATACAGCTCGGCCACCCGCTCGGCCGTGATGCCGTCGCGCTGGTCCACCGCCAGCGGATGGCCGGTCGGCTCCAGCTCGAGGTACGGGCGCATGCCGTCGTCGCGCAGGTGCACGCGGGTTTTCAGGTTGAGGGTTGCCGGATACACGGGCAGCTGCGTGCTGAGCCAGCCGAAGAAGGGGCCGATGTGCGCGCGCCTGGCGTCATTGAAACAGGCATCCCACGCATCGAAGCTCTCGCTGCTCAGCGACACCCACACGCCCCAGCTGAATGGGTCAGCCGAGCCATGCACGGGGATGTCGATGGTGGCGCGCACGAAGCAGTGTTCTTCGTCGACGATGCAGGCGTCGCTGTCGAGCTGGCAGCGCGTTTCGCGCTCGGCGGGCGCCATCTGCTCGTACAGCCACGGCGCATCGGCGCCGAAGCCGGGCATGCCCGTGTGGGTCTCGCCGCAGGAGCGGCACAGGAAGGAAAAAGTCATGTGGGAAGGACGCTTATTCGAACTGCTTGCGGAACGCCTCGAACTGCGCCGCCAGGCCATCGAAGTCGCTGCGCAATTGCAGCACTTCCTGTTCCAGCTGGGCCACCCTGCTGCCCTGCTGCGGCGCGCTGACGGCGCCGGCGAAACCGGCCGCAGTCTCGATCTGCGCCAGCGCTTCCTCGCCGCCCAGCAAGTGGCCATAGCGCGGCTCCTTGGCGCCGGGGGCGACGGCCAGCTTGGCCACCAGCGGCGGGTATTTGTCGATCAGGAACTGCAGACCGGATTCCACTTCCGCCACGGACTTGAATTCATGCACGCGGCCACTGCGGCTGCGGATTTCGCCCGCCGTCTGCAAGCCGCGCAGCATCAAGATCGTCAGGATGGCCAGTTTATCCTGTTCCAGCGACCACTTGATGCGCATGCGGTGTTCATACTTGGCGACCCGCGCGCCCGCCTGCGTGATGCCGTTGACGAATTTGCGCTGCATCAAACGCTGCAGGACGTCGTAGACGGTTTCCTCGGACAGGGCCATGACAGGATCGCGGCTGGACAATTGATTGCAGCCGTTCGTCAAGGCGTTGAGCGACAGCGGATAGCTGTCCGGCGTCAGCGCTTCCTTTTCGGCCAGCACGGCCAGCACGCGGATCTCGAACGGGTCGAGCAGATTCGGATTGTCATTGCTTTTTTCGCCTGCCGTCACATCAGTATTCATGCCTGTATCCTTAATCAACCAGCTTGTTCATTTGCTCGGAATCGAATTTATCACACTCGGGCACACCCTGGCAGCAGATGCCCGCCGCCTTCAGGGTGGCGAGGATGGTTTCGATGCGCTGTTCCTGCGCCACGGCATGCGTGATCAGGCCTTGCAGGGCTTTCGACAGCGGATCGTCGCCGTTGGGCGTGACGCCATACGCGGCGAACAAATGCGCCGTGCTGCCTTCGCGCAAGGCGCTGACATCCTTTTGCACGATGTGCGCGGGGTTGCCCACAGCCGTCGCGCCGGACGGCACGGGTTTGAGCAGCACGGCGTTCGAACCGACCTTGGCGTACTCGCCCACGGTAAAACTGCCCAGCACCTGCGCGCCGGCGCCGACGATGACGCCGCGCTCCAGCGTCGGATGGCGTTTGCTGCCGCTGTGCAGCGAGGTGCCGCCCAAGGTGACGCCCTGGTAGATGGTGCAATCGTCGCCGACGACGGCCGTCTCGCCGATCACCACGCCGAAGCCATGGTCGATGAAGACGCGCCGGCCGATGACGGCGCCGGGATGGATCTCGATGCCCGTGATGATGCGGGCGATATACGAAATGAAGCGCCCCACCCATTTCATGTGCCGCGTCCAGCACCAGTGCGCCCAGCCGTGCATGACGATGGCGTGCAGGCCCGGATAACAGGTCAGCACCTCCCAGCCATTGCGGGCGGCCGGGTCACGTTCAATGATGCTGTTGATGTCTTCGCGCAGGTGGTGGAACATAATGAAAATGGATAAGGTGGAATGCAAATGGTAGCGTATTCGGCGGCGTGCTGCCGGAGAGGCAGATAAACAACCGCCGCCTCAAGGGCGGCGGTTGATCAAAGAAGCGCTACAAAACGTTCAGGGCAAGGCGCATTGCCGAAGACAGTACGCAAGTACGGCGAGGCAATGCAACGCCGCCCTGGACGTTTTTTTAGCCTTCTTTCGCGATACGCTGGCGGCGGGCTTCGTAGAGGCACACACCGGAGGCGACCGATACGTTCAGGCTCTCGACGGAGCCGAACATCGGGATGCTGACGAGGATGTCGCAGGTGTCGCGCGTCAAACGGCGCATGCCTTCGCCTTCGGAACCCATGACGAGGGCCGTCGGGCCCGTGAAATCGGCTTCGTACAGGCCTTTTTCGCCGTCGTCCGACGTGCCGATCAGCCAGATGCCGCGATCCTTGAGTTCGCGCATGGTGCGCGCCAGGTTCGTCACGGTGATGTACGGGACGGTTTCGGCGGCGCCGCTGGCGACCTTGGCGGCCGTGGCGTTCAGGCCCACGGCGCGGTCCTTCGGCACGATGACGGCATGTGCGCCGACGCCGTCGGCCACGCGCAGGCAGGCGCCCAGGTTGTGCGGGTCGGTGATGCCGTCGAGAATCAACAGCAGCGGCGGGCCGTCGATGGCGTCCAGCAACTCATCCAGATTGCGCGCCAGCGACAGCTGCGACGCAAACGCGATCACGCCCTGGTGGCGGCGCGTGCCGACGATCTTGTCGAGACGCGACGAATCGACGGGCATGACGCGCACGTTGGCCGCTTTCGCGGCGGCGATCATGTCCTTCATGCGGCCGTCGACGCGGCTGGCATCGACGAAAATTTCTTCCACGGACGACGCTTCATGACGCAGACGCGAGGTGACGGCGTGGAAGCCGAAAATCATTTTATTCTTCATTGTTTATCGTTTCTTCTTGCTTGTTTTTGATGCAGATACAGTTTTTGCTGCTCGTGGTGCCGCCGCGGCAGGTGCCGCGGCTGGTTTCTTGCTGCGCTTGGGCGCGGCTGCCTTGGGGGCTTCCTTCAGGGCGGCCTTGGCTGCGGGCTTGGCACCGTTGGAACGGCCGCCGGAACCATTGCCGGGTTTGCCGCCGTTGTTGCCGCTGGCCTTGATCTCATGGCGCTGCTCGGTCGCAGGACCGGGCTTGACCATGGCTTTCTTCTCGCCCTTGCGCTTGCCGCCGCCGTTCGGCTTGGCTGGCGCTTCGTCGCCCGCCAGTTCCGCATCGGTGACCAGACGCAGGTCGATCTTGCGCGTTTCCAGGTCGACGCGCGCCACTTGCACCGTCAGACGGTCCGTCAATTGATAGCGCTTGCCCGTGCGTTCGCCGCGCAGCTCATGGCGCGCATCGTCGTACTGGAAGTAGTCGGTACCGAGCTCGGTGACGTGCACCAGGCCTTCGACGAACAGGGTGTCGAGTTGCACGAACACGCCGAAGGTGGTCACGCCGGTGATGGTGCCGGTGAACTCTTCGCCCAGCTTGTCCTGCATGAAGTAGCACTTCAGCCAGGCTTCGACGTCGCGCGACGCTTCGTCGGCGCGGCGTTCGTTGGCCGAGCAGTGCACGCCCAGCGCGTCCCAGATGGTCAAATCAGTCTTCTTCGGCTTGCCGTCGGCCTTGTCCTTGGCCTGCTGCTTGCGCGTGGCATTCGACACGTTGGTGTTCAGCACGACCTTATCGGACAGCTTCGGCTCGTATTTCTTGCCTTGCAAAATGGCCTTGATGGCGCGGTGCGTCAGCAGGTCGGGATAGCGGCGGATCGGGCTGGTGAAGTGGGCATACGCCTCGTAGGCCAGGCCGAAGTGGCCGATATTGTCCGGGCTGTAGACGGCTTGCTGCATCGAACGCAGCAGCATCGTTTGCAGCAGGGCCGCGTCGGGACGCTGCTTGATCTGCTGCATCAGGGTCTGGTAATCGGAGGCCGACGGCGTGTCGCCGCCCGTCAGGTTCAAACCAACCTGTTTCAGGAAGGTGCGCACTTGCGTGAGCTTTTCCTTGGTCGGGCTGGCGTGGATGCGGTAGGTGCCTGGATGCTTGTTGCGCAGCAACAAATCGGCAGCGCAGACGTTGGCCGCCAGCATGCACTCTTCGATGATCTTGTGCGCTTCGTTGCGCGTGCGGGGGATGATTTTTTCGATCTTGCCGGCGCTGTTGCAGACGATATACGTTTCCGTCGTCTCGAAGTCGATGGCGCCCCGCTCCGTGCGTGCTTTCAGCAAGGCGCGGTAGACGGCTTCCAGGTTCTGCAGGTGCGGCAGGATGTCCGCGCGGCGTGCCGCTTCGGGTCCCTTGGTGTTGCCCAGCACGGCAGCGACTTCATCATACGTGAGGCGCGCGGCCGAGTGGATCACGGCCGGGTAGAACTGGTAAGCCTTCAGTTCGCCCTTGTCGCTGACGACGGCGTCGCAGACGAGGGTCAAACGGTCGACGGCCGGGTTCAGCGAGCACAGGCCGTTCGACAGTTTTTCCGGCAGCATCGGGATCACGCGGCGCGGGAAGTAGACGGACGTGCTGCGCTCTAACGCGTCGATATCGAGCGCGTCGTTCGGCTTCACGTAATGGCTGACGTCGGCAATCGCCACGATCAGGCGGAAGCAGTTGGCGCGGCCGATCTTGACGGGTTCGCAATACACGGCATCGTCAAAATCGCGCGCGTCCTCGCCGTCGATGGTAACGAGCGGCACATCGCGCAGGTCGACACGGTCTTTCAGGTCGGCGGCGCGCACTTCGAACGGCAGTTTTTCAGCTTGCTTGAGGGCGGCGGCGGAAAAGATGTGCGGCACGTTGAATTTACGTACGGCAATCTCGATTTCCATGCCGGGATCATCCAGGGCACCGAGCACTTCGACGATCTTGCCGACCGGCTGCTTGAAGCGCATGGGTTGCTCGGTCAGCTCGACGCTGACGATCTGGCCGGCCTTGGCCTTGCCCACCGAACCGGTGACGAGAATGTCCTGGCCGATGCGCTGGTCTTCCGGCGCCACGACCCAGGTGCCGTTTTCCTGGATCAAACGGCCGATGACGTGGGTGTTGGCGCGCTGCGTGACTTCGACGATCGTGCCTTCCGGGCGGCCGCGGCGGTCCGTACCGACGATGCGGGCCATGACCTTGTCGCCATGCAGTACTTTCTGCATTTCTTTCTCGGGCAGGAACAGGTCGGCGCTGGCGTCGTCGGGAATGACAAAGCCGAAGCCGTCGCGGTGGCTCATGACGCGACCGGCGACGAGCGCGCTCTGGTCGGCCAGGCTGAAAACACCGCTGGCGTCAGACTTGAGCTGGCCGTCGCGCTCCATCGCCTTCAGGCGACGAACCAGGACATCCATGGAATCGGCATGCACTTGCAGCGTTTTCCCGAGAGACTGCGGGTCGAGAGGCGCGTTGACGCTGCGGAATATGCCGAGAATGTCCTCCCGGCTGGGGATGGTGTGGGTATTTTGGCTCAAAAGTATTTCTATAGTTGTTATTGACAGTGATCAAACGGAAGACAAAGACCGATGACATCACCGTCAATATTGACACGGTGATGTCCGGTAGTGTACCGGAGGACGCCTTGGTTTGCCTAACAGACAGCGTAGCGGAAACCGAACAAGTGCCCCGCCGATGAAAAAAAGGAGAAAAGCTGCGCAATGCATTTGACTTCGGCAAATATTGCTCTATAATCTCGGTCTCTTGCAGCGACAAACCTTCACGGGAATGCAGTTGCAGGAAAGCGGTACAGGGTTGATGTGCAGTATGGAGCGAAAGCTCATCTGGCGCAAAACTCTTCAAGTCGCTATAATAGCAGAATTGCTGTAAAGTTATTTTGCAACAAGTACTCGAGCAGTAAAAGTAGCAAGCAACAAGTAATAGAGCAGCATCAGTGCCCACGTGGCGGAATTGGTAGACGCGCATGGTTCAGGTCCATGTGCCTTCGGGTGTAGGGGTTC
>NZ_JBWKUN010000003.1:138453-167470 GCF_059420865.1 Janthinobacterium sp. GW821-FHT03C10 | reverse complement strand
ACGCGCATGGTTCAGGTCCATGTGCCTTCGGGTGTAGGGGTTCGAGTCCCTTCGTGGGCACCATTACCTAATTCGCAGAAAAGCCGCAAACTTTCACGAGTTTGCGGCTTTTTTCATTTCAGAATGCCGCGCGGTTTCCCCAACCTGCGGCACCCTCCCCTTATTTGCCCAGCGCCGCCTTCACCGCTTCGGCCAGCGCCGTCGTCGGACGGCCTATCAGCGCGCTCAATTGCCTGCCGTTGTCCTCCAGGCCACCCCTGGCCGCGCCCGCATCGGAATCGGCCAGCAGGCCCGCAAAGCCTTCCGGCACGCCCACGCCCACCAGCGCCGCCTTGAAGTCCGTCTGCGGCAAGTCTTTATAGACGATCGCCTTGCCCGACTGGCGCGCCACTTCGGCCGCATACTCGGCCAGGGTAAAGCCGTGGTCGCCAGCGAGTTCATAGATGGCTTGCGGCTGGGCCGAGACCAGCACGGCGGCAGCGGCGGCGGCATAATCCGCGCGCGCGGCGGACGAGAAGCGGCCGCTTTGCGCCGCGCCCAGCACGACGCCATGCTCGAGCACGGGCGCCAGGTGCTCCGTATGGTTTTCCAGATACCAGCCATTGCGCAGGAATGTGTACGGCAGGCCGGACGCGCGGATGGCCGCTTCCGTGATCACGTGTTCCGCGGCCAGGCCCAGCGGCGACGTATCGGCGCGCAAGACGCTGGTATAGGCAAGCAGGGAAACGCCGGCGCGCTTGGCCGCATCGATGACGTTCTGGTGCTGCTGCGCGCGCTGACCCACTTCGCTCGACGAGATCAGCAGGATTTTCGTTGCCCCCTTGAATGCCGCATCGAGGCTGGCGCCATCGTTGTAATCGGCCTGGCGCACTTGCACGCCCTTGGCGGCCAGGTCGGCGGCCTTGGCCGGGTTGCGCACGGCGGCGATGATATTGGCTGCGGGGACGGATTTGAGCAGATTGGCGATGACGTGCTGGCCCAGATTGCCTGTGGCGCCGGTAATGACGATCATGATTTCTCCTTGGAGGGTGGGTCGTAAAACCCTATAATAGGACTATTACTTACTTATTGTAAGTACGTACCTTTTGGTAAGTATGAATTACCTCACATTGAAGGCCAACTATCATGTCCACAGACACTCCCGGCGCCAGCCTGCGCGCCGCCCTCGCCCGCCAGAACCAGGGCGCGCACCTGCTGGCGGCCGCCTGCCCGTCGCGCGCCGTGCTCAGCCACCTGACCAGCCGCTGGGCCGTGCTGGTGCTGGTACTGCTGCTGAGCGGCACGCGGCGCTTCAGCGAACTGCGCCGCGAAGTGGGCGGCGTCAGCGAAAAGATGCTGGCGCAAACCCTGGAAGCGCTGGCGGGCGACGGCTTCGTGCTGCGCCAGGCGTACCTGGTGATACCGCCCAAGGTGGAATACAGCCTCACGCCGCTGGGTCGCGAGGCGGCCGAACGCCTGGCCGTGCTGGTCGACTGGATCGAGGATAATTACCCGCGCATCGAACAGGCGCGCGCGGCCCTGGACGCGGCACCGGCAGCGCAAAATGCGGCGTGAACAGATTGCTTTTGATCATCAAGAATTATCGTTTACTCCTACTTGCCTTGATGTAATACTAGGCCCATGAACCGCGTAAGGGCGCGACACCATGAACCAGTTGATTTCTTCCATCACCGACCGGGCCAATGTGCTACTGGTCAGCAATTCGCCGAACGAAGTGCGCGAACTGCTGTATGTGCTGGACCGGCATAACCTGGGCACGGGACTGGCGGGCGATATCGACGAAGGCGTGGAACTGGCGGCCGGCGGCACGGACCTGATCCTGCTCGACGCGGCCCTGGCGGGCACGAATATCGGCGCTACCTGCATGCGCCTGCGCAATGCGGGCGGACGCCACAGCGTGCCCCTGCTGCTGATGTCGGCCACCCCCAGCGCCGAGGAACAGGGCCGCAGCGTGGGCGCCGGGGCTTCCGACTACATCAAGATGCCCTTCAATGCACGCGATGTGGCGGAAAAAATTCTCATGGAACTGGCACTGCACAAGGCCGAGGCGCCCGCCGCCCGTCCCTTCGCCACGCCCGCCACGCCGCCGCGCCCCGTGCATCCGCAAACGCTGGAAGTCAATTACCACTCGATCCTGGCCGGTTCGCCCGACGCCGTGCTGCTGTTCGATATCGACAACAAGCTGCTGATCGACGCCAACCACCTGGCCGAAGAACTGTTCGGCATGCCGCTGGCCGCACTGCTGCAAGGCGGCATGGAGCCGCTGTTCCCCACACATCAGAGCGATGGCCGCGCCTCGCCGCAACTGCTGGAAGAAAAGATCCGCGATACCCTGCAAGGCAAGATCGTCGTCTTCCGCGCCAGCTGCTGCCACCGCGACAGCCACCCGATCGCCTGCGAAATCCGCCTGATGCGCCTGTCCGTGCCGGGCCGCCAGCTCGTGCATGCGCGCATCATCGACTTGACCGAACGCAACCTCGCCGAAGCGATGCGCTCGGGCCAGAGCGCCCTGCTGGAAATGGTCGCCAAGGGCGCGCCCCTGGTCCCCACGCTGAACCAGCTGCTGCTCTTGATCGAAGGCCAGTCGCGCGGCGTGCTGTGCTCCATCATGCTGCTCGACGACGACGGCGTCCACATGCACAGCGCGGCCGGCCCCAGCCTGCCGCCCGAGTACATGGCCCTGCTCGAAGGCGTGGCCATCGGCCCCGGCGTGGGTTCCTGCGGCACGGCCATGTTCCTGCGCGAACCGGTGGTGGTCAGCGACATCATGCAGGACCCGCTGTGGGCGCCCTACCGCGAGCTGGCCGCGCCGTTCGGCTTGCGCGCGTGCTGGTCGCGCCCCATCTTCGGCCAGGATGGCGCCGTGCTCGGCTCCTTCGCCATGTACTACCGCGACGTGCGCCAGCCCGATGCGCGCGACCTGGAATTGATCGACACGGCCACCGACCTGGCCGGCATCGCGATTGGCCGCATGCGCCACGAACGCGAGCTGCAGCGCCATCGCGCCCACCTGGAAGAACTGGTGGCCGAACGCACGGCGGCCCTGACGCAGGCCAAGGAACAATCAGAACAGGCGAACCGCGAACTGGCTGCCGCGCTGGAAAACCTGTCCATCACGCAAGAAGAACTGGTGCGCCGCGACAAGCTGGCCGCGCTCGGCGCGCTGGTGGCCGGCATCGCGCATGAACTCAATACGCCGATCGGCAACGGCCTGGTGGTGGCCACCACGATGGCCGAACGCACGCGCGAAATCCAGGCCAGTTTCCTCGATGGCCTGCGCCGCTCCGAACTGGGCGCCTACCTGACCCAGGCCAGCGAGGCCGACGCCATCATGCTGCGCAACCTGCAGCGCGCCGCCGACCTCGTTTCGAGCTTCAAGCAGATCGCCGTCGACCGCGCCAGCTCGCAGCGCCGCCACTTCCTGCTGCGCCAGTTCGTGGCCGAGCTGATGCTGCCCCTGTCCACGCCGCTCAAGGCCGCCGGCCTGAGCCTGACGCAGGACGTGCCGGACGGTCTGGCCATGGACAGCTATCCCGGTCCGCTGGGCCAGGTGCTGAGCAACCTGCTGGAAAACTGCCTGCGCCATGCCTTCGAAGGCCGCAGCGGCGGCAAAATCGCCATCACGGCGCGCGGCAGCGACGACGGGCAGACGATCACCCTGTCCATCGCCGACACGGGCGTGGGCATCGCCGCCGACGACCTCGTGCATGTCTACGACCCCTTCTTCACCACCAAGCTCGGTTCGGGCGGCTCGGGCCTGGGCCTGCATGTGGCGCACAACATCGTCACGGGCGTGCTGGGCGGCCATATCGACGCCACCAGCAGCACCGGTGACGCCAGCGGCACCACCTTCACCCTGCAGCTGCCCGCCGTGGCGCCGCAATCGCCCGCGCCCTGAGCTGCAGGCACGCTACAATGCCGGCAGGCTATTCTTTCGGAGCACTTATGAAATACCTGATCGCCACGGCCCTGCTGGCAGTTTGCGCCTGCGCAACGGCCGGACCCGCCCCCTGGTACAAATGGCGCAGCAAGATCGACGGCACCCTGTCGTGCGCCCAGTCCACCCTGGGATTTGGCTGGGAACTGGCCTCGGGACCGTACAAAGATAGCCGTTGCGAAAAACCGGCGCTTGTTAAATAATGGGGCCATGACCACACGGGGCACCGGCTTGAGATCAAGCGATGGCATTGCGGCGTCGAAAGAGTATGGAACGATAAGAACGTATCTATTCAAACCGAGGAGACCACATGTTTACGAATCCCGAACAATTCGCATCGGCCACCAAGGCCCTGTTTGAATTCCAGCTGATGACCTTCAACACCCTCACTTCCAAGGCCGTGCAAGGCGTGGAACAGGTGCTGGCATTGAACATGGCCACCGCCAAGTCCGGTATCGAGGATGGCCTTGCCGCCGGCAAGGAAATCAGCCAGGCCAAGGATCCGAAGGCCGCCATGGCCGCCGCCGCTGCCCAGCTGCAACCGGGCGTGGCAGGTGCAAAGGCGTATAAACAGCAACTCGACGACATCATCAAGGAAATCCACACGGAATTCACCACGGCCGCCGAAGCCCACGTGGCCGAAGCGAAAAGCAATCTGAGCGCCCTGATCTACGACGTCACGAAGAACGTGCCGCCTGGCTCGGAAAACGCCGTGGCCATCGTCAAGGCCGCCATCGACAACGCCTTCCTCGGCTACGAACAAGTGACCAAGGCCACGAAACAGGCCGTGAAGACCGTGGAAGAGCAGATCGCCAAGGCCAGCGCGCAAGTGGCGCAGGCCACGGAAAAAGCCACGGCCGGCGCGCAGGCTGCGGCTGAAAAGGCGGCGCCTGCCGCCAAGCCGAAGGCTGCCAAGAAGTAACGATGTAGGCCGGATTAGCGCGGCAACGCCGCGCGTAATCCGACCTACCCGGCCGACGACGCATTCACCGGCACGATCCGGTACACGCAGCGCCTTCCCCCCTGCAGCAGATACTCGCTGCGCTCCACCGTGCAATCGTCCCCCAATACCCGCTGAAAGATGGCCAGCTCCGAGCGGCAGAAATTCTGGCATGCCGTGGCCGCCGCGCAGATCGGGCAATGGTTTTCCACCAGCAAGACACTGCCATCGTCCTGCGGTTCCGCATGGGCCATGTAGCCCTCGCCATCACGCGCGCGGGCCAGGCTATCCACCCTTTGCGCCAAATCAAGCCGAGGATCGACCAGCTTGCCATAGGCCGCTTCGCTGCCGCGTTCGCGCGCGCCGATCAACTTGTCCAGGCCCTCATCGCCGAACAGGGTTTTCACTTGCGCGATCAATTCCAGGGTCAGGTCGGCATGGCGGTCGGGAAAACGCGCGTGGCCCGCCGGCGTCAGTTGCCAGCACCGCGACGGGCGTCCCACCTTGTCGGCCACGTCCTCGAACGCCACCAGGCCCTTGTCCAGCGCCGCTTCCAGCTGGCGCCGCGCGCCCATTGAGGTGATATCGAGCAAGGCCGCCAGCTGCTGCGCCGTCTGCGGCCCCCGCATCTTCAGCAGGAACAGGGTTTGCCCGGACGTGCTCGCATTCATGCCACGGCTTTCGCGTCAACACTACCTGCCAGCTGGCGGCGCCAGGCCGCCATGCGCCACGCGGCCCAGGCGGCGGAACAGGCGCCCGCGACGAGGATCAGGCGCGTGTCGATCAGAGTCAGCACGGAGCCGCTGAGTGCCACGACGATATTGGCGATGCAAAAGGTGGTGGCCAGCAAGCCCATCACGGCGCCCTGCCCGTGCACGCTGAAGCGCTCGGCGCACCAGCCCTGTATCACCGTGTTGTACAGCGCATTCGGGATGCCGAACAGCACGATGGCGGCGATGCCCACCCATATGTTGCCCAGCGCCAAAATCCCGACGGCCAAGGCCACGCCGCAGGCATACCAGCTGGCGCGCAGCAGCGGCGCATGCCGGCTGGGACCGCCCGCCAGCAGCGACGTAATCGTCATCGTGCCGCACAGACCCACATTCACCCAAGCAATCGCCTGCGCATGGTAATTGGCCGTCTCGACCAGCCACAGCGGGTAGAACTCATAGAAACTGGCCACGCCGCAGGTGAACGCCAGCTGCACGATGAACAGGGTGCGCAGCTCCTCATGGCGCAGCAGGTTCAGCGAATGGCGGTCGCGCGCCACTTGCCACCACGACGTCGTCAATAGCGACGGCGTTTCGCGCGGCAAGCCCACGGCCACCAGCACGGCGACGAGCATCAGCGCGGCGGCGGCGATCCAGAACGGCACCGTCACGCCCCAATGCAGGGTCGCGCCCGCCAAGATCGGCCCCACCAGCCAGCCCAGGTAGAACGCGCCGTTCAACCACGACATGGCGCGCAGGCGCAGCGGTCCCGTCAGCTGGTCGGCCAGCATGGCGCGCGCCACGGCGCCGTTGCCCTCCAGCAAACCCGTGATGAAACGGGCGACGATGAACAGCGGGTAGGACTGGATCACCAGCGCCCAGGCCGTGATGGCGTGGCCGATGGCGGCGCCCACTGCCGTGCGCATCAGCAAGGGACGGCGGCCGTAGCGGTCCGACAAGGGGCCCAGCAGGGCCGAGCCGATCAGCAAGCCCAGCGGATTGATCGTCAGCGCCAGGCCGAACAGTAATTTCGACGGCAAGCCGAGGAAATTGTTGAAGGCGTTCGGCGCCTCGGCCGCAAAAAGAGGCGGCAGGATCGGATATGGCAGCGAGGCGCCGATGGTCGACAGCAGCGCCAGCAGGCAGGCGGCGGAAATCAGGATGAAGTTTTTCATGCGGGCTCGACGGATAGTGTCTGGCAAGACTACGTGGTCATGCCAGATAAGTAAACTAAAATGTTTATTAATTATGCACATCATTGCAGCCGTGAAGCGTGCCAGACATCGCCTCGGCTATCATGCCCACATGAATCACGTTGAATAGGGCAAACATGACACTGGCAGAAATTGAACAGCAACACGGCTTCACCTATCCCGCGCTGTACCGGCAGCTGGAGCGCGACGGCATGCTGGCCGTGGGCGAATATGGTCCCGACTGGTACAAGCTGGTCTATCCCACATTAAAGGATAAACCCACCCTGCTGCTGCATGCCGACGATTTCGAATTGCTCAATATCAAGGCCGTTGCCGAAGCAGCGGAAACCTTGCTGGACGCGGACGATTACCGGCAAATCGATCCCGCCTACCGCTTCATCCCGTTCGCGCAAACGGGCGCGGGCGACCACTACTGTTTTTTCGCTTCAGGCCAGCACGATGGCGAGATGCCCGTCGTGCTGCTGTGGCACGACCAGAATGAAGCGCAATACCTGGCGAAAAACCTGCAGGACTTCCTGTTTCACATGTTATTAAACAGCATGGCGGACCAGGACACCTACAACGAGGTCAGCGACGACGAATTCAGGGAGCAACTGGCCAACACCCTGGTCACGCATGCGCGCTACCTGACGGTGCCCCAAGCCGACGTGCTGCAATCCTTGCTGGCCAGGGACATCCTCGATTACGAGGTGGTGCTGCCGAAAGGACGCAAGGAAGCGCACCGGGGCTTGCTGACCGATATCGAACTGGCCCGCCTGCGCGCCGAACTCATTCCGTACGAAAAGTTCGACAGCTGTTTTGCCTACAGCACGGCTGACTGAACATAAAATCGCTGGGCAAGCGGCGGCGGAAGGTTTAAACTGTATATAAACACAGTAAAACCCGTCACCTTGCAACTTGCCCTATTCCCATCCCCATGTTGAGAGTCCTGGAAAATCCCCTGTACTATCTGGATAATTTCCAGGACGTGCTGAGCTGGATCGGCGCGCGTTACGCCGATCTGCTGAGTCTTGAGGAAAAGCAATTCATCGCCGACTTCGGCGCACTGCCGCAGCCTTCGCGCGCCCTGTTCGTGCGCCTCGTCATGCGCAAGGGCTGTCTATTTCGCGCCAGCAAGCTCAATTACCCGGAAATCGGCGACACGCGCGCCGCCGCCCTGCCCTTGCTGGCCCTGGCATGGGTGGAAGCCGATCCCGTCATTGCGCTCGAAGAACTGTTCGAGCAACTGTTGAAAGCGGAAATCGCCCAGGCTTTCGATCTCGCCCCGTCCCTGAAGGCGGCGCGCAAGGCCGAGCAACTGGAAGCCTTGCGCGGGCAGCATGGGGAAAACAGACCGTTTTCCGCCTGGCATCCGGCCTCCGGCGACGTGTTGTACCGTATCGGCCTGCAAGCGCTGTGCGACCGCCTGCGCCTGATTTACTTTGGCAATTATCACCAGGACTGGTCGGAATTCGTGCTGTCCGACCTCGGTGTGTATCAATATGAAAAAGTGGAATTCTCGCCCGAGTCGCGCGGTTTCCGCACGCGCCAGGATATCGAACACTATGAAGTGCTGCACCAGTGCCGCGAACGCTACAACGACAGCGCGCCGGCGGACGAGGTGCTGCAGGAACTGGCGGCGCTGCCATTGCCCGAGGATAATACCTGGCTGGCCAGCCGGCGCGACAAGCTGCGCTTCCAGATCGCCCAGCATCTGGAGAAATGCCAGGACTGGCCCGCCGCCTACCGCGCCTATGCCGATTGCCGCTATCCGGGCGCGCGGGGCCGCGCCATCCGCGTGCTGGAAAAAGACGAACAGCCGCAAGCGGCGTACGAGCGCCTGGAGATCGCCCTGGCCGCGCCGGAAAGCGAGGCGGAACAGCAATTGCTGCTGCGCATGGCGCCCCGCTTGCGGCGCAAGCTGGGCCATGCGAAGCAGGCGGCCAGCGCCCCCGCGCCCGTGGAACGCATCGACCTGCTGCTGCCGTATCCAAGCGAGGCGTACTACGTGGAAGGCGTGGTGCGGCAGCACCTGATGCAGGACGAGGCCCCCGTGTACTACGTGGAAAATACCCTGATCAACTCGCTGTTCGGCCTGCTGTGCTGGCCCGCCATCTTCAAGGCCATGCCGGGCGCCTTCTTCCACCCGTTCCACCGTGGCCCTGCCGACTTGCACAGCGCCGATTTTTACCTGCGCCGCAGCACGGACTTCGCCGCTTGCCTGGCGCTGCTGGACGACGGCGGCTACCACGCCGCCATCCGCGCCACGCATGCCGCCAAGCACGGCATCGTCTCGCCCTTCGTCAGCTGGGAAGTGCTCGACGACGGCTTGCTGGACCTGGCGCTGGCCTGCATGCCAGCCGCGCACCTGAAGAAGGCGTTCGAACGCATCTTGCTCGATATCAAAAGCAACCGCAGCGGATTGCCTGATCTGATCCAGTTCTGGCCGACGGAACGGCGCTACCGCATGATCGAGGTCAAGGGTCCAGGCGACCGCCTGCAAGACAACCAGCTGCGCTGGATCGCCTATTGCACCCAGCACGCCATGCCCGTCAGCGTGTGCTATCTGCAATGGGAGGGTGCATGAAATACACGATCGCCGTGCGCGCCCTGTGCGAATTCACGGCCAAGGTAGGCGACCTGGACCTGCGTTTCACGCCCTCGCCCACGGCGCAGGAAGGCATGGCCGGCCACGCCACCGTCACGGGCCGGCGCGACGACGATTACCAGCGCGAAATCAGCCTGTGCGGCGACTTCGGCCCCCTGCACGTGCGGGGCCGCGCCGATGGCTACGACCCCGCGCGCCGGCAGCTGGAAGAAATCAAGACCTACCGGGGCGAGCTGGACGCCATGCCCGCCAACCACCGCCAGCTGCACTGGGCGCAGGCGCGCATCTACGGCCATTTGCTGTGCCAGCAGCTGAACCTGCCCATGCTGCGCGTGGCGCTCGTGTATTTCGACATCGCCAGCCAGAAGGAAACGGTCATGCACGAGGAATGCACGGCCGAAGCGCTGCGCCTGTTCTTCGAGCAGCATTGCGCGCTGTTCCTCGACTGGGCCGAGCAGGAAATGGCGCACCGTGCCAGCCGCGACGCGCAGCTCACCAGCATGGCATTTCCCCACGCGGACTTCCGCCCGGGACAGCGCCAGCTGGCCGAAGCCATGTACAAGGCCAGCAGCCGCGGCTGCGGTTTGCTGGCGCAGGCGCCGACCGGTATCGGCAAGACGGTGGGCAGCCTGTTTCCCATGTTGAAAGCGACGGCCGCGCATGGCCTCGATAAACTGTTTTTCCTGGCCGCCAAGGTACCGGGCCGGCAGATGGCGCTCGACGCCTGCGCCATCCTCAAGGAGAGCGCGCCGCTGCTGCCCTTGCGCGTGCTGGAACTGAGCGCCAAGACCAGTGCCTGCGAGCATCCGGACAAGGCATGCCATGGCGAATCGTGTCCGCTGGCCAAGGGTTTTTACGACCGCCTGCCGCTGGCGCGCGAAGTGGCGCTGGCCAGCGGTTTGATATTGGACAAGGAAGCCGTGCGCGCCATCGCCCTGCAGCAGGGTATCTGCCCCTACTACCTGGGCATGGAGCTGGCGCGCTGGAGCGACGTCGTCATCGGCGACTACAATTATTATTTCGACCTCAGCGCCATGCTGTACGGCATGACCCTGGCCCACGACTGGAAAGTCAATGTGCTGGTCGATGAAGCGCACAATATGGTGTCGCGCGCGCGCAGCATGTATTCGGCCGAACTGGCGCAGATCGACCTCAAAATGCTGCGCAAGTTCGCGCCCGAAGGCTTGAAAAAGCCGCTGGACCGCCTCTCGCGCCAGTGGACGACCCTGTTCAAGGAGCAGGATGGCGACTACCACGTGCATGCGGCCTTGCCCGACAAATTCTTTGGCGCGCTGCAAGGCGTGGCCACGGCCATCGGCGATTACATGGCCGAGAACGCTGCCGCGCTGGACGAGGACTTGCAGCGCTTCTATTTCGACGTGCTGCTGATCAACCGCCTGGCGGAGAGTTTCGGCGAGCACTCGCTGTTCGACGTCAGCAAGACGGACACGGGTTCCACCGTCTGCATCCGCAACATCGTGCCGGCCCCTTTTTTGAAAGAGCGCTTCGCGGCCAGCCACAGCACGGCCCTGTTTTCGGCCACCCTGAGCCCGTGGAATTACTACAGCGATACCCTCGGCATGCCGGCCGACACGGCCTGGGTCGACGTGGAATCGCCGTTCCAGGCGGAACAGCTGTCCGTGCGCGTGGCCGATACCATTTCCACGCGCTACCAGCACCGCGCCGCCTCGCTGCTGCCCATCGCGCAATTGATGGCGAAACAATACGCGGAAACGCCGGGCAATTACCTGGCCTTCTTCAGCAGCTTCGACTACATGGAAAAGACGGCCACCCTGTTCGCCCAGCATTACCCCGACGTGCCCATCTGGCAGCAGCCGCGCCGCATGGACGATACTGCCTGCGCGCAATTCCTTGGCCGTTTCGGCCTGGAAACACGCGGCATCGGCTTTGCCGTGCTTGGTGGCGCCTTCGGCGAAGGCATCGACTTGCCCGGCGCGCGCCTGATCGGCGCCTTCATCGCCACCCTCGGTTTGCCGCAGATCAATCCCGTCAACGAGCAGATCCGCCAACGCATGGGCGACATCTTCGGCGCCGGCTACGACTACACGTATCTGTATCCGGGCATGCAGAAGGTGGTGCAGGCGGCCGGCCGCGTGATCCGCACGCAGTCGGACAAGGGCGTCGTCTATCTGATCGACGACCGCTTTTCACGCCCGGAAATACGGCAGCTCTTGCCCACGTGGTGGGATGTGCAGCTAGCCAACCAGTAGTTTGAGCTTCTGGTAGCCCGCCTTGCTCACGGGTATCCTCGTGTCATCGCGCAGGATGGCCACGTGGCTGTCCCTGGTGGCCGCCTCGATGCGGCGGATGCCGTCGATATTGAGCAGATACGACCTGTGCACGCGCAGGAACTTGGCGGGGTCGAGCTGGGTTTCCAGTTCCGCCAAGGTCTGGCTTTTCAGGTAGGACTTGCCCTCGGAACGGATACTGATGTAATCGTCCTGCGCCTCGATGTAATCGATGCGCGCGCTGGCGATGACATGGACCTTGGCGCCATCGCGGATCAGCACGCGGTCCAGGGGCGCGGCGCGCGTGGCCGCCTCGCGCGCCAGCGTTTGCACAGCTGCTGGCGTGCTGCGGTTGGCGCGCGCATGGGCCAGCGCCTGCTCGAAGCGCTGTTCGCTGAACGGCTTCAGCAGATAATCGAGGGCATGGCATTCGAACGCTTTCAAGGCGTACTGGTCGTAGGCCGTGACAAAGATCAGCCTGGTCTTCGCGCCGACCAGCTCGGCCACCTCGAAACCGTCCAGGCGCGGCATCTGGATGTCGAGAAATACCAGTTCCGGTTCCAGTTCCGCGATGGCCTTGACGGCGTCGAAGCCGTTGGCGCATTCGGCCACGATGTCGATATCGTCGTGGCGCGCCAGGTATTCGCGCAACACGCTGCGCGCCAGTAATTCATCATCGACGATGGCCACGCGCATTCTTGCCTGCATCATGCTTCCTCCGTGTCGCCGGTCTGCGCCGGCATGGAAATCATCACTTCGAAATGGCCGTCGCGCCGGCCCCAGTGCATGCTTGCCTCGTGACCATACGCGCCGGCCAGGCGCTGGCGCACATTTCCCAGGCCCACGCCATTGCCGCGCGCCGGCCCCTGATCCGCATCGACGGGGTTGCGCACGGCGATCTGCAGCAGGCTGCCCGCGCGCCGGACCTCGATGGCGATCAGTCCGCCCTCCGTCAAGCCGCAGATACCATGCTTGACGGCATTTTCCACCAGCGGCTGTATCAGCATGGGCGGCAACAGACACGCCAGCGCGGCGGTGTCGATGCTTTCCGCCACTTGCAGGCGCGCGCCGAAACGCACTTGCTCGATGGCGAGAAAGTGGCGGATCAGCACCAGTTCCTGTTCCACCGTTATGTGCTTGTGCGCTTCCAGGCTCAGGCTCTGGCGAAAGAAACTGGCCAGTTGCACCGTCATCTGGCGCGCGCCCGCCGCATCGATAGACGTCAGGGCGCTGATGGAGTTCAAGCTGTTGAACAGGAAATGCGGATCGATCTGCGTGCGCAGCATGCGCAGTTGCGCTTCCTGCGCCATCAGCTGCGCTTCCAGGCCCCGCTGCTCGGCCATGCTGGCGCGCACGAATTCGAGCAGCAGGTAATGCACGGCGGCGGCCAGGCAATACAGCAGCGCGCCCAGGCCGAAGAACAGGGCCAGCAGCGATTGCGTCAGGTCCACGCCCAGCCAGTGCTGCTCCAGCAACAGGCTGACGCTGTTCAGAAACTGCAGCAGGGTCGCCCACAGCAAGCCCGCGAACAGGGCCGCCACGCCCATCACGCCGGCGATGGCGAGCGGATGGCGGGCATGCAAGGGGTAGGCGCGGCACAGGTAAAACGCGGAAAAACCCGAGCCGATCGCATACACGAGCGTGGCGGGCACCACCAGCAGGACGGCATTAATCCACGGCGCGTGGGCCGCCCTGGCCAGGATGGCGGCCAGGGCCAGGCCCAGCGCGACGCACACCAGGAACACCACCACGGCGCCGCGCCGCTTCGACAAGGGTCCGGACATGCGCGCCTAGTTGCGGATTTCCAGGCCGCCCATGATGGCGTAACCCGTCACGTACAGGCGCTTGTTCTGGTTCGGCGGCACGATGGTCTTTTCCTCGAAGCCGCCGAGGATCGGCGTGCCCTGCAGCACCACGCTCCAGTCGGGCGGAATCTTGATGGTGACGCCGCCGCACAGGGCGAACACGTTGAGCACGGCTTCGCCTTCGATCGATGCCTGGCGCAAGTCAATTTCGCAGCCCGCCATGATGACGTTGATATCGCCGCCCCTGAAGCGCTGCGACGACACGCGCCGCACGTAGCCGCCCAGGATGGCCGTCACTTCGATGATGCTGTCGTCGTCCGCCTGCCCGCTGGCGCCGGGCGCCGCAGTGGCCTCGGCGGCGTCCTTGTCCAGCGACACGGCGCCATTCCTGGGCTGGCCGAAGGCGTCTGGCGCAGCGGTGCCGCCGGGCGGTGCGGCAAAATGCCGGCGGCGCTGCCGCTGCTGTGCGCCGGGCAAGGATTTCGACACGACGGCCACGCCAGCGGCGATGATGAGCAGCGGCCACAGCATGCTCCAGTTGATATAGAACAAGCCCATGGCTTTCAAGGTCCAGCTCAAGCCCAGCAAGACCATCACGCCGCCGAGAATGTAGCCGGAGCGGGTATGGCTTTGCGATATTTTCAGCAAGCCGAAAATGATGAGGATGGTGGGCCAGAAGCGGAAGGTGTAGCGCACATTGATGAAGCCCAGGTTATCGAGCAAGAACAGCAGCCCCAGGCCGATGACGATGACGCCCAGCACGATCTGCGATGGCGAATGCAGCGGCGGTCTATTTTTCATGCTCGGACTCCCGGTAGGCAATAAAATGTTTGTTCAGCAGCGGTTCCAGCACGAGGCCCACGCCCCAGGCGATCAGCAAGGCTGGCCAGCTATTGTAGAAACTCAAGTTCCACAGTTCTTCATACGACGCATACCACCACGCGGCGAAGAAGATCAGCCACAGGCCGCTCAATACCTGCTTGGCGGACACGGGCGCGACCAGCTTGTTGAGACCGAAGACGACCAGTATCAGGGGCCAATAATGCCATAGTGCATAGTAGTCATGGAGATAGATCACATCGAGCCGGTCCAGCAGGATGACGGCGCCGACGGCGATCAGCAGCACGCCCCACAGCAGCTGGGTACGGCGGTAATAAGCGGGTTCAGGTTTCACGGTCGCCCCTTGAAGTGAATTGATCGTCAAGATACGCGGATTTCAGGCGCGCGAAAACTGCGCTTCGGCGAATGGCGGACAGGTGGCGGTGAATGGCGCGGCGGAGGGAGCGACAGGCAAAAAAAAGACCGGCTAACGCCGGCCTTGAAGGGGTTCGCAGTTCACACCGCGACCTGGAGTTGCAGTGCACAGCCGCATGGCGCAAGCGCGCCCGCGGCGGAAATCTGGTGCCGATCCTTGAGGCGACCGGCTGACCTGCTGGAAGATCGAACATGCCGCCAACTTCACGGCAGTGCGTCTCAACCAAGCAAAGCCATCATACTCCCGATCGGGCAAAAGCACCGTTCGCTAGCGCACACAGATGCCGTTTTGCTGAGCTGCATCAAGCAGCCGTGGCGCGCGGCGGCTGCAGCATGTCGTTCCCGATCCATGCCAGCACGGACGGTCCCTGCGGCTGCCAGCCCAGCAGATTGCGCGACCGCTCGCCGCGCACGCGGCTGTTGGAACCGAGACCGTACGAGGCCATCTCGTAGCCCCATTCCGCAATGGCTTCCGGCAGCGGCCAGTCCTGCGCAGGCCCCAGGTCCAGCGCCTGGGCGATGGCGGCCGTCATGTCGCGGAAGGCCGCCTCGCCCGACTCGACAAAGTAAAACGTGCCGGCGGGCGATTTTTCCAGCGCCAGCAGGTACAGGCTGACGACGTCGTCGATATGCACGTTCGACCAGATATTGCGGCCCGGCCCCACGTGGCGCACGATGCCGCTCCTGCGCGCCTGCTTGAGCAAACGGGGCAATTGCACGCTGTCGCGCGGCAAGGCGCCGTGGCCATAGATCAAAGTGTTGCACAGCACGCTGGCGCGTACGCCCTGGCCTGCGCTGGCCAGCACCAGCTCATCGATGGCGACCCGTGCCGCCTTGTCGGCCGTCGGCGCCGGCAGCCTGTCTTCGTAATAGATCTGTTCCGTGCCCTCGCCGCCCGAGGCGTCGCCCACGATGGACGAGCCGCTGGTGTGCAAAAACACCTTGTTCGTGCCGGCCAGCGCCTCAATGATGGCTTCGACGGCGCCCCGATGGTCGCTGCTGGCCGCATTGATGACGGCGTCCGCCGCCCTCGCCTGTTCGATGATCAGCTCGCGGTCGTTCAAGGTGCCGACGATGCCTTGTACGCCGATGGCGGCCAGCTCGGCCACCTGCTCCGGCTTGCGCACGAGGCCCGTCACCTGATGGCCGGCGCGCACGAGGCCCGCCGCGATGGAACTGCCGATGAAACCTGCCGCGCCTGTCAAAAATACTCGCATCATTACTCCTTTGTTGGTTCAGATTGCAATCAATCACAGCAACAAAGTATGCGCGCTTTCATCTTTCGCAAAAAGTAGCCGCACAGCAAAAGATCTATGACTTTGGCGCAACAATCTTCTGCTTGAGCTGCAGGGCGGCGATGTAGCGGCTCCGGTAGGCGGAATCTTCTGGCGTCAGCAAGGTGAGCCTGTCGCGCGCGCGCGTGGCGGCGACATAGAAGCGGTTTTCCTCTTCCAGCGGATCCGTCTTGCTGCGCGGGAATTCGTCGACGGCCAGGTAGGGCAAAATCACGTGGTTGTACTCGAGGCCCTTG
The DNA here is from genome assembly GCF_059420865.1 of Janthinobacterium sp. GW821-FHT03C10. Lineage (NCBI taxonomy): Bacteria > Pseudomonadati > Pseudomonadota > Betaproteobacteria > Burkholderiales > Oxalobacteraceae > Janthinobacterium > Janthinobacterium sp. GW821-FHT03C10. The sequence continues at coordinate 151,243 of NZ_JBWKUN010000003.1, read as the reverse complement.
ATCTGGTCGATGCAGGCGATGACGAGTTTGGCCTTGCCGGTCGAGACCGTCACGGCCTCTTCCATCTCGCCCAGCCAGCCGGCAAAGCCGCCCAGCGCCACGCCCGCTTCGCGGCATACGTCGATAAAGCCATGCAGGGAACGGGCGACGACCCGCGCCTGGGCCGGATCGACATAGATGCGGCGCGCCGTCTGTTCCAGCTGCATCAGGCCAAAGATGTGCTGCAGCGCGTCGCCCGCCAAGGCGTCGGGCGACAGCGCGCGCAGGTAGTCGACGGCGGCCAGGGTCAGCGCCGCCTTGTCCTGGTTCTGCGACTTGGCCAGCTGGTTCGTCAAGAAGCCTTCCAGCAAGTCGGGATAATTGGCCACGTCGGCCTTGGCTTGCTGCAATTCCGTGCGCGTAAACGGGATTTCCGCGAAGGCCACCAGGGCTTCGAGGATTTCGCCGCGGCGCGGGCCGCTCTTGATCGCGTGCAAATCCTTGCGGGCGATGGCGACCATGCCGCGCAGCATCAGCACTTCCAGGCTCAGCAGATAGCTGTTCATGTCCACCAGGCCATACGCAATGCCGCTCTGAAACAGCGCCGTTTCCACGCGGATAGCCTGGTCGCGGTCGCGCAGCAAGATGGCCGTCGTGCCCGCATGCGCATGCTCGAGCGCGGCGATCAGCTGGGCGCTGCACGCCTGCGGCTGCGCATGGTCATATTCGAGCAGCTCGATCTGCGTGGCGCGCGACAGGGCCGACACGCTGGGCTTGTTCTTCAGCACGCCCACGGCTTGCGCCAGCTGCGGGCCGTAGCGGTAGGATGCCGTCAGCGGCAGGCGCTGCAAGGCGGGGAATTCCTGCTCGAAGCGCTGGCGCAGGAAGCGGTGGTCGGCGCCCGACCACGTGTAGATCACTTGATCCTTGTCGCCGGCGCCGCAGAAAAACGCGTTGCCGCGGCGTATCAGCATGGTCAGCAGGCGGAACGACGCTTCATTCAAGTCGTGCAATTCATCGGCCACGATGATCTGGAAGGCCGGCAATTGCTGGCGCAGCGGCTCGTCGCCGTCGAGCATGCGCACGAGATCGTAGGTGGCGTCGAATGGGGCGCGGAACTGGATATCGCCCGTGTCGGCGCCGCGCAAGCCTTCGTATTCGCGCAGCCACAGATAGTGCGTGCGCGACATGCCCAGCATTTCCAGGTTGTCGTCCAGGGAATTGCTCTCGAAGTCAGGATTTTGGAAATCCAGGCGCGCCTTGGTGCGCAATTGCAGTTTCAGGAATTCGGCAATGGCCCCGTTGGTCGTATTGATTTCCAGCGGGTAGCGGTGAGCGTATTTCTCGGAAACCACTTCCAGCGCTTCCCAGGCCACGGGGCGCAGCTCTTCATCGCTGCGCATGAACGCCACCTGCATGTTTTCCAGCTGCGACAGCACCTTGGCGGCAAAGGCGTCGAAGGTGTCGATGGTCAGGCGCTTGACGACGCCCAGCGGCACGCCCACTTCCAGCAGGCGCTGGCGCAGGGCCACGCGCGCCGCTTCCGTGAAGACGAGGGCCAGCATGCGTTCGGGCGCGCGGCCCCGGTGCAAGGCTTCGGCCAGGCGCAGGGCCAGGGTCGTCGTCTTGGCGGCGCCGGCATTGGCGTCGATCAGGACGACCTTCTTTTGCGCCGTCTGGATGGCGACCTGCTCGGGCGTGGGCGTGATGCGTTTGGGAATGAACTGCGGGGCGTTATCTGTACTCAAGGGTATCCTGAAATGGTGTCTGTTCTCGGCGCGCTACCAGGCGCAGGTGCGCAGGCCGGCAAAGATGTCGCCCCGTTCGGGCGCATGGAAGGCGCGCATGCGGGCCGAATGCAGGCGCGGCGGCGTGGCGAACGAGGCCCCGCGCAAGACCTGGTGCTGCATGAAATACGGCGCCGAATACTCGCGCCAGGCATCCACCGCAAAGCCCGGATACGGCTCGAACGGCGTCGCCGTCCACTCCCATACCTGGCCCCAGTGAAAGCGCGGGTGGCCGGACAGCGCAGCATACTCCCATTCCGCCTCGGTCGCCAGGCGGCGCCCCGCCCAGGCGCAATACGCCTGCGCTTCATACAGATTGATGTGGCGCACGGCTTCGTTCGGCGGCAAGGTCGTGCGCTGGCCGAAGCGCATGGTGCGCCACTGCGTCGCTTCGCGCAGCCAGTACAAAGGCGACGAGCGCTCCTGCCGCATCAGCCAGGCGCTGCCGGCCGCGCTCCAGAACTGGCGGTTCTGATAGCCGCCATCGGCGACAAAATCGGCAAACTGGGCGTTGGATACGGCGCAGGCATCGATGGAAAACGGCGCCACGTAGCAGCTATGGGGCGGCGATTCATTGTCGAAGGCAAAACCGGCACCGCGCGGCGAGCCCAGTGCAATGGTACCGCCAGGAAAAGCGATCTGCCTCGCCCCGGGCGGCAAGGCCGGGCTGGCGGCCAGGGATTCCGGTGCTTCCAGACCCAGCCATTGCAGACCGGCCAGCATTTCCTCGCCACACAAGTCTTCATGCGCCAGGGCCAGCCGGTACGGCGCCAGGGCGCTGTCGACATTGGCTTCGCGCGAGAGCTTATCGAGCACGCGGTCAAGCACTTCATGGCAATACGTTTTGACGGCGCCGGGGCTGGGCAATTCCAGCGTCCAGCGCGCGCGGTGCTTGACCATATTGGCGTCGAACAAGTCGTCGCCGCGCGTCAGCAGGGAATTATAAATGGCGTCGGCCGGATGGCTGGACGCCGCTTCGCGCAGGATGAACCACTCGGCAAACCAGGCGACCTGCGCCAGTTGCCATAAAGGCGGATTGAGGCGCGGATGACGGGGCAGGCCCGCCACCACGTCCAGGCCGGCAGTGACGTAACAGTCGAACAGGGAAAGGGTGTCCTGGCGCGCGGCCAGCAGCGACTGGGCCAGTTGCTGCGCGCCGGCGTGGCGAAAAGAGGCGTTGATTAAAGTCATAGCCAGATTGTAACGACTTATGCCAACCTTGCACTAGTCGCACAGGAAACAGGGAGGCCCCCTCCCCCGCCTACTTGACCAGCAACTCGCCCTGCAGCGGCGTGACGACGGATTTGGGCATGCTGACGATAAAGCTGCTGCCCTTGTCGGCCACCGACTGGATGGCCAGGGTGCCGCCGTGGCGCAGCAGCACGTGCTTGACGATGGCCAGGCCCAGGCCCGTGCCTTGCGTTTCGCGCGAGCGGCTCTTGTCGACGCGGTAGAAACGTTCCGTCAGGCGCGAAATATGCTCCTGGCTGATGCCGATGCCCGTGTCTTGCGCGATGAATTGCGGTCCGGCCGGGCCATCCTGCCAGCGCAGGGTGATGGTGCCGCCGGCCGGCGTGTAGCGCACGGCGTTCGAGGCCAGGTTGCCGAAGGCGCTGTACAGTTCATCGTAGCTGCCCAGCACGTCGGGGCCATCGCATTCCATGGTCACGTCATGCTTGCCGGCCGACAAGCCCTTGGCGTCGCGCAAGACTTGCTGCATGAGCTTTTTGATGTCCACGGGTTCGGGGCGCAGCGGATAATCGACCGATTCCAGGCGCGACAGGGTCAGCATGTCCTCGATCAGATGCTGCATGCGGTGGCCCTGCTCCGTCATCAGCTTGAGGTGGGCGGCGCGCGTGGCGGCGTCCAGGTCCAGCTCGGCGGAAGCGATTTCCAGGAAGCCCACGATGACCGTCAGCGGCGTGCGCAATTCGTGCGAGGCGTTGGCGATGAAGTCGCGGCGCATCATTTCGATGCGTTCCGTCTCCGTCACGTCGTGCGTGACGAGGATCTGGCGGCGGTTCTCGAACGGGATGATCTGCACGATCAGCTTGCGGTTGCGGAAAGTGATCGTCAGCGGCTGGTCGTAGCGGCCCAGGATGATGTAATCCATGAACTCGGGGCTGCGGATCAGGTTGGTCACGCGCATGCCCTTGTCGCGCTCGTGCGTGAGGCCCAGGTGTTTCTCAGCGGCAGGATTGCACCATTCAAGGAACAGCACGTCATCCATGATGACTACGCCGTCGGGCAACAGATGCATGGCCTGGCGGAATCGCGCCAGCCATTCCGTCAGCTCGGCCTGGTTTTTCTCGTCGTCGCGGCGCATGCGGTACAGGCGCGCGAAGATGCTGGTCCAGGCGCCCCAGCCGTCGGGCAGCTTGGCGCTTTGCGGATTGTCCAGCCAGTTACTCAGCTGGAACAGATACGACAGCTGCACGAACACCATCATGGCCATCAGCACGAAGGCGATGCCCAGCGCATACGTGGCGCCAAACAGATACCAGACGACGGCCACGCCCAGCAGCGCCAGCACCATGCGCAAGGCGGCCGGTACCCAGAACAGCAATTTCGGATTCATAGAGTGAGGCTTTACTTTTCAGACAACATGTAGCCGACGCTGCGCACCGTCTTGATCAGGCTTTCCGCCTCCTTCAAGGCTTTGCGCAAGCGCAATACGTGGACATCGACCGTGCGTTCCTCGATCACCACATGGTCGCCCCACACCTTGTCGAGCAGCTGGCTGCGCGAAAATACGCGCTCCGGATGGGCCAGCAGGAATTTCAGCAGCTTGTATTCGGCATGGCCGATATCGATCTTCTGTTCATCCATCATCACCGTGCAGCTGACGGGGTCCAGGGCCACGTTGCCGGCGCGCATGGGCGCCTGCGCGTGTTCCGGACTCTTGCGCCGCAACAAGGCCTTGGCGCGGGCCAGCAGCTCGCGCGGCGAGAACGGCTTGGTGACGTAATCGTCGGCCCCGCTGTTCAGGCCGGCCAGCTTGTCTTCTTCCATGCTCTTGGCGGTGAGCATGATGACGGGAATGGCGGCGAAATTGCGGTCGGCGCGGATGCGCGACAGCAGGCGCAAGCCCGTCTGGTCCGGCAGCATCCAGTCCAGCAGGATCAGATGCGGCGTGCGGTGCTGGATGAATTCCCAGGCATCGGCGACGTTTTGTACGGAACAGCAATTCCAGCCGGATTCGCGCAGCGAATAGGTCACCAGTTCAACGATGGCCGGCTCATCTTCAACAATCAATACCGTGGTTTTATCAGATGCCATAAAGCTTACTCAGGGAGCTCCTCGGAAATGGCGGGAGCAGCCACCTTGGTGTGGCGGATGTCCTTGCCTTCAACCACGTAGATCACGTATTCGGCGATGTTTTTCGCATGGTCGCCGATCCGTTCGATGGCCTTGGCCACCCACAGGGTATCGAGCGCCGCCGAAATCGTGCGCGGGTCTTCCATCATAAAGGTAATCAGGTTGCGCATGATAGACCGAAACTCATGGTCGATGATGGCGTCTTGTGCAATTAATTGTAAGGCCTGCTTGCCATCGTTGCGCGCGAAGGCGTCCAGCGCGTCGTGCAGCATGTCGGTGGCCGTGTTGGCGATGCCGCGCACCATCTCATAATGGTTGACGACGGCGTTGCCCCGCTTGTGCAGATTCTTCGCCACGCGGGCGATCTTGGTCGCCTCGTCGCCTACGCGCTCGAGGTCGGTAATCACCTTGATGGTGGCCATGATGGTGCGCAAGTCGTTGGCGGCCGGCTGGCGGCGCACGATCAGATGGCTGCAGGCGTCGTCCAGCGACACTTCCAGCTGGTTGACGACGTCGTCTTCGCGCATCACGCGGTCGGCGCGCTCGGGGTTGCCGATGCGAAAGCACGTCATCGCGTCGAGGAACTGGGTTTCAACGATGCCGCCCATCAGGAGCACTTTCGAGCGGATCGCTTCGAGTTCGTTGTCGTATTGCTTGGATGAATGTTCGCCTATCATGCCGTCTCTCCGTATTCAGTTGTCTTGTATATCGTTATTCCGGGCGGATCAGCCGAAGCGGCCCGTGATGTAATCCTGCGTTTCCTTGCGGGCCGGATTCATGAAGATCTGGTCCGTTTCGCCAAATTCCACCAGCTCGCCCAGATACATATACGCCGTGTAGTCGGAGCAGCGCGCCGCCTGCTGCATATTGTGCGTCACGATGGCGATCGTGTAATCCTGTTTCAGTTCGCTGATCAGCTCTTCCACCTTCGAGGTCGAGATCGGATCCAGCGCCGAGGTCGGCTCATCGAGCAGCAGCACGTCCGGTTTCACGGCCACGCCGCGCGCGATGCACAGGCGCTGCTGCTGGCCGCCCGACAGCGACAGGCCGCTCTTGGTCAGCTTGTCCTTGACTTCGCCCCACAGCGCGGCCTTTTTCAGGGCCCACTCGACGCGCTCGTCCATCTCGCCTTTCGACAGGTCTTCATACAGGCGCACGCCGAAGGCGATGTTGTCGTACACGGACATGGGGAACGGTGTCGGCTTCTGGAACACCATGCCGACCTTGGCGCGCAGCATGTTGACGTCCTGGTCGGCGTCGAGCACGTTGCGGCCGCGGTACAGGATGGAGCCTTCCGCGCGCTGGCCCGGATACAGGTCGTACATGCGGTTCAGGGTGCGCAGCAGGGTCGATTTGCCGCAACCGGACGGGCCGATGAAGGCGGTAACCTTCTTCTCGTGGATGTCCAGGTTGACGTTATGCAAGCTTTGCGTTTTGCCGTAAAAAAAGTTCAGGCCCGAAATCTCGATGGTTTTCTTCTTTGGTGCCAGGTCTTGGGCTGGATTCATTTGCGTATTCATATGGGTTCGCTTCGCTCGGTATCTGTTTAATTAGGGACTTTTTGGCTGAACACGGTGCGCGACAGGATATTCAGGGCCAGCACGCTGAAGGTGATCAGCAATGCGCCGCCCCAGGCCAGCGAGCGCCAGTTGTCGTACGGGCTCATCGCAAACGATGCGATGACGGACGGCAAGTTGGCCATCGGCGCATTCATGTTGAAGCTTTGGAACTGGTTATTCAGGGCAGTGAACAGCAGCGGCGCCGTTTCGCCGGCGATGCGGGCCAGGGCCAGCAGCACGCCGGTGATGACGCCCGCTTTCACGGCGCGCAAGCGCACCAGGGTGGCGACCTTCCAGCGCGGCGCGCCGAGGGCAAACGCGGCTTCCAGCAGGCTGTTCGGCACCAGGCGCAGCATGTTGTCCGTCGTGCGTACCACCACGGGCACGGCGATCAGGGACAGCGCGATGGCGCCCGCATAGCCGGAGAAGTGTTTCACGTGGGCCACATACAGCGCATACACGAACAGGCCGATGACGATCGATGGCGCCGACAACATGATGTCCGTCACAAAACGCGTCACTTGCGCCAGCTTGTTTTCTTCGCCGTATTCAGCCAGGTAGATGCCGGCCAGGATGCCGATCGGGGTGCTGACGACGGTCGCCAGGCCCACCATCAGGGCGCTGCCGACGATGGCATTGATCAGGCCGCCGCCTTCGCTGCCGGGAGCCGGCGTCGTTTGCGTGAACAGGTCGATGGACAGGGCGCCGAAACCCTTGATCACCAGGGTGAACAAAATCCACACGAGCACGGCCAGGCCCAGGGCCATGGCGGCCACCGACAGGGCGATGCCGACGCGGTGCATCAGCAGGCGCTTGCGGTAGACGGGGTTCATGGCCGGCTTGGCCGGAACGTCGTGGGTGCTAACTTGGCTGAGCTGGCTCATTTCGTGCCTTCCTTGCGGGACATGCCAGCCAGCATCAGCTTGGCGGCGGATAAGACGATAAAGGTGATGACAAACAGGATCAGGGCCAGCGAGAACAGCGAGGACACGTGCAGCGCCGATTGCGCTTCGCCGAATTCGTTCGCCAGCAGCGAGGTGATGCTGTTACCGGCGGCAAACAGCGACCACGACAGTTTATTCGCGTTGCCGATGACGAAGGTGACGGCCATGGTCTCGCCCAGCGCGCGGCCCAGGCCCAGCATGACGCCGCCGACGACGCCGGTCTTGGTGTATGGCAAGACGATCTTGCGCACCACTTCCCAGCGCGTGCAGCCGAGGCCGTATGCGGATTCCTTCAGCACGGCAGGGACGATTTCGAACACGTCGCGCATCACGGAAGCGATGAAGGGGATGATCATGATGGCCAGCACCAGGCCGGCCGTCAGCAAGCCGATGCCCATCATGGGGCCGCTGAACAGCTGGCCGATGACGGGCACGTTGCCCAGCGTGGCTTTCAGGATAGGCTGGACGTGGTCGGCGAACAGGGGCGCGAAGACGAACAGGCCCCAGATGCCGTAGATGATCGATGGCACGCCGGCCAGCAGTTCGACGGCCGTGCCCAGCGGGCGGCGCAGCCAGGCCGGGCAGATTTCCGTGAGGAACAAGGCGATGCCGAAGCTGACGGGAAAGGCGATCAGCAAGGCGATGACGGACGTCACCAGGGTGCCGATGATGGGGATCAGGGCGCCGTACTGGTCATTGACGGGGTCCCATTCCGCGGACACGATGAAATGCAGGCCGAAGGTCTTGAAGGCCGGTATCGATTCCATGATCAGCGAAATGATGATGCCCACCAGGACGATCAGCACCGACAGGGCGAACAGCATCGTCACCTTGTGGAACATGAAATCCTGAAAGCGCTGCTTGCGCATGGTGGAAAGCATTTGCGCGTGACTGATGGAATCGGTCATGGTGCCGCCTGGCATGGGGATCGTGGAGGAGGTAGATTGTGCGCTCATATTGTGCCAGATGTGGGTGGTACTGCCGGTACTACTGTTTTAATACGCCTGTCAAAACCTACTGCGCGTCGGGATTTACGGCCTGCGATGCTCACTGTACCTTCGTACAGTTGCGCTTCTCGACCGCAACTCCCTTCCGCTCGCTACGGTTTTGTCAGGCGTCGTTGCTTTTATTCTTTCAGCTACTTTTATTCTTTTAGCCAGGACCGTCTGCAAGGGCTTGCGGGCGGTCCTGGCTAACTCCCTGCCCCGCCATACTGCCGGCGGGGCAAGGATGAATGACTCAGGCTATGCGATTAGTAGATCGACTTGCCCGATGCATCTTTCAGGTTAGCTTTCCACGATTCCTGCACCAGTTTCACGACCGATGCCGGCATTGGCACGTAGTCCAGTTCGACAGCGGCAGGGCCGCCGTTCTTGTAGGCCCAGTCGAAGAATTTCAGGACTTCCTTGGCCTTGGCTGCGTCAGCCTGGACTTTGTGCATCAGGATGAACGACACGCCGGTGATAGGCCAGCTGTTCTTGCCAGCCTGGTCGGTCAGGACCACGCCGAAGCCTGGGGTTTGCGTCCAGGGTGCCGAAGCGGCTGCTGCCTTGAAGTTTTCGTCGTCAGGCTGCAGGAAGTTGCCGTCCTTGTTTTGCAGCTGGGTGTGCGACATCTTGTTCTTCTTGGCGTAAGCCCACTCGACGTAGCCGATCGACCCCTTGATACGCTGTACGTTGGCGGCGACGCCTTCGTTACCCTTGCCGCCCACGCCGACGGCCCATTTCACAGCCGAACCGGCGCCGATCTTCGATTTGAATTCCGGATTGGTTTTCGACAGGAAGTCGGTGAACAGGAAGGACGTGCCCGAACCGTCGGCGCGGTGCACTACGGTGATTTCCGTGTCCGGCAGCTTGACGCCACTGTTCAAGGCGGCGATTTCAGGCGCGCTCCACTTGGTGATCTTGCCCAGGTAGATGTCGCCCACGACCTTGCCCGTCATCTTCAGCTGGCCTGGGGTCACGCCGTCCAGGTTGACGATGGTGACCACGCCGCCCATGATGGCCGGGAACTGCATCAGGCCCGCTTCTTCCAGCTCTTCCGCCTTCAAAGGCATGTCCGAAGCGCCGAATTCAACAGTCTTGGCCTTGATTTGCTTGATGCCGGCGCCGGAACCGACGGACTGATAGTTCAGGCCGTTGCCCGTGTTGGCTTTGTACGTCTCAGCCCATTTGGCGTAGATCGGGTACGGGAAGGTTGCACCAGCACCTGTCATATCTGCCGCCATGACGGAAGCGGAAGAAAATGCCATCGCTGCCGAAGCACCCACGACGATAAATTTGAACATTTGCTTCATTTGCATATCAAGTCCTCAGGGTTGTTAGGGCTCAAAGTCCCGGTTGAATGCTGCGCAGTCTAGCAAGCGAATATGACAGCTTTATGACATGGGTAAAAAATCCTGAAATAATTGGCTACGCCCGGGGAATCGCCCTTTTTGGCACAAAAAATGACAGGACGGGCGACGCTTTATGACAGCTTATGTCACGCTTACGTCATATTTCATGATTACACTCACAACGCGTCATATGCGATGAAATACGGATGAAATACGGCTAGAATTAACTATCTGCAAAGACAAAAGAATATGAAACCTGAACTGCACATGGAAGTGACCAAATCGGGCATCCTGCTTGACCGCGAACTGTCGCAACTGACTTTCAACCGGCGCGTGATGGCCCAGGCGGAAGACCCGAACATTCCGCTGCTCGAGCGCCTGCGCTACCTGTGCATCGTCAGCAGCAACATGGATGAGTTCTTCGAAGTGCGCGTGGCCAGCCTGCTGGCGGCCGGCAGCATCGGCGGTTCGCTGGCCGGCCACCCCGCCCTGGCGGCCAATCTGGAGCGCATCGGCAAGGAATGCCATGCGCTGGTGGAACGCCAGTACGAGATATTAAATAGCGAAGTCTTGCCGGCCCTGCGCGAGGCGGGCGTGCATTTGCTGCGCGACAACGACCGCAACGATGCGCAGCGCGCCTGGGTCAAGCAGTATTTCGACCGCGAAGTGCGCCCCCTGCTGACCCCTATCGGCCTGGACCCGGCCCACCCGTTCCCGCAAGTGGTGAATAAAAGCCTCAATTTCATCGTCTCGCTGAGCGGCAAGGATGCGTTCGGGCGCGGCACGGCGATCGCCATCGTCAAGGCGCCCCGTGTCTTGCCGCGCGTCATCAAGCTGCCGGACGACATTTCCGGCGATGGCGTGTCCTTCTGTTTATTGTCGTCCGTGATCCATGCGCATATCTCGGATTTGTTCGCCGGGCGCGAAGTGATTGCCTATTCGCAATTTCGCGTCACGCGCGACAGCGACCTGTGGGTCGATGAGGATGAAGTCAAGAATCTGCGCCAGGCGTTAAAAGGCGAACTCGTGGGGCGCCAGTTCGGCACCTCCGTACGCCTGGAAGTGGCGCGCAATTGCCCGCCGGAATTGTCGCAGTTCCTGCTCGACCAGTTCAATCTGGATCAAAGCCGGCTCTACCGCGTCAACGGCCCAGTGAACCTGGTGCGCCTGTCGGAAATGATCGACCACGTCAAGCAGCCCGAGCTGCGCTTCCCGCCGTTCTTCCCGGGCCTCGCGCACAAGGCCATCGGTAACGACATCTTTGCCGCGCTCAACAAGCACGACATCCTGCTGCACCACCCCTACCAGTCGTTCCAGACGGTGATCGACTTCATCCGCAGCGCCGCCTACGACCCGTCCGTCGTCGCCATCAAGCAGACGATCTACCGCACGGGCATGAACTCGGACCTGATGGAATCCTTGATCACGGCGGCGAAGATGGGCAAGGAAGTGACGGTCATCGTGGAATTGATGGCGCGTTTCGACGAGGAAGCCAATATCAACTGGGCCGACAAGCTGGAACAGGCGGGCGCACAGGTCGTGTACGGCGTGGTGGGCCTGAAAACCCACGCCAAGGTGGCCCTCGTCATCCGCCGCGAAGAAGGCGCGCTGCGCTTCTATGCCCACTTAGGCACCGGCAACTATCACCCCACGACCACCAAGCTGTACACGGATTTCGGCTTGCTGACGGCGAACCAGGACCTGGCCGTGGAAGTCAATGAGGTGTTCATTCATCTCACCAGCCTGACCAAGCCGCACAACCTGAACCACTTGTGGCTGGCGCCGTTCGGCCTGCAAAGCGAGATCATCAAGGCCATCCGCAACGAGGCGAAGATCGCCCGTTCGGGCCGGCGCGGACGCATCATCGTGAAAGTCAATGCGCTGGTCGACGAATCCGTGATCCGCGCCCTGTATGCGGCCTCGACCGATGGCGTGAAGATCGACCTGATCGTGCGCGGCGCCTGCACCCTGAAGCCGGGCGTGCCGGGATTGTCGGAAAACATCAAGGTGCGCTCCGTGATCGGCCGTTTCCTCGAACACAGCCGCATTTACTACTTCCGCAACGACCTGGCGCACGATGTCTACCTGGCCAGCGCCGACTGGATGAGCCGCAACCTGTTCCGCCGCGTGGAAGTGGCCTTCCCCGTGCTGGACCGGGCGCTGAAACGGCGCGTGATCGCCGAGGGCCTGAATCCGTATTTGAAGGATAATACCAATGCATGGGAACTGGAGCCGACGGGCCACTACGCGCGCCGCAAGCCGCGCGGCAAACAGACGCCGTTCAGCGCCCAGCAATATTTGATGCACACACTGGGCACGCCGGGCGCGGAGGTCGGCGAATAGGCAACTCTATACACAGGAGTACAGCATGGATCTCATCTTGTGGCGACACGCAGAAGCCGAGCCGGGCGTCCCCGACCTCGAACGCGCCCTGACCGTCAAAGGCCAGAAACAGGCGCGCCGCATGGGGGAATGGCTGGCCTCGCAACTACCGGAAAATTGCCGCATCCTCGTCAGCCCTGCCCTGCGCACCTTGCAAACGGCGGAAGCGCTGGGACGCAAGTTCAAGCTGATGCCGGAACTGGCGCCCGGCGCCGAGGCGGAAGACATCCTGAAAGCGGCCAACTGGCCCGGCGGCAAGGAAACCGTGCTCATCGTCGGCCACCAGCCCACCCTGGGCCAGGCAGCCGCCCTGCTGCTGACGGGCGAGGAGCAGGAATGGGAAATGCGCAAGGCCAGCGCATGGTGGTTCTCGCAGCGCGAGCCAGGCGACCCCGTCAGTGTCTATCTGAAGGCCGTGATGGCGCATGACTTGGTGGTGAAATAGTAAAACAGGGAAATGCGCAAGGCCAGCGCAGGATGGACAGG
>NZ_JBWKUN010000003.1:87618-138355 GCF_059420865.1 Janthinobacterium sp. GW821-FHT03C10 | reverse complement strand
AACAGGGAAATGCGCAAGGCCAGCGCAGGATGGACAGGTTCTCCCAGCGCGAGCCTGGCGACCCCGTCAGCGTCTATTTGAAGGCCGTGATGGCGCATGACTTGGTAGTGAAATCAGGGTGGTGAAATAGGGGGACTGAAGCAGAAAATGCGCAAAAAGTGCGCTGGGACAAATACTGGCAGGAATTGCAACTCAGCAGCCTTGTAAAGCGCTGCCGATCTGCTAGAGTTTAATTGCATCAACTACGTGCTGGAGCGCTGCTCCGGCACATTGAGCAACCCAGCGGACAGCCGTCCAACGGCGGCTGAAAGACCATGTTAACCTTCCTCGTTTTTCTCTTCATCGCCATCTTCGCCGCCATCATCGGCTTCGTCGCCTTTGAACTGGTCGAAGAAATGCGCGGCAGTCACCATAAGCTGATGGACCGCTACCACGAGTAGTGTTCACCTCGGCAATATCGCATGGCGCCAGCGACGGCCTACAGGCCCGTCCCTCGCGCCATCCTTGTATTTACGCTCCAGCCTCAAACTCCCGTTTTGAACTTCGTATAGATGCGCGTCATCAGGCGGCGGATATCGGCCGTGGTCGCTTCCGGCGCGGCCATGCGCTGCTTGTCCGCGTCCGGCAGGAAGATGGCCTTGTTCTCGCCGATGTCCTTGCGTACATACTTGATGCTGGCCAGGTTAGGATTCGCGTAGAACACCTTGTTGCTCAGGCTGGCATGCACTTGCGGACGCAGGATGTAGTTGATGAACAGGTGCGCATTGTTCGGGTGCGGCGCGTCGGCGGGAATGGCCATGGTGTCGAACATCAGGGCGGCCGTCTTCGGCACCAGCACCTGGATCACGTTGCCGTTCTTCGCGTCGATGGCGCGCTGGCGCGCGATATTGATGTCGCCCGACCAGCCCAGCGCCACGCAGACGGAGCCGTTGGCCATGTCATTGATGTAGCCCGACGAGCTGAACAGCGTTACGTAGGGGCGGATCGCCTGCAGCACCTTGCCCGCTTCCTGGTAGTCGGCGGCCGTTTTCGAGTAGGCGGGCTTGCCCAGATATTGCAGGGCGGCCGGCAGCACTTCCGACGGCGAATCGAGGAAGGACACGCCGCACGATTTCAGCTTGGCCGCGTATTTCGGGTCGAAGATCAAATCCCAGGCGTTGTCGGGCATGGGCATGCCGCCCAGCGCGGCCTTGACCTTGTTGACGTTGATGCCCACCGTCGTGTAGCCCCACAGCCAGTCGACCAGGTAATCGTTGTTCGGGTCGATCTTCGACAGCTTCGCCTGCAGGTTCGGGTCCAGGTTGCCCAGGTTCGTCAGCTTGCTCTTGTCGAGCTTGCGCAGCAGGCCCGCATCGATCTGCAGCCGCGCCCACTGGGCCGTCGGCACGACGATGTCGTAGCCGGACTTGCCCGCCACCAGTTTCGCATTGAGGATTTCGTTATTGTCGAAAACGTCGTAGCGCACCTTGATGCCCGTTTCCTTCTCAAAATTCTTGATCGTATCGTCGCCGATATAGTCCGACCAGTTATAGATGTTCAGGACCTTCTCTTCCTGCGCCTGAGCTTGGGCAGACAATGCCAGCATGGCCGCCGCCAAGGTCAGTCCCAGTCCAATGCGCCGTCCTGCTCGCCATGTGTTTGCCATCGTACCGCCTCCGGAATTAGTCAGAAAATAGTGACGATGATAGCAAGAAGGGCGCGATCAGGTCTAGCCCGATCGCGCCCTGCCTGAGGACGTCTAACAAAACCTACTGCGCGTCGCGCTTTGCGGCCGGCGATGCTCACCGTACTAGAGTACGGTTGCGCTTCTCTGCCACAAATCACTGCCGCTCGCTACGGTTTTGTTAGACGTCGCAAATCGTCGCAAATCTTCCTCACTGCAAATGCCGTAAAACTGGGGGTCAGACCCGACGGGGGAAGCTGCCCCAATGGGGTAGCTTCCAATCCCGCAGGGACTGACCAGCCAGCATTACACCTTGTCCAGCCCCACCTGCGCACCCGTAAACACCAGGTTGCCGTTCTGGGCGTCGATGCGGATCTCGTCTTTCGGCCCGAAGCGGCCTTCCAGGATCAGCTTCGACAGCGGATTTTCGATCTGCTGCTGGATCGCCCGCTTCAACGGACGGGCGCCATACACCGGGTCGTAGCCCGCTTCGGCGATTTGCTGCAGTGCCGCGTCCGTCAGGCTCAGCTGCATGTCCATGCGTTCCAGGCGTTCTTCGAGAATCTTCAGCTGGATCTTCGCGATCGCGCCGATGTTTTTCTCGTCGAGGCCGTGGAACACGACGATTTCGTCGATGCGGTTGACGAACTCGGGACGGAAGTGCGAGCGTACCTCGGCCATCACGGCCAGCTTCACGACACCGGGATCATCGCTTTCCATCGCCTGGATCTTGTGCGAACCCAGGTTCGAGGTCATGATGATGACGGTATTCTTGAAGTCCACCGTGCGGCCCTGGCCGTCCGTCATGCGTCCGTCGTCGAGCACTTGCAGCAGCACGTTGAAGACGTCGGCATGCGCCTTTTCCACTTCGTCGAGCAGGATCACGCTGTACGGCTTGCGGCGCACGGCTTCCGTCAGGTAGCCGCCCTCGTCGTAGCCCACGTAGCCAGGCGGCGCGCCGATCAGACGGGCCACGGAATGCTTCTCCATGAACTCGCTCATGTCGATGCGGATCATCGATTCTTCCGTATCGAACAGGAAGGTCGCCAGCGCCTTGCTCAGCTCGGTTTTACCGACACCCGTCGGCCCCAGGAACATGAAGGAACCATAGGGACGGTTCGGATCGGAGAGGCCCGCGCGCGAGCGGCGGATGGCGTCGGCCACGGCCGTGATCGCTTCATCCTGGCCCACGACGCGCTCATGCAGCTTCTCTTCGATGTGCAGCAGCTTGTCGCGTTCGCCCTGCATCATGCGCGACACGGGAATGCCCGTCGCGCGCGACACCACTTCGGCGATTTCCTCGGCGCCCACTTCCGTGCGCAGCAGCTTCGGCTGGTCGGGATCGAGCTTGGGCATGCCGCTGTCAGCCTGCTTGAGCTGGGCTTCCAGCTGCGGCAGCTTGCCGTATTGCAATTCCGACACTTTCTGCCAGTTGCTTTCGCGCGTGGCCTGCTCCATCTGCAGCTTGACTAGCTCGATCTCTTCCTTGATGTGCGTGCTGCCCTGCACCACGGCTTTTTCCGCCTTCAGGATTTCCTCGAAGTCATTGTATTCGCGCTGCAGCTTGAGGATCTCTTCCTCGATCAGGCCCAGGCGGCGCAACGACGCTTCGTCCTTTTCCTTCTTGACGGCTTCGCGCTCGATTTTGAGCTGGATCAGACGGCGTTCCAGCTTGTCCATCACTTCCGGCTTCGAATCGATCTCGATCTTGATCTTCGCGGCCGCCTCGTCGATCAGGTCGATCGCCTTGTCGGGCAGGAAACGGTCCGTGATGTAACGGTGCGACAACTCGGCGGCCGCGATGATGGCCGCGTCCGTGATTTCCACCTTGTGATGCAGCGCATACTTATCCTGCAAGCCGCGCAAGATGGCGATGGTCGCTTCCACGGTCGGTTCGTCGACGAGCACTTTCTGGAAGCGGCGTTCGAGCGCGGCATCCTTCTCGATGTACTTGCGGTACTCGTCGAGGGTCGTGGCGCCCACGCAGTGCAGCTCGCCGCGCGCCAGCGCCGGTTTCAGCATATTGCCCGCATCCATCGCGCCGTCGGCCTTGCCCGCGCCCACCATGGTGTGCATCTCGTCGATGAAGACGATGGTTTGCCCTTCATCCATGGCCAGTTCCTTGAGCACGGACTTCAGGCGCTCTTCGAACTCGCCGCGGAACTTGGCACCGGCAACCAGGGCGGCCATGTCCAGCGCCAGCACGCGCTTGCCTTTCAGCGATTCGGGCACTTCGCCATTGACGATGCGCTGCGCCAGTCCTTCGACGATGGCCGTCTTGCCCACGCCCGGCTCGCCGATCAGCACGGGGTTGTTCTTGCTGCGGCGCTGCAGGATCTGGATGGTGCGGCGGATTTCATCGTCGCGGCCGATCACAGGGTCGAGCTTGCCCTTGCGCGCCCGCTCCGTCAGGTCCAAGGTGTATTTTTTCAGGGCTTCGCGCTGGCCTTCGGCCTCTTGCGAGTCGACCTTGTTGCCGCCGCGCACAGCGTCGATGGCCGCTTCCAGGGCCTTGCGGGTCAGGCCGTTTTCGCGCGCCAGCTTGCCGCAGTCGGATTTGTCGTCCGTCATGGCCAGCAAGACCATTTCGCTGGACACGAACTGGTCGCCCGCCTTTTGCGATTCCTTGTCGGCCAGGTTCAGCAATGCCACGAATTCGCGGCTGACCTGCACGTCGCCGCCCGTGCCGGAGACCTTCGGCAAGCGTTCGATCGAGGCGCCCAGGGCCTTGGACAGGCCGCCCACGTTGACGCCGGCCCGCTGCAACAGCGAGCGGGCGCCGCCATCGTCCTGGTTCAACAGGGTCGTCAGCAGGTGGACTGGTTCGATATAGGGGTTGTCGTTGCCCACGGCCAAGCTTTGCGCATCGGCCAGGGCTTCTTGTAGCTTGGTAGTCAGTTTATCTTGTCGCATGAAAAGCGCTCCCGGTTAATTAGTTGTTAACCAAATTGGGGTGAGGCAGTGCTTTTCAAGCATACACAAAGCAGAAAACTGATGCATTTTGGCAAATGCTACGGTGCGGGTCGCGTTCGCTTCAAATGGCGCTTGCTTTTACGGCCCACTTGTCCAGGGCCGTCTCGTCGCTGTCGCGCGCATCGACCCAGCGCGCCCCTTCGGGCGTGTCTTCCTTCTTCCAGAACGGCGCTTCCGTCTTCAGGTAATCGATGATGAATTCACAGGCGGCGAACGCCTCGCCCCGGTGCGCGGACGAGACCGCCACCAGCACGATCTGCTCCTGCGGCAGCAAGGGCCCCACGCGGTGGATCACCAGCGCGCCGGACAGGGGCCAGCGCTCCCGCGCCTGCTCGATGATGGCTACAATGGACTTTTCCGTCATGCCCGGATAGTGCTCGAGCTCCATCGCGGCCACGTCCAGCCCTTCGTTCATGTCGCGCACCGTGCCGACGAAGCCGACGACGGCGCCCACCTTGGGGTTGCCTGCACGCAATTGTGCGATTTCTTGACTCAAGTCAAAATCAGCGTGCTGGACGCGGACGGAAGTGCTCATTTCGCATGGCCTCCGATGCGGCGCAGCAGGGTTTCGATGCGGCTGGCCGTGCGCGCATCGGTGGCGGCGGCAATCGCGCACAGCTGCATCAGCTGCGACACTTGCGTGAGCGGCTTCTGGCCCGATTTGAGCGACGATTGCAGCACTTCCACCTGCATTTTCAGGCGGTCGCGGGCAAATTCGGCGCCGCTGTCGACGCCGGCGACGATTTCCAGGCGCAACACTTCAGCGAGCAGGCGCTCCTGGTTGGCCTGCAATTGCCGCACGTAGGCGGCAGCGCCCTCGCCCAGCGCGGCCTGGGCGGCGGCAAAGCGCTGCTGCAGGCTGCGTTCGTACTGGGCGTCCAGCGGCGGCAAGGCGCTCCAGCGCTCGGACCAGGCTTGCGCGTCGGCGCCGGCACCGCCATCGGCCAGCGCGGCTTCCAGCGATTGCACCAGGCGCAGCTTGTCGCGCAAGGCGTTGGCCTGCGCGGCGCCGGCGCGTTCGGCGATGGCGTCCGCCTGCGCTTGCACGCCGGCAACAGCCGCCTGGTAGCGCTGTTCGATCTTCGCTTCGCTGGCGCGCGGCACGGGGCCGGTGACGTTCCAGGCGGCGCGCGTGTCGCGCAGCAAGTGGTTGATGAAGGCCGTACGGGCCTTGTCGTCGCCCTCGGGCACGACGGCCGTTTCCAGCGCGGCGCACAGCGCTTCGCGCGCATGCAGGTGTTCGCGGCGCTCGTGGTCGGCCGCGTGGGCCGTTTCCTTGCGCTTGGCGAAGATATCGTCGCAGGCGGCGCGGAAACGCTGCCACAGCGCCTGTTCCGCGCGGCGTTCCAGCGGCAGGGCCTTGGCCAGCTCCTGCCATTTATCCTGCAAGGCTTTCAGCATGTCGACCGTGTTGCGCTCCGATGGCTTGAGCAGGCCCACTTCGACGATCAATTGCTCGCGGCGCGCCGTCTCGATCTGGCGCTGCGTATCGAGCGGCTTGGACAGGGCGTCCAGCGCGGCGCCGAATTCCGTATCCAGGCGTTTCTTTTCCTTGCGGTCGATGGTGCCCAGGCGCGTCCACGCCTGGCGCAAGCGCTGCGAGGCGGAAGCGACATGTTTCCAGTCGGTACTCTCTTCGGCCGCCAGGGCCGCCGTTTCCGCGATCAGCTCCTGGGCCTTGGCCGCATTGCCGTGGCGCTCTTCGGCCAGTTGCTTGAAATGCTGGGCCGCCGGCGCGTACGCCACGCTGCAGGCGGCGTCGAAACGCTCCCACAGGGATTTCGGCGCGGGGCCGGACAAGGTGTCGAGCGACTTCCAGCGCTCGCGCAGGCTGCCCACTTTCTTGGCCAGCTCGGCCATTGGCAATTGCTGCGCCGGCAATTCCTCGCCCGCCTTGACCAGTTCCTCGCGCGACACGTTGCCGCCCCAGCGCGCCCAGTCGGCCAATTGCTTGAATTGCGCGCGCACATGGGCCAGGCGGTCGGACTGGGCCGGCGTCAAGCGGCCATGCTTGCTATCGCGCAAGGTCTTGTCATGCTCGGACGCCACGTGCAGCAAGCCTTCCTGTAAGGCCGCTTCCATGGCGTCGAGGGTCTTGAAGAACTGCTCCGTCGCTTCCTTCGACACGGGCGCGTGTTCCTGGCGCGGCTTGCGCGGCGCCGGTTCCGCATGCGCTGGCGCATCCACGTCTGCAGCAGGAACGACAGGCGCTGGGGCACTGGCCAGCAGGGCCGCAAATTGCTGCTGCAGGCTGTCGGACAAACTCGATTCGGGCAGGCGCGGCAAGGCTTGCCACGTGCGTTTCAACACATCGGCGTCCAGGGTGGCGGCGTCCTGCGCCTGCCATTCGGTCAGAGCAGCCTGGCGCGCGTCGAACACGGCCTGGTGCTGCTGCAGCGCCTGCAAGGCGGACTGCGCCTGTTCGCGCGCCTGGATGAAATCGCTCTCCAGGTGTTTCGGCAAGGAAGCGCGCTCGGGCGATTGCGCATGCTGCGCATGTTCCGCGTCCAGGCGGGCCAGCGCCTGCGCCAAGTCGCTGGCGGACTGGCCATTGCTGGCCAGCGCGCGCATGGCACCCACGGCATCGATTACGGCGCGCTGCAGCACCACCTGCGCTTCCAGGCGGGCGGCCAGCGCGGCGCGCGCGGCGGCAAAGGCGCTCTCCAGTTCGGGCGTGGCCTTGATGACTTGCCATTGGCGGTCCAGCTCGGCAACCTGGTTCGGGCTCAGCTTTTCATCGTTCAACAGGCGCTGGGCCGTCTCGATGCTGGCCTGCGCGCGTTGCGTCTCGGCGGCCTGATGACGGATCAGGTCGATGCGGCCCTGCATCAGCTTGGCAACGCGGCGGTCCGTATTGCGCATGGCGTGGTGGACTTTTTCCAGCAGGGGCAAGCTATGGACGTGTTCGGCCGCGATCAAGCGGGCATCGGCAAATTCGCTGGACAGGATGAATTCACAGGCGGCGGCTTCGTCGCCCGCCACGGCATGGGCACGCGCAACCTGTTCGGCGCGGCGCGATGCGCTCTGCGCCGAGGCGGCGGCCTGTTCTGCCACGACAGGATCGGGGACGGCAGTCTTGCTGGCAGAACGCTTGAAGAGAAATTCGAACATGACGGGTTTCGCGTGGATCAAAACCACCATCATAACAAAGCCCGGGGTATTGCATCGGACAGGGCTGAACAAGTTATCAAATGACTAAAATGAATATTTTCCCTATGACGGCGCCATGTGCCCGGCAATAAAACCACCCTGGCACAGGCGGGCCTGCCGGGGTGTGCGCTCGCTACCCGTTCAAGCCTGCGCGCGCAGCGGCGGTGACGGTGCGAGCTGCGCCGCTGCGCCGCCGGCCTCGGCGTTTTCCCCGTCGGTGGCAGGCGCGCCCGGCGTCGGCAAGGATGTCGGCAAAGGCGCCGGCAAGACAAAGGGCAGCACCTGCGCCTTGCCGCGGCGCGCCTCCTGTGCGCGCGCATCGTAGGCGAGGAACTGATAGGCGATGGCAAACCACGCTTCGCCCACGATGACCTTGCGCGCCAGCGCGAACAGTTCGCGCTCTTCTTTTTCCAGACGCTGCAGCAAGGCCGCGCAAAAGGCGTCGATGGCCGCACACAGCTGCCCGGCCTGCAATTCGGAATGGTCGATGGCGGCGCCCGCGCCCTGCTGCACCATATTGATGCTTTCCAGCGCCACGTGGTTCAAGCCATTGATTTCGTCGAGCAAGCCGTCCGCATGCGGCGCGGCCTGGCGGATGGCGGGCACCAGATACATTTCCACCTTGCGCCAGTAGCCGCCCTGGTACAGCCGGTTCAGCCAGTCGCCCGCGTACTGCAGCTGCGCCAGGCTGAGCCTGCTCTGCTGGCGCAACTGCACATGCATGTACTTCTGAAAAGCCAGCAGGCTGATGCGGATGCTGGCCTGTTCCACCGACAGGGAAACCAATATGTATGTTGCCGTAAGCATGCACTCACTCCCGAAAACGCGCTGGATGTCTGATCCTGGAAGTGAAAGTGTAAAGACTACCGACAGGGATGGGTTTGATCCTGCACAAACCCGCAGCGGGCCAGCCGCGCTTTCTTTTACGGCGCGCGCAGGCCGATATGCAGGTTGACGACGCCAGGCTCTTCCGATGGCGTGACTTCGCCGCCAAAGCTTTTCACCAGCCGCTGCATGCCCTTGTTGCGCGCCATCGCCTCGCCCACCAGCGCTTCCGTGCCCCGGCTGCGGAAATAGTCGACCAGCTTTTCGAACAGGATGTGGCCCAGGCCCTTGCCCTTCAGGGCCGAGCGCACGGCGATGGCGAAATCGGCGTGGATATTGTCCGGGTCGGCCACGGCGCGCACCACGCCCAGGGTTTCCGGCTTGCCGTCCGGCCCCGTGTGCGTGGCGATGAAGGCCATGGCGCGGTCGTAATCGATCTGCGTCAGGCGCGCCAGCTGCGACACGGGCAGCTCGCGCATGGAGGTAAAAAAGCGCAGGCGCACGTCGTCCGGGTCCAGCGCGTGGAACAGATCCATGTGCTGCGGCGCATCCTCGGGGCGGATGGGGCGCAGCAGGATCGATTGATCCATCCACGTCACCTGCTCTTCCAGTTCCTGCGGATACGGGCGGATGGCCAGGCGGTCGCGCTGCTGGCCCGGCTGCAGGCGGATGCGCGCGTCGAGCGCGATCACGCCGTCCGCGTCGGCCACCAGCGGATTGATGTCGAGTTCGGCCAGCTCGCCGATGTCGGCCACCAGTTCGGCCACCTGGATCAGCGTGTAGCAGATGGCGTCGATATCGGCCGGCGGCTGGCTGCGGTAGCCGGCCAGCAGCTTCGACACGCGCGTGCGCGCCAGCATGTCGCGCGCCAGCACCATGTTCAGCGGCGGCAGGCCGATCGCATGGTCGGCCGTCACTTCCACGGCGATGCCGCCCTGCCCCACCAGGATCACGGGACCGAAGGCGGCGTCCGTCGTGACGCCGACGATCAATTCATGCGATTGCGGCCGGCGCGCCATCTGCTGCACCGTAAAACCGTCGATCAGCGCATCGGGCCGCATGCGGCGCACGCGCTTGAGCATGGCGGCGGCGGCCGTGCGCAGGATATCGGGCGTGTCGAGGTCGAGCGCCACGCCGCCCACGTCGGATTTGTGGGCGATGTCGGGCGAATGGATCTTCAGCGCGACGGGATAGCCGATGTCCGCCGCCACGGCCAGCGCCTCTTCCACGTCGGCCGCCATGCGCGTGGTGGCGACGGGAATGCCGTAGGCGGCCAGAATCTCCTTCGAGCGGCATTCGCCGAGCACCGTCTGGCCGGCCGCCAGCGCGGCGGCGACGATTTCGCGCACGCGCGCGCGGCGCGGCGTGGCCGACATGGGCAGCTGCGCCGGCACCTGCATCAGGGTTTCCTGGTTGCGCCGGTACTGCACGATCTGCATGAAGCCATGCACGGCTTTTTCCGGCGTGTCGTAGGTGGGAATGCCGGCGCGATTGAAGACCTGGCGCGCGGGCGCCACGGTGGTGCCGCCCAACAGGCACGACAGCACCGTGCGCGAGGTGGCCTTGATCAGCGGCGTGACGGCTTCGGCGATGTCGATCGAAGAGACCATGGCCGTGGGCGCGTGCAGCAGCAGCAAGGCGTCCGCCTGCGGCTCGTCGAGCAGGGGCTTGATGGCGTCGGCATAGCGCTGCACGGCCGCGTCGCCGGGCAAGCCGACGGGGTTGTCGTGCGACCACCCGCGTGGCAGCGCCTTTTCCAGCGCGATCACGGTATCGGGCGACAGCTCGGCCAGCTTGCCGCCGCTGCCCACCAGCGCATCGGTGGCCATCACGCCCAGGCCGCCGCCGTTGCACAAAATCGCCAGGCGCTCGCCGCGCTGCGCGCGGATGTGCGTGAGCGTTTCCACGGCGTCGAACAGTTCCTCGGCCGAGTACACGCGCAGCATGCCGGCGCGGCGGATGGCCGCGTCGTACACGGCGTCGGAACCGGCCAGCGCGCCCGTATGCCAGGCCGCCATGGCCGCGCCTTCCGCCTCGCGCCCCGCTTTCAGCACGATGACGGGCTTGCTGCGCGCGGCCGCCCGCGCCGCCGACATGAATTTTCGCGCCGCCTGGATGTCTTCCATGTACAGCAGGATGGCAGCCGTGTCGACGTCGCCGGCCAGGTAGTCGAGCAGGTCGCCGAAATCGATATCGTAGCTGGCGCCCAGCGAAATGAACTTGGAAAAGCCCACGCCGTGCGCATTGGCCCAGTCGAGCACGCCCGACACCAGCGCGCCCGATTGCGACACGAAGGCGATCTTGCCGCTCGTCGCGCCGACGTGGGCGAAGCTGGCGTTCAAGCCCAGTTTGGGCACCAGCAGCCCCATGCTGTTGGGGCCCAGGATGCGCAACAAATGCGGTTTGGCCGCCTTCAGCATGGCCAGGCGCAGCGACTGCTCGCGCACGGGATCGAGGCCCGACGTCATGACGATGGCGGCGCGCGTGCCCAGCGCGCCCAGTTCGCGGATCAGCGCCGTGATGGTGGCGGGCGGCGTGCAGATGATGGCCAGGTCGGGCGCCTTGGGCAGGTGCGCCAGCTTGCGGTAGCATTTCAGGCCCATCAGCTCGTCGTACTTGGGATTGACGGGCCAGATGTCGCCTTGATATCCCCCGCCCAGCAGGTTGTACAGGGCGATGGCGCCCAGCTTGCGCTCGCGCGCCGTGGCGCCGATCAGGGCCACCGAGGCCGGCTTGAACAGCTTGTCGAGATTACGGATACTCATGTTCTGGCCTCATGGATTGCCGGAGCGGGATTGCCGAAGCGACTACGCCCCAGTGTATCGGATGCGTTGCCAAAAAAATTTGACTTTGCGTAGCGTTTCACGAAAAACCCGCTCGCGCCTACCAGCGCGAGCGGTGGCTTTCCGTCACGCCCGCCAGCTGCGCCACGATGCGCTTGGGCGAGTCCGCGCTGGTGCGCACCCAGCCGCTGAAGGTGCCGATGGGCTGGATGTAGCGGCTGGCGGCGATCCACAGGTTTTTATCCTCGCGCCGCGCTCCTTCCGGCTTGAAGTGCAGGTCCAGCAGATCGTCGTCCGTCCATACGTGCCACGGCGCCAGCGGGTTGTCGGGATTGAAGTCGAAATGCGCGCGGCCCAGCGGATACAGCTGACCATCGAGCCACAGCGCATTTTCATGCGCGCCGAAATAGCCGGCCTGCAGGTTGAAACCCAGATCCAGGCTGTGCGCGGAGGCCCAGCGCCATTCCGTCTCGCGCGCCAGCAAGCCGTTCGAATAATCGAAGCTGGCCACGCCGTCATCGAGGCTGTAGCCGACGGCGCCGCAGCGCACGCTGCCCCACAAGGGCAGGCCGCCCGATTTTTGCGTCGCATGCACGCTGCCGCCCTCGCCCACGGGTCCCACGGCCAGCAGGGTGGGCGCCACGGGCGGGCCGCATTCCGCGTCGATGCCGAAGTGGCCGCACGCGAGCCGCAAACGGTAGCGCTGCTGCGGCTGCGCCTCGATGGAGATCGCTTGCGAGAGGAAGCGGAAACGGCTGGAGGCGCCCGCATGCGGCGCCACCGTGGCGCACAGGCCGGGGACGCCATCCTGCGAAAAGCTCGCCACGATCTTGCCCTTGTGGCGGTCGAAGGCATACGCGAACGCCGTGCTGGTCCAGCCCAGGTCGACGATGGCCACGCCGCAGAACACGGCCGGCGTCGACAGGGCCACGTAATGCCAGCGCTTGTGGTGGAACAACCGCCAGAGGGCGCCGCGCGCGTGCGGCGGCGCCAGCGCGGCCCAGTCGAAGGCGTCCAATTGCCCCGTGTAGCGGCCGAAACGGGGCTGGCCGTCGGCGTCGAGCAGTTCGGGCGGAGCCTGCGGCAGCATCATGCGGCCCGCCTTTCCCCTTGGCCGCCATCGTGCAGGGCCTCGGCCAGCTGCGCGCCGAAGGCTGCCGGCTGCGCCTGCGCGATGTCAATCTGCGGACAGGCATGCCAGAGCGCCAGGCGCCGCACGGCGCCGGCCACGTCCTGCACCAGGCGGGGACTGGGGCGCACGCCGTCTTCCAGCGCCAGCGACTTGATCTCGAAGCGCCCCTGCGCGCGGTGCGCCTTGGCGTCCAGGCGTCCCACCAGCGCGCCGCGGCGCAGGATAGGCAGCGTGAAATAGCCATAGCGGCGCTTCTCGGCCGGCGTGTAGCACTCGAGCCGGTAGTCGAAACCGAACAGTTCCAGCGCGCGGCGACGGTCCCAGACGACGGGGTCGAACGGCGACAGGATCGTCGTCAAGGTGGGCGCCAGCTTGCCGGCCGCCGCCGCGCGCAGCAACTCCCCATGCTCGGCATGCACGTAGACGTCATCCTCCCAGCCGGCCACCGCGCAGCGCAGCAGCGCGCCCTCGTCCACCAGCGCCTGCAGATCATGCGCCAGGCTGGCGCGCGACTGTTTGGTGCGGAAGTAGTCGCTGATCCAGCTGGCCCGCGCCAGGCCCAGCGCCTTCACGCTGGCCAGCAGCAGGTGGCGGCGCACCTCGTCCTCGGGCGGCAGCAAGCCGTCGTGCCAGCCCGGCAAAATGCGTTCGGCGAGGTCGTAATAGCGCTGGAACTGATGCCGCTTGGCGATCATCAGCACGCCCGACGTAAACAGCACTTCGAGCGAACGCTTTTCCGGCTTCCAGCTCCACCAGCCGCCCGCCTGGCCATCCGTGCGCTCGAAGTCCGCCGAGCGCGCGGCGCCGTTGGCGCGGATATGCTCGAGCACCGCAGCGACGGCATCCCCCTGATCGGCCATCCATTTGACGGAATACTTCCAGCCCATGGCGGCGGGATCCAGCATGCGGTGACGGTACAAGCCATAGTCCTCGATGGGCACGAAGCAGGCTTCATGGGCCCAGTATTCGAACAGCGCGCCCTCGGCCAGCAATTGCTCCAGCCACGGCTGCGGATAGTCGCCCAGCCGGCTCCACAACACCAGGTAGGGGCTGCGCGCCACCACGTGGATGGTGTCGATCTGCAGCACGCCCATCTGGCGGATGGCGGCCAGCACGTCGGCCTTCACGGCTTTTTTACGCCGCGTCTGCAGCAAGCCCTGCGCGGCCAGGTGCAAGGCGCGCGCGGCGGCCAGCGATAGCGGGGAGAGGTCGGGAGGAATGGGTTGGTGTGGGCTGTGCATAACAGAAAGATACCGCATTCCGGACGCGCCTTGTGCGTTTTATCGCTATCGGATCGCGCAGCCGGCAGCCACGCTACGCGGCGGGAAACACCAGCGTCACCGCCAGCCCCCTGCCCTGCAGGCCGGCGCCCAGCACGATGGCCGCGCCATGCCGCTCGGCGATGCGCCGCACGATGGACAGCCCCAGCCCGCTGCCGGGCAGCTGCGTCGCACTTTCCACCTGCACCAGGCGCACAAAACGCTCGAACGCGCGCTCATGCAGTTCTTCGGCGATGCCCGGCCCCGTATCGGCCACGCGCAGGTAGCTGCGCCCCGCTTCCACGCCGCAGCTGATCTCGACGGCGCCCGGCGACGGCGTGTAGCGCAGCGCATTCTCGACCAGGTTACGCAGCAGCATCTGCAGGCTGTCCGCATGCAGCGCGCACGGCGCCGGCGCCATGCTCACGCTCAGCGACAGCCTGTACGGCGCGGCCAGCGCCTGCCACTGGGCCGCCTGCTGCGCCAGCAGGTGCGCCAGATCGCCCGGCGCCAGCGCCACCTGGCCTTGCGCCTGCGGATCGAGCTGCGCCAGCGCCAGCAGCTGGTTGACGAGGCGCGTGGCGCGCTCCACGCTGGCGCCCAGGGCGGTGATGAATTCCTCGCGCTCGTCCGCGCTGCGGGCCCGCTGCAGCACTTGCAGATTCGTCTTGATGGCGGCCAGCGGCGTGCGCAGTTCGTGCGCCGCATCGGCCGTGAAGCGCTGCTCGTTGTCGCGGCTGTGCCGCACCCTGCCGAACAGGCGGTTAATTTCCAGCAGCAGCGGATGCAGTTCGTCCGGTGCGCCCGCCAGCCTGACGTCGGCCAGTTCATCGGGCGTGCGCGCCGAGACTTCATCGGCCGACGCCTGCAGCACGCGAAACACGCGGTGGATGCTCCACCAGATGGCGAGGGTGGCCAGCGCCACCAGCAGCAGGCCGAACAGCGCGATGCGGTAAAAGAAGCCGCGGCTGATGTCGTCGCGGTGACTGGTCGGCTCGGCCACCAGCAGTTGCAAAGTGCGCTGCGTGTCCCACAGCGAGAACAGACGCCAGCGCTGGCCGCCTATCGTGGTCCACGACAGACCATCGGGCGCGCTGCGCGACAGGGCGATGTCGGACGCCGCGTCGTTGCGGTACAGCACGCGCTGCCGCGCGTCGCGCACCTTGAACAGCAAATACTGGTGGGGATTGTGCTGGCCGCGCAACGGCAGGTCGATGGGCCCCGTCAAGCCGTGTTCGCGCACGTCCTTTTCCACCAGCGACAGCAGCAAATGCCCCGTCTCGGTCAGCGACTGGTCGAACAATTCCTGGCTTTCGCGGCGCGCTTCCACGTACACGATGGCCGCGCTGCCCACCCACAGGGCCAGGGTCAGGCCCAGCAGCACCGTCAGCAGGGTGCGCCGCAGCGACCAGGTTTTCACGCCGCCGCCAGCCGTTAAGAATCTCTTAAGAACTTCTGCGCAAGATCCGGAGCGAAATATTTTCTGGGTAGCCATGACCGCAATTGTAAATGATTCTTATTGCTTTCATGATTCCCATTCCCTTGCCAATACAGCGCAATTATTCATTCACCCTTCAGGAGTTTGCATGTCCAACAGCCCCCGCCGCGCGCGCCTGCCGCGCCCCACCACACTGGCCCTGGCTCTGGCCGCCCTGTCCTGCCTGCCGGCTCACGCCCAGACGGGCACGCCGGCCAGCATGCCGGAAGTAGTGGTCTCCGCCTCCGGGTTCGAGCAGGATATCAAGCAGGCGCCCGCGTCGATCACCGTGCTCACGCGCGAGGAACTGTCGAAGGAACGCTTCGGCAACCTGACGCAGGCGCTGGAAAGCGTGGAAGGCATCGACGTGGGCGCGGCGGGCGACAAGACGGGCGGCATGAACATCAGCATCCGCGGCATGCCCAGCGACTACACCCTGGTGCTGATCGACGGACGCCGCCAGAATGCGGCCGGCAACGTCACGCCGAACGGCTTCGGCGGCACGCAGACGAGCTTCATGCCGCCGCTGGCCGCCATTGAGCGCATCGAGATCATCCGCGGCCCCATGTCGACCCTGTACGGCTCGGACGCCATGGGCGGCGTGATCAACATCATCACGCGCAAGGTGGGCAAGCAGTGGATGGGTTCCGTCTCGGCCGACTACACGGCGCAGCAGGAATCGGACTTCGGCGACGTGAAAAGCGGCCGCTTCTACCTGAGCGGCCCCATCGCTACCGACCTGCTGGGCTTGTCCCTGCGCGGCAGCAAGCAGCGCCGCGACGCGGCCGACATCCGCTACAGCAACGTGGCCGGTGCGCAAGTCACCCCGAACATGGGCGCCAACCCCGTGCGCGCGGACATCGACAACTTCGGCGCGCGCCTGGCCTATACGCCGAACCGCCACCACACCGTCATCCTCGACGCGGACGCGGGCCGCCAGACCTACGACAACTCGAAACAGCAGCTGGGCACCGTGGGCTTGCAGGGCGGCTACGGCCCGGAACAGAAATACCAGCGCGACCAGTGGACCCTGTCGCACACGGGCCGCTTCGGCTTCGGCACACTGGACAGCAGCTACATGGTGAACAAGACGGAAACCCTGGGCCGCACGATTCCGCCGGGCACGCCGGGCGCCGTCGCCGGCAGCGCGCGCACCCTGGAAGTGGAAAGCCAGGTGTTCGACACCAAGCTGGTCATGCCTTTGGGCAAGCACATGGCGACCGTCGGCGCGCAATGGTGGAAGGCGGACATGACGGACGGCGTGGCGCCGAGCAAATTCGAGTTCACGCAAAAAGCCCTGTTCGCGGAAGACGAATGGCAAGTACTGGAGCATCTCGCGCTGACCTTCGGCGCCCGCTATGACGACCACAGCATCTTCGGCGGCCAGACCAGCCCCCGCGCGTATGCCGTGTGGAACGCGACGCCGAGCTGGACCGTCAAGGGCGGCGTCAGCAAGGGCTACAAGACGCCGCGCGTGGAGCAGCTGTCGCCAGGCATCAACGGTTTCGGCGGCCAGGGCACGATCCCGCTCGTCGGCAGCCCGGACCTGAAGCCGGAAACGAGCACGACGACGGAAATCGGCGCGTACTTCGACAATCTGGCCGGCTGGACCGCCAGCGGCTCCCTGTTCAACAACGCATTCAAGGACAAGATCACGACGGGCACGGGCCTCGTCAACTGCAGCTACCGTCCATCGCCGAACCGTCCCGGCTGCGTCAGCTTCGGCAACTGGCCCAACGTCGATGCGTTTGGCCAGTCCGTCAACGTGGACGAGGCCGTCACGCGCGGCGTCGAGCTGAACACGCGCTTCCCGCTGGGCAAGACCTTGTCGGCCAGCGCCAACTACACGTACACGGAAAGCGAGCAGAAGAGCGGCAGCAACGCGGGCAAGCCCCTGAGCGACACGCCCAAACACGCCGTCAACGCGCGCCTGTCGTGGGATATCTCGCGCGCATGGAACGGCTGGCTGCGCGCCGAGTACCGCAGCGAGCGCTTCCGCGATCCGGGCACCTCGGCCGCCACGCGCGCCGCCAAGGCCGCGCTGGGCGACTACAAGGGCTACACCATGCTGCACCTGGGCAGCAGCTACCAGCTGAACCAGCGCGTGACCCTGAACGCGGCCGTGTACAACCTGCTCAACAAGGACTTCATCGACTACCAGCCCTACCGCGCACCGGCATTGAATTACGCCAACCGCTACGTCAACAGCCTGGACGGCCGCCGCCTGTGGCTGTCGGCCACCGTCGATTTCTGATCAAGGGGGCGGCCTCCCGGCCGCCTTTTTTTCGTCAGGCCGCTTTGGGCTTGTCGATGCAATAGCCGACCGCATGCACGGTGCGTATCAAGTCCCGCCCCAGCTTCTTGCGCAGGTGGTGGATATGCACTTGCACGGCATTGCTTTCCACTTCATCGCCCCAGCTGTACAGGTTCTTTTCCAGCTGTTCCCGGCTCAGCACCCGGCCGCCATGTTCCAGCAGCAGCTGCAGGATGCGGAATTCCTTCACCGTCAACGTCACGGGCACGCCCCCTTGCGTCACCTGACGGTCCGCGATATCGAGCGCCAGGTCGCCGTGCACGAGGTGCTCGCGCAGGCGGCCCGCGGCGCGGCGGCAGGCGCTGCGGATGCGCGCGGCCAGTTCGTCGAGGTCGAACGGTTTGACGATAAAGTCGTCGGCGCCCGCGTCCAGGCCGGCGATGCGCTCGCCCACCTGGTCGCGCGCCGTGACGACCAGCACGGCGCCGCTGTAGCCGTTATCGCGCAGCAGGCCCAGCGCCTGCATGCCGTCCTGCCCCGGCAAGCCCAGGTCGAGCAGGATGCAGCCGTAGTCGTGCAGGCGCACGGCCGTGTGCGCGTGTTCGGCGCTCGTGACCCAGTCGACGGCGTAGCCGCCCTGTTCCAGGCCGATCTGCGTGGCGCGGCCCAGCTGCGGGTCGTCTTCGGTCAGCAGGATGCGCATGGGGAGGCGGCGCGGTCCGCTCAGTCCTTCTTCTTGATCAGGCCGGCCAGCGCGGCAAACGGATTGTGCGTGGCGGGCGCCACCTCGGCCGACAGCAGGCCGGCGCCACGGTCCGCTTCCAGGTAGCGCGAGTGCTCATTGTCGTGGCAATACAGGCACAGCAGTTCCCAGTTGCTGCCATCGGGCGGATTGTTGTCGTGGTTATGGTCGCGGTGGTGCACCGTCAGCTGCTGCACGTTGGCACGCGTAAATTCGCGCATGCAGCGGCCGCACACCCACGGATACATCTTCAGCGAGCGCTCGCGGTAGCCGCTCTCGCGCTGGTCGGCGGCGCGGCGCGCTTCGGCCACGATCTTGTCCAGTCTTGCCGCGTCGGGCTTTTTACTCTGCATGACAACTTTCGATATGGGAGGAAGAAGCGTCCATTTTAATGAGGATGGGGGCGCAATTGTACTTTTTCTGCCACTCGCCATGCCCGTGCCGCCCCCGGCGTGCTTTTTTTAGCGTGCGCGGCACCACAGGTACTTGATTTAACGCAAAATAAGGCCAGCGACAGACCACGAACAGACGCTAGGGCAGCAGGCAGCGCGCAGGTCAGCATATTTCGGCTATGATGCGCGCCACGCCGCCCTTCACCTTTCCATGACCCTAGCCTGCAAGCGCCCGTGATAGCGATAACAAGACCCCTGCAACGCCTTGCCCGCCGCCTGTACCGTCTCAGCCTGGTACCCCTGTCCGCGCTCATCTTGCTGCTGGCGCTGTGGGCGGCCGTCTTGTACCAGGTGGGCCAGGAGCGGGCCAGCGCCGTGCGCGACGCCGTGGCCGTCAGCCAGTCGCTGGCGCGCACCCTGGCCGACCACACCAGTTTCACCTTGCGCCAGACCGATCACGCCACGCAATTGTTCAAGCTCAAATACGAGGAAACGGACGGCACCCTGCGCCTGAATGAATTCACGCGCCGCCAGGGCTTGCTCGACAGCGTGCTGCCGTCGAAGCTGGAACTGCCGATCGCCCTCGTCGACGCGCGCGGCGACGTGATCGACAGCGCCAACGCGTATCTGCCGGAAAACCTGGCCGGCAAGGCATTTTTCAGGGCGCTGGCCGCGAATGCGTCCGACACGGCCCTGGTCGACACGCCCATGCTCGAAGCGGGCAGCAAGCACTGGACCATCCGCCTGGCGCGCCGCCTGAACGATGGCCTGGGCCGCTTTGCGGGCGCCATCATCATCCACGTCGACCCCACGTATTTTGTCGACGATTACGACCGTCTGAACCTCGACGAGCATGGCGCGCTGATGCTCGTGGCGCGCGACAGCGGCCTGACGGTGGGGCGCATCGGCGAACAATTGATCCTCAGCGACCGCATCGACTTCCGCATGCCGGGCCCGCCGCAGCACGCGCCCGAGGAATTGCTGATCGAGCCGCCCGTCGATGCGACGGCGCGCATCTACAGCTACCACGAACTGTCCCGCTACCCGCTGCTGGCCGTGGTGGGCGTGAGCCGCGCCACCGCCCTGGCCCGCTTCGAACACCGCCGCCTGGCGTATGTCGGCGCGCTGCTCGCCGCCAGCGTGCTCATCGCCGGCTTTACGGCCCTGCTGATGCGCCAGAGCGCGCGCCTGCGCCGCAGCATCCGCCAGGCCAAGGAAACGCAGGCGCTGCTGCGCGCGGCGCACCAGGCCAGCCTCGATGCCGTGCTGCTGCTCAAAGCCTGGCGCCCCGCGCCGGGCAAGCCGGTGGAAGACTTCATCTTCGCCGACGTCAACGAACGGGCCGCCGATATGCTGGGCAAGCCGCGCTCCGAACTGCTGGGCCAGCGCGTGCTGCCGCGCGTGCCGCTGCTGCGCGGCGAGCGCTTTTTCAAGCGCTTCGTGCTGGTGATGGAAACGGGCCAGCCGCTGGAGGATGAATTCGAACTGACCCTGGCCTCGGGCGGCACGCGCTGGCTGCGCCACCAGGTGGTGCCGATCGCCGACGGCGTGGCCGTCACCTCGCGCGACATCAGCGCGCGCAAGCACGACGAACTGGCGCTGCAGGACAACCGCAGCTTCCTGCAGTCGCTGATCGACCATTTGCCCGTGCTGGTGTACGTGAAAAGCGCGCGCCCGGAAAACTTCGGCCGGATGGAAGTGTGGAACAAGGCGGCCGAGGACATCACGGGCCACCTGGCCGCCGACGTCATCGGCAAGACCGACTGCGCCGCCTTCCCGCCCGACTTCGGCCTGCACGACGCCGAGGACGACCGCGCCATCCTGGCCGAGCGGGGCGTCATCGACCACACGGAAAAGCCGCTGCGCCTGGCGGATGGCAGCCTGCGCTACCTGCGCGCAGTTTCCGTGCCCGTGTTCGACGAGCGCCAGCAGGTCGAGCATATCCTGTGCATCGCCGAGGATATCTCGCAGCGCCGCCAGCAGGAACTGGAACTGCGCCAGAAACAGGCCGAGCTGGCCGCCGTCAACGACGCCTCGCCGCTCGGGCTGGTGCGCCTGGACCGTCAGCGCCGCTGCACCTACGTCAACCGCACCTTCGAAGCCATCACGGGCCTGCCGCGCGCCGCCGCCCTGGGCGCCGGCTGGACCAGCGCGCTGCACCCGGACGACTATCCGCTGATGCACGTGGCGCTGGAACAGCTCACGCGCAGCCACGCACCGTTCCAGTCCACCCTGCGCTGCCTGCAGCGCGACGGCAGGCTGGTCTGGGTCTCCGTCAAAATTGCCCCCATCCTCATCGACGGCAGCATCGAAGGCTACGTGGGCAGCCTGGACGACATCACCACCTTGCGCGAATCGGAAGTGGCGCTGCTGGAAAGCGAGGCGCGCCTGCGCACCATCGCCGACACCTTGCCGGCCATGATCGCCTACATCGACGCCGACCAGGTCTACCGCTTCCTGAACATCGCGTATGAACGCGAATTCGGCCTGACGGGCCGCCAGGCGCTGGGCAAGAGCGTGCGCGACACGGTGGGCGAAGCGCGCTACCGCACGGTGGCGCCGTATATCGAAAGAGTGCTGGCCGGCGAAACCTTGAGCTTCGAGGAAGAAGACGACAAGGAGGGCATCGAGCGCTGCATGGAAGTGATCTACATCCCGCAGATCGGCGAAGACAGGCTGCAGGTGGTGGGTTTTCACGTGATGCGCCAGGATATCACCGTGCAAAAGCGCGAGAAACAGCGGCTGCTGAAGCTGGCCCAGGTCGATGCGCTGACGGGCTTGTCGAACCGCGCCGGCTTCCAGCAGAAACTCAGCGACGCCATGCACGCCAGCCGCCAGCAACAGCACCTGATGGCCGTCATGTACATGGATATCGACCGCTTCAAGCCCGTCAACGACACGCACGGCCACGGCACGGGCGACGCCCTGCTGCGCGCCTTCGCCCAGCGCCTGACGCAGACCATGCGCGCCACCGACATCGTCGCCCGCCTGGGCGGCGACGAATTCACCATCATCATGGAACAGATCGCCCGGCCCGACGACGCGGCCGTGCTGGCGGAAAAAATCGTCGCCGCCATGCGGCAGCCGTTCGAACTCGATGGCATCACCGTGCGCATTTCCGCCAGCATCGGCCTGGCCTTCTACCGCGACGAAGACATTTCCCCTGCCGTGCTGCTGCAGCGGGCCGACGTGCTGCTGTACCAGGCCAAGCAGGATGGGCGCAATACGTATCGCGCCGGCGTGCTGACGACTTGAGCACCTGAGAAAACGTCCATGGCTGCGTTGCAGTGCCTTGCCCTGAACGTTTTTCAGGCACTCTGGATGTATCGATAAAAATCGAAAACACTCTTCGAAATTCGTTCAATTCTCCAGTACCTGCCTCATTTCAGCTATATTGGCGCCTGTTTCCCCTACCCTTGCCCCACCATGCGCCTGCTGCACACTTCCGACTGGCATCTGGGCCAGACCCTGCACAATTTTGAAAGGGGTTACGAACACCAGCGCTTCCTCGACTGGCTGCTCGACACGCTCGTGATGGAGCAGGTCGACGTGCTGCTGGTGGCGGGCGACGTGTTCGACAATGCCAACCCTTCCGCCGCCTCGCAAAAACAGCTGTATGTGTTCCTGCAGCAGGCGCGCGCGCGCCTGCCCGCGCTGCAGCTGGTCGTCGTCGCCGGCAACCACGATTCGGCGGGCCGCCTGGAAGCGCCAGCCCCCCTGCTGGCCGCGCACGGCACGCACGTGATCGGCCATCTGCTGCGCGATGCAGCGGGCAATATCGACCTGGAACGCCTGCTGCTGCCCTTGACGGGCGCCGATGGCCAGGTGCGGGCCTGGTGCCTGGCCGTGCCCTTTTTGCGCCCCGGCGACGTGCCGAAACTGCCGGCCGGCGACACCCAGGACGCCTACCTGGGCGGCATCGCCCTGCTGTACCGCCAATTGACCGACCTGGCCCTGGCGCGCCGCCAGCCCGGGCAAGCCATCCTTGCCATGGGCCACTGCCACATGGTGGGCGGCGAAATGTCGAACGATTCCGAACGCCGCATCGTCATCGGCGGCACGGAAATGCTGCCCTCGGGGATTTTTGACGCCGCCATCGCGTATGCGGCGCTGGGCCATCTGCACAAGGCGCAGGCCGTGGGCGGCCAGGAGCACATCCGCTATTGCGGCAGCCCGATACCGCTGTCGTTTGCGGAAGTGAACTACCGCCACCAGGTGCTGTGCCTCGATATCGACGGCGAGCAGTTACGCGAAGTACGCACCATCGCCGTGCCGCGCGCCGTGCCCCTGCTGCGCGTGCCCGCCGCCCCGGCGCCCATCAACGAAGTGCTGGAACAGCTGGCGGCCCTCGACGTGCCGGACGCTCCCACCGAAGCGCAACCGTTCCTGGAAGTGCGCGTGCGCCTCGACGCGCCCGAACCGGGCCTGCGCACGCGCATCGAGGCAGCGCTGGACGGCACGCCCGTGCGCCTGGCGAAGATCGAAACGTCGAGCGCCGCGCGCGGCAGCGCGCCCGATAACATGACGCTCGACCAGCTGGGCCAGCTGCAGCCCGACGACATCTTCCGCCGCCTGTACCTGCAAAAATACGGCCGGCCCGCGCCGCCCGAACAACTGTCGGCCCTGGCCGAACTGCTGCTGCCTGGCGCCTGACGTCCAGGGGCATTGCGCCAACCATCCATTCTCCCACGGTACCACTTGAAAGGCTTTATGAAGAAAATCCGTCATTTCCCACTGCTGGGCGTTTCGTTGCTCATATCGCTTGCCGGTTGCGGCCCAAGCGCCGAGTACCCGCCCCCGAGGCCGGCCGAAAAGACAGCAGCGTCGCAACTGTCGAAACCCATCATGCTCAAGGACCTGAGCACCGGCATCAAGGCGGGTAAATCGGTGGCGGATGGCTATCTGGGTAAATGGAGCTATTTCGGTAAACCGCGCGTCGTCACGACCGAGCAGCTGGCTGACGGTACCATTACCGCCATCACTGTCTTGCTGGAAGGGTCGGACCTCTACCCGCTCAAAAGCGAACTGGAAGAGAGATACAGCAAGGAGGAAGGCCATCCTGTCACTTTCAGCTGCAACCTTGCGTTCCGCCGCCTCCCCGCGCTCGACAACTTGAGAATCTCCGATGAAAACTGCATTGTGTACCATGCCGATCAGATATTGCGCATACATTCCATCTTTCCGTCTGACACGCAGATGATCAATAAATTATGGTCCGCGAGAGCCCTGTTCTACACCACCAAATTGACGCTGGTCGATGCCGGGCTTGAAGCCAGGCGCGAGGCCGCCATCAAGATGGCGTCCGATGAAAAGCGCGCGGCCGAAGAAGCCAGGGCGAAAAAAGATCTGTAAGCGCACCAGCGCGGCGACTGCACCAGCATAAAGACCAGCATGAAAATCCTCAAAATCAGCGGCAAGAACCTGGCTTCGCTGGCCGGCGAATTTGAAGTCGACTTCCAGCAGGAGCCGCTGGCGTCCTCCGGCCTGTTCGCCATCAGCGGCCCCACGGGCGCGGGCAAGAGCACCCTGCTCGACGCCCTGTGCCTGGCCCTGTACGACGCCACGCCGCGCCTGCTGAAAGTGCTGGGCCGGGGCAGCGCCCTGCCCGACGTGGGCAAGGAAACCGTCAGCGCGCAGGATACGCGCACCCTGCTGCGCCGGGGCACGCCGGACGGCTACGCGCAGGTGGACTTCGTCGGCAACGACGGCGGTCACTACCGCGCGCGCTGGAGCGTGCGCCGCTCGCGCACAAAAGCGGAAGGGGCGCTGCAGGCGACCGCCATGAGCTTGCACCAGCTGCCCGCGCTGCAGCCCCTCGGCGGCACCAAGACGGAAGTCAAGGACGAAATCGAAAAACGCATCGGCCTGTCGTTCGACCAGTTTACGCGCGCCGTGCTGCTGGCGCAAAACGAGTTTTCCACCTTCCTCAAGACGGAAGACAATGAACGGGGAGAATTGCTGGAAACCCTGACGGGCAGCAGCATCTATACGGACATTTCCATGCGCGCCTTCGAGCGGGCGAAAAAGGAAAAGCAGGTCCTCGAACGGCTGGGCGAAAAACTGGCCGACCAGCGGCCGCTGTCGCCGGAAGAGCGTGCTGAAACGGCAACGCTGGGTGAGGTCGCCGAAGCGGCCCTGCACACCATCGACTTGCGCAAGGCCGTGCTGGAACTGCAGCAGCGCTGGCACCAGGAGACGCACAAGCTGCAAAGCCAGGCGGCGGCCGCGCAAGAGGCGCTGGACGGTGCGGATGCCGAGCGGGCCGCCGCGCAGGAGCGCCAGACCGCGCTGGCGCAATGGGAATTGCTGCAGCCGGCGCGGCCCCTGATCGACGACGTGGCGCGCCTGGCCAACGACATCGCCGGCACGGGCGCCGCGCTGGAAGCGTCGCGCGCGCAGGCGGCGCAGGCCGTGGCCGGCGAAGCGCAGCTGGCGCAGGCCGTGCAGCAGGCGGCAGCGGCCTTGCTTGCCAGGGAAGCGGCGCAGCGCGATGCGGCGCCCCTGCTCGACCAAGCCAAGGCGCTCGACGCGGGCTTGGTGGCGCACATGCCCGCGCACCGCCAGGCGCAGGATGGCGCCCTGGCCGCCGATCAGGCCAACGAGGCGGCGCGCGCCGCGCTGCACGACCTGCATCAGCGCCAGCATGCCGCACAGGCGGAACAGGAAGCGGGCCGCCAATGGCTGGCATCGCATCAGCAATGGCAGGCACTGGCGCAATCGTGGCAATTGTGGGATCAATTGTTTGCCCAGGCCGGGCAAGCGGCCGCGCAAGCCGATGCGGCCGACGCCAGCATGGCCGAGTCAAGACAGCAGCTGCGCCAGGCCTCGGACGCCACGCAGGCGGCGCAAGCGGCGCTGGCCAGCGCCGCTGCCGCCCTGGCCGTGCGCGATGCGGAAAGGCGCGAGGCGCAAGCGGCCGTGCAAGCCATCGATGGCCAGGGGCTGCAGGAACAGCGCGGCCAGCTGGAGACGCACGCGCGCACGTTGACCAGCGCGGAAAAGACCTGGAGCGAACTGGCGCGCCAGCAGCAGGCGCTGGCGCACTGGCAAGCCAGGGCGGCCCAGCTGGCGCAGGCCGCGCAGACGGAAAGTACGGCGTTGGCGGCGGAAGCGGCGCAAACGCCGCTGCTGGAAGCGCGCCTGGCGCAGGCGGAAAAATCCCTGAAAGGCGCGGAAGCGGCATGCGCGGCCAGCGTCGAGCAGCTGCGCGCCACCTTGCAGGACGAGCAGCCCTGCCCCGTCTGCGGCGCGCTGGAACACCCGTACAGCCAAGCCGACCACGCCTTGCAGGCGATGCTGGCCAGCTTGCAGGATGAGGTGCTGGCCTGCCGCACGCAGGCGCGCGGCAATCTGGAGCGGCTGGCCACGCACAAGGCGGCGCTGGCCGCGACGGCGCGCGAGCAGGCGCAAACGGATGCCGAACTGGCGGCCCTGCCGCCCGCCATCGACAGCTTGCTCGCACAGTGGCAGCCGCATGCCGATACCCTGCAACTGCCGCCGGCAAACCAGCGCGCGGACTGGTTCGCGCGGCAGCTGGCGGCCAATACGGCCGGTTTGCAGGCGCTGGCGCAGCAGGAAACGGCGCTGCGCCAGGCCGGCGCGCGGCGCGAGCAGGCGCAGGCGGCGCATGAACTGGCGTCCAGCGAGCACGCGCGCTGCACAAGCAGCGTCGCCGATGCGCAAGCGCGGCTGGCGCAGCTGCAGGCGCAGCAAGCGGGCAACGCCGACAAGGGCGAGACGGCGCGCGCCGCGCTCGACGCCTTGCTGGCGCAGCTCGATGCCGCGTTCGCCGACGCCGACGGCGCCGAGGACTGGAAAGACAGCTGGCGCGCCGGTCCGGCCGCCTTCCGCGCGGCGCGAGACACGGACAGCCGGCAATGGCTGAAACAGCAGGCGGACCAGGACCACCGCGGCCACGCGCTGGCGACCCTGGCCGCGCAGCTGGAAGCGGCGCGGCCGGCCGCCGCCAAGGCGCGGCAAGCGGCGCAGGAAGCCCACGCCGTCTTTGCCGCCGCCGACAAGCAGCGCACGGCAATGCAGGCGGAGCGCCACGCGCTATGGCAGGGCAAGAGCGTGGCCGAGGTCGAGCGCGCGCTGGCAGACGCCGTCGCGGCAGCCAGGGAGCTGCTGGCGCGGCAGCAAACGGCGGCGCAATCGGCCAGCCAGCAGCGCACGCGTCTGGACGAAGCATGCGCGCAGCTGTCGCAGCGGCTGGCGGCCCTGCGTGAACAGGAACACGGCGCCAGCGCCGCCCTGCACGACTGGCTGCGCCAGTTCCAGGATACCCACCCTGCCCATGCGCCCGCCGACATGGATGCCTTGCGCGCGCGCCTGGCCATCGCGCCGGAAGCCATACGCGCCGAACGCGACGCCCTGCAAGCGATCGCCGACCGCCACACGGCAGCCGTCTCCGTGCTGGCAGAACGCCGGCAGCAGCTGGCAGCGCATGTGCAGCAGCCGCCGGAATCCCTGGAAACGGACGCGGCGGCGCTGCAGGCCGCGCTCGACGCGCTGCTGCTGGAACGCCAGGCGGCCAACCAGGAAGCGACCCGGCTGCGCCTGGCGATCGCCCAGGACGACGCGCGGCGCCACGGCGCGCAAGCGATGCTGGCGCAGATCGAGGCGCAAGCCATCATCGAGCGGCGCTGGGCCAGCCTGAATGAACTGATCGGCTCGGCCGACGGCAAGAAATTCCGCAACTACGCGCAGCAATTCACCCTGGAAGTGCTGCTCGGCTATGCCAACGCGCACCTGAACCACCTGGCGCGCCGCTATCAGCTCGAACGCATCGACAACCCGAACAATCCGTCGCTGGGTCTGATGGTGCGCGACCAGGACATGGGCGGCGAGCTGCGCTCCGTGCATTCGCTGTCGGGCGGCGAATCGTTCCTCGTCTCGCTGGCCCTGGCGCTGGGCCTGGCCTCGCTGTCCTCGAACCGGGTGCGCGTGGAGTCGCTGTTCATCGACGAGGGCTTCGGCAGCCTGGACACGGAAACCCTGCGCGTGGCCATGGATGCGCTCGACGGCTTGCAAGCGATGGGCCGCAAGGTGGGCGTCATCTCGCACGTGCAGGAAATGACGGAGCGCATCGCCACCAAGATCCTGGTCCAGCCCGGTTCAGGCGGCAAGAGCGTGGTGACGGTGCGCTAGGTCGCTAGCGGCTGGCCGGCTCCCGGCACAGCCTGAGCATATCCCAGCCCAGTTCGCGGCGGATCTGCTCGGGGTCGGGCGGGGGCCGGCGCTGTTCCAGCTCCGCTTTCAGCCACTTCCTGACCAGCTCCTTGGCGGGCTGTACAGGCTTTTCCTTGTCATGCTTGTCCATGGTGCTACCTCTTCAATGGCGGTCAGACGACCTCCTATATACGTTCAACGTCACGGCACGGATTCAGTTGACCTGCGCGTGGCGCAGATGCAACAACGTGTAACGATGGCCGGAGTGCGTTAAAATCGCCGCCTTCGCGTAGATGAACTCTACGCCCCGCAACAGTTCAAGGAACCCCATGAAAGCCGCCCGCAGCCTCACCTTCAAGTGCGTCAAATGTCACAAATCCATGCAGGTCTACCTGCAAAAAGTCTCCGCCTGCTCGCATATCCAGCCATACCAGGGCATTTGCGCATGCGGCGAACTCAAGCGCCACGCCACGGGCCAGGCCGATGCCGTCAAGTCTTACCTGGAATCGGCGGACGGTAGCTGGTCGCACCACCACTAATGGTTAAAGAATGGGACACGACTGCCGTTAACTGAGTACTTGCTCATTCGGAATTTGTCCATGTCCCAGCTTCCCGCCCTTGCCAACCGTCAACCCGCCTCGACTACGCTGGATGGACAGCGGCCGTCCCGCTCGGGCGGCAGCGCCACCGGCCTGGCCGCTTCGCCCCTGATGCAGCGCACGGCGCAAGATGTGGTAGCCCTGTCGAAGAATGGCCTGGACCTGTCGGCCAAGGGGCTGTCGCAACGGACCGATGCGCTGGGCAACGCCACCGTCGACGTGGCGCAGGATTTCCTGAACAACATGACGCGCCAGTTGTTCGGCGACGGCGCCAGCATCTCCTTCGATTCGGTCGACCTGCAAGCCGGCTCCAGCTTCAGCAGTGCTGGCGCCAGCGTCTCGGGCGCAGGCGCCAGCAGCCGCGCGGCCGCCTTCAGCCTCGATGAAAACGCCCATTTCATCGGCAAGGGCAAGATCACCACGGCCGACGGCCAGACCTTCGACTTCGAAGTGGAAGTGCAATATCAATCGAACATCAGCGCGGGCGTGCTTGAACAAACGCAAGGTGAAACGCCGGAAGCCACATCATCCGATGACGGCGCCCTGCCCGCCAAGGAGCTGCCCGCCACGACCTTCGCCGGCAATCTGCACGACCTGTTCAAGCTGCTGGGCCAGCAATTGCAAAGCAATCTCTATCAGGGCACGTCCGACGGCGCCAGCGCCAGCGGCAAGGATGGCGACCTGGCGGGCAGCCTGAGCTTGCGTTTGCTCAA
The DNA here is from genome assembly GCF_059420865.1 of Janthinobacterium sp. GW821-FHT03C10. NCBI lineage: Bacteria > Pseudomonadati > Pseudomonadota > Betaproteobacteria > Burkholderiales > Oxalobacteraceae > Janthinobacterium > Janthinobacterium sp. GW821-FHT03C10. The sequence continues at coordinate 109,222 of NZ_JBWKUN010000003.1, read as the reverse complement.
GCTGGTGCAGCCGGACCATGCCACCGAGACCGCCAAAGACGACAGGAAAGCCGTGGAAACGACGCCGGAAGACCAGGCGCGCGCCCGCGCGCTGGCACTCGCCTATGGCACGGACACCGCTGACGGCACGGCAAGCGACGTATAATGGAAGACGGCCTGCGCAGGCGACCATGCCGCGCGCCCCCTTCTATCGATTGAAATCCATGTCCGACACTTCTTCCCCTACCGTTCATCCGCAGATCCACTGGAGCGAAAACGGCGCCGAGCATTCGGCCCGCTGGCGCTCGGAAAGCGGCATGCCGCCGCCCAAGCGCGTCGTCATCGCCGATGACCGCACGACGGCCGACCAGGCTTACCGCCTGGCCTGCGAAGGCACGGCCATGCTGTGGCGCGGCGACTTCCAGAACGCGCGCCAGCTGCTGCAGGCGCTGGCGCGGCGCGCCGACCACAAGAACGACAAACCCAGCAAGAAGGCCAAGGCCGCCAAGCTGGCGAAACCCGAACCATCGGCCACGGAAGCCTTCCATCTGCACCGCCAGGCGCAGTCGCAGCGCGCCCGCACCCTGGCCATGCTGCTGCTGCCGTTCGATGCCGATTACACGATCCCGCTGCGCCGCGCGCCGGACGTGAAACTGGCTTGCAATGAAGCGTATGGCCGTGGCGAGGAAGCGTTCGTCGCTTCGCTGCGCGAACTGCTGGGCCTGATCGGCGCGCACGAATGGCGCCGCACGGGCGTGGAACTGCCGGCCCTGGGCCAGCGCATCCACCCGCACTACGGCGTGTTCGCCCCGATCCGTGGCGAATACGTGGGCCTGGTGGCGGAAGCGCCGCTGCCCGCGCGCGCCAGCCTGGCCTTCGACATCGGCACCGGCACGGGCGTGCTGGCCGCCGTACTGGCGCAGCGCGGCGTCGCCCGCATCGTCGCCACCGACCAGGACCCGCGCGCCCTGTCCTGCGCGCGCGAAAACCTGGCCCGCCTCGACTTGACCGACAAGGTCGAGGTGGTGCAGGCCGACCTGTTCCCCGCCGGCCGCGCCCCGCTCGTCGTGTGTAATCCGCCATGGCTGCCGGCCCGCCCAAGCTCGCCGATCGAATACGCCGTCTACGATCCGGACAGCCGCATGCTGCGCGGCTTCCTTTCCGGCTTGGCCGACCACCTGGAAGCCAATGGCGAAGGCTGGCTGATCCTGTCGGACCTGGCCGAGCACCTGGGCCTGCGCCCGCGCGCGCAATTGCTCGAATGGATAGCGCAAGCGGGCTTGAAGGTGGTCGACCGCCTGGACGTGAAACCCACGCACCCGCGCGCGCAGGACGCCACGGACAGCCTGCACGCGGCCCGCTCGCAGGAAATCACCTCGCTGTGGCGCCTGGCGGCGGCGTAATCCAGTCAGCCATTGCGCATTGCAGCAAACCCCGCTATAATTCGCCTGCGGGGTGGAGCAGTCTGGCAGCTCGTCGGGCTCATAACCCGAAGGTCACAGGTTCAAATCCTGTCCCCGCAACCAGATACCGGAAAGCCGCTGATTCTTGCAAGAGAATCAGCGGCTTTTTCCATTGCGGCGCAGTATCTCAAGGGCCATCCTGCAAGCCAAATATCCTTCATTTCCATCCGCTCTTTCGCAATGCAGCAAACTCGGTTATAATTCGCCTGCGGGGTGGAGCAGTCTGGCAGCTCGTCGGGCTCATAACCCGAAGGTCACAGGTTCAAATCCTGTCCCCGCAACCAATACATAAAAAACCGCTGATGCCTGCAAGGGAGTCAGCGGTTTTTTTCATTCCGGGCCGGGCCCATGCTGTTCGGGCCCATGCTGTTACGCGGTGACGCTGGCCCTGATCTGCCTGGCCGCCGCATGCAGGCTGGCCGCCACCCGTTCCAGCTTGTCGGCGCCCGCCGTTTCGGCCAGGGCGGCAAAGGCGCTGATATGAAACGTGGCCACCATGGCGGGCGACACTTCCAGCTCCAGCGCCGTCTTGCTCAATTCCGTCGACGCCTCGAGATAGGGCTCGCTGCCCGCCTCGAACGCCTGCTTGGTTTCCAGCAATTCCTGACCGCCTTCCGCCTTGGCCAGGCAGGCATCGACTTTTTGCTGGAAGGCCGGCAAGGTATCGCGCACGGGGCCGGCATCCGGCGCCGGTTCCGGCTCCGCTGGCGCGGGAGCGGCTGGCGCCGGCTTGCCCGCCGCCGGCATGTCGCGCAAGGTCAGCCAGCGTTCGACGGCGAGGAAGTCGGCAAACGGCTCCTCTACCTTCGGGTTCATCAGCCAGACTTCGCCCGTGCGCCAGTCGATCCTGGCGCCGCGCTCGTTTCTCGCCAACAAAATATCCTTGCCGCCATCGGCATTCGACACGCGGCCGATGTCGAGCCAGTTCATCAGTTCCGCCTGGCGCGACATCGCGTTGACCCGGTGAAAAAAGGCCAACCATAAAAATCTGGCGACCAAAAGAACCAGGGCACCGCCAACCATCCACATCATTTTTCGCTCCGCACCACATCGACAGCCCGCATTTTCTCACATGAAAGCTTGCGCCAAGGAAACTTTTACATCTGCCGTGCGCAGGCGCAAATCCCTTGCCGCAGGCGGCCAGGGGCGCAGTCGCATTTCAGCAACGCCGCGTTTTCCCGATTGCCTGGCGTGCGCCGCTGCGCTATCATGAGAACAATTCTCATTTAGATTAAGATACCCTATCCCATCCTGTGCGCATGCCGTCCGCCCCTTCCCCGCCATCCGATTTCCAGGCCCTGTATGCCGAGCACCACTCGTGGCTGCTGCACTGGCTGAAGCGCCGCCTGCACGATGCGGGGCTGGCGGGCGACCTGGCGCAGGATACCTTCCTGAAGATCTTCGTCGCGCGCAGCAGTGCCGGGATTGCGCAGCCGCGGCCTTTCCTGGCCACCATCGCCAAGCGCCTGCTGGCCAACCACTGCCGGCGCGAAGAACTGGAACGGGCCTACCTCGACGCCCTGCTGCACCAGCCGCAAGCCTGTGCGCCATCGCCGGAAGCGATGTCCATGCTGCTCGAATCGCTGCAACTGGTCGACCGCGCGCTGGACCAGCTGTCCGCCAAGGCCAGGGCCGCCTTCCTGCTGGCCCACCTGGACGGCATGACCTACGCCGAGATCGCCGCCGAACTGGGCACCACCACGCATTCCGTCAAAAAATACCTGAGCAAGGCCAACCTGCTGTGCTTTTTTGCCGTGCCCGATTTTGCCGCGCCCTGACATGCGCGCCGCCACCGTCTACGCCCAGGGCCAGCCCATCGATCTGGCCGTCGCCATGCAGGCGGCCGAATGGCTGACCACCCTGATGAGCGGCGAAACGACGCCGGCGGAAAAAACGGCCTGGCAGCAGTGGCGCCAGGCGCACCCCGATCATGAACGGGCATGGAAACACATCGAAAGCGTCAGCGGCGGCTTGCGCGCACTCGATGGGCCAGCCAGCCGCCAGGCGCTGCTGCAAAGTCCCCTCTCGCGTTCCGTCTCGCGGCGCGGCAGCCTGCGGCTGCTGGCGTGGATCTCCGCCATCGGCATCACCGGCTGGTTCGGCGCGCGCTCGGAATATGCGCCCGACATGGCCCGCGCCGCGCTGGCCGACCTGTCCACCGGCGTGGGCGAACGCCGCGAGCTGACCCTGGCGGACGGCAGCCGCCTGCATCTGAACAGCGGCAGCGCCGTCAACATCCGCTACACGGACACGCAGCGGATGCTGCAACTGGTGCGGGGCGAAGCCTTCATCGCCACCGCCCGCGAAACGGGCCGGCCTTACCGCCCCTTCCTCGTCGAAACGGCGCAAGGCCGGGCGCAGGCGCTGGGCACGCGCTACTCGGTGCGCCAGGACGAGGGCAGCACCCAGGTCGCCGTCGAGGAAGGCGCCGTGCGGCTGATGCCGCGCCATGGCCATGCCAGCCTCGTGATCCAGGCGGGCCAGGGCGGCGGCATGACGGCGCGCAGCACCGTGCCCGCGCACGCCGTCTCGCCCGACATCTGGGCCTGGCGCCAGGGCTTGCTGCTGGCCGACGCCATGCCGCTGCGCGACTTCCTGCATGAATTGAGCCGCTACCGTCACGGCTGGCTGGGCTGCGAAGACGCGGTGGCCGGCCTGCGCATTTCCGGCGTCTTCCCGCTGGCCGACCTGGACGCCGTGCTGCTGTCGCTGCCCGATTCCCTGCCGGTGGACGTGCGCCTGCGCACGCGCTACTGGGTGCAGGTGGAGGCGCGCCAACAGCGCTGAACATGTATTTTCACGCCAGCGCAAAAAAAGGTACCCGTTTTCGATTCTCGCGTGACCTGTGTAGGCAACGTTCTTTTTGACGACTACACCACAAGGTAACCATGTCCCAAGTTATGTCTTCCCGGTCCCGGCCACGCATCAAGCGCATGGCGCATGCCATCCAATGCATCTTCATCGGTTCGGCCCTGCTGCTGAATATCCCCGCGCCAGCCCTGGCGCAGGAAGTCGCGGCAGCGCCAGCGGCCAGCCTCGACTTCCAGGTGCCGGCCGGCGACCTGGCGGCGGCGCTGCGCCAGGTCGCCAGCCAGTCCAGGGTCATCCTCAGCTTCACGCCGGACCAGACGCGCGGCAAGACGTCCACGGGGCTCACGGGACGCCACGACGTGCTGGCCGCCCTGAACGGCGTGCTGCGCGGCACGGGCCTGAAGGCCGAGCGCAGCGCCAATGGCAGCTACGTGCTGCGCGCGGCCGACGCCGCAGCGGGTGGCGAAGCGCTGTCGATGATGCCGGAAGTATCGGTCAAGGCGCAGCAGGACGCCACCGAAGGCTCGGGCGCATATGTCTCCGCCCTGCCGATCGCCACGGCCACGCCGCTGGGCCTGTCGATCAGGGAAACGCCGCAGTCGGTCAGCGTCATCACGCAGCAGCGCATGCAGGACCAGGGCTTGAGCACCATCGCGCAAGTGATGGCGCAAACGCCGGGCGTCACCCTGTTTTCGCTGGGCAGCGAGCGCACGGGCTTTACTTCGCGCGGCTATTCGATCACCAATTACCAGCTCGACGGCGTCAGCACGCATTCGGAAAACCTCGGCCTCAATGCGATACCGTCGCAAAGCCTGGCCGACATGGCGCTGTACGACCGCATCGAAGTGCTGCGCGGCGCCTCGGGCCTGATGACGGGCGCGGGCGACGCCTCGGGCGCCATCAACATGGTGCGCAAGAAGCCGACGGCGCAGTTCCAGGCCGCCGTCGAGGGCGAGCTGGGCTCCTACGATGAACGGCGCGCCATGGCCGACATCTCGGGTCCGCTGAACGAGGCGCGCACGGTGCGCGGCCGCCTGGTCACCGTGTACGAGGAAGGCGACAACATCATCGACGGCTACAGCCGCGACAAGCAAGTGGTCTACGGCGTGCTCGAGGCGGACTTGTCAAACGACACGAAACTGACGGCCGGCGTGACGCACCAGCGCAAGCGCTCGGACGGTTCCCTCTCCTACCTGGGCTTCCCCCTGTTCTACAGCAATGGCGTCATGACGGACCTGCCCCGCTCCTTCAGCCCGGCGTCCAGGTCGAATCGCTTCAACACCAATTCAACCGACATCTTCGCCACCGTGGAGCACGCGCTGGCGAACGACTGGAAGCTGAAAATCTCGGCCAACCGCGTGCAGTCGTCGCAGGAGGAGCGCGCCGTCTACATGAACGTGAGCGCCGGCTTCCCCGACCAGGCCACTGGCGATGGCCTGAGCCTGAGCGCCGACTACCGCGATTACCAGCTCCAGGTCAACAGCGTGGACGTCAACGTGCGCGGGCCGTTCAGCGCCTTCGGCCGCCAGCACGAGCTGGTGCTGGGCATGGACTACAGCGAATTCCAGAGCAAGACGGACGGCCGCTTCGACTGGAGCATCCAGGGCAGCGACGTCAACCTGTACCGCTGGAATCGCCTGGCAACGCCCGCGTTTGGCGCTACCTACGTCACCTACGACAGCACGCGCCGCCAGGCCAGCGCGTATGCCGCCACGCGCCTCAACCTGTCCGAGCGCCTGAAACTGATCGCCGGCGCCAAGGTGCTGCGCTACAGCGAGAACTACATCTCGGACGCGCCTACCGTGCCGTTTTACAGCGCGTCGCCAGCCGCGGAAAGCCGCGTCTTCACGCCGTATGGCGGCCTGGTGTTCGACATCGACGGCACGCACAGCGCCTACGCCAGTTATTCCACCATCTACCAGCCGCAAGCCCAGCAAGACCGCTACGGCAAGCTGCTGGCGCCGCGCGAGGGCAAGACCTTTGAAGCGGGCGTCAAGAGCGGCTGGCTCGATGGCCGCCTGAACACGGCCGCCGCGCTGTACCAGATCCGCCAGAGCAACCTGGCCGAATCGGACCCCGGCTACACCGTCCCTGGCACGAACAATCCCGCCAACCGTGCCATCAAGGGCGCCAGGACCCAGGGAGTGGATCTGGAAGCGACGGGCGCGCTGACGCCGGACTGGAACATCTCAGCTTCGTGGTCCTACAGCCAGACGGAAAACAATACCGGCAAGGCGATCCTGACCACCTTCCCGCGCCACCTGGTGAAACTGTGGACCACTTACCGGCTGCCCGGCGAGCTGCATCGCCTGACGGTGGGCGGCGGCGTGAACTGGCAAAGCCGCGTGTATTCCGACATCGACGCGTGGCAGATCAACAGTACCCTGCACTGGGAACAGAAGGCGTATTCGGTGGCCAGCCTGATGGCGCGCTACGACGTCAACGACAAGCTGTCGGCCACCGTGAACGTGGCCAACCTGTTCGACAAACAGTACACGGCTTCCGTATCGGACTGGTGGTACTCGGGCATGCATGGTCCGGCGCGCAAGGTGGCACTGAAGGTGCGCTACCAGTTCTAGGGCAGGCTGAATATTTCGCACTGGCGCAGGGCCGGTGATACAATTTTCACGCTTCACGGGCGTTGCCGGCCATTGCCGCCAACGCCCGTGCCCATAGAGACACCCAAGGAGAATGTGTGAAGGACCTCGCCCCCGCCCTGCCAGCCGATCCGGCCGACCAACCCGCCAATCCCTCGCGCCGGCGCATTTTCCAGGCCGCTTCCGCAGTCGGCCTGGCCGCCAGCCTGCCGGCGCTGGCCGACGCCGCGCCAGCCAGGAAGACCATCGCCAAGGGTTCGCTCGACGCGAAACTCAAGGCGCACGTCAAGAACGTGGTCGTGATCTACCTGGAAAACCGCAGCTTCAACAACCTGTTCGCCAACTTCCCCGGCACCAGCGCCCCCCTGTCCGCCGTCACGGCGGAACAGGCGCAGCAACTGGACCGCGACGGCAAGCCGCTGGCTACCCTGCCGAAGATCTGGGGCGGCCTGGTGCCGAACCAGCAAAACATCGGCGGCACCGATTACCTGATCAAGGAAGACCAGATTTCCGGCCTGCCCAACGCTCCCTACAAACTGAGCGACGCAGCCGGCAAGCCCCTGCCCGAGAGCATCATCACGCGCGACCTCGTGCACCGCTTCTATAACAACCAGATGCAGATCAACGGCGGCAAGAACGACGGCTTTGCCGCGTGGGCCGACAGCGGCGGCCTGGTGATGGGTCACTACGGCGAAACGTCGAAAAACCTGAACCTGTGGCAGATCGCCGAGCAGTACACGCTGTGCGACAACTTCTTCATGGCGGCCTTCGGCGGCTCCTACATGAACCACCAGTTCCTCGTCACGGGCCGCGCCAACGAATACTTCAACGCGGCCGAGACGGCGGCAAAGAAAAAGATCGCCGTGCTGTCGGACGGCCCGCAAGGCGTGCGCCTGGCCATCTCGCCCGACTGTCCCGCCTCCGCGCTGGACGGCAAGCCGAAATACGTGAACGACGGCGCCCTCACGCCGGACGGCTATGCCGTCAACACCATGGCGCCGCCGTATCAACCGAGCTACATCCGCCCCGCCTTCGACGGCGACCCGATGCACGCCGACCCGGCCGACGCGAATACGCTGCCGCCGCAAACCTACGACACCATCGGCGACCTGCTGTCGCGCAAGGGCGTCAGCTGGGCATGGTATGGCGGCGGCTGGCAAGCGGCGCTCGACCACAAAGGCGGCGGCAGCAAGCCGAACTTCCAGTTCCACCACCAGCCGCTGAACTACTTCAAGCAGTTCGCGCCCGGCACGGCGGCGCGCGCCGAACACCTGCGCGACGGCGGCACGGGCGACAGCCCGATCTCGAACAAATTCCTCGCCGCCGCCGTGGCGGGCAAGCTGCCGGCCGTGACCTTCTACAAGCCGCAGGGCAATCTGAACCTGCACGCGGGCTATTCGGACATCGAATCGGGCGACCAGCACGTGGCCAACGTCATCCAGCATCTGAAGGAATCGCCGCAGTGGAAGGACATGATCGTGGTGATCACATTCGACGAGAACGGCGGCTGGTGGGACCACGTGGCGCCGCCAAAGGGCGACCGCTGGGGCCCGGGCACGCGCATTCCCGCCATCGTCGTCTCGCCGTACGCAAAGAAAGGCGCCGTCGACCACAGTTTCTACGACACGACGTCGATCCTGCGTTTGATCACGCGCCTGCACGACCTGCCGCTGCTCGAAGGCCTGAAAGTGCGCAACGACGCCTTCGCGTCACGCGGCGCGCTGCCGCCGGGCGACCTGACGGGCGCCCTCAGCTTCCGTTAAGCCCTACACGGTGCGGCACGCCTGTGATACACTGCGTGCCGCACTTAAATCCGCAGGTGTGCTTTTCCTGCCGATGATATTCACAATGAGCCCGACTCCTGTAGCCGGGCTTTTGTTTTGTGGATGAAGTGAAAGCGTATGGACATAGGCGGACGGCATGCTGCCCGCCCCCCTGGCCTTCGTAGGCCAGGGACAGAGGTTATCAAATGAGAGATAAAAAAGACAACGCCACCATCGACTTGCCCGGTTTCGGTCCGCCGCCAGCGCTCGAGGCGCCAGAGCCGGCGCCGGAACCGCAGCGCCGCGCGCGCGCGCGCAAGGTGGCCTTGAAGCAGGTGCAGCTCGAATTGCTGGAGCCGACCGATGCCACGGGCTTGCCCGTATGGACGCGCGACGCCGGCCTCGATCTCACCGGCTTGCCCATCTGGGCGCCCGACAATTAGTAGCAGACTGAGTAACAACGCCGGCGGCCGTTTGCCGCCGGTGGCCACACCACCATCCGCACAAGGGCGTAAACGCCTGTAGACTGTGCCCATCCACCCGCTTTTTACCGGCTCCGCCCCTATGAACACCACCACTGACACCACCAATTCTTTTGCCAGCCTGCCGCTGACGCCCGCCTTTTTGGCCAACCTGGATTCGCTCGGCTACCACGAGATGACCACCATCCAGGCGCAAAGCCTGCCGGCCGTGCTCGATGGCCGCGACCTGATCGCGCAAGCGAAAACGGGCAGCGGCAAGACGGCCGCCTTCGGCATCGGCATCCTGCACAAGCTCAATCCGGCCTGGTTTGCCGTGCAAGGCCTGGTGCTGTGCCCCACGCGCGAACTGGCCGACCAGGTGGCCAATGAGCTGCGCCGCCTGGCGCGCGCGGCCGGCAACATCAAGATCCTGACCCTGACGGGCGGCGCGCCGATGCGCCCGCAGATCGCCTCGCTGGAACACGGCGCCCACATCGTCGTCGGCACGCCGGGCCGTTTGCGCGACCACCTGGGCCGCGGCACCATCAACCTGAACCACGTGCAGACGCTGGTGCTCGATGAAGCGGACCGCATGACGGACATGGGCTTTTACGAGGAAATCGCCGGCATCGTCAGCGCCTGCCCGGCGCGCCGCCAGACCCTGCTGTTCTCGGCCACGTATCCGGAAGACATCCGCCGCGCCACGGCGTCGTTCCTCGTCAATCCGCTGGAAGTGACGGTCGAGGCGCAGCACGACAACGACAAGATCGAGCAGCGCTTCTATGAGATCGGCTTCGACGAGCGCAACAGCGCCGTCGGCAAGCTGTTAAAACACTTCAAGCCGGAATCGACCCTGGCCTTCTGCAACACCAAGGTGCATTGCCGCGAACTGGCCGAGGAACTGCGCCAGCAAGGCTTTTCCGCGCTGGCCCTGTACGGCGAACTGGAACAGCGCGAGCGCGATGAAATCCTCGTGCTGTTCGCCAACCGCAGCTGCTCCGTGCTGGTGGCCACCGACGTCGCCGCGCGCGGCCTCGATATTTCCGACCTGGGCGCCGTGATCAACGTCGACGTCTCGAAAGACACGGAAGTGCATATCCACCGCATCGGCCGCACGGGCCGCGGCAGCAAGAAGGGCCTGGCCCTGTCGCTGTGCGCGCCGAACGAGAAAAAATGGGTCAAGCTGATCGAGCAGTACCAGAACAGCGCCGCCGAATGGCACGACCTGAAGGAGCTGGCGGAAGACGATGGGATGGAGGCGCTGCCGGCGCCGATGGTCACCCTGTGCATCATGGGCGGCAAGAAGGACAAGCTGCGTCCGGGCGATTTGCTGGGCGCGCTGACGGGCGATGCGGGCCTGACGAAAGAACAGGTGGGCAAGATCAACGTGTTCGAGTTCATGACCTACGTGGCGCTCGACCGCAAGGTGGCCGAGGCGGCGTTCAAGCGCCTGAATGCGGGCAATACCCTGGGCCGCGACTTCGGCAACATCAAGGGCCGCAGCTTCAAGATGCGCTTTATCGAGGCCTAAGGCCTTGCAAGGTACGCAGGGCCGCCATGGTCCTGCGTCCAGGATAGTTTTCCCACACGGGATACTCCCGGCGGTAATAACAGCTCCAGTAGCTGATGCTGCGCCGCTCCAGCGTGTCCACATACGCTGGGTTCTCCCGCAGGTAGCGCGCCAGCGCTTCCGTATTCCAGGCCGGCAGCGCCGCGCCAATTGCCTCGATAATCTCCAGCACGTATTCGCCGCACAGGTGCACGACGAAGGGCACCGTCCACGCCCGCTCCTGCAGCAACAGCTGCCTTGCACACGCTTCGCGCAGATGGCCGTCATGGTGGCGCGTGCCCAGGCACAGGGCGAGCACGCCCGCGTCGCCGGGCAGCCGCGTACAAGCCAGCAGCCGCTCGCGGTCGTAGTAGGTGCGCGTCGGGATCAGCAAGGCCTCGCCATCCTGGCGCACGGCAAATGGCGGGTGTGCCCGGCCGCTGCCCAGCACGGACAGCAGCTGCGCCACAGTGCCGGCCAAGGCCGCCGGAAAGGCCTCCGCTTCAGCCATCGCGCCCCTCCCGGCACACCTTGCGCACGCCCAGCGCAGGTTTATCCACCTTTTCAAAGATCACATTCGAATACCATGCGGCGGGGTCGCCGTCCGTGGGCTTGCCCAGCGAAATATAGTAGCCGCCATGGGTGAACAGGGCCGTCGTTTCCTTGCCCGGCGTGGCACCCTGCAGGAAGGCCGGCCAGGCCGCCTTGTCGACTTGATCAAAACGCGCGGCCAGCAGCGCCAGCAGGCGCGCATGCGTCGCCGGCGCATACGGGAACAGATACAGGTATTCGACCAGTTCCCCGCCATCGGCCAGGCGCGTGACGGCGGCCGTCGCGGCATCGACCGTCCCCTCGTCGCCGCCAAAGCGGCACAAGGTGCCGCCGCTGTAGGCGAAGTCGATGACGGTCGCCGGCGCGCACGCCTGCCGTTCGCGGTCGACACCGACGGGCGGCAGCGCGCGCACTTGCGCCAGCAGCGCTTCGCCGGACGTGGCCAGCACGGGAAAGCCCGGACACTCGCTGGCCGCCAGCACGGACGAAAAGGCAAGACAGCAACTCAACAACAGCACACCACGCTTCACGGCATCTCCTGCGTTTATCATGCGGCCATTATGCATGGCCGCCGCAGATACGGCCACACGCTCACAGGGTGTCACAAAGCGCGCGCCTGCTGGCCCTGCGGCGTATCGTCGATGTCGTAGCCGGCCGCGCGCGCCAGTTCGCGCAAGCGGTCCGCCTCGGCCCACTGGCGCTGCGCGCGCGCATTGGCCCGTTCCGCCAGCCACGCCAGCACCGGCTGCGGCACTTCCACCTGCGCCGGCCGCCAGGCCAGCAGATCGAGCCCCAGCGCCGCATCGAAGCGGGCCATGGTAGCCTTTTTGACGGCCTCCGGCAGCGCGCTTTTCAGCAGCTCCCAGGTCACGGCCAGCGCGCGCGGATAATTCAGGTCATCGTTGATGCAGGCCCTAAAACGCGCCAGCCATGCGGGATCGGCCTCGCCGCCTGCATCCCCCAGGCCATGCACGGCCACGCGCAGGCGCGCCAGGCCGCTGCTGGCGGCGCGCAGGGCTTCATCCGTAAAATTGAGGCTGCTGCGGTAGTGGGCGCCCAGGCACAGGTAGCGGTAAGCCAGCGGATCGACGCCCTGCTCCGCCAGGCTTTGCAGGCGCAGGAAGTCGCCCGAGGATTTCGACATCTTCGCATCCTGGGTCTTGAGGAAGGCGCCGTGCAGCCAGAAGTTGGCCAGGCGCGTGCCGTGGCGCGCTTCCGTCTGCGCGATCTCGTTGCTGTGGTGGACGGCCACATGGTCTTCGCCGCCACAATGGATGTCGAAATACGTCCCCAGGTGCTTTTCCGCCATGGCCGAGCATTCGATGTGCCAGCCGGGGAAGCCCAGGCCCCACGGACTGTCCCACTCCATCTGCCGCTGTCCCGGCACGCCGCTGAACTTCCACAGCGCAAAGTCGCAGATATCGCGTTTTTCCCCAAGGTCCACCCTTTTCCCCGCCTGCAGGCCGTCGCGCTTCAGGCGCGCCAGCTTGCCGTAGCCGTCCTGGCGCGTCGTGTCGAAATAGATGCCGTCGTCCGTGCGGTAGGTATAGCCTTTCGCTTCCAGGTCGAGGATGAAGGCGATCTGTTCCGCGATGTGGTCCGTGGCGCGGCACCAGACGGTGGGCGGCAGGATATTGAGCTGGCGCAGATCATCTTCAAACGCGCGCGTGAATGCGGCGGCGATATCCCAGGCCGACTCGCCGCTGCGCCGGCTGCGCGCCTCGATCTTGTCATCGCCGCTGTCCGCGTCCGACGTCAAATGGCCCACGTCCGTGATGTTCATCACGTGGCGCACCTGCAAGCCGTTGAATGCGAGCGCGCGGCGCAAGCCGTCGACGAACAGGTAGGTACGCAGGTTGCCGATGTGCGCATAATCGTAGACGGTGGGGCCGCAGGCGTACAGGCCCGCGTGGCCGGCGGCAAGGGGTTCAAACGGGCGCAGGCTGCGCGCGTAGGTATCGTACAGATGAAGTGTCATGCGGGACTTTCATTAACGCTGCGGAAAAAGAAAATGGCCACAGGTTTTTCAACGCTGTGGCCATCGGAATGAGGAGTAAAAAGTTTAACGGCACCGGGCCGCATCCTCACGAAGCCAGGTACACGGACACAGCGCAGCGGCGGCGGCGGATGCAGAAACTGGAGGGAGGATGAAAGTGATCATGGGACGAATATCGCATGTACGCGGGCGGGCCGTCAAGCCCTCCCGCGTCACCCGCTTATTTTTTCGCCTGCTCGATATGCGGCAGCAGCACCGTCAGGATGCCCAGCAGCGGCAGGTAGGAGCAGATTTTATACACATAGGCGATGCCGGAGATATCAGCCAGGTGGCCCATGGCGGCGGCGGCGATGCCGGAGACGCCGAACATCAGGCCGAAGAAGATGCCCGCGATCATGCCCACCTTGCCCGGCACCAGTTCCTGCGCAAAGACGACGATGGCGGAAAAAGCGGAAGAAATCACGAAGCCGATGATCACCGTCAAGACGGCCGTCCAGAACAGGTCGACATATGGCAGCAGCAGGGTAAACGGCGCGGCGCCCAGGATGGAAATCCAGATCACGCGCTTGCGGCCGATGCGGTCGCCGATGGGGCCGCCCATAAAGGTGCCGGCCGCCACGGCGGCGAGGAACAGGAACAGGTAGAGCTGGGCATCGCCGAGCGACAGGTGGAATTTGTCGATCAGGTAAAACGTGTAGTAGCTCGACAGGCTGGCCATGTAGATGTATTTGGAAAACACCAGCAGCGCCAGCACGCCCAGCGCGCCCATCACCTTGTTGCGCGACAGGTTCGGGCCATGGCCGCCCGCCTTCGGCTTGAAGCTGGCCAGGTGGCCGCTGTACCACCGGCTGACCTTGTACAGCACGCCGATGGCCAGCACGGCCAGCAGGCTGAACCAGGCGACATTGCCATGGCCCCGGTTCACGATGACGGCGGCCGCCAGCAGCGGCCCCAGGGCGGAACCCACGTTGCCGCCCACCTGGAACAGGGACTGGGCAAAGCCGTAGCGCCCGCCCGAGGCCATGCGCGCCACGCGCGACGCTTCCGGGTGGAAGGTCGAGGAGCCGACGCCGATCAGACCGGCGGCGAGCAGCAAGGTCGGGAAGGTGGTGACGACGGACAGCATCAGCACGCCGGCCAGGGTAAAGCACATGCCGACCGGCAGCAGGAAGGGCAGCGGACGGCGGTCCGTGTACAAGCCGATCCAGGGCTGCAGCAACGATGCCGTGCACTGGAACGTCAGGGTTATGAGGCCGACCTGGGTAAAACTGAGTGAAAACTCGGCTTTCAGCATCGGATAAATCGACGGCAATAATGCCTGGATCAAGTCATTGAGCAAGTGCACGAAGGCGACGGCGCCCAGGATGTGCATGGCCAGACCGGATTGTTGTTGGGAACTATGAAGCGAGGGAGCCGCCGGCACGGGCTTGGCCAATGCCGCGGCAGTTGTGGTTGTGTGCATGTATCATCCGCAATAATCGGGCACGGCGGGCGGCCCGGCAAAGAAGCCAGTATAGTATGGTCACTGAACTGATAACTTCCAATAATCGTCGCTCAAGTGACAACTAAGTGACAATCAGGCGACAAGCCAACGACCGACATGTACACCCACCCACCCGTCCAGACCCACCCCGATGGCGTGCCGTTCAGCCGCAGCACGAGCTCGCACGATTACCAGCACGTGCCGCGCCCCGTGACGGCCATGTCCAGGCAATATGCGGCGGGCGACTATACGGCGCCGCACAGCCACGTGCGGGCGCAGCTGCTGTATGCGACGCAAGGCGTGATGCGCGTTTCCACCGAACATGGCGTGTGGATATTGCCGCCCCGGCGCGCCCTGCTGATTCCCGTAGGCGTCGTGCACGAAGTCCATATCTTGAGCGAATTGAGCATGCGCACCGTGTACATCGACGCGCAGGTGGCGGCCCCGTATGGCGCCGATTGCAAGGTGCTGGAAGTGAGCCGGCTGCTGCGCGAACTGATCCTGGCCTTGCTGGCCGAACCGATCGAATATGCGCTGGCGGGGCGCGGCGACTGGCTGGCCCATTTGATCCTGTCGGAACTGGCGGCGGCCGACACCGTGCCCCTCGCCATCCCCTGGCCCCGCGACCGCCGCCTGGTGGCCGTCTGCTCGGCCATCATGGACGCGCCCGGCAGCCGGCGCAGCATCGAGGAATGGGCCCAGGATGCGGGCGCCAGCGCGCGCACCCTGATCCGCTTATTCCCAAAGGAAACGGGCTTGCACTACCGCCAATGGCTGCAGCAAGTCCACCTGGCCGAAGCATTCTGCCGCCTGGACCGGGGCGAAGGCGTGGCGGCCATCGCCTATGCGCTGGGCTATGCCAGCCCCAGCGCCTTCAGCGCCATGTTCCGCCGCATCCTGGGCCGCACGCCGCAGCATTACCTGAGCGAGTGGCGCGCCGCGTAGGTCGGCTTAGCGTGGCGCAGCCGCGCGTAAGCCGACAAGCTACACTGTTGGCATTGTCGGCTTACGCCCTGCGGGCCAAGCCGACCTACGACGATGCCTGCGCACCGGGCAATGCGCCAATGACGGGCGCCGCGTAGGTCGGCTTAGCGTGGCGCAGCCGTGCGTAAGCCGACAAGCTACACTGTTGGCAGTGTCGGCTTACGCCCTGCGGGCCAAGCCGACCTACGACGATGCCTGCGCACCGGGCAATGCGCCAATGACGGGCGCCGCGTAGGTCGGCTTAGCGTGGCGCAGCCGCGCGTAAGCCGACAAGCTACACTGTTGGCAGTGTCGGCTTAGACCCTGCGGGCCAAGCCGACCTACTCTTTTTCGCCCGCGATCAAACGGTAGGCCAGCGCCCCGAGCAAGGCGCCGATGATCGGTGCCAGCCAGAACAGCCACAGCTGGCTGGTGGCCCAGTCGCCCACGTACAGGGCCACGCCCGTGCTGCGGGCCGGGTTGACCGAGGTATTCGTCACGGGGATGCTGATCAGATGGATCAGGGTCAGTGCCAGGCCGATCGGCAGCGGGGCGAAGCCGGCCGGTGCGCGCCTGTCGGTGGCGCCCAGGATGACGATCAGGAAGAACATCGTCAGCACGATTTCAATGACCAGCGCCGACAGCATCGAATAGCCGCCCGGCGAATGGGCGCCGAAGCCGTTCGAGGCAAAGCCCTTGCTGACATCGAAACCGGCCTGGCCGCTGGCGATCACGTACAGCACGCCGCCGGCCACGATGGCGCCCAGTACCTGCGCGATGATGTACGGCAACAGTTGACTGGCAGGAAAGCGGCCGCCCGCCCACAGGCCGATCGAGACGGCCGGATTCAGGTGGCAGCCCGAGATGTGGCCGATGGCGTAAGCCATGGTCAGCACCGTCAGGCCAAACGCCAGGGCTACGCCGGCAAAGCCGATACCGAGGCCGGGAAAGGCGGCGGCCAGCACGGCGCTGCCGCAACCACCCAGTACCAGCCAGAACGTGCCGAGGAACTCGGCGCCATATTGTTTCATGATGTATTCCTTTAAAGTGACGAGAAAACGTGCCAGGGACGACCAATCGGACCGCTCACCACCTTTGCCCCCGCCTGGAGGCGACGGCAAAGCACAGCACCAGCAATGCACTGCACGCTGCAGAGCGCGAATAATGACATGCTGTCATTATCAATGCAACATTAATCTCATACAACAATATTAATGGTTTTCCAGGAATAAACTATTGTTTTACCAACTATCATGATGCCGGGCGGCGCATGTATTTGTGTGGCGCCTCCAATGGCGCAAAGCCAAAGCCCGCATACAGGCCATGCGCATCATCGGTCCCCAGCATCCAGGTGACCGCGCGCAAGCGCTCATCGCCGAGCACGGCGGCCACCAGTTGCTTGCCATAGCCGCGTCCCTGGTATGGCGGCAATACAAACACGTCGCGCAGGTAGGCAAAATCCGTGTAGTCGGTGATGACCCTGGCGAACGCCACTTGCTGGCCATCCGCATAGCCGCCGAAACACAGCGCGTTGGCAATCCCCTTGCGCACCGTTTCGATCGCCACGCCACGCTTCCAGTACGACTGCTCGCTCAGGTAGCGGTGGATCATGGGCACGTCCAGTTCGCCGCGCTCGCTGGAAATGTGTAATGGCGCGTGCATCAGTTCTTGTACAGCAAGTCGGCTTCGGCGATGCTGGGCTCGCCGAAATACACGGTGCGCAAGCCGCCCTTGGCATCGCTGCCCATGTACACGCCCGTCATGCTGCGCGCGACCGGGTCGTACAAAATGGAGTAGCGGTGGCCGCAATTGTGCGGTTCGCAGACGCTGCTCAGCAGGCGTGCCTTGCCGTCGATCTCGACCGGCTTGAGCGGACTGGCCACGCCATCGGGCACCCAGCGCTGGCGCTTCAGGCCAGCCTTTTTCAGCCCCACGTTGAACGCCTTGCGAAAGGCGTAGTCCGCCTTGTAGACGTCGGGGAAATACGGGCAGGTATGGCCGCCATCGCAGCTTTGCGCCTGCTCGATCAGCGACAGTTTGGGCGTACGCGCTTGCGCCGGCATGGCGGCCAGCGCCACGGCGGCGCCCAGGAACAGGGGAAACAGCAAACGTGCGGACATGCAATCTCCTAACAGCATTCAGTAATGGAGGCAGCATAGCAGAATGGCATGCCGGTGCGCGCGCCTCAGGGAGAACAGCGGATGCCGACGACCCCGTTGACCTTGCCTTCCGGCCAGCCCGTCTCGCGCCAGCGGTACACACCCGGCGCGACGATGATCAACTGCCATTCCACCAGCTTGCCAGCGTCGTTGACGCGCGTTTCATTGTCATAGCGCAAAGTCAGGCTGCGCTCCGTTTCCGCCACGACCGTCGCGGCAAAGCGGTTGGTTTCGCCCAGCTTGCTTTTCCACGTGCGGTCGTTGAAGATCGCCAGCCGCTGATGATCGTCAGACAACTGCATGCGCGTAAAGTGCCGCGCTTCTTCGCACACACTGCTCGTGTTCACGCTGTCGGACCAGCTGCCGGACAGTTGCGCGGCATCAAAAGGAGTCGGGTTGGCGGCCGCGGCCGCAGTCAGCAGCAAGATTGCAAGCATAGATTATCAAAAGAAAACAAAAGGAAAAATCATGGTCAACGCAGCGCCAGGGCGATGCTCGATGGCAGTGCGGGCGTGTGCCGGTGCAAAGTCGCCTGCTCGTAGGCATACGCCATCGCAATGAGCGGCATGTCGCCGTGGGCAGGGCCGATGAAGGACAAGCCGACCGGCAAGCCCCCAACCATGCCGGCAGGCACCGTGATATGCGGCAAGTCGGACTGCGGCGATACGCCATGGCAGGTGGGGCCCACGAGCGCATCGAGCGTATGCGAACGCAGCAGCGCTTCGATGCCGCCAGGCCCGGGCGCGGGCGGCGTCTCGACCAGTTCCGCACCCAGTGCGCGCAGCACCAGCAGCGCTTGCTCGATCACGGCATCGGTCCCGGCACACAGGCCGAACAGGCTGCGCGCCACGCCGATGCGGCGCCCTTGCAAGCCGGCAAGGTCGAGCGCCATGCCATCGGCCAGGCGCTCGCCCGTCAGGGCGGCGAGCAGCCAGGCCGCTTCGCGCACGCTGGGCGCCATCGGTCCGGCCGTGGCTGGCTCGCCGCCCTGCCCCGCGACAGTCCTGCCCGTGGGCTTGATGGCGACCAGGCCGCAGTTTGAAGCAGGTGCGACGATGGCGCC
Organism: Janthinobacterium sp. GW821-FHT03C10; assembly: GCF_059420865.1. NCBI lineage: Bacteria > Pseudomonadati > Pseudomonadota > Betaproteobacteria > Burkholderiales > Oxalobacteraceae > Janthinobacterium > Janthinobacterium sp. GW821-FHT03C10. The sequence goes on along the minus strand of NZ_JBWKUN010000003.1, from coordinate 90,383 downwards.
GTCCGCCGCGCTGTCGACGGCCAGGATGGTCAGCCCGGCCCAGCTGGCGCTGGCATGCGGCACGCTGACGGCGGCCCACTGGCGCAAATTGCTTTTGCCGATGATGACGGCGCCGGCCGCGCGCAAGCGCGCCGCCACAAAGGAATCGCAGCTGGCATGCGTGGCCAGGGGTGCTTGCGTGCGCGTCTTCATGCGGTCGCCCGTGGCGATATTGTCGCGCAAGACGATGGGGATGCCGTGCAAGGGGCCGCGCACCTTGTGCACTTGCCGTTCGCGGTCCATTTCCAGGGCAATTTTCAAGGCATCGGGATTGATTTCAATGCCGGGATAGGCGCGCGCGCCCGTGCTGCACAGGGAACGGATGCGCCTCAGGTACTGCGACGTCAGCGCATGCGAACTGAGTTTGCCTGCCTGCATCATCTGCTGTTGCGGCAAGACGCCCGCATCGAGCAGATGGGCCATGGGGCTGGCGGGCGCCGTGGCACGGGCCAATACGGGGCGCGCCACGCCCCGGGACGCGCCACTGCGTAACATCTGACTGCGCTGCATGCTATCTCCAGGAAACTTCAATGTTTCTACCGCAATAATGTGCTAGCCATAGCATAGCAGTCCTAGCAACACAATTGTTGTTGAAAGGAATTATTTTTCAAGCAAAAAAAAACGCCGCCCGAAGGCAGCGTTTCTTGATGGTCAAGCACTGGGGCGTATCAGTTGCGTACGACACGCTTGTATTCGTTGGTACGGGTGTCGATTTCGATCACGTCGTCCTGTGCCACGAACAGCGGCACTTGCACGGTGTGGCGATGTGCGTCGATGGCGTTTTCGATCTTGGCTTCTTTCAGGACGTTGCCCGACGTGTTGCCCTTGACCGCAGGCTCCGAGTACACCACTTGACGGGCGATGGTCGTAGGCAGTTCAACGGAGATAGCCTTGCCGTCGTAGAAAATGGCTTCGCATTCCATGCCATCTTTCAGGTAGTTCAGCGCTTCGCCCAGGTTTTCTTCTTCGATTTCGTACTGGTTGTATTCAGCGTCCATGAAAACGAACAGCGGGTCGGCGAAGTAGGAATACGTCACTGGCTTTTTATCCAGAACAACAACGTCAAACTTGTCGTCGCCGCGGAACACGTTTTCCATCGGGGTGTTCGTCAGAAGATTTTTCATCTTCCATTTGTAGGTGAAGCCCGTGCGGCTCGAACCGTTGACATCAGAACGCAACACGATCATTGGCTTGCTGTCGACCATGATGATATTGCCAACACGAATTTCTTTTGCGGGTTTCATAGGAATGTACGTAAAAAGTGGGTTGCATGAAGACCATCTGCCGCCTGTGCGCCATCAGCGCCGCAAGCTTGCGTTTGATCGGTTAAAAATACGTTAGAAATAACCGGGCATTTTACCTTAATTTTTGGCAAGCGCCTATCTCGTCGCGCCGGCGAACGCCAGCAAGTTACTTGCCAGATCGCCATGCGCCTGCATCTGCCGCTGCCAAGCCTGCGCGCGCGCCCGGATGCGCGGCAGATCGGCCTGCAATGCGGGCCACAGCCGCGCCCACGGCAAGGCGTCCGCGCTGGCCCCATTCCAGGCCAGCGCCGCCTGCACCAGGCTGTCGATGGGGCCGTCCGCATCGACAGCATAGCGCTGCAGGAAGGCGCGCAATTTCACGTGATGCAAGTTTTCATCCTGCAGATAGATATGCCAGAGAAACGGCTGGCCCGCCCATTGCGCACGCACGAAGGAATCCTCGCCGCGCACGAAATTGACGTCGCAAGCCCACAGCAGGCGGTCGTAATCGTCCTGCGGCACGAAAGGCAGCACGCGCACGGTGAGCGCGCCGCGCGTGCGCGCCGCACCGGCCACCGCCGCATCGTCGCCGATAAACGCCTGAACGGCATCGAACGCGACGCCTTCCGGCGCCAGGCATACCACAGCTTGCTCACCCGCCTGCCAAGCCGCGAACAGTTCGGCGACGGGCGCGGACGGATAGCAGAACAGCGATACTTTCACGGCGCGCATTTCCGCATCCGTCACGCCGAATTGCCCGAGGAATGCCGCCATGGCGCCCGCATCGGCCTGGAACGCCAGCCTTTTCTCATCCAGCGCCGCTTCGCGCAGCAGGCCGCCCGTTTTATCGGTAAAACCGGGAAAGAAGAAATGCTTGATCATGCCGTGGCGCGGCGACGTCAGCGCATGGCAACCCTCGACCCACTCTTCCGCCGTCAAGCCTTCCAGGTTCAGCCACACGGGCTGCGGCGTGCATTGCGCCATGGCGGCGATATAGCCGGGCGGAATATCGCAGGCAAAAAACTCGATGACGATATCGGCGACGTCGGCGGGCAAAAACACGCCATCCTGGCCGCGCCAGTGGCGGACCGTGACGCCGGATGCCTGCTGCGCCTCGGCCGCCACGTCGATGGCGGGGCAGATGCGCCGGAAACTGGATAAATCATCGACCCACAGGGTGACGGCGACGCCGTGCTCGCCGCTCAACTGCCGCGCCAAGCGCCAGCAAATGCCGATATCACCGTAGTTGTCGACGACTTTGCAGAAGATGGCCAGGGATGGTGCGCGATCGGTAGGTAGTGGCATAGTCGACGGGAAGAGAAAAACGTGGGCATGGCGGCCAATAACAAAAAAGCCGCGCTGTTACCAGGCGGCTTTTTTGTTGGCTGATTCAGCCGGTCTGGCGTCCCCAAGGGGATTCGAACCCCTGTACTCACCGTGAAAGGGTGATGTCCTAGGCCTCTAGACGATGGGGACAGAAAT
>NZ_JBWKUN010000003.1:0-87519 GCF_059420865.1 Janthinobacterium sp. GW821-FHT03C10 | reverse complement strand
TGGCGTCCCCAAGGGGATTCGAACCCCTGTACTCACCGTGAAAGGGTGATGTCCTAGGCCTCTAGACGATGGGGACCGCGGAACTTCCAAACAACATCTGCACCACTTCAACAAGCAACATCATTGCTGCTGGTGGAGGTAAGCGGGATCGAACCGCTGACCTCTTGCATGCCATGCAAGCGCTCTCCCAGCTGAGCTATACCCCCGTTGGTGCAGAAACAAGAGTATAGCAAAGAAGTTTCACTCTGCAAATACCCTTTTTCGTCTATGAGCAACTTTTCATAGGGGCGGTTTCCGCACTGCGTTTACGCGCTCAATTCAGCGCGGCGATTACAGCCACTTTGCCAGGCGCGCCAGCACGGTGTCGCGACCGAAGATCACGACCACCTGGTCGATGGCCGGCGTCTGCAGCTGGCCCGTCAGGATCAGGCGCAAGGGCATGGCCAGCAGCGGCATCTTGATGGCGTTGGCGGCCAGCACTTCCTTGATCATGGCGGCCACGGCTTCCTTGCTCCACTCCACCGTGGCGATGCGCTCGGCAAACTGCGCCAGCACGGGCTTGATGGCGTCCGTGATGTGCTGCGTTGCCAGTTCAGCTTCCGGCTGCGGCGCGCGGAAGAACAGCATCGAGGCGGCAGCCAGCTCATTGACGGTGTTGGCGCGCTCTTTCATCATGCCCAGCACTTGCGCCAGATCAGGCGCGCCTTCGAAGACGGCGCCGGCGGCGACCATTTGCGGACGCGCCAGGTCGGCCAGACGGGCATTGTCGGCCTGCTTGATATAGTGATTATTCAGCCAGGCCAGTTTTTCATTGTTGAACTGGGCCGCCGATTTCGACAGGTGATTCAGGTTGAACCACTCGCAGAACTGCTCGGTCGAGAACACTTCATCGTCGCCATGGCTCCAGCCCAGGCGCGCCAGGTAGTTCAGCATCGCTTCCGGCAGGAAGCCCTGCGCCGGGTAATCCATCACGCTGACGGCGCCATGGCGCTTCGACAGCTTCTCGCCGTCCGCGCCGAGGATCATCGGCAGGTGACCGTACAGCGGCAGCGGCGCGCCGATGGCGCGCAGGATGTTGATCTGGCGCGGGGTGTTGTTGACGTGGTCGTCGCCGCGGATCACGTGGGTGATCTGCATGTCCCAGTCATCGACGGCCACGCAGAAGTTGTAGGTTGGCGTACCGTCCGGGCGCGCGATCACCAGGTCGTCCAGTTCGCGGTTAGAGATCGTGATCGTGCCCTTGACCACGTCGTCCCACGTCACGTCGCCATCGAGCGGATTCTTGAAGCGCACGACGGGCTTGCGGTCCGCCGGCACGGCCGGCAGGGTCTTGCCCGGTTCCGGGCGCCAGGTGCCGTCGTAGCGTGGCTTTTCGCCGGCGGCGCGCATGCGCTCGCGCATCGCTTCGACTTCTTCCGGCGACGAGTAGCAGTGGTACGCCGTGCCTTCGGCCAGCATCTGCGCCACCACTTCGCGGTAGCGGTCCATGCGGGCCATCTGGTAGAACGGGCCTTCGTCGTGGTCCAGGCCCAGCCACTTCATGCCTTCGATGATGGCTTGCACGGCTTCCGGCGTGGAACGCTCCACGTCCGTGTCCTCGATGCGCAGCACGAAAGTGCCGCCGAAGTGGCGGGCATACGCCCAGCTGTATAAAGCGGTGCGGGCGCCGCCCAGATGCAGATAGCCGGTCGGGCTGGGAGCGAAACGGGTACGGACGGGAGTAGCGTTTGTGGTCATCGAAGTAATCAGGCTTGAATAAGTAAAACGCCATTTTACTCTGTTGACCGCCGCCGCTCCACAAGCGCCGTCACAGCTGCAGCAAGCGCCTTTTCACCTCGTCCGCCTGCGCATGCAGCGCCTGCTCGAACAGGGCCACCAGCTGCGACAGGGGCCGGTGCAGGGGCTTGACCAGATTCACGGTGAACGGCAGGGACACGGCAAAGCGGCGGATCTGCAAGCCCTGCCCCGCGTAGTCCAGCGCCGTGAGCGGATTGACGATGGCCAGGCCCACGCCTTCGCGCACCATGGCGCACACGGAGGCGGCGCTGTGCGTGTCGAGCGCCATGCGCCGCTCCACGCCGGCCTGCGCGAAGATGGCGTCGATCTGCTGGCGGTAGGGGTCGACGGCGGCCAGGCTGATGAAAGGCTGGCCCGCGAAATCGGCCGGCTGCAGCACGGCCTTGCCGGCCAGCGCATGGCCGTCGGGCAGTACGCACACTTCATCGACGGACATCAGGGTGTCGAGCGCGGTGCCCGGCGGCGCATTGCCCACTTCCGTCAAGCCGATATCGTGGCGCTGCGCCGACAGCCACTCTTCCAGCAGCGGCGACTCCTGCGGCGTGATGCTGATGCTCACCTTGGGAAAATCGGCGACGAAGCGCTTGCAGGCCTGCGGCAGCAAGGATTGGGAAAACACGGGCAGGCAGGCGATCGACAGCTGTCCCTGGTCGAACTGGCGCAGGGCCGCCGCCGTGCTGACGATGCGCTCCAGGCCGAAATACGCGCGCTGTACTTCTTCGAACAGCTGCAGCGCCTGGGCCGTGGGGCGCAGCCGCCCCCGCTCGCGCTCGAACAGGGTCAGGCCCGTCAAATGTTCAAGGCGCGCCAGCTCGCGGCTGACGGTGGGCTGCGAGGTGTGCAGCATCGTGGCGGCGGCCGTCACGCTGCCCGTCGTCATGATGGCGCGGAAAACCTCGATATGGCGCAATGAAATGGTCATGTGCATATCATAAATGAATAAGGTCACCTTAAATGGATATTTTATGTTTACACAGAAAAGCCGCATCATGGCCAGCATCGCAGGTCGGATTAGCGGGCAAAGCCCGCGTAATCCGACACCACCTCCGACACCACCCATCACACGACAAAGACCACCACCATGAAACCAGTGCCAGACGCCACCCTCGCCCAACTCGCCCAGGAACACGGCACGCCACTGTGGGTGTATGACGCGGCCACCATCCGCGCACGCATCGCGCAGCTGGCGCAGTTCGACACCGTGCGCTTCGCGCAAAAGGCCAACTCGAACATCCATCTGCTCACCCTGATGCGCGAAGCGGGCGTGCACGTGGACGCCGTCTCGCTGGGCGAGATCGAGCGTGCGCTGCAGGCAGGCTTTACGCCGGCGCAAACGAATGGCGCCGCCGGCGTGGTGTTCACCTGCGACCTGTTCGACCGCGCCACCCTGGCGCGCGTGGCGGCAGCGAAGATCGAAGTCAATTGCGGCTCCGTCGACATGCTGCGCCAGCTGGGCCCCGTGTCGCCCGGCCACCGCGTCTGGCTGCGCATCAATCCAGGCTATGGCCATGGCCACAGCAACAAGACGAATACGGGCGGCGAAAACAGCAAGCACGGCATCTGGCATGAAGAGCTGCCGGAAGCGCTGGCCGTCATCCGCGCGCATGGCCTGCACCTGGTGGGCCTGCACATGCATATCGGCTCGGGCGTCGACTACAGCCACCTGGAAACCGTCTGCGGCACCATGGTCGACCTGGTCAAGAACATGGGCCATGACCTGGAAGCCATTTCCACGGGCGGCGGCCTGTCCGTGCCCTACCGCGAAGGCGAGCAGCCCGTCGACACGGACCACTACTTCCAGCTGTGGGATGCGGCGCGCAAGCAGATTGAGGCGCACCTGGGCCATCCCGTGCACCTGGAAATCGAACCGGGCCGCTTCCTCGTGGCCGACGCGGGCCTGCTGGTGGCCGAAGTGCGCGCCACCAAGCAAATGGGCGGCAACCATTTCACCTTGCTCGATACGGGCTTCAATGAACTGATGCGTCCCGCCATGTACGGCAGCTACCATGAAATGTCGGTGATCGCGCACGACGGCCGCGCTCTTGATGAGCAGCACGCCACCGTCGTCGGCGGCCCCCTGTGCGAATCGGGCGACGTGTTTACCCAGCGCGATGGCGGCGTGGTGGAAACCCGCCTGCTACCTGCAGCGCAGGTGGGCGACTACGTCGTCTTCGAAGGCGCGGGCGCGTATGGCGCCTCGATGTCGTCGAACTACAACAGCCGCCCGCATGCAGCCGAATACCTGGTCGATGGGGCGCAATCCCGCCTGATCCGCCGCCGCCAGACGGTGGCCGAGCTGATCGCGCTGGAACAACTGTAAATCCTCGCCCGCGTGCGGGCATGCGCATCTGCTAACATCGGGGCAACTCGATGAAAGCCCGCCATGCCCGCCCAAGCACTTCCCTTCCGCAGCGCCACCCGGCTGCTGCTGCCCCTGCTGCTGTCCGCCGTCCTCGCCGGCTGCACTACACTGCCCTCGCTGGACGGCCGCAGCCCCTCCACCGTCATCGCAGACACACAGCACACCCAATTGGCCACGGCCATCGCGCCCATGGTGGCGCAGCATCCCGGCGTGTCCGGCATCTATCCGCTGGTCGACGGACGCGACGCCTTTGCCGCGCGCGCCCTGCTGGCCGCCGCCGCCCAGCGCAGCCTGGACGTGCAGTACTACATCTGGCACAAGGACATCACGGGCACCTTGCTGTTCGACGCCCTGCGCCAGGCGGCGGAACGTGGCGTGCGCGTGCGCCTGCTGCTCGACGATAACAATACGGCGGGCCTGGACCAGACCCTGGCCATGCTGGGCAAGCAGCGGAACCTGGAAATCCGCCTATTCAACCCCTTCCTGCCCCGCTCTCCCCGCGCGCTGGCCTTTGCCACGGATTTTTCGCGCCTGAACCGGCGCATGCACAATAAATCGTTCACGGCAGATAACCAGGCCACCATCGTTGGCGGACGCAATGTGGGCGATGAATATTTTGGCGCGGCCGGCGAGGTGCTGTTCGCCGACCTGGACGTGCTGGCCGTCGGCCCCGTCGTCGGCGAGGTCTCGCAGGATTTCGACCGCTACTGGAACAGCGCCTCGGCTTACCCGGCCAGCCTGCTGCTGACCAGTCCTGTCGACGGCGACGCGGCCACCATCGCCGCCGAGGCGGACCGCATCGACGACACCAGGGCCGCCGAGGAATACGTGCAGGCGCTGCGCACCTCGCCCTTCGTCAAGCAGATGATGGAACGCACCCTGCCCTTCGAATGGGCGCGCACACGCATGGTCAGCGACGACCCGGCCAAGGTGCTGAACCAGGCCAGACCAGGCACGGGCGTGGCGGAAAACCTGCAAAACCTGCTCGGCGTGCCGGAAAAGGAAGTGGACCTGGTGTCGCCGTATTTCGTGCCCGGCAAAGCCGGCACGCAAGCCTTTGCCGACCTGGCGAAAAAAGGCGTGGGCGTGCGCATCCTGACGAATGCGCTGGAAGCGACCGACGTGGCGGCCGTGCATGCGGGCTATGCAAAGTGGAGGAAACCGCTGCTGGAAGCGGGCGTGCTGCTGTATGAATCGCGCCGCTCGTGGGAGGCCGGCGACGCGCGCGAGCAGCCGGGCCGCTTCGGCAGTTCCGCATCAAGCCTGCATGCGAAGACCTTTGCCGTCGACGACCGGCGCATCTTTGTCGGCTCGTTCAATTTCGACCCGCGCTCGATCGAATTGAACACGGAAATGGGCCTCGTCATCGACAGCCCCGCGCTGGCCAGCCAGCTGGGGCAAGCCATGCGCACCACTATCCCGCAACGCGCCTACCAGGTGCTGCTTGGCGACGACGGCGCGCTGTACTGGATCGCCCGCGACGCCAGCGGCGCCACCACGCGCTACGACACGGAACCGGGCACCAGCGTGTGGAAGCGCATGGGAGTGGCGATTCTGTCGGTGCTGCCGATCGATTGGCTGCTGTAATCGGTTTTGCCGACGATGTTGTCGGATGACGCGTGGCTGCGCCCCGCTAATCCGACCTACAAGGTCATCGTAGGTCGGGTTAGCGCAAAGCGCGCAAGCCGACAAGCGCGCAGTACCGCCCTTTACCGCACCGCTTCCGTCAAGATCCGCCCTTCCGACGCGGACGGCTGGCGTATGCGCAGCAGGTGGGCCAGCGTAGGCGCGATGTCGACCACTTCCGCGTACTGGCCATAGGCGCCCGGCTTGATCCAGCGGGGGCCGAACACCATCAGCGGCACGTTGGTGTCATACGTGTACGGCGTGCCGTGCGAGGTGCCGCCGCTGCCCTTGCCAAAGTACCAGGCCGGCTTTGTGACGACCATCAGGTCGCCCGACAGCTGGCGGTTCCAGGCGCGGCGCATCAGCGTGTCCATGCGGGTGGCCACGGCGCCTGCTTCCATCTGCGTGCGCGTGTAGACTTGCGCCAAGCCGTCCTGCTGCAGCAGGAAGCGGGCCGCCGCGTCTTCCAGGGCGGCGCGCTGGATGCCGCTCTTTTCCGCCAGCGCGTAGTCGAGGTAGATATTCGGCAGCGACGACGTCGTCACCAGTTTATCGATGCCCAGGCTCGTCGCCAGGTGCCGGCTCAAGGCATCGACCAGCTTGGCGCCATCGATGCGTTTGGCGGAAAAGCCGCGCGTTTCGGCAAATTCCGGCACGTTGGCAAAGCCATGGTCGGCCGTCAGCACCACCAGCACGTTATCCATGCCGACTTTTTTATCCAGGTCGCTAAAGAAGCCGGCCAGCATGCGGTCCAGACGCTGCAGGTGGTCGTGCGACATCTTGCTTTCCGGGCCGTAGGCATGGTTCACATAATCGTGCGCGGACAGGCTCACGCCCAGGATGTCGGGCACGCCGGCCGGATTGCGGCCCAGATTCTCGCCATCGATGGCGGCGCGGGCGAATTCCAGGGTCAGCTCATCGAGGAAGGGACCGGACTTCAAACGGCTGTAGTACTCGCCATCGAGCTTGCCGCTGTCGCTGTAATAGGCGAACGGGAAGGTATTGCGCGTGCCCGGCTTGGCCGCCACCAGATCATCACGGGCGTCGCGCGCATAGGCAGCATCGGCCAGCAGCGGCGTCCAGCTCTTGCCATAATAACGGTCCTGCGGTTTGGCCGCCTGGTAGCGCTGCACCCATTGCGGATGCTGCTGCATGTAATAGGTGCTGCTGGCGAAATTGCCCGTCTTTTCCATGTACATATAGGCCGTGCCCGTTTTCCCGGCCAGCAGGATGGCGCCCCGGTCCTTGCCCGACACGGTGACGACCTTGGCCTGGTCGCCCGTGGCATAGCGCAGCTCGTCGCCCAGGGTGCTCACGCGCAGCTTCGTCGGCGCCGTGCCGTCGTCCGGCTGCGTTGCTTCGCCAATGTAATGGAAATTGCCGTCCTCGGTGCAGTACACGGACTTTTTCGTAACGGGATCGATCCAGTTATTGCCGATCACGCCATGCTGGTACGGGTAGGCGCCCGACAGCACGGCCGAGTGGCCGATGGCGGTGACCGTGATGCCATGCGCCTGGTGCGCATCGCTGAACCACGCGCCCTGCTCCAGCAGGCGCCGGAAGCCGCCCTGGCCGAACTGCTCGCGATAGCGCGTCACCTGTTCCTGCGGCAAGCCGTCGACCACCAGCACGACTACCAGCTTTGGCTGCGCCACGGCAGTGGGAACCACCTTGGCCGCATGCGCCTGGCACGCCGCCACGCCAGCGACCACCAGCAGCGCCTGCGCCACTTGCCGGGAAAGGGAGAAATGTTTCGTCATATCCACTCATCAAAAGTTAGGCCACCGGGCAGCATACGCCGACTATATGACGCAATGATGACAAAAGGCAATAACAAGAAAAAGACCGGGCTCCATCGCTGGAACCCGGCCTATGCCGTAACAGACAATATATCTGACTTACTTGACCGTCACCTTGATGCTTTTGCTCAACTCCGGTCCATATGACTGGTGCGCGCCATTGGCGAACTGCATGGTGAGGGTGTACTGGCCCGGCGGCAAGGTGACGTCCGTTTCCGTTTGACCTTTGCCAAAATGCAAATGCTTGTCATCCATGGGTATCATCTCGCCCGCCTTCATCGGCCCCGAATTGATGAGCAGATGATGGTGGCCCGTCTTGGCCGTCATGTCGCCGGCCGGCTTGACGTCCATGCCTTGGATCGCAAACTTGACCTTGAACGGGCTGCTGACGGTGGCGCCGTCAACCGGCTCGACGAACGAGACGGATTGGGCGAAGGCGCTGGCGGCCAGCAGGCTGCCGGCAAGCAGGACTGCGGCTTGGCGCAGGAATACGGTGTTCAATTGCATGATGTCTCCTCTTGTTTAATAACAACATGGACTGCATGAAACCATATTCCTGGCGGTCATGGCGCCGGGGACGAGTTAAGCCAATGGTGCCACTGGTGGCCTTGAAAACCGTAGCGAGCAAGCTCAATGTCGGGTTGAGTAACGCAACCGTACTTTAGTACGGTGAGTAACGCCGACCCGAAAGTGAGCTGCGCAGCAGGTTTGCAAGGCCACCCAACCATCAGTCGTTCTTGATCACGATCGACGGGAATTTACTTGTCATATCCTTCGCCTTTTCCGCCACCTTGATGGCGATGGTGCGGGCGATCTGCTTGTAGATCACGGCGACAGGGCCTTCCGGCTCGGCCACGACGGTGGGCGTGCCCGAGTCCGTCTGCTGGCGAATCGCCATGGTCAGCGGCAAGGCGCCGAGGAATTCCACGCCGAAGTCCGCGCACATCTTCGCACCGCCGCCGGCGCCGAAGATTTCTTCCGCATGGCCGCAGTTCGAGCAGATGTGCGTGCTCATGTTTTCCACCACGCCGAGGATCGGAATGCCGACCTTCTCGAACATTTTGAGACCCTTGCGCGCGTCCAGCAGCGCGATGTCCTGCGGCGTGGTGACGATCACGGCGCCCGTGACGGGTACTTTCTGCGACAGGGTCAGCTGGATGTCGCCGGTGCCTGGCGGCATGTCGACGATCAGGTAATCGAGGTCGCGCCAGTTGGTCTGGTCCAGCAACTGCTGCAAGGCTTGCGTGACCATCGGGCCGCGCCACACCATCGGCTCGTCCGGATCGATCATGAAGCCGATCGACGACACTTGCAGGCCGTGGTTTTCCATCGGCTCCATGCTCTTGCCGTCCAGCGTCTTCGGCTGGCCGCTGATGCCCAGCATCATCGGCTGCGACGGGCCATAGATATCGGCGTCCAGCATGCCGACGGTGGCGCCTTCGGCGGCCAGGGCCAGGGCCAGGTTGACGGCCGTGGTCGATTTGCCAACGCCGCCCTTGCCGGAAGCGACGGCGATGATGTTTTTCACGTTGCTCATCGGCTTCAAGCCGCGCTGCACCGTGTGCGAAATGATCTTCGACGACACGCCCACGCTGACGTTGCCCACGCCCGGCAGCACGCGCAGGGCGGCCAGCACGGACTTGCGGATCAGGTCGATCTGGCTCTTGGCGGGATAGCCCAGTTCGATGTCGAGCGAAATGTCGCTGCCATCGACCTTCAGATTCTTGACGGTTTTACTGGAAACGAAATCTTTATGTGTATTTGGATCAATAACCTGGGCCAGCGCGGCCTTGACGTCTTCTACTGTGATGCTCATGTAAATCTCCGTGTGTACTACATATGTGCAATACGCGCAGTCTAGCGCAAATTTGCGTGGTGCGATGGCGGCAAAAGCATCACTTGCCGGCGCTGCATCTGCTCATATTGCCTTTCCGCTGTTAAAATGTCCTATTATCCATCCCAAAAGTGCATCAATCATGACTCGCAAGCTGTTCGTCACCACTGCCCTGCCTTACGCAAACGCCGCTTTTCACATTGGCCACATCATGGAATACATCCAGGCCGATATCTGGGTCCGGTTCCAGCGAATGCAACGCGATGGCGAAGCCGGCCGTGAAGTGCACTTTGTGGGCGCCGACGATACGCATGGCACGCCCATCATGATCGCCGCCGAAAAGGAAGGCATCACGCCGCAGCAATTCGTCGCCAACATCGCGGCCGGCCGCGCCCAGTACCTCGATGGCTTCCACATCGCCTTCGACAACTGGTATTCGACCGATTCGCCGGAGAACGTTGATCTGTCGCAATCGATCTACCGCAAGCTGCGCGATACGGGCCTGATCGTCACGAAAACCGTCGACCGCTTCTTCGACCCGGTCAAGGGCATGTTCCTGGCCGACCGCAACATCAAGGGCGAATGCCCGAAATGCGGCGCCAAGAACCAGTACGGCGACAATTGCGAAGTGTGCGGCGCGGCTTACCAGCCGACCGACCTGGTCAACCCGTTCTCCGTGTTCACCAACGCGACGCCCGTGATGAAGCCGTCGGAACAGTATTTCTTCAAGCTGTCCGACCCGCGCTGCTTCGAATTCCTCAAGGATTGGCTGAATACGCCAGGCCGCTTGCAGCCGGAAATGGTCAACAAGGTCAGCGAGTGGCTGGGCGAGGCGGGCGAAAAGCTGGCCGACTGGGACATTTCGCGCGATGCGCCCTACTTCGGCATCCCGATTCCCGATGCGCCGGGCAAGTTCTTCTATGTGTGGATGGACGCGCCCGTCGGCTACCTGGCCAGCCTGAAAAACTATTGCGACAAGAAAGGCATCGATTTCGACGCCTTCCTGAATGACCCGACGACGGAACAGATCCATTTCATCGGCAAGGACATCGTTTCCTTCCACCTGCTGTTCTGGCCTGCCATGCTGAAATTTGCCAATCACCCGGTGATCGACAAACTGAAAGTCAATGTGCACGGCTTCCTGACGGTTAACAACGAAAAGATGTCGAAGTCGCGCGGCACCGGCATTTCGCCGCTGCGCTACCTGGACCTGGGCATGAACCCGGAATGGCTGCGCTACTACATCGCCTTCAAGCTGAACTCGAAAGTGGAAGACCTGGATTTCAACGGCGAAGATTTCGTCGCCCGCGTGAACAGCGACCTGATCGGCAAGTACGTGAACATCGCCAGCCGCTGCGCCGGCTTCATCGCCAAGCGCTTCGACGGCAAGCTGGCATCGACGCTGTCGGAAGGCGCGCAAAGCTGGATCAACCGCGCGCTGACGGTGGACGTGAACGGCGTCATCGTCGAGCGCCAGGCCAGCATCGCCGCGCACTTCGAGAACCGCGAATTCGGCAAGGCCTTGCGCGAGATCATGGAAATCGCCGACATCACCAACCAGTATGTCGATGAAAACAAACCATGGATTCTGGCCAAGGATGCGGACAAGACGGCCGAACTGCACGACGTGTGCACGACGGCGCTGATCCTGTTCCGCCAGCTGACGATCCTGCTGTCGCCGGTGCTGCCGGGCGTGGCGAAGAACGTGGCATCGTTCCTCAACGACGCCGAGTTCACCTGGGCCGATACGCAAGTGTTCGGCGACGCCGTCTCGAACAGCATGCTGGGCCGTACCATCGGCGCCTACAGCCACTTGATGACGCGCATGGATGCAAAGATGATCGAAGCGCTGTTTGATGCACCGCAAGCGGCCGCCGCCATCGCGGCGCCGGCCGGCGACGCGGCCAACGACGCCGCAGCAGCCCCTGCCGCTGCCGCCATCGAGGAACTGGCGCCCGAAATCAAGATCGACGACTTCCTCAAGGTCGACCTGCGCATCGCCAAGATCGTCAACTGCGAACTGGTCGACGGCTCCGACAAGCTGCTGCGCCTGACCCTGGATGCGGGCGAAGGCCGCTTGCGCAATGTGTTCTCGGGCATCCGCTCGGCCTACCAGCCGGAAGAACTGATCGGCAAGCTGACGGTGCTGGTGGCCAATCTGGCGCCGCGCAAGATGAAGTTCGGCATTTCGGAAGGCATGGTCATGGCCGCCTCCGCCGCCGACGAGAAGGCCAATCCGGGCATCTACATCCTGAACCCGTGGCCGGGCGCGGAACCTGGCATGCGCATCCGCTAAGCCCGCACAAGGACCGATGATGAATATCGTGGTGCGCGAAGCAACAAATGCCGATGCACAACTGATGGCCGAGCTGACCCGCGCCGCGTGGGCCGGCAAGGTGGCGGCCTCGTCCAGCGGGCACCACGAGACGGCGCAGCAGGTGGAAGCGCAATTGCGCCACGGCGGCGGTTTTCTGTTGCTGATCGACGACATTCCAGCCGGTTCGCTGCGCTGGATGCCGCTCGACAGCGACCCCGCCATCTGGAAGATTTCACGCATGGGCGTGCTGCCCGCCTACCGGGGCAGCCACGTCTCGCAGCACTTGCTCGAAGCCATCATTCATCACGGCCTGTCGTGTCAGGCCGAGGAATTGCGCCTGGCCGTACGGCGCGACCAGCGCAAGCTGATCGATTTTTATGCGGCCTTCGAATTCGAGCTGGCCGAAGAACTGGAATATTCGCACGCCAACCCCGCCGAACCGGCGCCGATGGTGATGCGGCGCCTGTTGCGTTATTGATTTTTAGCAATTTCGCCCCGGACTTGCCGATACAACAACCCGCCAAGCCGCACGGCGCGGTAAAATACGGCCGGCTGACCTTACCCATAAGACACTCAGAAGAGAATATGAAACTGCCTGCAAAACACAACAACTACGTATCCGACCACACCTTGTTCATCGCCGAACTGAAGGCCAAGAATCCTGGCATGGAAGCGGGCCAGCAAGCGGGCCGCGCCCTGCTGTGGGACAAGCCAGCCGTCAGCATCGATGAGCAGGAGCGCCAGCTGGCGTCGGCCGTCAAGCAACAGGCTTACGTTTACCAGAACAAGAACTAAGACCTGGAACCGGCACGATGTTGCCTGAAGAGTCTGCAGTCACGCCGGAAGCCGACGCTTCCGGTGCCGGCGCAGTCATCGAGTCGCCCGAACCTGTCGCCGATGGCGACGGCAGCGGCGACCCTGCAGCATCTGCAGCCGAGGTAACGGACGCGGCGCCCGCCGCCGACCCGCTGGGCATCGCCCGCCTGTATGGCGAGCCCATGCTGCGCATGCCGACGGATCTGTACATTCCGCCGGACGCGCTGGAAATCTTCCTCGAAGCCTTCGAAGGCCCGCTCGACTTGCTGCTCTACCTGATCCGCAAGCAAAACTTCAACATTCTCGACATTCCGATGGCGCAGGTGACCCTGCAATATCTGAAATACGTCGACCAGATCCGCGTGCGCAACCTGGAACTGGCCGCCGAGTACCTGCTGATGGCGGCGATGTTGATCGAGATCAAATCGCGCATGCTCTTGCCATCGCGCAAGAGCGACGTCGAGGAAGATGGCGGCGACCCCCGCGCCGAACTGGTGCGCCGCCTGCTCGAGTACGAGCAGATCAAGCTGGCCGCCTACGACCTGAACGCCATTCCCCAGTTCGAGCGCGATTTCGTGCGCACGCAGATTTTCATCGAGCAAAGCCTGACGCCCACCTGGCCCGACGTGGAACCGGTGGACTTGCAGCAGGCGTGGCTCGACGTGCTGAAACGCGCCAAGCTGACCCAGCATCACCGCATCAGCCGCCAGGAACTGTCCGTGCGCGAGCACATGTCGAGCATCCTGCGCCACTTGCAGTCGTCGCGCTTCGTCGAATTCAGCGAGCTGTTCGACATTGCCGGCGGCGTGCCCGTGGTGGTGGTCAACTTCGTGGCCTTGCTGGAACTGGCCAAGGAAACCCTGATCGAAATCACGCAGGCAGAACCGTTTGCCCCCATCTACGTCCGGCTGGCGTATTCGCCCGCCTGATCCCTTCCCTTTGTCACTGACCACCGTACAACGGGGTTTTAGCGAAAGCAATCCATGAAAATTATTTCCGACATTGAAGAATTGCGCGACCAGCTCAGCGGACAGCTGCGCACGGCGTTCGTCCCCACCATGGGCAACCTGCACGAAGGCCATCTGTCGCTGATGCGCCTGGCGCGCAAGCATGGCGACCCCGTCGTCGCCTCGATCTTCGTGAACCGCCTGCAATTCGGGCCGAACGAAGACTTCGAGAAATATCCGCGCACCATGGCGGCCGACATCGCCAAGCTGGAAAAGGAAGGCGTGTACGTGCTGTTCGCGCCGACGGAAAAGGAACTGTACCCGGAGCCGCAGGAATACCGCGTGCGCCCGCCCGATGACCTGGGCAATACCCTGGAAGGCGAATTCCGCCCCGGCTTCTTCGAAGGCGTGTGCACGGTCGTCACCAAGCTGTTCTCGTGCGTGGGTCCGCGCGTGGCCGTGTTCGGCAAGAAAGATTACCAGCAACTGATGATCATCCGCAACATGGCGCGCCAGTTCGCGCTGCCGACGGAAATCATCGCCGCAGAAACCTACCGGGCAGACGATGGCCTGGCTTTGTCCTCGCGCAATATGTACTTGTCGGAAAGCGAACGGGCGGAAGCGCCGGAACTGTTCAAGGGCCTCAATTTCGTCGCCGAGGAAGTGCGCAAGGGCAACCTGGCCGTGGGCGAACTGGAACAAGCCAGCATGCAACTGTTGAACAGCCGCGGCTGGAAATCGGACTACATCGCCGTGCGCAAGCGCGCCAACCTGCAAGCGCCGAATGCCGCCGAACTGGCCGCGGGCGAACCGCTGGTGGTGCTGGCCGCCGCCAAGCTGGGGCAGACACGTTTGATCGACAACCTGGAAATTTAAGCGCAGTCACAGCGGGGCCGTTCGGCCCCGTTTCTTTTATTACTTCTCCATCCCCACCAGCTTGAGTTCGGCAAACAGCGGCTTGTTGCTGCCGCGTGCCGCTTGCAACAGCTCATAGCTGGCCGCATCGAGCACGATTTCCTCGCCCGCCCACAGCTTGCGCTGATTCGCAGGCAGCCTCAGGCTGCGCAGGATGGCCCGGACCTGGGCCGGGTCGGCTGCCAGCAGGCGGATGGCGTGCGCATGGCGCTGCGTTCCCGTGCGTATCGGCAAGCCGCCCTCGGGACCATGCTGGCTCAGGCTGACATAATCGCGGCCCCCCACGCGGTGCAGATAGGCATGCCGGCCATCGCCTTCGGCAGGCCACTGCGCGGCCGGCTCCTGCATCTCGACGGACGCGACAGGCACGACAGCGGTTTGTTCAAGGCTCACGCCGCAAGCTGCCAGCAAGGCCGCGCTCAGGGCGAAAAACAATACGGGTGCTCGGCGCATGTTGCGCTCCTTCTTGTCGGGGTCGGGGACAAAGGGGGAATACTGCAGCGATCATGGGCCAAATTATTTGACGTGTAAAGTTAACTTTAGGAAATATTTCATTCTCTTACGCAATTTCCTGCAGCCGGCGCGACCATACCGCTCCATACCAGCCAGGCCAGCAATGATTGTTAATGGAATTTGCACATTGAAATCCATATCACCATCTTTATCCATGAATCGATACAGATCACAATGGCTGCACTGGCCCATGCGGGCCGCCACCACGACAGGAGAGCACCATGAATACAGCAACCATCCCCGCCAGGGTCGCCATCGTCACGGGCGCCTCGCGCGGCATCGGCGCGGCCATCGCCCGCCGCCTGGCGCGCGACGGCGTGCAAGTCGTCGTCAATTACGCCAGCGGCAGGGAGGCGGCGGATGCGCTGGTGGCGGCCATCGCGGCCGAAGGCGGCGCCGCCATCGCCGTCAAGGCCAACGTGGCCGATGCGGGCGAGGTGCAAGCGCTGTTCGATGCGGCCGAGGCTGCCTATGGCGGCATCGACGTGCTGGTCAACAACGCCGGCATCATGCCGCCCGCGCTGCCCACCCTGGCCGATACGGACGACGCCACCTTCGACAGCCTGTTCGCCATCAACGTCAAGGGCAGCTTCAACACCATGCGCCAGGCAGCGACGCGCTTGCGCCACGGCGGCAGCGTGCTCAACTTCTCGACCAGCGTGACCGGCCTGGCCCTGCCCGGCTATGCCGTCTACGGCGCCACCAAGGCGGCCATCGAGACGATGACGGCTATCTTCGCCAAGGAATTGCGCGGCAAGAACATTACCGTCAACGCCGTCGCCCCCGGCCCCACGGCCACGGCCCTGTTCTTGAACGGCAAGACGGAAGAGACGATACAAAGCATGGGCAAGATGGCGCCGCTGGAACGCCTGGGCACGCCGGAGGACATCGCCGCCGCCGTAGCCTTCCTGTGCGGCCCCGATGGCCGCTGGATCAACGGCCAGACCTTGCGCGCGAACGGCGGCCTGGTATAGCACCAGCCATGCATGCTGTGCGTCGCGCGTTGCCGTCTGCGATGCTCACCGCACTAGATTTTGAATTCGGACGCCAGTTTTCCACGGATCACTCCGCATCGATGCCGATGATCGGCAGCGACGGCAGTGACGCCATCTCCGCCGGCCTGGTGGCAATCGAGCATGGGGTCGCCAGCGCCGTTGGGTGCCATTTTCTGGCGCCAGGGGAATCGCCGACGCCGTGGTGTCTCCGGCAGAAGCCCCGCTAGCCACCCGCGCAGTGTTGCGCATGAATGCGGCGGCGCGCATTATTCCTGTGGCGACAGGCATGGATAGCGGCGCCTCAGCAGCCAGGCCATGCCCAGCAGCATGGGCGCCAGCAGCGCCAGCGTGCCCGGCTCCGGCACCACCGCGATCTGCGCGGGCAACGGCGCATTGAAGGCGATGTCGGACAGGTTCGCATCGAGCAGGATGATGTCCGACAGGCTGAGCGCAGCGATGCCGCTGGTGTTACGCGAGCGGAACAGGATGCCCGCCAGGGCGCCGCTGCCGTTCACGCCGGGCAAGCTGTCGGTCAGCGTGCCCAGCGTGAACGAGATTCGTCCCGCCACATTGTCGATTGTGCCGGGAAAGAAGATGGTGGGACCGCCGCCGGGCAGCAGGCCGCCTTCGGCGACGCTGGTGGCCGATAGCAGCCTGGGATCGAACGACAGGTCGAACTGAAAGGCGAACAGGTCGGTGGCGTCATGGATCACAATATTGACGCCAAAGCTTTGGTCCTGCGGCAAGAACAAGGACTCGGGCACGATGTTGATGATCGGGGCGGCACGGGCCTGGAGGCTACAGGCCAGCAAGGCGCCCAGGGCCCAGAGGCAAATCGATGTCAGTCGGGTGGCCATGTTGTGCTCCTCTTCAGGTTCGGGTTGGATTTGAATCAAAACGGGCAAGTGGTGCCTGCCGGCAGCTTGCGCGCGATCAAGGCCAGGTCCCGCACATCGACCACGCCATCGTTGTTGACGTCGCCATTCAAGCGGGGGCCCCGCTGTCCCAGCCTGAGGCGGACCTGCGCCACGTCGGCACAGTTGACCTCGCCGACCGTGATGCGCAGCGCATGGTTTTGCTCGACTAACTCTCCGCGCAAGATGAGTTTGCCTGGAAGCAAGGGCAGGCGCAGCACGCCCGGCACGGGCGAGATGCCACCGCCCGCGCGCAGGATTTCGGTGCTATCGCCCGGCCGGAGCGTGACGCCGGGGGCCAGCGTCACGTAGATCTCGCCCTCCAGCTCCGCGCCGGCCGCGACCTCGAGCCGCGTCGGGTTGCTGCTGGCAAAGGCGTCCGGCAGTTGGATCTGCCCATTAAACGGCAAAAACAGGTCGCCCTTGATCTGGCGTATGCCCCGCAGCCGCAACACGCCGTTATTGACGAACTGGGCTTGGAGTGTGCCGCCGGTGTAGTCGAAGGTGCCGTTGTTGTAGATAAACAGCGCGCTCAGGGCGCCGCGCGCCAGCGTGTAGGCGCTATGCCCGCCGCCGATCGACAGCGTGCCCTCGAAGCCGCTGAGAATCGGACCCTTGGCTTCGATCTGGTGGGTGCCGCCATTCTGGATGAACACGCCAGTGCCATCGATGCCCACCCATTCTTCGTTGCTGGACAGGATGCCCTGGTTCAAGGTGTAGCTGCCGACACCGCCGGCGCCGTAGCCCAGGGTCAGGCGGCGCAGCACCTCGTTGCTGCCATTGTCCTGTGTAAAGCTGCCGCTGCCGTTAAAGCCGATATCCTCCACCTCGGACCTGAGCGTGGCGTCCACGCCGTCGAGCACGTAGACGCCTGAACCGCCCGCCGTTGCACCGAGCACCAGGGTCGGCGTGATCATGGTTCCTTCGGTCTGTTCCAGCCGGCCTTTGCCGACTATTCCGACGGCGGTCAGCATGGCTTCCAGGCCCGCCTGCGCGCGTAGCGTCATGTTGCCGCTGCCGCTGGCATCGATCCTGAGGTCGAGCAACTGGGCCGGCGCCGCGGCGCTGTCGCGCGTCACGGTCCGGTCAATATCGTCATGCTGCAGCAGATACACTGTCCCGCCCGTCGGCTGGACGGTGCCGCCCGTCCCGTCCGGAGTGTCGGACCAGTTATTGCCTTCTTCCCAGAAACCGCTGCCATTGATCCAGTAATGCGTATTGCTGGCGAAAAATGCCTGCAGGGAGGCGAACCAGGCGGGCGCCAGCTTGTCGTAGCCCTGCTGGGTGGCCGGATGGGTGCCGTCCGTGAAGTCCGCCAGCGTCAGTTGCGCGCCGGCGTCCACAAAATGGGTATTGTTACGCTCCGTTGCCAGCGTGCGGACATTGTTGTTGTAGTCGCCAATGTATTTGTTCAGAATGAATTCGCCCAGCAAGCGGAGCGCAACCTCGTACTCGCTCTCCGCCAGGACGGCATCGCCGTCAGCATCTGCCGCGCGGAAGATACTGCCCAGATCAGGATTTAATTTCTTGCGGTTCAGGAAGGCGTTCACCGCGCTGGTGAACTTCGCCTGATCGACCGCGCCGCTTTGGCCGCCGACTATTTCAAACGAGAGTCCTTGTGATTTCAGGTAATCGAGCAGGGTATGCGTTACCTTTGGCCCGGTGCCGTCGAGGGGATAGCCCATCGGCGGGATGGACGAGACAAAGATCTCCACTTTCTCTCCGCGGTCCTGATAGTCCTTGTTGATTTTCTGGATCAGCGTGGCAAGCTCGCTGGCCAAGGCGACCAGGCCCAGGGGGCCGAAACCGGAGCGGATGTCGATTTGCCTGAAATCGTTGGTGCCGGCCATCAGCAGGATGATGGCCGGCTGGAAGGTGTTCCATGCTGCCGCGCCGGTGATATCGGCGACCGTGGCGCCCACGGCGCCTTGATGGGCAAGGTAGTTGGGCGGGTCGACGGGGTCATGACCGCCGCCGACGTAGTCGATTTTCTTGCCGGCCGCCAGCAGGTCGGTGAGCAGCTTCAGCCGGTAGCTGCGCTCCGGCCTCAAGGGATAGCCGGCCGTCAGCGAATCGCCCAGCGGCATCACTTTGATCTGCAGTGGCGGCTCGTCCGCGCAGGCGAGCGATGCCGCGCTCAGCCACCACAGCAAGATGAAGGCGCGCAGGATCTGCCGCGTCCATGAAAACAGGATGGCTTGGATGGGGAAATTGCGGGGCATAAATCCTCCGGACGGGCTGCAGGGCATCGAAGTAGCGCCAAGTCCAACGATCTGCTGGGCTGGTGCGCCAGGCCGAACTATGCAAAGCCTGTGCCATTCGCCGCAAGTGGTTGATTTTTCAATGTATTTATTTGGCTCAACGGACCAGTGCGGCGGGAATGTAAAAAAATCCGGCATCGGCAGCCAGGGGCGGCATCCGCGCAGGGATGTCTTGAGCGCAGTGCTGATTTGATCGATGATCGCATCACGCCGCCGGGTAGCGGCATCATCTCGGAGGACTGCCCAAGCTGCCTTCGTTCAACGGGCGGCTTGCAATCCGCATGCGGACCTCGCCCAACCCGGGCACGATATTTCCGTCGACACTGATGCCGCGGTGGCGGCGAAGCGCCAAGAAGGCCGTTTACGAAAAAGAGATAAAAAAAACGCCGCCAGTTCGCACCGGCAGCGTTTTTTCTTGAAGCAAATCAAACCGTGATCAGGCGCCGGCTTTTTCCAGCTTCTCGAAAATCTTGTTCAGCTTTTCATCGAGGGTCGCGGCCGTGAACGGCTTGACGACATAACCGCTGGCGCCGGCTTGCGCGGCGGCGATGATGTTTTCTTTTTTCGCTTCGGCGGTCACCATCAGCACGGGCAGCTTGGCCAGTGCGGGATCGGCGCGGATATGCTGCAGCATCGTCAGACCATCCATGTTCGGCATGTTCCAGTCCGAGACGACGAAATCGAACGATTCCGCGCGCAGCTTGGCCAGGCCCATCACGCCGTCTTCCGCCTCATCGACGTTGGCATAACCCAGTTCCTTCAACAGATTCCGGACAATGCGGCGCATCGTCGAAAAATCGTCAACGACTAAAAATTTCATCTTTGGATCAGCCATGAATAACTCCGTTGTTTCTGTAGCGGTTTGTTAATAATATCGACATGAATGCCGACATTATGGTCGACACTACGGCAGCAAGTTGTAGGATAGCATTTTCGTTGCTTTTAGGCGAACAAACTTGCCTCAGATCATATAAAACGTGGCTTACACGCGCAAAGCACGCATGCCGTGCGCCGCCAGGTGTCCCAGCACCATGCCAGGCAGCGCCGTCAGAGCGCCGACCTCATGCGTAGCGCCGACGGCGATCGCCTCGCGCGGCATGCCGAACACCACGCAACTGGCTTCATCCTGCGCAAAATTATACGCTCCTGCGGCCTTCATCTCCAACATGCCTTGTGCGCCGTCCTTGCCCATGCCGGTAAGGATCACGCCGACGGCATTTTTCCCGGCCGATTGCGCGGCCGAACGGAACAGCACATCGACGGACGGGCGGTGGCGGTTCACCGGTTCGCCCTGGTCGATCTTGGTCATGTAGTTGGCGCCGCTGCGCGTCAGTGTCAGGTGCGAATGGCCGGGTGCGATATAGGCGTGGCCGGGCAGCACGCGTTCGCCGCCCGCCGCTTCCTGCACCGAGATCTTGCACAGCGAATCGAGGCGGCGCGCAAACGAGCGCGTAAAGCCTTCCGGCATGTGCTGCGTGATCAGGATGCCGGGGCAATCGGACGGCATCTGCATGAGGAATTCGCGGATAGCTTCCGTGCCGCCCGTCGAGGCGCCCACGATGATCAGCTTCTCGCTCGACGTCAACGGGCTGCGCAGCGCAGGCAGCGGCGCGGCCGCCTTGTCGCCGGCCGACGGCAGGGTGCGCGCGCGGATGCGCGCCTTCGAGGCGGCGCGGATCTTGTCGGCGATCATGTCCGTGTACTCGCGCATGCCGCTCTGGATGGAAATCTTCGGCTTGGTGACGAAATCGACGGCACCCAGTTCCAGCGCGCGCATGGTGATTTCCGAACCGCGCTCGGTCAGCGACGACACCATCAGCACCGGCATCGGGCGCAAGCGCATCAGCTTTTCCAGGAAGTCCAGGCCATCCATCTTCGGCATCTCGACATCGAGGGTCAGCACGTCGGGGTTGGTCTGCTTGATCATCTCGCGCGCCACCAGCGGATCGGGCGCCGCCCCCACCACTTCCATGTCGGGCTGGCTGTTCACGATTTCCGTCATGACGCTGCGGATCAGCGCCGAGTCATCCACGATCAATACCTTGATCTTCATAAATATCCTTCCAGGCCTTGCGGCCCTTATTCTTTATTAAATTAGTAAACGGACAAAACCGGCGCAAGCCGCACAGCGCGACGCGCAGCAGGTTTGGTCCGCTGTCACTAGAACAGTTCGACCTCGCCGCCCACCGGCGCGACCTTGAGGCGGCTGGCGTAATCGAGTTCGCGGCGCACCAGCGTGTCGTTGTGCGTCTGCATCAGCTTTTTCACCAGCACCTTGCCGCTGCGGGGGAAGAAATACACCTTGCGCGGGTGGATGTCGTTGAGGTCTTCGGCCACCACGCGCATCTTTTCCGCCTTCAGGTAATTGATGACGAAGGCCGCATTGCGCTCGCCCACGTTGATCGCCGTGAAGCCGCGCAGCACGGCGCCGCCGCCGAACACTTTCGCTTCCATGTTCTCGCGCCGCGCGCCGGCCTTCAGCAAATCGTTGATCAGGATTTCCATGGCATAGGTGCCATAGCGCATCGACGCGGAAATCGGGCTGTTCGGATCGCTGCCGCCGTCGGGCAGCATGAAATGGTTCATGCCGCCCAGGCCCGTGACACGGTCGCGGATGCAGGCCGAGACGCAGGAGCCGAGCACGGTGACGATCAGCATGTCCTTGTTGGTAAAGTAATACTCACCAGGCAAGATCTTGGCGGCGTCACAATTGAACGTCCTGTCGTAATAGACGTTAGTGGCGAATTGCTCTTTGGATTCCAGGCTCATATCTCACTCTCATGTACGATGCGACGATGCCTTGGGCGCGGCGCCCCGAGGCTGATCGAGCTCATAGACTGTTTTACCGCGCAGCTTCAATGAATCCGACACGTACAGAAAATTCTCCGAATGGCCCGCGAACAGCAGGGCATCGGGCTTCATCAAGGGCACAAAGCGCGACAGGATCTTGCGCTGCGTCGCCTTGTCAAAATAAATCATCACGTTACGGCAAAAGATGACGTCGAACTGGCCCGTCAACGGCCAGCCGTCGGCCAGCAGGTTGAGCGGCTTGAAGGTGATCATCTGGCGCAGTTCCGGGCGCACCCGCACCTGCCCTTCGCGGTCGCCCTTGCCGCGCAAGAAGAAACGCCGCGCGCGGTCGGCCGGCATCTTGTCGAGCCGGTCCAGGTTGTAGACGCCATTGGCGGCCGTGGCCAGCACGTTCGTGTCGATGTCCGTGGCGATGATGGTGACCGGCGGCGTGAGCGTATTGAACGCCTCGCACACCGTCATGGCGATCGAATACGGCTCTTCGCCGGTGGAACTGGCCGAACACCAGATGGTGATCGGCCCGCTCAGTTTTTTCACATGCTCGGCCAGCAGCGGGAAGTGATGCGCCTCGCGGAAGAACGACGTCAGGTTGGTCGTCAGCGCATTCGTGAACGCTTCCCATTCGTCGCCCATGCGGCCCGCCTCCAGGTCGTCCAGGTAGCGGACGAACGAGGAGATGCCCGTCGCGCGCAGGCGCCTGGCCAGGCGGCTGTACACCATCTCCTGCTTGCTGTCGGCCAGCGCGATGCCGGCCCGCTTGTAAATCATGGCGCGGACCCGTTCGAAGTCCTTGCCAGTGAAATCAAATTCCTTGACCGAATCCGTTTTAGTTTGCGGCATTTTGTTTTTACCTCTCTATGACTACTCTGACCAATGCCTTTGCAAGTATAACTAGCGGGACCGGGTCGGCGTCAGAACTCTTCCCAATCGTCGCCGCCGGCCGCCGCCAGCTTTTTCGCCGGCGGTGGCGTGCCGGCTTGCGCCGTCTTTGCCAACCGCCGTGTAGTTGCCGCCACTGCAGGCGCCGGCCGTGCCGCCGCTTTGACTACTGGCGCGGGCATGGCCGCCTGCGCCGCGCTCTCGCCGTCCAGCTTGAAGATGCTGACGGCGTCGGCCAGTTTCTGCGCCTGGTCCTGCATGCTTTCGGCCGCCGCCGCCGCTTCCTCGACCAGCGCCGCATTTTGCTGCGTCATCTGGTCCATCTGCGCGATGGCCTGATTCACTTCCTCGATGCCATGGCTCTGTTCCTGCGTCGCCGCCGTGATCTCGCCCATGATGTCGGCCACCTGCCGGATCGACGTGACGATCAGGCCCATGGTCTGTCCCGCTTCGTCCACCAGGCGGCTGCCGGCATCGACCTTGTCGACCGAGTCGCCGATCAGGCCCTTGATTTCCTTCGCCGCGCCGGCCGATCGTTGGGCCAGATTGCGCACCTCCGACGCCACCACCGCAAAACCGCGTCCCTGTTCGCCCGCGCGCGCCGCTTCGACGGCCGCATTCAGCGCCAGGATATTCGTCTGGAACGCAATGCCGTCGATGACGCCGATGATATCGACGATCTTGCGCGAACTGTCCTTGATGGAACCCATCGTGTCGACCACTTGCGCCACCACCTTGCCGCCCTGCTCCGCCACCGACGACGCCGACACGGCCAGCTGGTTGGCCTGGCGCGCGTTGTCCGCGTTCTGCTTCACGGTCGACGTCAGTTCTTCCATCGACGATGCCGTCTCTTCGAGCGAACTGGCCTGCGTTTCCGTGCGCGCCGACAGGTCCGCATTGCCGCTGGCGATCTCGCGCGACGCCACGGTGATGGTGTCGGTTCCCGTGCGCACGTCGCTGACCGTCTGCACCAGGCTCGCGTTCATGTCCTTCAATGCCTGCTGCAGGGCGCTCGTTTCATCCTTGCCCTCGACCACCACGCGCGAGGTCAGCTCGCCGGCAGCCACTTTCTGCGCCACGGCCAGGGCGCCCGACAGCGGCACCGTGATCGAGCGCGTGATGAAGATGGCGCACCAGGCGCCGATCGCCACCGCCGCCCCGCCCAGGATGAACAGTACCGTCATCAGGCGCGCATCGGCCGCCAGCGAATCGTCCATGAAGCTTTGCTGCGCCACATGCTGCAAGTCGAGCAGCTTGTTGATATCGGCCAGGGTCGCCTTGTTCAAGGGGTCGATGTGGGTGGCGATCACCTTCGCCGCGCCCTCGCTGTTAAACGCCAGCACCTGCCCCATCGCCTCCTTGAAGGCGGCATCGACTTCGCCGTCGGCCTTGGCGATGTTGGCCAGCAGCGCCTTCTCGCCATCGGACAGGCCCAAGGTGGCCAGCTTGCCGCGCGCGCCGTCGTACAGCTTGCGCTGCTCGCGCACCTTGCCCTCTTCCACCTGCATCAGGCCCACATCGCCCTGCAGGCCGATGTTGCGCATGGCGATGCCGGTTTCCAGCATCGCGCTTTTCATCAGCGACGCCTGCGTATTCTTTTCGCTTGCCAGCTCCAGGCCCGAGAGCAACTGAGCCTTGTTACGGTAATTCAGGGCATTCGCCGAAACGATCACCACCACCAGGATGGCGAGGATGCTGCCAAAACCTATCCCCAGCCGGGTGCCTATCTTGAAATCGCGCAAACTCATTACAGTCTCCAATATTTATGTGAACGGCGCCCGTTCAACCGGACGGCGCCGTGTTATGGCCGGGTCTCTGTCGGACCTTGCAGCCTGCCGGCGCGCCTCTAGCAAGTAACCCCCAATAAATTATTATGATTTCTGACTTCCATAACCGGCGCTGTGCGGCGTTGCCCGCAGCTAGCAGTGCTCGCACTGCGTCGCTGCGGGCGCCTTGCACAGCATCCGGTTCTGTTCGTCATAAATTCACAATAATTTCCCGAGGATTACTTTCCCGCGCCGGTACATGCATATCTGTAGTGATTCTTTGCGTGGTAAAACGGCGGCGCACCGCGCGCCGCCATGCTGCAGCTTACGCCGCCAGCTTGTCGATCAGGCCCATCTCGCTGCTCGACATCAGCTTGTCGATGTCGACCAGGATCAGCATGCGCTCGTCGATGGTGCCCAGGCCGATCATGTAGTCGGTCGAGAAGGCGGTGCCCATTTCCGGCGCCGGCTTGACCTGCTCCGGCGTCAGGGTGGTGACGTCGGAAACGCTGTCGACCACCATGCCGACGATGCGGCCGCCGATGTTCAGGATGATCACCACCGTGAACTGGTCGTACACGGGCGTGCCCAGGTTGAACTTGATGCGCATGTCGACCACGGGGATGATGATGCCGCGCAGGTTGATCACGCCCTTGATGAATTCAGGCGCGTTGGCGATGCGGGTGACCGCTTCGTAACCACGGATCTCCTGGACCTTCAGGATATCGATGCCGTACTCTTCGGAGCCCAGGGTGAAGGCCAGGAATTCACGGCCGGCGATGTCCTTGCCGTCGCCCGCATTGCTTCCGGATGTTTGTTGAGTATCTGACATGGTGCGTTTTCCTATCTTTATCTATCGGTATTACGAAAAAATGGACTCGTCGGCCAGCTGGCGAGAGGAACGGATCAGGGCGGCGACATCGAGAATCAGCGACACGCCGCCATCGCCCAGGATGGTGGCGCCGGAAATGCCCACCACCTTGCGGTAATTCGATTCGAGGTTTTTCACCACGACCTGCTGCTGCCCCACCAGGTCGTCGACAAACAGGGCCGCCTTGCGCCCTTCCGTCTCGAGGATCACGCAGATGCCTTCCGAGGGACTGGTAAAGCGCGGCGCGATGTCGAACATCTGGTACAGCGGAATCAAGGGCAGGTATTCGCCGCGCACTTTCACCACCTGCCCCTTGCCACTGATGTCCTTGATGTCCTCAACGGCCGGCTGCAGGGATTCGATGACAAAACCCAGCGGTAAAATATACACTTCGTCGCCGACGCGGATCGACATGCCGTCCAGGATGGCCAGGGTCAGCGGCAGCGAAATGGAAATCGTCGTGCCGAAACCCTTGGCCGAACGGATGTCGACGACGCCGCCCATGGCGCTGATATTGCGCTTGACGACATCCATGCCCACGCCGCGGCCCGACACGTCGGTCACGGCTTCGGCGGTGGAAAAGCCGGGCGCGAAAATCAGCTGCCACACGTCGGCGTCGCTCATCGACTCGGACACGTCCAGGCCCTGCTGCGCGGCCTTGGCCAGGATGCGCTCGCGGTTCAGTCCCGCGCCGTCATCGGACACTTCGATGATGATGTTGCCGCCCTGGTGGCTGGCCGAGAGGAACAGACGTCCCGCCTCGGTCTTGCCGGCTGCCACGCGGGCGGCCGGCATTTCCACGCCATGGTCGATGCTGTTGCGCACCAGGTGCGTGAGCGGATCGACGATGCGCTCGATGAGACCCTTGTCCAGTTCCGTGGCGGCGCCATTCGTGATGAAATCGACCTTCTTGCCCAACTTGGTGGCCAGGTCGCGCACCATGCGCGGGAAGCGCGAAAAGACGAAATCCATCGGCATCATGCGGATCGACATCACCGCTTCCTGCAAGTCGCGCGTATTGCGCGTCAGGTGGCTGACGCTGTCGAGCAGTTTTTCATGCAGCATCGGGTCGAGCGCGCTGGCGCGCTGCTCGATCATCGCCTGCGTGATCACCAGCTCGCCCACCAGGTTGATCAGCTGGTCGACTTTCTCGATCGAGACGCGGATCGACGACGATTCGGCGCCGGCCTTGTCGCCCTCTTTCTTGGCCGGTTTCTTTTCCTGCTCCGCTTCGGCCACAACGCTCGCCACGGCCGGCGCGGCGGCGGCGCTGGCGCTGCCCGCCTTGGCGGCGTCGGCGCGGATCTGTTCGAGCGGCTGGAAGAAACCGTAGCCCTGTTCGGCGTCGCTCTGCACGCCGGCGGCGGCCCGGATATCCTCGATCGGCTGGAAGAAGCCATAGCCGGGGTCCGTCGCGCCCTGTGCCGCAGGCGCGCCTGGCAGCGGGTCGAAGAAACCGTAGCCCTGGGCCTTTTCCTGCGCCGCGCGGGCCGCATCGGCTTCGCCCGGCGCCAGCGGCGGCGCCTGCGTGATCACCATGTCGTCGGGATTGAGCACGAACGAGCAGATGGCCAGGATATCGTCCAGGCTTTCATGCGTCGTCACTTCCAGCACCTTGCGCGCGTCGGGCAGGCTGGATACGGCGACGTCGCCCAGCAAGCCCAGTTCGGCCGCCAGCGCATCGACTTCGCGCGGCTCCATGGCCGGCAGCTCCAGGCGGATGCGATGGCCGCCGGCATGGCTGACGGCGGCCTTTTCCGCCGTATGGAAAGCTGGCGCGACGGGCGTGAGCGCGGCCACCGGCACGTCCTGCGAGAACGACTGCAGCATCATGCGCACGTTGGCCACGGCATCCTGGTCGACGGCGCTGCCCAGGCGATGGCCGTCGAGCTGCATCTTGAGGATATCCTTGGCCGCCAAGAAGGCGTCGACGTGTTCCGCCGTCAGGGCCATCTGGCCCTGGCGGATGCGGTCGAGCAGCGACTCGAGGATGTGCGTCACCTCGCTCATGTCGGAGAGGCCGAACGTCGATGCGCCGCCCTTGATCGAGTGGGCGGTGCGGAAAATGGCATTCAGATCTTCGGCGTCGGGCGCCGCAATATCAACGGCCAGCAGCAGCCGTTCTTTTTCAGCCAGCAGTTCTTCGGCCTCATCGAAAAAGACCTGAAAAAACTGGCTAATATCGATGGTCATAGGGTGACTCCGTCAATTGCATCGTTGTGCTGCGCGGCTGGCATCAGCCGATCACCTTCTTGACCACTTCGATCAGGCGTTGCGGATCGAACGGCTTGACCAGCCAGCCATTGGCGCCGGCGGCACGTCCCTTCGATTTCATCTCGTCCGACGACTCCGTCGTCAGCATCAGGATGGGTACCTTCTGGTAGGTCGGCAGTTCGCGCAGCAGCTTGATCAGCTCCAGGCCATCCATGCGCGGCATGTTCTGGTCCGTCAATACCAGGTCCACGGTTTGCAGCTTGGCTTTTTCCAGTCCATCCTGACCGTCGACGGCCTCCACCACCTGGTAACCGGCGGCTTTCAGGCTGAACGCCACCATCTGGCGCAATGAGCTGGAATCGTCCACTGCAAGTATCGTTTTGGCCATCTTTGCTCCCACTTATTCCGGGCATCCTGCCCGAGTATTTGATTAATCAATCCATGCAACCACAAGCGCTCCGCACTGGCATGCTAGAACAGCTCGATGTCGCCGCTTTCCAAATGCTGTTGACTGACAGCCTTGCGCAGCACGCTGCGCAACTCCAGGCTTTGAATCGCCAGCGCCATGCTGACCCGCCCCAGCAAGGCGACAATTTCTTCATTGTCGCTCTCCGGCAACATCTCCGCACCATGCTCGCCCAGGGTCCCGAGGAACTCGCGCAAGCCCGTCACGCGCTTCAAGGTGCGCTCGATCAGCTGGCTGGTCATGTCCTGGAACTGCAGGCTGGTGATGGCGGCATTCACATAGCCCCCCACCTCATCCTGCAAGGCCAGCAGTTTTTCCCGCTGCTGCTCGGCAGGAATACCGCCGTCGAGCAGCAAGGCGATCGTGTCTTGCTGCGCAGCGACGGCTGCGTGTATCGCCATGAAATTGAAGGACAGCTTCTCGATCGCCTCTTCCAGCAAGATGCCGGTCTGCACCAGGTCGGTTTCCACCTCCGTCAAGTGCTTGCGGCCATGGTCCGACACGCCAGACAGCAGGCGCTTTACATGCGAGCCAAGTATTTTCTTTCTTGTCATAAAGGTCTCATTGTTTCAATACACCACGCGTCGACAGCCTTGCGTGTTATTTTTTCGCCGCTGCCGGGGCGGGGACTGGCGCCGCCGCGGGCGGCGCGCCGGCCGCCAGCCCGGAAGCGACAGCGGCGGAAGCGGCATCGGTCACCGGCAATTCGATCGCCGCGCCATCGCGCAGGACATTTTCTTCCGTGCGCTTGTTCATGACGATGATGCTGATGCGCCGGTTGATCGGATTGAAGGGATCGAGCTTGTCCAGGTGCGCGGCCGAACCCAGGCCCACCACGCGCAAGACCTTTTCTTCCTTCATGCCGCCGATCACCAGTTCGCGCCGCGACGCATTCGCGCGGTCGGCCGACAATTCCCAGTTGCTGTAGCCGGCATCGCTCATGTAGGGCGTCGAATCCGTATGCCCGGACAGGCCGATGCGGTTCGGCACTTCATTGAGCACGGAGCCGATGGCGTGCAGGATTTCCTTGGTGTACGGTTGCAGGTTCGCATTGGCGAGCGCAAACATCGGACGGTTCTGCTCGTCGACGATCTGGATGCGCAAGCCTTCGCTGGTGATATCGAGCAGCAACTGGTTCTTGTATTTTTTCAGCAGGGGGTTGGCGTCGATGGTCGCTTCGATGCGCGCCTTGAGCGCCTGCAGGCGCTTGCCTTCCTCGCGCTCGAGCGCGGCCTTGGCGGAATTGAGGTCGAACGATTTGCGCTGCTGCTCTTCCTGCGCCTTGCGGACCTGCCCATCCTGGCGCGACAGGTCCTGGCCGCCGCCCTGGATCACGGAATTGCTTTCGCCGCTGCCGGAGCCGCCCGCCATGGCCACTTTCAACGGTGTCTTGAAGAATTCGGAAATGCCGTTCAAGTCGCCCTTCGAGGTGGAGCCGAGCAGCCACATCAGCAGGAAGAAGGCCATCATGGCCGTGACAAAGTCGGCGTAGGCGATTTTCCACGCCCCGCCATGGTGCCCGCCAGCCGTCTTCTTGATACGCTTGACGATAATCGGGCGCATGCCTTCATCGGCCATGGCGTCCCCCTTCCGTGTGCTGCAAATGACTCATGGTGTCCAGGCGTATATTCACTGCTTACTTCGTTTTCGATTTCTTGATGTGGTCTTCCAGCTCATTGAACGTCGGGCGCTCGGTCGAGAACAGCACCTTGCGGCCGAACTCCACGGCCAGCGCCGGCGCATAGCCGTTCAGGCTGGCCAGCAGGGTCACTTTCACGCACTGGAACATCTTGCTCGACTCTTCCAGCTTCTGCTCCAGCAGGCTGGCCAGCGGGCCGACGAAACCATAGGCCAGCAAGATGCCGAGGAAGGTGCCGACCAGCGCGTGCGCGATCAGCATGCCCAGCTCGGCCGGCGGTATGCCCACCGATTCCATCGTGTGCACCACGCCCATCACGGCGGCGACGATACCGAACGCGGGCAAGCCGTCGCCCACCTTGGCGATCACGTGGGCCGGCACGGCGCCTTCATGATGGTGCGTCTCGATTTCGTTGTCCATCAGGTTTTCGATCTGGAACGCATCCATATTGCCCGACACCATCAGGCGCAGGTAATCGGTCATGAATTCGACGATGTGATGGTCGGCCAGCACGGCCGGGTATTTGGAAAACAGCGGGCTCTCTTCCGGCTTGTCGATATCGCCTTCGATCGACATCAAGCCTTCCTTGCGCACCTTGCTGAGCACTTCGAACAACAGCGACATCAGTTCCATGTACAGCTCTTTGGTATAGCGCGAGCCCTTGAACAGGCTGGGCAAGGCGGCGATCGTCGCCTTGATGGCCTTGTTATTGTTACCAACAAGGAAGGCGCCCAGGGCGGCGCCGCCGATCATCAGCAACTCCAGCGGCTGGAACAGCGCCGCCAGATGGCCGCCGGCCATTGCGAAGCCGCCAAAGACCGAGGCGCAGACGATGATGTATCCGATTATGACTAACAAGTGCCCTGACTCCCAATAATGGCCGAGGCTGTGCGCCCGGCATGTTCAAACCTGTTTCCGTCTTCTGGCGGCTGCGCCGCCGGCAAGGACAGCGGCAAAAAAAGTAACCGGAAGTTAATTGAAATGTGCTGCTTTTCAATGCAATTCCGAGAAAATGCCGTGTGGAACTACAATAACGTGAGATTGCCCTCCGGGCAAGCAAATAACGCAGACAATTGCTTAAAAGCACCATATGTAAAGCAAAGGGCCACCCTCTGTGGCGGCGATGGTCTTATCGGGCTCGCGCGCGGCGATCCGGAATTCGTAACTAATAAGCATGCTACCGGGCAACATCTCCCTTTCCGCCTTGATCCACAGGGCCGCCATCGCCGCCGGCGACAGGTAGGCAAACACGGCATCGTAGCGGCCGAAGTCGAGTCCTTCGTAGTCGCCGCGCAGGAAGCGCGCGCGGCTACCCGCCAGCCGCGCGCGCAAGCGGCTGGCCAGCCACGGCAGCGGCGCCAGTTCGATGCCGGAAAACTGCCCGTCGGGCCGGCGCCGCGCCAGGTCCAGCACCAGGCCGCCCAGGCCGCTGCCGATATCGACCAGCCGCACGCCGGGCCGGTCCGCGATCAGCTCGGCCACCGCCTGCCACACCTTCGGCCCCGACGGATAAAACGGCACTTGCGTACGGAATGTGGACCAGTACAGGCTCAACAGGAAAACGAACGCCGCCAGGAATACGCCCGGAGGCAAATCGAGCAGGCTGGCGCCCAGCAAGGCGGGCGCAAACAGCAGGCCGATGGCGCACCACCAGCGCGCCAGACCCGCGCGCCAGGTAAGAAGCGCCGCCAGCACGCCCTGCACCAGCGCCACGGCCGGCAGCGGCATGGTCGCGCCGGCGCGCGCCAGGCCATATACCGATAGCAACATCAAGGGAAAGGCCAGCGCCTGGATCAGGATCGCCTTGAGCGCGGGTGCGCGCAGGATTTGTTGCAGCATGGGACAGCCATCGGAGGAAAACGCCAGTGTAAGCGAAAGCACCATGAAAAAACCGGAGTCCGGTCTGGCGACCGCTCCGGTTTTCACTGAGGCTATTCTTGAAGCAGGATCAGGCGACGACGCCGGGCGGCGCGACAGCGGCCGCCTCATCGCGCGCCTTCTTGGTCTTGCCGGCGCGCGAAGGCATGTGGCACAGGCCGCACACATAATCGGCGTTCAGGTCGAGGCAGTTGACGACAAACTTGCCGCCGCACTTGCCGCAGGGCGCCATGTCCAGCATCTTGCTGCTGAAAAAGCGCACCAGGGTCCAGGCCCGCGTCAGCGACAGCAGCGGTTCTTCGCCCGCTTCGGGCGGCATCTGCTCCAGATACAGCTTATACGCCTTCATCACGGCTTCGATGCCGGTGGCGCCCGCGTGGTCGATGAGGAATTTGTGGATGTTGATGAACAGCGAGGAATGGATATTCGGTTGCCAGGTGAGGAACCAGTCGGTGGAAAACGGCAGCATGCCCTTGGGCGGCGAGACGCCCTTCAATTCCTTGTACAGATTCAGCAGGCGTTCGCGCGACAGCGAGACTTCCGTCTCCAGCAGTTGCAGGCGTGCGCCCAGCTGTATCAATTCGATGGCCAACTGGATTTCCTGCGCTTCCGATACGACACTTTTCTTGGCCATGCTGTGTGCTCCGCGACTGACTGATACTGACTAACTGATACTGACTAAAAGATTGCCGGCAAAATGTTCAGGGCAAGGCGCGTTGCCGAAGACAGTACGAATGTACGGCGAGGCAATGCAACGCAGCCATGGACGTTTTGATGGGAACCTTAAGCGATTTCTTCGACGCCCTGGCCGGCCATCAGGATGGCAGCGTGCGACTGGGCCAGCGAGCGGTCTTTATTGTAGTTCGTCAGCATGCCCAGGATGGCGCTGTCGTCGAAGCGGAAGCGGGCCAGCATCATGTTGCCGCCAGCGAGCTTCAGGATCTGCGCATTGCTCATGCCTTCGATCAATTCGGCGATGTCGGCGGCAATGCCCAAACGGAAGATGGCCGTTACCTTGTCCGCACGAATCATTTGCTGCGCCAGCATCAGGTAGCTCAGGTTAGCGTCGCGAATCTCAGCCATCATGTCGTTAGCAGTCATTTCCATCTCCTCAATCCGTTGAATTCAGCCAGCATTGTTTGTTGCCAGTGAGATACATTCTGCAGGAGCAACATTAAACGCAACAGAGGCGCAGCGCTGTATTTTTGGTCGGGGAATGGCGGATGGGACCGTAGGTGTTTGTCTGACAAACACTGCTCGATCATGGTCGCACGCCAGTAACGGCGCGGATGTGGGTGCATGGCTCTGCGACGGGATTACCCGACTTTTGGCCTGTAAAAAATATCACTTTTTTACAACAACTTGATCAGAATCAAGCCTGTCTACCTAGATAACGGCTGCCTTGGCAGGAACTTTAGGGCTTTTTTGAAAAATATTTCAAAGACCCGCATTCTTTTTCGGCCGGATTGACACCGTTCATGTAATCGTTGACGGCGGCGCCTGGCAAAACTTTAGGGCGATTTGAAAATATTTTTAAAAATCGTGATTTTTTTCGTTGACGCCCCGCAGGCAGGCACTTTTCGCGCTGCAGCCAGGCTGGAAATTCCGCTTTCCGGCGTGGATTTGCTACACTGCCTGCTTCCGCACAATACTTTAAGCTTCAAGCAATATCGTGCCATTGAGACAAGTATCAACATGAAAGCCACCATGATTTCTCGACATGACTGCAGCGCGCGCGACCTCGACGATCCCCTGGCGCCCCTGCGCCAGCAATTCGATTTGCCGCAAGGCGTGATTTACCTCGACGGCAATTCCCTGGGCGCGCGGCCGAAAGCGGCGCTGGCCCGCGCCCAGCACGTCATCACGGCCGAATGGGGCACGGACCTGATCCGCAGCTGGAATACGGCCGGCTGGTTCGACCTGCCCAAGCGCCTGGGCGACCGCCTGGCGCCGCTGCTGGGCGCCGGCACGGGCGAAGTGGTGATCACCGACACCACCTCCGTCAACCTGTTCAAGGCGCTGGCCGCCGCCCTGCAGATGCAGGCCGGCGATCCC
This sequence comes from Janthinobacterium sp. GW821-FHT03C10, assembly GCF_059420865.1. NCBI lineage: Bacteria > Pseudomonadati > Pseudomonadota > Betaproteobacteria > Burkholderiales > Oxalobacteraceae > Janthinobacterium > Janthinobacterium sp. GW821-FHT03C10. Next base: position 53,844 of record NZ_JBWKUN010000003.1, on the reverse strand, counting down.
GCGCAGGCCGCGCGGCGCGTCATCGTCAGCGAACGCAGCAACTTCCCCACCGATCTGTACATGGCGCAAGGCCTGGCCGCCTGGCTCGACCGGGGCTACCAGCTGCGCCTGGTCGACAGCCCGGACGAACTGGCGCAAGCCATCGATGCCGATTGCGCCGTCGCCATGCTCACGCACGTGAACTACCGCACCGGCTACCAGCACGACATGGCCGCCATCAGCAGCCATTGCCACGCGCAGGGCGCGCTGGCGCTGTGGGACCTGGCCCATTCGGCCGGCGCCGTGCCGCTGGACCTGAACGGCGCCGGCGCCGACCTGGCCGTCGGCTGCACCTATAAATACCTGAACGGCGGCCCCGGCTCGCCCGCCTTCATCTGGGTGCCGGCAAAACACCAGGCGCGCCTCCGCCAGCCGCTGTCCGGCTGGTGGGGACACGCCACGCCGTTCGCCATGGACCCGGGCTTCGCGCCTGCCGACGGCATCGCCCGCGCCCTGTGCGGCACGCAGCCGATCGTCTCGCTGGCCCTGGTCGAATGCGGCCTCGATATCTTTGCGCAAACCAGCATGGAAGCCATCCGCCGCAAGTCGCTGGCCCTGACGGATCTGTTCATCGCGCTGGTGGAACAGCGCTGCGCCAGCCATCCGCTGGGCCTCGTCACGCCGCGCGAGCATGCGCGGCGCGGCAGCCAGGTCAGCTTCACGCACCCGCACGGTTATGCCGTGATGCAGGCGCTGATCGCGCGCGGCGTGATCGGCGACTACCGCGAGCCGGCCATCATGCGCTTCGGCTTCACGCCCCTGTACACGAGTTTTACCGAGGTGTGGGATGCCGTGGAAATCCTGCGCGACATCCTCGACACACTAGCCTACGACATCGCCGCCAAGCGCGATGCCGTCACCTGACCCATCCCATGAGCGACGACAAGAATATGAACAAGGAAAACACCAGCGGCTGCCCCATGCATGCCGGCGGCCAGGATGCGCAGTGGCATGGCGCGCAGATGGACTTCAGCGAATCGATGAGCTACGGCAACTACCTGGCGCTGGACCGCATCCTGACGGCCCAGCATCCGCTCTCCCCCAACCACAACGAGATGCTGTTCATCGTGCAGCACCAGACGAGCGAATTGTGGATGAAGCTGATGCTGCACGAAATGCACGCCGTGCGCGCCAACCTGCAAAGCGGCGACCTGGCGCCCGCGTTTAAAATGCTGGCCCGCGTGGCGCGCATCATGGACCAGCTGGTCCATGCCTGGGACGTGCTGGCCACCATGACGCCGCCCGAATACACGGCCATCCGTCCCTACCTGGGCGCCTCGTCCGGCTTCCAGTCCTTCCAGTACCGCGAGATCGAATTCATTTTGGGGAACAAGAACGCGGCCCTGCTCAACGTGCATACGACGGCTCCCGACACCTACAAGGTGCTCGACGCCGCCCTGCGCGCGCCGTCCGTCTACGACGAAGCCATCAAGCTGCTGGCGCGCAGCGGCCTGCCCATCGCCCCCGAACGCCTGGACGCCGACTGGACCCTGCCGACCGCCTCCGACGCCTCCGTCAAGGCGGCCTGGCTGGAAGTCTACCGCGACCCGTCGAAACACTGGGCCCTGTACGAGCTGGCCGAAAAGCTGGTCGACCTGGAAACGGCCTTCCGCTTCTGGCGCTTCCGCCACGTGACGACGGTCGAGCGCATCATCGGCTTCAAGACGGGCACGGGCGGCACGGCGGGCGTCAGCTATTTGCGCAAGATGCTCGACGTGGTATTGTTCCCGGAGTTGTTCGCCCTGCGCACGGAGTTATAACCTAAGGAGCATCGATGTCGCCTCTCGTCCTGACCCTGGCCGGCCTGTGGAATTCCGGGCCGCAGCACTGGCAAACCCATTGGGAAGCGCGCCACCCGCAATGGTCGCGCGTGCAGCACGGGGAATGGCAGACGCCGGACAAGGACGAATGGGTGGCGGAGCTCGACCGTGCCATCGCCGCCTGCGAGCGAGCGCCCGTGCTGGCGGCGCACAGCCTGGCCTGCACGCTGGTGGCCCACTGGGCGGCCAGCGGCTCGCCGCACAGGATCGCCGGCGCCTTCCTCGTCGCCCCCAGCGACGTGGAAGCGCCCTCCTACCCCGCCGGCACCACGGGCTTTGCACCGATGCCGCTGCAAGCCTTGCCGTTTCCCAGCCTGGTGGTGGCCAGCGGCGATGATCCCTACGTCAGCTTCGCGCGGGCGCGCGCATTTGCCGCCGCCTGGGGCAGCGATTTCACCATGATCGGCGACGCCGGCCATATCAACGGCGATGCGGGCTACGGTCCCTGGCCGGACGGCGAACAGCTGCTGCTGGACTTCTGCGCCGCGCACCAGCCCTGAACCACAGGCGCGCACACGATACGCGTGCGCGCATTTGCCCACAAGTAAGAACGCAGGCAGAATCGTGGCCTTTCCATTGCGGCGCCCCGGCGCCAGCCTTACGATGAAACGTCCGTTCTTGCCCGCTCTCCTGCCCTTGCTGCTCTGCTCCGCGCTAGCCCACGGCGCGCCCTTCTACGAAGGCAAGAGTCTCGCCCATCCCGCCATCAGCGCCTCGCAAGACAGCGGCCTCGACATCGCCTTCCTCAAGGAAAAAGACGGCGTCAACGGCTATTACTGCGAGTGCACGAACAGCGCTTCGAAAACCTTCCTGCTCGACCAGTTCGGCAATGCCGTCATCCGCTCCGTCTTCTATGCGTCGCTGGACAAGGAATCGGACACCAGCGTGCAAACCATGCTGGTGCTGTTCCGCCAGGGCGACAGGAACGGCTTGCGCGCCTACCGCTACCACCGCAGCTCCGGCAAGTACCGGCGCCTCGACGGCTTGCAGCCGGCCCTGAACCGCATCGTGGCGCAAAGCGCCGCTCCCAACGCGGGCCAGGTCAAGGCCGCGCTGGCGAAACTGGCGCCGATGGACTACAGCGTCGCGCGCGGCAAGAGCGGCAATGCGGACTTCGACGCCATCGACCATACGCAAGGCAGCATCGTCGGCTACTACAGCGACGAAGGCAAGCCTGTGGCGCCCGGCGGCAAGGACGCCATCACCTACAAGAAAACCTTCCAGAAAAAAGGCGAGCGTTTTCTCACCGCCAGCTACACGCTGTACAGCGATGCGGGCGCCGGCATCCTGCCCAATTACCGCCTGTGGCAAGTGACGTGGGAAACGGCGCCGCAGCAGTTCACGGGCAGCGAAGACGGTCCGTCCGTCATCTACAGTCTGGCCTGGGACGACGGCTCGGTGGTCGAGCGGGGCCAGTACGTGAAAGGCAAGCGCCAGGGCCTGTGGGTGCGCGAGGGCATGCATGAAGGCAGCGAAAAAGGCCATTTCGTCAATGGCCTGCAAGAAGGCATGTGGTACTTCAATTATCCCAAACAGAGCGAGAGCGGCATGTACCGGGCCGGCAAGCGGGAAGGCCGCTGGACGGTCGTCAACTATGCCGATGAAGAGGAAGTGACGGGCTTCGACACCTACGCGGATGGCCAGCTGAACGGCCCGCACGAACGCCGCATGGGCGGCAAGCTGCGCACGCGCGGTAACTACGTCAACGGCGCGCGCCATGGCGCGTGGATCACGGAAGACGGCGACGGCAGCTTTATCGACGGTTTGCGCGACGGCCCGTGGACGCTCAAGCTCAAGGACAAGGCCACGCAAAGCGTCGCTTTTGTGAAAGGCAAAAAACAGGGTGAGGCCCTGGACACGGATGCGCAAGGCGCGCTGCGCCAGCGCGACCATTACCAGGCGGGCGTGCTCGATGGCAGCCGCACGCGCTATCTGGGCCCGGCCGGCAAGGAATACGTGGTCTACACGGCCACCTACCGCAACGGCCAGCTCGATGGGCGGGAACAGGCGTTCGACGACAGCGGCAAGATCCTGCGCCTCGACACCTTGTGGGACAACGGCAAGAAGCAGGGCCTCGATGCGCGCTACTACCCGAACGGCAAGCCGGAACGCCTGGCCGTCGTCGACCAGGGACGCCTGCTCACGCACCTGCGCGAATACTATGAGGACGGCCAGCTGTTCAACGACATCCACCGCTGCACCTTCAAGGAGTACGGCAGCACGCGCGACGACGTGTGCGAGTACCACCACATGTACTACCCGGACGGCAAGCCGCAGTACTATTACGCCTTCCAGTACGGCCAGCGCCAGGAAGGCTATTCGAACTACCCGAACGGCAAGCGCAAGGATGAACTGCTGGTCGACCGCGCCGCCGACACTTCCGTCGTCAACGCGTATTACGAAAGCGGCCAGCTCAAATGCACGGAGCCGCGCAGCGGCCACAGCACGCGCACGGTGAATGGCCAGACCATGATCAGCTACGCTTCGGCCGACCGCGATGGCGACAATATCTGCTACCACCCGAATGGCAAGGTGGCCAGCATCTACACCTTCCGCAAGCGCGTGCTCGTCGAATGCGGCAAGCGCTACGACGACACGGGCAAGCAGACGTTCCCGGGGCCGGAAGGCTGCCCTCCCCCCAGGAAGGTCGACTACCCGATAGGACTGTGACGATGACGCAAACAAGACAGCCGCAGCGCATCCAGAATCCCGAGCGCATCGATGCCGGGGCGATCCGCGCCGCCATCGCGGGCGGCCAAGAGGTGCTGGTGCAGTTCAATACCCTGGCCGAGCCGGCGCCGCTGCTGGCCGACCTCGACGCCCTGGCCGCCACTTGCGGCACGGCGCTGACCATCCGCATCTACGGCTACGACCCGAGGGTGTTCGATGCCCGCATCCTGCGCGCGCTGCCGCATGTGGCCAGCCTGTCCATCGATTGCCACCGGCAAGCCATCCACCTGGAAGCGCTGGGCGAACTGCGGCACCTGAAGCGCCTGAGCCTGGGCGTGTACGAGCTGGCGCAAGGCGACATCCTGCAACTGGACAATTTGCGCGCCCTCGAATACCTGAACCTGGGCGAGTCGGCCAGGAACAATATCGATCTGGCGCCCCTGCGCCAGTATGCGCACCTGACCTGCCTGACCATCGAAGGCCACCACCAGCACATCGAGACCCTGGCCAGCCTGCCGGCGCTGCACGAGCTGTCGCTGTACCGCATCAAGAACAAGGTGGCGCTCGATTTCATCTCGGAGATGAACCGCCTGGACAAGCTGCTGTTGCAGCTGGGCGGCCGCGCATCGATCGCGGACATCGAGGCGCCGCTATTGAGGAAACTGGAAGTGATACGCGTGCGCGGCCTGGAAACGCTGGGCGACATCGGCCGTTTCCCGCTGCTGCAGGCGCTATGGGTGGAAGACCAGATCAAGCTGCGGCAGATCGCGCTGGGGCCCAATTCCGTGCTCGAGCGCCTGAATCTGCACACCTGCAAGACGCTCGACAGCCTGCCCGGCCTCGCCGCCTTGCCCGCCCTGCGCCAGTTGTCGGCATCCGAGACCATGCTCGACATCGACGCGTTGCTGGCGCATGGCTTGCCCGCATCCCTCACGCATGCGCGCCTGCGCACCGGCAGGAAAACACGCGACGACGCCATCGCCGCGCAGCTGGCGGAGCATGGCTACGCCACGCCCCGCCCGTAAGCAGCATTCCATTCCCCCTCCGGAACCCGCCCATGTACCAGCCACCCGTGCAGGAACGCATCCATCAACCGGCCCACATCGATGCCGCCGCCATCCGCGCGTGCATAGACCAGGGCGAACAGGTGGTCATTCAATTCACGCAGGACCGCCTGCCGGCGCCGCTGCTGGCCAGCCTCGATGCGCTGGCCTCCACTTGCGGAACGGCGCTGGAGATCCGCTTCTTTGGCGCCAGTACCCGGCCTTTCGACGCCCGCGTGCTGCGCGCGCTGCCGCATGCCGTCAACCTGTCGCTCGATTGCCACATGCGCGCCATCCACCTGGAGCAGCTGGGCGGCCTGAGCCACTTGAAGCGCCTGTGCCTGGGCGTGCATCACCTGGCCGAAGGCGACATCCTGGCGCTGGACAACCTGCGCGGCCTGGAATCCCTGAGCCTGGAGCCAACGGCCAGGGCGCATATCGACCTGGCGCCGCTGCGGCACTGGAAGCGGCTGACGCAGCTGCATACTGCCGGCCACGCGAAAAACATCGAGGCAATCACCGCCGTGCCAACGCTGGCAAAGTTGACGCTGGCGCAGATCAAAAGCAAGGATGACGTGGACTTCATCGGCGCCATGCCGGCGCTGGAGCGGCTGTGCTTTATCCTGGGAGGGCGGACATCGATCGCCCACGTCACGGCGCCGCGGCTGCGGGAGCTTGAAGTGGCGCGCGTGCGCGGACTGGAAGACCTGGGCGACATCGGCCGCTTTCCGCAACTTGAGCGGCTGTCGGTGGAAGACCAGAGCCAGGTGAAGGAAGTACGGCTGGGCGCCAACCCGGCGCTGGCATGGCTGGTTCTGCGCAATTGCAAGGCCATCGAGCACCTGAGCGGCCTCGCGGGCTTGCCTGCGCTACAGGCGCTGGCCGTGCACATGACGCGGCTCGATATCGATGCGCTGCTGGCCGCGAGCATGCCGGCCGCATTAAAGCAGCTGAGTTTTTCGACGGGAGCAAAAAAGCGCGACGACGCAATCCGCGCGCAATTGACGCAACTCGGTTACGCCATGGCGCCCTACTACTGACAACAGCTCTGACAGCAACGCTGAAATCAGCGGCTGGCCGCCAGCCTGCGCTGCCACAGCGCCACGTCGATCATCACGCCGTCCGCGCCCGTGTTGCGGATGTAGACGCGGTAGCTGCCCTGTCCCATGTCGCCATCGAGGTAGGCCGTGCGCTCATTGCGCTGCAGCCTGGCGCCCTTGGCCAACTGGCGGTAGCGCTCGACCACCGTGTCGAAACTGGCATAGCTGCGCAGCGCCACTTCCAGGTCGCGCGGCGGGCGGCCTTCGGCATGGTCCAGCACATTGGTCTGTTTCTTGCCCTTGAGCGTGAGCGGATAGGCAAACACGCCGGCGCCGGCCGACGTCAGCACCGTCGATTTATCGAGCAGCAGCGGCAGCAGCGCCGGCGGGTAGGCGGGCGGCAGCTGGGCGCGGTTCCAGCCCGGCAGGGCCGGCTGCGCCAGCACGTATTCGACGCTGGCGATCTTCTGCCCGTCGGCGCCCGCTTCCTTGTCGCCCGCGATCAGCGCCAGCATGGGCGGCAATTGCCGGGCCCAGGCCAGCAAGGGCGCCGCATCCCCGACCAGCATGCCCTTGCGGTGGAATACCGTCAGCACGGCATTCGGATCGGGATTGCAGACTTTCGCCAGCGGCTGGCCCTCGAGGCGGCAATGTCCGTTGACCAGGCCAAAGGCGATGATGACGCCGCGCTTGTCGAGCAGCATGGCGCCCCGTTCGCGCCCCTGCTTGCGGTCGTTCATCGACGCCAGCAACTGGCGGCCATCGGCCAGCACGGTGCGCGTGGCGTCGCGCTTTTCGCTGATCGCCTCGAGCGCCTGCGCCAGCAGCAGTTCATCGTCCTCCGTGTAGCTGCCGCGCGCGTAGCCGAAGAAATCGAACAGGGCCGCGCGCACTTGCGGGGCTTCGCTCAGGCGCGGCAAGGGGCCGCCGGCCAGCAGGGCGGACAGGCTTTTCCCGGCCGGCGCCGAGGGCGCCGCCGTGGCGCGGGCGGGCTGGGAAAGGACGCAGGCCGCTGCCAGCAAGGCGCCGCCCAGGGTACGGTAATTCGAAAAGATGATATGCATGATTCTGTCTGTCGGGGGATTTGGCCGCCACCAGTGGCCGCTGGCCACGCATGGCGCGCCGGCGATTCTAGCATGGTGCCAGCGCCCACGCCGTGCGGCTGGCGGACGGCGCATATGCCGGCGCGGCTGCTATGATGACCGCAATGACGACACCAACCCACGCCTCGCCCCTGCTTGTCCTCCTGCCCGGCATGGATGGCACGGCCCGGCTATTCGACCGCTTTGACGCCGCCTTGCGCGCGCAGGCCCCCCTCGATACCCTGGCCATCGCCTATCCGGCCGCGCCACTCGATTACGCAGCGCTGGAAGCATTCGTGCGCGCGCGCTTGCCGCAGGGCCGCCCGTTCGTCGTGCTGGCCGAATCGTTTTCGGGGCCGCTGGGGGCCGCCCTGCGCGCCGATCCGCCGCCCGGCATGCGCGCCCTGGTCCTGTGCTGTTCGTTCGTGCGCAATCCGCGCCCGATGCTGGCGCCGCTGCGCCACCTGCTCGGCCTGGTGCCCTTTGGCGCCCTGCCCGGCTTCGCCCTGCGCCAGGCGCTGCTCGCGCCATGCGCCACGCCGGAGTTGCAGGCCGAACTGGCCGCGGCGCTGGCGCAAGTGCCGCCCAGCGTGCTGCGCCAGCGCCTGCGCGCCGTGATCGATGCCGACGCCACGCAGGCGTTTGTGCGCGGCAGCCTGCCCGTGCTGTATCTGCGTGGCCGCCACGACCGCCTGGTGCCGCCGGCGAACGCCGTGCAGATACTGCGGCAGGCAGCGGGCGCGCAACTGGTCGACATCGCCGCGCCGCACATGCTGCTGCAGGCGGCGCCGGAAGCGGCCGCCGATGCGGTGGCCGCTTTTATTACAAGCCTGTCAGCCCCGCAAATACCCGCTTAAGCGCGCGCTGGCCAGCACGGCCAGCCAGCTCAAGCCGCCCGACAGCACGCTGAAGTAGATGGCCCGCAGTGGATGCTGGGGCAGCAGATACGCCAGCACGGCCGCGCCCAGTACGGCGCACAGCAGCGGTTTCACCCTGCCGGGCGGCAGCAGCGCCAGCAGCAGATTCGTGCCCGCATACACATAAAACACCAGCAGCAGGGCCAGGCCGCCGGCCACGCCGCGCGAGCCGAGGCTGCCGAACAGCTGCGTGTACAGGTAAAAACCCAGCCAGCTCAATACAATAAACAGCAGGCAGCCCAGCGCGTGCGCGCCCAGGCCGGCCATCAGGCGGATTTTCACGGTTGCTTGAGTACAGGAATGAAGCGGTGGCCGCAGGCATGGCACATGAAGGTACGCGCATATTTATCCTGCAAGGCGGCGGCCTCCTTGTCCCAATTGGCGACGAAGGACGTTTGCGACAAGGCGACGGAGACGACACCCCCTGCCACGAAGATCCAGAACAGGCCATTTGCGCCAGCCTGGTAAAAGATGACGGCGGCGATGACAAAAATGATCACGCCCAACACGATCAGCCCTACCTTCTGGTGGGTCTGCATCGTCGGCCCGGCGGTCTGGCGCGACAACAAGGTCTGGCTGCGCGTATGCGCATGACCGTGGATGAAATCACCATCGATCCTGCCCGAGATATGGGTAGAGGTGCCGGAAATGCCGGAGGCATGCACCATGGAGAGGCGTTGAATGTTGGAACTGTCACATGCCGGGCAATGCGCCATTGCTATTTCCATAAAATAAAATAATCGCGCACTGTAGCATAAAAAAAGCCGGCCCTTTCATGACGAAAGGGCCGGCTTCGCTGCATCAGTCGCCGCTGCGGCTGTCGGATTACGCTTGGCCTCGGCGGCCCCGCTAATCCGACCTACGTACATTGCAGCGTTTACTTCGCCGTATTGAGCAGCAATTCGTTCAGGCGCTTGACGAAGCTGGCCGGGTCGGCCAGCGAACCGCCTTCGGCCAGCATGGCCTGGTCGAACAGGATGTTGGCCCAGTCGCCGAACTTGCCGCCTTCCGCGTCCTCGTATTTCAGACGCGTCACCAGCGGGTGGTTCGGGTTGATTTCCAAGATCGGCTTCGATTCCGGCGCGCTCTGGCCCGCCGCCTTCAGCATGCGCAGCAGGTTGCCCGACAATTCGTTTTCATCGGCCACCAGGCAGGCTGGCGAATCGGTCAGGCGGAACGTCACGCGCACGTCCTTGGCCTTGTCGGCCAGCACGGTCTTCATCTTGCCCACCAGGTCGGCGTACGAGGTTTCCGTTTCTTCGTGCTCTTTCTTTTCCGCCTCGTCTTCCAGCGCGCCCAGGTCCAGGCCGCCCTTGGCGACGGAGACCAGTTCCTTGCCTTCGAAATCCTGCAGGAAGGACAGCATCCATTCATCGACGCGGTCCGTCAGCAGCAGCACTTCGACGCCCTTCTTGCGGAAGATTTCCAGGTGCGGACTGTTTTTCGCTGCGGCGTAGTTGTCGGCCGTGACGTAATAGATCTTGTCCTGGCCTTCCTTCATGCGCGCCACGTAGTCGGCGAACGAAGTGATTTGCCCGTCGCTGTCGTTGGCCGTCGAGGCAAAGCGCAGCAGCTTGGCCAGGCGCTCCTTGTTGGCCGCGTCTTCGCCGATGCCCTCTTTCAGCACCTGGCCGAATTCCTTCCAGAAGACGGCGTACTTGTCCTTCTTGTCCTGCTCGTCCGCGTTCGCCAGTTCTTCCAGCATGCCCAGCACGCGTTTGGTCGAGCCTTCGCGGATGACCTTGACGTCGCGCGATTCCTGCAGGATTTCGCGCGACACGTTCAGTGGCAGATCGGCAGAGTCGATCACCCCGCGCACGAAGCGCAGATAGGTCGGCATCAGCTGCTCGGCATCGTCCATGATGAAGACGCGCTTGACGTACAGCTTGATGCCGCCGCGCTTGTTGCGGTCCCACATGTCGAACGGCGCCTTGGCCGGGATGTACAGCAGCTGCGTGTATTCGCTGCGGCCTTCCACGCGGTTGTGCGTGTGCGTCAGCGGCGACTGGAAGTCGTGCGACACGTGCTTGTAAAATTCGTCGTACTGTTCCGGCGTGATGTCGGCCTTGTTGCGGGCCCACAGGGCGCTGGCCTGGTTGACGGTTTCGAATTCGTCTTTCAGGACGGTTTCTTTTTTCTCGTCGTCCCACTCTTCCTTCCGCATCACGATCGGCAGCGAGATATGGTCCGAGTATTTGCGGATGATGGACTTGATCTTCCAGCTCGACAGCAATTCGTCCTCGCCTTCGCGCAGGTGCAGGATGATGTCCGTGCCGCGCGACGGCTTGTCGATGCTCTCGATGCTGTAATCGCCTTCGCCGGCCGACTCCCAGCGCACGCCTTCGGAAGCGTCCACGCCGGCGCGGCGCGTTTCGACGGTGATCTTGTCGGCGACGATGAAGCCCGAATAGAAGCCCACGCCGAACTGGCCGATCAGGGCCGCGTCCTGCTGCTGGTCGCCCGACAGCTTGCCGAAGAATTCCTTGGTGCCCGACTTGGCGATGGTGCCCAGGTGCGAGATCGCCTCGTCGCGGGTCATGCCGATGCCGTTGTCGGAAATGGTGATGGTGCGCGCATCCTTGTCGAAGCTGACCTTGATCTTCAATTCGTGATCGTTGCCGTACAGGGCGTCGTTATCGATCGCTTCGAAGCGCAATTTGTCGGCCGCGTCGGACGCGTTCGAGATCAATTCGCGCAGGAAGATTTCCTTGTTCGAGTACAGCGAATGGATCATCAGGTGCAGCATTTGCTTCACTTCGGTCTGAAAACCCAGGGTTTGCTTTTCGGAGACAGCCATTTTTACCTCATAGTCTTGTGGATGGGACGGATTTGATGAAGTTGGGGATTATATAAGCGATTTCAAGGGCTCCCGTTTCACACCGTGTCTTATCCCAGCGCGCGGCCGAAAAAGTCCCAGACGCGCTGGTCCTGCACGGTGGCCAGGTTCAGGCGCATGCGGGTCGACGGCAGCTGGCGCGGCGAGAACAGGCTGCCCGGCCCCAGCACCAGGCCTTCGGCCAGCGCCTTCTCGGCCAGCACATTCGTGTCGCAGCCCGCATCGGCCCAGATGAACATGCCAGCCGGCGCGGGATCGAAGCGCAGGCCGGCCCGCTCGGCGCGGCGGTACGTGCCCTCGCGCACCTTGTCGAGCCGCGCGCGCAGGCGCTCCGCATGCTTGCGGTACAGCCCTTGCGAGAGGATTTTGTACACCACGCGCTCGCCGATGTCGCTGGTGGTGAGCGTGGCCAGCATCTTGCGGTCGGCCAGCCGCTGCGCCCATTCCGGTGAGGTGGCGATGAAGCCCACGCGCAGGTTGGCCGACAGGCTCTTGGAAAAGCCGCCCAGGTAAATCACGCGGCGCAGCTGGTCCAGCGCGGCCAGGCGGGTGGCCGCCTGCACCGCGCCGCCCGGGTGCATGTCGCAATAAATGTCATCCTCGACGATGAGGAAATCGTGCTGTTCGGCCAGGCGCAGCACCTGGAACGCCTTGGCGGCCGACAGCGACGTCGAGCTGGGGTTGTGCAGCACCGAATTGATCACGTACAGCTTGGGGCGGTGCAGCGCCGCCAGCTCGGCCAGCACGGCGATATCGGGGCCGTCCTGCAAGCGCGGGATGCCGATGACGTGCATGCCCATGGCGGCAAAGGCGCCGAACATCAGCCAATACGCGGGATCGTCGACGAAAATGGTGTCGCCGGGGCGGGCAAACTCACGCGCCACCAGGTCCAGCGCCTGCATCACGCCCACTGTGGTGACGATCTGCTCGGGCGGACAGGCGATTTCCAGGCCGGCCAGCTTCAGCTGCAACTGCTGGCGCAGCGGCAGAAAGCCCTGCGGCGATCCGTACCCGAGCAGCAGGCTGCCCGGCTGGCGGCTGACGTCGCGCAAGGCACGCGCCACCAGCTCGCCATCGAGCCACTCGGCGGGCAGCATGCCGGTGCCGGGCGCGGGGATGGCCGGCGTCTGGCGGAACATGTTACGGATCAGCCAAACGACGTCCATCGGCTGTGCCGCCGCGTCCTGCGCGCCGACGGGCGGCGCCGGCGTGTTCAGCGGCGAGCGCTCGCGCACGAAAAAGCCGGCGCCGCGCCGCGATTCCAGGTAGCCGCGCGCCACCAGCTTGTCGTAGCTGGCCACCACCGTGGCGCACGACACGTCCAGGCTGGCGGCGCACTGGCGGATCGAGGGCATGCGCGCGCCACCGCGCAGCAGCTTGTCGTCGATGCGCGCCGCCAGCGAACGCGCGATCTGGTCGATCAGGGTTTCGCCCGAGGCGCGCGACAGCAAGGGCCGGGACGGCAAGGCGGGTGTATTGCTCATATGACCATGACAGTATGTGAAATTATGCGTGGAAGTGTATTTGTACTGTATTGCTATTCACCTCTAGGATAGCAGCACGGGGCGGATTGATCCACCCCGCTTTATTTACCCATGCCACCCGTACCAGGACAGCCATGCCATCGCACGCCGCCACCTCCCCCACTTCTCCCCTGCGCCTCGGCGCCGACCGCAAGGGCCAGCTGCTGGGCCTCATCGCCGTCGCCCTCTTCAGCCTGACCCTGCCGTTTACGCGCCTGGCGGTGGCCGAACTCGATCCCACCTTTGTCGCCCTGGGCCGCGCCCTCGTGGCCGCCGGCCTGGCCGGCCTGTGGCTATGGCAGCAGCGCGCGCCGCTGCCGCGCCGCGAACAATGGCTGCCGCTGGCGCTCGTGTCGCTGGGCTGCGTGCTGGGTTTTCCCTGGCTGACGTCGATCGCCATGCGCAGCCTGCCCGCCTCGCACGGCGCCGTGCTGGTCGGCATCCTGCCGCTGGCGACCGCCGTGTTTGCCGTAATGCGCGGCAAGGAACGTCCGTCCCCGGGCTTCTGGCTGATGGCCCTGCTCGGCACTGCGCTGGTGGTGGCGTTCGCGCTGCGCCAGGGCGGCGGCAGCTTCCACCTGGCCGACTGGCTGATGTTCGCCGCCGTGCTGCTCGGCGCCCTCGGCTACGCGGAAGGCGGACGCCTGGCGCAGGCCATGCCGGGCCAGCACGTGATTTCCTGGGCGCTGCTGCTGGCCGTGCCTTTTGTCTTGCCCGTGACGCTGTGGAACGCCTGGCCGCAGCGCGCGCTGATGGCGCAGGCCAGCGGCGCCGCCTGGCTGGGCTTTACGTATATCTCCGTGTTTTCCATGTTTATCGGCTTTTTCTTCTGGTACCGGGGCATGGCGCTGGGCGGTGTGGCCCGCGTGGGCCAGACGCAGCTGCTGCAGCCCTTCCTCACCCTGGTGGGCGCGGCCGTGCTGCTGCACGAGCCATTGACGGGTGAAAGCCTGCTGTTTGCCGGCGCCGTGATCGCCGTCGTGGCCATCGGACGCAAGCTGAAGTAAGGTTCCTTGACGCCCATTTGCAACGCCGTTGCGCGTGCGGATGGGCACGGCGGCGTGCAAGCCGTACAATACCGCAGCACCATGGCGGCGCCTATCCGGCGCCGCTTGCGCACGCACCGCCACAAGCGGGCCAACAAATCCAGCCGGCGCAGCTCGGCATCTTCTGTGAGACTCGTATGAAAATTGAAAATCCGAATCCGATCCAATGGCGCTTTGCCGAACGCGCGGAACAGCTGCAAAGCTCGTTCATCCGCGAAATCCTGAAGATCACGCAGCGTCCCGAGATCATCTCGTTTGCCGGCGGCCTGCCCTCGCCCGCCACCTTCCCCGTGGAAGAAATGAAGACCGCCTTCGACAAGGTCCTGTCGAACAATGGCAAGGTGGCCCTGCAATACGGCCCCACCGACGGCTACCTGCCGCTGCGCCAGTGGATCGCCGACTCGCTCTCCAGCAATGGCAGCACCATCCTGCCGGAACAGGTGCTGATGACGTCCGGCTCGCAGCAGGCGCTGGACTTGCTGGGCAAGGTCCTGATCGACGAAGGCAGCAAGGTATTGGTGGAAACCCCCAGCTACCTGGGCGCCCTGCAGGCGTTTTCCGTCTACCGTCCCGAATTCGTTTCCGTCGATACCGATGACGAAGGCCTGGTGCCGTCGTCGATCGACCCCGTCGCCGATGGCGCGCGGCTCTTGTACGCGCTGCCGAACTTCCAGAACCCGACGGGCCGCAGCCTGTCCGTGGCGCGCCGCGTGGAACTGGTGGAGACCTGCGCCCGCCACGGCCTGCCGCTGATCGAGGATGATCCCTACGGCGCCCTGAGCTACAGCGGCGAGCCGTATCCGAAGATGATCAACATGAATCCGGACGGCGTCATCTACATGGGCTCGTTCTCGAAAGTGCTCACGCCCGGCATCCGCCTCGGCTACGTGGTGGCGCCGATGCCGCTGGTGCGCCGCCTGGAACTGGCCAAGCAGGCGGCCGACCTGCACACCTCGCAGCTGACGCAGATGGTCGTGCATGAAGTGATCAAGGATGGCTTCCTGGAGCGGCATATCCCCAGCATCCGCAACCTGTACGGCAACCAGTGCCAGGCCATGCTGTCGGCGCTGGAAGAGCACTTCCCGGCCGGCGTCACCTGGACCAAGCCGGAAGGCGGCATGTTCATCTGGGTCACCCTGCCGAAACATATCGATGCGATGAAACTGCTCGACGAAGCCATCGCCAACAAGGTCGCCTTCGTGCCGGGCGCGCCGTTCTACGCGAACACGCCGGACACGCACACCCTGCGCCTGTCGTTCGTGACGGTGCCGCCGGAACGCATCCGCGAAGGCATCGCCATCCTGGGCAAACTGATCGCCGCAAAAATGTAACTCGCCTCTTCACGCCCCGCAGCCGCGGGGCGTGTCCCAGCTGCCCCAGCGCCACCGGGCACGCGTCTTTTCCGCCTAAAAAACGCTTTCACGATAGCAACTGCGTGTATTTATTTTTAAAAATATCATAAAAATAATACTTTCCCATCTCGCGCAACATCGATTTTTTCACCCAAAAAATTAGCAAGGCGGTATGATTTGACCGCTGTATCAGATTTGAATCCGCTCAGCATCACCGACAATGCAGCAAATGCTGGCAGCGCAGAGTACATCCGAGAAGGCCGGTAGCAATGAGTCCAGGCAGTGTGGGGCATTCCCAGCGGCAAGAAGCCGCGATTTTGATTGTCGACGATGCGCCGGCCAACCTTGAGCTGCTGCGCAAGCTGATGAGCGAGCAGGGTTATCAGACCTATGTCGCCACGTCCGGCGCACGGGCGCTGGAGATCGCCCAGCGCGCCCAGCCCGACCTGATCCTGCTCGACGTGATGATGCCGGACATGGATGGCATCGAGACGTGCCGCCGCCTCAAGCAGCACCCGCTGACGCAGCGCATCCCCGTCATCTTCATGAGCGCCAGGACGGAAACGGAAGACGTGGTGGCCGGCTTCGACTGCGGCGCCGTCGACTACATCAGCAAGCCGCTGCGCATGGCCGAAGTGCGCGCGCGCGTGCGCGCCCAGCTTCAAATCCGCAGCAACAATGAAACCCAGCAGGAACAGGCCGAGCGCCTGCGCACCATCGTCAACAACATGGCCGAGGGCTTGCTGATCATCGAGGCCGACGGGCGCATCCAGTACACCAACCCGGCCTGCGACCAGTATCTGGGCTACCGCGAAAACGAACTGGCTGGGCGTTCCATCGGCGAGCTGCTCAGCCCCCTCGTGACGCAGGAATACCTCGATTACTTCGCCATGCACGCGGCCAATCCGGAAAAGGCGCACAACCACGGCACGCGCGAAGTGGCGATCCGCCACCGCAACGGCGCGGCGCTGAGCATGGACCTGACCCTCACGCCCATGTATCTGCGCCAGCCCCTGTATATCGGCCTGCTGCACGACATCACGCACCACAAGCAGTCGGAAGACGCGCTGCAGCGCGCCGCCTATCTAGACCCGCTGACGCAGATCGCCAATCGCCGGCATTTCGACAGCTTCCTGGACAAAGAGTGGCAGCGCGCCGTGCGCGGCGGCGGCGCCCTGTCGCTGGTGGTGCTCGACGTCGACCACTTCAAGCTGTACAACGACAGCCTGGGCCACCCGGCCGGCGACAGCTGCCTGCAGCAGGTGGCGCAAGCCATCGATGCGCATGCCAGCCGCTCCGGCGACCTGGCGGCCCGTTACGGCGGCGAGGAATTCGTCCTGCTGTTTGCCGACACGGACGCGGCCAGCGCCCTGCACCTGGCCGAGGCCATCCGCGCCAGCATCGAAGCGCTGCAATTACCGCACCCGCGCTCCAGCACCTCGCCGTGGATCACCGTCAGCATCGGCGTGGCGACCATCCGCCCGCACCAGCTGGACGACCGCGAAGCGCTGTTCGTCGCCGCCGACCGCGCCCTGTACGTGGCCAAGGAAGCGGGCCGCAACCAGGTCCGCGCCACGCACTCGGGCAGCACGGCCTGGGAAACGGTCAAGGCGATCGTACTGCGTTAACAGGGAAGTTCAACGAAACATGTCGCGAACCGGGAGTAGGCCCACGCCCCACGCAATGGCACTCCGGGCCAAGCGGGCCTGAAAAATGTCGAGGGCAAGGCGCAGCGACGCAGACAGTACGCAAGTACGGCAAGGAAGCTGCAACGCCGCCATCGGCATTTTCTCAGGCCCGCGTCTCCGGCCCGCCGTTCTCAAAGCGAATCAAAATTTTCTGGACACGCTCAACTTCGCATTACGTCCCACGCCGGTGACGGCTTCGCTCAGGTAAGGCATGTAATTGCGGTTGAAGACATTATCGACCGTCAGCCGCACTTCCGTGCCGCGCCACACGCCCTGCCTGCCATTCCACGACGCGAACAAGGTATGCAGCGCATAGCCTTTCGACGGCGGCAGACGGTAGACATTCCCCACCGGCAGCACGCGCTCCTGCTTCGCCACGAAGCGGCCCTGCCAGCCCATGCTGGCGCCAAGGTCGGGCATGCGCCAGCCCAGGCCCGCCATCAATTTATCGGGCGCGATGGTCGATACGGGTTCGTCCCGGCCCCACGGGTCGCGCTGGGAACCCGTGCGCGTGCCGCGCTGCTTCGACAGCGAGGCGCTGGCGAACAGGCGCGGCGAATTGTAGTAGGACTCCACTTCCACGCCCTGCGTATGGAAACCGGCCAGGTTGCGGTAGGACGACAGCGCCGGCGGCACCTTGCCCGATCCCGGCACATAGCCTTCGATCAGGATGCCCAGGCGCGGGCCGATATTGTCGCTGACCTTGTTGCGGTACGCCGTCAGGCGCAGCTGCACGTCGTCGCGCTCCATGAAGACGTTCTGGCGGTGCAGCATGACGCCCGTGCGCACGGCCGTCACGCGCTCGACGGCCAGGTCGCGGCTGGTGCCCGGCGTCGATGAACCGAGCCGGGACGACACATAGTATTCGTTCGAATACATCTCGTCGATCGTCGGCGCGCGCCAGGTGCGGCTCAAGTCGCCGAACAAGGCCAGCGTGCCGGACGCCTTCCAGAACAGACCCAGGCGGGGCGACCAGTCTTCGTGCGCCTTTTCGCTGAAGTCGTGGCCGGCCGCCGCCAGCTGGCTGTTGTAGCGCGATGCCTTGTTCGGCACGCCCTCGGAGACGACCCGGTCGTGGCGCAAGGCCGCCGTCAGCGTCAGGTCGCCATACGTCATCGCATCCTGCAGATACAGGCCCGTGGTTTCCTGGCGCCCGGCCGGCATGTAATAGGGCTGGAAGTAGCCGTAGTTGTAGCTGGGGTCTTTCAGCGCCGTCGACGACGGATAGTACATCAGGGTGTCGCGCACATTCTTGTGCCATTGCAGGCCCGTTTGCAGCACGTGCGACACGGCGCCCGTCGCAAACACGCTTTCGTTGCGCACCTCCGCGATGCGGTCCACGTACGAGGCCCAGCTCTCGTTGCCGAGGGAGCCCAGGTAGGAACCGAGCGAAGCGGACGGCAGGCGCTTGTCATGCTGGTCCGTGTGCGAATAGCCGGCGCTGGCCGTCAGCTTGATCCATGGATTATCTTGCGGCGCGTACTGCCACTTCACGGAATAGGTGTCGTCGTCCTGGTCGCGGTAGACGGCCTTGCGCTGCCACGCCTCTTCCAGTCCATACTTTTTGATTTCCGCCTCGGTCGGCGTGGGCACGTCCTCGCCCATGGCGGCGAACGGACCCCAGCCCGAACTGCCGCCCTTCATCGCCGTCAGGGTCAGCAGCTGCTCCGGCGTCAGCCGGATATTCAGCTTGGCCAGGCTCGATGGCGCGTCGATGGCGGAAAAGCGGAATGGCTTGCCGTCGGGTTTGCGCAAATCGTCGGACTTGCGCTGCGTGGTGAAGGCCATCGCATCGAAGCGGCCGTCTTGCGTGCGGCCGTAGACGGCCACGGTGGCGTCGTTTTCGCCATTGTTCGAGTGGCGCGAGTACTTGAGCATGGCGCCCACGCTCTCGCCGCCTTCCAGCAAGTCCTGCGCATCCTTGGTCTCGACCGTGATGACGCCGCCGAAGCCGCCATTGCCGTACAAGCTAGTATGCGCGCCCTTGTTCACTTCGATCTGCTTGATCAGTTCCGGCTCGATGAAGATGGAGCCCTGGCGGTATTTCTCGAAGCCCTTGGGCACGCCGTCGAGGATGACTTTCACGTCCTGCACTTTATTGAAGCCCCAGATATTGAGGCTTTGGCCGCTGGGGCGGGCCGTGCCGGCCAGGTCCACGCCGGGCAAGGTATCGAGCAGCGAGGCGACATTGTCGGCCTGCTGGCGCTCGATGTCGGCGCTGTTGATGTACGAGCGTCCGGCCGTGCCGGCGCTGATGGCGTCGCCAAACACGCTGATGGCGGGCATCTGCACGGCGCCAGCCTTCTCGGCCTTGTCGGCCATGGCCGCCGCCCACGCATGGCCGTGCGTGCCGCCCAATGCCAGCGCCAGCGCGGCGGCCAGCGGGGTCAATCGTTGTTTGCTGCTGCTCTTCATCGCTATCCTTGCCTGGGTTTGCTGCTTCATGCTTGTGGAATGAAAAAATGCTGGGCAGAGGACAGGCTGTGCACGATCAAGCGGCGGCGTTGACGGAAGCGTTGCGGCGGAACCCTGCCCGCGCGGACACGCCGCCGGCGCAAGGCCGGCGGCGCACTGCAGTCACCGGGGATAAGTTGCCTTAGTGAAATGCGGAACACATCATATATCAGATGAGAATGATTCGCAATAGCATTTAAGACCTAGCTACTCCGGATAGCCGGTGATGTCTGCGATCTCGCGGTACAGCGGTTGCAGCCGCGCATACATCTTGCGATACACGCGCCGGTACAGCTGTTCGTAGATCTTGCGGTGCTCGGGATGGGGCTGGAAGACCTTGCCCTTGCGCGTCATCGCGTGCACGGCGGCGGGAAAGTCCGCATGCCAGCCCAGGCCCACGGCGGCGGCGATGGCCGCGCCCAGGCCCGAGCTTTCATACACGTGGGCGCGCGCGGCCGGCAAGCCGAAGATGTCGGCCGTCAGCTGCATGGCCGCGTCGCTTTGCGAGCCGCCGCCCGCGATGCGCAGCTCCGTGATGGCGACGCCGCTGCGCCGCTCGATGCGCTCCTTGCCTTCGCGCAGCGCATACGCGAGGCCTTCGAGGATGGCGCGGTAGATATGCGCGCGCGTGTGCACGTCGCCAAAGCCGATCATGGCGCCCTTTGCTTCCGGCCCCGGCACCTTGATGCCTGGACTCCAGTACGGCTGCAGCATCAGGCCCATGGAGCCGGGCGGCACGGCGTCGACCAGGCGGTCGAACAACGCTTCGGCGGACAAGCCCATGCCGTCTTCGGCCGCCGCCGCCCGTTCGCGGTCGCCGAACTGCTCCTTGAACCAGTTGACCATCCAGTAGCCGCGGAAAATCTGCACTTCCGTGCTGTAGGCGCCCGGCATGGCGGCCGGGTACGGCGGAATAAAGCGCGTCACTTCCACGTACTTGCGGCTGGTCGTGTTGATGGTGGCCGTGGTGCCGTAGCTCAGGCACGCCACGTGCGGCTCGACGCAGCCGGCGCCCAGCACCTCGCAGGCCTTGTCGGCCGCCGCCGCCAGCAGGGGCGTGCCCTCCGGGATGCCCGTCGCCGCGGCGGCCGATGCCGTGATGGCGCCCATGCGCGTGCCCGGCGTCACCAGTTCCGGCAGCATCGAGCGGCGAATGGCCAGCGCCTGCCACTTCCAGTCGAAGCGCCCGGCCCAGGCGTGGCGCTTGTAGTCGAAAGGGATGTAGGCCACTTGCGAGCCCGTCGAATCGATGTATTTTCCGCACAGGCGGTGATTCAAAAAGCCCGACAGCAGCAGGAATTTGTGCGTGCGGCGCCAGATGTCGGGCTGGTGCGCGCTGATCCAGTTGATCTCGGCCTCGCGGCGGAAATACCGGATCGTGCCATCGAGGCGCGTGGCGCGGAACAGGGCGCGCCACCACGGCGCCAGGCGGGGAATATCGCGCGTGCTGCGCTGGTCCAGCCAGGTGATGGCGGGCCGCAAGGGCGCGCCGTGTGCATCCACGTTGACCACCGTGCCGCGCTGCGTGGTGACGGCCACGCCGGCCACCGAGGATCGATTGATGTCCGTGCTGCGCCACAGCTGCTGGCACGCTTCGCACACGGCTTGCCAGTAACCGTCGGCGTCGTGCTCGGCCCAGCCGGGGTGGTCGGAGTAATACGCTTCGAGGAAAACCTGCGCCTTGGCCGCCAGCGTCCCTTCCCGGTCGAACAGCAGCGCGCGCACGCTTTGCGTGCCATTATCGATGGCAAGGATGTACGGTCCGGCGCCGCACTCGGTCGCCATGGCCTCAGCCCGCCAATGCGGCCAGCGCGGCGCGCAGCGCCTGCAGCAGCGCTTGCGGATCCTTGTCCGGCTGCGCGCTGAAGACGGGCGCTTCCCAGTCCTGCCCCCGCACGGCCACCACGCGCAAGCGTCCCTGCTCGCTCCAGGCCGGGTACCAGCCCACGTCGACGACATCGCCGTTCGCGCACGTGATTTGCAGCAGGTCTTCGCCCAGTTCGTCGACGAGGGTATCGACGGGCTGGCGCAGGTCCAGCGGCGACAGGCTGTCGTAGGTGATGCGGGCGTCGCCCAGCGCCAGGGGCTGGCCAAACAGGGTGGTGTCGATGATGCTCTCCTCTTGTTTATTTTTATGGTTTTTCATTCGCCTTGCGGCACGCTGTAATGGCGGCGCCACAAGGCCAGGTAGCGCTGCTGCTCTTCCTCCCAGCGCGCATCGTCCCAGCCCAGTTCATGCTGGCAGATGGCGCGCAGGCGCGGCATGATAGCAAGCGCGCCGCCGGCCAGCTGCAAACCGAGACGCGTGCGCCGCAGCAGCAAGTCGTCCAGGTGCTGCACGTCCTCGCTGCGCGCGCCCCAGCGCAGCTGCGCCCACAGGGTCTGCGTGCCGGGCACCGGCTCGAATTCGCCGTCCAGCGCCGCATCGCACAGCGCCTGCGCGGCAGCGCCATGACGGCCCAGCAGACGTACACGCTGCTCGCCGTCGAGCGCCAGGGCCTTGCCTGACAAGGGCGGCGTCGCATCGAAAATCGGCAAGGGACGCAAATCCGCCTGCCAGCCCGGCAGCAGCGGCGCGGCGCGGCGCAAGGCATCGAGGGCGATCACGCGGAACGTCGTCAGCTTGCCGCCTGCCACCGTCAGCAAGCCATTTTCCAGCCATAGCGCATGTTCGCGCGCTTCCTTCGACGGGTCAAGCTGGCCGCTGCCGATGACGGGGCGCACGCCGGCAAACGTGGCCAGCACATCGTCTTCGCCCAGCGCCAGCTGCGGGAATTGCCAGCGCAGCGCCACCAGCAGGTAATCGAGTTCGCCGCGTGTGATGGCCGGCTCGCTTTCCAGCCCGCCGGCGTGGTCGACATCGGTGGTGCCGACCAGGGTCACGCCCTCCCATGGATACGCAAACACGGGGCGGCCGTCGTGCGGGTGCATCAGGCTGACGGCTTGCGCCAGCGGCAAACGCCAGGCCGGCAGCAGCAGATGGCTGCCGCGCAGGGGCCGCAATTTCGGCGGTTCTCCCACCTGCCCCCGCAAGCCGTCAGCCCAGGCGCCCGTGGCGCTGATCACCAGGCGCGCGCGCGCGGTGCATGCCGTGCCATTGAGCGCATCGATCAAGGTGGCGCCGGCGACCTTGCCATCTTCCCGCAGCAGCGATGCCACGCCCAGGTAGTTGACGGCCACGCCGCCATGGCGCCGCGCCTCCTGCAGCACGCGCAGCACCAGGCGCGCATCGTCCGTCTTGGCGTCCTGGTACAACATGCCGCCCCGCAGCCCGTCGCGCCGGAGGTGCGGCGCCAGCATGGCAAAATCAGGCGCATCGACATAGCGGCGCGCGCGCTTGCCCGCCATCGCATCGTAGATGGCCAGGCCCAGCATGAACTGGCGCCGCCCCGGCTTCCTGCCCGCGTAGTCGCCGAAGGCGAAGCCCTGCGGCTCGACCAGCCCGGCCGCATCCGCCAGCAAGGCTTGCCGCTCATGCACCGATTCGCGCGTCATGGCGAACTGTCCCTGCTTCAGGTAGCGCAAGCCGCCGTGCACCAGCTTTGATGACCGGCTCGACGTGCCCCAGGCGAAATCGCGCTGTTCCACCAGCAGCGCCGCCAGGCCGCGCCGCGCCGCTTCCAGCAGGATGCCGGCGCCCGTGATGCCGCCGCCGACGATCAGCACATCCCACTCGCGCGCCAGGACGCCCGGCAGCGCCTCCCTGTTCATGACGCACCGCCGGCGTCGGGCAGCAGTTTGCCGGGGTTCATCATGCCCTGCGGGTCGAACTGGCGCAGCAGCGCGCGCATGGCGGCGATGCCCAGCTCTCCCTTTTCCGCCGCCAGCCACGGCGCGTGGTCCGTGCCCACGCCATGCTGGTGGCTGATGGTGCCGCCGTTGGCGACGATGGCGGCGCCGGCCGCGTCCTTCAAGGTGCGCCAGCGCGCCATGTTGGCTTCAAAGGTGGGCGCCAGCCGGTACACATACGTGGTGTAGACGCTGGCGCCCTGCGCATACACGTGCGACAAATGCGTGTAGGCGTGCACCTGCTCGCCGTGCGCGGCCAGCGCGCTGACGCCCGCCTGCTCCAGCGCCGCCATCATCGCCGCCACGCGGGGCCAGTCGACGGCCGTTTCCACCGTGTCGATGACGTAGCCGTGTTCCCACGCGCCGTTGCGCAGGTAGACGTTGCGAAAGCGCCCCTGCTTCCACTTGTCGCCCATGTGGCGCCCCACGTGCACGCCCCCGTGCCGCCGCGCCAGCGCCAGCGCCCCGCGCAGGGCCGCGCGCGCCGGTTTCTCGTCGCCGCTGACGCCCAGCATCAGCATGCACTTGCCTTCGCCGCAGCCGCGCAGCGACAGGTAGCGTTCCAGCAGTCCCACGAGTTTTTTATGCCCGGCCAGGGTCAGCATGGTTTGCGTTTCGACCGCGTTCGACAGGCGCAGCATGCACAGGGGCAGGCGCGACTGGACCAGCGCCCGCACGGCCGCTTGCGCCCGGCCCCAGTCCGCAAAGAACACGGCGTGGAACGCCTCATACGGCGGCAGCGGCGAGACGCGCACGGTGGCCTGCGTCAGGATGCCCAGCCGCCCTTCGGAGCCGAGCACCATTTCGCGCAGGTCGATGCCGGCCGCCGAGGCGGGAAACGTGGGAATCGTCAGGGTGCCGGACGGCGTTTCCATCTCGCCGCCCGCGAACAGCTGCTCGATGCGGCCGTAGCGCAACGATTGCTGGCCCGACGAGCGCGTGGCGATCCAGCCGCCCAAGGTCGAATATTCGAACGACTGCGGATAGTGGCCCAGGGTGTAGCCCTGCGCGCGCAGCTGCGCTTCCAGGTCGGGGCCATACACGCCCGCGCCGAACGTGGCCAGCTGCGCTTCGCGGTCCAGGTGGGCCAGCGCGCACAGGCGGGTCAGGCTGAGCGACAGCACGGGACGGGGTCCCGCCGCCACCGTCAAATGCCCGGCCACGCTGGTGCCGCCGCCGTGGGGTATCACGGCCACGCACGCCTGGCGCGCATACGCGAGCAGCTGGCGCACCTGCAGCGCGCTGTCGGGAAAGGCCACGCCGTCGGGCACCGCGCCGATGCGGCCGTGGCGTAATTTAAACCAGTCGGGCAGGCTTTGACCGAGCGCATGACGCACGCGCGTGGCAGGCTGGGTGTCGATCAGCGGATGCGGCGCCAGGCGCGACGCGGGCACCTGCGCGCAGGCGTCGTCGAAGCTGGCGTCCGCGATGGGACTGCCCGGCCCCAGGCACCCGCGCAAAAAAGCCAGCGCATCCTCGCCCAGCGCATACGTGATGCTGTCGTCTCCCCAGCCATTCCAGCGTTGCATGAACATCCCCTGTGTTGCGGCCAGTTGCGCGCCACGACGGCTTGCTATACTGTGTTTGCCTGATTTTCTTGCTAGATCAATAGCATATGCCGCCACAGACGAAGGGTATTGGTTTTTCATGACAATCGCATTGTTCCATCATGACAAGCACTGACGGCCGGGTCGCCGGCGCCTATCTGCTGCCGCTGCTGGAAGCGGCAAGCGCGCACGGTATCGATAGCGCCACCCTGGCGCAGGCGGCCGGCGTGGCGCCGCACGGACTGGAAGCGGCCGCGCCTGGCCTGGGCCTGGCCGCGCGCGACTACGTGCGCCTGCTCGATGCGGGCGCGCAGCTGGCGGGCGATGCGCATTTCGGCCTGCACGTGGGCCAGCGCGTGCGCATGGGCACGTACAGCGCGTATGGCTTGATCTTGCTCAGTTGCGGCAACGTGGGCCAGGCGCTGGAACAGACGGCCCGCTACGAACGGCTGGCGCACGACCTGGGCCGCTCGACCCTGGAGCGCGACGGCGCCATCGCGCATTACCGCTGGGCCAGCAACTACCCGGGCGCCAGCCGGCACCTGGTCGACAGCGTCTTTGCCGGTGTCAAAGTGTGCGGCGACTGGCTGGCCGGCATGCCGCTGCCGCCGGCCCGCCTGGCATTCACCCACGATGGCGGCGGCGACTTGCTGCGCCACGCGGCCCACCGCGACGAATACGTGCGCGTGCTGGGCAGCCTGCCCGCCTTCAACGCCCCCGCCAACACGGCCACCTTCGACACGCAATTGCTGGACTGGCCCGTGCCGAACGCCGACGTCAGCCTGTATCCCGTGCTGTGCCGGCATGCGGAACAATTGCTGGCGCAGCGCGAGGCTGAAACAGGCACTGGCGGCACCATCGACGCGCAGGTGCACGCGGCCATCGTGGGAGGCTTGCGCCACGGTTCGGCGCGGCTGGCCACCGTTGCCGCCGCCCTGGCCGTCACGCCGCGCACCCTGCAGCGCAAGCTGACCGACGCGGGCACCAGCTTCCAGGCCCTGCTGGACCAGGCCCGCTACGGCCTGGCGCGCGACTATCTGCGCGAGCCGGACCTGTCGCTGGTCGACATCGCCTTCCTGCTCGGCTACCAGGAACAAAGCGCGTTCAACCACGCGTTCCGCACCTGGTCGGGCACCAATCCCGGCGCCTGGCGCCTGCAGGAAATGCTGGACAGACAGCTTGATCGGCTTGACCGGCAGCAAGCCGTTTAGGCGTGCGCGGGGCATGCGTGGCCCGTTTTCTGGCTATACTGGCATAGTCAGGTTTTCCACGATCACTCCAACCCGCAATGCAAAGGATTAATATGCAACTCAAAGACAAAGTCGCACTGATTACCGGCGCCGCCAGCGGCATCGGCAAGGAAATGGCCGTCGAATACGCGAAACAGGGCGCCAAGGTCATCATCGCCGACCTGGCCCTGGAAGCGGCCAGCAAGACGGCCGAGGAAATCAAGCAGTCGGGCGGTCAGGCGTTTGCCGTCGCCATGGATGTCTCCAGCGAAGCGCAGGTCGACCAGGGCGTGGCCGATGCCGTGGCCCACTTCGGCGGCATCGATATCCTGATCAGCAACGCGGGCATCCAGATCATCAGCCCCGTCGTCGACTACCCGTTCGAGCAGTGGAAAAAGATGCTGGCCATTCACATGGACGGCGCCTTCCTCACCACGCGCGCCTGCATGCGCGAAATGATCAAGGCGGGCCGCGGCGGCGCCATCATCTACATGGGCTCCGTGCACTCGCACGAAGGCTCACCGTTCAAGAGCGCCTACGTGGCGGCCAAGCACGGCTTGCTGGGCCTGGCCAAGGTGGTGGCCAAGGAAGGCGCGAAGGACGGCATCCGCGCCAACGTCATCTGCCCCGGCTTCGTGCGCACGCCGCTGGTCGACAAGCAAATCCCCGAGCAGGCGGCCCAGCTGAACATCAGCGAAGAAGACGTGATCAAGAAAGTCATGCTGAAAGACACCATCGACGGCGAATTCACCACCACGCAGGACGTGGCGCAAACGGCCGTGTTCCTGGCGGCCTTCCCGTCGACGGCACTGAGCGGCCAGTCCATCGTGGTCAGTCACGGCTGGCACATGCAATAATAGTAACGCCCGCCCACATCGGCTGCGCGGCGCCCTGTGCGGCCTGCGATGCTCGCTGTGCTCCAGCACAGCTGCGCGTCTCGGCCACACATCGCTGCCGCTCGCGATGATGTGGACGGGCGTTGCAGCGTCAGCGTATGAATCTTCCTGCGCCTTTCCAGAAAGTTCCTAATTGCAAGACAACACTTACCGCCACCCGCGCGCGGGCCGGTTCGGGCGGCGGCTTGCCGCGCTCGCCAATTCCACGCGTTTCGCCAACATGCGCCAGGCCGTCATGTCGCGCCTGCCCTTCCTGAAACTGCACAGCGACGTGCGCGACGTCGTCTACGTGAGCTGGCTGGTCGACGCCGCTGCGGCGCAGACATTATTGCCGCCGGGCGTGGCCCTGTGGCAGCGCGACGGCAAGACGCCATTCACCGTGCTGACCTACCGCCACGGGCATTTCGGCCCTGCCCTGTTCGGTCCGTTACGCAAGCTGCTGCCATCGCCACTGCAAAGCAACTGGCGTTTATATCTGGACCACACGCCGCCGGGCGCACCCGCCGTGCCCTGCGTGTACTTTCTGAAAAACATCATGGCCAGCCTGCCGCATGCGCTGGGCACGCGGCTGTTCAGCGATATCCTGCCGACCCACCTGGCCGCCGGCATGACGCTGGACGTCACGGCCACGCAGGCGCACTGCAGCATTGCCGGCGGCACCGGCAGCGCCCCGGCGCTGGACGTGCAGGCGGCCATCACGGCGGCGCATGGCCTCGATGCCGACTGGCAGCAACTGTTCGGCAACTGGCGCGACGCCGTCGCCTTCCTCGCCTGCCAGGATGCGGCCATCGCGCACGTGCCGCGCAACGGCAAGCTGGTCTTCGGCGAAATCGACTTGCCCGTTGATGTGGATCAAGTGCAAGCGCTGACGGCCTGGCGCGCCGACTGCGGCTTGCTGGGGCAGTTGCCGCCCCTATCGAAGCCGTTCGCCTTTCTCGTACCGCAAGTGGCCTTCAAGGCGCTGTCAGAGCGCCTGCTGTAGCACGGCGGCGCTCGGGTGCGCGCAGGGGCGTAGCCTGGCCGCCGCGCCGCCGTTCCAGCTTGAACAGAGCCATCGCCTGTTCCAGCTGCAAGGTCTGGTCTTGCAGCGATGCCGAGGCGGCCGCCGACTCCTCCACCAGCGCCGCGTTCTGCTGCGTCACTTCATCCATTTGCGTGACGGCCATGTTGACCTGGCCGATGCCGTGGCTTTGCTCGCGCGAGGCCGAGGCGATCTCTTCCATGATGCCGTGCACGCCCTGCACGGCGCCCAGCATTTCGGCGCTGCTTGCGCCCGCCTGCCGCGCCAGCTTCGCGCCCGCCTGCACCTGCTCCAGCGATGCCGTGATCAATTGCTTGATTTCCGTGGCGGCCGCCGCGCTGCGGTGGGCCAGGCTGCGCACTTCGCCCGCCACGACGGCAAAACCGCGCCCCTGGTCGCCCGCGCGCGCCGCTTCCACGGCCGCGTTCAGGGCCAGGATATTCGTCTGGAAGGCGATGCCTTCGATAATGCCGGTAATGTCGCCGATCTTCTTCGACGAGGCGTCAATGTCCGCCATCATCGTCACCATCTGGCCGACGATCTCGCCGCCGCGCCCTGCCAGGCCGTGCACCTTGCCCGCCATGTCGCTGGCCTGCACGGCATTGCCGCTATTCTGCTGCACCGTGGCCGCCAGCTGCTCCATGCTCGACGCCGTCTGCTGCAGGGCCGACGCCTGTGCTTCCGTGCGGCCCGACAAGTCCATATTGCCGGCGGCGATTTCCTGGCTGGCCATGCTGATGCGCAGGAAGTTGCCGCGCACGTCGCCGACGATGGAATGCAGGTTCACGCGCAACTGGCGCAAGGAGCGCAACAGCTGCCCCATCTCGTCGCGCCGCGTGGTGTCGAGCTCGCCCGTCAGGTCGCCGCCCGCCATCACGTCGCACGCCTGGCGCGCCCGCTGCAGCGGCTGCAGCACCACCTTGTGCAAGGCATGCCAGAAATACAGGGTCAAGCAGAGGGCCAGCACGGACAGGCCCGTCAGCCAGCCGTGGGCCGCCTCCGGCAGCACGCCCGCATCCCACGCCAGTTGCAGCAGCAACAACAGGGACAACGAACCCAGGTTCCAGCCGATGCGCTTGCCCAGCGGCAGGTCGCGCAGGCGCGCCAGCCTGGCCAGCCAGCCCGTGTGCACGGCGGCGCCCTGGCTGAGGGCGATGCCGCCGGCCTGTCCCGCCTTGATGCGCGCGTACAAGGCCGACGCCTGTGCCACCTGCTGGCGCGTGGGCTTGGTGCGCACGGACATGTAGCCGACGGCCACGCCGTCCTCGACCACGGGCGTCACGTTCGCCAGCACCCAGTAATAATCGCCGTTCTTGCAGCGGTTTTTCACCATGCCGCTCCACGAGCGCCCCGAGCGGATGGTGGCCCAGAAATCGGCGAACGCTTCGACCGGCATGTCCGGATGCCGGAGGATGTTTTGCGGCGCGCCGATCAATTCTTCCGCGCTGTACCCGCTGACGGCGATGAAATACGGATTGGCATACGTGATATTGCCTTGCAAGTCGGTAGTCGAGACGATGGTCTCGGTATCGCTCAGGTTGACTTCGGTATCGCTGACGGGAAGATTGAGTCGCATGGTCACATCCTCAGTGGTAGCCCGTACGGTGACGGGGAAGCGGACAAGGAACGGTCGCCAGCCAGCAAAGCGGGCCCGGCACTGGCACCATTATTTTAATATTTTATTATTAACAAAATGCACTTTATTACGGCCGTGCCAGCCGTCATGCCACGGCAGGTTCGCCGGCCCAGTAACGGTCGATGTCCTGCAAGCGCCACTGGGCTGCGCTTTCCGTGGAAACGATGCGCTCCTGGCAACCAGGCGCGGCCAGGTCCATGACGGTCGGCGCGATGCAGGTGCCGGCGCGGATGGAGAAAAACACGCGCACGCTGGGCTGGGTCAGCGGCTTGCCCGGCGCCTGTCCCACCACCACGGCCAGGCGCTCCGACTGCAGCCGCACGAGGGTGCCCAGCGGATAGATGCCCAGGCATTTGACGAAGGCGGCAAACAGTTGCGCGTCCAGGTGCCCGCCGCGCCAGCCTGCCATGCGGCGCAGCGAATCGGCCGGGCACCAGCCCTGCTTGTACGGACGGTTCGAGGTGATCGCGTCGTACACGTCACAGATGGCGCCCATGCGGGCAAACAGGCTGATTTCCTCGCCGCGCAGTCCCTTGGGGTAGCCGCTGCCATCGAGTTTTTCATGGTGGTGCAGGCACACGTCGAGCGCCACCGGATCGATCTCGCCTACTTCCTGCAACATGCGGTGGCCGGCGGCCGGATGGGCGCGCACGGAGGAAAATTCCGCTTCGTTCAGGCTGCCCGGCTTGTTGAGGATGGTGGACGGCACGGCCATCTTGCCGATATCGTGCAGCAAGCCCGCCAGGCCGGCCGAGCGCACCTGTTCAGGCGCCAGGCCCAGTTCCCTGGCCAGCGCCGTCATCAGCGCGCACACGGCCACCGAATGCATATACGTGTAATTGTCGGCGGTTTTCAGGCGCGCCAGGCCCAGCAGTACATCGCCGCCGCGCTGCACCGAGGCGGCGATATCGTCGACCAGTTCGTAAGCTTGCTCCGCAGACAAGGCCTTGCCCATGCGCACCTCGTCGAACATCGTCTGCACGGCCTGGCGCGAGCGTTCGATCAGGCGCCGGGCACGCGCCAGCTCCTCCTCGCGCGAGCGGGGCGGGTCCGCCTCGGCGACGGCGCCGGATTTGTTTGCGCGCACGGCGGCCGGCGCGGCTGCGGGAGCGCCTGCCGCGGCAGGCGGCGCGACGGGCGGCGCCACTTGCGGCGCCTGCCCGCGCGCCGTATCGATCCACACTTCGCACAAGCGTGCCGAGCGGATACGCTCCAGGTCAGCCGGCGACTCCAGCAAGAACGACCGCGTCCAGAAAGGGGTATCGAGCCAGGAACGGCCCAGACGTTCGACATACATTCCCAGCATGAGTTCGCTACTCGTTATTTTTTTCAGCACGGCGGTTCTCCAGACATTCAGATCGCAGCATTTACTTGCGCATTATCAATATCATACGCCAAAAAATAACGATTAAACCGAATAAATTGTTTTATATGGAAAAATCACAACAATCATAAAGATAATCACTAATTCTATCATTTTCGTTGTTGAAAAATATTAAATCAACAAATATATCAATTAATACATATTGGATTTACTTGACTGAATGTCTTGTACGGATGAGGGATGCGATATGCCTGCCGGCGGCCGCATGGGCCGCCGCACGGGCTTGACGTGCAGGAGGGAAAGACACCAGCGCCAGGCGCCCCGAAGTGGGGCTGGCGCTTTGGAGAAAGGAATGTCTGGCTGATGCGCGAGCGGCATGGCCGCTGGCAGCTTAGCGCGGCACGTAGCGCCAGCCGGCGTTTTCCAGCATGAAGGTCAGTTCCGTCTTGATGCCTTCCGGACGGCTCGGCACGCTCAATTCCGTGTCGCACACGAGGTAACCCGTCTTGCGCTTGACGTCGCACTCATTGACGGCCTTGACCTGCATGGTGCTTTGCGCTTCCTGCATCTGCACGTCCTTGGCCGCCTCCGGATTGCGCGCCACTTCTTCCTTGGCCCAGGCGCGTAGCATCGCTTGCGCCTCGGCCGGCGACGGTCCCGCGAACTTGGCGTCCTTGCGCTCGACGCCGACCCAGGTGCCGTTATCGTTACGTAGCGGCAAGACCATAAAACCGTCGCGCATGCCGGCGCTCATGCCGACCAGACACACCACCTCGTCCGGCACTTCCTGCGAATCCTGGCAACCCTGCAGGCTGGTGGCCTTGACGGGAATGGGAACCGGTATCGACGATTGCATCCTGGCTTGCGTTTTGGCCACGCCCGCCTGCACGGCGGCCTGGATGTGTTCGAGCGTGGGCATGGTAGCGGCCTGGGCCGGCAAGGCGGCGAACAGGGCGGCGGCGGTCAGGGCGAGAGTAGTCAGGCGCATGGGTGTCTATAGTAGTGGTCAAAGGCCGGCAGTCTAGCACTTTGCATAAAAAACAGCTGTTTCTATAGAGAACTATCCACGGCATCGGGCGCGAGAAAGGCGCCGCCCCCGTCCGCCTGTCCGCGCAGGCGCAAGCCGATGGCGCGCAGCATCTCGACCAGCTCGCGCAGGCGCTGGCCCTCGTCCGTCAGTTGGTATTCCACCTTGACGGGCACTTCCGCATAGATCGTGCGCGTCAGCAAGCCCGCCGCTTCCAGCGCGCGCAAGTCCAGGGTCAGCATGCGCTGCGAGATATTCGGCACGGCGCGGCGGATTTCGCTGAAGCGCTTCGGCCCCGCCATCAGATAGCTGAGCAGCACCACCCTCCAGCGCCCGCCCAGCAGACGCATGGCTTCTTCCACGGCGCAGCCGGAAACATTGTCTTTCATGGCGATCCCTACCTGGTATAAAAAATGTACCTATACCACATTATTCTGCCTTCTTCCAAATAGTAACTTATGCCGCTAGACTGCCCTTCCCTCACCTGAATGGAACTCCAGCATGGAAACCACCCTGATCTACAGCGTGCCGTTCGGCTGCTCGTTTGCCGCCATCGCCGCCCTCGAATGGAGCGGCCTGCCGTATCGCCTGGCCCGCGTCGAAGCGCGCGACCCGGCCAGCAAGCAGCATCCGGCCTTTCTCGCCATCAATCCCCTGGGCCAGACGCCGGCCCTGCTCACGCACGCGGGCGCGCCGCTGCTGGAAAGCATGGCGATCCTGCTGCATATCTCCGCCCGCGCGCCGGCAAGCGGCCTGGGCTTTGCGCAAGGCACGCCCGCCTACGACCGCCTGAACAGCGTGCTCTCGTTTTTGCACACGACCTTTCACGCGGCCTTCATGCCCGCCTTCCAGGCCAGCCGCGCGGCCGATGGCGATGCGCGCGCGGCCGTCTGGCGCGAAATGGCCGTCGACAAGGTCAACAAAGGCCTGGCGCACCTGGAGCGCCTGCTCGCCGGCCGCGTCTGGCTCGCTTCCGATGCGGCGCCGACGATTGCCGACGCCTACCTGGCCGCCACGGCGCGCTGGGCCGAACCGCTGCAGCTGGCACGCTTAAGCGACTATCCGCACGTGGCGCGCGTGCTGGCCGCGCTGGAACAGGATCCAGGCATCCGCTTTGCCCACGCCATCGAGGCGGGCTTGCCGGCCGCCAGCCAGGGCGGTTTCCTGGGCCACGTGGCGCTCGACCAACTGGCAGCGCCGGCCGGCTAACCGGCGGTCAACTCCCGCAGCAAGCGCGTCTTTATTGCTATGATGTCGGGCTGCCGGCGGTACAGCCGGCCACGTCAATACCATATCGATAACGTCGTCATCAGAATCGGGAGTTTGAATGAGTTTACGTCTGCTGCTCTTGGGAGCATTCAGTGCCGCCATGGCCACCACCGCCGCTGCTGCGGCACCGGCGCTGGCCGCGCCACGCGGTTTCACCGTGGAAGACATGGTGGCCATGGAACGGGTGGGCAGCCCCGTGCTGTCGCCGGACGCCACGCGCGTCGTCTACACGGTGCGCACCACCAACCTGGAGAAAAACCGCGGCAACACGCAGCTGTGGATGATCGACCTGCGCGCGCCGAACGCGGCGCCACGCCAGCTCACGCGCGGCGATGCCAGCGCCAGCGACCCGCAATGGTCGCCGAACGGCGACGCCATCTACTTCCTCTCGGGCCGCTCCGGCTCCTCGCAGGTGTGGCAGCTGCCCCTGAACGGCGGCGAAGCGGCCAAGGTCACCGACCTGGCGCTGGACGTCGACACCTACCGCTTGTCGCCGCAGGGCGACCGCCTGGCCTTCAGCATGGGCGTCTTCCTCGATTGCGCGGACATCGCCTGCACCAGGAAGCGCCTCGATGAAAAAGCGAAAAACAAGGCCAGCGGCATGGTCTACGAGCAGATGTTCGTGCGCCACTGGGATACCTGGGCCGACGGCCGCCGCAATGCGCTGTATTCGGCGCCGATCGATGCGACCGGCAAGGTCAGCGCCGCGCCCGTGAGCCTGAGCGGCACCCTCGATGGCGACGCGCCATCGAAGCCATTCGGCGACAACGGCGAATACCACTTCAGCCCGGACGGCAAGACGGTGGCCTTCTCGGTGCGCGTGGCCGGCCGCACGGAATCGTGGTCGACCAACTTCGACGTCTACACGATACCGGCCGCCGGCGGCCAGGCGCCGCGCAACCTCACGGCCGACAATCCGGCCTGGGATGCGAAAGCCACCTATTCGCCGGACGGCCGCACCCTCGCCTACGTCGCCATGACCAAGCCGGGCTTCGAAGCGGACCGTTTTCATTTGGTGCTGATGGACGTCGCCACGGGCAAGAAGCGCACCCTGGCCGACGACTGGGACCGCTCCGTGGCCGATTTCCGCTGGACGCCGGACGGCAAGGCCTTCCTCGTCGCCGCCGATGACGTGGGCCAGCACCGTCTGTTCCACATCGACGCGGCCAGCGGCAAGGTCAACGCGCTGACGGGCAAGGGCGCCGTGGGCGACTTCGACGTGCGCGGCAATACCATCGTGCTGGCGCAAGCCAACCTGGCCTCGGGCGCGCAACTGTACACGCGCAAGCTCGACGCCAAGTCCGAATCGGCACCGATGGTGCAGCTGACGAAACAGAATGCGGCCGCGCTGGCCGACGTGCGCTTTGGCGAATATGAGCAGTTCTCGTTCGCGGGCGCGGATGGCGAAACCGTCTACGGCCACGTCATGAAGCCATGGAACGCTAAGCCGGGCGAAAAATATCCGGTCGCCTTTTTGGTGCACGGCGGCCCGCAGGGCAGCTTCGGCAACAGCTGGAGCTACCGCTGGAATCCGCAAGTGTATGCGGGCGCAGGCTACGCCACCGTCTTCATCGACTTCCACGGCTCGACCGGCTATGGCCAGAAGTTCACGGACTCCATCAGCGGCGACTGGGGCGGCAAGCCGCTGCTCGACCTGCAGAAGGGTCTGGAAGCGGCCACCAAGAAATTCCCGTGGCTGGACCGCGAACGCAGCTGCGCGCTGGGCGCGTCGTACGGCGGCTACATGATGAACTGGATCGCCGGTAACTGGCCGGACGGCTTCAAATGCCTGGTCAACCACGACGGCGTGTTCGACAACCGCGGCATGGCCTACGCGACGGAAGAGTTGTGGTTCACCGAGTGGGAAAACGGCGGTACCTATTACGACGCGCCGGCCAAGTACGAGCAGTTCAACCCGGTCAACTTCGTGAAGAACTGGAAGACGCCGATGCTGGTGGTCCAGGGCGACCTCGACTTCCGCATCCCCACCGCGCAAGGCCTGGGTACCTTCACGGCGCTGCAACGCCGCGGCATCCCGAGCAAGCTGCTGGTCTTCCCGGACGAAAACCACTGGGTACTGAAGCCTGCGAATTCGCTGCTGTGGCATCACACGGTGCTCGATTGGTTGAATACCTATACCAAGAAGTAAGCCATGAAGCAATGAGGTGAAAGTCGGATTACGGCCTTCGGCCTCGGCGGCCCCGCCTAATCCGACCTACGTTCGCTCCTCATATCAAAAAAAAGCCGCGCGGTGCATCTCTGCACCGCGCGGCTTTTTGTTTTGTAGGTCGGATTAGCGGCGCGCGCGCCGCGTAATCCGACACTGCGCATCACATCAATACGTATTGAGCGCCTTGGCAAACTTCACGATCCACAAGCGGCTTGGACGCTCGCGGTCGTCGCCGCGCGCCACGCGGATGGTGTTGGCCGCGTTGCAGCCGGCCGCGCTGCTCGTGACGATGGCGCCGTTGGCGTCGACCGTGCACTTGGTCACGTCGGCGTCCGCCACTTCCACGCCATTCGCGTCATACACCTTGGTTTTCAGGCCGAAGTCATTGTCGTTGGCCAGCGCGATGGTGGAGTCGTCGATCAGGGTCAGGCCTTCGGCCTTTTCCGCCGCCCAGCCGATGGCGTTCAAGTCCAGCAGCACAGTTTTCTTCAACGGCGTGACAGCGGCCCAGTCGGCGCCATTGACGGGGGCGCCGCCCATGCTGCTTTTCTCCAGGTCCGAGGTCGTCGCGTTGTAGGCGGCGGACGCGATATCGGTGGCGCCCTTCAGTTCGACCAGCATCAGTTTATTGAATACCTTGCCCGACGGCGCGGCGCCCTGCTCGATGACGAGGAACTTGCCGCCGCCCAGCGCCACCATGTCGCCCAGCTTGGCGTTGCCCGTGCGGCCATCCTGGTAGTCGGCCGCGTTGAGCGGATACGCATACATCTTGCCGCTGGTGCCCGTCACCGGGTCGAATTCGATCCAGCGCGTGAAGCGGGCGAAGCGCTCGACCTGTTCATTCTTCTTCGTCACCGTGTATGGCGCGCTGCCGTCGGACAAGGGGCTTTGCAAAAAGGCGTACAGCTTGTCGTTGCTGGTGTCGAGCGTCATGCCTTCCATGCCGCGGTTCGCGCGGCGCTTGGCGAACAGCGCCGGCAAGCCCTTGCCCGGCTCGTACTTGGCCTGGATGATACCGGTGGCAGCATCGATCTTGACGATGAAGGGGCCGTATTCGTCGGACACCCACAGCGCATTGCGCTTGGCATCGACGACGATGGCTTCCGAATCGAGGCCGCCCGCATTGAAGACGGCCTTGCCGGCGGCATCGAACTTCATCGCATCCATGACGGGAATCTCGGCCGAATTGCCGACCGCGCCCACGGGCACGGGCAAGCCCGAGCTGTTGACGGTGGCCGACACCTTGATCGGCGTCGACGAACCCAGCACGGCGCCGTTCTTGCCGACCGTGATCACGCCGAACGACGGTGTAAAGCTGGGCGACGGGAAGATCTTGCTGCCGATGGTGCCCTTGCCCGAAGGATCGGGCACCAGCGGGCCGTCGCCGTTCGGGCCGCGGTCCGTCAAGCCATAGAATTCCAGGTCGCCGGCCGCGTTCTTGCCCTTGTAGGCCAGGCCGGAACCGTACGACGGCAGAAAGCCATTCGGGAATTCGCCCTTGATCTTGGCATTGGCGCCTTCGTACGGCACGTAGAATTTGTCCGCCGCCTGGATCTGGTAGCGCGTCACCGTCACTTTCACTTCACCCACAGGATTGGCCTGTGTCAGCGCCTCGTTGACGGGCGCGCCCGCTTTCGAGGCGAGGGTGTCCTCGAAATGCTCGCGCACGAGGGCGCGGCGTTCCGCGTCGACCGTGCGGCCGGCGAATTTCCCGCCCACGCTGGCCAGGTGCGCAGCCAGGGCCGCGTTGAAGACGGCCGGCGCGGCGGCAAAGTCCAGGGTCTTGCCGGCCAGCGCGGCCTTCACTTCGGCCGTCAGCTTGATGCCGTTCGACGGATCGCTGTCGTCGTCGAGCAGTTGCAGCGCCAGCAGGCGGTTGACGACCTTGTCGTCCGCCACATTCGTGCTGGCGGCCAGCGCCAGCGGCGTGACGACGGCGCCGCATGGGGCCGAACCGAGGGCCAGGCCGCCCACGCTGAAGGCCACCGTCTCGCCCGGATTGCACATGAATTCGCCCTTGGCGTTGGTGCTGGCCTTGGCCGCGCTGCCGGCCACGTAATCGAGTCCTTCCACCGCGCCGTCAAGGAACACACCCGTCTGCGCCACGGGCTTGGAAGGCTCCGCCGGCGGATTATCGCTGCCGCCGCAGGCGGCCAGGGCCAGGCCGGCGGCGATGGCCAGCAGGGTCAGTTTCGGGGTCGACGTTACAGCAGTGTTCATGCATTCCTCGGCTAAGATGGGTTGAAGCCGTGGAGAGTAACTGGGCAAAGTGACAAGCCCATGACAGCCGTCACGCCAGTGGCGTATCCGCAACAGGCCCGCCGATGCCGCCGAAGCGGCCATCGGCCTGGCGCCGGAATTCCTTCGGCGTGACGCCCTTCACCTGCAAAAAGCGGCGGTTGAAGTTGGCCACGTTCTGGAAACCCACGTCATAGCAGACGTTCGACACGTATTGGTCGGTGTCCATCAGCAGCTGGCACGCCTTGTTGATGCGCAGCCGGCTGACGAAATCGGTAAAGCTGTTGCCCGTCGCCTTGCGGAAGAAGCGCGAGAATTTACTCAGCGACATGCCCACCTGCTCGGCCAGCATTTCCGCCGAAATCGGCTCGCGGTAATTCTCCGTAATGTAGTTGAGGACGGAATTGACCTTGGCCAGGGTGGCGTCATCATCGTAGGAACGCAGCGAAGCGCTCGACAGCAGACGGTAGTTGGCCGTGCGCGCCAGCTTGCTCATCAATTGCACGAATTCTGCGAAGCGCTCGGCCCCATGCGTGGCGCGGATGCGCGCCAGGTGCTGTTCGGCCTCATGGCCCATGTCGAAAAACTCCACGCCATAGCTGGAGCGCTCGAGCAGGGGCAGCAGCTCGCGCAATTCGGGAATCACGCGCGCGGCGCCCGCCAGCGGCGCATGGGCGAACTGCACGATCATGTCGCGCAGGGCCACGCCGCCGTCCGGCATCACGTTCGATATCCAGTTGTGCGGCAGGCGCGGGCCCGTCAGCACCAGGTGGCCGGGCGAGAATTCGCCGATATAGTCGCCCACGAACAGGCGCCCGCTGGTGGCGACGATCAGGTGCAGCTCATACTCTTCATGGCAGTGCCAGCGCACGCGCGAGCTGGGATAGCCATGTTCCAGGTAATTGATGATGCCGTCGTAGCTTTCGCGTTCCAGCTCGGGCGCCTTGCGCTCGCTGTCCTTGTGCCATAGGTGTTCCATGCTCGTCTCTCCCAGGCTGTCCCCGCCCGTGCCATCGAATGTACCTCAAAAAGCTTCACTCGCCAAAACGGCCCAGCGCCTGCTGGCGAAACTCCTTCGGCGTCATGCCCTTCAATTCCAGGAAGCGCCGGTTGAAATTGGCCACATTGTTAAAACCCGCCTCGTAGCAGATGTTGCTGACATAGCGCTCCGTCTCCATCAGCAGCTGACACGCCTTGTTGATGCGCAGGCGGTTGACGAAATCCGTGAAGCTGTTGCCCGTGGCGCTGCGAAAGAAGCGGGAAAACGTCCGCTCCGGCATGTCCACCTGCTCGGCCAGCTGTTTCAGCGAGAACTGGCTGCTGTAATTGTGCACGATGAAGTTGATGGCGGAGCTGATGCGCGCCAGCGCCACGTCATCGTCGCTCGACTGCATGGCCACCGTCGACAGCAGCTGGTAATCGCTGGTCTGCGCCAGCTCGCCCAGCAAGGTGAGAAATTCGATGAAGCGCGGCAGACCGCTGCTGTCGCGGATGCGCCGGAAGCGCCGCAGCGACTGCTCGCTGACGCCAAAGAATTCCACGCCATGCAGGGCGCGCTGCAGCAGCGGAAAAATATCCTTCAATTCTGGAATGGCGGCCGCCATCGACGCCAGCGGCGCATGGCCGAACTGGATCACCATGTCGCGCAGGGCCACGCCCTCGGCCGGCGTGTCGAGCGAGACCCAGTTGTGCGGCACGCGCGGCCCCGTCAGCACCAGGTGGCCGGGCGCGAACTGGCCGATATAGTCGCCGACAAAGACCTTGCCGCTGCTCTCGACGATCAGGTGCAGTTCGTACTCGTCGTGGTAATGCCAGCGCACCAGCGCATTCGGAAAGCCGTGCTCCAGGTAGCGGATGAAGCCGAAACTGCCTTTCGGCTCGAAGCCGGGCGTGGCGTCGCGCTGCTGTTCCAGTTCCTGCTCCACCTGCGGATATCCGGCCTTGCGTGGCATGGCGCGCCCTCCCCGTCAGGCGACGATCTGTTCCAGCGCCGCGCGCGCGCCCAGCCCATACAGGCTGGCCAGCGACTGCCCCACCGCCTGCGTGAACGCTTGTGTGTCGCAGAGGTCACCGAACAGTTCGCGCAGTGACAGCAGCGCCGAGGCGTCCGCCCCGCCCTGCAGCGCCAGCGCGCGCAGGCGCGCCGCGTACGGGTCGTTCAGGGGCATCTCGCGTCCCGCTTCGTCGTGGCCTTCCAGGTAGCGGAACCAGCACGCCACGGTAAACGCCAGCAGCTTGATGGCGCCGCCTTGCGCAAGCGCTTCGCGCACGGACGGCAGCACGAATTTCGGGATGCGCGCCGAACCCTCCGTGCCGATGCGCGCCAGCTGGTCGCGCACGGCCGGATTCGAAAAGCGCTCGATCAGAGTGTCCTTGTATTGCGCCAGATCGATGCCTTCCACGCTATCGAGCAGGGGCGTGACCTCGTCGTCCATCATGCGCCGCACGAGCGCGCGGATGCCGGCATCCTCCATCGCTTCGTGCGCAAACGTGTAACCGAGCTGCATGCCGATGTAGCACAGGGCCTGGTGGCTGGCATTCAACAAGCGCAGCTTCATCTTTTCATACGGCAGCACGTCGTGCGTCATCTGCGCGCCCACCTTTTCCCAGGCCGGGCGGCCCTGCGGGAACTCGTCCTCGATGACCCACTGGCGGAACGGCTCGCACACGACGGGCCAGGCGTCGACGATGCCGAAGCTGTCGCGCACCAGCGCCCGGTGTTCGTCCGTGGTGGCCGGCGTGATGCGGTCGACCATGCTGTTGGGGAAGCTGCCATGCGTGGCCAGCCAGCGCGCCAGTTCTGCGTCACGCAGCGCGACAAAGGCCAGCAGCATCTTGCGCGTCACGTCGCCATTGTTTTGCAGGTTATCGCAGGACATGATGGTAAACGGCGCCAGTCCCTTCTGGCGGCGCACGGCCAGCGCGGCGGCCAGGTAGCCGAACGAGCAGCGCGGCGACTCGGGATGCGCCAGTTCGTACGCAATATCGGCATGATCCGCATCAAACTCGCCCGTACCCTGGTTCACATAGTAGCCGCCCTCCGTGATGGTCAGCGCGACGATGCGCGTGCCGGAATCGGCCAGCTTTTCCAGCACGGCCTGCGGCTCGTCGGGCGCATACAGGTAGTCGCCGATGCAGCCGATGATGCGCGCCGAGTCGCCGGCCGCGCTGCGCTCGACCACCGTATATAAACCGTCCTGCGCCCGCATGGCGTCGCGCATGGCCGCGTCATGCGCGAGCAAGCCCACGCCGCAGTATCCCCATTCTGCGTTGCCGGGCAAGGCCAGCAAATCGTCGAGGTACACGGCCTGGTGGGCGCGGAAGAAGCCGCCCACGCCGATATGCACGATGCCGGGCACGAGCGCGCCGCGCGCATACGCGGGCAAGGCCACGTCCGCCGGCAGCTTGGCCAGGTTCGATTGCTTCAATGCGATGGCATCCATTACAGCGCTCCTTTCGCCGCCGCATAGGTCTTGCCGGCGCGGTCGAAATAATGGACGAAGCCCGGCTCGAACGTCAGGTGCGTCTGCTGGCCCGGCTGCAGGCTGCTGCGCTCCGCGCCGCGCGACACCACCTGCACATTGTTCGGCAGGCGCACATAGGTCAGGGTTTCCACGCCCAGCGATTCCACCAGGTCGACGGTGACGGGCACGCTGCCCGGCTGCGCCGCGCCCAGGTGCACGTGCTCGGGGCGGATGCCGACAAAGCCGTCCGCCTGCGCCGCGCTGCCCGCCTGCGCCAGCAGCTGCGGCGCAGCGTCGGCCGGCACCACGTTCATGCTGGGCGTGCCGATGAATTGCGCAACGAAGCGGTTCGCCGGGCGGTCATACAATTCCAATGGCGAGCCATGCTGCTCGATCTGGCCGTCGCGCAGCACCACCACGCGGTCGGCCAGGGTCATCGCCTCGACCTGGTCGTGCGTCACATAGATGGTGGTGGCGCCCAGCTCGCGGTGCAGCTTGGCGATCTCGATGCGCGTCTGCACGCGCAGGGCCGCGTCCAGGTTCGACAGCGGTTCATCGAACAAAAACACCTTCGGGTCGCGCACGATGGCGCGGCCGATGGCCACGCGCTGGCGCTGACCGCCCGACAATTCCTTGGGCGTGCGCTCCAGGTAACGCCCAAGGTCGAGGATGGCGGCCGCCTTGTCGACCTTTTCGCGGATGACGGCCGGATCGACGCCGGCCAGCTTCAAGGCGAACGACATGTTCTGGAACACTGTCATGTGCGGGTACAGCGC
The DNA here is from genome assembly GCF_059420865.1 of Janthinobacterium sp. GW821-FHT03C10. Classification (NCBI taxonomy): domain Bacteria; kingdom Pseudomonadati; phylum Pseudomonadota; class Betaproteobacteria; order Burkholderiales; family Oxalobacteraceae; genus Janthinobacterium; species Janthinobacterium sp. GW821-FHT03C10. Next base: position 11,948 of record NZ_JBWKUN010000003.1, on the reverse strand, counting down.
ATACGACTGGAACACCATCGCCAGGTCGCGCTTGGACGACGGCAGGTTCGTGATGTCGCGCCCGTCGAGCGACAGCTTGCCGCCGTCGATCGGTTCCAGGCCGGCGATCAGGCGCAGCAGGGTTGATTTTCCGCAACCCGACGGCCCCACGAAGACGACGAATTCGCCCTGTTGAATGTCCAGGTCGATGCCCTTGATGGCGCGATGTTCGCCAAAGAATTTCTCGATATTGCTCAGTTGAAGGTAAGCCATGATGTCATCCAATAGTGTTTACTTAACAGCGCCGAAAGTCATGCCTTGTACTAACTGCTTCTGGCAGAACCAGCCCAGCGCCATGATGGGCGCGATGGCCATCAGGGAAGCGGCCGACAATTTGGCCCAGAAGAGTCCTTCCGGACTGGAATACGAGGCGATGAGCCAGGCCAGGGTGCCCGCGTTCGAGGCGCCCAGGTTCAGCGACCAGAACGATTCATTCCACGACCACACCATGCAGACCAGCGCTGTGGAAGCGATGCCGCCCACGGAGAGGGGCAGCACGACGTGGCGGAACTCGTCCCACACGGTGGCGCCATCCATGCGCGAGGCCTCGAGGATTTCGCGCGGCAGCTCCTTCATGCTCGTGTACAGCAGCCAGATCATGATGGGCAGGTTCATCAGCATGAACATGATGGTCAGGCCGATGCGCGTGTCGAGCAGGCCGAAGTACTGGTAGCAGATATAGATGGGCATCAAAGCGCCCACGCCGGGCATGTAGCGCGAGCTGAGCATGAACTTCAGCAAACCGATGGTGCCGCCCGTGGGAAAGAAGGCCATCGAATACGCTGCCGGGATGGCGATCAAGAGGCCAATGGCCGTCGACACCACGCTGGTAAACAGCGAGTTCCACGCGTAGCCGAAGTAATTGTCGCGCGCCAGCACTTCTCGGAAGCTGTCCAGGGTGGGCGTGAAGAACAGCAGCGGCGGCGTGGAAATGGCTTGCCCTTCCGTCTTGAAGGCCATCAGGCCCAGCCAGAAGATGGGGAAGAACAGCAGCAGCGCGCACAGCCAGGCGGCGGCCGTGCGGCCATACAGATTGAGTTTGCTATGCATCAAGGTCTCCTTATTTCGACAGATTCTTGCCGATGACGCGCATCAGGAAGAAGGCGGCGATGTTGGCGATGAGCACGGCGAACAGGGCGCCGGCCGAGGCCGCTCCCACGTCATAGGACAGCAGTGCCTGCTGATAGATCATGAAGGTGATGGTGGTCGTGTCGAAGCCGGGTCCGCCGCCCGTGGTGGTAAAGATTTCCGCAAAAATCGACAGCAGGAAGATCATCTCGATCATCAGCACCACCGAGACGGCGCGGCCCAGGTGGGGAATGTAGAGGTAGCGCAGCTGCTGCAGATAGGTAGCGCCATCCATGCGCGCCGCTTCCAGCTGTTCGCGGTCCATCGATTGCAGGGCCGTCATGAAGATCAGACAGGCAAACGGCAGCCATTGCCAGGAGACCATCATGATGATGGAAAACAGGGGATGGGCCGACAGCCAGTCGACGGGCGTGGCGCCAAAGAAGAGGCTGATCTGCGCAAACAGTCCGTAGATCGGATTGAGCAACATGTTCTTCCACATCAGGGCATTCACGGCCGGCATGACGAGGAACGGCGAGATCAGCAGCACGCGCACGACGGCGCGCCCCGGGAACGCTTCATTGATCAGCAAGCCCAGCGCCGTGCCCAGCACCACCGTGATCAGCATGACGGAAAACAGCAAGGTAAACGTGTTCTGCAAGGCCGGCAGGAACGAGGCATCGGTAAAGAAAAAGTGGAAATTGGCCAGACCATGGAAAGGATGGCCGCTCGGATCGAGCATGGAATAACGCACGAACGCGTAATACAGCGTGATCAATAACGGAATCACGGAAATGACGGAGACGGCGACCACGGCCGGCGTCAGCAAAGTCCGGGGGATAATGCGTTTCATAGGGGTTCTCTTGAGACGTGAGGTGAGTGATTGATCTCTGCAACAGCAAGGCCAGTCATGTCACCTGTTTTACAAACCAAACGGCACAACAAAGATGCCTGACAAAACCGTAGCGAGCGGCAGTGATTTGTGGCCGAGAAGCGCAACCGTACTGGAGTACGGTGAGCATCGCCGGCCGCAAAGCGCGACGCGCAGTAGGTTTGGTCAGGCTATCCTCTTACTTGTAGTAGCCGCCCTTGCGCATTTCTCGTTCCGCCGTCTGCTGCGACAACTCCAGCGCCTGCTCCACCGTCACCTTGCCCAGCAGCGCTGCCGCCATCTGCTGGCCTGCCGCCACGCCGATCACCTGGAATTCGGGAATCGAGGCGAATTGCACGCCAACATATGGCGATGGCGGCAAGGTGCTTTGCACGGCGCGCGTGGTGGCCAGGGCCTTGCCTTCGGCGGCGGCGAATTTCGCCACTTTCTGGAACTCGGGGCTCGCATACGTCGACTTGCGCGTGCCCGTCGGCACGTTGGCCCAGCTGGTTTCCTTGGCAACCAGTTTCACGTAATCGGGCGAGGTGGCCCAGTTGATGAAGCGCTGCGCCTCGTTCGGGCGCTTCGAGCTCGATGGAATCGCCAGCGACCAGATCCACAACCAGTTGGCGCCCCGCTCCGTCACGCCGATGGGCGACTGGGCGAACGCTACCTTGTCGGCCACCTTGCTTTGCTTGGGGTCCGTGATGAAGGAGGCGGCGATCGTCGCGTCGATCCAGATGCCGCACTTGCCCTGGTTGAACAGCGCCAGGTTTTCATTGAAGCTGTTGGCGGCCGCGCCCGGCGGGCCGTATTTCTTCATCAGGTCGACATACATGGTGACCGCATCCTTCCACGGCTTGCTGGTAAATTGCGGCTTCCATTGCATGTCGAACAGCTGGCCGCCGTAGGAATTGGCCATGGTGGTGATCAGGGCCATGTTGTCGCCCCAGCCCGGCTTGCCGCGCAGGCAGATGCCGTACACGCCGTTGGCCGGATCGTGCAGCTTGGCCGCCACGTCGCGCAGCTGGTTCCAGCTGGGGCGGTCTTCGATCGTCACGCCCGCCTTTTTGACCAGGTCGCTGCGGTACATGATCATCGAGCTTTCGCCATAGAACGGCGAGGCGTACAGCTTGCCGTCGCCGGACAGTCCCTCGCGGATGGCGGGCAGCAGATCGTCGATATCGTATCTGGCGTCCGGCTTGATGGGGATCAGCCAGTTTTTCTTGCCCCAGATGGGCGTTTCATACAGGCCGATGGTCATCACGTCGAACTGGCCGCCCTTGGTGGCGATATCGGTGGTCATGCGCTGGCGCAAGACGCCCTCTTCCAGGGTCACCCACTTGAGCTTGATGTCGGGATTGGCTTGCTCGAAGAATTTGCCGAGCTTTTGCATTTCGATCATGTGGCCGTTGTTGACGGTGGCGATGACCAGGTCGGTTGCGGCAAAAGCGGACGAGCTGAGGCAGAGCGCGCCGGCGCACAGCGCGGCAATGGCGGAACGTTTCATTGTGTGTCTCCAGTGTTTTTTGTCGTTGGCAATGCTCAGGTACTTAGCACCACGACCACAATGTAGCACCGGACTTTGATACTTTCTGATACTCCAAAACCGCAATTCGATACTCTTTTGCAACCCCTCTATGCGCCAGAGTATCGATATCGAGTAAAAACAACACTTTGAAAGAAAGTATCGGTACTTGTTCGATTTGTATCAGGCTGGTTAAAAAAGCGCTGCTAGACTTGGTTTTCGGCATTAGACCGTGTGCGGTGACCGGCCTTCCGGGGCGCCACCGCTACCACCAACATTCTTCTGGAGACCGCATGAATCGCACTGCATTGAAAACTTTACCTGCCCTGCTCCTGGCCATCGCCAGCGCTTCCGCCATGGCCGACCCCATGTATCCATCCGACTCCGAAGGCTTCCACGGCTACCTGCGCGCCGGCGCCGGCAGCAATACTTCGGGCGACGGCGGTTCGCAAGGCTGCTTCGGTCTGGGCGGCAACACCATGAAATATCGTCTGGGCAATGAGTGCGACGCCTACACGGAATTCGGCTACACCAAGTCCGTCGCCCAGTCCGGCGGCGTGAACTACCTGGCCACCATCTGGGTCAACGCCTACGCGCCCAACTCCGATTTCGGCGACAACAAGCTGGGCATCGTCAAGGCCTATGTCGAAGCGCAGGGACTCGATTTCCTGAACGGCGGCACGGCCTGGATCGGCAAACGCTTCTACTACCGTCCCGACATCCACATGCTGGACTTGCAATACATCAATATGAACGGCACGGGCGCCGGCCTGGACCGCATTCCTGCCGGCCCCGGCAAATTCTCGTACGCCTTCTTCAAGGACAACGACATCAACACCGTGTCGCCGACCGGCGTCGTCAGCACCAAGTCCGCCGTGCGCCAGAACTTCATCTACGGCGAGATTCCCGTCAATGAAAACGGCACGCTGGACCTGGCCGCGACCTACATCATCGGCGAAGGCAAGGACAACGACGCTTTCGGCCAGAAGCACAATGGCTGGCAGCTGTCGGCCTTCCACCGCCAGGCGAAAGTCTTCGGCGGCGGCAATACCTTCGGCGTGCAGTACGGCGTCGGCCCTGGCACGGGCAAGGGCGCGCAGTTCGGCGCTTCGGGCGACACCAATTTCGGTTCGGACGTGAAACGCACGCGCATCTTCAATGACATGGCGATCCAGCCGATGGCCAACTTCGGCATGGAATTCGTCGCCCTGTGGCAAAAAGACGAGTCGAACGCCACCGGTTCCTCGACCTGGACCTCGGTCGGCGTACGTCCCGTGTACGCATTCACCAACAACTTCAAGCTGGTGGGCGAACTGGGCACGGACCGCGTGACGCAAGCGGGCGGCCTGCCGGCCAAGCGCCTGACCAAGCTGACCATCGCCCCGACGATCTCGGCCGGTCCTGGCCTGTGGTCGCGTCCCGAGCTGCGCGCTTTCGTGACCTACGGCAAATGGAACGATGCGGCCACCGCCTCGGTCAATGCGTCGAACAACGGCGGCCCGATCTACAACAACAATACCAGCGGCACCTCGTATGGCTTCCAGGTAGAAACCTGGTTCTAAACACCGAGCAAAACCTACTGCGCGGCGCGCTGTGCGGCCTGCGATGCTCACCGTGCTCTAGCACGGTTGCGCTTCTTAGCCACACATCACTGCCGCTCGCTACGGTTTTGTCCGGCGTTTTATTTCAAAAGAAAGCCAAGAAAAAAGGGCGGAACCTCGGTTCCGCCCTTTTCTGTTTACCCTGCCGGATTCAACTTACGGCAAGGCCACCGGCAGTTCCGGATACTCCTGCGTCAAGGCGTACTTGGTGCCGCCCACGGTGACCGTGTAGTTGGCCGGTCCCGAGATCGGCAGGCGGTAGTTCAGGGTCAGCGCCACGGAGCCGCCCGGCGCCAGCGATTGCCAGGCGGGAATCGCGAAGCGGGCCCGGTTGTAGTTCTTCGTGAAGCCGCCGATATTGTTCGGCCCCGTGTAGCCGGCATTGATCACCGTCAAGCCGAAGCCGGACTGGTCGCTCATGTCCGATGGCGCCGAGACGGGATAGTCGAACTCCACCACGGTGCCGCCCGGCAGGGTCGACGTGGTGTTGTTCTTCACCGTCATCACCGGGTTGATGGGGAAGTTGTTGTCGCCCAGCTTCCAGCCGCCCAGGGTGATGCTGACGTTGGCCGCCGTGCCCGGCATGGCGATTTCGGCGCGCTTGTTGCCGTACACGCCAGCCGTGCGGAAGGCCTGGTACAGCACGTCCGTCAGGGTGGTGCCCATGAAATACTCGCCCTTGCCGCCGTTGCGCGTGGCATCCCAGGCATAGTCGCCCGCCATTTCCCAGATCATCACGCCGCCGATATTGTTATTGACGATGTACTGGGCCTTGGCCGCGATCGACTGCGTGGTTTCCGTGGAAATGAATACTTTTTTAGTCGCATTCCACAGCCACGGCGCCACCATGGTACTGCTGTAGTACGGCACATAGGTGCCTACCAGCGCCTTGTCCGTGACTTTATACGCGTCCAGGTAGCTCGGCACGATACCGTTCTGCAAGTTCAGCGCGTGCCAGATGGGGTTGCCGCCGCCCGGCGTCGGCTTGCCTTGTGTATCGAGGTCGAACCACACGTTGTCGATGCCGGTGGCGCCCGTGCCGCACGTCTTGGTGCCGGCGCAGGTGACGGTGGAACTGATCAGCGGCGTCGTGCCCCACAAGCCGTTGGTGCCGCCCGCCACATCCTTCCAGCCCCGCGTGTAGAACGGCACGCCGATATTGATGCGGCCCGCCTGCATGGCGCCCCGGTAGTAGCGGTAAGCCCAGTCCGTGTTCAGGTAGCCGATGTTCTGGAACTGATAGGCATTGCCGGCGCGCAATTCGCCATCGTTGCCGTCGTCAAACAGCGCCGCGTTCGGTCCCACATACTGGTTCCATGCGCCGTGCAAGTCGTAGCTCATCAGGCTGGCGTAATCGAGATATTTCAATCCCGACATGTTTTCCTCGCCCCGCAAGACCCAGCCCGAAGCGGAGCCGGCGATGGTCAGCAGATAGTATTTATTGTCCTGCACGGCCGCTTCGTCGAGCTTCTGGCGCAGCACCTTCAGCAGCACGTTGTAGCTCGTCATCAGGCCCGCCAGGCGCGGTTTCGACACGGCGAAGTCGTTCGGATTGCCCGCTTCATTGTTGGTGGTCGGATGTTCGTAATCGACATCGACGCCATCGAAGAAGTTGTACTGGCGCACGAAGGCCACCATCGAGTCGGCCAGGGTGTTGATGCCGGCCGTGTTGATGCTGCCGTCCGCGTTCGTCGTGGCGGTGTAGAAGCCGCCGCTGCCGGCCCAGCCGCCCACGGAAATCATCAGTTTCACGCCCGGATACTTCTTCTTGTATTGCGCCAGCAAGTTGAAATGGCCCTTGTACGGCAGGGACGGGTCCATGGCTGCCGCCGGTACGTTTGGCCACGTCAGGCCCGTGTCCGGATTGGCGGCGCCGCTGCCGATGGCAATTTTCGACGTGGCCGGATCGACGGTGGCGAACGCATAGTTCAAGTGGGTGATCTTGTCCCACGGCAGGTTATTCACCAGATACGTTGGGCTGCCATCGACGCCCGTGCGCCAGCTGGCAAAGTAGCCGACGATGCGCCGGTTCAAGCCATTGCTCAGCACTTCGCGGCCATTCGCGTCGTACACCTTGCAATACGGCACATTCGGCACGGCCGAAATCAGGCCGTCCGGACGGCAAGCCGTGGGTGTCGGTGTCGGTGTCGGCGTTGGCGTTGGTGTCGGCGTCGGCGTCGGCGTCGGTGTCGGCGTCGGTGTCGGCGTCGGCGTCGGCGTTGGTGTTGGCGTTGGTGTCGGTGTCGGTGTTGGCGTCGGCGTATCCGTCACGGCCCATGGGCCCCACTGGTCGGCGGCGCTGGGAACATTGCCTTGCGTCCACCATTTGGCCTTGTAGGTGACGCCCTGGTACGTCACGCACTGGCCGCCCGTGTAGACGGTGGCGGCATCCCAGACGGCGCACGCCTCCACGGCGGCAAGCAAGGTGTTCGGGGTGGCGGTCGTGCCGTCCTGGCCCCCGCCGCAAGCGACGAGCACGCCGCTGAGCAGGGCCATCAATAATGCATTCGATTTCATGTGGTATTGGTCTCCGTTATGGTTGTACATCGAGAGCTGTTGCAGGCCCCTGAAGGGGCTCTTGTCAACTGTTATCCCTGGCCGGCTGTCTTGCATTGACTGCTACTGCAACTTCACATTCCAGTTGGCTTCCACGCATTTCACGTAGTTCCCGGCCAGCAAGGCGCTGTACGGGGTTTGGTAACTGACCAGCTGGCATTGGTTCTCGCCACCGGCGCTCCAGTTCTTTTCCCAGTAGATGTTGTAGGCAGCGGAACTGGCCGGGGTGAAGCGTTGCATGTTGGCGCAAGACAATTGTTCGCCGGAATAATCCCAGCCCATGTCGGCGGCAAATTGCTTGTAGTAATCGATACGGTTTTGCGCGGCCTGCTTTTCCGTGCCCTGCCCGCATTCGGCGTTGATGATCATGATGGTGGTGGCGAAATTATTGCCCGCGCCGGCCGTCGTATCGGCCGCGTTCGGCACCCAAGTGCCGTCGAGCACATGCAGCATCGACGGTTTCGGCGGTTGCGGATAGACAAAGAAGAACGTGGCCGACGCCAGGTTCAGCCAGGTCGAGGCGACGAGGTCTGGATTTTTCAGCAGCACGGATTGGTCACCATCATGCATGGCTTGCGAAAATGGACCATAGTTGTAGTTGTAGGACAGCTGCTTGGCGCCGCGGCCAAAGTATTTCTTGAAGCTGCCGTCGGCATTCTTACCGCACGTCCATACCTTGTTGAAGACGGGATCGGCGCACTCGATGTTGTAGCCGCAGCCGGCACCCGTTTCATCGCAGCCCAGTTCGCGCAAATATTTCAAGCCCTGACGCCATTGCGGCAGCGGGCTGCTGGCGTTATGGTCGCCCGTTTCTTGCCCGAAATGGGCGAACATGGTGGCCAGACTATGGCGGCAGACGGCGTCCGCGTTGCGCCCGTCGCTGTAGTCGTCGCACACGGCGGGGAACTTGGCCACGGCTTGCAGGAAGCGCTGGTAGGTGTAGCTGGCGTCGCGCGCGGCAAAATAGTAATCCCACTTCGCCGCCGGCAGCAGGCGTTCGACCCGCTTGACGTTGAGCGGATTGCCGGCCAGTCCAGGCTGGACGGCCTCGACGGCGGCATTTCCCAGGGTGCGGATCGACGCCTTGACCTTGCGGAAGAAATCGTTGTTCGTCAGCGCCGCCTCGTTCGCCTCGGCCTGGGCCTTGGTAGGCACGCCTGGCGTGGGAGTCGGAGTTGGCGTTGGCGTTGGCGTCGGAGTGGGCGTTGGCGTCGGAGTGGGCGTCGGTGTCGGGGTGCTGGTATCGAGACTCCACGGTCCCCACTGGTCGTTGTTCGGCGCCGTGCCTTGCACCCACCACTTGGCCCGGTACACCTTGCCGTCGTAGACGGCGCATTGGCCCGCCGTGTAGACGGCGGCTGCGCTCCAGGCAGCGCACTGATCGCTGGCGGCCGTGGCGGCCAGCAGGGTCGAGGGGGGTTCGGTGGTGGAATTGCCGCCGCAAGCGAGCAGCGCGCTGCCCAGCAGGCCAGCCATCAAAGGCGAGGCCAGCCGGCTAATTTGCCGTGTCTTCACAATGTCTCCTGAACGTTATACGAAAACTATCGAAGTAGCTTTTTATGTTGTACGTAAAGAAAGCACAGCGAAGCGTCGGCTTTCTGCATCAAGAATGCGTCGCCGAAAATTGGTAGTCAAGTGGTTTTATACAACGGTGTTTTTTACAATACCAGTTGCATCAGCGCCGGTGCCCAAGGCACCGTTGGCAAAGAATGAAAGGGAAAGATATGCGGCCGGCTCCGGCAATACCGCGCCAGCATCGGCGCGGCAAGTGGTATCAGCACTGCCGCAGGTGTTTTCAGGCCGATGGCGTTGCCGCGCGTTGGTGTTGCGGATAATACAGGTCATAAAACCAGCCATACGCATCTTCGATTTGCGCCTGGATGCGCGGCGGTATCGCATGCGGCCTGGGCGCGCTGATCGTCGCCTGCTGGCGGTGCGTGTACTTCATGCGGTAATGGCTGTCGCTTTCCTGGATGCCCACGGCCAGATCGTGCGGGTCGATCTGGAACGGTGCCAGGCCCAGCCAGCTGTACAGGTGCGACATGCATTCCACCGGCCGCGCCATCAAGTCTTCGAAACGCACGAAATACAGCTTCTGCTGCACTTCGGCAGGCAAGTCCAGCACGGCATGCAGGGAACTCAGGGGAGCACCGATGGTGCGGTCCTTGGCAAACAGCATGTCGGCACGGCCCAGGCGGTCGAAATCGGCCAGATGGTCGACGAAATCGAGCAGGATGGTGCGCTGGTGCTGCGCTTCGATGGAGCCGTAGACCTGGCCCAGTTCGCGCACGCAGACGATGATTTTCGCTTCCGGCGCCAGCTGCAGCAGCATTTCCACGCAATGCAGCCAGGCGCGGTTCTTGTCCACCACGCCCTGCTTGCCGCAATCCCGGTACCAGCCGCGCAGGAAGCCCTGCATGGCCGTTTTCAGATGGTCATAGCTGGCATCGAAGGAGCTGTCGAGCTGCGACAGGAAAAAAGCGTCGTCGCTGACCATGCGCCGCATGCCCAGCAAAGCGTTGCACAGGGGCGAACTATTGCCTTCGCAATGCAAGTCGGGATGCTGCGCCAGCAGTTGGCACAGCAAGGTAGAACCGGCGCGTGGCAAGCCGGCCACGCCGATGAAGTTGGATGTCATGCGATTGTACTTTCTGTTCAGCGCTGCTCTTCTGACGGAAATCAAGGATGGTGCAGCCATTATACGAGCGCGTCAACGACGCGCCGGTAAAAAAAAATGCCGCTTCGAAATACGAAGCGGCATCTCCGGCGCCACCATGCGGTGACGCCGCTGGCTTTACTGGCTATCCTGGCGCGTGTTGCCGCCAGCTTCGGCCGGCAGGCGCAAGCCGCTATCGACCACGCTCAGGCGCAGTCCTGGCAGGACATTGCCGACGACATTGCCGGCCAACTGCACCGCCGGCGCGCTGCCTGCGCTGCCCTGCTCGCCCTCGCGCGGCGCCTCCTGCGCGGCGGCGGGCTTGCCTGGCGCCGTTTCGCCACTGACGATCATGTCCGCCTGCACCATATTGCCCTGCGATGGCGCCACGGCAACGGCAGCAATCACGCTTGCGACCGCGCTTTGCAGCGCCTCCGTCGGATTGACTTTCAGCACGCCATCCACATAGCTCAAGGCGTAGTTGTTCGACGTCTGACCCGATGCCGATACCAGATAATTGCCTGCCGCGGAAGCCGTCGTCGCCGGCGTGCTGAAGGCCAGGTTGCCGCTTAATTCCGTGGCCAGCGTATCGCCAGCGAGCAAGCCGTTGTAGCTGGCGCGGAAGTCGGGATTGGCGCGTCCCTGGTCTTTTTCGGCATTCTCGACTTTCACCGTCAGCGCCGCCTGCGAGATCGTGGCCGTCGTGCTGGCGGTGCTGTTGACCACATAATTGCCCGCATCCGCGCCGCTCAGGCGTATGCCGGCCACCGTCACCGTCTTGCCCACGCCCGCATTCTTGTCGCTGAAGCTGGCGCCGTTGCTGGCAATACTCAGCTGATCATTGCCGATACGGTTGTCGCGCAAGGAGACGACGGCATTCGTGGTGGCGTCATACACCTTGTTGACGCCGCTGGCGCTGACCGTCAGCGCCGCTGGCGTGATATCGGCCGTGGTGCTGGCCTGGCTGCTGGCCAGCACATAGTTGCCCGCATCGGCACCGGCCAGGCCCAGGCCGCTGATGGTCACGGTCTTGCCCGTTGCCGCGTTCTTGTCGCTGAACGCGCCAAGCACGGGGCCGCCAGCCAGGCTCAAGGCGTCGCCAGCCACCAGGCCCTTGAAGGTGGCGCCAGCCAGGTTCAGGCTGGCGGCCGTGCCACCGTCGTACACCTTGTTCGCGGCCACGATACCGGCAATGGCGCTGATGGACGCCGGCGTGATGCTGGCCGTCAAGCCGGTCGGATTGGCCACCGTGTAGTTGCTGGCCGAACCCGAGCCGTCGAGCAAGGTCGTGCCGCTGACCGTCACGGCTTTCGCATTGCCCGCGTTCTTGTCGCTGAAGGCCGCCGTCTGGCCGCCGATGGCCAGGGTTTCATCACCCACCAGGCCGGCCAGGCTGCCGCCGGTCAGTTGCGCCACCGCATTGCCGTCATAGACCTTGTTGCCCGCCACCTGACCCGTCACCGTCAGGGCTTTCGGCGTGATGCTGGCCGTCAAGCCGGTCGGATTGGCCACCGTGTAGTTGCTGGCCGCACCCGAACCGTCGAGCAAGGTGGTGCCGCTGACCGTCACGGCTTTCGCATTGCCCGCGTTCTTGTCGCCGAAGACAGCCGTCTGGCCAGCAATAACCAG
>NZ_JBWKUN010000002.1:246908-732767 GCF_059420865.1 Janthinobacterium sp. GW821-FHT03C10 | reverse complement strand
ACGTATGACGGCACGACGGGCGCGCAAGTGGGCTTTGGCGACGACCGCGTCCAGGGCGATGCCTTGACGGTGGCGGGTAATGCCGCGTTTGGCAACAAGAGCGCCGGTGCGGGCAAAACCGTCACGGTGACCAACGTGGGCGTGAGCGGCGACGACGCCGGCAACTATGTGCTGGGCAGCAATGTCGGTAGCACCACGGCCGATATCGGCGCGCGCGCGCTGAACCTGTCCGGCGTGGCGGGCAGCAAGGTCTACGATGGCACGACGGGCGCGCAACTGACCCTGGGCGATGACCGTGTCGCCGGCGACAGCTTGACAACCTCGGCAGTGGCCAACTTCGCGGACAAGAACGTGGGCGTAGGCAAGGCTGTGCAGCTGAGCGGCGTTGCGCTGACGGGTGCCGATGCGGTTAATTATTTCATCGTCTTGCCGACGGGCTTGCTGGCCAGCATCACGCCCGCCAGCCTGACCCTGGCGGGCCTGAATGCGGCCGGCAAGGTGTATGACGGCACGACCAGCGCCGTCGTCAGCGCCACGGCAAGCGGCGTGCTGGGCCAGGACGTGGTCGCCGTGGTGGGCGGCAGCGGCAGTTTTGCCGACAAGAACGCCGGCGCGGGCAAGCTGGTGACGGCCAGCGGCTTCCGCCTGGCGGGCGCCGATGCGGGCAACTACACGCTGGAGACGACGGGCGGCACGGCGCAGGCTACGATCGCGCAAAAACAATTGTCGACCTGGGTAGCCAGCGGCAACGGCTTATGGAGCGATGCCGCCAACTGGGACGGCGGCGTAGTGCCGGAAGGCGCGAACGTGCTGGCTGTCGACTTTAGCAACAGCAAGGGCATCGTCACCTACAGCGCGGCGGCCGGCAATACCATCCTGAAAAACCTGACTTCCGCGACGGGCTTGCTGCTGACGGGCGGCAGCCTGACCCTCGGTGAAAGCGCGCTGGATCGTTCCGTGCTGGGCGGCCTGGCCGGCCTGGAAATCAACGGCGGCAACCTGCTGCTGAACGGCAGCCTGTCGGCGGACCGTTACGCGCAAGGCGGCGGCGTGTTGAGCGGCAATGGCAACTTGCTCGTCGCCAACAGTTTTAATCAGACTGCCGGCGCCATCCGGCTGGCGGGCCAGCTGGCCATCACGCAAGCGGCTGGCGACTTGCGCTTCGCCAGCCTGGCGGCCAACGATGTGCAGCTGAGCGCCTTGAACGGCGCCATCGGCCAGGACGGTGCGCTGCTCGCCAGCAGCCTGACGGCACGGGCGCAAAACGGCATCGTGCTGGGCAATCCGGGCAACCAGGTGGGCAGTTTTAGTGCCAGCAATAGTGCCGGCGGCGGCATTACGCTCAACAATACCTCGGCGCCGGGCACCTTGATTCTGGGAACGCTCTTCACGGGCGCGGGCAATATCGCCATCGACAACACGGGCGGCATCGCGGCCGGCAACATCAATGCGAATGGCGGCAACGTCAGCGTGACGGCGCACAGCCCCGTCGCCGTCAACGGCAGGATCGCGGGCAATGATATCGCGCTCAATGCCAGTACGGACGTGGTGCTGGGCGATGGCGCGCAGCTGGCGGCGGCGCGCGACATCAGCCTGGTGGCAGGCGGCGACGTCCGTGTCGAAGGCAATGCGAATATCGTTAGCGGCGGCCATTTCAGCGCCAGCGCGGGCGCCAACGTGCGCTTTGCGGACATGGCCAGCTTCATCTTGCCGGCAGCGGCCAGCATGAGCGTGCTGGCGAAAACGGGCAGCATCACGGGCGACGCGGGTGTGCGCATCAACCGCCAGCGCAGCGGCGTGACCCTGCTGGCGCCGACCGGCACGGTAAATATGGCGGACGCCATTTTCCTGCCAGCGACCACCGTCGACAGGCCCGTGATCGACTCCGCCACGAGCGCTGCCATCGACGATGCCTTGCGCATCATCAAGCAGGCCGACCGTGCCAACGATACGCTCGCGTCCACGACGCCAGCCAAGCTGGATGACAAGAAGAAAGACAGCATGGATGTTGTCGATGCCACCGATAAACCGACAGGATACAAATACGATGATGCCGCTAAAAAAATGTACTGCAATTAAGGCTTTCTTGTGGCTGGCCCTGATGTGCGTGGGCGCGCACGCCTGGGCAGGGCAGGTGGCCGGTACCGTCATGCAATTGAGCGGTCCGCTGATGGCGAAAAAGGCCGATGGCAAGGTGAAATTGTTGGCCATCAAGTCCGAAGTCGAGCAGGGCGACACCTTGCTGACGGAAAAGGAGACCTATGCCTTGATCAAGCTGATCGACAATAGCGAAATCACCTTGAAACCGAATACCAGTTTCGTGATCGAGCAATTCAGCTACACGGCCGAACAGCCCGATGGCGACCACGCCATCTTCAGTTTGCTCAAGGGGGGCTTGCGTTCCGTCACGGGCCTGCTGGGCAAGCGCAACAAGGAGCGCTTCGAGATGAAGACGCCGGCCGCCACCATCGGCATTCGCGGCACGACTTTCATTGCCACCGTCATCCCGCCTGGGACGCCGTCGTTGCCGGCACCGGCACCGGGACCGGCAAGCCAGCTGCGGGCGCCGGGCCTGTATGTGCAGGTGCTCGATGGCCTGATTCATGTGACGAATCCAGCGGGTACGAGTAATTTTTCTGCCGGGCAATTTGGCTATACGCCCAACTTCAGGCAGCCGCCCGCCCCCTTGCCCGTCAACCCCGGCATCCCGTTCACGCCGCCGCCGGTCTTTTCATCGTCGTCACCGGGCCCGGGCAGCGCGGCAGGCAGCAGCAAGCCTGCCACCATCGACTGCGTGGTGCGCTAAGGTGTGCTGCAGGCTGAAATAGGGCTTGACCTTCCCATCATGGGATAGCAGATCCTGTACATATCAGTTAATCTTTCGTACAGGATCTGCCATGAATCAGAGTGCACTCGCTCCCGCCGCTTCCCCTCCCGCTACTGCGCATGCGCACGCGCAGGCGCTGGCCATCGAAGGCATGAGCTGCGCCTCGTGCGTGGGCCGCGTGGAAAAGGCCTTGGCCGCCGTGCCGGGCGTGACCCAGGCCAGCGTCAACCTTGCCACGGAAGTGGCCAAAATCAGTTCCGATACGCCGATTCCCCTGGCCACCTTGCAGGCAGCCGTGGAAAAGGCCGGCTACACGGTGGCGCAGCGCGAGATCGACCTGAACATCGCCGGCATGACGTGCGCCTCTTGCGTGGGGCGGGTGGAAAAAGCCCTGCTGAAGGTGCCCGGCGTGCTGGCCGCCAGCGTCAACCTGGCCACGGAAAGCGCGCGCATCAAGGTCACGGGCGGCGCGGATGCCGCCACCCTGATCGCCGCCATCGACAAGGCCGGCTACGAGGCCAAGGCTCCTGCCGCCAGCCAGGCCAGCGCGCCCGTTGTGGCGCCCAACCGCGACGGCATGAAAGTGGCGTTCGCGGCCGTGCTGGCTTTCCCATTGATGCTGCCCATGCTGCTCGAGTGGGCCGGCATCCATCTGATGCTGCCCGGCGCTGTGCAATTCGCGCTGGCCACGCCCGTGCAGTTTTATTTTGGCGCCCGGTTCTACAAGGCGGGCTGGAAGGCGGCCCGTGCCGGCAGCGGCAATATGGACTTGCTGGTGGCGCTGGGCACGAGCGCCGCGTATGGTTTGTCCGTCTATCAATGGCTGACGGCAGGCGAGATGTTGCCGCATTTGTACTTCGAGGCATCGGCCGTTGTCATTACGCTGGTGCTGCTGGGCAAATGGCTGGAAAGCCGCGCCAAGCGGCAGACGGCCTCGGCCATCCGCGCGCTGCAGGTCTTGCGTCCGGAATCGGCCCGCGTGCGCCGCGACGGCGTCGAGATCGACTTGCCCGTGGCACAGGTAAACGTGGGCGACCTGGTGGTGATCCGCCCCGGCGAGCGGGTGGCCGTCGATGGCGTGGTGGTGGAAGGCGCAAGCCAGGTCAACGAATCGCTGATCACGGGTGAAAGCTTGCCGGTCGATAAGCATCCGGGCGACAAGGTGACGGGCGGCGCCATCAATGCGGATGGCTTGTTGCTGGTGCGCACGCAAGCGGTGGGCGGCGAGACGACCCTGTCGCGCATCATCCGCCTGGTCGAAGATGCGCAGGCGGCCAAGGCGCCGATCCAGCATCTGGTCGACAAGGTCAGCGCGATCTTTGTTCCCGTGGTGCTGTTGCTGGCGCTGCTGACCATGCTGGGCTGGTGGTTCGCCACAGGCGAGCTGGAAAACGCCATCATCAATGCCGTGGCCGTGCTGGTCATCGCCTGCCCCTGCGCGCTGGGCCTGGCTACGCCGACGGCCATCATGGCCGGCACGGGCGTGGCCGCCCGCTACGGCATCCTGATCAAGGATGCGGAAGCGCTGGAAGTGGCGCACGCCGTCAATACCGTCGTGTTCGACAAAACGGGCACCCTGACGGTGGGTAAGCCTGCCCTGGCGGCCCTGCATGCGCACGGCATCGACGATGCACGGCTGTTGCAGCTGGCGGCCAGTATCCAGCGTGGCAGCGAGCACAGCCTGGCTACGGCCGTGCTGGATGCGGCAGGCGCGCGCCACATCGAGCCCTTGCCCGCCACGGCCCTGTCGGCCTTGCCGGGCCGCGGGCTGGCGGCGAATGTCGACGGCCTGGACCTGAAACTGGGCAGCACGCGGCTGATGCAGGAGTTAAACGTGGACATGACGCCGCTGGCGGCACAGGCCTTGTCGCTGGAAAACACGGGCAACACGATCTCGTGGCTGGCTTCGGGATCGGAGCTGCTGGGCCTGTTCGCCTTCAGCGACCAGGTCAAGCCGAACGCGCAGGCGGCCATTGCCCATCTGCACAGCCTGGGCATCCGCACGGTGATGCTGACCGGGGACAACCAGGGCAGCGCCGACGCCGTCGGCAAGCTGCTGGGCATCGACACGGTGGCGGCGAAAATGCTGCCGGCCGATAAAACCGCTAAAATCACGGCACTGAAAGGCGAGGGCGCGAAAGTGGCCATGGTGGGCGACGGCATCAACGATGCGCCCGCGCTGGCTGCCGCGGACGTGGGCATCGCCATGTCGACGGGCACGGACGTGGCCATGCATGCGGCCGGCATCACGCTGATGCGCGGCGATCCGGCCCTGGTGGCGGACGCCATCGATATCTCGCGCCGCACCTACAGCAAGATACGGCAGAATCTGTTCTGGGCCTTCATTTATAACCTGATCGGCATTCCGCTGGCCGCCTTCGGCTTGCTCAACCCCATGGTGGCGGGCGCGGCGATGGCCTTCAGTTCCGTCAGCGTGATCAGCAATGCCCTGTTGCTGCGCCGCTGGACAGCCCGCAGTCATGCAGGCAGCGCGCATATCAAGGAGTCATAGGATGAATATCGGCCAGGCGGCAAGCGAGACGGGCGTATCGGCAAAAATGATACGCTACTACGAGAGTATTTCATTGCTAAAACCCAGCGCGCGCAGCGACGCCGGCTACCGCATCTACACGCCGAACGACTTGCACGCCCTGCGTTTTATCAAGCGCGGGCGGGGGCTGGGTTTTTCGCTGGAACAGATCCGCGAGTTGCTGTCGCTGTGGCAAAACGACCAGCGCGCCAGCGCGGATGTGAAGGGCATCGCCCTGGCCCACGTCGCCGAGCTCAACAAGCGCATCGCCGAATTGACGGAAATGCGCGATACCCTGGCCCACCTGGCGCAATCGTGCCACGGTGACGACAAGCCCGATTGCCCCATCCTGCAAAGCCTGGGGCTGGCCGGCGACACGGAAGCGAAGGCTTGCTGCCATTGAGGTAAATCAACGGAGGCTCTATGGCGTATGAACTGTATTATTGGCCCACGATACAGGGACGGGGCGAATTCATCCGCCTGGCCCTGGAAGAGGCGGGCGCCGACTACCGCGATATCGCCCGCTTGCCTGAGCGCCAGGGACAGGGACTATCCGCCATGCTGGCCTGCCTCGACGGCGGCAGCACGCCGCATGCGGCCTATGCGCCGCCCGTGCTGCGCGACGGCGACTTGCTGATCGGCCAGACCACGAATATCCTGCTCTACCTGGGCCGCCGCCTGGGCCTGGCGCCGCGCGCGGAAAGCGGCCATTTATGGCTGAACCAGCTGCAGCTGACCATGGCCGACTGGCTGACGGAAGTGCATGACACGCATCACCCGCTGTCGATGAATCAATATTATGAGGAGCAAAAACAGGCGGCCATGCTGCGCGGCGCGGATTTCCGCGAAACGCGCTTGCCGAAATTCCTCGATTTTTTCACCCAGGTCCTGCTGAATAATCGCAGCCGGGGCCAGTATCTGGTGGGCGCAAGGCTCACGTATGGCGACCTGTCGCTGTTCCAGATGCTGGCCGGCTTGCGTTATGCGTTTCCTCAAGCCATGGCGCGCCTGGCGCCCGGCTATCCCTTCCTGTCCGAGCTGCACGATACGGTGGCGGCGCGGCCGAACATCGCCCGCTACCTGCGGTCGAAGCGCAGGATCGCGTTCAATCAGGAAGGCATCTTCCGCCATTACCCGGAACTGGACGGATAAGAAAACAGCCGGCGCAATGGCCGGCTGTTGTGCATGTCGCTTTGCGTGCCATTTATTGCGCGCTGGTAACGGGGTAGCCCGCCTCGACGATGGCGGCGCTGATGGCGCCCAGTTCTGCTGGCGATTCCACCGTGACGCGCTTGCTGGCCAGGTCGATCTGCACCTGGGCTTGCGGATCGATGGCTTGCACCGCTTTCGTGACCGAGCCGACGCAATGGCCGCAGCTCATGTTTTCAACTTGTAACTGATACATGACAAGCACTCCTTGAATGATTAGGTGCGTCCACTGTAAGCCTTCCCCCGATGGTAAGGTCAAGGGGAAAGCTGGCGTGCGCATCAATTCAGCAGGAAATCGTCCGCTTGCATGGGCGGCGGCACGTTCTCATCCTGCAAGGATTCGCGCAAGCTGATTTCGATGGCGCGGCACATGGCTGACAGGGGCAGATCGTTGGCATCTTCGCCGAACGGCTCCTCGATCTCGTCGCCCAAGGCATCGAGGCCGAAGAAGGTGTAGGCGACGATGGCGACGACGAATGGCGTCATGAAGCCGAGCGAGTCGACCAGGCCGAAGGGCAGCAGGAAGCAGTACAGATAGGCTGTCCGGTGCAGCAGCAGCGAGTACGAAAACGGAATCGGCGTGCTGCGGATGCGTTCGCACGAAGCGCCTGCCGCTACCATGGCCGAGACCGTGCTATCGATCTGTGCGGTGAGGATGCTGTCGATGCGGCCCTGCCGGACGCAGTCGGCCAGGTCGTGGCCCATCTGCAGCATCAGGTAGTCGGATGGATTCGATGCCTGGCAAGCCGCTTCCCATTCTGCCGGGCGCAGCAGCGGCTGCAAGTCGGCCGGTCCGCGCGTGTCGCGCAACTGGTGACGCAGGGCGTGGCAAAAGGAGATGGCGCGGTAAATCATGCGCACGCGCACATCGTCCAGGCCCAGCCTGGCGTGGGCCGGCGTGTCGCCGCGTATCATCGTCTGGCACTGGCGCGAGAAATTACGGCTGCGCAACACCAGTTCGCCCCACAGCTTGCGCGCTTCCCAGTAGCGGTCGTAGGCGGCCGTGTTGCGAAAGCCCAGGAAGATGGCCAACGGCAAGCCGATCAGGGTAAACGGGATGGTGGTGAGGATCACCTTGTGGTCGAACAAGGTGCCGTGGCACCACGTGACGAGGGAGGCGATCAGGGTATTGACGATGAGCGTGGTGCGGATGCGCGGCAGGACGGAGCCGCGCACGACGAGGAACAGCCGTAGCGCCGAAGGGCGCTCGCGCACGATCATGCTGGTCTCCCTGCCGGGAGCTGGGCTGGCGGGGAACGGTGCGCCCGGTGATGGGTAAAAGAGGAAAGACGCAGTGGCAAGTGCCGGGAACAAAAAGCCCGCAGTGCGTGCGGGCTGAGCTGGGTGTGCATGGGAAACAGTGTAGGGAAGACGCTTTAAGTATAGGCCGCCGATCCGTTTCCAGCCAATTCACAGTGATAATGGGTATTATTCATTTCATGAATGAATAATTCATTCGTAATTTATTGTGTGAATTTAACTATCCGTATCCTGTCGCTGCCTGATCTTCTTGCGGTGTTCTTCCTGCTGCCGTTTCAGTGCGGCACTGGCTGTATAGTCGTTGCGGAACCACGTCGTGTTCTTGCCGCGGCGCGGCCGGGAGCAGTCAGCCAGGCTGGCCACGTCGGCGCAGTCGCAAGCGCAGTCCAGCAAAGGCAGGTCGCAATCGCAAAATCCCGCCTGGGCCTGGCGGCGCGCGCTGCGCCGCGCCTGCGGATGCAGCGCCAGGTGTCGGCGATGGCGTTCGCCGCAGGCGCGCAGGCGGCGTTGCAGCAGCGCCAGTCCCGGGCGCAAGCCGTGGCGCGCGATGACCTTGCAGCCATAGGCGGAGCAGCTGTCGCGCCCCGTCAGCACGCGGTAGGCGCAGGAGTAGCCTTTCCAGGGCGACAGATGGCGCTGGTAGGCACGGATCGCCCACAGGGCCAGATGCTTGCCGCAGGTGTCGAGTGAAAAAATGCGGGTTCCTTGGGCGGTCGCGTTCATTAGAGTAATGCAATGTTGCGAGCATACAATAGGGCTGCAAATAAGAATAGCGCCAGGGGCCTAGGCGCCCATGCTTTTCCAGCCATACCAGCCGAACGCCGCCAGCCACGCCACCATGATCGCCAGCCCCGGCAGCAACAGCCATTTTGCTGCCGTTTCTTCCCACGCCACATACGGCTGGCCACCGCGTGCGATGGCCAGCAGCGCCTGACCGCCATTCAGGCCGGCGAACGGCAGCAGATTAAAGGCGCACAGTTTCAATGCGAACAGGGCGAACACCGGCGCAAAGCCGTGCGTGCGAGCAAAGGTTTCTCCGTCAGCCAGCAATTGCTGCGCCGTCGACAATGGTGCCAGCGCACCGTCAATGATTTGCCAGAAGGCGGCGATAAAGCGCTCCCAGCCTGATGCTCCCATGATGCCCAGCGCCAAGGCCAGCAGCACGGCCACGCCGCTCAATGGCAGCAGCACCTGCTTCCACAGCGGCTGGAAGTTGTAGGCGTCAAGGCAGGGGTCGTCGTCATACAAAGTTTCCTCGCGCGTATCCTTCAGCACCAGATTGCCGGCCAGCGGCAGCAGCTTGAGGTGGACTTTGCCCCAGGTCAGCAGGGTGGGACCGACGCCATAGCTGATGCTGCGCACCGTGATGCCGAACAGCCTGGCGCAGATGGCCATGACGGAAATGTGGATGAGCATGAAGAGGATGAAGCAGAGCAGCAATTGCATGGCGGGAGGCATGGGGCGGGTTGTCCAGGAAGAAAGGAGCGGTATTAGAACATGCCGCAGGAAAAAGTCGCGCACATGAAAAAAGCCCCGCCTGCATCGCTGCAGTCGGGGCTTTTGCATGACTGGGGCAGCTGACGCCGCCCGCTATAACTTACAGCACTTCGCTGGCGTGGTCGGCCAGGCGCGAACGCTCGCCGCGTGCCAGGGTGACGTGGCCGCTGTGCGTCCAGCCCTTGAAGCGGTCGACCACGTAGGTCAGGCCGCTCGAGCCTTCCGTCAGGTACGGCGTGTCGATCTGGGCGATGTTGCCCAAGCACAGGATCTTCGTGCCGGGACCGGCGCGCGTGACCAGGGTCTTGACCTGTTTTGGCGTCAAGTTTTGCGCTTCATCGATGATGAGGAACTTGTTCACAAACGTGCGGCCGCGCATGAAGTTGAGCGACTTGATCTTGATGCGCGAGCGGATCAGGTCTTGCGTTGCCGCACGGCCCCATTCGCCGCCATCGGAGTCGGACTTGTTCAGCACTTCCAGGTTGTCGTCGAAGGCGCCCATCCATGGCGACATCTTTTCTTCTTCCGTGCCCGGCAGGAAACCGATATCTTCGCCGACGGGCACCGTCACGCGGGTGACGATGATCTCATTGTAGAGCTTGGTTTCCAGCACTTGCGCCAGGCCGGCGGCCAGGGCCAGCAGGGTCTTGCCGGTACCGGCCTGGCCCAGCAGGGTGACGAAATCGCATTCCGGATTCATCAGCAGGTTCAACGCGAAGTTCTGCTCGCGGTTACGCGCCGTCACGCCCCACACATTGTTCTTCGTGTGGCTGAAGTCGCGCAGGGTTTGCAGCACGGCCGTCTTGCCGTTGATCTGTTTCACCTGGCCGTAGAACGGCGTTTCGCCGTTTTTCGGTTCCAGGTAGATGAACTGGTTGACCAGCAGCGATGGAATGAACGGGCCCGTTACGCGGTAGAAGGTGGAGCTGTAGCCATTCTTGCTTTCCTGCCACGATTCCATGTCCTTGCCGTGCTTGTTCCAGAAGTCGTCCGGCAATTGCACGATGCCCGAGTACAGCAAGTCCGTGTCTTCCAGCACATGGTCGTTGAAGTAATCTTCGGCCGGCAAGCCCAGGGCGCGCGCCTTGATGCGCATGTTGATGTCTTTCGACACCAGCACCACGGGACGGCCATCCTGTTCCGACTCGAGCGAGCGCACGACGGCCAGGATCTGGTTGTCGGCCTTGCCCACTGGCAAGCCTGCCGGCAGGTCGGCGCTTTGCAAACGCGTCTGGAAGAACAGACGGCCCTTGGCATCCTTGTTGCCCAGCTTGGACAGCAGGATGCCGTGCTCGATGGCGTCGTCATCCGTGTTGCTGATCAGGGCGTCGAGCGTGCGCGACACCTGGCGCGCGTTGCGCGCCACTTCCGTCATGCCCTTTTTGTGGTTGTCCAGCTCTTCCAGGGTCATCATCGGCAGGTACACATCGTGTTCCTCGAAGCGGAACAGCGACGATGGATCGTGCATCAGCACGTTGGTGTCGAGCACGAACAGTTTCGACAGGCCGCGCTGGTCGGCGGCGCGGCTGGCGGACGACTTGAGCTGCACTTCGACGGGCTTGTGCTTGGCCGGATGCGGTTGCTCGGCTTGCTTGACGGGCTTGATCGGCGTGACCTTGCCTTTTGCCGCCGGTTTGGCTTTCGCCGCAGGCGCGGCAACGACGGCAGGCGCGGCCGCAACCGGCGCGGGCGCAGGCACCGGCTTGGCGACCATCAGGGCCGCCACTTGCTTGATCTTCGTGGCCGCATTGCGGACCGGCTTGGCAACTTCGGCGATCGCCGCTTCAATGACAGGTGCAGCCACTTTCTTGGCTGCCGGGGTTTTGGTGGCCGGGCGCGCTGCGCCTGCGCTTGGGTAATCTTGGGTGGCCAGGATGGTGGCTGGCTTGCTCGGTAATTTTGGCAGTGGCATCAGGATCTCAATCAAAAAATTTCTGGAATGAATCGCCCATGGGCAGCCAGCTTCTGGCGGCACTTCTCATGGGGTGGATGCGGGGGAACAACAATGCTACAGGACGAGTAACTGCCGGAAGGCCGGCAGCATGGCCGGTCATGGACGCCATCGGCGGGCTGCAGACCCGCCTGGCGCAGTGGATGGAGGCGCTTCGTTGACTCAAAATGGCGATAGGTACCGTGAACTGAACTGCGGTTGAACCAGGCTCGCTGGAAGCCGACAACGCGCATTGGATCAAAATGGACGATCAATTCAGATGCGCTACGAATTCCAGCACTTCTTCCACGTGAGTTGCGACCTTCACGCCTCTCCATTCTTTCACCAATCGGCCCTGGGCGTCAATCACAAACGTACTGCGCTCGACGCCGCGTACCATCTTGCCGTACATCTGTTTCATCTTCATGACGTTAAACAGCAGGCAAACGGCTTCATCCGGGTCGGAAATGAGCTCGAACGGCAGTTCCAGCTTGGCTTTGAAGCTTTCGTGCGAGCGCAGGGAATCGCGGCTGATGCCGTAGATTTCCACGCCGGCGGCGGCAAATTGCGCATACGCGTCACGGAAAGCGATGTTTTCCGTGGTGCAACCAGGGGTGTTGTCCTTCGGATAGAAAAACAGCACCGTGGCCTTGGCCGGGCGGCCCAGCAACTGAAAGGTCTTGCCGCTGGTCATGGCGGCGCTAAAGTCGGGTATGCTAACGAGGGATTGGCTATCAGCCACAGGTTCTCTCCTGAACGGTGATCATCAGCGCTGGTTTTTAATCTGGCAACGCATCCAGGTGCAACAATACAGCATTCAGGCCGCTTTGCCCTGCACAATCAGGCGTCCCGAACGCCCGGGCAACTCATCCCAGGTGATGGGGCAAACGGGCAAGTCCGTATTTTTTATCTTTTCATAATAATCGCCCATCGCTGCAAACTGGTAGCCCTGGGCTTTCCAGCCAGCCAGCAGCTGTTCGAAAATGGGGGCGAGTTTCTGTCCTTCAAGTTCCGCGTGCAAGGTATATACGTGGTCGCGGGGATTGTCCGCCGTCAGCGACAATATATGCGCGGCAACATTGCCGGTCGTGATCAGCTTGCCGTCGATTTCGCAGCCCAGCAATTCATCCAGGGTGGGCAGGGTGGTGGGCAATTGCACGCATTGCAGGATGGTGTTGCCATTGCGCACGCGGTGCGGGCCATTGCCCGGATGCACCATGGCGCCGCGCGCGTCGAGCATGGCGCGGCCATCGGAGGCAAAGTGGTAGCCGGCCGTGTCGTGCTCGACAAAGGCGCTGACATTCATTTGCCAGCCGGCCGCGCCGTGCGTGTGCGGCTTGCTGCCGAACACCTGTTCGTAGCGGTTGGCGGCCTTGCGCATCATGTTGATGGTCCAGGCGGCGTTGCGCTTGGCCACATTGTCTTGCCACAGGGTGTGATCCCAGGTGTGGATGCCGCACTCGAAACCGGCATCGCGCACGGCGCGCAATTGCGCCGCGCATTGCTTGCCGATATCGGGTCCCGGCAGCAAGGTGCCATACATCAATGTTTTCAAGCCGTAGTGCTCGACCACCGAGGTGCGCGACACCTTGCTGAAAAAGCCGGGCTTCAAGGCGCGCCGCAGGGCCCAGCCCGTGTGGTCGGGGCCCAGCGAGAACAGAAAGGTGGCCTTGGCCTGGTGCGCGGCCAGCATGCGCACCAGATTGCCCATGCCTTCACGGGTGCCGCGATAGGTATCGACGTCGATTTTCAGGGTCAGGAACGGCTTGCTCAACATTAATCCATCAGGGCTTTGGCTTGGGCTACCTGGCTGCGGTAGGCGTCGAAAATATTGCGCAGGGAATCGGCCATGGTGGTGGTCGGCGCCCAGCCCAGCTCTTCGCAGGTGTTGGTGATTTTCGGCACGCGGTTTTGCACGTCCTGGTAGCCGGCACCGTAGTAGGCGCCCGAGGTCGTTTCGACGATTTTCACGTGTTTCGCGCCTTCCGCGTATTCCGGGTATTCGGCGGCCAGCGTCAGCATCATGCCGGCCAGGTCGCGGATCGAATAGTTATTGGTCGGATTGCCAATGTTGTAGATCTTGCCGCTGGCGATGCCGTTCTTGTTGGCGATGATGCGCATCAGCGCATCGATGCCGTCGTCGATGTAGGTGAACGCGCGTTTCTGCGCGCCGCCGTCCACCAGCGAGATGTTCTCGCCGCGCACGATGTGGCCGAAGAATTGCGTCACCACGCGCGAGGAACCTTCCTTCGGCGTGTGGATCGAATCGAGGCCGGCGCCGATCCAGTTGAATGGACGGAACAGGGTGAAGTTCAGGCCTTCCATGCCGTAGCCCCAGATCACGCGGTCCATCAGCTGCTTGGCGTTCGAATAGATCCAGCGCGGCTTGTTGATGGGGCCGCAGATCAGTTCCGAGTTTTCCGGATCGAATTCCTCGTCATGGCACATGCCGTACACTTCGGAGGTCGACGGGAAGACCAGGTGCTTGCCGTACTTGGCGGCCGAGCGCACGATGGGCAGGTTGGCTTCGAAGTCCAGTTCGAAGACGCGCAGCGGCTGCTTGACGTAGGTCGATGGCGTGGCAATGGCCACCAGCGGCAGGATCACGTCGCATTTCTTGACGTGGTACTCGACCCATTCCTTGTTGATCGTGATGTCGCCTTCGAAGAAGTGCATGCGCGGCTTGTAGTTATCATCTTCCAGCAATTCCGTGATGCGGTCCGTGTTCATGTCCATGCCGTAGACATGCCAGTCGGTGGTCTCCAGGATGCGCTTGGACAGGTGGTGGCCGATGAAGCCGTTGACGCCTAAGATGAGGACTTTTTTCATGTGAGATTCTCTTGTGTGATATCAGTGTGTGCTGACGCGGGTGGTCAGACTTGCTTGCAATTGCTGAGCCGAAATCGGCTCCCCGGCAGCCCTCAGCGCGGAAATGGCCAGCATGCGGCCGTCTCCGCAGACGCCAAAGATGCAATTATCCACTACCGCCAAGCCCGGTGGCAAACTTCCTGCGGAATGCTTGCTCAAACGGGCTTTTTCGATGGTGTAAATAACATTGTTGACTTCGGTGAAGGCGCCGGGATACGGGGGCGCGACGGCCCGGTGCAGGTTGTACACCTGCTGCGCGGGTAACTTCCAGTCGATGCGGCCGTCTTCCGGCGTGCGGCCGCCAAAATAGCCGCCCTGGCGCAAATCGTTGAGCTGGCGCGGCGCCGTGCCGTCCAGCAAGGCCGGCAGCACGCCCCACAGCGTTTGTTCCGCCGCCACGGTGACCTTGCCGAAGACTTCGAATGCCGTGTCGTCGGGCAGGATGGGCACGGCTGTTTGCGCCACGATGGCACCGGCGTCCGGCTTGACCGTCATTTCATGCAGGGTGGCGCCCGTCTCCGTGGCGCCATGCAGCACGGCCCAGTTGACGGGCGCGCGGCCGCGGAACTGCGGCAGCAGCGAACCGTGCATATTGTAGGCGGGCGCGACTTCCAGAATGCTGGCGGGCAACATGTGGCGGTAGTAAAAGCTGAACAGCATGTCCGGTCTGGCCGCCTGCACCCGCGCCAGCAGGTCGGGCGCGCGCGCGTCCGAAGGCGTGATGTACGGGATGCCTTCGGCCTGGCACAGGCTGGCGACGGATTCGAACCACAGGTTTTCCGTGGGACTGTCTTCGTGCGTGACGACCAGGGCGATATCGACGCCGCCGGCCAGCAGCACCTTGATGCAGCGCACGCCCACGTTGTGGTAGCCGAAGACGACGGCGCGGGGGGCGCCCATCAGCGGCCCACCTGGCGCTTTTCCAGGCGCACGTACGATGGCGCCTCGGCTTCCGCCTGGGTCATGCCGTCCTGCAAGATGGTTTGCACCACGTAGCGGGGCCGTGCACGCACTTGCTGGAAGATGCGTCCCACGTATTCGCCCACCAGGCCGATGCCGAACAGGATCACGCCCATCAGGAAGAAGGCGATGGCGAACAGGGTGAACACGCCTTGCGCCTCGGCGCCCAGCAGGAAGCGGCGCACCAGCAAATAGATCACCAGCAGGGCGGAGCTGACCGACAGCAGCATGCCCAGCATCGAAAAGATTTGCAGGGGAATCAGCGAAAAGCCCGTGACCAGGTCGAAATTGAGGCGGATCAGGCTGTACAGCGAGTATTTCGACTCGCCGGCGGCCCGTTCCTCGTGTTCGACGGTGATTTCCGTCGGCTTGCGGGCAAACGTGTAGGCCAGGGCGGGGACGAAGGTGTTGACCTCGGCGCACTGGTTGACCAGGTCGATCACATTGCGGCCATACGCGCGCAGCATGTTGCCCTGGTCCGTGATCTTGATGTTGGTGATGCGCTCGCGCAGGCGGTTCATCATCTTCGAGGCCAGGGTGCGCCAGGCGGAATCTTGCCGCTTGCGCCGGATCGAGCCCACATAATCGTAGCCTTCGCGCATCTTTGCCACCAGGTTGCCGATTTCTTCTGGCGGGTTCTGCAGGTCGGCGTCGAGCGTGACCATGATCTGCCCGCGCGAAGCTTCAAAGCCGGCCAGGATGGCCATATGCTGGCCATAATTGCCATTGAATAAGACGACGCGCGTGACGTCGGGGCGCTGGCGGAACTGTTCCGCCAGGATGGCCACCGAATTGTCGCGGCTGCCATCATTGATGAAGATGATCTCGTAGCTCGTCTGCAAGGCGTCGAGGGCCGGATACAGGCGGGCGAACAGGCTGGCCAGGCCATCCTGTTCGTTGTAGATCGGAATGATAATGGACAGTTCAGGTTTCATCGGCGCGCTGCTCACTTGATGAGAATGGATTTGACGGTGGCGACGGCGCGTTCCACGTCCTGTGTCGTCATGGCGTAGAACATCGGCAAGGTCACGGTCAGGCGGCCGATCTTTTCCGAGACGGGGAACATGCCCTCGGTAAAGCCGCGTTCGCGGTACATGGTAAACAGGTGGATCGGTGCGTAATGATAGCCCGTTCCCACGTTTTGCTGCGCCATGGCCTGCATGAACGCGGCGCGCGTGCCGGGGCCGTTGTCGGGCAGGATGATCTGGAACAAGTGCCAGTTGCTGTTTTCAAAGTCCTGCACGGGCAGCCGGGCGCCGCTGGCCGCTTCGAAGTCGCTGCCGAACTGCGCGAAATAGTGGCGCGCCAGCGCGCGGCGGTGGGCCGTGATGGCGTCGATATTGGCGAACTGGCCCAGGCCGATGGCGGCCATGATGTCGCTCATGTTGTATTTGCCGCCCAGCACATCGACGTCGATGCCGTCCACGCCGCTGCGCGTGACGCCCTGCAGCCGGTATTTCTCGGCCAGTTTCGCTTCTTCCAGGTTGTTCAGGACGAGGCAGCCGCCTTCGCCCGTGGTGATGTTCTTGTTGGCCTGGAAGCTGAACGAGACGAAGTCGCCGAACGCGCCGATGCGCTTGCCTTTCCAGCTGGAGCCGAACGCCTGCGCCGCGTCCTCCACGACCCGCAGCTTGTACTTCTCGGCAATCGCGTACAGGCGGTCCATGTCGACGGGCAAGCCGGACAGGTAGACGGGGATGATGGCTTTCGTCCGCGGGGTGATGGCCGCTTCCAGCTTGTCGAGGTCGATATTCCGCGTGACGGGATCGATATCGGCAAACACGGGCGTGGCGCCCACTTCGATGATGACGTTCGCCGTCGCGACCCACGACACGGGCGTGGTGATGACTTCGTCGCCGGGCTTGACACCGGCGATGCGCAGCGCGATTTCCATGGTGCACGTGCCCGAATTGAAGGTGCGCACGGGACGCCCGCCGAAATACTCGGACAGCTGGGCTTCGAAGGCTTGCACCTTCGGGCCGCTGGTGATCCAGCCCGAGCGCAGCACCTCGCCGACGGCGGCGATGGTCGCTTCATCGATGGTGGGTTTGGAAAAAGGCAAAAAGGGCAGGGTAGAGGTCATGGGGCGCGGTTCTTGGGTCGGTATGGTGTCGGGTGTCGGTGTCGCCGAGGCTGCCGGTGCGGTCAAACACCGCCGGCAGGCATGGCTATTTTATATCGTTCATAGGGCGGCGCGGCCCCCTCGGCGGTGAAAAATCCTGCCGCTGCGGGGCGGGGCAAGCCGGCCGGGGGCGCGATCCGTGCTGCTTCGCGCCCCGGTTCTCCATCTATTTGTTGGCAATGACCATGCGGCGCGCATCCTCGGCAATGACGCGCATGGGCACGCCACGCTGTTGCAATTCCTTGTAACGGTTCAGGCTGATAATGGCCATGTCGTGCACGCCGGCGTTGGCATCGTTCGTCCACTGCGTGATGAACGGCTCGATGGTCGGGATCGACAGTTCCGGCTGCTGTTTCAGGCCAAACGTGAATTCATCCCAGTAATCGACGAGGATCACGGGCCGCTGCAGGTAATACGTCAGCGACTGTTCATAGATGCCGACCGAATAGAGCTTGGTATCGGCCTTCAGTTCGGCCTGGATCTGCGGCAGCATGTCGCTGCCCGCGCGGTTCTGGCCATACAGTTCGGAGCCGGCCAGGATGCAGTGCGTGGCCAGGAAGCCGGCGCCGGCGATCGTCAGCACGGTCATGTCGCGGCGCAGCTGGCGCGCATGCAGCAGGGCCAGGGCGCCGCCGGCCAGGGCGAAGAAGCCGGCCGCCATCAGCCATGGCTGGTAGCCTTTCAATGCGATCAGTGCCGCCGGATCGCGCGCGCTGGCCTTGCCGAAGGCGATCGGCCCGCCGATCAGGATGGCCGCGCCCAGCACGCACAGCAGGCCGGCGGCGAACAGGCGCTGGCGGCGCGATGCCGATTCCAGGTACAGCGCCACCAGCAAGGCCAGCGCCGGGAAGATCGGCACGATATAGCCGGGCAGCTTCGAGGTCGAATAGCTGAAGAAGAAGAAAATGAAGACGGCCCAGACCAGCAGCATTAAGCGCGGCTGGAAGGCGCCCGGCTGGCGCTGGAAGGCGGCGGCCAGGCTTTGCGGCAGCACGCCTATCCAGGGCAGGATGCCGGGAATGAGCAGCACGAGGAAATAGTACCAGGCGCCTTCGCGCTTGTGCCCCTTCATCAGGAAGCGCTGGAAATGCTCGTGGATGAAGAAGAAATGCGGCTGCTCCGGATTGCGCAGGGCCACCAGCACGAACCAGGGCGCGGCGATGGCGAAAAAGACCAGCAAGCCCTTGACCAGGTGCAAACGCGTCCAGATGCGCCAGTCGCGCGCGCACAGCGAATACAGCACCAGCACGGCGCCCGGCAGCACGATGCCGATCAGGCCCTTGGCCAGCACGGCCAGCGCCATGCCGGCCCAGCAGGCCAGCATCCAGTTGCGCCGCTCCGTCGCCGTGGCGTCGTCGCGCTGGGCGATCAGCAGGCTGCCCAGGGTAATCGTCATCATGCCCGACAGGCCCATGTCCAGCGAATTGATCTGCCCGGAAGCGAGCCAGAACAGGCTCGACGCCAGCACCAGGCCCGCGTACAGGCCCACGCGGGGGCCGAAGACCTTCTTGCCCGCATAGGCCGTCATGCACACGCCGATGATGCCGCACAGGCCAGTCCACAGGCGCGCCTGCCACTCGCCCAGGCCGAAGGCGGCGAAGGTCAGCGCATTCATCCAGGTTTGCAGCGGCGGCTTTTCAAAGTACTTGATGCCGTTCAGGCGCGTGGTGATCCAGTCGCCCGTGACGAACATTTCGCGCGCCATCTCGGCGTAGCGGCCCTCGTCGGGCGGCACCAGGGTGCGCACGCCCAGCGCATACAGGGTGACGACGATGAAGATGCCCAGCAGGGACCACATCAGCACCCGCGACGAGTGCAGTTCGTTGACATTGATTTTCATGCGGCCTTGCCTGCGGCCGGGGCCAGGATCAGGGCCAGGGTGACCTTGCGGCCTTCGCCCATGAGGATATTGTAGGTGCGGCAGGCGGCCTGGCTATCCATGCATTCGACGCCGATGCGGCGCATGGTCAGCGCGGCCGTCAGCTTCGGGTGCACGAAGCGCTGGCGCTCGCCCGTGCCGAGGATGACCACGTCGGGCGTATCGGCCAGGATCTGCGCGAAATGCGCCTCGTTCAATTGTTCGAAACTGTCCACTTCCCACGCCCGTGGCGCCATTTCCGGCATGACGATCAGGCTGTAGTTGTATGGCTGGGCATTGATCTCGACGCCGTTTTCGTCATAGCCGGTGACAGTCTGGTATTGTTGGGTGCTGCTGGCGTGGAGTTTCATGGCGATATCGGGGCTGGTCGTGTCGGTTGATCGGTGCGCGCGCGGCCAAACTGGGTGCCGCGGCCAAGGGCGTAAGCATGCCATAAATGACAGAAAAGAGCGACTGAAAAGCAACATCCTTTCCAAATTGCAATGTTCGGCGCCACAGTGACGCTGCCTGCCTGCGCCATGGTAATGGCGCAAGATTAAGGGAAGATGAAGATGGCGGCCGCCGGATGGGCTTACCGATGCGCCGGCGTGGCAGAATCGGCGTCAAATGCTGCAGTTCGCCATGTTTAATTTGATAAAATGGCCTGTTTTCGGCGAGAATGGTTGTTTTCGCCTTGCAGTCTTTCGCATCGCAGTTTCACGGGTTCATAGTTCTGGCGCGGCGGCCACGCTGCAAGCTCAAGTCTCCGCGCCGCATCACGACAGGGATTTATTTTGCGACCGATTCAGAAATCGAATAAATTGGCGGACGTCTGCTACGACATCCGCGGCCCGGTCCTGGAAAAATCCAGGCAAATGGAAGAAGAAGGCCACAAGATCACCAAGCTCAATATCGGCAACCTGGCCGTATTCGGCTTCGATCCGCCCGACGAGATCGTGCGCGACATGATGCTCAATCTGCAGAACGCGGCCGGCTATACGGACTCGAAAGGCATGTTCGCGCCGCGCAAGGCCGTCATGCACTACACGCAAGGCAAGAATATCGCCGGCGTGACCATTGATGACATTTACCTGGGCAATGGCGCTTCCGAACTGATCGTCATGTCGATGAACGCCCTGCTCAACAGTGGCGACGAAGTGCTGGTGCCGGCGCCCGATTACCCGCTGTGGACGGCCGCCGTCAGCCTGTCGGGCGGCAATCCCGTGCATTATGTGTGCGACGAGCAGAACGAATGGTATCCCGACATCGAGGACATGCGCCGCAAGATCACGCCGCAGACCAAGGCCATCGTCGTCATCAACCCGAACAATCCCACCGGCGCGCTGTACCCGGTTTCCGTGCTGCTGCAGATCGTCGAACTGGCGCGCCAGCATCAATTGATCATTTTCGCCGACGAGATCTACGACAAGGTGCTGTACGACGAAGCCGAGCACGTGTCGATCGCCTCGCTGGCCGACGACGTGCTGTTCATTACCATGAACGGCCTGTCGAAGAATTACCGCT
This sequence comes from Janthinobacterium sp. GW821-FHT03C10, assembly GCF_059420865.1. Classification (NCBI taxonomy): domain Bacteria; kingdom Pseudomonadati; phylum Pseudomonadota; class Betaproteobacteria; order Burkholderiales; family Oxalobacteraceae; genus Janthinobacterium; species Janthinobacterium sp. GW821-FHT03C10. The sequence continues at coordinate 712,182 of NZ_JBWKUN010000002.1, read as the reverse complement.
CCTGCGGCTACCGTTCCGGCTGGATGGTGGTCTCGGGCGAAAAGCGTCACGCCAAAGATTACATCGAGGGCCTCAACATGCTGGCCTCGATGCGGCTATGCGCCAACGCGCCGGGGCAGTTTGCCATCCAGACGGCACTTGGCGGCTACCAGAGCATACAAGACCTGGTGGGGCCCGGCGGGCGCCTGTTGAAACAGCGCGATCTGGCGCACAAGCTGCTGACCGACATTCCGGGCGTCACCTGTGTCAAGCCGAAGGCCGCGCTGTACATGTTCCCGCGCCTGGACCCGGAGATCTACCCGATCGCCGACGACCAGCAGTTTGCCTATGAATTACTGGCCGAAGCCAAGGTCCTGATCGTGCAGGGCACGGGCTTCAACTGGATCGCGCCCGACCATTTCCGCGTCGTCTTCCTGCCCAACTCCGATGACCTGACCGAGGCCATGGGGCGCATTGCGCGCTTCCTCGAAGGCTATCGCAAGCGTCACGGCCGGGGCTGAAAGCCAGCAGCAGCAATCTCGATCAACCTGGCGCCGCCCAAGGGGGCGCCACTTATGAGCAGTCAAGCACAACTATGAAATCCATCAAGATCGGCCTGCTGGGCCTGGGCAATGTCGGTTACGGCACGTTCAGCGTCCTGAAACGCAACCAGGAAGAAATCAAGCGCCGCGCGGGCCGCGGCATTGACGTCGTCGCCGTTGCCGTGCGCGACGTGGCGCGCGCCGAAGCGCTGGTCGCCGGCGGCTGCAAGGTCGTCAATGACCCCTACCTGATCGTCAACGATCCCGAGATCGACATCGTCGTCGAACTGATCGGCGGCTACGACCTGTCGAAAACCCTGGTGATGCAGGCCATCGCCAACGGCAAGCACGTGGTCACGGCCAACAAGGCCCTGCTGGCCGTGCACGGCAACGAAATCTTCGCCGCCGCCCAGGACAAGGGCGTGATGGTGGCCTTCGAGGCGGCCGTCGCCGGCGGCATCCCCATCATCAAGGCGCTGCGCGAAGGCTTGACGGCCAACCGCATCGAATGGATCGCCGGCATCATCAACGGCACCACCAATTTCATCCTGTCCGAAATGCGCGACAAGGGCCTCGATTTCGCCACCGTGCTGAAACAGGCGCAGGAACTCGGCTACGCGGAAGCCGACCCCACGTTCGACATCGAAGGCGTGGACGCCGCGCACAAGGCCACCATCATGTCGGCCATCGCCTTCGGCATCCCGGTGCAGTTCGACAAGGCCTACGTGGAAGGCATCAGCAACCTCAATGCCGTCGACATCCGCTATGCCGAGCAGCTGGGCTACCGCATCAAGCTGCTGGGCATCACCAAGCGCGCCACCGTCAACGGCGTGGAAGGCATCGAGCTGCGCGTGCATCCGACCCTGATCCCGGCCAAGCGCCTGATCGCCAACGTGGAAGGCGCCATGAACGCGGTGCTGGTGCATGGCGACGCCGTCGGCGCCAGCCTGTACTCGGGCCGCGGCGCGGGCGCCGAGCCGACCGCTTCGTCGGTGATCGCCGACCTGGTCGACATCACCCGCCTGGCCACGGCCGATCCGGAACACCGCGTGCCGCACCTGGCGTTCCAGCCGAACGCGATGACCGATATCGCGATCTTGCCGATGTCGGAAATTACCACCAGCTACTACCTGCGCATGCACGTGGCCGACCAGCCGGGCGTGCTGGCCGACCTGACGCGCATCCTGGCCGAACGCGGCATCTCGATCGACGCCATGCTGCAAAAAGAGCCGGCCGAGGGCGAGACGCACACGGACATCATCATGCTGACGCACCAGACGCAGGAAAAGAACGTCACGGCCGCCATCGAGAAGATGGAAGCCTTGCATAGCGTGGTGGGCACGGTCACCAAGATCCGCCTGGAAAACCTCAGCTGAGTTTTCAGCGATCCATGCAGAACGGCGCCCGCGGGCGCCGTTTTTTTATGCGTGATGTCGTCGGATTACGCCGCCGTACCGACGGGGCCCACGTCCATGCCGTCATAGCTGGCCAGTTGCTTGTCCTGCGCAAATGCCATCAGTTCGCCATTGCGCGCGTGCAGGCTGTCGACGCCGTGCACTTCGGCCTTTTCCACGTGCAGCACCCACACGGGCGGTGCCGCCGGATCGTCGAGTTCCGGCTGGTACAGTTCCACGGGGCGGTAGCCCTGCAGCGCCAGCAGGGTGGCGGCCTGTTCCAGCGGTTTGGAGGTCGGGTTGGTGAAGTAATAGCCCCACAGCAGCGGCTGGGACAGGTCCCAGGGCGCGTTCTCGGCGATATTGGCAAACAGTTCGGTCACATCTTCTTTGGTCATCATGGCGATGCCTTCCTTGAAATATCAGGGCGCGATCTTAGCACCCATGCCGCCTGCACGCCATTCGCCCATAAAAAAACCGGCTGTATGAACTGAACCCCAAAAGTTGGACACCAACTTTTGGGTTTTTTCATGTCGAAGTACAGTGAGCAATTTAAACTCAGCATTATCGAGCAATATTTGTCCGGTTCTGTGGGGTATAAACAGATTGCCGACAAGCACAATCTTCATCATTCAACTGTGAGATTGTGGATTAAATTGCATGCAGCGCATGGCATTGACGGTCTGGTAAAAAAGTTCAGCCATTACACTGCAGAGTTCAAGCTCTCTGTGTTGCAGCATATGTGGTCCGCTGATTTGTCTTGCTGGCAAGTCGCTGCCGTATTCAATATCCGCAATCGCGGCATCATCAGTCATTGGGAGCGCTGCTATCATAGCGGTGGTCTAGAAGCCCTGATTCCACGCACACGTGGAAAGCCCAAGCAAATACCCTTACTACCACCTACAGAGCCGTCCGAATCCCTTCCGGATCCCGCAGAACGCACCCACGACGAATTGGTCGCTGAGGTCAACCAATTGCGCATGGAGGTAGCTTACCTAAAAAAGTTAGAAGCCTTAGCTCAAGCGCAGAAGCGGCAGAGTACGACAATGCGCAAAAAACGCAAGTAGTTACTGAGCTAAGGCAGTATTTCCCGTTGAGCGCATTGCTTGAGCTCGCTGGCATACCACGCAGTACCTTCTACTATCAGCAGAAAGCAGCCCAGGCATGTGACAAATATGCAGGACTGAAGAAGCAGATCGCTGCCATCTATGCTCGCCACAAGGGGCGGTATGGCTACCGGCGCATCACTTTGGCCATCAGACAATTGGGCGAGAAGGTCAACCACAAGACCGTTCAAAGCCTGATGCGCAAGCTCGGCCTCAAGTCGCTGGTACGGCCCAAAAAGTATCGGTCGTACAAAGGAGAGGTCGGACAAGCAGCGCCGCATATCCTGAAGCGATGCTTCGAAGCCAATGGCGCCAATCAAAAATGGGTGACGGATGTGACGGAGTTCAAGGTGCGCGGCGAGAAGCTGTACCTCTCGCCGGTCATGGATTTGTACAACGGTGAAATCATTGCATTTGAGACCTCAAGGCATCCAGAGTTCGCATTGGTTGGCAGCATGCTCAGGAAGGCTTTGAAAAAGCGCACGATGAGAGGCCCATCGTGCATTCGGATCAAGGCTGGCAATACCGAATGCCGGCTTATGCTTCTTCGCTGTGCTCAAGACAGAGTTCTTCTATCTGAACAAGTTCGGCAGCGTCGATGAACTATAACGCGGCATCAAAAAGTACATCCACTACTATAATCACGACCGCATCAAGCTCAAGCTAAAAGGGCTGAGTCCCGTGCAATACAGAACTCAGCCCTGGGCAACCTAGCAAACTAAACCGTCCAACTATGTGGGGTCAGTTCAGTATGCCGGTTTTTTTATCAGCCGTTAAAAACGGCTTGATTCTGATTCGCGCGAGCGTGAATTAGAACTTGTAGCGCAGGCCGATCGACAGCAGGTCGGCTTTCAGTTTCATGCCATCCTGGCTCATCGTTTTACCGAAGTTCTCATATTCAGCAACTGCCGACAGGTTTTTATTGATGTTGTAAGCAGCGCCGATGCCAAACAGGGCGGCGGTTTTGTTTTTCGATTCGCTGGCGTTGAAACCGATCAGGTTCAATTTAGCTTTGGTGTGGTTTTGAGTAACGCCAACTTTTGCAAACAGCGAGAACTGTTCGTTCAGTGGCAGCGTACCCGTTGCTGCTGCGTAGATAGCGCTGGTTTCCATGCTCAGCGATTCCTTGCCTTCGCTTTCTTTCAGTTTGCCGAAATTGACGTAGCCGGCTTCTGCGCCGAAGTTAGGCGTGAAGTCGTAACCAGCGTAGACTTTAAAACCGGTTTTGTTTTCTTTGCCCGAAATTTCGTCACCCGACAATTTCAATTCCGAACGGCCGACATTCGCGCCGACATAAATGTTTTCAGCTTGCGCAAACAAAGGGAATGCCAGGGCGGCGCCAACGACTACTGCGAACAATTGCTTTTTCATATTAATCCTAGATAATTAATGCGGGGAGACTGTCTCGCCGCTTAATGGGAGCCGAATTGTATAGGGATGAATATGTTTACGTAAGGCAATTATTTAAAAAATATTACAAATAATGTACTTGTTGTTTTTGTGCAACGTTGAATATCGAAGACATATCTGTCTGGTATCTCATGCTGCGCCGCCGAAATGCACGCTGACCTTCAATCCATGCCCATTCGCCGCCGTGGCCAGTTCCAGCCGCGCGCCGTGCAGGGCGGCGATGTCGCGCACGATGGCCAGGCCCAGGCCGGCGCCGCCCGGGTTGCTCTCGAGCGCCGCGCCGACCCGGTAGAACGGCGTCAACACGCGTTCGCGCTCGGCCGGCGGGATGCCCTTGCCGCTATCTTCCACTTCCAGTACGGCGCCGTGCTCGCGTCCGTTCGCTGCCTGCGCCGCGCGCACGCGCAGGATCACGCTGCCGCCCTGCGGCGTGTAGCGCAGGGCGTTGTCGACCAGGTTGGCCACCAGTTCATGCAGCAGCAGGGCCTGGCCATGCACGGGCGCTTCGTCGGGCGCTTCCAGCGACAGGTCGATATGCTTGCCGACGGCGGCCATGGCCATTTCCAGTCCCACCTGCTGCGCCACGTCGCGCAGCGCGACCGTGTCCATGGCCAGGCTGTCGCCGCCATGCTCGATGCGCGCCAGGGTCAGCAGGCGGTTGGCCAGCAGCACGGTCGAATCGGTGGTGACGGCGATCGAGCGCACGATGTCGCGCAGGGCGGCGGCGTCCGGCGGCGCGCCCGCCTGGCGGTCGCATTCGCGCATGGCCAGTTCGGCCTGGGTTTTCAGCACCGTCAACGGCGTGCGCAGCTGGTGCGAGGCGTCGGCGATGAAGCGGCGCTGGCTGGCGATCAGCTGCTGCAGGCGCGACATGGAACCGTTCATGGCGCTCACCAGGGGGCGCATTTCCTTGTGCACCAGGGTGGGATCGACGTCGGACAGGTCGGACAGGGTGCGCGTCTCGACTTCCATTTTCAAGCGCATCAGCGGGCGCAGCACCAGGCGCACGGCAAACCACACGAGGGCGCCCATCACCAGCACCATCGCCGCCTGCCAGATCAGGGTGTCGAACAGGATCTGGTTCGACAGGCCGCGCCGCGCGTCCAGCGTTTCGGCCACCTGGATCAGGGCGATGCCGCGCATCGAGTCGTCATACACGGGTTGCAGCAGGGCGGCGATGCGGATCGGCTTGCCGTGGTAGTCGGCATGGTAGAAGCGCACCAGGGCCGGATAATTCTGCGAGCGGGGCACGTTCTTCGGCACGGGCGGCAAGTCGCCGTAGCCCGACACGAGCTCGCCGTTGATGCCCGTGACCTTGTAGTAGATGCGGCCCAGGGTGTCGGTCTCGAAGCTGTCGAGCGCCACGTAGGGCACTTCGGCCACCACCTTGCCGCCGACGATGGAGACGCGTTCGGCCAGTGCCCGCGTCGACGCCAGCAGGGAGCGGTCGTAGGCCATGTCGGCCGCGTCGAGCGCGTTGCGGTACACAAAGACGGCGTCGAGCAGCACCAGCATCACCAGCGGGATGAGCAGCCAGCGCAGCAGCTGGCTGCGCAGGCTGCCCAGCGGCCGCCCCTGCGCCCAGCGCCGGCGCAGGCGCTCGAACAGGGGCGGGCGTGGGGCGCGCACGGTCATTTTGACGCGGCGGGGGCCATCGCGCTGCGCGGCTGCAGCAGGTAGCCGATGCCGCGCAGGGTGGTGATGACGGCGCCGTCGGGCGAACCGGTTTCCACGCCGCTTTCCAGTTTCTTGCGCACGCGGTGGATATACAGTTCGATGGCGTCCAGGTTGGCGTCGTCGGCCAGCGCGAAGACTTCGTCGAACAGCTTTTCCTTCGACACGGCGCGCCCGGAGCGCGTGATCAGCGCTTCGAGCACGGCGTGTTCGCGCGGCGTCAGCGCCAGCGCCGCTCCGCGATAGCTGAACATGCGCGTGACGGTGTCGAAACTGAGGGCGCCGCAGGTGTGCACGAGCGCTTCGTTGCCCTGGCTGCGGCGCAGCAGGGCTTTTACGCGCGCTTCCAGTTCGGCCAGTTCGAACGGCTTGGCCATGTAGTCGTCCGCGCCCAGGTTCAGGCCCTGCACTTTTTCATCGAGGCCGCCGCGCGCCGTGAGTATCATGACGGGAGTCTTGCCGCGCGTGCCGCCGCGCGCGCGCAGGCGGCGCAGCACGTCCAGGCCGTCCATCTTCGGCAAGGTCAGGTCGAGCAGCACCAGCGAATACTCCTGCGTATGCAGCAGGGCGTCGGCATCGGCGCCGTTGTGGGCGGTCTCCACCGTCAGGTGCGCGTCGCGCAGGGCCTTTGCCAGCCAGTGCGACAGCTCCAGATGGTCTTCCACTAATAATATGCGCATGGTCTCCGCCATTCGTTTGAAACGATACAGTGTAAGCCCGCCGGCGCCGCACCGACAGGGGCGGCGATGAATATGTCTGTTCCCCTTGTGGCTGTCCGGCGACACCTGTCAGTCTGAAAGCGAATTGAAAGGATCGCGATCATATAGTGTGATCCTGATTCATGAAGTTGATCAGGCATATCACCAATAACTATATCTAAGGGAGACACTCTACATGAAGAAATCCGCATTCCCGCTGGCCGCCATGGCGTTACTCGCCATGGCCGGCAGCGCCCACGCCCAGTCGAACGTCACCCTGTACGGCCGCCTGGACGCCGGCATCAGCAACACCAGCAACGCCGGTCCGAACAAAAGCTCGATGACGCAGGTGAGTTCCGGCGGCATGAACACCTCGCGCTGGGGCATCCTGGGCAGCGAAGACCTGGGCGGCGGCCTGAAAGCCGTCTTCAATCTGGAAGGCGGCATCCTGGTCGATACGGGCGCGGCCGACGGCGCGCTGTTCAAGCGCCAGGCCAACGTGGGCCTGGAAGGCGCGTTTGGCCGCGTCGTGCTGGGCCGCTCGTTTACCACCGTGTACGACTTCGTGCTGCCGTTCGATCCGATGGCCTATGCGCCTTTCTATTCGTGGGCCACCTCGGCCAACGCGACGGGCCCGAGCAAGTACGGCATGACGACGGCCTTCGACAACATGGTCAAGTACTCGGGCAAGACGGGCGACTTCAGCTACGGCGCATCATACGGCTTCGGCGAACAGTCGACGGGCAGCTCGGACAGCGCCAAGCTGTCCACGGCCGTCACCTACAAGACGGGTCCTGTCAGCCTGCTGGCCACGTATGAGCGGGTGAACGGCAACGCCATCGCCGGCGGCGCGCGCGACAAGACCAGCGTGTACCACCTGGGCGCCATGTATGACGACGGCCCGTGGAAAGTGCAGGCGGCGGCGCGCGACTACAAGCTCGATCCGGCTGCCTCCGGCAAGGCCGACGTGCGCGGTACCCTGTACTGGGGCGGCGTCAGCTACAAGACCACGCCGGTGATCACCCTGACGGGCGTGATCTACTACCAGGACGTGAAAAACGTGGCCGCCAACCTCGATGCCGATCCGATCATGTACGTGGCGCGCGTGCGCTATGCCCTGTCCAAGCGCACCGACCTGTACGTGGCCGGCGCCTACGCCAAGGCCAAGCACAACCAGTTGGTCAGCCTGTCGCGTGACGACGCCGGTTTCGGCGACACGCAGCGCGGCCTGATCGCCGGCATCCAGCACCGCTTCTAAGCCATGACGATGCTGCGCACCGCGTTCCTGCCGCTGCTGCTGTTGTCCGCGCAGCTGCCCGCGCCGGCAACAGCCGCCGCGCCTGAAGTCGACTGCGTGGTGCCGTCCAAGCCGGGCGGCGCCATGGACCTGACCTGCAAGCTGGCGCAGAAAGGGCTGCTGCAGCCCGATCCGGCGGCGGCGGCGCCGTTCGCGTCCTCTGTGCGCATCAGCTATCTGCCCGGCGGCATCGGTGCGGTGGCGTGGCGCTCGATGGGCTCGCAGCGCCGGCGTGCCGAGGCCAACACCCTGGTGGTGTTTTCGGGCGGCTCGCTGCTGAACCTGGCGCAGGGCAAGTTCGGCAACGCCAAGACGGGCGACGTGCGCTGGGTGGCGGCGCTGGGCGCCGACTACGGCATGATCGCCGTGCGCAGCGACTCCCCCTACAAGACCCTGGCTGACCTGATCGCCGCGCTCAAGCGCCACCCCGACAAGGTACTGATCGGCGTGTCCGGCACCATCGGCAGCCAGGACTGGCTGAAGATGGCGCTGGTGGCGCGCCAGGCCGGCATCGACCCGAAAGTGCTGCGCTTCGTGGCGCTGGAAGGCGGCGGCGAGATATTCACGGCGATGCAGGCCGATTACGTGCAGGTGATGTCGGGCGACACGTCGGAAGCGACCCTGAACGCGGGCGACAGCCATGCGCGCGTGCTGGCCGTGCTGTCGGAAAAGCGCCTGCCCGGCGTGCTGGCGGGCGTGCCGACGGCGCGCGAGCAGGGCATCGACGTGGTGTGGCCCATCATCCGCGGCGTGTGGATGGGGCCACAGGTGCCGGAGGCGGATTATCAGCGCTGGGTGGCCAGTTTTGATCGCGCCATGGCCACGCCGCAGTTTGCCCAGTGGCGCACGCAGGCGGGCATGTATCCGTTCGCGCTGACGGGCGACAAATTGACGCAGTACGTGAACCAGGCAGTCGAGCGCTATTCCAGGCAGGCCGCCGAACTGGGCCTGATGCGCTGAAACCAATAGCAAACCATACAACAATCACAGACGGAGACAAACCATGCAAACCAAGACCATTCTCGCCATCGCCCTGGCCGCCGCTTTCGCGGGTACCGCCGGCGCCGCTTTCGCCCAGGTGCCGGCAGGTTATCCTGCCGACTACCAGAAGATCATCGACGCGGCCAAGAAGGAAGGCAAGGTGGTGATCTACAGCGCCACCGACAGCAAGGCGGCCGCGCCGCTGATCAAGGATTTCAGCACGCTGTATCCGGGCATCTCGGTCGAATACAACGACATGAATTCCACCGAAGTGTACAACCGCTTCATTTCCGAAGTGGCCGCCGGCGGCAATACGGCCGACGTGATGTGGTCGTCGGCGATGGACTTGCAGATGCGCCTGGCCTCCGACGGCTACGCCCTGAAATACAAGTCGGTCGAAGCGGCGAAGATCCCCGGCTGGGCCATGTGGGACGACCAGGCCTACGGCACCACGTTCGAGCCGGCCGCCATCGTCTACAACAAGCGCCTGCTCGACCCGAAGGAAGTGCCGAAGAACCATGACGATTTCGCCAAGCTGATCGCCACGCCGAAGTTCAAGGACAAGGTCACCACCTACGACATCGAAAAGTCGGGCGTGGGCTTCATGTTCATGTCGCAGGACGCCAAGGAGTATCCGCAATTCCTGGCGCTGCAAAATGCGTTTGGCGTGGCCAAGGTGCGCGTGCAGTCGTCGACGGGCACCATGATGGAGCGCATTTCGTCGGGTGAAAACCTGATCGGCTATAACGTGCTGGGTTCCTACGCCCTGGTGCGCGCCAAGACCGACCCGTCGATCGGCGTGGTGCTGCCCAAGGATTACACCCTGATCCTGTCGCGCGTGCAGTTCATCAACAAGAATGCGAAGAACGTCAACGCCAGCAAGCTGTGGCTCGACTACATCCTGTCGCACCGCGGCCAGACCATCATCGCCAACGGCGCCAAGCTGTTCGCCATCCGCGCCGACGTGACGGGCGAAACGACATCGGCCGACCTGATCAAGGAAATCGGCGCGGCCAACGTCAAGCCGATTCCCGTGCATCCGATCATCCTGCAATTTTTGGGACCTGCCAAGCGCATGGCCTTCCTGAAGCAGTGGAAAGAGACCGCCGGCAAAAAGTAGGAATCGTACCCAGGCCGTCCTGGCCGTCCGCAGGCACATGCCCGCGGACGGATGCCGCACCCTTCATTCATTGGATTCATCATGCAAACTGCCATCTTGCCGCTGCCTGCACGGTCGCGCTCTCCCTTGTCTCGCCTGAACTGGCCGCGCGGCGTGGTCGTGGCGATCACGCTGGTCGCCATTTTCCTGCCGCTGTTCCTGATTTTTTACCAGAGCTTTCTGAACGCGCCGTTTTTCATGCCCGTGCGCGAATTCGGCTTTGACTCTTACCGTTTCATCTTCGATGATCCCGATTTCTCCATGGCCTTCAAGAATGGCCTGATGCTCGCCTGCGGCCTGACGGTGATCGCCGTGCCGCTGGGCGGCATGCTGGCCTTCCTGATGGTGCGCACGGACCTGCCGGGCCGCGGCTGGGTGGCGCCCATGCTGCTGGTGCCGATCTTTGTGTCGCCGATGGTGATGGGCTTTGGCTACGTCGTCTCGATGGGCCCCGTGGGTTTCTATTCGATCTGGGCCAAGGAGCTGCTCGGCTTCGTGCCCTGGAATATTTATTCGTTCACCAGCATCGTCATCATCGCCGGCCTGACGCACGTGCCGCACGTCTACCTGTACGCCTCGTCGGCGCTGAAAAGCCTGGGTTCGGACGTGGAGGAGGCGGCCCGCGTGGCCGGCGCCTCGCCGGTGCAGGTGATGCTCAATGTGTCGCTGCCGATGATCATGCCGGCCCTGGCGTATGCGGGCGTGCTGGTGTTCTTCCTCGGCTTCGAGGTGTTCGGCCTGGTGCTGGTGCTCGGTGATCCGGAAGGCCACCTGGTGCTGCCGACCTATCTGTACAAGCTGACGAACAAGCTCGGTACCCCGTCCTACCACCTGATGGCCGCCGTCGCCGTCTGCCTGGTGATGGTGACCATGCCGCTGGTGATGATACAGCGCTGGCTGCTGAAATCGGCCAACAAGTATGTATCGATCAAGGGCAAGGGCGCGCGCAGCAAGGCCATGCCGCTGGGCCGCTGGAAGTGGCTGGCGTTCGCCTTGCTGGCCGGCTGGCTGATCTTCACCATCATCCTGCCGTTGACGGGTATCGTGCTGCGCTCCTTCGTGCAGTACTGGGGCGAGGGCGTGCACCTGGCCGACGTCTTGACCCTGCAGCATTTCCGCGACATTTTCGACCAGCCGTCGCTGGTGCGCGGCATCGTCAACACCATCCTGATCGGCGTCGTCGGCGGCGCGCTGGCCGTGGGCTGCTACAGCTTCATCGCGCTGGCCATGCACCGCAAGGCGGACGGCATCACGCGCCTGCTCGATTACAGCGTGCTGGTGCCGCGCGCCGTGCCGGGCCTCTTGGCCGGCCTGTCGTTCCTGTGGGTGTTCCTGTTCGTGCCGGCCTGGCTCGACGGCATATTGAAAGGCATGGACAACGGCGTGGCCCTGTGGCTGAGCGGCCACGTGATTCCCGTGCTGCGCGAACTGCGCTCGACGATCTTCGCCCTGTGGCTCGCGTATTCGGTGGTGTGGATGGCCTACGGCATGCGCCTCATTTCCACGGCGCTGCTGCAGGTGGGGCCGGAGCTGGAAGAGGCGGCGCGCGCCGTCGGCGCCAGCCGCGGCCAGGTGACGCGCGACGTCACCCTGCCGCTGATCAAGTACGGCTTGCTGGGCGCCTGGCTGATGGTGTTCCTGATCTTCGAGCGCGAATATTCGACGGGCGTGTACCTGCTCTCGCCGGGCACGGAAGTGATCGGCGCCATGCTGGTGTCGCTGTGGGCGGGCGGCTCGACCGACCTGGTGGCGGCGCTGTCCTTCATCAATATCACCCTGGTGGCCATCGGCCTGGGAATCGCGCTGCGCTTCGGCGTGAAGTTACACAACTGAGCTGCATAACTAAGAATAGACTGAGACCACATCATGAATGAACTGACCGTCAATGAACTGCACCTGGACTACGGCACCGGCGCCTCCGCCAACCAGATCCTGAAGGGTGTCTCGATGCATCTGAAAAAAGGCGAAGTGGTCGCCCTGCTGGGGCCTTCGGGCAGCGGCAAGACCACCTTGCTGCGCGCCGTAGCCGGACTGGAAAGCCCGAAGGCGGGCACGATCCAGATCGGCGAGCGCAATGTCTTCGACGGCGCGCAGCACTTCGAGATGCCGGCCGAGCACCGCAACCTGGGACTGGTGTTCCAGTCGTACGCGTTGTGGCCGCACAAGACCGTGTTCGACAACGTCGCCTACGGCCTCAAACTGCGCAAGATGAGCAGCACGGAAATCGCCGCGCGCATCAAGGAAGTGCTGACGCAGCTGGGCCTGGGGCACCTGGGCGAACGCTATCCGCACCAGCTGTCCGGCGGCCAGCAGCAGCGCGTGGCGATCGCCCGCGCGCTGGTGTACAACCCGCCCGTGATCCTGCTCGACGAACCGCTGTCGAACCTGGACGCCAAGCTGCGCGAGGAAGCGCGCGCCTTCCTGCGTGAACTGATCGTGCGCCTGGGCCTGTCCGCGCTGATGGTGACGCATGACCAGGGCGAGGCGATGGCCATTTCCGACCGCATCCTGTTGCTCAATAACGGCAAGATCGAGCAGCAGGGCACGCCGCAAAGCATGTATGAAACGCCGGACACCCTGTTTACAGCCGAATTCATGGGCAGCAACAACCGCCTGCCCGGCAAGGTGGTGCAGCGCGACGGCAGCGCCGTGCGCCTGCTGGTCGACGGCGCCTCCATGCAGGGCGTGGCGCGCGGCGCCAACGTGGGCACGCAAGTGACGACCATGATACGCGTCGAGGAAGTGAAGATCAGCGCCACGCAGGTGGACAACGCCATCGAGTTGCCGCTGCTGACGTGCATGTACCTGGGCGACCGCTGGGAATGCCTGTTCGAGCGCGGCGGCGCCGAGAACATCAGCCTGCGCGCGTATTCGCGCCACAAGCTCGAAGCGGGCAAGTACTGGCTGCACATGCCGGCCGATAAACTCTGGGTGTTTTAAGGGTGCCGTGGTGGCCGGGGTCATCTGCCCGCTTCGGCCCCCTTCCTGCATGCGGCGCCTTGCCGCATCGCCAGCGTTGCCCTCGGCACCATGCTCATGTTGGTGCTGGCGGCCACAAGACCTTGCCTCCGGGCGCGCCCATCGCCACGGCCCTTCACGCGGCGCGCATGCCGGTGCCAGTATGGTTGATCGGCCCATTCTTTTCTCATGCTGCCAAAACAGCGCCGCCGGAGTTGAATCTGCCTGCGGGAACTGGCATAAAGCAATCGCTCTGTATTGCCTTTGCTGCGCAGCCGCTTTAATCGCCGCCGACGCATGCGGGCGCATTGCCGTCGCCATGTGCTGGCAATATGTGGATAGCGGTTGTTTTGGGTTTTCCGTCTCGGCGGCGCGCGGGGCAATCATGCCCGATGGCCGCGCTTGCCGCGCTGCTGCGCCACACAGCAGGTGTCATCTAAAAACAACGCTCTGAAGGCAGGCATGCGCAGCTTGTTTTACTCATTGATAAAAATACACCGTTTCCTGGAATGCCGGCGGTTTGCGGGAGAGTGCCGATTTCCATTGGAAGATAATGGATGGGAGTGTTACAAATAGTAACTCGAACGGGGCATTCTTTAAAACGTAATTTTTTGTATTTGCATTTAAAAAGTTGCTCCATGGCCATTTATTTTAGTTATTTTTACTTCCTTCGTTTATAATTTGAAAAGAACGCCGGCGGGGCTTTTTGCGCAGTTTTGACGTGAGTTCGCCCTTTTTTTGAGCTCAGGAAAATGTATATGCGCACCGATGGTGTCCGTTTTTCAATTATCAGACATGCCGCCTGGGCGCCAGGCCTGGAAGCACCGGAGCAATGGCAAGCGTGGGCGCAATGCACCTTGCCCGTCGCGCCAATAGCCGTCGCCGGCGAGCCTGGCGTGCGCGCGATGGCGCCGATGCTGCGCCGCCGTGCTGGCCAGTTGGGCAAGATGGCGCTCGAGGTGGCGTACACTTGCCTCGGCGAACAGCGCGATATTCCGCTCGTCTTCTGTTCTCGTCATGGCGAGGTGGCGCGCGCCGTCGAACTGCTGTCGGCGCTGATCCAGGGCGAACCCCTGTCGCCGACGGCGTTCGGCATGGCCGTGCATAACGCCAGCGCCGGTCTGTTTTCCATCGCCCGCGCCGATACGGCGAATCAGTTGGCTATTGCCGCCGGTGCGGCCAGCCTCGAGGCTGCGGTGATCGAGGCGTGCGGCTTGCTGGCCGATGGCGCGGCGCAGGTATTGCTTGTGCTGGCGGAGTGTCCCTTGCCGGATCCATTCGAGGCCTTTGAAGACTGCCATGAGCAGCCGCATGCGTTTGCCTGGCTGCTGCAGGCCGAGGCAGCCCCTGGCGCCGCTTTTAGTTTGACGTGGCGCACCCGCGGCAGCGATGACGCGTTGGCGGTGGGCTCTGGCGGCATGCCTGGCAGCCTGGCCGTGTTGCGATTCATGCTCGGCGGGACCCGCACGTTCGAGCATGCGGCCAACCGCCAGGCATGGCGCTGGAGCCGCCATGCGTAAGCTGGAGGCTGTCCGCACCGGTATCTCGATAGGCTGGCGTACCATCGCGACCGCGGTCAGTTTTGCCGCCTTCGGTCTTGGTGGCTTGCTGCTGCGCGTGCTGGTGTTCCCCGTGCTGCAGGTGCTGGTGTGGCGGCGCGAGACACGCATTGCCTGCGCGCGCGCCATCATCCGCTGGAGTTTTCGCCTGTATATCGGCCTGATGCGTTTTCTTGGTGTGCTGCGCTATGACTTGCGCGGTCTCGACAAGCTGGAACGCGGCGGCTTGCTGATCCTGGCCAATCATCCGACCCTGATCGACACGATTTTCCTGATGGCGTATGTCAAGCAGGCCGATTGCATCGTCAAGTCCGATTTGTGGAATAACCCGTTTACGGGCGGTCCCGTGCGCGCGGCAGGCTATATCAATAACACGGGCGGCGCCGAACTGGTGGACGCCTGCCTGGCATCGCTGGAAAGCGGCAATAACCTGATCATTTTTCCGGAAGGCACGCGCACGCCATGCAGCGGTGAGGTCGTGCTGAAGCGGGGCGCGGCCAATATCGCCGTGCGCGGCCGCCGCGACGTGACGCCCGTGCTGATCCGTTGCCTGCCCAGGACCCTGGGCAAGGGCGAACCATGGTGGCGCGTGCCGGCCCGCCGTGCGCATTTCGAGATCGCCGTGCAGGACGACCTGGCGATCGGCGAGTTTACCGGCGGTGGCGCCAGCGACGTGATGGCGGCGCGTACCTTGACCACTCATTTGCAACATTACTTTAGCGGGAAACAGGAACAACATGCTTGAACAAGAAGTGAAGGAACTGATCATCGAGGCGCTGCAGCTGGAAGACATGAGTGCTGCCGATATCGATACGGATGCGCCCCTGTTTGTCGAGGGCCTGGGACTCGATTCGATCGATGCGCTGGAACTGGGCGTCGCCCTGCAAAAAAAGTACGGCATTTCCCTGTCGGCCGATTCGGCCGATACACGCCGCCACTTTGCCTCGGTACGGGCGCTGGCGGCGCTGGTTGACACTCACAGAAAGAAGTAAGGAGCAGCAAAATGGTAGATATGAGCGCAATGAACCGCGAGGAACTGTACGCATGGGTGGTGCAACTGCTGGCTGAAATGTTCGAACTGGATCCGGCGGCGCTGACGCCGCAGTCGAATCTGTATGCCGAACTCGATATCGACAGCATCGACGCGGTCGATCTGGCCGTCAAGCTGAAGCAGCTGACGGGCAAGCGCCTGCAGCCGGAAGTCTTCAAGACCATTCGCACCATCGACGATGTGGTCGAAGCGTTGCGCGCGATGTCGGTGTCGGAACAGGCGGCATAACGCGTGCTGCTCAATGCCGTCGCGTTGCTGCTGACCGTACTGTATCCGCTGGCGATCTGGTTCGGTTACGGCCAGGTCGAGCCGCGCTGGCTGGCGCTGCTGCTGTTGCTGGCCGTCGCCTGCCGCCTGCCCGCGCTGAAGCTGCAGCGCGCTGCGCGCTGGTCGGTGGCCGCCGCCCTGCTGCTGGCCGCCATCGCCCTGTGGAGCAACCTGCTGTTGCCGCTGAAGTTGTATCCGGTGCTGGTCAACGTCGTCTTGCTGGCCACCTTCGGCTACAGCCTGTGGGCGCCGCCATCCGTGGTGGAGCGCCTGGCGCGCCTGCGCGAGAAGGACTTTCCGCCGGCGGCCGTGCGCTACACGCGCCGCGTGACGCAGGTCTGGTGCGTTTTTTTTATCGTCAATGGCGGCATCGCGCTGGGCACGGCGCTTTGGGCCAGCGAAGCCGTCTGGTCGCTGTACACGGGCGTCGTCGCATACGTCCTGATGGCCCTGTTATTTGGCGGCGAGTATCTCGTCCGCCTGCGTTTTAAACGTTTGCACCATGCCTGAAGCCCTCATGCCGGAAACCCACTCTCCGATCGATTCCCTTGCCCGCCTCGCGCTGTCCATGCTCGACCGCTCGTCGGCCATGCCTGTTGGCTGGCGCGATGGCGCCGCGCTCGATTGCGCCCACTTTGCGGCGCGCATGACCGCCTGGGCCGGCATGCTGGAGCGCCAGCCTGGCCGTCATTTTGCCCTGTACCTCGATGACAGCATCGAGTTTGGCGCCGCCTTGCTGGGCGCCTGGCAGGCAGGCAAGACCATCTGGCTGACGGCCGATACCCTGCCGGTCAGCTGCGCCTCGCTGGCTGCGTCGGTGGACGGGTTCCTGGGGCAGTTCCCGGCCGCGCATGCGCCGCTGCCGCTGCCAGCGGACAGCCTTGCCGAGCGTACGTGGATGCAGCTTGCCGACGATTTCCCGGCGCTGGTGGTGTACACCTCCGGCAGCACGGGTGCGGCGCAAGCCATCCCGAAAAAACTCTCACAACTGGCCAGCGAGGTGGTCATGCTGGAGCAGCTGTTTGGCGAACACGCCGATGGCGCGGCCGTCGTCGCCACCGTCTCGCACCAGCATATCTACGGCTTGCTGTTCAAGGTCTTGTGGCCGCTGGCTGCCGGGCGTGCCGTGCATGCGCACAGCGTGGATTACCCGGAACAGCTGGCCGCCTTGCTGGCGCGCGGTCCGTGCGTGCTGGCCGCCAGTCCCGCGCACCTGAAACGCCTGCCGGAACACATCGACTGGTCCGGCGCCCGCGCGCAGCTGCGCGCCGTGTTTTCCTCGGGCGGGCCGCTGGCCCTGGACAGCGCGCTGGCGGCGGGGCATTTGCTGGGCCGCGTGCCGCGCGAAATCTATGGCAGCTCGGAGACTGGCGGCGTAGCCTGGCGCCAGCGCGTGCCAGAGCGCCCTGACGACGAGAGCTGGCAGGGTTTTCCCGGCGTGGACTGGCGTCTGCTGGACAACGGCGCGCTGGAAGTGCGTTCGGCGCATCTGGCCGACGAGGGCTGGCTTTGCCTGGCCGACCGCGCGCGCGAAACCGCGCCGGGACGCTTCCAGCTGCTGGGACGCTGCGATCGCATCGTGAAGATCGAGGAAAAGCGCATTTCCCTGAGCGCCATCGAGACGGCCTTGCTGGCCACCCCGCTGGTGGCCGAGGCAAGAGTGCTGCTGTGCGACGCGCCGGCAGGCGAGCGCCAGAAGGTGGCCGCCTTTATCGTCTGCAGCGCAGCCGGCCGCGTGCTGTTCGAGGCAGATGGCAAGCTGGCCATGAACCGCCGGCTGCAACTGGCGCTCGCTGGACAGGTCGACGCCGTTGCCTTGCCGCGCCGCTGGCGCTACCTGGAACAACTGCCCATCAATGCGCAGGGCAAGACGACGCATGCGCTGCTGCTGGCCCTGTTGGAGAAACCCCGGCTGCCGCATGCGCAGCTGATCGAGCGCTCGGCCGAAGGCGACACGCCACGTCTGCTGTTCGAGCTGCGGGTGCCGGCGAACCTGTTCTATTTCGATGGCCATTTCACGGGCGCGCCCTTGCTGCCTGGCGTGGTGCAGGTGGAGTGGGCGCTGCACTTTGCGCGCCGGTACCTGCACCTGCCCGCGCAGTTCCGCGCCATGCATGCCCTGAAATTCCAGCAGCCGGTGCTGCCGGACCGGCCCGTGCGGCTGGCGCTCGAGTATGACGCGCCCAAGGCCAGCCTGCAGTTTCGTTATCTGTCGGACGTTGGCCAGCATGCCAGCGGCCGCATCCTGTTTCACCCGAATGCCGCTGCCGTTTCCGGTGGCTGCGCCGATACACCCACTCCAGCAGCGAGCGCATGTTAGATAAAAAATTCTCACCCGAACGCCAGACCGCCTTTGCCGCCCGTTTCGAGGCGCAAAAAATCGCTTTCGGCCCCGTCGTCTTTCAATGCGTGCGCTATGCCTGGAAGCGCGGCATGCTGCAGGCGTTGGCCGACACGGGCCACAGCGGCCTGACGATCGCCGACATGGCCGCCAGCGGCCGCTGGACGGAGTATGCGTTGAAGGTGGCGCTCGAATCGTGCCTGTCGGCCGGCGTCGTCTCGCTGCGCGATGGCGCGTATGTGCTCGATAAGGTCGGTTTTTGCATGCTGACGGACAGCATCACCCAGGTCAACCTGGACTTTATGCACGACGTCTGCTATCAGGGCTTGTTCGACCTGGACCGTTCGCTCGACGCCGAGCAGCCGCTGGGACTGGCCGCGCTGGGCGACTGGCCCACCCTGTACCAGGGCCTGTCGGCCCTTTCGGAGCCGGCCAAGGGCAGCTGGTTCGCCTTCGATCACCATTATTCGGATACGTCCTTCCCAGAGATATTCCCGGATGTCTTCGCCACGGCGCCGCACCGCATCATGGACATCGGCGCCAATACGGGCAAGTTTGCCAGCGCCGCACTGGCCTACCATGCGGGCGTGGAATTGCATCTGGTTGACCTGGAGCGCCAACTGGCGGTAGCCGACCGGACCCTGACCGATGCGGGCGTGCGCGAGCGCGCCCACTTGCACGCCTGCGACCTGCTCGACGATGCGGCGCCGCTGCCGGCCGGCATGGACTTGATCTGGATGAGCCAATTCCTCAGCTGTTTTTCCGAGCCGGCGATTGCCAGCATCCTGCGCCGCGTGGCGCAGGCGCTGAGCCCGAACGGCCAGGTGCTGATCATGGATACCTTCTGGGACCGCCAGCAGTACGATATCGCCGCCTACTGCCTGATCAATACTTCGCCGTACTTCACGGCCATGGCCAGTGGGAACAGCAAGATTTACCAGAGCACCGACTATATCCGCCT
Source organism: Janthinobacterium sp. GW821-FHT03C10 (assembly GCF_059420865.1). Lineage (NCBI taxonomy): Bacteria > Pseudomonadati > Pseudomonadota > Betaproteobacteria > Burkholderiales > Oxalobacteraceae > Janthinobacterium > Janthinobacterium sp. GW821-FHT03C10. Next base: position 692,805 of record NZ_JBWKUN010000002.1, on the reverse strand, counting down.
GGCGCAAGAGGCCGGCCTGGAATTGCTGACCACGCGCGATGGCATCGGCTATTGCCACTCGCTGCTGCGTTTCGGCCGCGCCGGAGCCCGCAGTGACTGAAGTGCGTTTTCGCCCCTGCATCGTGATCCCCGTGTTCAACCATGAACAGGCGATCGGCGCCGTGGTGCGGCGCCTGCTGCCGCATGGCGTGCCGCTGATCCTCGTCGATGATGGCAGCGCCGACGCCGGCGCGGGCACCCTGGATGCGCTGGCCGCCGAGCACCCGTCGCGCGTGACCTTGCTGCGCCATGCGCATAACCAGGGCAAGGGCGGGGCGGTGCTGACCGGCTGCCGCCACGCGCATGCGCACGGCTACAGCCATGCGCTGCAGATCGATGCCGACGGGCAGCACGAGACGGACGATGTGCCGCGCTTCCTGGCGCAGGCGCAGGCCACGCCGACGGCGGTGGTGGTCGGCTACCCCGTGTACGACGCCTCGGTGCCGAAGGCGCGCTATTACGGCCGCTATGCCACGCATATCTGGGTATGGATCAATACCCTGTCGCTGCAGATCCGCGACTCCATGTGCGGTTTCCGCGTCTATCCGCTGGCGCCGTTGGCAGCCCTGGCGGAGAGGCGCCAGCTGGGCCTGCGCATGAATTTCGACACCGATGTGCTGGTGCGCCTGTACTGGGATGGCCTGGAGATGGCGAATCTGCCCACGAAAGTCGGCTATCCCACCGACGGCGTCTCGCATTTCCAGCTGTGGCGCGACAACGTGCTCATTTCGCGCATGCACGCGCGTCTGTTTTTCGGCATGCTGTGGCGCGCACCGCGCCTGCTGGCCCGCCACTGGCGCACGCGATGACGGCAGCACCGCAACATTCGCGCGGACACTGGTCCGGATTCAATGAAGTCAGCTTCGTGGCCGGCATGCGCCTGCTGTTCTGGATCTGCCGCGTCTTCGGCCGCTGGCCTTTCCGTATCGTGCTGTATCCGGTGCTGGCCTGGTACGTGCTGACGAATGCCCGTGCGCGCCGCGTCTCGCGCAGCTATCTGCGCCGCGTCGCGGCCTGCAGCGGCCCGGCAAACCTGAGCGTGCTGCGGCACTTCGCCGCGTTTGCCGAAACCATCCTCGACAAGATGCTGCTATGGGGTGGCCTGTACGACACGCGTAGCGTGAGCCTGTACGGCGTCGAGGGCGAAGCTGGCGTCAACCGCTGCCTGGACGAGGGGCGCGGCGCCTTGCTGATCTGCGCCCACCTGGGCAACCTGGATTTGTGCCGCGTACTGTCGCAGCGCAATCCGCGCCTGAAGCTGACGGTGCTCGTGCACACGCGCCATGCGCCGGCGTTCAACCGCATGCTGGAGCGCCTCAATCCGGACAGCCAGCTCAATCTGATGCAGGTGACGGAAATCACGCCTGCCACGGCCATGCTGCTGGCGGAAAAGGTGGCGCAGGGCGAGTTCGTGGTGATCGCCGGTGACCGCGTGCCCGTCTCGCCGCAGCCACGCGTGGCCGTGGCGCCGTTCCTGGGCCAGGCGGCCGCGTTTCCGATCGGTCCGTATGTGCTGGCCAGCGTGCTGCAATGCCCCGTGTATTTGCTGTTTTCCATGCGCATCGGCCAGCGCTCGGAAATCCATTTCGAACTGTTCCGCCAGTCGCTGCACCTGCCGCGCAAGGCACGCGAGGCGATGCTGGCCGAACTGGCGGCCGCCTATGCGGCGCGCCTGCAGCACCATTGCCTGCGCGCGCCGCTCGAATGGTTCAACTTCTACGATTTTTGGCAACTCCCCGATACTTCAAGACTGGATACTCCCGATGCACCTCGCTGACCTGAAAAACACCCGGCGCGCCGTCCGCTTCGACCGCGAACGCCTGCGCATCGAAGACATTACCGACATCGCGCATGGCCGGGCCAGCGCCGAACTGTCCAGCGACCCCGTCTTTCTGGCGGCGATCGCGCGCGGCGCCGATTTCCTCGACCGCCTGCTGCGCGAGGACGGCACCATCTATGGCGTGACCACGGGCTACGGCGATTCCTGCACCGTGACCGTGCCGCCGGAACTGGTGGCCGAACTGCCGCACCACCTGTACACCTATCACGGCTGCGGCCTGGGCGAATTCTTCACGCCGGCGCAGACGCGCGCCATCATGGCCACGCGCCTGGCGTCGCTCTCCAAAGGTTTTTCCGGCGTCAGCGTGGCACTGCTGGCGCAGATCGCGCGCCTGCTCGATGCGGGCCTGCTGCCGTTGATCCCGTCGGAAGGCTCGGTCGGCGCCAGCGGCGACCTGACGCCGCTGTCCTACCTGGCGGCGGTGCTGTGCGGCGAACGCGAAGTCTGGCGTGACGGGATACAGGTGCCGGCGGAACAGGCGCTGCGCGAAGCGGGCATCACGCCGCTGCGCCTGCGTCCGAAGGAAGGCCTGGCGATCATGAACGGCACGGCCGTCATGACGGCGCTGGCTTGCCTGGCGTATGAGCGCGCCGAGTATCTGACGCGCCTGACGACGCGCATCACGGCCATGGCCTCGTTTGCGCTCGATGGCAACGCGCACCACTTCGATGAAACCCTGTTCTCCGTCAAGCCGCATCCCGGCATGCAGCAAGTGGCGGCCTGGCTGCGCGCCGATTTGCCCACCGATAGCTGGGAACGCAACGGCAAGCGGCTGCAGGACCGCTATTCGATCCGCTGCGCGCCGCACGTGATCGGCGTGCTGGCCGACGCCTTGCCGTGGCTGCGTTCGTCGATCGAGAATGAACTCAATAGCGCCAACGACAATCCCATCATCGACGCCGAAGGCGAGCGCGTGCTGCATGGCGGGCATTTCTACGGCGGCCATATCGCCTTCGCCATGGACAGCATGAAGAACACGGTGGCCAACCTGGCCGACTTGCTGGACCGCCAGATGGCCTTGCTGGTCGACAGCCGCTACAACCAGGGCTTGCCGGCCAACCTGTCGGGCGCCACCGGCCCGCGCGCGGCCATCAACCACGGCCTGAAGGCATTGCAGATCAGCGCCTCCGCCTGGACGGCCGAAGCGCTGAAGCTGACCATGCCTGCCTCGGTTTTTTCACGTTCGACCGAATGCCACAACCAGGACAAGGTCAGCATGGGCACCATCGCCGCACGCGATTGCCTGCGCGTGCTGGAACTGTGCGAGCAGGTCGCCGCGGCCCTGCTGATTACCGTGCGCCAGGGCGTCTGGCTGCGCTGCAAGGTCAATCCCGACGTGCAGCCGCAAGCGGCGCTGGCGGCGATGATGGAGGCGCTGACCGCCGATATCGCGCCCGTCGAGGAAGACCGCCGGCTCGATCCGGAACTGCGCGTGCTGCTCGAACGCATGCGCGCACAAGCCTGGCCACTGTACGGAGCCGGGCATGACTGAGACGCATAAGGTGCGCGGCAGGAAGGCCGCGCCCAGCCGCTGGCACGCCGAAGTGGAGATGCAGGTGCAGTTCTTCGACCTCGACCCGATGGAGATCGTCTGGCATGGCCGCTACGTGAAATACCTCGAAGTGGTGCGCTGTGCGCTGCTCGACAGCATCGGCTACAACTACGTCGACATGAAAGCGTCCGGCTATGCCTGGCCCGTGATCGACATGCACTTGCGCTATGTGGCGCCGGCCACCTTTGGCCAGCGCCTGACCCTGCGCGCCGACCTGGTGGAGTGGGAAGACCGCCTGAAGATCGAGTACCTGGTCAGCGACAGCGCGACGGGCAAGCGCCTGAACCGCGCCAGCACGACGCAGGTGGCCGTCGATATCGCCAGCGGCGAGATGTGCTTTGCCTCGCCGCCCGTACTGTTTGAAAAACTGGGATTGAAGTCCGCATGAAAAAACAACTCAAAATCCTGCTGGCGGGCGTGTGCCTGCTGGCGATGGCGCCGCTGCACGCGGCCGCGCCGGTGGCGAAGATCGAGGCCATGCTGGCCAAGCCGCAGCAGCTGTGCGGCCGCTTCGACCAGAGCAAGCAGCTGGCCGGCATGAAGAAGGCGCTGGCGTCGAATGGCCGCTTTTGCGTGGTGGCGGGCAAGGGCGTCTTGTGGCGCACCTTGCATCCGTTTCCCAATACATTGCGGCTGACGCGCGACGAGATCGTGCATTTCCAGGGCGAGCGCGTGGCCATGCGCCTGGACGCGAAGACGGAACCGGTGGTCAAGATGATCAACAGCGTGCTGTTTTCGCTGCTGGCCGGCGACCTGGCGCAGCTCGATACCTTGTTTGAAGTCGACGGCAGCATCGACGGCGCGACCTGGCAGGTGGCGCTGAAGGCGCGCCAGCCGGCGCTGGCCAAGGCCATCGGCAGCATCCGCCTCGATGGCGGCGCCTTCGTGAAAAACATCAGCATCAGCGAGGCGAGCGGCGACCGTACGAGCATCGTGTTCTCGGCGATTGAGACGGGACCCGCTGCCATCACGGCGCAAGAGGCGGCTCTGTTTTGAATTCCCTGACGAACCGCGGCCGCAACGCCGGGCGCCTGCTGGCCATCGCCTGGGCGCTGGTGGTGGCGCTGCTGCTGGCGCATAACGCCTATCTGTGGCTGGGCAAGCGCATCGCGCCGGAAACCGACATCCTGGCCTTGCTGCCGGTGCAGGAGCGCGATCCGGTGCTGCAGGCGTCGTTTACGCACATGGTCGACGCGGCGCAGCAGCGCGTAGTGGTGCTGGTCGGCGCGCCCGACTGGGCCGATGCGAAGCGAGCGGCCGATGCCTACAGCGCCGTGCTGGCGCGCCATGCGGGCCTGTTCCGGTCCACGCCGCTCGACGAGCAGACGCAGAACGACTGGCTGGCGTTGTTCCAGCAGCACCGGTTGACCTTGCTGACGGCGCCGCAGGAAACGCAGCTGCGCCAGGAATCACCCGCGTTTTGGCGTGATTCGGCGTTGAGTCAGCTCTACAGTCCTTTCGGCGGGCCGAAACTTGGCGCCTGGCAGGACGATCCCTTTGGCCTGTTCGGCGGCTGGGTGCAGGAGCGCGCACAGGAAACGCCCGTGCGTCCGCGCGACGGCCATTTGTTCGTCGCCGACGGCGAGCGCCAGTATGTGCTGCTGCCGATGACCTTGAGCCTGCCCGCCTTTTCGCTGGGTGCGCAGGAAAGCGTGTTGCCCGCGCTGGCACAAGCCGAAGCGGCGGCGCGGCAGGCCATGCCTGGCGTGGAAATCATCAGCGCGGGCGTGATCCTGCATGCGGCGGCCGCCAGCAGCCAGGCGGCAGGCGAAATGTCGACCATCGGCCTGGGGTCTCTGGCCGGCATCATCCTGCTGACGTGGTTCACCTTCCGCTCGTTCAAGCCGATCTCGCTGATCCTGCTGTCGATCAGCATCGGCTGCCTGGGTTCCCTGTCCGTGTGCTGGCTGCTGTTTGGCAAAATACACCTGATGACATTGGTCTTTGGCGCCAGCCTGATTGGCGTGGCGCAGGACTACGGGATTTATTTCCTGTGCAACCGCCTGGGCGCAGATCCGGCGCTCGATTCGCGCACCTTGCTGCGCCGTTTGCTGCCGGGCCTGTGCCTGACCCTGCTGGCCGCCGTCATCGGCTACATGGGTCTGGCTCTGACGCCATTTCCCGGCTTGCGCCATATGGCCGTATTTTCCGCCCTGGGCCTGGTGTTTGCCTGGCTGACGGTGGTGTTCTGGTTCCCCGCGCTGGTCAAAGGCGGCACCTTGAAGAGCGGCGCGCTGGTCAAACAGTATGGCGTGGCGCGCGCGCGCTGGCCGTTGTTGCGGGCCAACCGCGCCACCCTGGTGGGCGGCGTGCTGTTTGCCCTGTTTGCGCTCTTCGGCGTCAGCCGCCTGGACGTTAATGACGATATCCGCTTGCTGCAAACGCCGCCCGCGCACCTGATACGCGACCAGATCAAATTGAGCAAATTGCTCGATGGCCCCACTCCGGTGCAGTTTTACCTGGTGCGCGGCGACAGCGCGGAAGCCGTGCTGCAGCGCGAGGAAACGTTGAAACAGCGCCTGCTGCCGCTGATCGCACAAAAGCACATCAGCGGCTACCAGGCCATGTCGAACTGGGTGCCGTCGCTGCAGACGCAGGCGGCGCGGCGCACGCTGCTCGAGACGGCCATCCTGCAGCCGGGTGCCGCGCTCGACTTGCTGGCGCAGTCCGTCGACGAAGGCCCCGAGTGGGCCGGCAAGGTGCGCGCGCAATTGGCGCAAGCCGGTGCGCCGCTGTCGATCGACGCCTTCCTGAAGGTGCCGGCCAGCGAGCCATGGCGCCACCTGTGGCTGGGCAAGGTCGAAGGCGGCTATGCCTCCATCGTCGCCTTGCGCGGCATGCAGTATGCGGCCATTCCCCTGCTGGCGCAGGCGGGCGAGGGCATGCCCGGGGTGCAGTGGGTCGACAAGGTGAGTGAAATTTCCTCGGTGCTGGGCCGTTACCGCGTCTATATGGGCGCCGTGGTGCTGGGCGCCTACCTGGTGGTCTTCGGCTTGCTGCTGCCCCGTTACCGGCGCCGCACCTGGCGCGTACTGGCGCCCACGGCCCTGGCCAGCGTGGCGGTCCTGGCCTTGCTCGGCTATTTGAACCTGCCGCTACAGCTGTTCCACGTGCTCGCACTGATGCTGCTGCTGGGCGTGGGCGTCGATTACGGCATCTTCATGCAGGAGCACCCTGACCGCCGCAACGATACGCCATGGCTGGCCGTGGGTCTGTCGGCGGCGAATACCATTCTGTCTTTCGGCTTGCTGGCCCTGAGCAAGACAGCTGCATTGCAGGCATTTGGCCTGACCATGCTGATCGGCACGGCGCTGGTATGGCTGCTGTCGCCGTGCTTTGCCGAAGCCGATAACCGTAGCGCGGCTGATGCCGCAGGAGAAATCTGATGTTTTTGCACTGTCAACGATGGGCGCCGGCATTGCTGCTGGCGCTTGCGGGCTGCGCCAGCATGCCGCCTTCGGCACCCGCACGCCTTGGCCTGAAACTGGCGCCGCAGGCGCTGGGTGCCACGGTCAGCGTGCAGCAGCACCTGGTAGTCGAACGGGCGGGGCGCATCGATGAACTCGATGCGGCGCTGGAGGTGGAGCCGTCGCATCTCGATCTGGTGGGACTGGCGTTTGGCCAGCGCGTGCTATCACTGCATTTCGACGGCAAGGACATGACGTCATGGCGCCACCTGATGCTGCCGGCGCAGGTGCGCGCCGAGGACGTGCTGGAAGACATGCAGCTGACCCTGTGGCCGCGTGAGGCGATCGCGCAAGCCCTGCCGGCCGGCTGGCGCATCGAGGACAGCGGCCTGCGGCGCACCCTGTTCCTGCATGACGAGGCGGTGACGGTGATCGACTACAGCGGCATGCCGCGCTGGAGCGGTACGGTGGTGCTCGACAACCTGCGCTACCGCTATCGCCTGACGATACAGAATGCTCCGGAAGGAAGTTGAATGACTGGCTTGACTGTGTACCTGAATGACTGCGGCATCGTCTGCGCGCTGGGCGCCAGCCGCGAAGAGGTGCGCGCGCGCCTGTTTGCCGCGGATAGCGGTGTGGTACCCGTCGATACCTACACGCCGGGGCGCTTTCTGCCGCTGGGCGTGGTCGATGCGGCCTTGCCATCGGCGGCGCATCACTGCATCGCCGCGCGCAGCCGCAATAACCGGATGGCGCTGGCGGCGCTGGCGCAGATCCGCCCGGCCGTGGAGCAGTCCATCACCCGCTACGGCGCGGACCGCGTGGCCGTGGTGATCGGCACGAGTACTTCGGGCATTGCAGAGACGGAAGGCGCGATCGGCCGGCATATGGCGGGCGACGGCTTGCCTGGCACCTTCCACTATGGCCAGCAGGAGATGGCGTCGCCGGCATTGATGCTGGCCGAGGAACTGGGTATCGATGGCCCGGCCCTCGTGCATTCGAGCGCCTGTTCGTCGAGCGCGAAGGCGATGGCCAGCGCGGCGCGCATGATCCGCATGGGCCTGTGCGACGCCGTGCTGACGGGAGGCGTCGATACCCTGTGCGGCTTTACCGTGGCCGGTTTCTCCGCTCTGGCGTCTGTCAGCGCGCGGCGTTGCAACCCACTGGGCGCGAACCGCGACGGCATCAATATCGGCGAGGGGGCTGCCCTGTTCCTGATGACGGCGCAACCGGCCAGTGTGGCCTTGCGCGGCTGGGGCGAGTCGTCCGATGGCCATCACATGTCGGCGCCGGATCCCGCAGGCGGCGGCGCGCGGCTGGCCATCGCCCAGGCACTCGCGCGCGCGGGCGTCACGGCATCGGAAATCGACTATGTGAACCTGCATGGCACGGCCACGCCGCAGAACGATGCGATGGAAGCGCGCGTAGTGTCCGACCTGTTCGGCGCCACGGCGATGAGCAGCTCCACCAAGCCGCTGACAGGCCATGCGCTGGGCGCGGCGGCGGCCATCGAGGCGGCGCTGTGCTGGCTGGCGATGCAGGACGATAACGCCGAGGGCTTGCTGCCGCCGCACCTGTGGGATGGCGTGCCTGACGAATCGCTGCCGCCGCTGCGCCTGGCCTTGCCCGGCGCGCGACTGGGGCGTCCGCTCGACTGGGCACTGAGCAATTCGTTTGCCTTCGGCGGCTCGAACGCCGCCCTGCTGTTCGGGAGGGGAGCATGAGTTTTCCACCTATTCGCGAGCTGGTGCCCCATTCCGGCGCCATGGTGCTGCTCGACCGGGTGTTGTCGGCCGATGCGGAAAACCTGTGCGCCGAAGTGGCCATCCACGCCGGCAGCGTGTTTTATGAGGCGACATCGGCAGGCGTGGGCAGCTGGGTCGGCATCGAATACATGGCGCAGGCGATCGCCGCGCATGCGGGCTACCTGGCGCGGCTGGCCGGCGCGCCCGTGAAGATCGGTTTTTTGCTGGGGGCGCGGCGCTACGAAGCGCAGTTGCCCCTGTTTGTGGATGGCAGCGTGCTGCAGGTGCATGTGCAGCAGGCCTTGCAGGGCGAGAATGGACTGGGCGCGTTCGAGTGCCGTATCGAGATGGCGGGCGCCGTGCTGGCGCAGGCGACGATTACGGTATTCCAGCCCGAAGATGCAAAGCAATTTCTGCAGGAGAGTATGAATGGAGCGCAGCATGAGTAAAAGTGTATTGGTGACGGGATCGTCGCGCGGCATCGGCAAGGCTATCGCCTTGCGGCTGGCGCGCGACGGTTTTGACGTGGTGCTGCATTGCCGCAGCGCGCGCGGCGAAGCCGACGCGGTGGCGCAGCAGGTACAGGCTATGGGACGCGCGGCGCGCGTGCTGCAGTTCGATATCGGCGACCGTGCCGCGGCTGCTGCCGCGCTGGAAGCGGACATCGCCGAACATGGCTGCTATTACGGCGTCGTGTGCAACGCCGGCGTGGCGCGCGACAATGCGTTTCCCGCCATGTCGGGCGAAGACTGGGACATCGTCCTGCAGACCAACCTCGATGGTTTCTATAATGTGCTGAACCCTCTGGTGATGCCGATGGTACAGCGCCGCAAACCGGGGCGCATCGTCACCATGGCGTCCGTTTCCGGCCTGATCGGCAACCGGGGACAAGTCAATTACAGCGCCGCCAAGGCCGGCATCATCGGCGCCACCAAGGCGCTGGCGCTGGAACTGGCCAAGCGCGCCATCACCGTCAACTGCGTGGCGCCGGGCCTGATCGAGACGGACATGATCAGCGAGGTGCCGCTCGACGAAGCGTTGAAGATGATTCCCGCACGCAGAGTCGGCACGCCGGAAGAGGTGGCCGCCGCCGTCAGTTTTCTCGTCGGCGAGGAAGCGGGCTATATCACGCGCCAGGTCATTTCCGTCAATGGAGGCATGGCATGAGCCGCCGGGTCGCAGTGACCGGCATGGCCGGCATCAGCCCGATCGGCAATGACTGGCCGGCCATCCGCCAGCGCCTGGGCGAGTACCGCAACGCCGTCGTGCGCATGGACGAATGGGCCGATTACGAAGGCTTGAATACGCAACTGGGCGCGCCGGCCGCGCCGTTCGCGCTGACGGACCGCTACAACCGCAAGGCCATGCGCAGCATGGGACGCATCGCGCTGATGGCCACGCGCGCCAGCGAATTGGCGCTGGAACACGCGGGCCTGGCCGGACACCCCGTGGTCAAAGGCGGGCAGATGGGCATTTCCTTCGGTTCGTCCGCCGGCACGCCCAGCGCCATCGGCGACTTTGGCCGCATGATGGAAGAGCGCACCACCAAGGGCATCAACGCCACCACCTACATCAAGATGATGGCGCACACGGCGCCCGTCAACATCGGCGTGTTTTTCGGCGTCACGGGAAGGGTGATTACCACCTCGAGCGCCTGCACCTCGGGCAGCCAGGGTATCGGCTACGCCTACGAGGCGATCGCCGGCGGCAAGCAGCTGGCGATGATCGCCGGCGGCGCCGAAGAACTGTGCGCCACCGAGGCGGCCGTCTTCGATACCCTGTTCGCCACCAGCACGCGCAATGACGACGGCCACACGACGCCGCGCCCGTTCGACGCCAGCCGCGATGGCCTGGTCATCGGCGAGGGCGCCGGCTGCCTGATCCTGGAAGAATTCGAGCACGCGCAGGCGCGCGGCGCCGCCATCCACGCGGAACTGGTGGGCTTCGGCACGAACAGCGATGGCTGCCACGTGACCCAGCCCAACGCCGCCACCATGCGCCAGGCGATGCTGCTGGCGCTGGCCGACGCGGGACTGCAGCCGTCCGACATCGGCTACATCAACGCGCACGGCACCGGCACGCAGCAGGGCGATATCGCCGAATCGCAAGCCACGTTCGAGGTGTTTGGCGCGCATACCCCTATCAGCTCCCTGAAGAGCTACATGGGCCACACCCTGGGCGCCTGCGGCGCGCTGGAAGCGTGGATCAGCATCGAGATGATGCGCGAAGGCTGGTTTGCCCCCACCATCAATTTGCAGCAGGTCGACCCGCAATGCGCGCCGCTCGACTACATCGCCGGCGAAGGCCGGGCTATCGAATGCGAGTATGTGATGTCGAATAATTTTGCCTTTGGCGGCATTAACACGTCGCTCATCTTCAAGCGTTACCGGCCGTGAAGTCCGTTTGTTCTGGCGCAATTGGCAAGTGTGGCTCCTTTTTTACTATCTTTAACTTATCGAGGAAAACAGCATGAAAAAAATGATGATCCTGGCGTCAATGAGTGCAGCGCTGACGGTTATCTTGCCGGCACAGGCAGGCGATACCAAACACATGATGCCGATCGCCAATGCGATGTCCGCCAACGATGCCCAGGCCCGGCTTGGCGATACCGTCAAATTCTACTTTGGCGACCAGGCAACGCCCCCGATTGCCACGCGCATCAGCAGCGACAAGACGAGCCAGAAAACCAATGGCGTCGGAAAATCGGCAGAAACCTCGTGCAACTGGGCCTTCCTGTCCGCCATGCTGGCACTGCAAAAGCGCGCCCAGTCGGTGGGCGCCGATGCCGTCGTCAATATCGTCAGCAATTACAAAAACATCGAAAATTCCAGCGCCACGGAATTCGAGTGCCACGAAGGCACGATGATGACGGGCGTGGCCTTGAAGGGTGAGTTCGTGAAGTTGAAGGCAAGTAAGTAAGCAGCAAAGAAGTAGCAGGGAAATCGTCCATATCGGTAACCGGCGCCCGCTTGCAGGAAGGCTGGCGCCTGGAAGCCATTCCAATAAAAAGTAGAAAGAGAATATGCAAAAAGTATCGAAAACTGTCGTCCTGGCTGGCGCGTTGCTGGCATTGACCATGTTGCAAGGCTGCGCCACGCGCATCAAGGCATCGTCGACGGCCAATCCGCCGCCGAGCGAGGCTTTCTCGTCGTTTGGCCGCATTGAAGTCAAGTCAACAGTCTTTGCCGAAGGCTACAAGGGCAACCAGGCCGCCATGGCGAAAATCGACGAGAATATCCGCAAGGACCTGGCCGAATCGCTGACCAGCTGGAATGCCGCCCCGGCCAATGGCCGCGTGCTGATCATCGAGCCTATCGTCGAAGAAATCCAGTTCAAGAGCGGCGCCAAGCGCGTATTCCTGGGACCATTGGCCGGCAGCTCCGGCGTGCGCATGCGCGTCATGATCCGCGACAACAAGGGCGCCCTGGTCGCGACGCCAGAGTTCTTCCAGCGCGCCGACGCGATGGCGGCCGGATTCACGTTTGGCGTGCACGATAACCTGATGCTGACCCGCATCGCCAACCTGACCAGCGCTTACATCAAGGCCAACTATGTACGTGCCGAAGGCGGCCCGACTGGCGCCGACAATAAAGCGGTCGAAGCAGCAATGACGAACTAAGATGGGCGCGGCGCGCAAGCGCCAGCAGACCTGCTGAGAATGGCAGCGCCGGGCAACCGCGCTGCCATTTTTTTTACCGCATGCATGCTGGCAATTTGTGGCAGACTGCGCCTTTACGTATCCAAATATTGTCATGCCACCAGCTTTCCCCGGTAACGGCGCCAGCATCTGGCTGCTCGATTCCCGCAGCATTGATCTCGCGGAGATCAGCCAATATGAAACGTGGCTGGGTGCGACGGAAGCGGCCCGTTATGCGCGGTTTGCGCGGCCGCTGCGGCGGCGCCAGTTCCTGCTCGGGCGCGCCTTGCTGCGAACGGCCATGGGACGGATGCTGGGGCTGTCTCCGGCGGCCATCGCGCTCGAGGAGCGTCCGGGCCAGGCGCCGCGGCTGCTGGCGCCCGCCGGCGGTCCCTACTTCAGTATTTCGCACAGCGGCCACTGGATCGCCTGCGCGCTGAGCGGTACTACGCGGCTGGGACTCGATATTGAGTTGCGCGACCCGCGGCGCGACGTGCTGGCGCTGGCGCGCCAGGCGTTTGGCGCGGCTGTGACCGCCGAGCTGGAAGGCTTGCCAGCGGATGAGCGGCTGGCGCTGTTCTGCCAGCGCTGGAGCGAGGCGGAGGCGCGCTACAAGCTGGGCATGGATGCGGCAAGCTGCGTGACCTTGGCGCATGCCGAGCTGTCCATCGTGCTGTGCAGCGCGGCGCCGCTGGCGCAGGCGCCCGACTTGTTATTGTCCGGCCTGACGCCAGACTAATTCCCCCGCACGACGATCTCCTGCACCTGCGGCTCGCGCTGGCGCATGAAGCGCACGATGGAGTCGACGGTGACGACGTCGATCTGGCGCGTCATGCGGCGCTCGAACGGGTGGTCGTCGAAGGCGATATTGGCGCGGAACATGCGCGCGCCCAGGCGCGTGGCGGCGGGGATGCTCAGCGTCTGCGGCGCGTAGCTGGCGCTGCGCAGCCAGCCTTGCGCTTCGGCGCGCGTCTCGATCTTGCCGGGTTCGTTGCTGGCGGCGGCCAGGGTTTCCAGCACCCACTGGTTCGAATTCTGGTACTTGGTGGAAAACGGGTAGGCCAGCATATTGTAGTGCGCCTCATGCAGGCGCTTGGGCGTGTTGCTGGTCAGCAGGCGCGCCAGTTGCTGCTGCGTATCCTGGGCGGGAATCAGGATCAGCGTTTCGTACATGAACACATCGTCCATGAAGAAATTGCCCAAGCCTTCGTTGTACAGCGACGATTGCGCCGTGCCGCATTCATTGAGTTCATGCACCACCAGCCAGCGGCCCTTCGGATGGTCGCGCCAGGCCAGCGCCATGTGCGAATAGCGCAAATGGTATTTCGACAGGTCCTGGCCGGCGCGCGCCAGCAGCGCCACCTGCGCGCCCGAAGCGTCGAGCGCCTGCAGGGTCTTTTGCGCCAGGTCCATCGATTTGACGAGGGTGGTCGCATCCGTTTGCTTTTCCTCGCACGAGCGCCCCGCATGGGCGGCACCGGCCAGGGCCAGGCTGAGAACAATGAGGGTAAGGCGTTTCATCGGGTTCACGCTTTCGAATGGTGGAGGATGGCATTGCCGGCCGCGTTCGGCACATAGGCGATGGCCTTGCCCGACAGCATCAGCATATGGCCCGTCGAGACGGCCACTACCTTGATGGCCGTGCCGGTCGCCAGCGACAGGCCTTGCGTGGCCTTCTGGCTCAGCTTGACGGAGGCCGTGGCCGCCTGCGAGGCACCGTTGGCCGCGCTTTTGAGCACGAGCACGCTGCCGTCGGCCACGTCTTCCACCTTGTCGATGACGATTTCACCGGCGGCGGCCAGCACCGACATGGAGCCGACCAGCACGATGGCCGAGGCCATGCTGGCGTTGTCGGACGCGTTGGTGGTGTCGGAGTTGGCCTGGGCCAGCGGCGCCAAGCTGGCGGCGCACAGCAGGGCGGTGGCGAGCAACTGTTTCATGGGATTTCCGTTCTTCATGGTGGTTACACTTTGGAGTGGTGCAGCAGCGCCTTGCCCAGTTCGTTCGGGATGAAGGCGATGGCCTTGCCGGACAGGACCAGCATATGGCCGGTGGACAGCGCCACCACGTTGACCACGGTGCCGGCCGCCAGCGACAGGCCCTTGGCCGCTTGCGTGCTCATCTGGATGGACGCGCCGCCCGCCTCGGAAGCGCCTTTCAGCACGATGACGATGCCTTCGCCCACCGTTTCCACGCTGGCAACGACCACCTGGCCGGAGGCGACCAGCATCGACATGGAGCCGGCGACGACGATGGCGGAACCCTGGCTGAGGTTTTGCGAGCCTTTCGACAGGTTCTCCGAGGCGGCGGCGTGGACCAGGCCGGGAGCGGCCGCGGAGAGCGTCAACAGCGACAGGGACAGGCAGAGGGGCAGCAGGCGTTTCATGTGTTTCTCCTTCAAGTGTGCCAAGTGGCAACGCCATCATTGTAGACTGTGGGCAATTGGTCAATGAAAACGCTACTCGTAGCGGGCAGGCATACCGCAGGTAGCGTATTGCGCTACTTTTTTGCCGCCGGAACCGATGCTATTTTTATAAAGGAAGTGCATGCCGCAAACCCACGCCCTGATCGAGGCCCTGAAACGCCTGTTGAAGGCGCGCGCCGTCACGTATGCCGAGCTGGCCCAGCGCATCGGCGTGTCCGAAGCCAGCGTCAAGCGGATGTTTTCGCAGAAACAATTTACCCTGCAGCGGCTGGACCAGATCCTGGTGGCCGTCGGCAGCGATTTCCAGCAGCTGGCGCTGGCCGTGCAGTCAGCCCAGGCGGCGCCCACCCTGATCACGGGCCTGACGTATGCGCAGGAAAAGGAAATCCTCGAGGACACCCGGCTATTCGTGGTGGCCGTCTCCGCCCTGAACCTGCTGCCGCTGGAACAGATCGTCGCCATCTACGACATCAGCGAAGCGCAAGCCGTGAAATACCTGCTGCGCCTCGACAAGATCGGTTTCCTGGAACTGCTGCCGAATAACCGGGTCAAACTGCTGGTGGCGCGCACGTTTGCGTGGATACCGAACGGTCCCATCCACACGTATTTCAAAAAGGAAGCCTATGGCGACTATTTGAATTCGCAGTTCGATGGCGAAACGGAATTGCTGCGCCTGGTGAATGTGATGCTGTCGAAGAAATCGACGGCGGCCTTGCTGGAACGGCTGAAGCAAGTGGCGGTGGAATTTTCGCAGCAGCACCAGGAAGACGCGCGCTTGCCCGGCAACGAGCGCTTGGCCATCAGCTTCATGCTGGCGGCCCGTCCCTGGATGCCGCAGACGTTCAAGGCGCTGTTGCGGCAGTGAGTCGGCGAGTACCGCGCTCAAGCGGCTAAGGTTCCTGCTTGTCGGTACTGCCTTGCTCCTCTTTCATCTGCGTCAGCAAACGCCAGGCGAAAAAGCCCAGCACGCCCACGCCCAGCAACAGTGCCGCCCACAGTGCGGCCAGGTGCCACGGTGCCCCGTCCTTGGTGACGCGCGGGGGTGCCGCCGCGCCGGCGTTGGGCTGGAGCGGGCCGGCGCCGGCCGTCTTGAGTGCCAGCAGTTCGTCCGCCTTGAAGCCGGGCGCCACCTGCGACAGCGGCTGCGCGACGGCGGCGGCGTCGCTGTTTCCGAATGCCAGCTGGTAGGGCGGCTTGCCGCTGGCCAGGAAGACGACAGTGGCTGGTGTCCAGCCCAGGCGCAAGGCGGGCGCATTGCCGGCGGAGAGCGGGTGTTCCGGGGAGGTCTGCAATACCCATTCGCCGGTCTGCGTCACGGGCATGGCCAGATCGCCCGAGATCCGTTCCTTGCCATCGAGGCCGATGCGGTAAAACGTGGTGCTCAGCAGGGGATCGAAGTATGCGCCTTGCGCGGGACGCGCCTGCTGGCGCAGGTGCAGCCGGTGGCGGGGAACATAGCTGTTCTGGCGATACACGCCCAGGGTCACGGGCAGCGCCGTATTGGTCTGCGTCAATTGCAGGGCGATGCTGTCGGCGGGAATGGCGAGGGGCGTGGCGTAGCGCCATTCATTGTCCTGCTTGCCGGGCAAGCCTTGCAGCACGACGTTGGCGCGCGGCGCGGCGATGTCCGTTTCGCTGACGGCTTGCGCCGTGATCGCGGCAAAGGCCAGCGGCTCGCCCGCTTGCCAGCTCAGGCGTGCATAGCGAAACGCGCGCGGCGCAAAGGCGATGCTGTCGTTGGCCAGGGTTTGCGTGTCGCTGTTGCTGAGCCAATTCAGGGTGGTGGTGCCGATGGCGTCCCATTGCTTCAGGTCATCACTCACTTCCAGCAGCACTTGCGCGCTGTAATTGTCCGTGCGGGCCGGCGGCGTGAAGCGCAAGGCGGCGATGCGCCTGTCTTGCGTTTGCTTGCCCAGGTCGAGGATCAGCGCCTGCAGCGCCGCCGTGCTCGCTGCCGTGCCGGCGCGCGTGCTGACCGACAGCAAGCGGCCATCGTCGGCCGTGCGGATGTCGATGCCTTGCAAGCCATCGCCAGTTGCCGGCGTGCCCGTCACGGGGAAGATACGGGCTGGAATGTTCGTGCGCTGCGTGGCCGATTGCGCGGGCTGCGCGCCGATGGCATAGGCCAGGCGCTTGCCGTCGGCGTCGAACAGGCGCAGGTCGGCCAGGCTGGCCGAGCTGGCGTGCAGGTACACTTCCCTGGGCAACGCCAGCTGGACGATGCCCGCGCCGGCTGGCGACTGGATGGGCATGCTCCAGCGATAGTCCAGCGGCCGGTCCTGGCCAGGCGCGGCCAGCGCCGCGCCTGCCATCAACATGATGCCGAACATGGGTGTGGTTTTCATGTTGCTCCCGCTTGGGGTTCGGCTGGCGCTGGCGCGGCAGCCTTGGGGAAGGGGGCCAGGTAGCCGATCAAGACCATCAGCAAGCCGACACCCACGAAAGACACGATGCGTTCGATGCCGCCCACGTTCGACAGATCGATCAGGAACAGCTTCAGGACAACCATTCCCAGCAGTACGGCGCCCATGCTCCATTGCTGGCGCCGCTGTTGGCGGGCCGCATGGCGCATCAGCAGCAGGGCCGTGACGCTCCACACCAGCGACAGCATCGCTTGCACGAACTGCGAGGCCAGCATGGCGTCAAAGGTGTAGGGCACGCCCAGGTAGTGCGACACCGTGCGCAGCAGCATCAGGTTGAACCAGCCGTACAGCAAGCACGCGGCCACGACGGGCAAGCGCGCTTGCCACAGGGACGGCAGGGGGATCTGGCCGGCCGGGAATAAACGGTAGCTGGCGATGGCCAGCAGGACGGCAAAGCCCGTGCTCAAGTCCAGAGGATTGAGCAGCGGCAAGTAGGGCAGCGGCGCCATGGCGCCGTCATCGACAATATTCCATGCGGCGATCAGCAGCAGCGACCACAGGGCGCCCAGCGGTATCAGGGTGCGCTGGTACCACGCGTCAAGCGGCGCCACCGGCCAGGCGCCGGCGCGGCAGCGGCGGATCAGCCAGGCCAGTGCCAGCATCATGGCCCAGGCCGGCAAGTAGCGGGCCCAGGCGGGGCTGACGCTATCTTCATGCTGTGCCAGCCAGGCGCCGACGTGCATGGCGCCCACGGGCCACAGCATCAGCCACGGCGCCGCCGTGCGGACGGTATGCAACAGGCGCAGCGCACGCACGTCGAGTTGCCTGCCGGCCTTGGGCCAGGCCAGCAGCAGGTATTCGCCGGCCGCCAGGGCGCCAGCCAGCGCCAGCCAGCTCAAGCCCGTCGGCAGGTAGTCGCGCACATACAGCGCCAGCAGCATGTTGGCGCTCCACAGGCCCAGGCCGATCCAGGTGGCTACGGTGAACCAGCGCAGCTGCGGCCAATCGAGGCGCCGCGCCAGGATGGCGAACAAGGGCGTCGTGACGCACACGGCGATCAGGTACAGCGCCAGCCAGTGCTCGCCCGCGTGCGGCTGCAGTTCCAGGTTGCCGTCGATCAGGCGCAGCAGCCAGCTGGTGAAGGCCATGAGGATGGCGGCAAACCACAGCAAGCTGCTCCACACCAGCAGGGGACGCGCTGCCAGCGCCAGCAGCGCGTCGCCGCCGCGCGCGCGCAGCGCCAGGAAACGGGCGCTGGCAAAGGCGGCGGCGCCCAGCAGCAGGGCGCTGAGGAAGGAGCCGCCGAACAGGCTGGCCGGGTGCTGGTCCCAGGCCCAGCTGGCGCGGCTGAGCATGACCATGCCTGCCAGTACCTGCACGGCCAGCAGCAGGGCGCGCGGCGCATGCCATTGTTCGCGCCGCGCCAGCGCCGCCAGCAGGGCCGCCACTGCCAGCGCGCTGACGGTCAGCAGATTCAGTTGCGTGATGGCATCCGTGCGCAGCAGGATTTCACTCCAGATGCCGCCCAGCAGCCAGACCGTGGCGGCCGTCAGGAACAGCACGGACATGCTGCTCATGAACTCCGGATGCAAGTGGCTGCCGTGGCGGCGGAAATTGTAGGCCATCACCAGCGCAGCGGCGGCCAGCAGCGCGCAGCCGAGCCAGATGTTGGCCTGCAGGGCCGATGCCGTATCGAGTTCCTGCATGGCGGTGAGGAAGGCAAGCCAGGCGGCCCCCTGCACCAGCAGGCCGAAGGCCCAGGCCAGGGTCTGGCGCTGGCGCAATCCGACCCAGACGATGCCCGCGCCTTCCAGCGCCCAGGCGGCCGACGTCCAGCGGCCATCGAGGGCGAACGGGATGGCCAGGGTGCCAAAGACGATGCCCAGCGCGAGGAAGGCTTCGGCCAGCAGTTTGAAACCGTTCCTGCGCCACAGGGCCACGGCCAGGCCCGTGTAGGCCAAACCGGCGACCAGGGCGGAAAACGCCAGGCCAAATTTAAAATTCCAGACCAGGCTGTATTGCAGGCCCATGGCCGCCAGCGGCGTGCCGAACACGAGCGTGCCATCCACGTAGTGTTTCAGGCGCGGCGCCTGGCGTGCGCAGTAGGCGATCGCGATGCCGATATAGAACAGCACGAACAGGATCAAAAACAGTTGCGTCGACAGGTAGTGCTCGGGTGTGTAGCGCAGCAGACCCCAGGTGGTGGCGACGACGAAGGTGAAGCCAAAGCTCAGCACATTCAGCACGCGCCAGGCGCGTTGCAGGGCGATGGCGAAGACGCCCGCATTGAGCAGCGCGTAATAGCTGAACAGGCCGATATGGTTGCCGCTGCCCGTCGACACGAGCAGGGGCACGGCAAAGCCGCCGACGATGCCGAAGACGGCCAGCCAGACGGCGTTTTGCAGCACGGCCAGCAGACACGTGAACGCCGTCAGCACGAACAGCACGGCAAACGCCAGGCCCGCCGGGATCAGTTCATACAGGCGGAAGGCGCCGAACGTCACCAGCATCAATATCGCCAGCGCCGTGCCCTGCAGCGGCAGGCTGATGCCGGGACGCTTGACGCGGATGCGCCAGGCCCAGGCCAGCAGGGCGATGTCGGCCAGCGCGATGCCGGCCAGGCGCAGCTCGATGGGCAGCGTGACCTGCGCCGACACGTATTTGAGCAGGAAGCTGACGCCGAGGAAGAGGATCAATAAACCCAGCTTGGCGACCAGGTTGCCGGTAAACAGCCAGTTCTTCGCCTTGGCAAACAGGCCATCCGGGCGCGCGATCCAGGACGGGGTGTTGGTGGCGGCGGATGCTGGTTTGGCAGGCGCCGGCGCGGTAGGCGGCGCAGGCCTGGGCGGGGCTGCCGCCGGCACTGCCGGCGCGGCCTTTGCCAGTTCGAGCGGCTCGGTCATGGCCGCTTGCGGTGCCGGTGTCGGCGCGGAAACAGGCACAGGCGCCGGTACTGCACTCTCCTCGGCGGGCGGGGCAAGTGGCGCGTCGGCCTGGCCTTCCAGCGCTTGCAGGCGCTGCTGGATGCCGTTGACTTCCTTGCGTAGGCGCGCCGTCAGCAGCTCCAGGTCGGCCACCTTTCTGCGGTATTGCAATGCCTGCACAAAGGCGGCAATCAGCAAGCCAAGGATGAACAGCGTGATCAATCCAAACATGGAGTAGCTTTCCTGGAAGGGCAGGGCGAAGGCGCCCGAAGTATGCGCACATTACCTTATTATCAAGAGACAGGCGATTTCTGTTGTGTCAGGGTAAGTGCCGGGGACGGCATCAGGAAGACGTGGCCAGCATTGCGCGGCAGGCTGTTTTCCGTATTGACGCCAAGCAAGATGACGACATTCAGATTGTCGCGCGCAGGATAGTGCTGTATTTTAGCAATTCCTTAATTGCCGGTTCCCCATGCCATGAGTCAAAGCAGTCAGTTTTCCTTATTGTCGCAGCGCCGTTTCGGGCCCTTCTTCTGGACCCAGTTCTTTGGCGCCTTCAACGACAATCTGTTCAAGACGGCCCTGATGGTGATCCTCGCCTACGATGCGCTGAGCTGGACCACGCTCGACCCGTCCACCATCACCAACCTGATTCCCGGCCTGTTCATCCTGCCCTATGTCGTGTTTTCGGCCACGGCCGGCCAGCTGGCCGACAAGTTTGAAAAGGCGGGCCTGGCCCGTTTCGTCAAATGGATGGAACTGGCCATCATGGCCGTGGCCGCCGCCGGCTGGATGACGCACACGCTGTGGCTGCTGGTGGCCGCCGTGGTGGGCATGGGCATCCATTCCACCCTGTTCGGCCCCGTGAAATATGCGTATCTGCCACAACAACTGAAACCCGAGGAATTGGTCGGTGGCAATGGCCTGATCGAGATGGGCACCTTTGTCGGCATCTTGTTGGGCGAAATCCTCGGCGCCGTCTTGATCGTGCACAAGCCGCTGGGCGTGGAACTGGTGGCGGGCGCGACGATCGCCGTGGCCGTCTTGGGCCTGATCGCCAGCTACCGCGTGCCGCGCACGCCCGCGCCCGAGCCGGAGCTGAAGGTGAGCCTGAATTTTGTCGCCGAATCGTTCCGCAACCTGAATTTTTCGCGCAAGAACCGCCCCGTCTTCCTGGCCATGCTGGGCAACTCCTGGTTCTGGTTCTACGGCGCCCTGATCCTGGCCCAGTTCCCCGTATACTCGAAGGATTTCCTGCATGGCGACCACAGCGTGTTCGTGCTGCTGCTGACGGTGTTTTCCGTCGGCATCGGCACGGGTTCCTTGCTGTGCGAACGGCTGTCGGGCCACAAGATCGAGATCGGCCTGGTGCCGTTCGGCTCCATCGGCCTGTCGCTGTTCGGCATCGACCTGTATTTCGCCAGCAATGCCTACGCGAATACGCACATCGTCGATGCCCTGGCGTTTGTGGGCCAGGCCGGCGTGCCGCGCATTTTGCTCGACATCGTCATGATCGGCGTGTTCGGCGGCTTCTTCATCGTGCCCCTGTTCGCCCTGATCCAGACGCGTTGCGACCCGAAACACATTTCGCGCACGATCGCCGGCATGAATATTTTGAACGCCCTGTTCATGGTGGCTGCCGCCGGAGTGGCCATCGTGCTGCTGGGACAAGGATTTACGATCCCGCAGCTGTTCCTCGTCACGGCGATTCTGAATGCGCTGGTGGCTGCCTACATCTTCTCGCTGGTGCCGGAATTCCTCATGCGTTTCCTCGCGTGGATACTCATCCAGACCGTGCATCGGGTCAAAGTCGTCGATGGCGAGCGCATCCCTGCGGAGGGGGCGGCCGTGCTGGTTTGCAACCACGTCAGCTACGTGGACGCCATCGTCATCATGGCGGCCAGCCCCCGTCCGATCCGCTTCGTCATGGACCACCGCATCTTCAAGATGCCGCTGATGGGCTGGATTTTCCGCACGGCCAAGGCGATTCCCATCGCGCCGGCCAAGGAAGATCCTTTCCTGATGGAAAAGGCTTTCATCGATATCGCGCAAGCGCTGCATGAAGGCGAGCTGGTGTGCATCTTCCCCGAAGGCAAGCTGACGCGCACGGGCCAGATCAGCGAATTCAAGGGCGGCATCGCCAAGATCGTCGAGCGCAGCAAGGTGCCGGTGATTCCGCTGGCGCTGCGCGGTTTGTGGGGACATCTGTTGAGCCATCGCAATGGCCATTTGTTCGAGCGCGCCTTCAAGGCGGGTTTGCGCTCGCGTCTGTCGCTGGCCGTGGGCATGCCCGTGGCGCCCGAGGCCGCCACGCCGGAACTGTTGCAGCAAAAGGTGCAGGAGCTGCGCGGCAAGTGGAAATAAGCGCTATGACGTTGTCTGCGTAGCCGTCCCTTCCTGCCGTGCCAGGTGCGCGCGCAGCAGGGCGGTGATGGCGTCGAAATCCACGGGTTTCGTCAGGTGATGGTCGAAACCGGCTTGCTCGGTGCGCGCGCGCGCTTCGCCCTGGCCCCAGCCCGTCAGGGCGATCATCAGCACGTCGCGCCCGTGCGCACGCTGGCGTATCTGGCGCGCCGCCTCGTAGCCATCCATGTCCGGCATGCCCAGGTCCATCACCACCAGTTGCGGCCATACCCTGTCGACGGCTGCCAGCGCCTGCGCGCCGCCATACGCGACCTGGGCGGCATAGCCCTCGAGCTGGAACAGGCTTTGCAGGGAATCGGCCGCGTCGCGGTTGTCGTCCACCACCAGCACTGGCACGGGCTGGCCCGCGCCGGCGGGCGTGTCGCTTCCGGCGGCGGTCGGCGTGGCGGTCGGGGGGGCGCTGGCGCCGGCCGGCAGGGTGACGATGAAGCGGCTGCCGCGTCCCGGCCCGTCGCTGTAGGCCTCGATGCTGCCGCCATGCATTTCGGCAAATTGGCGCGCCAGGCTCAGGCCGATGCCCAGGCCGCTGGTTATCTGGCCCGCCACCGTGCGTCCCTGTTCGAACATGGAAAAGATGCGCGCGATGGCGTCCGGGTCGATGCCGATGCCATTGTCTTCGACCATCACCTGCAGCTGGCCCTGCGCCAGGCGCGCCGTAATGTGGATGAGCCCGTCGTCCGGCGTGAACTTCACGGCATTCGAGACGATATTGGCAAAGATCTGCACCACCCTCGCATAGTCGGCATGCAATGTGATGGGATGCGGCGGCATATCGCGGGTGATGCGGATGTGCCGGCTGCTGGCCGCGGGCTGGCATAGTTCGATGACATGCTCGAGTACTTGCTGTAACTCAAACTGCTTGCGCTGCAGCAGGACCTTGCCGCTGGTGATGCGCGCCACGTCGAGCAAGTCATCCACCAGCCGCGTCAGGTGCGTCACCTGGCGTTCGATCACGTCGCTCACCTTGCCGACCTGCTCCGATGCCGGAAACAGGTGCTTGAGCAGGGCCACCGACGACTTGATGGGGGCCAGCGGATTGCGCAGTTCATGCCCGAGGCTGGCAATGAATTCGTCCTTGCGCCGCTGCGTCTCGCGCACCTGGTACTGGCGCCGGCGCGCGCGCAGCATGGCGTGCGCCGAGGTGATCAGGGTCAGGATGTGCACGGGGCGTTCCAGCAGGGTCAGGTTGCCCAGGGCGGCGATGGCTTGGCGCACGGGCAGGGAATCGAGTCCCGCGTGCGTCAGCAGGATGATGGGCAAGTCGGACCAGTCCGGTTGCTGCCGGGCATAGGCGTCGAGCACGGAATACACGCCCGCATGCAGCGCCTCGTCGACCGTCAGTACGCCGCCGGCGCCCAGCGCCAGCTGCTCGGCCAGTTCGCCCGGCGAGCGGCAGGCGTGGCTGGCGATGGCGCTGCCCGCCAATACCGTGCCGGCCAGGGCGGCATCCTGGCCGGCAGGCGCGTAGATCAGGATGCGCTGCTCCATGGCATTCCTAAGGGAAAGGCGTGCCGCCGATGGTAGGCAAGCCCGACAGGATGCCGTGAAAGCCGGCCAGGGCCGGGCCGATGCGGATGCCCTGCGGGCTGATCTCGAAGCGGCGGATGCTGCGCTCGTGCGCGCTGCCGCGTTTCTTGAAGACGGAAATGGCTTGCCGCACCTCGCCTTCCGTTTCGTAGTAGCGCAGCATGATGACGCTGTCGGCCAGATAGCTGGCGTCGGCCGCCGTCGTCATCGAAGTGCCCAGCATGTTTTGCTGCACGCCGACGAGCAGGGTCGTCACGCCGTGCTGGCTCAGGTAATTGAGCAGTTCATGCAGGTAGGTGCTCTGGAAGCGTTCATCGGGCACGGCGTGCATGTAGCCGTTCAGGCTATCGATGACGATCACCTTGGCGCCCCGCTGCGCCGCGTCGACCACGGCCTGGGCGAATTCACCCGGTGTCAGCTCGGCCGGATCGATCTGCTGCGCGCTCAGCAGGCCTGTGTCGAGCGCCGCCTGCAGGCGCATGCCCACGCTGTCGGTCCGGTTCAGCAGCTTGCTGCGCGCCTCCTCGAACAGGAACATGGCGCATGGTTCGCCGCGCGTCGTGGCCGCGTGCACGAATTGCGCCGCCAGGGTGGACTTGCCGCTGCCGGCCGGGCCGGAAAGGAGCGTGCTCATGCCTTCTTCCAGGCCGCCGCCTATCATGGCGTCGAGTTCGGGCACGCCGCTCGACAGGCGCCGGTGCCCGCCATCGCGGCGCGTGTCGGCCGCCACCAGCCGCGGATAGACGACCAGGCCGTCACGGGCGATCTTGTAGTCGTGCGTGCCGCTGCGAAATGGCACGCCCCGGTATTTCACCACCCGCACGCGGCGCCGGTCATTGCCATAGGCCTGGTTTTGCAGCTCCAGCGCGATCACGCAATGGGCCACGCTACGCACTTGCAAGCCGTCGTCCAGCGCGGAACGGTCATCGATCAGCACGGTGGTGCAGTGCCGGCTGGCCAGATATTGTTTCAACGCCACGACCTGGCGCCGGTAGCGCAAGGGGTTTTCCGCCAGCAGCTGCAGTTCGGACAGCGAATCGAGCACGAGGCGGGCCGGGCGGTGTTTTTCGATGGCGGCCAGGATGCGCTGGTTGGTCGAGGCCAGTTCGATTTCGGACGGGTGGAAGATCGTGTACTGGCGCTCGGGATTGAGCATGTCGTCGCTGGGCGCCACTTCTTCGATGGCGATGCCGGCCAGGTCCCAGCCGTGCGACAGGGCCGCGCCGCGCAGCTCGATCTCGGATTCGGCCAGGGCGATATACAGCACGGGCGTGCCGTTGCGCGCCCCTTCGGCCAGAAACTGCAGCGCCAGGGTGGTCTTGCCAGTGCCTGGCACGCCTTCGAGCAGGTACAGGCGATCGGCCAGCAGGCCGCCCGTCAATATGGTGTCGAGGCCCGGGATGCCCGTCGACAGCAGCGGCGGCGCGTCCAGGCCGCCCGCGCCATCGTCTTGCGCCGTTCCTTGCGCCTGTGCTGTCATCATCGCGTCCTCGCTTCGCCATGCTGTGGCCAATATATTAGCGTGTCCGCCGCGGCATGTCTTTTCGATACCATTGGTAAATAATTACCTCGACATACTTGCGGGCAGGGCGGAGTGTTGCGTCCTTGTCGGCCAGTTCAGCAAAGAACTCTTGACCCTGCTAAAGTATTCACTCAATCCACCTTTTCCGCTTTGCCGTTTTAGCCACCGCTCGCCAGGTTCCTGCTCAACTGTGCTGGCGTGCCACCGCTGTTGCTGTCTTCATTTTATTGCCTCATTGATAAGTTAATTCGCTTGATAGTTACTATGTTTCAATTGTAACGATGCTTGACGATTTTAGAATGATCGTTCATTCTTTGATCTGCGTTAATAAATTTAGTCATTTCTAACGACACTAGCCAGCTTCTTTTTCAGAAAGTCCAAGATGCAACCAACCTTTTCCCTGACGTCGCCGCGTACGAGCGGCGCTATTGCCGTTCTGTGCGCCACTGTAATCATGGCCGGCTGCAGTAAAAAACAGGAAGCACCTCACGCGCAGCAAGCGCCGCAGGTGGTCGTGTTTACTGTTAATCCGGCCGCGTTGCCGATGAGCGCCGAATTGCCCGGCCGCACGAATGCCTACCAGGTCGCCGATGTGCGCCCGCAAGTGGGCGGTTTGATCCAGAAGCGCCTGTTCGTCGAGGGTAGCGATGTGAAAGCGGGCACGGCCCTGTATCAGATCGATTCCGCCACCTACCAGGCCGCCGCCAATTCGGCCAAGGCCGCGCTGTCGAAAGCCAAGGCCAACCTGTTGACGGCCGGTCCGAAAGCCGCGCGCTACAAGGAACTGGTGGCCATCGAAGGCGTCAGCCGCCAGGAATACGATGATGCCGTCGCCGCGTTCGAGCAAGCCAAGGCAGACGTCGAGTCCGCCACTGCGGCGCTGGAATCGGCGAACATCAACCTGCGCTACAGCACCGTGACGGCGCCGATCAGCGGCCGCACCAGCCGCTCGACCGTGACGGCCGGCGCGCTGGTGACGGCGGGCCAGGCCGAAGCGCTGACCACCGTGCAGCAACTCGACCCGATCTATGTCGACGTGACCCAGTCGAGCACCGACCTGCTGCGCCTGAAACGCCAGATGGCCGATGGTTCGCTGAAGAAAGTGGGCGAAGGCCAGGCCAAGGTCGACCTGATCCTGCCGGACGGCAGCAAGTACGGCGCATCGGGCAAGCTCCAGTTCGCCGGCGTGACGGTCGATCCGACCACCGGCAACGTCATCTTGCGCGCGCTGTTCCCGAACCCGAAAGGCGAATTGCTGCCAGGTATGTACGTGCGTGCGCAACTGGAAACGGGCGTGGATGAGAAAGCCATTACCGTGCCGCAAGTGGGCGTGACGCGCAACCAGAAGGGCCAGGCCACGGCCCTGATCCTGAACAAGGAAAACAAGGTCGAGCAGCGCGTGCTGACCACCAGCGGCACCGTCGGCACCAACTGGCTGGTGACGTCCGGCCTGGCCGCAGGCGACCGCGTGATCGTGGAAGGCTTGCAAAAAGTCAAGCCAGGCGCCCCAGCCGTTGCCGTGCCGGCCAAGGCCGAAGCTGCTCCTGCGCCCGCCGCTGCCGCTTCTGCCGCCGCATCGGCTGCCAGCGCCCACTAATTCAGGAGAATATTAATGGCCCGTTTTTTCATTGACCGCCCGATTTTTGCCTGGGTGGTCGCGATCGTCATCATGCTTGCCGGCGTGATTTCGATCCTCAGCCTGCCGATCGCGCAGTATCCGAGCATCGCCCCGCCGTCGATTTCGATCAGCGGCTCCTACCCTGGCGCCTCCGCCAAGACCGTGGAAGATGCGGTCACCCAGGTCATCGAACAAAAGATGAAGGGTATCGACGGCTTGCGCTACATGTCCTCGTCGAGCGATGCGACTGGCGGCATCAGCATCACGCTGACGTTTACCAGCGGGACCAATCCCGACATCGCCCAGGTGCAGGTACAGAACAAGCTGCAGCTGGCCACGCCGCTGCTGCCGACGGCTGTCACGCAACAGGGTCTTGTCGTGTCGAAAGCGACGAAGAACTTCCTGATGGTGTTCGGCTTCATTTCCGAAAACGGCAAGATGGACCAGACCGACTTGAGCGACTATGTGGCCGCCAACGTCGTCGATCCGCTGAGCCGTGTTGCCGGTGTGGGCGACGTGACCCTGTTCGGTTCGCAGTACGCCATGCGTATCTGGCTCGACCCGGCCAAGCTGCAAAGTTTTAACCTGACCCCGGCGGACGTGATCACGGCCGTGCAGGCGCAGAATGCGGAAGTGTCGGCCGGTGAACTGGGCGGCACGCCGTCCGTCAAGGGCCAGCAGCTGAACGCCACCGTGTCGGCGCAAAGCCGTTTGCAAACGGTGGAGCAGTTCGGCGCCATCTTGCTGAAAACCACGACCAACGGTGCCATGGTGTACCTGAAGGATGTGGCCAGCATGGAACTGGGCCGCGAGAACTACAACACCGTGGCCCGCTACAACGGCCATGCGGCCACCGGCGTGGCGATCAAGCTGGCGACGGGCGCCAACGCGCTCGATACGGCCAATGCGGCGAAAGCCATGCTGGGCAACCTGAGCAAGCAATTCCCTGAAGGCATGAGCTACCAGGTGGCGTTCGACACCACCCCGTTCGTGAAACTGTCCATCGAAGAAGTGGTGAAAACCCTGGTCGAAGCGGTGATCCTGGTATTCCTCGTGATGTATCTGTTCCTGCAGAACTTCCGCGCCACCCTGATCCCGACCATGGCCGTGCCGGTCGTGCTGCTGGGTACCTTCGGCATCCTGAACGCCTTCGGCTATTCGATCAATACGCTCACCATGTTCGCCATGGTGCTGGCCATCGGCCTGCTGGTCGACGATGCGATCGTGGTGGTGGAAAACGTCGAGCGCGTGATGAGCGAAGAGGGCTTGTCGCCGCTGGAAGCGACGCGCAAGTCGATGACGCAGATCACGGGCGCGCTGGTCGGTATCGCCATGGTGCTGTCGGCCGTGTTCGTGCCGATGGCCTTCTTCGGCGGTTCGACGGGCGTGATCTACCGCCAGTTCTCGATCACGATCGTCTCGTCGATGGTGCTGTCCGTCATCGTCGCGCTGGTGTTTACGCCAGCCTTGTGCGCCACCCTGTTGAAACCGGTCGAGAAGGGCCATCACGCGACGAACAAGGGTTTCTTCGGCTGGTTCAACCGCAGCTTCGACCGCAGCAGCAACACCTACCAGGGCTGGGTCGGCGCCATGATCACGCACCGTTTCCGCTCGATGCTGCTGTACGTGCTGCTGCTGGCTGGCCTGGTGTTCATCTTCATGCGCCTGCCGACCTCGTTCCTGCCGGAAGAAGACCAGGGCATCCTGTTTACGCAGATTCAATTGCCGACGGGCGCCACGCAAGAGCGCACCCTGAAGGTGATCGAACAGGTCGAAGACCACTTCATGAACAGCGAGAAGGACAACGTCGCTTCCGTGTTTGCCGTCGCCGGTTTCAGCTTCGGCGGTAACGGCCAGAATACGGGTATCGCCTTCGTGCGCCTGAAAGACTGGTCGCTGCGCAAGGACGTGGCGCAGAAGGCGCCGGCCGTGGCCGGTCGCGCCATGGGCAAGCTGTTGCAGATCAAGGATGCGATGGTGTTTACCTTCGCCCCGCCTGCCGTGCTGGAACTGGGTAACGCCACCGGTTTCGACATGCAGCTGCAGGACATCGGCGGTGTCGGCCATGACGCCCTGATGGCGGCGCGTAACCAGTTGCTGGGCATGGCGTCGCAGAATCCGGCCATGGTGGGCGTGCGCCCGAACGGCCAGGAAGATACGCCGCAGTACAAGATCGACATCGACCAGCAGAAAGCCACCGCGCTGGGCTTGCAGATCTCGGAAATCAACCGCGTGCTGAGCGTGGGCTGGGGTAGCTCGTATGTGAACGACTTCCTCGACCGTGGCCGCGTGAAGAAAGTGTTCATGCAAGGTAATGCCGAATCGCGCATGCTGCCGGAAGACTTGAACAAGTGGTTCGTGCGCAACACGGCTGGCCAGATGGTGCCGTTCTCGGCCTTTGCCACCGGCAAGTGGATTTACGCGTCGCCGCGCCTGGAACGCTACAACGGCTTGCCGTCGGTAGAGATCCTCGGTACGCCGGCGCCGGGCCAGAGCACGGGCGCCGCCATGAACGCGATGGAAGAGATGGTGGCCAAGCTGCCGCCTGGCATCGGCTTCAGCTGGACCGGCGTCTCGCTGGAAGAGCGCGAATCCGGTTCGCAGACGCCGCAGCTGTACGCGCTGTCGCTGCTGATCGTCTTCCTGTGCCTGGCTGCGCTGTATGAAAGCTGGTCGATTCCATTCTCCGTGCTGCTGGTCGTGCCGCTGGGCGTGATCGGCGCCGTGCTCGGTACCTGGCTGTTCGGCCTGTCGAACGACGTGTACTTCCAGGTGGGCTTGCTCACGGTGGTGGGCTTGTCGGCGAAGAACGCGATTCTGATCGTGGAATTTGCCAAGGAAATGCAGGAATCGGGTATGTCGCTGCTGGACGCGACCTTGCATGCGGTGCGTCTGCGTCTGCGTCCGATTCTGATGACCTCGATTGCCTTCGGCCTGGGCGTGTTGCCACTGGCCATTTCCAGCGGCGCCGGTTCCGGCAGCCAGAACGCCATCGGTATCGGCGTGCTGGGCGGTATGTTGACGGCCACGTTCCTCGGTATCTTCTTCGTGCCGGTGTTCTTCGTGCTGGTGCGCGGCTTCTTCTCGAAGCCGGATGCGCCCGCCACGCCGGCGACGCCTGGTTCGCCAGCCGTCACGCTTTCCAAGGATGCACATTAATATGAAAAAATCACTATTCTCCATGGCGGCGCTGGCCTTGCTGGCCGGTTGCAGCCTGGCTCCCACGTACGAGCGTCCGGCAGCGCCGGCGCCCACGGCGTGGCCGACGGGCCCTTCCTACAAGGCCGACACGGCCGCCGCCGACGCCAAGCCGGTGGCGGACGTCGCCTGGCGCGAGTTCTTTGCCGATGCGCGCCTGCGCCAGGTACTGGAACTGGCGCTGGCCAACAACCGCGACCTGCGCGTCTCGATCCTCAACATCGAGAAGGCGCGTGCCACCTACGGCATCGAACGCGCCGCCCTGATCCCGACCCTGTCGGCCTCGGGCGGCCAGTCGGCCACGCGCATTTCGAAAAACGCCAGCCCGACGGGCGAAGCGTCCATCAACCGCCAGTACACGGCGAACCTGGGCGTGTCGGCCTACGAGCTGGACTTCTTCGGCCGCGTGCGCAGCCTGTCCGACAGCGCGCTGGAGCAATACCTGGGCACGGAAGAAGCACGCCGTGCACAGCAGATCAGCCTGGTGGCCGAAGTGGCCAGCACCTATCTGAACCTGGTGGCCGACCAGCAGCGCCTGCGCGTGGCGCAGGACACCCTGAAGAGCCAGCAGTCGTCGTATGACCTGGCCGTGCGCCGCTTCAGCGCGGGCGCCACCTCGGGCCTGGACAAGTACGATGCCCAGACCAGTGTCGAGTCGGCCCGTTCCGACGTGGCTGTCTACACGAGCCAGGTGGCGCTGGACCAGAACGCGCTGGTCCTGCTGGTGGGCGGCCCCGTGCCGGCCGACCTGTTGCCGCCAGCCGAGTTCGGCGCCGTGACGGCGCTGACGGACATTCCGTCCGGCGTGCCGTCGGACGTGCTGCAGCGCCGTCCCGACGTATTGGCGGCCGAGCGCACCCTGCGCGCCGCCAACGCCAACATCGGCGCGGCGCGCGCGGCCTTCTTCCCGCGCATTTCGCTGACGGCCACGGCCGGTTCGGTCAGCGACAACCTGTCGGGCCTGTTCAAGGGCGGCAGCGGCACGTGGAGTTTCCTGCCGCAGATCAGCTTGCCGATCTTCGATGGCGGCGTGAATCGCGCCAACCTCGATATCGCCAAGGTGCAGCGTGAAATCTCCGTGGCGCAATACGAAAAGGCGATCCAGGTGGCCTTCCGTGAAGTGTCCGATGCGCTGGCCCAGCGCGGCACCATCGACGAGCGCCTGCAATCGCAGGTCTCGCTGGTCGAGGCGTCGACGAAGAGCTACACCATCCACGACGCGCGCTACAAGCAGGGCGCCGAGTCCTACCTGAACGCCCTGGTGGCCCAGCGCGCGCTGTACACGGCGCAGCAAAGCCTGATCACGGCGCGCCTGGCCAAATCGACCAACCTGGTCACCTTGTACAAGGTGCTGGGCGGCGGTTGGCAGCCTGAGCAGACAGCCGTCGCGGCGGCTGGCGGCGCCCAATAATCACGGGGACGCCGACGCCGGCCTTGCCCGCAAGGGCAGGGCCGGCGCGCTACTGGAAAAGTCATGAACCAAGTTGAAAAGAAGCATCCGGATCCCGAGCGCGCCAACACGCGGCGCAAGCAGGTGCTCGATGCGGCCGAAAGCTGCTTCAGCCGCCGCGGTTTCCACGGCGCCAGCATGGCCGAGATATCGAAGGCGGCCGGCATGAGCGCGGGCCACATCTATAATTATTTTGACAGCAAGGACGCGATCATCGCCGCCTTCGTCATGCAGAATACGGAGCGGGTGTCGAACCTGATGCAGGACCTGGCGCAGCGCGACGATCCGCTGCAGGCGGTGATCGACAATGCGGGCGAGCATGTGCTCGAAGCGCTGGACCCGACCACGTGGATGATGCCGCTGGAAATCTTTGCCGAAGCGTCGCGCAATCCGGTGATCGCGGAAATGCTGCAATGCTCGGACCGGCGCTCGCGCCAGTTATTTCTCTCCATCATACGCGACGCGCGCATCAAGCGCGGCTTGCCGGCTGGCGAGGAAATGCTGCAAGGGCGCCTTGATGCCCTGGTGGCCATGTACCAGGGTCTGCCCGTGCGCTTCATTCACAATCCGGACGTGAAGGTCGAGCCGCTGATCGCGGGCTTTCGCATCGTCCTGACGGCGCTTCTGCTGAGCGAATAGGGCGCTTGAACGGGGCATGCAAAAAAGTTTGCGCAGATCGACATGAATCGTGCGCAAAAGCATGGCAAAAACCTAAAAGCGTCTGCTATAATTCCCACCTCGTCGGGGCGTAGCGCAGCCTGGTAGCGTACATGCATGGGGTGCATGGGGTCGGAAGTTCGAATCTTCTCGCCCCGACCATTAGATTCAAGGAGTTACAGCGCAAGCTGTATAAAAACCCAGTACTGTATATTATACGTTTGTATAATATCGGTGCTGGGTTTTTCCGTTTACGTGCCGTATGATTTGCTCATTACCGCATTCCGATGAGTCACTATAGACCGCTCAACAATCGTTTGGGGCCTTTGCCGGAGAACGTTCTGCAAATGGCATCGCTGTTCAGAACCACTACGGATCGATAAACCGGTTAGATACCAGCCATGAGCATATACTCGTTCCAACTCAATCAACAGTACAAGCGCAGTGAAATTAGAGCCGCCCTCGGACTCGACCCAAAATCGAAAGGTGGTTCTGTTGACACTGGGTATGTGCAGCGGAACGGGGCCGATTTTGTGTTCTGCACTGTAGGCGGTACCAGCCGCACGGGTCATAACTACAACAATTACTTTGAAGGCAAAGATTTGATCTGGCGCGGGAAGACTAACAGCCACATTTATCAGCCTACTATCGAGAGAATGACAGGGGCAGATGCGGAAGTTCATGTTTTTTGGCGCGTAGGTGACCGCGATCCCTTTACTTATGCAGGGCTGGGGAAAGCAGTTGCGGTTTGGGACGAAACGCCAGTCAGAGTCCGTTGGCGGTTCAGCGCTGATCAAGGGGATGTCAAACTGTTGGGCAGTTCGGGACGGCTACCAGCAAAAGAGTTAAAAAAGATTGGCCAAGACCACGTTCATCAAGCAGTTCAATTACTCCGCGATGGCAGTGCTGAGCATCAGTTTGGTCCTTCGACAGACTATGATTTGATCGACTCGGATGGCGTTACGTTGCCACCTAAAGCAGTATTCGGCCTTGCGGCGCGGCTTGCTTTAGGATTCGATGTTTTGCCTCAGCACTTCACGGCAGGTGAGACGTCCCCTTGCTTTCGCATCCTTCGACGGGCGGGCTATCAAATCGTACCGAAGGAAAGGCAGGACGAGTCTACAAACGAATTTTCTGAGGATTCGCAGAATGAGCCGACACTTGAATTATCTGAGGATGACCGAGAATGGGTCGAGGGTAGGCCGAAGCTCATAAGGCATCTTGTGCGTGAGCGTGCTAAGGGACTTGCGCAAGCAAAACGATTACGTTTTAAGCGCGATCACGGAAAGTTGTTTTGTGAACGCTGCAAGCTTGACCCTGTTGAGTTTTACGGATCGATCGATGGTGAGGCCTGTATTGAAGTCCATCACAGCGAAACTCAAGTGAGCGAGATGAAACTGGGACATACGACTCGCTTGGACTCCCTTCAGTGCCTGTGCGCGAACTGTCATCGACTAGTGCACAAACAGTTGAAGGAAGGATATCCGACGTAACAGCTGGCGCAAGTCTCTGCTTGGAGTGCCTATTGAACATCCAGCGGATTCGATGCCACATGCGGGCGAGCTTGAACGTTCATCACGATGGGTGGTTCCGTTGAGAGGTGGAACCGCCGTCCGGCGTTGATATAGGACGGCGGCAATTTGTAAAAGTCGGGCTTCACTCAAGCCAGGGCAATGCCATCGGAATCTCGGAAACATCCGCGATCACTTCCTTGATGTAGATATCCGTGGTCTTGCCTGACGTGTGCACCAGGCGCTTTTGAATGTCGGTGCGGTTCTCCCCGCGGCGTGCCGCATCCGTGGCCGCCAGTGCCCGGATATCGCGGAATACCACGTCATCCTTCATGCCAATGCGCTCCTTTGCACGGTCCCACATCGAACTGAGGCCTGAACGGGTGTAGGCGCCGCCTTTTTGCGTCGGGAACACGAACTGGCTGATCAGCCCATACTTGATTTTCAGTCCACGGGCGCGGGCGATCACCTCGGCAATCTCAGGCGTGACGATAATGTCGACGGCCTTGCCGCTGGTTTTTTGCGTCTTGCTTGGCTTGATCCTGATCCGCCCATCCTCGATCTGTGATTCTTTCAGCATGCGGATATCGATGCCGCGTGCCCACAGCAGGTAGGACATATCGATGATGCATGCGAACATGGGGCCGCTGGCCGTCGGGATGCTCAAACCTGTACCCTTGCGTTCCTTGCTCATCATGCCGGCTTCGCGTATCGCTTGCACTTGCGCATGCGTGGCCAGCACCTCGCGCCGTCCGGTCTTGTAGCTGGACATGTCGAGTTGATCGATAGGGTTGTCCTGGCGCAGGCCCAGTTCACCGATGATGAACTTGAACAGCCTGCTCATCAGCGCCGCATACTTCTTCGCTGTGTTCGGCGTGCTTTTGAAGTTGTCGCGCAAGAAGCCGGCGCAGTCCTTGGTTGTCACCTGGGATGCGTGGAACTCTTCGAACTCGTCGGCGATCACGTCCAGGTAGCGACGGTAGGCATCTTGCGTATCCTTCCCATAGTTGCCCAGTTTATTTTCTTTGAATTCCACGCAGGCATGAGGCATCGAGCCTTCGACAAGTTGCGGACTGCCCAGCAGCGCGGCCAGGGCCGTCAGCATTTTGCTTTCTCCCTCGACCGCATAGGCAAGGTGAATCCAGCTCTGTATTTTGCCATTGGCCGGGTTACGCATGGGCGCGGCGGCCAGGTAGCGATACGCGCCGTTTTTCAGATAGACCCGACGCGGCAGGCCGCGATTGGTTTTGCGGTGACGATTCATTTTCTGGCAGATTTCCTTACAGGGGCAGGGGGCGCCGGCATGCTGGCGGGATGGACCAGATGCATGCGCAGGACGCGAACTGTGTTGTCGTGCAATCTGGTGGCGGGCACGCCCATTTCCTTCAAGACGCGCAGCTGCTCTGCCGCGCGCCGGTAGTGCGTCAGGTCGATAACCTCTTGATCGCTCAATGCCAAGTCGCTCATGTCGGTATTTATCCTTATTGGTCTATGAAATAGTTTTTATCAGGTCGAGCTGGCGCGGGTCGCTCTGGTCCAGCACGTAGATATAGGCCATGCCGCCTGGCGCACACTCCTCGCGGTCTGGTTGACCATTGGCTATGGCAAGTGCTGCTGCAGTGGAGCACACACCGAACGATCGCTCAAACAGACAACCTTCGCAGTTCGCTGCCTCTGCTTCCCGCGCCTTGAAACGCACCGCCGTTGGATCGATAGGCTTGGCGCGCTCACCGCGCCATCTGTCGCTTGTGATACACCTCGTCATGTTGCTGTCGCAGTGAGCGGCTGCACAGCAGCAAGCGGCACGGCCCGAAACACGCCCGGCCACTGGTGATCCAGCTCCACCCACGCATGCAGCTCGCCATTGCCCACATCACGGCGCAAGTCGTTGACGGTGCCGGCCTGGTAGCCTTCATCGGTATCGAATGTCACGCGGTCGCCCAAGGCGATTTGTCGCGGTGAATTGGTCAGGGTGTTCAGCATTGCGGTGCTCCTTTCAGTTTGGCGGTAACACCGCACACGCCGTAGCGGTCGATGGCGGCGTCGATCACGTCGCCGCTGGATGCGGCAACCTCAAAAAATTCAAAGCGTTCGGTTTGCGTGCGAACGATCACGGCAAAGGTGCTCATGTGCCATTTCCTTCGTGGGGTGGGTTGTCGGGGACGATCAGCCGGGGATACGGGCAGGCGTTGACGGCCGCCCAGGCGGCAATCAGTGCAGTTTTTGCCTCGTCGGGCAGATTGGGCACGGGTGCCGCTGGCGGCGTGGCCGGGGCAGGGCGGTCGGGGTGCGTACAGTTATTTACACGAGTCCGAGGAACGGCAACCCCAACAGCCACCGCGCGAGCGCCTGTGGCCTGTACCGGCGTCCACGTATGGCGCACGGACTTGAAGACCACGCCGATGAGGTCGCTGCAGCGCACGCCGTAGGGCGTGGTGCGTAGGGTTTCACCATAGCGGCCGATGACGGTCTTTTCGTCCTTGGCCAGGGTGACGACAAGTTCCTTGCGCGGCACCAGGGCACCGCCCTGGGCGCGCAGGTACTCGGCCCAGCAGGCGCGCTTTTCGCCGTCGATCTTTTGCACGGCGTCCCAGGCGCGGCGCATGGCGGCAGGCGCTTCGTTGAGCATACTTTCCTCGATGCGGCGCAGTTCGCGCCACACGGTGACGGGCGCGCCGCCCCATTGCTGGAATTGACGGATGCCCCAGCACGCGGCCCAGGACTCGACGCGTGCCGATGGCGTCAGCTCGACATCGCCGTCGGTGTCGGCCGTGACGACATAGCCTTCTTTTGTCTTGTGCTCGGCCACGCCGTCGATGTTCTTGGCCACGTACTTGGCGATGTAGCCGGCGGCGCTGCCCTTGGCCCAGTCGATGCGTTTCACGTCCAGGCGGCGCGCGAAGGCGCCCGGCTCGCCACGGTCCACGCGCCAGGCGTAGCGCTTCATGATGCGGATGGCGCGGCCCGCCACGTCCTGCAGGTGGGTCGTCTTGTATTTCGCGGTGGGGCGCACGAACAGCAGCAGATGCCAATGCGGGCAGCCGTCGTGGTGCGGCTCTGCAATGCGAAAGCCGTACAGGCCGATGCCACGGCGCGCCAGCGCGGAGCGGCACAGCGATGTCATCTTGCCTAAATATGCATTGGCCTCGCGCGGCGTGGAACCGTCGAACTTGTCGTTCGGCTTGCCGCTGTGCTGCATGGCGTGGAAGCGCGATGGGCACGTCCAGGTGATGAAAATGCCCTGGTCGCCGCACTCGCGGGCGATCTGCTCAAAGCCGTTGATGCGCAACATCAGCTCGCCGCGCCGGATGGCTTTATTCGCCGTCGTTTTCTCGGCCAGCTCGGCGATGCTGAATTGCTGGCCGTTCTCGTTTTGCACCAGCGTGGCGGCCAGCGCTGCCGCGTTGCGCCGGTTCTGCGCCAGACGCGACAGCACGGCATCATTGCTGGCGTAGGGTTCGCCGCGATAGTTCACGTAGCCCAGGCGGATATTGCCGGCTTCAAAGGCGCGCTTGACGCGCTTGCGCAACTGGCGACGCCACCAGCGTGCATCCACCAGGCGGGCGATGGTGTCGGCCAGCGTGTCGAACTCGGGCAGCTCGATGCCATACGAGGCGCATTCACTTTCCATGATCTGCAGGGCGTGCGTGTCGGACAAGGCCATCCACAGCATTTTGGTCACGCCGGCCGCTGCGCGCTCGGCGGTGGCCACGATGTCTGCGTCGCTCTGCGACAGGTCGACGCCGGCCGGCACGTACTGCTCGGCGAACTCGCGCACAAAGCTGGTGGCGATGGATTCATAGACTCTGTACCAGGACGACCAGGCCATTTTTGCCATGGCGGCCGTGATGACGCGGTTGCGCCACTTGTAGGGAATGCGGGCCAGCTCGGGCGCGAACTGGGCGGATCGCAAGAAAGCTTCGTGACGCTGTGCGTCAGGCAGCAGGATTTGTTTAGATTGCATTCAACAGTCTTTCGTACACACGGATGGCGGCAGAGGTGGCGGCGCGCAGCGCGATGCGCTCTTCCTCGGTAAATGAGTGAATCGGCGATTCCCAGCGGTCGGCGTCCAGGCCGGCGGCAATCAGCACGGAGCGGCGCGCGCCGCGCGGCGACAATCCCCAGGCTTGGGCGATAAAGCGCGCCTCGCTGGCACGCCGCTGCTCGATGGCGCGCAAGCTGGCCCGCTCGGCCAGGCTGGCTTTCGCCGCTGCAATGGCGGCCAGCGCCTCCGGCGCCCCTGGGGGCGTCGGCACGTCCCTGTCACGGGCGGCGAGGATGGCCGCCGCCGGCAGGAACGACAGGTGATTGTCGATAAGGGACGCCGGCATGGTTCAGTCCTTGATGAAGCCAATGGCCCGCAGCAGATCGGGTGCAATGACGATCAGGAGCGACAGTAGCCAGATGCCGCAGGTCTTGGCCAGGCGCAGCATCAGCGTGCCCCTTGCCTTGAAAAATACTCGGCCCAATAGGACAGCGTGCGCGAGGAACCATTGCAGTGGCGAACGCCGTGTTCGCTGGCAAACATGAAGTGCAGTTCGATGGGCAGTTGGCCGACGAGCACACGCTGGTGGCTAGGCGTGAAAAAGCCCGCAACGTTCAGCGCTTGCGCATCGCTGATGATGAAGGTGAGGTTGGCGGCGCCGAAGGCATGATAGGTTTTTGCAATCTCGTGGATGGAATAGGACAGCGCGTCGATGCTGGAGCCAGCGCTGGCTTGCAGCAGGAAGCAAGCTGGAGCGACTGGAACAACACATTGTTGCGGGGCCGGGCCGGCACTGCAGGGTGCGGAAAGAGTGCCGGTTTGCTTGGCGGCGTGCAGCGTGGTTTCCATCGGTTTCCTTATTTTTGGTTGAACGAATCCCGCACGCTCAAAAGGGAGCGCTGCAGTGCACAGCAAAAGAGGGGAGTTACAGCGGCCGGGCTACGGCGGCGCGAGGATCGGGATAGTCATCAGCAGCCCGCCGTCAGGTCCAGGGCCAGCTGGCTGGTGGCTGCCGCGCGCGCATGCTGGGACATTGGGATGCGAATATCCGGCTTGGGCATGGCGGACAGCGAGAGGGTGCGCAGTACTTCCAGGCCTGCCACGAAGGAGTGCCCGCAGTCCGGGTTCTGGCACATGTAGGTGATTTCCTTGAACATGGCGGACATCGTGCGGCTTTTGACGGCGCGGACGGTGTTTTCGCAATGCGGGCAGGGCAGGCCGATGACTCTCATTTCAGCTTTCTTTCCACTTGGTACAGGGCGCGACCGCGACCCGTCATGTTTTTTGACTGCTTGCGTAAGCGCGATTTGACGAGCCATTCGGCTGCTTGCTCGATACTTGCCAGCCCTTGCCGTTGACGAACTACTTCCAGCGCTGCAAGTTCTTCGTCATTGATATGAATTTCGTGATCGGGCATGTTCGGCAGCTTTTCAGTTACTCAAAAGTTACTATTCAGGGACTCGGTTTAAGCGCTGCGACGCTGTACGCTGTTGATGTCGTCAGCAGCAATAGTGGCAAGGGCTTCACGCATGACGATCTGGCGCACAAGTACCGCGATTTCTTCGCCTTGGTAATTGGCGATAGAGGAAACGAGCTGGTGCTCGTAATCGTCCAGGCGCAGCATGACTTTATGGCTGCGGATACGTTTTGCATCGGGATACATGACGTTGTCCTTAGTGGGTGGTTTGGGTAGCGAGTTCGCGCTTATAGTCGGCGAGGCCGCGCAAGATCAGGAAGCGTAAGAACCAGGCACGGGACCGTTGTTGCGCAGCGGCAAAGGATTCGACTTCCAGCACCTCATCAGGCGCCAGACGGACGCCTAGAGGCTGCGAAGTGGCGCCCTTGGGAGTGCGCCCGATTTTGGATACGTTTTTCATAATGTTATGATGTGTAATCGCTACAGGATGGCGTAACTATAGTATGTCAAAACATACTTGTCAATATAGATGTATGGATAAAAATATTTTTGGTGATAGATTAAGGCAGGAGCGAACACGCCTGGGCCTTACACAAGAAGCGTTCGCGGCAATCGGTGGGGTGAAAAAACTCGCTCAGATTAACTATGAGCAAGGAAAGACCTTGCCCGATGCAGGCTACCTGGTTGCATTGGCCGGGATAGGCGTCGACATCTCATATGTGATGCTCGGAGTGCCAGCCAGTAACTCATTGACTGATGATGAAAATGAGTTGCTAGTGGGATATCGGCGCCTGGATTTGCGCGGAAAAGCACGAGTGCTGGGTGTTGTAGAGGGAATTGCTGAGCCAGCTGTTACGTCTCCGTCCAGATCAGTTGAACGCAATACTCAAATGGTTTTTCATGGCAAGGTTGGCCAGCAGATTCATGGGGATATTACAGCTCCCCAAACGATCAACGTTGGGCGCAAAAAAAAATCACCGACGTAAATCGTGGAGGACGGGACCCTTTTCGTTCTTAAAAAGTGCCAGAAAATGGAAGGTTGCCGCTCTAGCCCCATTGTTCTTTGCCTGTTGCTTGCCGCAATACAGATGTGAACTGATGGCTACGGTTGCCAACAGGCTCATTGGAAATTCTTGCTATTACGATGGGAAAGCTTACACGGTCGGTATCGTCATCGAGACGGTACAAGGTACCAAGTGCGAGTGTGTCAGTGCTGCTTCTGATGGTTTGCCAATATGGGTGAGCGCTAACTGGAGTTGACTAGAGTCACTATGGCTGATTGTAGTTTAGTGTTTGACGGAAATTTCTCCCTGCTGGGAGAGGCCGACTTCCGAAATAACTGTGTGTAACTATTTGGACGAAATATGAAATTCAATGTTAGAGCGCTGTCTGTCAACTTGACCGTGGAACCACATACTTTTACTGAGGCGCGCGATGAAATTATTGACACGGAGAGTAATGCGATTTTCGATGCTTGTGTGTCGATTCGAGATGTTGAAATTGTCTACGAGGACTTTTGGAACTATCTAAATAGCGAGGATGAGATTCATGATCCGTCATCAAAAGTAAAGGTATTGTCGGTGGCCCCTGTCGTCGTCTAACGGCGAGTACCGGAATATTTGACCGTTGAATTTTATGTCCTTCGAATCCTAGGCCGCTATCGCTCAATTCGATTGAGTCATGCTAGTTAAATAAAATTAATTATTAAATAATGGTTATATATTTTTATTAAAATGAAAAAATTTGAATATGATGTTGCGCTCTCGTTTGCTGGTGAAGACCGCGTTTATGTAGATAAGGTTGCAAATCTTCTAAAGGCAGGTAATGTCAAGGTTTTTTATGATAACTTTGAAAAAGCAAACTTATGGGGAAAGGATTTATATCAGCATTTGTCTGGAGTATATAAAGATAAATCTCAATACACGGTAATTTTTATCTCCGAGCATTACAAGAAAAAGCTTTGGGCAAATCACGAAATGCAATCTGCCCAAGCAAGGGCCTTTAATGAAAGTAAAGAATACATATTGCCAGCAAGGTTTGATGATACGGAAATTCCCGGAGTTCCACAAACTATTGGATATATTTCACTGAAAGATATTACGCCAGAAGAATTTGTTGGATTAATAAAAGAGAAAATCTCTTACGTTAATAAAAATAATTCAAATTTGTTGAAGGCAGAGGCATTTTCTAATATTATTAGAAATCCTCAGCTTTTTAAAGCAATCATGAGTGGTAACGATGATTTGGCGTTTGAGTTGCTGGGGAAAGAAGGGAATTTAGAGGAGATATTTTTTAAGATGTTTGAGTCGGGTGCACTTGATTAGAAGAAAAACTTATGAATTATCCTTGGCGAATTCTAAAATGATTATTAAGGTCCGAGATGGGGCGAAAGCAGTCGTTGAGCGGAAGTGGAAGAAACAGGTTCACGCCGCTTCTTCGCCAGCTACCGCTTGCGAAGGTTTTCGGGGTTCCTGGCTGTTCTCTCGGATGATGTCCCGCACCTCTTCGATATGCTTCCACCCATGCAGGGCCGCCCGCTTGGCGGCCTGCTTGCTCTTGTAAAGATGTTCCAGCGTCTTGAGCGTTCCCGTGGCGCCGGCCTGTTCCTGCCCCGTTTTTTTCTTCTTCGCAGCCACGTCCTTCCACTTCGCCACCACACCCGTGATGCCTTCGTCCGGGTCTTTCTCGTCCTCGCGTTCAGCCTCCACCGCCTCCGTTTTCGTTTCAAATTCCACGCGCGTGGTAAAGCCGCTGCCGCCCAGGTTATGCGTGACCTTGACCGATAGCCATTCGGTGGCGTCGATCTCGGGCTTGAAGCCTGTTACGGTCACGGGCGATTGCGGGAACACGGCCGGGTTGCCCAGGGCCAGGCTCATTTCAAAGGTGGCCAGGCCGCGCAAGATGCGCTGCCATTCGGCCACGGCCGCCGCGCGCGCGTCGGCTTCATTGGCGAAGGTGGTGCGCAGGCGCTTGCTGTTGCCGGGCACGCCGGCCACCACGCTGCGGCGGCGTGCGTAGCGCTCGTCGTGCCAGAAGGCGCGCACGCCTGTGTAGGCGTCGCTTTCGGCGCTGTGGTAGCGGTGGCCGTCGCCCAGGGCGCGCGTGATGGGAATGACGGGCAGCGCCTTGCCGCTGGCGGTGCGGCTCTGGTTGATGGGCATGAAGAGCAAGGTGTCGTTCTTGACGGTGGCCACCGCGTCGTATTTCCTGCCCAGCCGGCGCAGGAAGGCCGCATCGCTTTCGTGGGTCTGGTCGATGTGCTCGATGGCGGTATCGCGCAGGCGCGCCGACACGCCCGACGCCAGCTCGTTGCGAAAGGCGATGGCCTCGATGATGGCGCCCAGGGTGGTCTTGTGAAAGCTGTGTTCCTGCTGCTGTTTAAATGTGTCGATCAGGTTGGCCGACCTGGCACGCAGGGTGATGGTGTCGGGCGCGCCGCTGTGCTCCACCTCGTCGACGGTGAACTTGCCCATGTCCACCAGGCCGGTGGCTTGCCAGCCCAGAGCCAGGGCGATCTGCGCGCCGCGCGGCGGCAGGGCCAGCTTGCCGTCGCTGTCGTCCAGGGAAATATCGAGCTGGTCGCTCTCGTCGCCACGGCACAGGGTCAAGGTCAGATTGATGAGCCGCGGTGAAACGATGGCCGTCAAATCCTTGTCCTCGATGCTGACCTTGAAGGCGGGGATATGCTCGCTCATTTGAATTTGTCCGCCGCGCTGCCGATGGCGCCGCTGATGCTGCCGCCGATCTTGTCTTTCATCTCGCTGACCACGCCGCCATATTTCGAGGTGATGCCGCCGACTACATTGCCCACCACGCTGCCCACGGCATTCTTGGCCGCGCCGGCAATGCTGCTGGTCATGCCGTCGATGCTGAGCATGTTTTTCAGGTCGCCGATGTCGCCCAGGCCGACCATGGCCAGCACGCCGTCGTCGTCTCGCTTGAGCGCAATCGAGAACTCGACGCGGCGCGCGCCGCCGCTGCCGTCCAAGATGGTGCGCCCCTCCGTCATGCTGGTGATGCGGTAGGAGCCGAGAATGCGGCCCGTGCCCTGGATCAGAATCCACGATTTACCCGTGTCGGCCATCATGCGCAGCGCATCGAGCGAATACAGGGAGCCAGTCAGTTCCGGCGCCACCCAGCCCGACAGGGTGATGGTGTCGTCGCCCGGCCCCACGTACTGGTGCGCATCGCGCAGGCCCACACGGGCCGTGCTGGCATGCTTCCATTCCGTTTGCCGCTGCAGCTCGTGATAGGCCAGGGTCGGCAGGCTGAACACGAACATTCCTAAAATCATCATCATGGTGCTGTTCTTTCTTAATCGTGGTCGCGCAGGGACGAGCGGATGCGTGCCGCTTTTTCGCGGTCGCGCTGATCGAGCGCTGCGCTCACGGCGCGCGCGATGGCCTGCGGATCGGTGCCGGCCTGCACATGGAAGGTGATTTCGATCTTGTCGCCTTGAATCGTCATTCCGGCACCGACCCCGCCTTGTGTCAGCGGCGCGCGCGTGTCGAAGGCGCTGGCCGGCAGAGCGGTGGCCGTGCCGATAGCGATGCCGGCGCCCAATTGCGTCAGGCGCTGCGCCAG
This sequence comes from Janthinobacterium sp. GW821-FHT03C10, assembly GCF_059420865.1. Classification (NCBI taxonomy): domain Bacteria; kingdom Pseudomonadati; phylum Pseudomonadota; class Betaproteobacteria; order Burkholderiales; family Oxalobacteraceae; genus Janthinobacterium; species Janthinobacterium sp. GW821-FHT03C10. Next base: position 648,980 of record NZ_JBWKUN010000002.1, on the reverse strand, counting down.
GCCGGACACCTTGGCAATCGGCGCGCCTTCGCTGCGGTCCAGGCCCACGGCCAAGCCTTGCATGGTGTAGTCGCCGAGCTGGGCAAACACGCGGCTCGGGCTGTGGATGCCCAGCTTTTCCTTGAACCAGGCAATGGTGCTGGAACCGGCATTGCTAATGGCCTCCTTGACGGCGCCCATGGAACCCGTGATGCCATTGACCAGGCCGCGCAGGATGTTGGCACCAAACTCCGTGAACTGGGCCGGCAGCTTGATGCCGAACCAGCTCATGAGGCCCGCGAACGCCTGATAGAACACGCCGACCGGCGACCAGTTGATAATCAGGGCGCTGATACTGGCCATGCCACCGCTGAATGTGGTTTGCAGCCGCGACCAGAGATCAGCAATGAACCCACTCAGCGGCGCCAGTCCCGCGACAATGCTGCGGCAGATGTTGCCGGCAAAGTCGGTGAGCTTGGCCGGCAGCGCAATGCCGAACCAGCCCAGCACGCCCGCGAAAGCGCGGTAGAACAGGCCCAGGGGCGACCAGTTGGCGATCAGGTTGTTGACGCCGACGAATCCGCCGGAAAATGCGGTTTTGATGTGCGACCAGATACCCAGGAAGAATGCCTTGATGGGCGTCCAGTTCTTGTAGATCAGATAGGCGGCGCCGGCAATGGCGGCGATGGCCATCAGCACCCAGCCAACAGGCGTCGTCAGCAGCGCGGTGCCCAATCCCAGCACGGCCCGGCCCGCCCACATGAAGGCGCCGCCCAGGCCGCGCAAGATGGGCGTGAGCACGCCGCCCGTCACGCCCATCTTGGCAAACATGACGTGCAGCATGGCATACGGGCCGATCATGGCGGCGATGCCCAGCATCAGCGGGCCGAGCACCAGCAGCAGGCCGGCCAGGACGGCAAAGGCGGTAATCATGACCTTGGCCACGGTCGGGTTGCGTTCCATGAAGCCGTTCAGGCGCGTCATGGCGGCAATCGCCATTTCCAGTCCCTGCGTGTACATAGGCAGGATTTTTTCGCCCATGACCAGCTTCAGGTCGGAAACCTTGGCAAGCGTTTCCCGCTCCGCGCCGGCCCCGAGGCCACGCGCGCGGATGTGCAAGCTGTCCATACCCTCCGAATTCTGGTTCAGGCGTTCGCTCTTGCGGATCTGCACGCGCTGGTCGACCATGCGCATCAGGAAGGCGGCGCCGTTGCTGTTGGAAACCAGGGCGCCGATTTTGCTGTTGATCTCGTCCTTGTCAGTGATGCCCTTGGCCGCCAGCTTGGGCAGAAAGACTTTCTCGATCCAGTCGAGCGGGCTTTTCTGGAAAATTTCCCCTTCCAGCAGCGCGCCGGCCTGGATGTATTTGATCTGCCCCACCTTGTCATACTTGATGTGCTTGCCGCTCAACAGGCCCAGGCTTTGCATTTCCCTGGCCGCGCGCTGCGTGCCCTTGCCCTGGTAAATGTTGTTGTACAGAGAACGCCAGCCGACGCCTGCAGTCGAGCCGCCCAGTTCCTGCAGCATGGGTTCCATCTGGTTGAAGAAGGCATTGTCGTTCAGGCCTTTGCCGGCCACGCCGCTGCGGATGGTAAATTGCCGCCAGTCTTCGCCGCCGACCCGGCCGCCCGTCGCCGCGATCACCTTTTGCACGCGGTCCGCATCGCTCTTGAAGGCCTCGACGGAACCGGCGTTTCCGCGCAGCTCGATGACCTTTTGCATGGCGAACAGTTGCGCGTTGCGCTCGCCGGCCGATTCCGGGTAGAGGGTGTCGTTGATGAATTTCATCTTCGACATGGTGGGCAGGGCCATTTCGGCGTGGTGGCCATCGGCAAAGATCGAGATGGAATCGCGGATCATTTCCGTCTTTTCCAGCTGACTGACGCCGTACGTCTTGAGTTCTTTGGCAAAGGCAATCGCGTGCTCTTTTTCTTTGGCCGTGCGCGTACCCAGCGCACGGATGCGCGCCGTTTCGATTTCGTAGTGTTTCGCTTCGTGCAAGCCCTTGACGACCGGCGCAGCGACCACGGCGCCGGTGGCGGTTGCGCCGGCCCCCGCCATGGCAATGCTACCTGCCTTGCTGCGCAGTTTGTCAGCATGCTGGGTGGCGTTGGTGACGCGCTGCTGCTTGGCGGCAGAGGCGGCCAGGCGCTTTTGTTGCGACGCCAGCTCAACGTTCGTCAACTGGATACTGTTTTTAAGCCACTCCTGGGCCTTGCCCAGTTGGCGCGTGTCGATGCCGGCCTCCTTGAGGCTGGCGCGCAGGGCGCGGAATTGCTGGCTCTGTTCTCGGCCTTTCAGCGTCAAGGCCTGCGTGACCTTCGTCGCCGCTTTCAAATCATGCGTCATGGCGCGTGTAGGAGACTCGGTCTGTTTTATGCTTGCGGCCAGCTCTTTTACTTTCTTTTGAGCTTCTTTCAGCTCAACCCCCGTTGTTCGAATACCGCTATGCAGTTCGCGGAATTTCCCCAGGTTTCGTTGCTGGGCATTCAGGTCACGCAAACGGTCACTGGTGGCTTTCAAGGCTTTGGCCGTCTCGCTGGAGCCACCCATGATTTTTTTCAGCGGGCCGGTGATTTTGTCCAGCGCTGCAAACACTACCTGTAACTTCAAATCCCGACCAGCCATCTATTCCGCTCCGCTTCGTTGCCGGGCGCGCTCGCGCCAGGCCATCAGTTCATCAATCGTAAAACCGTCCATCGCTGCCGGCGTCCAGTGGAAGACGCCGGCAATGTCGGCCATCGCGTCTTCTACTTCGCCGGGGATACCGAAAGGCGATCGGCTTTGCTCGCCAAAAAACCGGCAACCTCGGCGCCCACGGCCAGCAGGTCGGCCGGGTCCATGTTGGCGATGTCATGTGCGGTCAAGGTCGGCTCGGTGATGCGCGGCAGCACGATCTGCAGGGCCGACACGTTCAGGTTGGCCAGCTCGATCAGGGAAATGCCGCGCAGGGCACCCGCCTTGGGCTTGCGCACGGTGAGCGACGTGATGAAACCGTCGCCGCGCTTGATCGGGTCGTCCAGCTCGATGACGGCTTGGTTTTGGGTATCGTTGTGCATGGTGTTGCCCTTGTAAGGTGGTGGTGAAAAGTAAAAGGGGGATTACAGGCCGATGGCCTTGCGGATGGCGGCGTTGGTGTCGCCGCCGCCGAAGTTCTCGGTGCCGCTCATGAAGTCCAGCTCGATGACGGTGGCGCCGTCGATCATCAGCTTGTAGTAGCTGCACGCCATCGTGTATTTGTGCGTGGTGTCGTCGCCCATCTTGGCGCCGCCCATGTCGATTTCCTTGTAGCGGCCGCGCACGACAACCTCCACGGCGGCGACGGTGCCGTCATCGTCTTCCTGGTAGGCGCCGGCAAAGCGCAGTTGCACGGCGCCGTGCGTGTGCGCGCCGTACTGTTTCAGGGCTTCGGCAATCAGGCCGCCGCCGCTCCATTCCAGCGACAGCGCCTCGTTGCCGAAGTCCACGGACACGGGACCGCTCATGCCGCCGGCGCGGTACTCTTCCATCTTGCGGCTCAGCTTGGGCAGGGTGACTTCGGGCACCATGCCCATGAAGGAGACGCCGTTCTGGAACAAGTTAAAATTTTTCAGTTTGCGGGGCAGGCCCATGGTGTTCTCCAGTTATTCAATGCGCCCGCGCTGGCGCGGGCAGGGTGGTGATGGCTATTACGCCGCGATGCGCGAGGCGAAGTCGGCCAGGTAGCGGTCGGTGATGCGCTGCTGGAATTTCAGGTTTTCCAGCGGCGGCACGGGCGTGTAGTCGTAATCGATGGCCAGCTTGCCGTCTTTCAGCCCGGCCTTGTCGTTGTACTGCTCGTCATACCAGGCATGGCCGTCGATGATGTAGCCCTGCAGTTTCAGGTCGCGGAACTTGGCATTGATGCTTTCCAGCAGGTCGCGCACCAGGGACGGATGCAAGGGCACATCGACATAGGCGAAGTGCGCTTCGGCGATGGTGTCGGCCAGCACCTGGGCCGTGCGCGTGTAGCTTTCGAAATAGAAGAAGCCGCCCGGCGTCTCGCAGGTGCGCGAACCCCAGAAGCGGTAACCGCTCATGTTAATCAGGGTCGTGACTTCCTTGGCGTTGAGCACGCCGGCATCGGTGGCCGGGTCTTGCAGGTCGAAAAACACGTCCTTGGTGATGCCGGTGGGGCCGTTGATGACCACGTTGGACAGCGTCTTGTGCCAGCCCGTTTCCTCGTCGATCTTGGCGCGCAGGCCCATGGCGTAGGCGACGGCCGAGATACTGGCTTCCTCGTCGGTGGCGGTGTTCCAGTTGACAAAATCGGGCCAGATCATCATGACCTCGCGCTGGCCGAACTGGCCGCGATAGGTGGTCGCTGCCGTGACGGTGGCGCAGCCATAGGCGGACGCATATACGAAGCCGCGCAAGCGCTGTGCCACGCTGGCCAGGGCGTTGGTCACGGCCTGGGTATCCAGCCCCGGCGCGCCCAGGATGCGCGGTTTCACACCCAGTTTGCTTTGCGCGGCCAGCAGCGCCTGGGTGCCCAGGTACTTGCCGTCCGGCGAGACGCCGCCCACGGCATTGGTCGTGGTTTCCGCTTCGGTTTCGCCTTGGGCCACGCGCACGACGACGCACAAGGGCTTGGTCTGCGCGGCGATAGCTTCGAGCGCGCGGTACAAGGTGCCGGTCTTGCCGGCCTTGCCCATGGCGGCCAGCACGTTGGTGACGAGCACGGGCGTGTCGAGCGGGAACGCGGCCGGGTCGGCATCGTCGGCCGTGGCGATCAGGCCCAGCACGGCGGTGGAGACGGTGCGGATGGGGCGCGAACCTTCGTTGATTTCAATGACGCGCACGCCATGGTGATAGTCGGTGGCCATGTTGTTCTCCTGGTAGGTGGTGAGTGTCGGGGTGTTACTGTGTGATGCCTGCTTCATCGAAGGCACGCCGCGCCTCTTGCGGCAGCGTGTCCGCGATGCGCTGGAACTCGGCGCTGACGGCTGCCTGCAGCTCGTCCAGATCGCGCGCGGCGGTCACGCTTGGGCAGATCGTGATGTCGAGCAGGCAGGTGCGCGCCGTGACGATCGCTTGCACGGTGTCCGTGTCGCCGCTGGCCACGGCCGCAAAGCCGATGCCGGCCAGGCGGTTGAGGATGCCGTCGCGTGTTTTTCTGACGCCGACCAGGAAGGTGTCGCACTGCACCAGCAGCGGCGTGGGCGTCGGTGCGGTAATGACCAGCCGGCCGTTCTCAAATTGAAAGGCATGGCCTGCGGGCCTGCCCATCGCCGCCGCGTAGTCTTCCTCATCCACCTCGATCAAGTCGTCAGGCAGGTGCGGATACTCAATGTGTTGGGGATAAAAATTGCCTGTCGAGTAAGAGTAGCGAATGGTCATTTCACTTGCCTATGGAAATAATGAAAACGGAAACGTTGCTGTTGGTGTAATTGTTCTGCGCCACGCCGCCATTCACGGAGGTGGGCATGGCGGCGACAAACGCATTGGAATTGGGACTCGCACCGACCCCCAGGACGCTGGCCGTGCAGCCGAACGCCGCTTCCTTGAACGCCACCGGAAAGGAGAAATTCTTCGTTGCAATGCCGTTTGATGCGACGGGCACGTCGACGGTTTGCCATTGCATGATGAAGTCGTCCGGCAGAAACTTGTGGCCGCTACCGGCCAGCACGCCTGAAAATGCGGCATTGCGGCTCAGTTCCGCGGTGGAATCGATCACGCGCCACACCTGATCCGTGGTCGCCATCAGCGTGAGCGACTGGCCTTTTTTGACCGTGATGCTGTTTGTTTCATCGGGCGCCATGAGAAAGGCGCCCTTGGCCGGCACCAGCCGTGCGCTTTGCGGGCCGGTGCAATGGACGCGCACGCAGATGCCGGCATTGTTGGGAATGCCCAGCGATACGGGAGGGGGCAGGGTGAGCACCATTGCCGCGCCGCCCAGCAAGAGGACCGAACCGGCGTCTTCGGCGGTCAGCGAACGGTCCGCTTCCACGCGGGTGTAACCCGTCATGCTGCCTTGTGTGCGGCGGACAAACTCGGTGGTTGCAATGCGCGGCCCGCTGTTGAATTGCTCGGGCGTTGGCGCGACGTTGCCAAAGTAATTCTTGAACGCTTCGACATGGCGCAGTTGTGCCGAACCATTGACACAGACCCAGTTGCCCAGACCATCGCTTTCCACGGTCAGCGATTCGCCAGCATTGACGTCGATGCTTTGGATGGCCGCTACGCTTGCATATAGCAGGTCGCCCGGGACGACATTGACCTTCATGCCAGGGCTGACGCTGACAACACAGAAGAATTCGATGCGCGTGCCGCGTTTGCATTGCCTGGAGCCGGGTAGCGTGAATTCCGCCAGGCCTAGGCCCGATACGCCATTGTTGATGAAGCTCGCACCGGCATCGTCTTTCGACAAGGGATACTTGCCGGCACCGACCACGACCATTTTGGACGCCTGCATGCCTATCCGATTGGCGTACTCGGTGGTGGCGATCTTTGTGCTGCTGTCGAATTGGGCCTGCGTCGGGGCCGTGTTGTTGAAGTAGTCGGCAAAATCGACGTTGCGCCACATTTCGGCCGTCGCGTCGATGACTTGCCAGACTTGGCCGGCCGTCGCCATCAAGGTGAGGAACTGGCCCTGTTTGATGACAATATTCTTCACGTCGCTGACGTCATAGGCAATGACCACGCCAGCAGCGGACGCAATCGTGCCGGCGGCCTGGTTCCGGCCGAAGAGCTTGAAGTATTTTCCCGAATTGGCGGGAATACCCAGCGTGTCCGGGCTGGGAATGGTGAGCGTCAGGCCAGGGGCGGTGAAGTACAGGGCGGCGCCCATATCGTCCGCCGTCAAGGTGCGACTCGCGCCCACGCCAACGAATTTGACCATGCTGCCCTGTGCCTGCTGGACAAACTCCGCATTGACCAGCTTCTTCGAGGCGTCGAATTTCTTGAGCGTCGCCACCTCTTTCATGCTGTATTGCGGGTGCGGATCGGCGGCGGCCAGGTGCTTGGCCAGTTGCGCGTCGCTGTAGGCGCGCACGGTAATGTCCTGGTCATCGACATATTTACGGGTGGCCAGGATGACGGACGGGTCGATTTTCAATTCGATGGCGGCCGTGCTGGCGACGATCAGCACGATGCGCACCACTTGCGTGCGCCCGCTGCCTTCAAGCATCAGGGGCTTGTAGCTGGGTGGGCAGTTGGCCACCGCGCACAGGTCGCCGGCCTCGTCGAAGATGCCGATTTCGCGTATCCACCAGCCGCCCACGTCCTCGGGCAAGACTTGCTCGACGATGATCTGGCTGGGGTTGGCCGGGTCGATGGTCAGATGGTTCAGGCCGGCGCGGCGCACCTCGCGCACCAGCGCCTTTTGCGTGCGCACGGGCATGGGCAGATTGCCGTTGCCGTCGCCCACGGCCAGGTTCTTCAGTTTCAGGGTTTGGCCCAGGGCGATGGCGTTGGCCAGCTTGGCCTCGCCCACCTGCGTCAGGATGGCAAAGTATGTGCTCATGGATAGATGGTGAGAGTGTCGATGGTATGGGATGCGCCGCTTTGTAACAGCGTGCCGCGCACTTCGATGGTTTCCGCGATCCAGGGATACACGGTCATGCTGTCGCCGTGGTAGGCGCAGGCGCCCGCGTAGACGTTGCCGCGACTTTCCAGATAAATGGCCAGGCCCGTCATGTGGCGGCTGACGGGCTTGGCGTCGGCAATCAGGCGTTCCATTTCCTGGAACATGGTGTCCGTGATGCCAGCGTCCAGCACGCCCACGTCGAGACGGAACGTGCCCGGCACGCCCGGCGGCGTGGTTTGCCACCATTCGGTGATGCGGATCAAATAGCCCAGGGACTCCACCACGCGGCGCACGGCGGCAATCGTGCCCTTGTGCTTGTGGATGAAGTAGGACGCCTTGATGGTGCCGCGCTTGGTCGATTCCGGCCAGGCGTCGTCCCAGCGGTCCACGGAACAGGCCCAGGCCAGGAATGGCAGCAGGGCGACCGGGCAGCGGTCGGCGCTCCACAGGTCGCGCAGCGGCACGGGCACGTTGACCAGCTCGGCGCAGGCCACGGCAATGGCGCGCTCCAGCGCCGTGGTGTTGGGCGGCAATGTCGGCACGGTCTTATTCATCGAGCACCACGACATTGAGCTTGACGGCCGTGCAGCGCGCGGCCTGGGTGGCGTTCAGTTCGATGTCCGCCGCCGGGCTGGTCAAGACGACCTTGCGCACGCCTTCGACGTGCACGGCGGCGCTGCAGGCGGAACGGTAGATACTGTGGCCCAGCGGGCGGCGCGGCTGCGACACGCGCACGGCGTTGGCGCGCGCGGCGTCCAGCAGAATCGGCACTTCCGGGCCGACGCCGATAAACAAGGTGGCCTCGATCTGGTAATCGATGACCTGGGCCGCTTGCACCGTCAGGCGGTCGCCCAGGGGGCGCACGTCCTCGGCGTTGAGCGCGCGCGCCACGATGGCCAGCAGCGCGGCGTCGGCGATGCCGGTGTCGTTGTTCGCCAGCACGGTGACGGTAACGCTGGCCGGCGCGGGGCTGGTGGCGCTCGCGTCCTTGACGCGGCCGTCGCTGCTGCGCGCGTGGAATTCGTAGGAGGCTTTCGGCCCGGCCACGGACAGGCCGTCCGGCGCTTCCTGAATGCGCAGGCGGTAGGCGTCGTTGTCTTCCATGACGGCGGCCACGGGCGGCAGGGCGGTCGGATCGGCCGGCGTGATGACCAGGCGCGCCACGTTGACGTTGGCGCCCAGCTGGTCCAGGTCGCCGTCGAGGGCAAACGCCAGCATGACGGCCTTGCCCGCCTCGTTGACGCGGTTGCGCAGGATGGTTTCCTGATACGCGTTCTCTTCCAGCAGCTTGGTGGCCGGTTCCGATTCCAGCTCCAGCAGCGCCGTGACGGCGGCGCGCTCGGCTTCGGGCAGCAGGCTGACCAGATGGGCCTTGCGGCCAGCCAGAATGGCTTCGAAGTCCAGCACCTCGACCATGCTGGGGGCCGGCAACTGGGTCAGGTCGATGGGCGTGCTCATACGCCGCCGCCTTGCTTGACGGGCACGGCCATCGTGATGCCCTGGCCATTCGCCGTGCCATCGAGCAGCAGGGCGATGGCGCCGTCCGTGTCGCGCGTGAGCTGCACGCTGGCGAGCTGCAAACGCGGCTCCCAGCGGCGCAGGGCAAAGGCGGTAGCCGCATAGATGCGCAACTGCGTGGCGCTGTTCAGGGGCTGGTCGATCAGCTCGGGCACCTCGGAACCATAGCGGCGGCGCCGGATGCGCGAACCGATGGGCGTGGTGAGAATGTCGGTGACCGACTGGCGCAGGTGGCCCAGGCCCGTCAGGCTGCGCCCGGTGGCGGCGTGCATGCCCATCATGGCAGTGGCCCGCCCGATTGGTCGCCGCCGGCTTTGACGCCGCCGTGCGCATGCTTGGCCAGGCTGATGGCGCCGGCCAGCACGTCCGCGCTGGCTTTAACAGTGCCTTGCACGGCCATGGCCACGCCGCCAGCGGCGCCGGCCTTGGCGTTCACACCGCCGTTCAGCGCGGTGGCGCCGTTGACGGTCGCCGATTGCTCGACAAGCAGATTGCCCATGACGGTCAGGTCGCCCGTGCAGATGGTGCTGGGCGCGTTCGATGTCACCTTGTCTGCGGTGATGGTGGCGGTGCCGCCGGGGAGGGTGGCCGTCAGGGCATGGGCCGCATGGTCGTACTGCACCACGGCGCCGTCGGGGTAATGCGTGGTGTGGATGGTGGGGTTGGATTCGGGTGCGTCAAAGTCCTGCGAGTACAGGGCGGGCACGATGATGCCGCGCGTCAGCTCGCCGCCCGGGGAGAAGACGATGACCTGTTCGCCCACGGTAGGCGCCGACCAGGTGCGTGTGCTGCCGGCGCGTCGGGTGGCCCATTTCAGCCATTCGGTGATGAGGTTTGGCCCGAGCCGCACGCGCGCCTTGGCCCCTTTGACCTCGGCGATGGTGCCCAGGCGGATCAGGTTTTGCAGCAAGCGGAGGAGGTCGGACAGGTCGGCGTTCATGCAATGCATGTTGCCGAAGTCCGCGTGCGGATGCACGCGGGGTCGGGTTGATATGGAGCTTAGCAACTATGGCAGTTGTTCATCCATTTCCCTATTAGTTCACAAAGTGGCGTGTCGTCGATAGTGAAAAATGTTATGCATACATAAATAAAGTGTGATGTATATTAGATGTTTTCGCTCTGAACAGTCTATGTGGATATTTTTATTTAAGATTGGAATAACGGCGTTCCAGTAATGGATTTGACGTGTTTATTGACTGCTCCGCCTGTTTTTGCTGCAGCCTTACGAATGAAATGAAGAAAGAAATTTACATTTGTTTTTGTTATGGATATTTCAGAATTACCCCTATGTGCGATCTCTCCCCGGAGCGAAACATACTTATCGAGTTTTTCTCTAGCCTCTTGTGGCGTTAACCTTGTACTCCAGTCCCAACCAGCAGTAGCATTGTCGAGTCCAATTGCTGAGTGGAATAAATCATCAATGTTGGCGTACTTTGGTGTGTTTAGTTTTCTATCCCTTTGCTCTTTCATGGTGTTCAACCTAGACCGAAGAAATACCCGCCAGCCGTCGTCAGAAAGCGACCAAGCTTCGAGTTCGTTCGGAGCTGCCTTAATTTCCTTTGCAATAACTTTCTTAATTTCCTTTGGTAAGGCAGCAGCGTTGGGGGCGTTAGTTACAATATGCTCTAGTGCCTCTGATGCAATGTCTTCACAGTAGGCCTCCCAGTAGGATGTAATTAGGACAATTGCAGATTTATTTAAGACTTCCAGATTTTGTCTGCGTCCGTTTCCCACACTGCCTTCTTGAGCATGAAGCCCCATCAGTTTTTCTATGTCTTTTAGGTTCTCATCAAGTGCAGATCTTGCTTTGCTTGGCATGTCAATTATCTTTCGTGTACTTAAATAGTTAACTGATTTCTAGTGTCTTTATTTCGTGAAATAGTTGGCTGGCAACGCTGGAATAAGAGAAGGAAATTTTTCTCACATTTCCTTCATGGTAGCGCCGAATTTTTTGGCGGTAGCTGCGCCATACGACTCTAACCCAATTTGCAAAAAATTTCAGTGAATGCCTGCATTAGTATAGATTAGTATGTGGTTATATGACGCAGTAAGGATTCACGTACCAGCGCCTGATCCGCTTCACTCATTCCCAACAACGGTCGCTCCGGGTACCTGTAGACCTGCCCTTTCTTTGTAACGCGTTCTTCCCGGCCAAACTGGTGCACATGCGCCACGCGCGCCACCCAGCCAAAGAACCCGACCTCGATCTGGTCGCCAGTCGCCTTCACCTTCAGGTATTTCGCGGTACGGATTTTGGCAAACATGGCTGCTTTCTGCCGCTTGACGCGCCCATTCTTTCCCTTGAATTCCTTGCGCCGCTTGCGCGCCGGATACGCTGTCCCATTCGGCCCCTGCTGGGCCTTGATGCGCTGGGCCTGGCTGCGGCGCAGGTCGATGGCGACCTTGTGATTGATGGCGCGGCGCTGGGCCGGCTGCAGCTTGGCCAGCAGGGCGCCGGCCCAGGCTTCCAGGGCGTGCAGGTCATCGCTCATGGCGTCGCCTCGGGCGTGCGCCATTCGGCCAGCAGGGTGTCGCCGTCGTACAGTTTCCAGAACTCGTCTGCGTAGGCCGGCATGTGCTGTATCTCGGCCAGGTGCTTGATGTCCAGGCGGCCGGCCTCGCCGGTCTTGACGGCCACGCGTTCGGTCAGATCCAGCTTGATGGAAATGTCGACCGTTTCGTGGTTATTAAAATCCACCTCGAAGGCGATGCCGTGCTTGCGGGTTTCCTCGTTGGCCATCAGGTCGAGCTGGTGGACTTTCAGCCAGGCGATCAGGGCCACCATGACGGCGTCGGCGTCGCCCGCGTAGTCGGTGACGATCAGGTTGAGCTTGAAGCGGTATTCGAAGGAGAGAGAGGCGGTGGCCGACGCCACCACGTTGCCCTCGTCGGCGAAGACCAGCAGGCGGTCGGGGTCGCGCTGCAGGTCGGGGATGGCGGCGGCCAGGTGCTGGCGCAGGCTATTCGGTTTGTACATGGTAGGTGTCTCGTACTAGGTTGTAGGCGTCGATGCAGGCGTTCAGCTGGCGGGTGGCGTCGTCGCCGTCGCCGGCAATGGCGTCAAGAGCTGTCGCAGTCGCTGGGTCAAGTTCGGCGCGCGCTTGGCTCCGATGGCTTGCGGCAGCTGAGGTATCTGCGCTTGCGGCGCCCTGGCCGCTGGCGACGGGGATTGACAGGCGCACAGCGCCGCTGCGCAGGTCAGCATTGAAACGGTCACGCTCAGTTTTCGCATGGGTTTGTTCCTGGTTGAGGTGGTCGGCGCGCTGCGCCAGGGCGGCGCCGGCGGCACGCTCCAAGGTGAGCACGCGGGCGGTGGCCTGGGCCAGTGCGGTGGCGGCGGTGGATGTTTGGATAGCGGCCGCCCGCTGCAGTGCGGCGATGCTGGCGTCCTTGCGCCAGCCCTGCGTCGTCCAGCCCGCGATGGCGCCGCACAGCAGGCAGGTGGCCAGCGGGCGCAAGTTGCTCGCGGTCACATGGCCACCCGTTCCTTGATCCAGCCGAACAGAAAACGGCGCTGGCTCTTGTTGGCTTCGGTGATTTCCAGGTAGCGCGCCGCTTGCAGGCCGTTCAGGGCGCGCAGCAGCACGGCGGCGCCATCCTGGCCGCGCCATTTGAGAAAAGCGGCCAACGCGCCCAGCGACTGCGCGCCCAGGCGGCCGTCGACAAACAGGGCCGGGTAGCGCGCGCCCGTGTCATTGAAACCGTTCAGCCAGCGCTGCAGGAACTCGGCCGCGCGGTGTGGCCCCATGTTTACGCCCGTGTCGATCAGCTCGGCGCCGATGCCGGCATGGGTGGCCAGCACCTGGTCGAACTTCGGTTCCGTGATGTAGCGGGCCGTGTAGATGGCGCGCGCCACAGCCACGGGCAGCTCGCGCATCGGCCCCGCGTAGCCGTTGGCGCGCGCCACCGCCACCGTGATGCCGTAATTGGTTTCGCCGCCCTTGTCTTGCGGGTCGTTCACGTAGCCGCCTTCGGCGCGCAGGATGGCGTCGATGACGCGTGCGATCAGTTGATTGTCGGTGGCGGCCATCAGTGTTCCTTCGCGTCTTTGACCAGCTCGGCGATATCCTTGTCGCTGCGGCGCTGGAACCACAGGGCCACGGCGCGCGATACCCACCAGCCGGGTGCGCCCACGATCAGATCGATGGCGGAGGCGTTGACCATGGCGCCGATGGCCGGGAGCTGGGCGCACAGCAGCTGGTACACGGTGCCGCCCAGCAGGCACGAGAACACGCCCGCGCAGGCCAGGCGGGCGACGAATTCGCCCTTGTTGAAGGTGCCGTCGGCGTTCAAGGGCGGCAGCACGATGTACAGCATGGCCGCGCCGACCATGCCCAGCGCCGCCTTGAAGCCGTACAGTTTGACCAGGGTGGCGAAACCACCAAACGATTCTGCGGACATTGCTTGTTTCTCCATGATGAGGATAAGTAGAAGTGTTGTTAAAAAAGTTAGTCCCATAGCTGCACAAGATCAGCAACGGCGGCCACGTTGGCGGCAGGTTCCGGCAGGGTGACGACCAGGCCGGCGGGCAGCACGGCGCCGTGGCGCGCCAGCGCGGGATTCATTTCCAGGGTGTGCTCGACGTATCCCGCACCGTCGCCCAGGTAGCGCCAGACCAGGGCGTCTACCGTGTCGTGCTGCCGCGTGCGTACCTGCATCAGATCAATTCCACGGTGAGGTGCGTGCGGCCGACGATATCGGCGATGGCCCATTGCGCATTGCGCCGCTGCGCGCCGGGCGCCTCGTCGAGCCATTCCATGCTTTTCTTGTCGCTGACGGACGTGGCCGTGCTGTCGTAGTCGCGGTAGCGCTCGATCAGGTCGGCCTTCGCCGTGCTGTAGACGGCGCGCCGGTACTGCGCCAGCAGGCGGGATTCACGGTTGATGTGCGTGGCTGGCACATCGACCAGGGCGGCGATACCGGTAGCAGCCTGCTTGCCCTGCCAGTCGGCCAGTTCGCGGTTGACCTGCAGGATGGCATCGACCACGGCTTGCACCAGGCGCGCGTCGGTGACGGTGCCGTCCAGGCGCATGGCGTCGCGCATGTCGGCCAGATTGACGTCGGGAAACCAGCCGTCGTTCTCGATGATGCCGGGCGCAGCCGCAGGCGGCGCGGGCGTGGCGCCGGGCGGGGTTGACGGGGGCAGGGCCATGAAGGACATAGGGGCGCTTTCAAAGAATAGGGCGGTGGACGGGGTTCATCAGGTCAACATCGTTGCCGATGCGTGGCCAGAATCCCCCCGTGCCGCCGTGCTGCGGGGGATGCTCTTTACGTGGACCCGGCCGCGCGCTTGAGGCGCCGTTCCAGCCGTTCCATATCTTTCTTGACGCCGCAGGACTCTGACAGCGCGCGGGCGCGTTTCAGCTGGGCCATGGCCATTTCCGCCTGCGCCACCAGTTCCGGCGCGATGTCCGTATCGTCGGCCTGATCGAGCACGGCGATCAGGGCCAGACCGATGGCCTTGTGCAGCTTGGCGCGTGCCTGGTCGGGCGCGTCGCTGCCGGCCGTCAACTGTTCGACGGTGCCCAGTACCTGCGCTGCGTGCTGCGGATCGGCGGCCAGCTTGCCGTGCAAATAGCCTTCGGCAAACTCGTCCAGCATCAGGGTGGCGATGTCGCGGCTGTAGGTGTCGGGCAGGGTGAACTTGTGCGCCAGCGCGTATTCGGCCATGACCAGGGCGCGCGCATACTCGCCCGTGTCGATATGCCACACCAGCAGGGTGGCGAAGACGTCATCCTGGGCGCCCTTGCCGCCGGCCAGCACGCCGTCGATCCATTGCGCATAGTCGGGCAGCAAGGTGGCCTTGACCTCGATCTTGCGTTCCACCGACTGGATGGACTTCAGGCGCCGGCGGTCATCGGCCAGCTTGTAGAGCATCATTTCGTAGGCCGTGCCGGTGGTCACGCCCTGTGGCGCGGCGGCGCCGGCCGTGCGCTCGGCCAGCATGCGCGCGCGGTGGCGCAGGGCGGGGGATTGGTTCGCCATCATTTGTCTTTCAGCTCGATGTTTTCCACCAGCGCGGCCAGGCCCAGGTCCTCGATCACGTAGGCGTCGTTCGACGACTCGTAGTTTTCGATGCGGTCGCGCTTGGGCACGTCCTCGACGCGGCGGCGGCGCGCGCCTTCCTGGAAGTAGATCGACAGATTGTCGAAGCGCGTAATCAGGATGGCGTTATCCGGGAAGAAAGGCACGCGCGCGGCCGGCAAACCGCCGATGCGTTTCTGGCTGATGATGATGTCGGCCGCCAGGGTTTCCGTCGGCGCCTGCTTGGTGTTGACCAATGGAAAATACTTGTCGTTCAGCAGCTTGCGGCCGACGATGGCCACCAGATTGGTGTCTTCCTGATACCACGGGTCCAGCAGGTTGACGGCATCGGTGACAGCCGCGTCCAAGTTGGCATAGTCGGCGCCGTCCACGTCGCCGATGACGACCTTGCCCGGCATGCCGTTGGCCACCAGGCCCAGCACGCGCTCGGGCGCCAGCTCGCGCAGATGCTGCAGCCAGCCTTTATTCACGTCCTGCAGCAGCGGATTGGCGTCCAGATCGGTGTCGGCCATGGCCTTGACGCCATTGAAACCGATGACGATGCGGTCCAGCGCCTGGCGCGTCAGGATGGCATTGGCCACGCGCGACTGGAAGTCGGGGAACTTGGCCCAGGCGTCGAGCTTGGCATAGTTTAAATGCGTGTCGAAGTTGGTTTGCTCGCAGCGGTACTTGGTGCCGTCCAAGGTGGACAGGTCGCGCGTCTTGCGTTCCTTGTCCTTGGTGTTGGTGCGGCCGGCAATCGGTCCGGACACGCCCAGGCCCAGCTTTTCGCCTTCCTGCTCCGCCACGCCGATGATGTTCACTTTCGTCAGGAACTCGCTCGATTCCTGCATTTTCGTCTCCAGCTTTTGCTGCACGCTGGGCGTGACGCTGAAGGTCTTGGCCACGTTGTCCGTGTCGTTCAGTTGGCCCAGGCGGGTTTCGTATTGGCCAAAGACCTGGCGCGTTTGCTTTTTCATAAATCATTGCTCCGTTGTTGAATAGGGGGATGAAAGGGCGAGGGCGCTTAAAACTCGGTCTGCACGGCGCCGTCGTTGCCGGTGGCGGCCGGGCGGCGCGGGCCGTTGCCGGGTGCTTCGTCCATCTGCGCCTTGAAGGCGGCCAGCTCATCCTGCGTGGCCTTCAATGCCGTTTCGGCCGCGTCGATGCGCTTCGCGGCGTCCGCGTAGTTGTCGTTGGCGGTAACGACGTGGCCGGCCAGCGCCTCCACGGCTTCGCTGATGTCGGCGAACTGCGCGGCGTCGGCGCCGGATTTATTGGAGAAGCGCGACAGCAGGTTTTTCACGGCATCGGCCAGCCTGGTGCCCTGCTCTTCGAATTCCAGCTCGACCTCGACGGCGGACGTGAACAGGTTGGCGCTTTGCTGCTTGCGGCCGGCGGAGAATTTCAGTGCATCCGTGCCCAGGCTGGCCGGGCTGTCCGTGACGCCCAGGCCGACCAGGTAGGGCTGCGACGAGTCGGCAAAGTCGGGCTGGATTTCCAGGCTGGTGTACAGCTTCTGTTTCGCCTTGTTGATGGCGACCAGCTCGGGTGTGGGTTCGATCTGCGCGAACAGGGCCAGTTTCTTGCCGCTGTCCGTGTCCACTTCCTCGGCTTTGACGGCGATCACGTCGCCGTAGGCCTTGAACTGGCTGTCGGGCAGGATGCCGCGAATGTGTTCCAGCCAGATGCGCGCGCCGTAGGTTTTCGGGTTGTAGGTGGCGGCGATCTGCTCGATGGTGGCGCGGTCGATGTTGCGGCCGTCCGTGGTGGCGCCTTCGGTGGCGACGCGGAAGAATTGGGATTTAGGCATGGTGGCGTGTCTCGGTTGATCGGATAACGCCATGGTCAACGTCTTGGCGCCGCGATTCAATGCGGTGCGGGTTGCTATGGGCCATAGCGACTTTTGCCTTTCCCCGTTCCGCGCGCGCGCGGCCTACGCTGGCGGCATGCTGACAATCGAGAAAACAAGCGAACAAACCGTCGATGGAATCATCGGCGAACTGGCCGTGCCCGAATCCGAGCCGCGCCGCGCCGCGCGCGCCCTGTACTGGAAGGGCTGGCGTATTTCGTCCATCGCCCGCCACCTGGGGATCAAGCGCAGCACGATCAACAGCTGGAAAGAGCGCGACGAATGGGACAAGGCGCAGGCCATCGAGCACGTCGAGGCGTCCGCCGAGCTGCGCCTGGTGAAACTGATCGAAAAAGAGGTCAAGAGCGGCAGCGATTACAAGGAAATTGACCTGCTGGCGCGCACCATCGTGCAGATGGCGCGCGTGCGCCGTTATGAGCAGCCGGGCGGCAACGAGGTGGATCTCAACCCCAAGCTGGCGAACCGCAATGCCGGCCCGAAGAAGAAGCCGACGCGCAACGATTTCAGTGAAGAACAGAAAATCCAGCTGCTCGACGCCTTCCAGGACTCGCTGTTCGATTACCAGAAAGTTTGGTATCGCAACGCCGACCAGCGCACGCGCGCCATTTTGAAGTCGCGCCAGATCGGCGCCACCTGGTACTTTGCGCGCGAGGCGCTGGCCGACGCGATGAAAACCGGGCGGAACCAGATTTTCCTGTCCGCCTCCAAGAGCCAGGCGCACGTCTTCAAGCAATACATCGTGCAATTCGCGCGCGAGGCGGCCGGCATCGAGTTGACGGGCGACCCCATCGTGCTGCCGAACGGCGCGCATCTGTACTTCCTGGGCACGAACGCGCGCACGGCGCAGGGCTACCACGGCAATTTCTACTTCGATGAATTCTTCTGGACACAGAATTTCCAGGAGTTGAACAAGGTGGCCTCGGGCATGGCCATTCACAAGAAATGGCGCAAGACCTATTTCTCGACGCCATCCTCGACCACGCACCAGGCTTACCCGTTCTGGACGGGCGAGCTATTCAACAAGCGCCGCGCCAAGGCGGACCAGGTGAATATCGACGTGAGCCATGGCCGCCTGTCGTCGGGCTTTACCGGCGAGGACAAGATCTGGCGCCAGATTGTCACGATCCTGGATGCCGAGCGCGGCGGCTGCAACCTGTTCGACATCGACGAGCTGCGCAATTTCGAATACAGCCCCGACCAGTTCGACAACCTGCTGATGTGCAATTTTATCGACGACTCGGCCTCAGTCTTCCCGCTGGCCGAGCTGCAGCGCTGCATGGTCGATTCCTGGGTGGAATGGGACGACTACAAGCCGTTGCTGGGCCTGCGTCCGTTCGGCAACCGGCCCGTGTGGATCGGCTACGACCCGGCGTTGAACGGTGACAGCGCCGGCTGCGTCGTGTTGGCGCCGCCCATGACGGCCGGCGGCAAGTTCCGCATTCTGGAGCGCCACCAGTGGCGCGGGCAGAGCTTCGAGGATCACGCCGACGCCATCCGCCAGATGACCCAGCGCTACAACGTTGCCTACATCGGCATCGATACCACGGGCATGGGCATCGGCGTGCTGCCCATCGTGCGCGGCTTCTTCCCGGCCGTCACGGCCCTGAATTACTCGCCCGAAGTCAAGACCCGCATGGTCTTGAAGGCGAAAAACATCATCAGCAAGGGCCGGCTGGAATTTGATGCCGGCTGGACGGACATCGCGCAGTCCTTCATGGCCATCCACAAGACCCTCACCCCCAGCGGGCGGCACGTGACCTACATCGCTGGCCGCAGCGACGAAACCGGCCACGCCGATCTGGCGTGGGCCTGCATGCACGCCCTCGATCATGAACCGTTCGAAGGCACCACCGACAACCATCACTCTTTCATGGAGATTTATTCTTGAGCAAAGCACGACACTTGCGCGCGCGCGGCCGGCAGGCCGAGGGCGCCCTATCCACAGCGGCCACGGTGCCGGCCGCCGCCGGCATCGAGGCGTTTTCCTTCGGCGACCCGACGCCCGTGCTCGAGCACGCCGATATCCTCGATTGCTTCGAATGCTGGAAGAATGGGCACTGGTATGAGCCGCCCGTCAACCTGGCCGGCCTGGCCAAGTCCTTCAATGCCGGCGTGCACCATAGCAGCGCCATCCACTTCAAGGCCAACGTGCTGGCGTCCACCCTGATTCCCAGCAAGTACCTGTCGCGCGACGCTTTTAAACGCATGGCCCTGGACTTCTTGACCTTCGGCAATGCCTACCTGGAAGACCGGCCCAGCCGCAGCGGCAAGGCGCTGGCGTACCAGCACGCGCTGGCCAAGTACATGCGGCGCGGCGTCGATCTGGATACGTATTTCTTCGTGAACGGCTACCAGGCCGTGCACCAGTTCGACAAGGGCCGCGTCTTCCACCTGATGGAGCCGGACGTGAATCAGGAGCTGTACGGCGTGCCGCAGTACCTGAGCGCCTTGCAATCGGCCTGGCTCAACGAAGCAGCCACCTTGTTCCGCCGCAAGTACTACAAGAACGGCTCGCACGCCGGCTTTGTTTTCTACATGACGGACGCCGCCGCCAACACGCAGGACGTGGACAACCTGCGCCAGGCCATGCGCGACAGCAAGGGGCCGGGCAACTTTCGCAATCTGTTCATGTACGCGCCGAACGGCAAGAAGGACGGTATCCAGATTCTGCCGGTGTCCGACGTGGCCGCCAAGGACGAGTTTTTCAACATCAAGAGCGTCACGCGCGATGACCAGCTGGCCGCGCACCGCGTGCCGCCGCAGCTCATGGGCATCCTGCCGAACAACGCCGGCGGCTTCGGCGCCGTCGAGCCTGCCGCGCGCGTCTTCGCGCGTAACGAGCTGGTGCCGCTGCAGGCGCAGTTCATGGCGATCAACGAATGGGCCGGCGTGGAAGTGGTGCGCTTCGCCCCGTATGACCTGGGCCTGAGTGGGGAGGGCGCGCAATGAGCGACCACGTGGACAATACCGACAAGATCATCTTCGCCGAAGTGGCGCGCGGCCTGGCCGCCGTGCGGCGTCGGCCGGGCCTGGTGGCGCATGGCTGCTGCCACTACTGCGACGAGGCGCTGGCGCCCGGCTTGCCGTTCTGCGACGTCGATTGCCGCGACGACTACGAGAAGGAACAGGCGGCCAAGGCGCGCGCCGGCCGTCCAGCATGACCGCCACGCCGCGCTGATGGGCAGGGCCGGGCAGCGCAGCCCGGCCGCGCTAGAAGCGCCCCAGCCACCGCACAAGCCGCCCACGAGGCGGCTTTTTCACGTCCCGGCGATTGATATTGCCATGGAGGCAAGAAAAAGCCCATTTAGGCCCGGCGCGCGCAGTTGTCCCCCCTCCACACCTGCCCGCTATATAGGGCTCTTTTGACTCAAATGTGCGCCATGGCCGAAGGCGCATGAGGACTGGCGCGGCGGGGCGAAGAGGGGGCGTGCAATTTGACGCGTTTTGACGCACTTTGAGCGCTTTTTCGTGCGGGTGCTGTTGCGACGTGGGAATGGTGTTGTTTTCGCGCTGCGCCGCGTCCTGGCGCGGTTCTGGGCTATGTATGGGCGTCTTTATTCTGAGGATCATTCATCTTCACGCCGTCGCATCATTGCCGCGTATTGCGACCTCAAGAACTCTTGATATACTGTACGTATATACAGTATTTTATTTAGGTGTGATGATGATTGTTAAAATGTTAAAGATGCGCCTTGCTGGCGTGGAGGTGCCCAAGCGACGGCTGCATGATCGCTACCATTCGGCACAGTCCGGCAAGTTGGAAGTCGTTGAAACGACGGACCAGGGCCTGCACCGTCTGGTGAAGCTGGCCCGCTTCACTCATGAAGGGAGCGGAAACCACGTTGAGACACTTTTCGATGTGAATTTGCTCTGGTATCGGGATGGGCGCATGGTGTTGTCAGGGTTTGAGCGCAGCAAAAAAGATATGCAATTTTGCGACTACGCGCAGTCCTGGCTGTGTTTTGTCGGGACGGAGCCGCCGCCAATGCCGGAAGGCAGGTAGAATAAATTGCATGTGCGCCGACTATACCCCCAGCCGTAGCGATCAAATCGAACAGCATTTTGCTGTCCGTTCGCCTCAATTTGATTTGCCGCCGGAGGCCTGGCCAGGATACATGGCGCCGATCATTCGCGCCTCGCACGACGTGCCCGGCGAGCTGGAAGTTGCGCCGGCATGCTTCGGAATGGTGCCCCATTGGGCCGATATGAAGCTGGCGCGCCAGACCTATAACGCCCGCACCGAAACCGTGGCGCAGAAGCCGTCCTTCCGCAATGCATGGAAGCGCAAACAGTTCTGCATTATCCCTGCGGATAACTTTTTTGAACCCTGCTACGAAACAGGGAAGCCGATCCGCTGGCGCATCGAGCGCGCCGATGGCATGCCTGCCGCCATCGCCGGGATATGGGAGTTCCGGCCGCAAGATTTGCTGTTGTCGTTCTCGATGCTGACGATAAATGCCGACGGACATCCGCTCATGCAACGTTTCCACAAGCCTGACGATGAAAAACGCATGGTGATGATTCTCGACCCGGATCAGTATCACGGCTGGCTCGATGGTTCTCTTGTGACTGAAGAGGATTTGTTTCAGCAGTATCCAGCAGAACGCCTCGTAGCTGTAGCTGATCCGCTTCCGCCGCGCGTGAAAAAATGAACATGAGTCCCAGTGCTTGGGGTTTGTAGTGCCTACGAAGGGAAAAGCCATAAAAAAAGGCTATCATTTTGTTGTCATTTTTGCGCCTAAACACCCCCAAAGAATCAAATAACGATAGCTATCTCGTTGCTAACTACTTAATTTTAAGAAATTCAAAGGTGGAGACGGAGGGAATGGACCCCACTCCGCCAAGTGTCCCCTAGAGGGAAGTAGCAGTTCCTTTCCCATGAATTTTCTTGGGTGTTTCTAGCGGAACTCAGGAGAGTGCCATTTCCTAGCCCTTGGAGTTCTCCAACCGCTGCCGCTGCGCGGCAGCCGCGCGCGCCGAGGGCGCAGCGTTAGTGATGCAAATTATCTTTTCGACCGAGCCAGCGTTGACAGCGTCCCGCGCATCACTCCGTACCCGAATTGCGGACTTGATCCTCGCCCCTGTACTTGAGCATCTAGTGCAATTTACCTATGCTACCTGTGAATGCCTTTCCTTGATCGGCTGACAAAAAGTCATACGAGAACTTAGATAAGTTACAATTCTAATGGTTGGTATGTTAAATGAAATACTACAGGCTTCAAACTGAGTAATTTTTCAGCCTATCGGTCCTTGGGGTTGAGTTTATTTTTTCATGTGATAGGAAATTATCGTGCCACAACTTGTTGAAGAAGTATTTGTCACAGAAGGCCTCCCTAATTTGACATTTGTGAAGCCTCCAAATTTTAACGAAGTGTTGCTAGATATTCGTCACCCGGGAAAGCCTGTGATTGTTGAAGGACAGTCAGGTACGGGAAAAACCACATGTGTCAGGAAAATCCTTGAACAATTAGGTGGGGCTGCACCATTGTATTTAACCGCAAGATCGGCCGTCGATGTGCACAAAATTGAAGAAATTGCTAATTCCTCAATCAAGGGTAGATTCGTTATAGATGACTTCCATCGACTAGCACGGAAAACACAGGAAAAACTTGCTGATATTGCGAAATTCTCAGCGGAATCTGTGCATGAGAGTGTACCAAAGACTAAACTCGTTTTAATTGGAATTAATGAAGTTGGGTCGGCATTGATTCAATTGGTTCCGGACATTGCGAAACGTATGGGTATTCATCGTATTCATGCCGGAACCAAAGAAAATATAGAAACTCTAGTATCTAAGGGCGCAGACACACTTGGTGTAATTATATCTGATGCTGATGCTATATATAAAGAATCGCAGGGTGATTATTGGTTAACCCAGCAGTTATGTCAGACAATTTGTGTTATGAATGATGTTTTGGATGCTATTGATGGGGATAGGAAATTACTTACCTTTACTGTAGAAAACCTAAGAAAGAAGGTTGTTGAAAAGCTTACTGCTGCATTTTATCCGGCAGTAAAGGAATTTTGCCGGGGAATGCGTTTTCGGCCGAATAATGATCCTTATCTTAAATTACTACAGAAAATAGGGCAACAGGAAAGCTCGATTGTCGATTTAAATGAGTTGGCAAATTCAAACGTAGATATTAGGGGGAGTATTAATAATATTAAGCAAACCCGTCTTGCACTTTTGCTTAATGAAAAGCCGACTTGTGCGCGGCACTTTTATTATAATGTGGAAACAAAGAATTTCGCAATTGAGGATCCAGCCCTTTTCTATTTTCTAAAACATCTTGATTGGGAAAAACTACGTTTCGATTGTGGGTTTAGACCTTCTGATCGAGATTTTGAGTATGATTTTGCAATATCCTTTGCTGGGGAAAACCGTGATCTTGCACGCGAAATCACTGAGCAGTTGTCGACTTTAGACGCACATGTATTTTATGATGAGCATTTTGAAACAAACTTCTTAGGGGGGGCTTGGTCGGCACAGTTTGAAAAAATTTTTGGCAAAGACGCAAGATTGATAATTTGTCTGCTCGATGCAAACTACCGAGAAAAAATCTGGCCAACATTTGAAAAAGAATGTTTCTTGCCTCGCGTTCCTTTGGGCGAAGTCATTCCTATTTTCCTTGATGATACGGCGTTTGTGGGGATTTCGAAAGATATAATTGGAATTAAGTTTGAATTGGATCAGAGTCCGAATCAGGATTTCGAATTAACGAAAGTGCGAGTGACAGATGAGATTGCTTTTAAGCTCAGCGAACGACTTGGTGTTGTAACTCTTCAAAAGTAGTATTTTAATTAAATGGAATAAAATTCCAGTATTTAGTATTTTTCATTACCAATGTTAGGATAGAAATGGAAAGTGTGATCGCTCATTTGGGATTTATTCAAGGTATAATTTCCCGTATGGGATCAAATTCCTTTATATTAAAAGGCTGGAGTGTCACTTTGGTGGCTGCACTGTTTGCACTTGCAGTTAAAGATGCTGATAAACGGTTTATGTTGCTCGCGTATTTCCCTGCTTGTGTTTTTTGGTGGCTCGATTGTTATTTTTTGCATCAAGAAGCATTATTTAGGAAATTATATGAAAAAGTGGCTGCGGGCGTAATAAATAGTACTCACTTTACATTAGATCCTTCGGTGGTGCGTGATGACGCTCAATCTATGTTTTCAATATTTTTCTCAAAGACGTTACTGTTTTTCCACGGAGTTGTCATCATTATGATTCTATTTGCAATGTATGTTTTGGGGAAAGGCTAGAACTACATCGCGCATGTGGTGCTGATACGCTAAGACTTTTTCTACCTATGTCGGTGTGTAGGTATTTTGGTAGGTACGGTGGTTGTAGGGCGGCGTACAGGCCTCATTGAACTTAACTATTCGCATTACACAGCTTCATCGGATTTTTCCGGAAATGAGTACGGTATGGATGAGGTGGGAAGGCGTGAAAAACAGCCGAGAAATGTATAATTTTCGAAGAAAGAACGCCGAAGCATGCGGGCTTGAGTGCCCATCGAAAAGTACTGTATATTATACGACTCGCTCCCTAAATGTAGCGTCCATGCGGGTTCCAGCTTGGTGTCGTCGCGTATGGGGTGCATGGGGTCGGAAGTTCGAATCTTCTCGCCCCGACCATTAGATTCAAGGAGTTACGGCGCAAGCTGTATCAAAACCCGGCACTGTATATTAGATAATTGTCTAATATCGGTGCCGGGTTTTTCCGTTTACGCGACGTATGATTTCATTGCCGCATGCCGATGTCCGTTATCGGCCTGTCGCGTTGAAGTACGCCAGCTGCGCACGCGATCTTCACGATTTGCCACTGTCCCGGCAAACAACAGGCGGAGGCGGCGATGACGGGACGTCAGGCGAGCTGCCCGAGCCGCAGCGGGGAATTGCTGCCGCATCGCCGGATATCGGCTGGCTGTTCCTTGCCGTTATGGCAGGGTCATGTCCAGGCCGACCATGCTGACAACGACGAAGGTGACGATCCCCAGGGCCAGCAGCAACAGCGCGAAGATGGCGACCACCTTGCCGCTGGCGCGCAGCACCGCGCGATTCTGCTTCGCCTTGTCCTTATCCTTCTTCCCTTGATCGTAATGCCACTTGATGGCGAAGAACATGCCCGTGGCGAGCACGAGAGCCTTGAACGTCACGAAGACTATGGGGGTCCAATCGATCATTTTGCGTATTTCCAGTCTATTACTTGACACTATCTGAGGAGCACTACCTCAACACGCTGCTTCAGCAGCTTCTGTTCACACCATCCCCCAGGCATCCTGTTTGACTCTTTCATTATATCCAGCTATGAAATCAGCATGGCATCGCGCGCCGTGATTTGCCGCATGATGCAGGTGAGCGAGGAAAAAACGTCAGCGACTGCCATGCAAGGATGGTGTTGCTGCACGTTCTGATGCATACTACTTGAAAACAATTTCCATACAATTAGACAAAATGTCCCAGTTGAAACCCATACAAGATGAACATGAGGCTATCTGGTTGCCGCGATTGACCGGGAACAAGGGGCCACGTTTCTTGCAGATCGCGGATGCCTTGCAAGCGGCGGTGGCAGAGGGCTCGGTGAAGCCGGGCGACCGCCTGCCGACGCAGCGCCAGCTGGCAGCACAGCTGGGCGTCGACCTGACGACGATCACGCGCGCATACGACGAAGCCAGGCGCCGCAACTTGCTGGAGGGCCGCGGCGCGCGGGGCACGTATGCCGCGGCGCCGAAAGTCGAATTGACCGCTATCCTCGACCTGAGCATGAATACCCCGCCACCGCCGGAGGGCGTGGACTTCGACGACATGTTGAAACAAGGTTTGTCCCAGGTCTTGATGCGGGCAGACAATGAATTGCTGATGACTTACCACCTGGGCGGGGGAAGCGACTCCGACCGCAAGGCTGGCGCCGAATGGCTGGCACCGATGTTCGGACATCTGGATTCCCGGCAGGTCGTGGTGTGTCCGGGCGCGCAAGCGGCGATCGCCGCATTGATCCTTGCGCTGACGGAGCCTGGCGAGGTGATCCTGGCGGAGCCGACGAGTTATCCCGGCTTGCGTGCCGCGGCGACCCAGTTCGGCCGGCGCGTCATTGCCGTGGAAGCGGACCAGCACGGGATGCTGCCCGGGATGCTCGAGGAAGCGTGCCGCCAGCACCAGCCCGGGCTGGTCTACCTCAACCCGACATTGCAGAACCCGACCGCCATCACCATGCCGGAACGCCGGCGCAGGGAGCTCGCCGGCATCGCGCAGCGCTGCAATGTACGCATCGTCGAGGACGATCCCTACTGGCTCCTCGCCGATGCCCCGCCGCCGCCCATTGCCACGTTTGCCCCGGAACACGTGGTCTACATCTCGACGCTGTCGAAATGCCTGACGCCCGGCCTGCGTGTCGCCTTCGTGCTGATGCGCGACCCGATTGCGCGCGAACGTTTCCTGATCGCGCTACGATCCTTTGCGCTGATGGCCGCTCCGCTGACGGCCGCACTGGCCACCCAGTGGATACTCGACGGTTCGGCTGACGGATTGATGGAGGGCGTGCGCAACGAGGCGCGCCTGCGCCACCGGATGGCGCGCGATATCCTGGCGGGGCGCTACAGCGGCTGTGGCGACGGCCTGCACGTATGGCTCGAGTTGCCGGCGTATTGGAACTCCTCGCAGCTTGCGCGCGCAGCCGCCAGCGCCGGCATCGCGGTCACGCCGGCGGAGGCATTCGCCACGGGCAGCGCATCGGTGAACGCCATCCGGATCTCTTTGGGCAGCATCAAGGACCGTGGCCGCTTGCAGGCGGGTCTGCAACGGCTGTCTCATCTGCTTGCGCGGCGGCCCGAGTCGTTCAGCGCTGCTGTGGTCTGACTGTCCAGGGCGGGCATGCCCGAGCAAGGGTAATGCCATGGGCATCCCGGAAACATCCGCAGTCACGTTCTTATGCAGATGCCAGCCAGCCCCCGTTTTCGCCATCCTGTGCCCCGATTTTCGTCCCCTGTCGCTGCCATCAACCTGGCAACACGGCTTTCGCCTATGATGGGCTGGCACGTGCACAATGATTATGTTTTCCCTTCATTCAACAACCATGAGGTGTCCATGATTCGCTATGTCCTGCCTGTCCTGTTGTTCGCCGGCGCACTGCCGGCGCACGCCCAAGCCCCCGTCAAGGAAACGCCGCTGATCGAGCGGGCCAAGCTGTTCGGCAATCCCAGCAAGTCCGGTGGCAAGCTCAGCCCCGATGGACGTTGGCTGTCGTGGATCGCGCCGCGCGATGGCGTGCTCAATGTGTGGGTGGCGCCGGCCGGCGACCTGGCGCAGGCGCGGCCGCTGACGGACGAAAAGGTGCGGCCCATCCGCGGCAGCTTCTGGTCGCCCGATTCGACAACCCTGCTGTTCATCCAGGACAAGGGCGGCGACGAGAATTTCCTGCTGTACGGGGTGAACGTGGCGACCGGCAAGCAGGTCAATTACACGCCGTTCGAGAAGACGCGCGTGCGCATCGTCCAGATCAGCAGCAAGGTCAGGGACCGCATCCTCGTCGGCATCAATAACCGTGATGCGCGCTGGCACGACGTGTACAGCCTGGACCTGGCCAGCGGCAAGCTGACGCTGGTGCAGCAGAACGATGGCTATGGCGGCTACCTGGCCGATGAATTGCTCAACTTGCGTATCGCCAGCAAGGCGCGCACCGATGGCGGCATGCAGTATTTCCGCCTGACGGATGGCAAGGTCGAGAGCACGCCGCTGACCGAAGTCGCTCTGGAAGATTCGCAGACGACGGTGCCGCTGGCGTTTACGGTCGACGGCAAGACCTTGTACTGGACCGATTCGCGCGGCCGCAATACCTCGGCGCTGCTGGCGCAGGACGTGGCCAGCGGCAAGACCACGGTCATGGCGCAAGACCCGCGCGCCGACATCGCCGATGCGCTGTACGACACGCGCACGGGCCGCGTGCAGGCGTATACGGTCAATTACCTGCAGCAGGAATATTTGCCGCTGGCGGACGACCTGAAAGCCGACCTGGCCTTCCTGAAGAAAAATACCCAGGGCCAGTTTACGGTGACGTCGCGCACGGATGCCGACGATAAATGGCTGGTGAATGTCGACGCCGTCACGGCGCCTCCATCGAGCTGGCTGTACGAGCGCAAGACCAAAAAACTCACGCGGCTGTACGTGACGCGTCCGGAACTGGAAGGCGCGCCGCTGGTGCCCATGTATCCGCAGCAAATCAAGGCGCGCGACGGCCTGAACCTGGTGTCTTACCTGACCCTGCCGCAGGCGTCGAAGGCGGGCGCCGGCGGCAAGCCCACGCAGGCGGTGCCGATGGTGCTGCTGGTGCACGGCGGCCCGTGGGCGCGCGACACCTATGGCTACAACGGCTACCACCAGTGGCTGGCCAACCGCGGCTATGCCGTGCTGTCGGTGAATTTCCGCGGCTCGACGGGTTTCGGCAAGCAGTTCATCTCGGCCGGCGACCTGCAGTGGGGCCGCAAGATGCATGACGACCTGCTCGACGCGGTGCAGTGGGCCGTGAAGAGCGGCGTGACGAGCGCCGACAAGGTGGCCATCATGGGTGGCTCGTATGGCGGCTACGCCACCCTGGCCGGCATGGCGTTCACGCCGACGGCGTTTGCCTGCGGCGTCGACATCGTCGGCCCGTCGAACCTGTTTACCTTGCTGCAAACCATCCCGCCGTACTGGGAAGCGGGCAAGCAGCAGTTCTACAAGCGCATGGGCGACCCGACCACGGAAGAGGGCCGCGCGCTGCTCAAGGAGCGCTCGCCGCTGAACTTTGCGCAGAACATCCAGCACCCGCTGCTGATCGGCCAGGGCGCCAACGACCCGCGCGTCAACGTGGCTGAATCGGACCAGATCGTGGCGGCCATGGCGGCGAAGAATATTCCCGTCACGTATGTGCTGTTCCCCGATGAGGGCCACGGCTTTGCGCGGCCCGTCAACAACATCGCCTTCAATGCCGTGACGGAAAACTTCCTGGGGCAATGCCTGGCCGGCCGCGCCGAGCCGATCGGCGCCACCCTGAAGGCGTCCACCGCGCAGGTCAAGCATGGCGCCGAGTTTGCGCCGGGCTTGCAGGAGGCGATGCGCTAAGTAACCCCCAATAAATTATTGTGATTTCTGACTTCCATAACCGGCGCTCTGCGGCGTTGCCCGCTGCTAGCAGTGCTCGCACTGCGTCGCAGCGGGCGCCTTGCATAGCATCCGGTTCTGTTCGTCATAAATGCACAATAATTTCCTGAGGATTACTTCGGTAGCGAAAGCCGCATGGCGGTTGCAGTGACGGCGGCCGGGCTCGATGGCCCGGGCCGCCGCGTTGCCGGCGGGCGCAGATGGGGGAAATCTCACGTCAAAAGCTGTGCCAGAGGGGCAATGCTTGCATTAGAATAAATCATTGCTTTAATCACAGCGCTCACGGAATGGACTACCTGCAATGATGAATGTATTGACTCTGGAACACTTCGCCACGCGCGTCAACGATACATTTGCCGCCGTTAGCGACGGGAATGCCGCTTTCATCCTGAAGGAAGTGCGTCCCTTGCCGTCCGCCACGCTGGAGGGCATGCTGCGCGCGCCGTTCAGCTTGGTGTTCCACAATCGATCCCCCATCCTCTTCAGCCAAAAAATCTTTCAGCTGCGGCATGATGCGTTGGGCGAAGTGGGCATCTTTCTGGTGCCGGTGGCACGTGACAGCGACGGTTTTCTGTATCAGGCGGTGTTCAACTGAGCGTGTTGCCGGAGGGGGCAGACGCGGAGGCAGGCAGGGCCAGGCGGGCGCCGTGCCGGCGCCGCCTGGCCCCCCGTTAAGTATCAATCAAATGCGGGAAACTCGCCTTGCAGGGCGATGCAGAAATTCAGCGCCAGCATGGGCTGGCGGTTTTCGTGCGCCTGCCCGCCGCCCGCCGAGGCGACGGTCTGTGGCGAGAACGTCGTGTTGGGTGTTGTCGCCGGCACGAAGGCGTTCGTACCGGTGATGCTGGTGAGGCCATCGCCCGTTTGCGGCACGTTGCGTTGCAGGCTGGCATTGGTCTGGCGGCTCAATGTCAGTTGATGGGTGTGCGCAGGAATCTGCGTGGCGCCCAGCTGGACCGTGTTGCTGCCGAACGTCTCGCCCATCACGCGCGGGGTGAGTCCCGGTCCTTGTCCCTGGCCGCAGGGCGCACGTCCCGTGAAGTTGGGCAACTGGAAGGTATTGACTCCATCGCCGCCATATTGCGTGCCGATTAATGAAAACAGGGCGGCGTATTGCCGTATCTGCAAAGTGGCGCCATTGCAGCTGGCCCACCCGTAGGGCGTGAAATTGAACCCGAAGACTTGTATTTCGCCAATGTATGGTGATGTCACGGTAGTTTCTCCTGATCGATTCTGTTGGCAGCGTATGCTTGCTGGCTGTTATTGCTGGGATGGGAAAATACCTGCCCATGCGATGCAAAATGACGCGGTCAGGGTTGGCATGGTGTTCTCATGCGGCAAGTTGCCGCCTGCGCTGCCTGTTGCCGCCGGCGCCAATGCATAGGTGGTGAGGCCAGCCAGACTGCTGGTGTACATCTTGTCGTTATTGACCGGGGCCGCCAGCTGCGTGTTGACCGCTGGCGTATCCACCGTCGCCAGCGAGCTGAGCGCACTGACCACGTGCGTATGCGCGGGAAGCTGGGTCTGCAGCAAGGTCACCGTTTCGCTGCCGCTTTTTTGCCCCAGGACGCGTGGCGTCAGGCCAGGACCCGTACCCTGGTGCAGGGGAACCTGGCCGCGCAGGTCGGGCACGGCGAAGGTATTGACGCCGTCGCCGCCGTAGGTGGTGCCCAGCAGGGTGTACAGCACTTCGTTATTGGCGATCGGTTTCAGGCTGCCGTCGCAGGCAAACCAGCCGGAAGGAATGCGGGGAAAGGAAAACAGGCGGATTTCGCCGACATAGGGTGTGGACATGACTATGCTCCGTGGGAAGTGGCTGGCACGTTAGTTGCGCGACGGGAAGATACCGCTCAGGGCGATATTGAAATTGAGCACCTGGAATGGCTGCATATTGTTATGCGCCTGGTTGCCGCCTGTCTGGCCCAGGGTCTGGCTGTTCAAGGACACTTGCGGGCCCGCCGTGCCATAGATGAATTCCGCGCCGCTGCCGCCATACAGCGTGTTGGTCGGGTTCTTCGTGGTGCCGGGAGTGGTCGAGGCATTCAGCGCATGCGTATGCGCCGGGATCTCAGTCAGTGTCAAAGTGATAGCTTCCGCACCGGCACGCATACCGATCGGATAGGGCGCAGGTTGCCAGGAACCGTCCACCGAAGCGCCTGCGCCGACAGGGGTGCTGCCCTGCAGGTTGGGCAAGGCGAAGGTGGTCGAGCCGTTGCCCCCGTAGTAGGTGCCCAGCAGTGCAAATAGCGCCTGATTCTGCGCAATTGGTAGCAATTGCCCGTTACATGCTGCAAACCCACGCGGCACAAAACCAAATCCGCTCATCATGATTTGTCCCAGATATACATCAGCCATCGTCGTTCTCCCACGGTTGCAATGTCATCAAATGCCAAATGGTTAACATTTTCCATTTGCAATCAATATTGTTTTTTGAAAAACCCTTTTTGTTATAGTTACTTTATTGAAATCTCGGAGTAGCATACGTTGTCATATGGCAAGCGTCAACATCTGTTGACCCTGTAGAAGAGCCTTGACAGGCCTGGCTTGCAGCCTGAATTCACGTTCCTTTTTTGTCTAAAAAACTGTGTATTGGAGAAAATATGTTGCGTATTAGCAACGATATCCTCGTCCGCCCGGCGTTTTCTTTTTTGCTTTATTTTTTTTCTGGAAACAAGGGGTGCATGCCAAGCCGTGCCGCTGACGGGCCGTCAGTGTCCGGCCGTTTCGTGCACTGGTTCGCTTCGCTGTGCCTGCTGGTGCTGGCGTTCGGCGCAGGCCCGGCACAGGCGGGGCCGAGCATAAAATGTCCTGCCAATCAGAGTTTTACCGTCGCCTCCGGCGGCTCCCATGTGATTGATATGTCAGCGTGCAGCAGCTTTGGCCTGACGGAAAACAACCCCGGGGCGCTGCACGGCACGATTACCGGCCTTGTCAATAACGGTACCGGCATCGCGACCTATATCAACAATGGCGACGGGGCGCTGTCCGACAGTTTTGTCCTGCTGGATGAGGATAGCCAGACAATGACGTTTACGGTGACCGTCTTGCCTGCCGCGGCGGCCTTTACCGTTTCGCCGGGCAGTTTGACGGCGCCCGTGATTGGCGTGCCGTACAGCCAGGCCATGTCGGCCAGCGGCGGTGTGGCTCCCTACACCTACGCGTTGGATTCCGGCACCTTACCGCCAGGTATCACCGTGTCGTCGAGTGGCGTGATTTCCGGCACCGTGACGGCGACCGGCGCCTATGTGTTCGCCATCAAGGTGACGGACTCGACATCAGGCACGCCGCTGACCGTCACCAAGAATTATTCGGTGTCGATCGCGGTGCCCACCCTGTCCATCACGCCCACCACGCTGACGGCGGGCGGAATATCGACGCCCTACAGCCAGCAACTGAGCACCTCCGGCGGCACCGCGCCCTACACGTATGTGGTGGAATCGGGGTCCTTGCCGCCGGGCCTGACCTTGTCGGCCAGCGGTTTGTTATCAGGCACGCCCAGCGCCATCAACACCTATAACTTTGTGATCAAATCGACGGATGTCACGGGCGGCAATGGACCGTACAACACGTCCAGAAGCTATTCGATGGTGATCAACGCCCAGCCGCCGCCAACCATCACCG
This sequence comes from Janthinobacterium sp. GW821-FHT03C10, assembly GCF_059420865.1. Lineage (NCBI taxonomy): Bacteria > Pseudomonadati > Pseudomonadota > Betaproteobacteria > Burkholderiales > Oxalobacteraceae > Janthinobacterium > Janthinobacterium sp. GW821-FHT03C10. Next base: position 616,281 of record NZ_JBWKUN010000002.1, on the reverse strand, counting down.
GCGTGTCGCCCGCCTCCGGCCCTACGGCCGGCGGTACGAGCGTCACCATCACCGGTACCGGCTTTACGGGCGTCACGGCGCTGAAGTTTGGCGCCAACAATGGCGTCAGCGTCACCGTCGTCAATTCCACGACCATCACCGCCACCTCGCCAGCCGGCAGTGCCGGCACCGTGAACGTGACCGTTACGGCGACCGGGGGCACCAGCGCCACCGGCGCCGCGAACCAGTTCACGTATATTCCTGCGCCAACGGTCACCAGCATTTCTCCCACGGCCGGGCCCTCCGCCGGCGGCACCACGGTCACCATCACGGGCACGGGCTTTAGCGGCACCACGGCGGTGACTTTCGGCGCCACGGCGGCGAGCGGCTTTACGGTCAACAGCGCCACGCAGATCACGGCCACGGCGCCAGCCGGCACGGGCACGGTGGACGTGCGCGTCACCACGACGGGCGGCACCAGCGCCACCAGCGCGGCGGACCAGTACACCTTTGTGGCGTCACCGACGGTGACGAGCATATCCCCGACTGCCGGCCCGGCCGCTGGCGGCACTACCGTCACCATCACGGGCACGGGTTTTGCCAGTACGACGGCGGTGACCTTCGGCGCCACGGCGGCGACCGGCTTCACGGTCAACAGCGCCACGCAGATCACGGCGACGGCGCCGGCCGGCAGCGGCACGGTCGACGTGCGCGTGACCACCATCGGCGGCACCAGCGCCACCAGCGCGGCGGACCAGTACACCTTTGTGGCGGCCCCGGCGGTGACGAGCATTTCGCCGACTGCCGGTCCGGCAACCGGCGGCACTACGGTCACCATCACGGGCACGGGCTTTAGCGGCACCACGGCGGTGACCTTCGGCGCCACGGCGGCGACGGGCTTCACGGTCAACAGCGCCACGCAGATCACGGCGACGGCGCCGGCCGGCAGCGCCGGCACGGTGGACGTGCGCGTCACCACGGCAGGCGGCACCAGCGCCACCAGCGCGGCGGACCAGTTCACCTTTGTGGCGGCACCCGTTGCCGGCGCCGTCAGTGCGACGGTGGCGTATGGCAGCAGCGCCAATCCGATCACCCTGGCCTTGAGCGGCGGTACCGCGACCTCGGTGGCCGTGGCGTCCGCTGCTGCGCATGGCACGGCGACGGCCAGCGGCACCAGCATCACCTATACGCCGACGGCAGGTTATGGCGGCAGCGACAGCTTTACCTACACGGCCACCAATGGCAGCGGCACGTCGGCGCCGGCCACCGTGACGATCACCGTCGGTGCGCCGACCATCACGGTCGCGCCATCAACCGTGCCCGGCGCTACCGTGGGCGCGGCCTATAGTCAGAGCATCACCGCCGCGAACGGCCTGGCGCCGTACACGTATGCGATCAGCGCCGGCGCCTTGCCGGCCGGCCTGAGCCTGTCCGGCGGCGGTACGCTGTCCGGCACGCCGACAGCCGCCGGCACCTTCAACTTTACCGTGCGGGCCACGGACAGCTCGACGGGCAGCGGCCCGTACGTGGGCGCGCGCGCCTATTCGATGACGGTGGCCGCGCCGACGATCGGTATCACGCCGACGGTCATGCCTGCAATGACGGCAGGGGTCGCCTACAGTCAGAACATTGTCGCCAGTGGCGGAACGTCCGCGTACAGCTATGCCATCACCGGCGGCAGTCTGCCCACGGGTTTGAGCCTGGCGCCGGACGGCGCTTTGTCCGGCACGCCGACGACGGCGGGAGCATATAACTTTACCGTCACGGCCACCGACAGCAGCACGGGCGTGGGTTCGCCTTACACGGGATCGCGCGCCTATTCCGTCACGGTGGCGGCTGGCGCGCCCATTGCCGGCGCCGTCAGCGCCACGGTGGCCTACGGCAGCGGCCCGACTGCGATCACGCTGAACCTGAGCGGTGGCGTGGCGACATCGGTGGCGGTGGCCTCCGCCGCCAGCCACGGCACGACGACGATCAACGGCATCGGTATCAGTTATACGCCGGCGGCTGGTTATGTCGGTTCCGACAGCTTTATCTACACGGCGAGCAATGGCGTCGGCACTTCGGCACAAGCTACCGTGACAATCACGGTCAGTCCGCCGGTGATCACGTTGGCGCCGGCGGCCTTGCAGGCGATGACGTTCGGCGTCGCCTACAGCGAGACCATCACCGCCAGTGGCGGGGCATCGCCGTATGCCTATGTCTCCACCGGCAGCCTGCCGGCGGGCCTGAGCCTGGCGTCGAACGGCACCTTGTCCGGCACGCCGACGGCGGCAGGCGCGTACAGTTTTACCATCACGGCGACCGACAGCAGCACCGGTGCAAGCGCTCCGTTCACGGGGACGCGCACCTATTCCGGCACGGTGGCGAACGTTGCGCCCATTGCCGGTAACGTCGACGCCACGGTGGCCTACGGCAGCACCGGCACGGCGATTCCTCTGAGCCTGACCGGTGGCGTGGCGACGTCGGTGACGTTGGCGTCTGCCGCCAGCCATGGCACGGCGACGGTCAACGGCATCGGTATCAGTTATACGCCGGCGGCAGGTTTTTCCGGGACCGACAGTTTTAGCTACAAGGCCAGCAATGGCGTCGGCACTTCGGCACAAGCTACCGTGACAATCACGGTCAGTCCGCCGGTGATCACGTTGGCGCCGGCGGCCTTGCAGGCGATGACGTTCGGCGTCGCCTACAGCGAGACCATCACCGCCAGTGGCGGGGCATCGCCGTATGGCTATGTCTCCAGCGGCAGCCTGCCGGCGGGCCTGAGCCTGGCGTCGAACGGCACCTTGTCCGGCACGCCGACGGCGGCAGGCGCGTACAGTTTTACCATCACGGCGACCGACAGCAGCACCGGTGCAAGCGCTCCGTTCACGGGGACGCGCACCTATTCCGGCACGGTGGCAAACGTTGTGCCCATTGCCGGCGCCGTCAACGCCACGGTGGCCTACGGCAGCGGCCCGACTGCGATCACGCTGAACCTGACCGGCGGCGTGGCGACATCGGTGGCGGTGGCGTCCGCCGCCAGCCATGGTGCGACGACGATCAACGGCACCGGTATCAGTTATACGCCGGCGGCTGGTTATGCCGGTTCCGACAGTTTTAGCTACACGGCCAGCAATGGCGCCGGCACGTCCGCGACGGCGACCGTGGCGATCACGGTCGGCGCGCCGACGGTGACTGTGACGACTAATAGCCTGCCGGCAATGATGGTTGGTACCGTCTACAGCCAGACCATCAGCGCTTCCGGCGGTACCGGCTCGTATGACTTTGCCGTCACTCCTAACACCTTGCCCGCCGGCCTGACCTTGAATCCGAACGGTACTTTGTCGGGTACGCCGACGACCGCAGGCGCGTATGACTTTACCGTCACGGCGACCGACCACAGCACGGGCAGCGGTCCGTATGCTGGCACGATGCGTTACACGGGAACGGTGGCGGTGGCGCTGCCGGTGGCGGGCAATGTCAACGCTACGGTGCCATACGGCAGCGGCGCCACTGCGATTACCCTGAATCTGACGGGCGGGGCGGCGACGTCGGTGGCGGTGGCCTCCGCCGCGGCGCACGGCACGGCGACGGCCAACGGCACCAGCATCACTTACACGCCAGCGGCCGGCTATGCCGGTCCGGATAGTTTTACCTATACGGTCACCAATGGCAGCGGCACGTCGGCGCCCGCCACTGTGACAGTGACGGTGGGCGTTCCCAGCGTCAGCCTCACCCCGGCCACCTTGCCGAATGCGACGGCGGAAGCGGCCTATACGACAACCCTGACGGCGGCGGGCGGCACGGCGCCGTACAGCTTCAGCATCAGCAGCGGCAGCCTGCCTGCCGGCTTGACGCTGAATGCATCCACCGGCGTGCTGTCCGGCACGACGAATGTGGCCGGCAGCTTCCCTGTCAGCATCAAGGTCACCGACAGCAGTACGGGGGCGGGGGCGCCGTTCAGCGCCACCAACAGCTACACCTTGACTGTCGTTGCCCCCGCCATCGCGGTGACGCCAGGTACCTTGCCGGCGCCGAAAGTGGCCACGGCGTACAGCCAGCAACTGGCGGCCAGCGGCGGCGTCGCTCCGTATGCCTATACGGTGTCGTCCGGCAGCCTGCCTGCCGGCCTCACCTTGAGCGGCAGCGGCTTGCTCAGCGGTACGCCAACGGCGGCCGGCAGCGTCACCTTGACCGTGCAGGCGGCCGACGCGCACCAGTTCACCGGTACGCAAAGCTATACCCTGGTGGTGTCGTCGGCCAATGTCGGTCTGACGCCAGCGACCTTGCCCAATGCCACGGCTGAGGCAGCCTATACGGCAACCTTGACAGCGGCGGGCGGCACGGCGCCGTACACCTTCAGTGTCAGCAGCGGCAACCTGCCTGCCGGCTTGACGCTGAATGCGTCCACCGGCGTGTTGTCCGGTACGACCAATGTGGCCGGCAGCTTCCCTGTCAGCATCAAGGTCACCGACAGCAGCACGGGCACTGGCGCGCCGTTCAGTGCCACCAACAGCTATACCCTGAGCGTCGGCGCGCCAGCCATCGCGCTGACACCCGGCACCTTGCCGGCAGCGACAGTGGCCACGGCCTACAGCCAGCAACTGACGGCCAGCGGCGGCGTCGCTCCGTATGCCTACACCGTGTCCGCCGGCAGCCTGCCTGCCGGTCTCACGCTGAACAGCAGCGGCTTGCTCAGTGGCACGCCGACGGCGGCCGGCAGTTTCACCGTGACGATGCAGGCGGAAGATGCACACCTGTTTGCCGGCACGCAAAGCTATACCCTGGTCGTGGCGTCGGCCACGGTCAGCCTGACGCCGGCCAGCCTACCGAATCCGACGGCGGAAGCGCCTTACAGCGCCACCCTGACGGCGGCGGGCGGCACGGCGCCATACACGTTCAGCGTCGGCAGCGGTACCTTGCCAGCCGGCCTGAGCCTGAATGCGTCCACCGGCGTGCTGTCCGGCACGACGAATGTGGCGGGCAGTTTCACGTTCGGCATCAAGGTGACGGACAGCAGCACGGGCGTGGGGGCGCCGTTCAGCGCCAGCAACAGCTACACGCTGGCCGTGGCGGCACCCGCCTTGAGCCTGACACCGTCCAGCCTGGCCGCCATCCGCGCCGGCGATGCCTACAGCCAGCCATTCACGGCGGCCGGCGGCGTCGCGCCGTATGCGTATGCGGTGAGCAGCGGTGCCTTGCCGGCCGGCCTCGTGCTCGATGCCGCCAGTGGCGTGCTGAGCGGCACACCGACCGCGTTCGGCAGCTTCAGCTTCACCGTGCAAGCGAAAGATGCGCACCAGTTCACGGTGCAGCAAGCGCTGACCTTGCTGGTGAACCAGGCGCCGCCGCCCGTGGTCAATGAGTCGGGGACGACTTCGGCCAACCAGGAGGTGAGTCTGACCATTGATGCGGCCGACGGCAGTCCCATCACGGCAGTCACCATCGTCACGCCGCCCAGCCATGGGCGGGTCGATATCGTTTCGTCGGCGCGCATGGCAAGCATGGCACGCGGCGTCGCAGCAGCAGTAGCAGCCCCTGCTGTCAGCCGCTTCATCGTCACCTATACGCCGAACAAGGATTACTTCGGTCCTGACAGCTTCAGCTATACGCTGACGGGCCCCGGCGGCGTATCGGCACCTGCCACCTTCAGCCTGACGGTGGCGCCGCAGCCGGTGCCGGTACCTGTCGCCAAGACGGCGACGGTACTGGCCGGCACGCCGGTGACCCTGCATGTGACGGAAGGCGCGACGGGCGGGCCGTTCACGGCAGTGGCTATCACCACGGCGCCTGCCAGCGGCACGGCGGTCGTCAATGGCATGGACATCGTCTACACGCCGGGCATCAATACCAGCGGCGACGTCAGCATCGGCTACACCTTGTCGAACGTGTTCGGCACCTCGGCGCCGGTGAAATCGACGATTACCGTCAATCCGATGCCGCAAGTGGTCAGCCAGAGCGTCACGGTGGTGGCCGGCCTGACGGTGACGGTCGACCTGACGGCGGGCGCCACGGGCGGCCCGTTCACGGCAGCCAATGTACTGAGCGTGGCGCCGGCGGAGGCGGGCAAGGTGGTGGTGCGCGACGCGGGCACGGCCGGCAAGCCGTCGTACCAGCTGAGCTTTGCGGCGTCGGGCAAGTTCTCCGGCGCGGCCGTCGTCAGCTACACCCTGAGCAATGCCTTTGCCACCTCGAAGCCGGGCGTGGTCAACGTCACCGTGACGGCGCGCCGCGACCCGTCGGTCGATCCGGAAGTGATCGGCCTGCAGGCGGCGCAAGCCGATGCGGCGCGGCGCTTCGCCAGCGCGCAGCTGTCGAACTTCACGCAGCGCCTGGAAAGCCTGCATGGCGATGGCTGGGGACGCTCGAACTTTGGCCTGAGCCTGACGCCGCCGAACGACAGCGGCAATCCGACGGCGGCGCTGGCGCGCTGGCAGGAGCAGGAAGCGGACCGCGTGTTCGGCACGGCGGTGAAACCGTTCATGCGCAAGGCGGCCTTGCGCCAGCCTGACGCCGGTTTCAGCAGCGAGCGGCAGCCTGTGGATGTGAGCCAGGCCACCAGCGGCTTGCCGGACATGCCGCAGAAGCCGGACACGCAGAAGCAGGCGCTGGCGCTGTGGCTCGGCGGCGCGGTCGACTTCGGCCAGCACTATGTGAATGGCCGCGACACGGGCTTCCGCTTCCGCACCAATGGCGTCAGCGTGGGGGGCGATTACCGCCTCAGCGACCTGGCGACCCTGGGCGTGGGCGCCGGTTTCAGCCATGACCGCAGCGACGTGGGCCAGAACGGCAGCCGCAGCACGGCCGACAGCGCCGTGGCGGCCGTGTATGGCAGCCTGCGTCCGAGCAAGGGCGTCTTCCTCGACGGCGTGCTTGGCTACGGCACCTTGCAGTACGACGCTTCGCGCTACCTGTCCGATGGCAGCGGTTTCGCCACGGGCGAACGCGACGGCAAACAGGTGTTCGGCGCGCTGGTGGGCGGTATCGAGATGCGCCATGACACCTGGATGTGGTCGCCATATGGCCGCGTGGAACTGATGTCGGCCAAGCTCGACCCGTACACGGAGAAGGCGGCGGGCATCAATGCCTTGAGCTACTTCAAGCAAACCGTGCGTTCGCGCATCGGCGCGCTGGGCGTGCGGGCCGAGGGCATCTATGTCGGCGGCCTGGGCACGTGGTTCCCGCGTGCGCGGCTCGAGTACCGCCACCAGTTCCAGGGCGCCGATGATGCGCGCCTGGCATATGCCGACCTGGTGGCCGACGGCCCCGTGTACGTGATCCGCACCGTGCCGCAGCAGACGGGTAACTGGGCGGCGGGGCTGGGCGTCAAATTGCTGCTGTCGAACGGCATGACCATCACCCTGGACTACAACAGCAATCTGAATATCGATAGCGGTCGTACCCAGTCGGTGATATTCGGGATCGCCATGCCGCTCAAGTAATCAGTCACGCAGTCAGGCTAACCCTGATCGCCGGCCCGGGAAACACTTCCGGTCCGGCGATTTTTTTTGCTCGTGCGCCGTCACAGCGCCCACGGATGTTCTTCCGCACCGGCGACGATGCCGCCCAGCACGGCCTGGTCGCGTTCGGCATGGCTCTGGCGCAGGAATACGGGCAGGTCGGCCGCCAGGCGCGCGAAGTGGGCGTCGCGGCACAGGGGGCCGGCCCCCAGCGCGCGCGTGGCCAGGTGCAGCACCAGCGTGGCCGCGTCTTCCGTTGCCAGGCGCAGGCGCAGCGCCAGGGCCATCGCATCGCTATGCGGGCACCGGTCGATCTCGGCGGCACCCTCGCGCAGCAGGGCGGCCACGGCGCGCAGCGCGCAGTCGATCTGGCCCAGTTGCGCCAGACGGACTGCATCGGGGGCGGCGTGCTGCGCGCGCGCGTGCAGGTGGCCGGCGATGGCGCAGGCGGCGCCATACCAGGCGGCCGCGATCCCGGCGGCGCCATGCCAGAAGCCGGGGCGGGCCAGATAGGCACCCGGCGCGCCCACGGGAAAGGCGCGCGCGGCGGAAAAGGTCACGTCGACGCTGGCGCAGGCGGCCATGCCGACGGCTCGCCAGCCTTCGTCCGTGACGTGTACGCCCGGCTGCGACAGGGCGACGGAGGCGAGGCAGGCTTGGCGATCGTCGTTCCAGCAGCTGATCAAGGCATGGCTGAGTCCCTTCGCCCCGGAACACCAGGCCTTGCGCCCGTCGAGCACATGGCGGCCATCGGCCATCTGCCGCAACCGCACGCGCGCCCCCGGCAGGTCCGCGCTCCAGACGCCCCACAGGCTGCCGGCCGGCACGCCGGGGCCGCCGATTTCCGCCAGGATGGCCAGCGCGTCCGTATGGCCTTCATATAGCTTGAGCAGGGACAGGTCGATGGCGGCGACGGCGGCCAGCATTTGCCAGCGCAACAGGGTGGCGCCATGGCCGGGCGGGGGCAACTGGTCCAGCCCCGCGTCGCGCAGGCGCCGCAAGCCTTCGATGGGGAGAAAAGCGCTGTCCTGCGGCTGCAGCAGGGTGGCCAGCGCAGCGCTGGACGGCAGGGAGAAAGCGTCGATCGACATGGCAAGCTCCTTTTTCAGCAGGATAGCTTTTTGCTTTTGCAATGTCTGTCCGATTCTACACCTCCCCCGCCGACGGACCCGGGGGCCATGAAGCCGCAGGGCCATGGGTCCCGCGGCAAGTCGCGCGCTTACTTTTTTACATACAGCATGTCGGGCACATAGCTGGTGCCGTTATGCGAGAAGGTGTAGAGGTTGTTGTCGCGCAAGAAGATGCCGCCCTTGATGGTTTGCGCCGGGCGCATGCCTTCATCAAGCAGGCAGGTGGAGCCGCCTTCATAATCGATGCACCATTGCTGCTTGCCATCTTTTTTCACGTATTGCACGCCAGGTCCCGCGACGCTGAAGCTATAGGCGGGGATGAACAGGTTCAGCTTGTCGATGCGCACGTTGCTCGCGGTACCGTTTTCCGTCAGCTTGGCGAGAACGTCAGCCACGCCATCGGGTGTCGCCGTGATTTTCGCGCTCATGGTTTCCGTGCCCAGCAAGGTGCCGCTGCAGCCCGTCTTGAGATAGGTTTCGGTGGTGGAGGTCAGTTCCATCGCGCCGCTGCCATCGGCCTTGGCCGCGATGACCACGGTCTCGCGTTCATGCTCGTCGCATGGCGCTTGCCAGGTGCCGACGTAGGAGGCCAGTGTCGAGCCGGCATTGATATTGCCTGCATCGCCACTGCCGCCGCCACCGCCGCAGCCAGCCAGCAGTGCGGTGCTTGATGTCAAGAAGACTGCCACGATTTTTTTCATGCCCCATCCTTTTATTTCGGCAAGCATGCGTGCCGTAGGCGCGGCAACAGTATAAAAGGATGGATAAGGGGCAATTCTCACCGAATGTATTGGTGACTTGATTTGGATCAACATCAGTGCGCAGGCCGGCGCCACGCTCCGGCACCGGCTGTCGCCCGGGATGGCAGGCTTAAAACTCTTCCCAGTCGTCCCCGGCTGGCGCCTTGGCCTGCGTTCTTTCTGCTGGCGCCGGTTTGGCCGCAGCGAGGCGCTTGCCTGGCGCCGGCGCCTTGACGACGGGTGGCGTGCGCGGCGCGACTGCCGCCACTGGCGCCGCTGTCACTTGTTGCTGCGTTTGCGCGCCCAGCTTGAACACGCTGACCACCTCGGCCAGGTGGCTGGCCTGGTCTTGCAGGCTTTCGGCGGCCGCCGCCGCTTCCTCGACGAGGGCCGCGTTCTGCTGCGTCACGCCATCCATCTGCGCCAGCGCCTGGTTGACCTGGGCGATGCCGTCGCTTTGCTCGGTGGTGGCAACGCTGATGTCGGCCATGATGGCGGTCACCTTGCGCACGCTGTCGACCACCTGTTCCATGGTGGCGCCCGCTTCATCGACGAGCTTGCTGCCGGCCGCTACCTTGCCGACGGAATCGTCGATCAGCAGCTTGATTTCCTTGGCGGCCGCCGCCGAGCGCTGCGCCAGGTTGCGCACTTCCGTCGCCACCACGGCGAAGCCGCGGCCCTGTTCGCCCGCGCGTGCCGCTTCCACGGCCGCGTTCAGGGCCAGGATATTCGTCTGGAAAGCGATGCCGTCGATGACGCTGATGATGTCGACGATCTTGTTCGACGAGTCGTTGATCGACGTCATCGTTTCGATGACCTTGCCGACCACTTCGCCGCTCTTTTGCGCCACGCTCGACGCGGATGCGGCCAGCTGATTCGCCTGGCGCGCATGGTCGGCGTTTTCCTTGACGGTGCCCGTCAATTCTTCCACCGAAGCGGCCGTTTCTTCCAGCGAACTGGCTTGCTGTTCCGTGCGGGCCGACAGGTCGTTATTGCCTTGCGCAATTTCCGCGCTGGCACGGGCCACGTTGTCGGCGCTGGCCTGCACTTGCAGCAGCACGGCGTGGATCTTTTCCACGAAGGCGTTGAAGCCCTTGCCGATCACGGCCAGCTCGTCGGTGCCCTTGACTTCGAGCTTGACGCGCAGGTCGGCGTCGCCGCTGGACAGGTCCGTCATGGTGCGGCCCAAGGTGCGCAGGGGGCGCGTCAGCTGGTTGACGACGAGGATCAAAATGCCGGCCGTGGCCGCCGCGCACAGCAGGGCGACGATCAGCGTGTAGATCATCAGGTCGCGCGCCGAGGCCGTCGCCACGCTTTTCGGGAAATTCAATTCCACGCTCCACGGCGCGATATCGGGGTGGATCTGCAGCGGCTGCAGCAAATGGATGTAGCCCTGGCCGTCTTCATATTCGTACGGCTGGCCCTGGCGCACCTTTTCCAGGCCGGCGGCCGGCACGTCGTCGGCCTTCTTGCCCAGCCGCTCAGGCACGGGATGGCTGGCGTACAGGCCGCCGTTCGAGATCAGGGCCAGCTTGCCGCCCTCGATCACCTTCAGGTCGGCCAGGATCTTCGCCAGGCGCGTGAGCATGAAGTCGGCGCTGGCCGTGCCCTTGAAGCCGCCGTCGATCATGATGGGCGCCACCAGCGAGGCCATCAGCACATTCTTGCCGTCGACGGGGTAGATGTACGGTTCCGTAAAGTAGGTCTTGCCCGTGCGCTTGGGCACGTCATACCAGTCGTTGGCGCCCGGTTTCGGGTCGAAGACGATGGGTTCCACTTGCAGCTTGCCGCCGGCGCCCCGCGTCCAGTAGGGCATGAAGCGGCCGCTGGCGTCGTAATTCGGCTTCTGGTTGGCGAAATCCGCATCCTTGCCGTCGAGCGCGTTCGGCTCCCAGGTCACGGCCGCGCCCAGCAAGTCTTCCGAGCTGGTCAGGGTGGCTTTGGTCAGTTCGTTGATCTGCTCGCGCTGCAGGGGCAGGCTGGCGCTCCTGGTGCCGCGCATGGCGCCGGCCAGGCTGGAAACGCTGGACAGGTTGCTGGCGATGCGCGCCTGCAGCGCGCCGGCCACTTCGCGCGCCGACGTGCGCGCCAGGTCCAGCGCGGCCGCCTCGGCGCTGGCGCTGCTCTTGTAGCCGATCACGGCCGCCGTGACGCCCAGGCTGAGGACGGCGAGCGCGGTGGCGGCGACGCAGATTTTACTGTTCAGTGAGAGTTGCATGATGCTGTTCCTTGATGGGGAGGGGTATCGGTGTCGTGGGCGTCGCGGGTGGCGCGCCTAGAACGTCTTGCTGATGGCCACGACCAGCGTGGCCGCGGCGGGATTCGAGGTGTCGAACTGGCCGGCCGCATTCGGGATGCCCAAGGTGTAGTGATCGTAGGCATCGGTGGCGCCCCAGGCGCGCGTCACGGCGCCGCTCAGGCTCCAGCCGCCGTCGAAGGCGCGGGTGACACCGACCTTGGCGTCACGCCAGTTCCAGATGGCATTGCCCGTGCCCGCCACGCGGCCATTGCCGGCGTGCAGGTTCAAGGTCCAGGCATTGCCCAGGTCGACATTCGCGCCCACGTCCAGGTAGCCCGTGCCGCGCGCATGCGTGATGCCGAAGAAGTCGCGCGTGACGGTATGGTTGTACTTGGCGTACAGCATCTTGTAGCTGAGGCCCAGCGACAGTTCGCCATAGTCGTACTTGACGCCTGTGGCGCGGTAGACGGCGCCCGGATACTTGTAGTAATACGCGAGCACGCTGTAGCCCAACTCGCCCACCGTGCCGCCGTAGCCGCCGTACAGGTCCCATTCGATGCTCGCATCCTGGATATAGCGGTCGCTGACGGTGGAAGCCCAGGTGCCGAGCGACCAGCCGCTCGGGTGCGCGTAGTCGGCCCCCGCCTGCAGCGCGGGCTTGCCCCAGGTCTGGCGAAAGCCGCGCGAAATGTATTGCGAGGCGAGGCTGGCATTGGCGGTGAGGCTGGCGGCAGGGCTGTCCGCAGTCTGCGCCTGCACGGGCAGGGCGGCCAGCAGGAAGAGGCAGCCCAGCAAGGATATTCCAGGAAAATGGTGGTGCGATGGCATGGCAGTCAGCTCCGTATTTGCTGGCAGCGGCCGTCCAGGCGCGTTGCCCTGATGGTTGCAATAAAAATGCGGAATGGACTTTTGCAGAGGCGAGGCGGCCTGTCCGCATGCTCGCAGGAGCAGTCAGACATTCTCACCAAACGTAACTGAAAGGATAGGGGCTGGGACTAGTGGAAGTCAATAAAGTTGCGCTGCGGAAAGCGTAAGTTGTTGTTTCCTGGCACTTTTTCATGCGCCTGTCACATGCGCTTGTTACATTCCCGGTCCGCCACGGCTGGCTGCCTCTTGCAGGCTGGCCAGCAAGCCGGGCAGGGCCGCATGCAAGGCCGGCAGGTCGCTCGCCGCCAGTTCGGCCTGCGTTTCCACCCGGCCCGATGGCTGGCCCCAGACGACCTGTGCGCTGAGCCTGGCGATGGCGTCGAGTCCCGTGACGCTGACCAGCAGGGCGACTTCTTCCGGGGCATCGTCTGGCACGTCTTCGAGCAGGCAGGAAATGCCGAAATGATAATCGTGGAAGGCGCTGGCCGTGCCGTTGGAAAATGCGAACACGGAGGCGAGCGCCCGTGGCGCGGCGGCCGCGAGTGCGGGCAGGGCGGCGCGGAACAGGGGCAGCAAGTCGTTTTCCAGCTGGAGCACCAGCGGATGGGTGTGGGCGAGGACGGTCATGGCAGGACGGATCAGTTGGCGGCGCGCGATGTTAGCAGCTTTCGCCGCCGCTGTGCGCATGCACTGGTCCTACCAGTGGCCTCAATCGTCATCGCCGGTGACGCGCGTGCGCACGAAATCGATGTGGCTTTGCATGGCCGTGCGCGCTTCCTCGGGCTGGCTGGCGCAGATGGCGACGCACAGGGTGCGGTGCTGCGACAGCAGCTGCAGCGAGGTGGCGTCGTCCTGCTGGCGCAAGCCCGTGCCGTTGATGGTGATGTGTTCGCGCAGCATGCCGATGATGCTGGTGTGCAAGTGCAGAAACATGGTGTTGTGCGAGGCCTGCGCGATGACTTCATGCAGCCGCGCGTCGGCCTGCGCCTCGCCGTGCTTGTCGTCGCTGGCGCGCGCCTGTTCCAGTTCGGCCAGCAGCGCCATGATCTGTGCGCGCTCGTCGCCGCTGGCCCGCTGCGCCGCAAAGTAGGCCGTCGCCCCTTCCAGTACGCGGCGAAATTCCAGGATGTCGTCGCGCAGGGCGGGGTGGTCGGCCACCAGCTGGCTCCACGGCGACGCCATGCCGGTGCGCAATTGATCCGTCACGAACACGCCGGCGCCGCGCCGGCTGCGCACCAGGCCGCGCGCCGCCAGCCGCTGCACCGCTTCGCGCACGGTGTTGCGCGAGACCCCATATTGCTGCGCCAGCAGGCGCTCGGCCGGCAATTGCGCGCCCGCCGGCAAGCTGCCGTCCAGCAGGGCCGTCTCCAGCCTGCGCATCGTCATCTCGACCCTGCCCCGCGTCTGCATGCCTGTCGCCATCACTGTCTTCCGGTGTTGTTTTAAAGTGGTCCGAGCAATTTGAAGTGGCTTGCGGAAGCTGGAATTATGCGTGAACCGGTCATTCTTAACAACACACAGCGGCGCCGCAGCAACACACAGAGCGCCGGGGGAGACACACTCATGCAGCCAGACCCGCGCCAGCCGCGTCACTATCCGCCATCACCACACGAGGTGTACCTGTTCGCCACCTGCCTGGTCGACCTGTTCGTGCCGCAGGCGGGGCTCGACGCGGTGCGCCTGCTGGAGCGGGAAGGCTTGCTGGTGCATTATCCGCGCGGCCAGAGCTGCTGCGGCCAGCCCGCCTACAGCAGCGGCAACCCGGAACAGGCGCGCGCCGTGGCCCGCGCCCAGCTGGACCTGTTTGCGCAGCCCTGGCCCGTGATCGTGCCGTCCGGCTCCTGCGCCGGCATGATGCGCCACCACTGGCCGCAGCTGTTCCACGACGATCCCGTGGCCGGCCCCAAGGCGGTCGAACTGGCCGGACGCGTGTATGAACTGAGCGAATTTCTCGTCTGCGTGCTGCAGCTCGACCTGGCCGGCCTGGCTGCGGTCGGGCAGGCCGATGAAAACGTGGTGCTGCACACCTCGTGCGGGGCGCGCCGCGAAATGGGCACGCGCACCCACGGCGTGGCGCTGCTCGACGCCTTGCCCGGCGTGACGCGTATCGAACACCAGCGCGAATCGGAATGCTGCGGCTTTGGCGGCACGTTTTCACTAAAACATCCGGACATTTCCGGCGCCATGGTCAGCGACAAGATCGCCTCGGCCTGCGCCACGGGCTGCGACCGGCTCGTTTCGGCCGACTGCGGCTGCCTGCTCAATATCGGCCACGCCGCCCAGCACCAGGGCGCGCCGCTGCCCGTCGAGCACCTGGCCAGCTTTCTGTGGCGCCGCACGGGAGGCGCGCCATGAGTACGGCATTGACCGCCCGCGAACGCATGCTGGGACGCCTGCGCGCCGCCGCGCCCTCGGCGCCCGAAGCGGTGGATACCATCGATACGGCCATCGACAATCACTACCAGGCGCGCCGCGCCGCAGCGCCCTTGTCGCCGCGTCACAGGATAGCCGCCATGCAGGCAGCCTTGCGCGCCGCGCATGCGCAGGTCGACTGCGTGCGTGGCGATGCCTGGCCGGCCCTGCTGGCGCATCGCCTCGGTGAACACGGCGTGCGCCGTTTGCTGTTCGATACCGGCAGCGCCGAAGGGCAGGCCTTGCGCGCCGCCTTGCCGCAGGGCGTGGAAGCGCTGTCCTTTGACCGTCCGCTGGCGCAATGGAAGGGCGAACTGTTCGACACCGTCGATGCGGGTTTTACCGTCGCCCGTTCCGGCATCGCCGCCACCGGCACCCTGGTCATCGCGCCCGACGCGGCGACGCCGCGCACGGTGTCCTTGGCGCCTCCGCTGCACATCTGCCTCGTGTATGCGAGCAGCCTGCACGTGGACTTGCACGCGGCGGCGCGCGCGGAGCGCTGGATGGACGGCATGCCATCGAACCTGGTGCTGGTGTCGGGCCCCTCGAAAACGTCGGATATCCAGCAAACCCTCGCGTATGGCGCGCACGGCCCGCGCTGGCTGTGGGTGCTGATCGTCGATGACTTGCCAGCCCATGAAGGAGGCCAGCCATGAACGCCAAGCCCCTGCAATTCGTCAAACCGGCCGATTTCCATGCGCGCGCCCGCGCCGCGCTGGACGACCCGAAACTGCGCCAGAGCTTTCGCGGCGCCATGGATTTTTTACAGGACAAGCGCAGCGCCCAGTTCCCCGACGGCGACGAGCTGGAACGCCTGCGCGACATCGGCGAAGCCGTGCGCCGGCACGCGCTGGCGCACCTGCCCGATTTGCTGGTGCAGCTGGAAGACAGACTGACGGCGGCCGGAGTGCAGGTGCACTGGGCCGAGGATGGCGAACAGGCCAACGCCATCATCCACGCCATCGCACAGCGCAATCAGGCGACGCGCTTCATCAAGGGCAAGTCGATGGCCAGCGAGGAAATCGAGCTTAATCACTACCTGGAAGCGCGCGGCATGCGCTGCCTGGAATCGGACATGGGCGAATACATCGTGCAGCTGGCAGGCGAAAAGCCGTCGCACATCGTCATGCCGGCGATCCACAAGACCAAGGCCGACATCGCCGGCCTGTTCGCCGAGCACATTCCCGACGCGCCCTACACGGAAGACGTCGACAGCCTGATCCAGACGGGGCGGCGCGCCCTGCGCCAGGCCTTCGTCGAGGCCGACATCGGCCTGTCGGGCGTGAACTTCGCGGCGGCCGACACGGGCACGTTGTGGCTGGTGGAAAACGAGGGCAATGGCCGGCTGACGACGTCCGTGCCGGAGGTCCACATCGCCATCATGGGCATGGAAAAGGTGGTGGCCAAGCTGGAACATATCGTGCCGCTGGCGAGTCTGTTGACGCGCTCCGCGACGGGGCAGGCCATCACCACGTATTTCAATTTGATTTCCGCCCCGCGCCGCGCCGGTGAACTGGATGGCCCGCGCGAAGTGCACCTGGTGCTGCTCGATAACGGCCGCAGCCAGGCCTATGCCGACGAGCAGCTGCGCGCCACCCTGCAATGCATCCGTTGCGGAGCCTGCATGAACCACTGTCCCGTCTACACGCGCATCGGCGGCCACGCCTACGGCACCACGTATCCGGGGCCGATCGGCAAGATCATTTCGCCCCATCTGCTGGGGCTGGACGCGACGGCCGACCTGGCCACCGCGTCGAGCCTGTGCGGCGCCTGCGGCGAAGTGTGCCCCGTGCGCATCCCGATTCCGCAGCTGCTGGTGCGCCTGCGCACGGAGGCGAACCGCAATCCTGACGAACAGGTGGCGCATCCGCTGCGCGGTCAGGGGGCCAAGTTCAGCCGCGGCGAAAGCCTGATCTGGCGCTTCTGGAGCGGCGCCTTCGCGCGCCCCGCCAGCTACCGCTTGTTCCGCTGGGCCGCCACGCGCTTGCGGATGCTGACGCCGCGCGCGCAGCTGGGCTGGACGCAGCACCGCAAGCCCTTGACGCCGGCGCCGCGCAGCCTGGCCGACCTGCTCAATGCACGGGGGCAGGAAGAATAGCGACGCCCCGCCATACCGCGAAAAACACGCTGCACACAATTACATCAAAAGCCGTTTTTTCATTCAACCCGCATCCACCGGAGGAGACCCGACATGCAAACCTGGACCCAACTTTATACACCGCTCGGCAGCCTGTGGCTGTCGTCGCTGGCGGCAGCCGTTCCCATCATTTTCTTCTTCATCGCCCTGGCGGCGCTGCGCATCAAGGGTCACGTGGCGGCCGCCGTCACCCTGGTGCTGGCGCTGGCCGTGGCGATTTTCGCCTACGGCATGCCCGTGCCGCAGGCGCTGGCGGCGGCCGGTTACGGCTTCGCGTATGGCCTGTGGCCCATCGCCTGGATCATCGTCACGGCCGTCTTCCTGTATAAAATCGTCGTGAAGACGGGGCAGATCGAGATCATCCGCGCCTCCGTGCTGTCGGTGACGGACGACCAGCGTTTGCAGGTGCTCTTGATCGGCTTTGCCTTCGGCGCCTTCCTGGAAGGGGCGGCCGGCTTCGGCGCGCCGGTGGCCATCACCTCGGCGTTGCTGGTGGGCCTGGGCTTCAACCCGCTGTACGCGGCGGGCCTGTGCCTGATCGCCAATACGGCGCCAGTGGCCTTCGGCGCCATGGGCATTCCCATCATCGTGGCGGGCCAGGTGACGGGCATCGACCCATTCCTGATCGGCGCCATGGCGGGCCGTCAGCTGCCGCTGCTGTCGCTGCTGGTGCCGTTCTGGCTGGTCTTCATGATGGATGGCTTCCGCGGCGTGCGCGAAGTGTGGCCGGCCGCCCTGGTGACGGGTTTCAGTTTTGCCGTGACCCAGTACTTCACGTCGAACCATATCGGCCCTGAACTGCCGGACATCACCTCGGCCCTCGTCAGCCTGGTGTCGCTGACCCTGTTCCTGAAGGTGTGGCAGCCGAAGAATGCAAAAGTGGCGCATGCCGTCGGCGGCGGCACGGCCGCGCTGTCCGGTTTTGGCGGCGCGGGCGGTGCTGCGGACCTGCGCGGCGGCGGCAACCGCGCCGCTTCGCCTTACACGACGGCGCAGACCATGCGCGCCTGGGCGCCGTTCGGCCTGTTGACGGCCATCGTCACCGTGTGGAGCCTGCCCGGCTTCAAGGCCCTGTTTGCCGCCGGCGGCGCGCTGTCTGGCCTGGTCATGAAGATCCATGTGCCCTACCTCGATAAACTGGTGATGAAGACGATGCCCATCGTGGCGCAGCCGAAAGCGTATGACGCCGTGTTCAAGCTCGATCTGCTGTCGGCCGTGGGTACGGCGATCTTGCTGACGGCCGTGCTGTCGATGCTGATGCTGCGCATGAAGCCGCGCGATGGCGTCAAGGCGTTCGTGGAAACCGTGGTGGAATTGCGCCGTCCCGTGCTGTCGATCGGCCTGGTGCTGGCGTTTGCCTTCGTTGCCAATTACTCGGGCATGTCGTCCACGCTGGCCCTGCTGCTGGCCGGCAGCGGCGCTGCCTTCCCGTTCTTTTCGCCCTTCCTGGGCTGGCTGGGCGTTTTCCTGACGGGCTCCGACACCTCGTCGAACGCCTTGTTCTGCTCCCTGCAAAACACGACGGCGCACCAGATCGGCGTGTCCGACACCCTGATGGTGGCGGCCAATACGACGGGCGGCGTGACGGCGAAGATGATCTCGCCCCAGTCGATCGCCGTCGCCTGCGCGGCAACGGGCCTGGTGGGCAAGGAATCGGACCTGTTCCGCTTCACCTTGAAGCACAGCCTGTTGTTTGCCGTGATCATCGGCATCATCACCATGCTGCAAGCCTATGTGTTTACCGGCATGATCCCGCATTGAGCGGTCCGTAGAAGTACGTAGTAAAACTAGATGAATTGATAGTAAAACGTGCAGACGGTCATGAAAATGACCTGATGCACTGCAGCATATCGAGGATGGCCCGGCGCAATGCCGGGTCCGCTGCAATGCCCTCCGCATCGAGTCCCGACCCCAGCAGGGGCAGGCTGATGCAGGCCTCGTCGATCAGGCGCGCCGACATGGTGCGCACCGTTTCGCGCAGGGCCGCCTGTGCGTGCGTGGCGCGCGGCGAGGCGTTCAGCAGCACCAGCGGCTTGTCGATGAACGACTCATTTCCCACCATCCAGTCCAGCGCATTCTTCATGGGCCCGCTCACTCCGTGCGCGTACTCGGGGCTGGACAGCATCAGCACGTCGGCCGCCAGGATGGCGTCGCGCAGGTCCGTCACGGGCGGCAGGCTGTCGGCGTCGAGGTCGGGATTGAACAGGGGTAGTTCACCGAGTCCCGGATAGATGCGGACGTCGAATGACGCTGGAGCAAGTCCGGCAATGGCGCGCAGCAGGGCGGTGTTCAGGGAGGCGGTGCGCAGGCTGCCGGCGATGGCGAGGATGGTAATGGGTGTTTGCATCCCGCCTGTATAGCCCATCCTGTGCTCAAGCGCAAGGCGAGCAGGATGGCGCTATCGATGTTGCAACAGCCAATAATGGGCTGCCATGAGTGGCCAGGTATGGCGGCACTCTTAACGGCTCAGGCCGCTCATCCAGCTTGGCTGCGGGTTGGCACGGGCCAGTTCGCGCATGCGGTATTCCAGATCGTAACGGTCGGTCGATTCGGCCAGATAGGCTTCTTCGTAAGCGCGCTCGCGGCGGTCGCTGCTTTGGTTCAGCCAGGCGCCGACGCGTTTTGCGGCGTGGACCAGGGTGGCGACGATATTGCTGTTTTGCGTGGTGTGGTAGGTAAATGCGGTAGACATGGCAGACTCCTTATGTGGCGTGCCGCGTTGTGCTGCACTGCAATATAAGTATAGCGATTCCAAGTTATAAGGCTACTTTTGATTTCAAATGTCAGCTATTCAATTTTGAAATAACAGGCGGGAAAGCTGCGCAATACGGGGCTTTAAGGCATAATGCCGGCCAAGTATCGTAGTTTTACTACAAAACTGTTTTATCCCGGATGTTGTTTTCAGACGCAGCCCGCAGGCGTGCCGCGCCCACAAGACATCATTCTGACGAGAAACGGTCGGCCGTGCGCCTGCCGCGCGCGCGATTGCCGTGCCTGCCCCCGTATCGCTGATGGCAGTCATGGCCCACGCTGATATCTGCGTGGCGCTTGCGCGTCCTGGTGCTGCCCGGGTGGAAACGCTTCCATGCCTGGCAAGATCAACTTGGAATTGAAAAATGGAGAAGGTATGGAATACGTAAAGCAAGGCCAGGGCGTCCAGTCCGCACAGGCTGGCACGCAAAACAATACAGGCGCCCTGATCATTGTCACGGTACTGTTTTTCATGTGGGGACTGCTGACCTCGCTCAATGATGTGCTGATTCCCCATCTGCGCTCGATCTACACCTTGACCTATGTCCAGGCGATGCTGGTGCAGTTCTGCTTCTTTGGCGCCTACGCCATCGTTTCGCTGCCCGCCGGCATGCTGATCAAGAGAATCGGCTACCAGCGCGGCGTCGTCGCCGGCCTGCTGATCGCCGCCGCCGGCTGCGCCATGTTCTACCCGGCGTCCACCGGCAGCTATGCGCTGTTCCTGTTGTCCTTCTTCATCCTGGCGGCCGGCATCACCGTGCTGCAGGTGGCTGCCAATCCGTACGTGACGGAACTGGGCGACCCGCAGACGGCGTCGAGCCGTTTGACCCTGACGCAGGCGTTCAATGCGCTGGGCACCACCGTGGCGCCGGCCCTGGGCGGCATGCTGATTTTGTCCGGCACCGTGCTGACGGTGCAGCAGTTCGACCTGCTGCCGGCGGCCGAGCAACTGGCCTACCGCGCCAAGGAAGCCGCTTCCGTGCAGGGCCCGTACCTGGTGCTGGCCGCCACCCTGGTGATCCTGGCCGTGCTGTTCGCGCTGGCCAAGCTGCCGAAGATTTCGCATGCCGACGATGCGGCCGCCCTGGCGCAGGACGGCAACAAGGTCTCGATCTGGTCGCACAGCCACCTGGTGCTGGGCGCGCTGGCCATCTTCCTGTATGTGGGCGGTGAAGTCAGCATCGGCAGCTTCCTGATCAACTTCCTGGGCGAGAGCCATATCGCTGGCCTCAGCCACGCCGACGCCGCCTATTTCGTCAGCTATTACTGGGGTGGCGCCATGCTGGGCCGCTTCGTCGGCTTTGCCGTGATGCGCTATGTCAGCCCGGGCAAGACCCTGGCCTTCAACGCCGCCGTCGTCATCGCGCTGATCCTCGTCGCCGTGTTCTCCAGCGGTCATACGGCCATGTGGGCATTGATCGCCGTCGGCCTGTTCAATTCCATCATGTTCCCGACCATCTTCAGCATGGCCCTGAACAAGCTGGGTGCGCAAACGGGGCAAGGTTCGGGCATCCTGTGCATGGCCATCGTCGGCGGCGCCATCGTGCCGTTCATCCAGGGCTTCCTGGCCGACCACATCAACCTGCAGTTGTCCTTCCTCGTGCCGGCCCTGTGCTATACCTTCATTCTGTACTTCGGCTGGAAATACGCCAGCATGTACAACGACGACGCCAAATAAACCGCGCTGTCGCGAGCAAGCAAAAGGGTGGCCTCGGCCACCCTTTTTTTACGTCAGTGCGTGCGTCAGTGCGCGAATTGTGTGCCCAGCACGTCCTGGCACACTTCGAGCCAGGCGCGTGCCGCGTGCGACAGATAGCGCCCGCTCCAGACGTGCGCCACCTGCCACGCCACTTCCGGCTCGACGATGCGCACCGCCTCCAACGGTTCGCCGGCCAGGCGGTGGATGAACGGCTCGGGCAACAGGGCCACGCCCAGGCCGGCCGACGCCATCGCCACCAGCCAGTCCCACTGGCCGCTCTGCGCCGCGATCGTCGGCGTGAAGCCCGCTTGCGCGAAATGCTGGCGCAGGCTGCGCGTCAGCGCGAAATCATCTTTCAATAACACCAGCGGCAAGTCGGCCAGCGCCTTGAAGGGCAGCGTCGTGCGTTTTTTCTGGAACGTGCCCGGTTCGGCCAGGGCCCAGATCGGGTAGCTGGCCACTTCCACGGCCACGAGATCGAGCTCCGGGTCGGCCGGCAGCACCGTCATGCCGATTTCCAGTTCGCCGGCCGCCACCTTGCGCTCGATCTGCTGGCCCGTGTCTTCCTGCAGGGTCAGGCTGATGTTGGGATGGCGCGCGCGGAAGGCCTTTAATACGGGCGTAAACAGCACATTGATCATGGGCGGGATGCCCACTGTCAGGCTGCCGCGCTGCAAGGCCTGCGTGTCGCGCACTTCCAGGGTCAGCTGGCGCATGTTCGCCAGCATTTCCTGGCCGTGCTGGTAGACGATGCGGCCCGTGTCCGTCAGGGTCAGCTTGCGCCCGTCGCGCACCAGCAGCTGCGCGCCCACCTCGTCTTCCAGCTGGCGCACCATCTTGCTGATGGTCGACTGGGTCAGGTGCAGCGATTCGGCCGCCTGCGTAAAGCTCGACAGGCGCACGGTTTCCACGAAATAGCGCAGGGAACGGATATCCAAGAGGGTGCTCGGCAGTGGCAAGACATGAAAATATCGACTGGATGTGGCGAAATTAATTCATGCCATGCATGTAAGCGGGATTTTATACTGAAACCACTTATGGGGCTGGTGTATGACAGCCATCCAGTTTGAGAATATTAAGAATATCAGGAGCATCACGATGTACGAGGACCGTATCCGCCACCCAGGCTTGCTCAGCAAAATCATGAGCGCCGATGAGGCAGCCAAATTGTTCCACAACGGCATGCGTGTCGGCATGAGCGGCTTTACCCGTGCCGGCGACGCCAAGGCCCTGCCGCGTGCACTGGCCGAGCGCGCCCTGCAAGATCCATTGAGCCTGACCTTGATCACGGGCGCTTCGCTGGGCAATGGCAGCGACGGCCTGATGGCCGAGGCGGGCGTGCTGGCGCGCCGCATGCCGTTCCAAGTCGACCCTGTGCTGCGCGGCAAGATCAACAACGGCGAAGTCATGTTCATCGACCAGCATCTGTCGGAAACGGCCGAGCAGCTGCGCTCGGGCAACCTGGCCGCCGTCGATATCGCCGTCATCGAAGCGACGGCCATCACGGCGGCCGGCGCCATCATCCCGACCATGTCGGTCGGCAACTCCGCCGCCTTCGCCCAGCAGGCAACGCAAGTGATCATCGAAATCAACCTGTCCACGCCGCTGGCGCTGGAAGGCTTGCACGACATTTATATTCCGCAAACCCTGCCGGGCCGCGAGCCGATCCCCCTCACGCGCGTGGACCAGCGCCTGGGCAGCACGGCCATCGCCATCGACCCGGCCCGCATCGCCGCCATCGTCATCACGGACAGCCCCGACAGCCCGTCGAACGCCTTGCCGCCCGACGCGGAAACGCAGGCGATCGCCGGCCATGTGATCGCCTTCCTCGAAGGCGAAGTGGCGGCCGGACGCATGGGGCCGGAATTGCTGCCCCTGCAGGCGGGCATCGGCACCATCGCCAACGCCGTGCTGCACGGCCTGATCGGTTCGCCCTTCCAGAACATGACGATGTATTCGGAAGTGCTGCAGGACAGCGCCATTGAACTGCTCGATTCGGGCCAGCTGGCGTTCGCCTCGGCTTCGTCGATCACCCTGTCGGCCGCCGTGCACCAGAAGCTGATGGACAATATCGACCATTACCGCTCGAAAATCGTGCTGCGCCCGCAAGAGATCAGCAACCATCCGGAAATCGTGCGCCGCCTGGGCATCATCGCCCTGAATACGGCGCTCGAGTTCGATATCTATGGCAACGTCAATTCCACGCACGTGTGCGGCACGCACATGATGAACGGCATCGGCGGCTCGGGCGACTTCGCACGCAACGGGCAAGTGTCGATGTTCGTGTCGAAATCGGCGGCCAAGGGCGGGCGCATTTCCAGCGTCGTGCCGATGGTCTCGCACGTGGACCATACGGAACATGATGTCGACGTGCTGGTGACGGAGTGGGGTTATGCGGACTTGCGCGGCCTGGCGCCGCGCGAACGGGCGCCGCTGATCATCGAGCGCTGCACCCATCCCGCTTACCGGGACCAATTGCGCGCGTATTACGACGCGGCATGCCAGCGCGGCGGCCACACGCCGCACATCCTGGAACAGGCGCTGTCGTGGCATACGCGCTATCAGGAAACGCAGAGTATGCTGGCAGCGCAGTAAGTTTGCGTCAGCGCAAACACAGGGCAGGGCGGTGCAGCACCGCACCTGCCTTTTTCACTATTCAGTACATATGCAGCGCCTTGGCGCCCAGGCCCAGCAGGGCAAACGTGGTGGTGGCCTGGATGCCCATGAACCACAGGAAGTGGGTATGCATGTGCTTGCGGATGTCGCCCAGTTCCGTGCGCAAGGCATGGCAGTCGCCGCGCAGGTCGCCGCGAAATTGCGTCAGGTCGGCGCGCAGCAACTGCGACTCGTCGCGCAACTCCGTGCGCACCTTGTCGAGGCCCTCGCCAAGACGCTGTTCCAGGGTCTTGAACCATTGCCGGTCATGTTCCCGGTCCGTTTCCAGTTTTGTCAGGCGCGCTTCCATGCGTACAGCATTGTTCGCGCTTTGCTGTTTGTCAAGCCGGTCCGTGGCATAGGCATCGTTCATCTCGCACCCCTTCGCGCGGGCCGCGCTGCACCAGCGCAGGCGGCGTCACCCCACTGTCCGCCTTTTTGAGCGGCCCGGTTTGCGCTGGATCAAACGTCAGGAAGCTGGTGCAAAGCGCAGGCGGATGCCTGCCGTGACGACGGCCAGCAAGTCGTCGATATGCGCGTTCATTTCCGGGTGCGGCGTCCATGGGTCGCCCGCATCCATGACGATGCGCAGCGAAACGAGGCCGTGCAGCGACTGCCAGAAGATTTGCGTCATGGTGTGCAGCGCCGGCTCGTCCTGGCGTACCTGGCCCGCCTGCGCCAGTTCGCCGAACAGGTGCAGCGCGTAGGCATACGGGTCTTGCTCGATATTGCCGTGTTCCACTTCGACGGCGTCGACTTCCGCGTGCGGACGCAGCTCCATGAAGATCAGCGAATACTCGTCGGGATGCTGGAAGCCGTACTCGATGTAGGCGCGGCCGACCAGGCTGATGCGTTCCCATGGGTCCATGCTGGTGTCGCAGGCAGTGCGCATGGCGCGTACCAGTTCCAGCAAATCCTTGTCCATGGCTTGGGCGATCAGGGTGGCCTTGTCGCGGAACAAGGCGTACACGACGGTGGTGGAAAAGCCGGCCGCCTCGGCCACCTTGCGGATGGAAACGGCGCGCGCTCCGCCCTTCTTGATGAGGTCTTTGACGACGTCGATGATGTGCTCGCGCCGCGCCTGCGCTTCGCGTAACTTTCTTTCCTGAATATTGGTCAGCTTCTTGTCCACGACTCTTTCCTGGCGACTCTATGAAAGCTGGAATTATAGGGGGGCGATGGGCTGCCAATGTGTCTGGCATTGTTACAATTCAGTTTTTTGTCCGGCGGATGCGACAGTGGACCGATTTTTCGCGCTTTTGATCCGTGCTTTTCCATCGATGCCCCGGATTGGTGCATAAATCGCCGGGGCAGGCTTTGCGAATGGGGCCAAAGGGCGGAAAATAGCGGGATACCTTACACTGCGTTTTTTAGCGCGACGGCGGTGGCCCACGAGGCAGCGCCGGAACACTTACATTTGGACGGGATCATTGATGACCATTAAAATCAGCCAGAACTTCGACTCGGGCGCCATCGACGTGGTGAGCGCCACCAGCGCCAGCGCCATCGACCTGAACTTGCGCAAGGATAGCCACGCCGACATCCACCAGTGGTTCCACTTCCGCCTGCAGGGCGCGCGCGGCCAGGCATGCACGATGCGTTTCCTGAACGCGGGCCAGGCCACGTATCCGGCCGGCTATGAAGACTACCAGGCCGTGGCCAGCTACGACAGCGAAAACTGGTTCCGCGTGCCGACGGCGTTCGACGGCCAGGTCATGACGATCTCGCACACGCCGGAACTCGACAGCGTGTACTACGCCTATTTCGAGCCGTACTCGTGGGAACGCCATCTGCGTCTGCTGGGCGAAGTGGCCGAGCATCCGCTGGCGCGCGTCTCCGACCTGGGCAGCACGGTCGACGGCCGCGACATGAACATGGTCACCATCGGCAATCCGCAGGCGGAAAAGAAAATCTGGGTCATCGCGCGCCAGCATCCGGGCGAATCGATGGCCGAATGGTTCGTCGAAGGCTTGATCGACTCGCTGCTGGACGATGCCAACCCGATCGCGCGCAAGCTCTTGCAGCGCGCCGTGTTCCACATCGTGCCGAACATGAACCCGGACGGCTCCATCCGCGGCAACCTGCGCACGAATGCGGCCGGCGCCAACCTGAACCGTGAATGGATGACGCCATCGCTGGCGTCCAGCCCGGAAGTGCTGTGCGTGAAAAACAAGATCCACGAAACGGGCGTCGATATGTTCTTCGATATCCACGGTGATGAAGCGCTGCCGTACAACTTTGTGGCCGGCAACGAAATGCTGGAAAACTTCACGCCGGCGCAAGCGGCGCACCAGAAAGCCTTCATCGAGCGCTACAAGCAGGCCAGCCCCGACTTCCAGGACAAGTTCGGCTATGCGGCCAGCAAGTACAAGTCGGACATGCTGACCCTGGCGTCGAAATACATCGGCCACCACTTCGGCTGTCTGGCCTTGACGCTGGAAATGCCGTTCAAGGAAAACGCCGACTTGCCCGATCCGGCCGTGGGCTGGAATGGCGCGCGCAGCGCGGCTCTGGGCGCGGCCATGCTGCAGCCTATCCTGCTGTCGCTGGATTGAACGGCGTTGATCATGGGCGTCGAGATCGAGCGTAAATTCCTGCTGCAAGGCGATGCCTGGCGCGGCCTGGGCCAGGCGGTGCTGCTGCGCCAGGGCTATTTGTCGTCCGCGCGCGAGCGCGTGGTGCGCGTGCGCATCGAAGGCGAGCAGGCGATGCTGACCATCAAGGGCGCCAACGTGGGCGCGACGCGCGGCGAGTGGGAGTATCCGATTCCGCTGGCCGACGCCGTCGAGCTGCTCGACGGCCTGTGCGAACAGCCGCTGATCGAAAAATACCGCCACCGCATCGAGCACGCGGGCATGGTGTGGGAAGTCGATGAATTTCTCGGCGCCAATGCGGGCTTGCTCGTGGCCGAGATCGAGCTGGCGTCGGAAGACCAGCCCTTCGAGAAGCCGGAATGGATAGGCGCGGAAGTGTCGGGCGACGCGCGCTATTACAACGCGAATCTGATCCGCCACCCGTTCTCGCAGTGGTGATAGTGTTTTAAATGACGTTGAAATGAAAAAGGCGGAACCGAAGTTCCGCCTTTTTTATGTGCCAACGCTGTTGTCGGATTACGCCGTTCCGGCTAATCCGACCTACGGCCTGCCTTTCAACCATTGCATCGACACCTATTGCATCGACACCTCTTCAAACCGTAGCGAGCAAGCCCGATATCGGGTTGAGTAACGCAGCTGTACTAAAGGTACAGCGAGTAACGCCGACCCGAGAGCGGGCTGCGCAGTAGGTTTGAAGAGTGTGTCATCAGATCAATGGAAATGCTCGGTACCCTGCGGCGTATCTTCCGGCATTTCCGCATGCGCCAGCTCGCCGACCGGGTCGGCAAACAGGGGCGCGCCGCAGTCGTCGCAGTACTCTCCGACGAAGCGTTCCGCGTGGCGCTTGATCTGCGTCACGCCGGCGGCGTTCAGGTGCTCGATAATTTCATCGACGGGCGTCTTTTGCTTGTCCAGCGCGGCGATGCCGACCTGGATCAGGCCTTCGATCGGCGTGCCATCCTCGTCTTCCTGGCCGTACAGGGGCCAGACGATGCCGTAGATGACGTCCGGCGCCTGGCGCAGGGTGAAGGCGATGCGGTACTCGTCCACCTGGCCGTCGGCCGCTTCCTCGCCGAAGCCCGCGATGACGGCGCGCAGTTCCGACGGCTCGATGGCCAGCGTATGCGTCAGGTAGTGCACGGCCGCGCGCACGGAGACGGGGCGTATCAGCTTGTCCGCTTCGCGGCACGCCACATAATATGCTTCCGGCAGCAGCAATTCCAGGCCGCAGCCGGGCAGCAGGCGGGCGATGGTCGGCGTCGCCTGCGTGCGCCATTGTTCCAGGGCGGCGCTGCGCTCGGCGATGAAGTCGAGCTGGCTCGAAGGCGTCTGCCAGCGGAACAACGGTGCGCCGGCAGGCGCGACCACGGCCACCAGCAGGTAGCGCGTGTCGGCCAGGAAAGGCGCCGTTTCCGCCTCTTTGCTGGACGGCTTGACGGCCGTGCCCTTCAGGGCGGCCAGGGCCAGTTTCTGCGTCTTGGCATAGGTTTCGACGTGGCTGCGCGGCAACTGGTCGATCGAGTACAGGGTGGGCGCCATGGCCATCTTCGTGCCGTCGGCCAGCAGGTGGGCGGCGAAATGCGCCGACAGCACGCCGTGCGCATCGCCGGCCATGGGGCCGGAGGCGATGGAAAAGCGCGTCCACGCGAGGATGGGCACGGCCACCAGCAGGGCGTCGTAGCGCACGTCTTCATGCGTGACGACGGTCGATTCGCTGACGGCTTCAACGCAGTCCATCAGCACGTCGTAGGCGTTCAAGTCTTCCTTGAACAGGCTGCCCAGGGTGTTGTCGATGGTGTCCTGGTGGCCGGTTTTGAGTAATTTCTGGAGCTGCGTATCCAGGCTGTGTTCCCAGGACCGCTCTTCGAGACGGCTGGCTGCCTGTACGATCGCCTGGGCAAAGGTGACCAGGCGCTGGCTGTCGGCAGTCAGTTTATGGGATGAATCTTTGGAAGGACGACGCATAGCGGGATAAGAGTCTCGGAAAGTGAAAAAAATGGATCAGTCAAACAATGATAAACCCTTATAACCGTATTGTAGAGGATTCAGCCGCACGCAATACATAAGCTGTCCTCAGATCATGCCAATAGTCGAAATTTCAAGTCAGAACGGGGCATGGGGGCAAAAAAAAGCGCCGGTCGGAACCGGCGCTTTTATCTTACCTCACGGCTGGGCTGATTACTCGGCCAGCAGTTGACGCAGCACGAATGGCAGGATACCGCCGTGCTTGTAGTAATCGACTTCGATCGGCGTATCGATGCGCAGCAGGACCTTGACTTCCTGGCTGCTGCCGTCGGCGCGGTGGATCACCAGGGTAGCCAGTTGCTGTGGCTTGATTTCGCCTTCGAGGCCTTTCAGGTCGAAGGTTTCATTGCCGGTGATGCCCAGCGTCTGCACGCTGTCGTCGCCGATGAATTGCAGCGGCAGCACGCCCATGCCCACCAGGTTCGAACGGTGGATGCGCTCGAACGAACGGGTGATCACGGCTTTCACGCCCAGCAGTTGGGTGCCCTTGGCTGCCCAGTCGCGCGACGAGCCCGTGCCGTACTCTTCGCCGCCGAAGACCATGGTTGGCGTGCCTTCAGCAACATATTTCATCGCTGCGTCGTAGATCGACATCTGTTCGCCGGAAGGCTGGTGGATCGTGATGCCGCCTTCGACCGCCGAACCGTCTGCCTTGGCAGGGATCATGCGGTTCTTGATGCGCACGTTGGCGAACGTGCCGCGCATCATGATTTCATGGTTGCCGCGGCGCGAGCCGTAGGAGTTGAAGTCCGCTTTCAGGACGCCGTTTTCCTTCAGCCACTTGCCTGCAGGACCGTTTTCCTGGATCGAGCCGGCTGGCGAGATGTGGTCGGTGGTGATGGAATCGCCGAACACGCCCAGTGCGCGCGCGCCTTCGATGCCGGTGGCCACTGCCGCTGGCGTCATCGAGAAGTTGTCGAAGAACGGCGGTTCCGCGATGTAGGTCGATTTCGGCCAGTTGTAGACTTGACCGGACACGGTCGTGACTTTTTCCCACAGCTTGCCTGGCGCGCCCTTGACGTCGGCGTAGTTGTCCTTGAACACCTTGGCGTTCATGGCGAACTTCATCATGGCCGACACTTCAGCCGAGGTCGGCCAGATGTCGCCCAGGTAGACGTCCTTGCCGCCCTTGCCCTTGCCGACTGGTTCCGTCATCAGGTCGCGCGTCATGTTGCCGGCGATGGCGTAGGCGACGACCAGCGGTGGCGAAGCGAGGAAGTTCGAGCGGATGTTCGGGTGAATGCGCGCTTCGAAGTTGCGGTTGCCCGACAGCACGGCCGACGCGACGATGTCGTGCGTGGCAATCGCTGCGTTCAGCTCGGGCGTCAGGTCGCCCGCATTGCCGATACAGGTGGTGCAGCCGTAGGCGGTCACGCCGAAGCCCAGCTTTTCCAGGTACGGCAGCAGGCCGGCGGCGGTCAGGTATTCGGTGACGACGCGCGAGCCGGGAGCCAGCGAGGTCTTGATGTGCGGCGCGACCTTCAGGCCCGCTTCCACGGCTTTCTTGGCCAGCAGGCCGGCAGCCAGCATCACGCTCGGGTTCGAGGTGTTGGTGCACGAGGTGATCGCGGCGATCAGCACGTCGCCGTTCGACACTTTCACGCCGTTCGTCGTTTCGTACACGGCAGCCAGGTCGGCCGGGTTCTTGTTGAAGCCGTTTTCGGTCGTTGGCTTGGCGAACAGCTCGGCGAAGTTGGCCTTGACGTTGCCGATTTCGATACGGTCTTGCGGGCGTTTCGGGCCGGCCAGCGATGGCGCAACCGATGCCAGGTCCAGTTCCACCACGCGGGTGTAGTCGATGTCGCCCGCTTTCGGCACGCCGAACAGGTTCTGCGCCTTGAAGTAGCCTTCGAACGCGGCGATTTCAGCCTTGCTGCGGCCGGTGCCCTTGAAGTAGTCGATGGTCGCTTCGTCGACCGGGAAGAAGCCCATGGTCGCGCCGTATTCCGGTGCCATGTTGGCGATCGTCGCGCGGTCCGTCAGGGTCAGCGATTCGGTGCCTTCGCCGAAGAATTCGACGAACTTGCCGACGACTTTTTCTTTGCGCAGCAATTCGGTGATGGTCAGGACCAGGTCGGTGGCAGTGCAGCCTTCGCGCAGCGCGCCGGACAGGTTGACGCCGATGACGTCCGGCGTCAGGAAGTAGACCGGCTGGCCCAGCATGCCGGCTTCCGCCTCGATGCCGCCCACGCCCCAGCCGACCACGCCGATGCCGTTGATCATGGTGGTGTGCGAGTCGGTGCCGACCAGGGTGTCAGGGTAGTACACGTCGCCGGCTTTCTTGCCTGCGTGGTGCACGCCGCGCGCCAGGTATTCCAGGTTGACCTGGTGGACGATGCCGAAGCCTGGTGGCACGACGCCGAAGGTGTCGAATGCCTGCATGCCCCATTTCATGAACTGGTAACGCTCGTTGTTACGCGAGAATTCCAGCTTCATGTTCAGGTCCAGCGCCTTCTTTTCGCGGTAGTGGTCGATGGTGACCGAGTGGTCGACCACCAGGTCGACCGGCACCAGCGGTTCGATCTTCTTGGCGTTGATGCCCATCTTGGCGGCCACGTTGCGCATGGCGGCCAGGTCGGCCAGCAAAGGTACGCCGGTGAAGTCTTGCAGCACGACGCGCGCCACTACGAACGGGATCTCGTCGGTGCGCTCGGCGGTCGGGCCCCAGCTCGCCAATTGCTTGACGTGTTCTTCGGTGACTTTTTTGCCGTCGCAGTTGCGCAATACCGATTCGAGCACGATACGAATCGACACCGGCAGGCGGGAGACATTGATGCCCAGGCTTTTTTCCAGCGCAGGCAGGGAGTACAGCTTGCCCTTCTTGCTATCCGAAATATTAAAGTCCTTGAGCGTGTTCAGAGTGTTGCGGGACATGACCTCTCCTTGTTGGGTATCGTCTTATTGATTATTCAAATTACAAAACATGACTGAGCCCCCGAAGAGGCCCTTGCTACGCACATCAGCCGCCGGTCGCCGGCAGCACGCCCAGCGATGGCGCGGCTTCCACCACGGCCGCCGGCTTGGCTTGCTCCGCATCCTTGCATTCATTGGCCAGCTGGCGGCCCTGCTTGGAATCGAGCAGCATGCCTTTGGCCGGGATGCCGATCCAGACGAGACCATACAAGCGGTTCTCGAAGCGGTTGGCGCCGGTGGTGGTGCCAACGCGGCTCAGGCGGTGCAGGCGCTTCTTCCAGCGCAGGGCGATGTGTTTGTCGTCAGTAGCATTGGTGTAGATGGTAATTTTATTACCAAGTTCACAATTGAAATCGGTGGAGGCCGAGCCGGCGGTGTCCGGCTCATCGGACTCTTCCTTGTCGGCGACCGACATGGCCAGCGGATGCGCTTCCTTGGCGGCGGGTTTGGCCTTGGTGGTCTTGGCCTTGGCCTTTGGCTTGGCCTTGACTGCCTTGGGATTTGCCTCTGCCGTGGCAGCGAAGCTGGCCGGCGCCAGCGTGAGGGTCATGGCGCCCAGCGCGACGCTGCAGGCAATGGCTAATTTGGAGAGGGACATCGTGTAATTCCTGTCAGTTTTCAGTGGTGCTGGAAGAGGGGGCGTTGAGTAATGCAGCGGCCGCCTCGGGCAGGCCGAGGCCCGCCAGTTTGGCGCGTTGCAAAACGGTCCAATAATATCGGTAGCTGGCGCGGTCGTGCAAGCGGCCATTTTGCGCAATCGGTCCCCAGTTGGCGCGCAGCGCTTCATTCAGGATGTTGCTGGCCTCGTTGACTTCGGACAGACGCGGCGTGAAGGCCTTGATGATGGGCTTGATCTGGTCCGGGTGGATGCTCCACATGCGCGTGTAGCCGAACTCGGCCGTAGCGCGCTGGGCGTCGTTCGCCACCACGGCCGAATCGCGCACATCGGTCGTCACGTTATGCGACGGCACCTTGCCGTGCGCATGGCAGGCGGCGGCCACTTCGAGCTTGGCGCGCACCACCAGCGGGTGCGTGAACTGGCCCGGCGTGCGCATGGCGGCGGCGGGAATGGCGCCGTAGTGGGCCGAGACGAAATCCATGATGCCGAAGGACAGGCATTCGACCTGGGGCAGGGCGGCGATCGCATAGGCGTCGCGCAGCGCGCCGTGCGTTTCGATCAGGATATGCACGGGCAGGTTGTCGCGGCCGGCGCGGCGCGCGTGCAGGTTGATCAGGTCGATGGCCAGCATGGCGTCCTGCACGCCGCCCACCTTGGGCACGGCGATATAGGCCAGGCGCGATGCGGCGGTGCAGATGATTTCCACGTCGCGCGCGAAAAACGGGCTGTCGACGTCGTGCACGCGCACGCCGATGCGGTTGAACTGGTTGTCGTCGCTGGCCAGCAGGCCGGCGATCATCAGGGCGTGGGATTCTTCATTGCCGGCGCTGGCGCCGTCTTCGCAGTCGAACGTGATGTCGAACAGGGGGCCAAGCTCTTGTTGCAAAGCAATCGATTTACGCATCAGCTTTTCGGAGCCGGCGTAGTGGTCGCAAGCGGCGAGCAACAGCGGCTGGCGTTTGCCTTGGAATAAAACCTCGGAAGGGTGCATGCTTAAGGCATTTCTGCAGGTAAAAACTACTTGAGAAAACAGCCGCGCCGCGAATCTCGCGGAGCGGCCTTCTTTGGCGGGCGGCGCATTG
Organism: Janthinobacterium sp. GW821-FHT03C10; assembly: GCF_059420865.1. Taxonomy (NCBI): domain Bacteria; kingdom Pseudomonadati; phylum Pseudomonadota; class Betaproteobacteria; order Burkholderiales; family Oxalobacteraceae; genus Janthinobacterium; species Janthinobacterium sp. GW821-FHT03C10. The sequence goes on along the minus strand of NZ_JBWKUN010000002.1, from coordinate 582,997 downwards.
CCGCGCCGCCAAAACTGGACTTAGGCCAGCAGGTGTTTCACGCCTTCGCGCTCTTCGGTCAGTTCCTTCAGGGTCAGGTTGATGCGCTCTTGCGAGAATGCATCGATTTCCAGACCTTGAACGATGGTGTACTCACCGTTGTCGGTGGTGACCGGGAAGCCGAACACGGTGCCTTCAGGGATGCCGTACGAGCCATCGGAAGGCACGCCCATGGTGGTCCACTTGCCGTTCGTGCCCAGCATCCAGTCATGGATGTGGTCGATGGCGGCGTTCGCTGCCGACGCTGCCGACGACAGGCCGCGCGCTTCGATGATGGCCGCGCCGCGCTTGCCGACGGTCGGCAGGAACACGTTGGCGTTCCATTCCTGGTCGTTGATCAGGTCTTTCACAGCCTTGCCGTTGACGGTGGCGAAGCGGTAGTCGGCGTACATGGTTGGCGAGTGGTTGCCCCAGACGGTCAGCTTCTCGATGTCTTTTACGGCGGTGCCGGTCTTGGCAGCGACTTGCGACAGCGCGCGGTTGTGGTCCAGGCGCAGCATGGCGGTGAAGTTTTTCGCCGGCAGCGATGGCGCCGATTTCATGGCGATGTAGGCGTTGGTGTTGGCAGGGTTGCCGACCACCAGCACTTTGACGTTGCGCGAAGCGACGGCGTCGAGCGCCTTGCCTTGCACCGTGAAGATCTGGGCGTTCGCTTCCAGCAGGTCCTTGCGTTCCATGCCTGGGCCGCGTGGACGCGCGCCAACCAGGACGGCCACGTCGACATCCTTGAATGCGGTCAGCGGGTCGGAGTGGGCGGTCATTTCCGTCAGCAGCGGGAAGGCGCAGTCGTCGATTTCCATCATCACGCCCTTGAGCGCCTTCTGGGCTTTTTCGTCCGGGATTTCAAGCAGTTGCAAGATGACAGGCTGGTCTTTGCCGAGCATGTCGCCATTGGCGATGCGGAACAACAGGGCGTAGCCGATCTGGCCGGCGGCGCCGGTCACTGCAACACGCATTGGGGTTTTAGCCATGATGAATCTCCAAAAATGGGAAAGAAAACGGGCTTGAAGCTGGGCTTACGCTTATCCGGAAAAACTATAATGATACCAAAACCGGCCCGCGCCACCGAATTGCTGGTGTACGCCGCCGTCACGCTTGTGCTGCACGAGGCCAGAGTGGCTGGCCGACAACATAAAACGCTGGCTCACAAGTTTTATCGAAGGCAGTGTAGGCCTCCGATCCCTATCTGTCAATCATATCTTATGTCTTATATAAGACAGATAACTGCGTGTGTTTTACTGGACGCGGGCGGTGATTTGTGTTGAAATGTCGGACTATGAATTCCGCCTCGTCCAATCTGACCAACAATGCCACTGCTGCAAGCGGGGCGGTCAGTCCGACCGCGGGCACCCCGGCCACGCCCGTTGCCGCCGCGGCCAGCACCGCCGCCCCCGTCGCCAGCGTGAATACCACTGCCGCGCCTGCCGCGAATGCTTCGCCCACCTTCAGTCCCCTGTATCAGCAGATCAAGGCGCTCATCACGCAGAGCCTGCAATCGGGCGAATGGAAGCCGGGCGAGCTGATTCCCAGCGAAGTCGAGCTGGCGGGGCGCTTCAAGGTCAGCCAGGGCACGGTGCGCAAGGCCATCGATGAGCTGGCTGCCGAGAACCTCGTCATGCGCCGCCAGGGCAAGGGCACCTTCGTGTCCACCCATCATGAGGCGCGCGCGCATTTCCGCTTCCTGCGCCTGGTGCCGGACGAAGGCGTGCCGCATTACCCCGAAAGCAAATTCATCGAAGTCAAGCGCGTGCGCGCGCCGGCCGACGTGGCGCGCCTGATGGATCTGAAGTCCGGCGACGCCGTCATCTTCATCAAGCGCGTGCAGTATTTCGACGGCGTGCCGACCATCGTCGAGGAGCTGTGGCTGCCCGGCCTGATCTTCAAGGGCCTGACGGCCGAGCGCCTGGTGGAATACAAGGGCCCCATGTACGGCCTGTTCGAGACGGAGTTCGGCACGCGCATGATCCGCGCGTCCGAGCAGATCCGCGCCGTGTGCGCCGACGCGGGCGCCGCGCAACTGTTGAATATCGATCTCGGCACGCCCTTGCTCAGTTCCGAGCGCGTGTCGTTTACCTACGGCGACAAGCCCGTCGAACTGCGCCGGGGCTTATACCTGACCAGTCGCCATCATTATCAGAATGAACTCAGCTGAAGCGGCGGGGTGCCCGTGGGCGCCCGGACAAGCGGCAAGGCTGAAGTGCATCGCTTGCAAGATGCCTGCCGCAAGGCGGGCAACGGAGACAACGGAAAGCGCAGCGACAGCATGGCCCGCCCCGGCGGGCCGTGTTTTGCCGGCGATTCTGTAATTAAATTACGTGAACTACGGAAAGTAGCGCGGTATTTTGTAGTAAAAAACCATTTTGGTTATATGTGACAATAGATATTGGTATGGGTTGCGAAAATCGGCGAAAATCGCGGCTTCAATATTTAGTTGAAATTCAAAGGGGAGGTTTTTGTTATGTCTGAAGCCGTAAGAGAAGTACCAAAAAAAGAACGGCCGCAATTCCGTAACATTCATGTTACCGAATTGTCGAACTACCGCATGGCTGTCGGCGCCATCGTCTCGATCCTGCATCGTATCAGCGGTTTCATCATTTTCGCCTTGCTGCCATGCATCTTGTACATGCTGGAACTGAGCCTGCGTTCCGAAATGTCCTACGCCTACTTCCAGGGCATCGCCTCGCACTGGTTCGTCAAGCTGATCACCCTGGGTCTGGTCTGGGCCTTCCTGCACCACTTCTGCGCCGGTATCCGCCACCTGTTCATGGATGTGCACGTTGCCATCGAAAAAGATTCGGCACGCAAGACCGCGTCGTCCGTGCTGGTCGTGAGCCTGGTGTTGACGGCCTTGGTCGCTTTGAAACTGTTTGGAGTATTTTAAACATGGCAGACAATAATATCGGACCGAAACGCCTCGTCGTCGGTGCCCATTACGGCTTGCGCGACTGGCTGGCGCAACGCGTCACCGCCATCGTCATGGTGGCTTATGTGGCCATCCTGCTTATTTCTTTCCTGACCGGCAGCAACTTCAGCTATGAAGGCTGGGCCGGTCTGTTCGCACAGCAGTGGTTTAAATTGTTCAGCCTGGTGACCTTCGTCGCCCTGTTCTACCACGCATGGGTCGGCGTACGCGACATCTGGATGGACTACGTGAAAAGCGCTGGCCTCCGTCTGACCCTGCAAATTGCCACCATGCTGTGGTTGATCGCTTGTGCCGGCTGGACGGTACAGATACTCTGGAGTGTGTAATCGTGGCAGCATATAAATCTGCAATCCCTACCCGCCGCTTTGATGCGGTCATCGTTGGCGCCGGCGGTTCCGGCATGCGTGCGTCGTTGCAGCTGGCTGAAGCCGGCCTGAACGTCGCAGTTCTGTCGAAAGTCTTCCCGACCCGCTCGCACACCGTGGCAGCGCAGGGCGGCATCGGCGCGTCGCTCGGCAACATGGCTGAAGACAACTGGTTCTGGCACATGTTCGACACCGTCAAGGGCGGCGACTATCTGGGCGACCAGGATGCCATCGAATTCATGTGCCGCGAAGCACCGAAGGTCGTGTACGAACTGGAACACTTCGGCATGCCGTTCGACCGCAACCCTGACGGCACCATCTATCAGCGTCCGTTCGGCGGCCACACGGCCCACTTCGGCGAAAAGCCGGTGCAGCGCGCCTGCGCGGCAGCCGACCGTACCGGTCACGCCCTGTTGCACACCCTGTACCAGCGCAACGTGCGCGCCCGTACGCACTTCTTCGTCGAATGGATGGCACTCGACCTGATCCGTGACGCCGAAGGCGACGTGATCGGTGTTGTTGCGCTGGAAATGGAAACCGGCGAATGCATGATCCTGGAAGCAAAGACGACGGTCATGGCAACGGGCGGCGCAGGCCGCATCTTTGCTGCGTCGACCAACGCCTTCATCAACACGGGCGACGGCATGGGCATGGCGGCACGCGCCGGCCTGCCGCTGCAGGACATGGAATTCTGGCAGTTCCACCCGACCGGCGTGGCCGGCGCGGGCGTACTGATCACCGAAGGCGTGCGCGGCGAAGGCGGCATCCTGATCAATAGCGAAGGCGAACGCTTCATGGAGCGCTATGCGCCGACCCTGAAGGATCTGGCGCCGCGCGACTTCGTCTCGCGTTCGATGGACCAGGAAATCAAGGAAGGCCGCGGCTGCGGTCCTAACAAGGACCACGTGATGCTGGACCTGCGCCATATCGGCGCCGACACCATCGCCAAGCGCCTGCCGTCGATCCTGGAAATCGGCCACAAGTTCGCCAACGTCGACGCCACCAAGGAACCGATTCCTGTCGTGCCGACGATTCACTACCAGATGGGTGGCATCCCGACGAACATCCACGGCCAGGTCGTCACGCCGACCGGTCCGGATAATTCGGCCAAGGTCGTCAACGGCCTGTACGCGATCGGCGAATGCGCCTGCGTTTCCGTGCACGGCGCCAACCGCCTGGGCACGAACTCGCTGCTCGACCTGGTGGTCTTCGGCCGCGCGGCCGGCAACCACATCGTCAACAGCGGCCTGAAAGCCAAGGAAAACAAGCCTTTGCCAGCCGATGCTGCCGATTTCGCCATGGGCCGTCTGCAGCGCCTGGAAAACTCGACCGGCACGGAAACCGTGCAGGGCGTGGCGAACGACATCCGCGCAACGATGCAGAAGTACTGCGGCGTGTTCCGTACCGACGAGATGCTGAACAAGGGCGTCGAAGAAATCATGAAGCTCGACGAGCGCCGCAAGCACGTCTCCTTCAAGGATAAATCGATGGTCTTCAACACGGCCCGCGTGGAAGCGCTGGAGCTGGACAACCTGATCGAGACGGCGAAAGCGACCATCGTTTCGGCGGCGGCCCGCAAGGAATCGCGCGGCGCGCACGCCCAGGACGACCATCCGCAACGCGACGACGAGAACTGGATGAAGCACACTCTGTGGTATTCGGAAGGCAACCGACTGGAATACAAGCCGGTCGTGACCAAGCCGCTGACGGTTGATACCTTCAAACCGAAACCACGTACTTTCTAAGGCTATACCATGGCACGCACTCTCAAATTCAAAATCTACCGCTACGATCCTGACCAGGATGCCAAGCCGTACATGCAAGACCTGACGGTCGAACTGAAAGACACCGACAAGATGCTGCTCGACGCACTGCAGCGCATCAAGGCGGACGTCGATGACTCGCTGGCCCTGCGCCGCTCGTGCCGCGAAGGCGTGTGCGGTTCGGACGCGATGAACATCAACGGCAAGAACGGCCTGGCATGCACCACCAACCTGAACGAACTGTCGGAGCCTATCGTGCTGCGTCCGTTGCCAGGCTTGCCGGTCATCCGCGACCTGATCGTCGACATGACGCAATTCTTCAAGCAGTACGATTCGATCAAGCCGTTCCTGATCAACGATTCGATCCCGCCTGAAAAAGAACGCCTGCAGTCGCCGGAACAGCGCGAAGAACTCGATGGCCTGTACGAGTGCATCCTGTGCGCATGCTGCTCCACGTCCTGCCCGTCGTTCTGGTGGAATCCGGACAAGTTCGTCGGCCCGGCCGGCCTGCTGCAAGCCTACCGCTTCATCGCCGATTCGCGCGACGAAGCCACCGGTGCGCGTCTGGACAACCTGGAAGACCCGTACCGCCTGTTCCGCTGCCATTCGATCATGAACTGCGTCGACGTCTGCCCGAAAGGCTTGAACCCGAACAAGGCGATCGGCAAGATCAAGGAATTGATGGTCCGCCGCGCGATCTGATCCTCCTGATCGCGTCCGCCGGGCGCCGTTTGCCGGAAGAGGGTATCCTCTCTTGCCTGCAGGCGGCGCCTGCAAAGCAGCACCGTGCCGCAAGGCACACGTAAAGTGGTAAACCAAATGACAGAATCAATTTTGTCCTCGCATCAGGCCGACCCGGCCAACCGCGCCCGCCTGCGCTGGCGTTCACGCCGTGGCCTGCTGGAAAACGACATTATCCTGACCCGTTTTCTCGATGCGTATGAAACCGAATTGACCGATGAAGAAGTTGACGCGCTGACGCGTTTGCTGGATTTGTCGGACAATGCGTTAATGGATCTGGTACTGGCCCGTAAAGAGCCGGAAGGCGAAGTCGATCTGCCGCATGTGCGCGCACTGCTGCAACGACTGCGCATTGCCTAGACGCCTGGGCGATATATTGCAAACGGTGCGAGTGGCGCGCTGTAGCACTGCCGAATGCGGTGCGAATTGCAGCCAGAATTTTTGATTTTAATTTCGACTCACTCCCGAGAAGGAAGAGCCCATGAATATCTCTGACACAAAAGCTACCCTGTCGTTCTCCGATGGCAGCCCATCGCTTGAATTTCCAATCTACAAAGGCACGGTTGGCCCGGACGTCATCGACATCCGCAAACTGTACGCCGGTAGCGGCAAGTTCACCTACGACCCAGGCTTTATGTCGACGGCCGCCTGCAACTCGTCGATCACCTACATCGACGGCGACAAGGGCGAACTGCTGTACCGTGGTTACCCGATCGAACAGTTGGCCGTCAACGCCGACTTCATGGAATCGTGCTACCTGCTGCTGAACGGCGAACTGCCGAACGCGGCGCAGAAAGCCAAGTTCGTCGACACCGTCACCAAGCACACGATGGTGCACGAACAGATGCAATTCTTCTTCCGCGGCTTCCGCCGCGACGCGCATCCGATGTCGGTCCTGGTGGGCACCGTCGGCGCGCTGGCATCGTTCTACCATGACTCGCTGGACATCAACGACCCGCGTCACCGCGAAGTGTCGGCCATCCGCCTGATCGCCAAGATGCCGACCCTGGTCGCCATGACCTACAAGTACTCGGTCGGCCAGCCGTTCGTGTACCCACGCAACGACCTGTCGTACAGCGCCAACTTCATGCACATGATGTTCGCCAACCCGTGCGAAGAGTACAAGGTCAACGACGTGCTGGTACGCGCCCTGGACCGCATCCTGATCCTGCACGCGGACCACGAGCAGAACGCATCGACGTCGACCGTCCGTCTGGCCGGTTCGTCGGGCGCCAACCCGTTCGCCTGTATCGCTGCCGGTATCGCCTGCCTGTGGGGCCCTGCCCACGGCGGCGCCAACGAAGCGGCACTGAACATGCTGAAAGAAATCGGCACCGTCGAGAACATCCCTGCCTTCATCGCGCAAGTCAAGGACAAGAACTCGGGCGTCAAGCTGATGGGCTTTGGCCACCGCGTGTACAAGAACTTCGATCCACGCGCCAAGCTGATGCGTGAAACCTGCTACGAAGTGCTGCAAGAACTGGGTCTGCAAGACGATCCGCTGTTCAAGCTGGCGATGGAGCTGGAAAAGATTGCACTGAACGACGAATACTTCGTGTCGCGCAAACTGTACCCGAACGTCGACTTCTACTCGGGCATCGTGCAATCGGCGCTGGGCATTCCTGTGTCGCTGTTCACCGGTATCTTCGCTATGGCCCGTACGATCGGCTGGATCGCCCAGTGGAACGAAATGATCGCCGACCCAGAGCAAAAGATCGGCCGTCCGCGCCAGCTGTTCGTCGGTTCGACCACGCGTGAAGTGCTGCCACTGGACAAGCGTTAATCCAGAGCGGTATCGAGCAAACAAAAAAACGGGCTTCGGCCCGTTTTTTTATGCGCGCGGAAGAAGCATGACTCAGTCGAGCGCCGCCAGCAGCGACCGCAGGCAAACGCTGCCGCCTTCGAGTTGCAGGCTGGCGCCTTCGTGAATGTGCGGCATGACGATGCAGCGCGGCGCATTGTGCTTGAGGATGCCGCCCCAGTGGGCGACCCTGGCGCCGGCCTGGCGGCGGATCGCCTCGACCGTCGCGCCGCTGGCCAGGATGAGGGCTTGCGGAAAGGCTTGCCGCAGCACGCCCAGGCCGAAGTACGCTTGCGGTTCGGCCGCGCTGATATAGATGGTGGTCAGGCGCTTGCCGCTGGCGGCGATGGTGTGCGCTAACTGCGCCGCATCGTCGCGCAGGAACTGGGCATTGACGAGGATGGCGTCGGCCACGCCGCTCAGCAGCAGCGAAGTGGACGGCGCGCGGCCCAGCACATCCAGTTGGAAGGTTTCCAGCGTGCGTGCGGGGCGGGCGGCGCGTGCAAACATATTATTCTTTCTGCATTAGATGCTCATGTCGCATATTATCCTTTCGACCAGGCGCGACAAATAGGGTAGATTGCAATACTTAGTTGCATGGATCGGATGAATCAAGGGAGTACGCATGGACCGCATCACCGCCGCACAAGTATTCGTCGCCATCGCCGAGCGTGGCAGCATGGTGGCCGCCAGCGAGGCGCTCGACATGTCGCGTGCCATGGTGACGCGCTACCTGGCCGAGATGGAGCAGTGGGCGGGGGCGCGTCTGCTGCATCGCACCACGCGCCGTTTGAGCCTGACGGATGCGGGCGAGGCCACCCTGGCGCGCTGCCGGCAGATGCTGGACGTGGCCGGCGCCATGGCTGTCACCTCGCCCGAAGGCCTCGACACGCCGCATGGCTTGCTGCGCATCACCTGTTCGCAATCCTTGGCGCAGACGGCGCTCGCTGGCGCAGTGACCGCTTACCTGCGGCGCTACCCGCGCGCCGCCGTCGACCTGCAGATGGAGAACCGCGCCGTCAACCTGGTGGAACAGCGCATCGACCTGGCGATCCGCATCACGAACGCGCTCGAACCGAACCTGATCGCGCGCCAGCTGGCCAGCTGCGCCTCGGTGGTGTGCGCCGCACCATCGTACCTGGCGGCGCACGGCACGCCGCGCCGGGCGCAAGATCTGGCCCTGCACAATTGCCTGACCTATACGTATTTCGGCAAGAGCCTGTGGCAATTTACGCATGACGGGGAAGCGCTCACTGTCCCCGTCAGCGGCCGTTTGTCGGCGAATGAGTCGCTGGTCCTGCTGGTGGCCACGGTGGCGGGGGCGGGCATCGCCATGCAGCCGCGCTATTCGGCCGCGCCGCTGATCGCCAGCGGGCAACTGGTGGAACTGCTGCCCGCCTACCAGCCGCAGGACATGGGCATCTATGGTGTCTACACTTCGCGCCAGCACATGTCGCCGCTGCTGCGCACCATGCTCGACTTCCTGGTGGAGTGGTTTGCCGGCGATGCCGATTGGCTGGCCGCCATCGCGGCAGCGCCGGTGCCGGGTAGACCAGTCGGGCGCAGGCGGCACGCCGGCCGGGACAGGGAAGTACCGTAAGCGCAACAGTAAAAGGCCGGCAAGCCCGGGAAAACCAACAACACAGCTTACATTTGCTTGCCAAATAAAATCAACATGCAGTTGTTGCGTTACAATACCGCGTGCTATTCTAAATGACGGTATGCAGAATGCTGGTGCAATAAAAAAGCCCTTCCCCACAACTTGATGTGCAATCCGCTAACCGGTCAGGCCGTGTCGCGGAAGGTTAGATTAACCCGCTAATTCCTCGCGAAGCGCGAAGAAAGGTGAGCAATATATGCAGCAATTAACGACCAACTCCTACCTGTTCGGTGGGAATGCTCCGTACGTGGAAGACCTGTACGAGGCGTATCTGAACAATCCAGGCTCGGTCCCCGATAACTGGCGTTCCTACTTCGACGCCATGCAGCACGTGCCTGCCGTCGACGGCACCAACAAGCCTGACGTGGCGCATGCCTCCGTCGTCGCCTCGTTCGCCGAGCGCGCAAAAGCAGGTCCGATCCGCACGGTGACTGCTTCCTTCGATGCTGAAATGGGCCGCAAGCGCGTCGCCGCCACGCAGCTGATCGCCGCTTACCGCTACCTCGGTTCGCACTGGGCCAACCTGGATCCGCTGCAACGCCAGGAACGTCCGATGATCCCGGAACTGGAGCCGAGCTTCTACGGTTTCACCGACGCGGACATGGACACCGTGTTCAACATCAGCAATACCTATTTTGGCCCCGAGACCGCCACCCTGCGCGATCTGCTGAACTATCTGCGCGATACCTACACGCGTTCGATCGGCGCCGAATTCATGTACATCTCCGATCCGGCCGAAAAGCGCTGGCTGCAGGAGAAACTGGAATCGATCCGCTCCACCCCGAATTTCACCCCAGAGAAAAAAATCCACATCCTCGACCGCCTCACCGCGGCGGAAGGCCTGGAACGCTATCTGCACACCCGCTACGTGGGCCAGAAGCGCTTCTCCCTGGAAGGCGGCGAAACCTTCATCGCCTCGATGGATGAAACCATCCAGCGCGCCGGCGAAAAAGGCGTGCAGGAAATCGTCATCGGCATGGCCCACCGCGGCCGCCTGAACGTGCTGGTGAACACCCTGGGCAAGGCGCCGCAGGAGCTGTTCGAAGAATTCGAAGGCAAGCATGGCGACGACCTGCCTGCCGGCGACGTGAAATACCATCAAGGCTTCTCGTCGGACATCTCCACCGCGGGCGGCCCGGTCCACCTGTCGCTGGCGTTCAACCCGTCGCACCTGGAAATCGTCAACCCTGTGGTCGAAGGTTCCGTCAAGGCCCGCATGGATCGCCGCGGCGACGTGCACGGCGCGCAAGTGCTGCCTATCCTGGTGCACGGCGATGCCGCTTTCGCCGGCCAGGGCGTGGTCATGGAAACGCTGAATCTGGCGCAGACCCGCGGCTACGGCACGGGCGGCACGGTGCATATCGTGATCAACAACCAGATCGGTTTCACCACCTCGGATCCGCGCGACTCGCGCTCGACCCTGTACTGCTCGGACGTCGTCAAGATGATCGAAGCACCGGTCCTGCACATCAACGCCGATGATCCGGAAGCCGTGGTCCTGGCGACGCAGATCGCGCTCGACTACCGCATGGAATTCAAGAAGGACATCGTCCTCGACATCATCTGCTACCGCAAGCTGGGCCACAACGAGCAGGATACGCCAGCACTGACGCAGCCGCTGATGTACAAGCGCATCGGCCAGCACCCAGGCACCCGCAAGCTGTACGCGGACAAGCTGGTGGCGCAAGGCGTGATCCCTGCCGATGGCGGCGACAAGATGGTGGCCGCGTTCCGCGACGCCATGGACGCCGGCAAGCACACCGTCGATCCGGTCATCTCGAACTTCAAGAACAAGTACGCCGTCGACTGGCTGCCGTTCCTGAACAAGAAATGGACCGATTCGGCCGACACGGCCGTGCCGATGACGGAACTGAAGCGCCTGGCCGCGCGCATCACCACCGTGCCGGAACAGTTCAAGGTCCACTCGCTGGTGGAAAAAGTCCTGGGCGACCGCGCCACCATGGGCCGTGGCGAAATGAACCTGGACTGGGGCATGGGCGAACACCTGGCCTACGCATCGCTGGTATCGTCCGGCTACGCCATCCGCCTGACGGGCCAGGATGCGGGCCGCGGCACCTTCGTGCACCGCCACGCCGTGCTGCATGACCAGAACCGCGAGCGTTGGGATGCGGGTACCTACATTCCGCTGCAAAACGTGTCGGACAACCAGGCACCGTTCACCGTCATCGACTCGGTGCTGTCCGAAGAAGCCGTACTGGCCTTCGAATACGGCTACTCGACCGCTGAACCGAACACCCTGACGATCTGGGAAGCCCAGTTCGGCGACTTCGCCAACGGCGCGCAAGTGGTGATCGACCAATTCATCAGCTCCGGCGAAGTGAAGTGGGGCCGCGCTTCGGGCCTGGTGATGATGCTGCCGCACGGTTACGAAGGCCAGGGTCCTGAGCACTCGTCCGCGCGTCCAGAGCGTTTCCTGCAGCTGTGCGCAGACAACAACATGCAAGTGGTGCAGCCGACGACGGCTTCGCAGATCTTCCATTTGCTGCGCCGCCAGATGGTGCGCCAGTTCCGCAAGCCGCTGGTCATCCTGACGCCGAAGTCGCTGTTGCGCAACAAGGATGCCGGTTCGCCGCTGACCGATCTGGCCAAGGGCGGTTTCCAGACCGTCATCGGCGAAGTCGACGACAAAATCGACGCCAAGAAAGTCAAGCGCGTGGTCGCCTGCTCGGGCAAGGTCTACTACGACCTGGTCAACGCACGCAAGACCCGCGGCCAGACCGACACGGCCATCGTGCGCCTGGAACAGCTGTATCCGTTCCCGCACAAGTCGTTCGCTGCCGAACTGAAGAAGTTCCCGAACCTGGTCGAAGTCGTCTGGGCGCAGGACGAGCCGCAAAACCAGGGCGCCTGGTTCCAGATCCAGCACAACATCTTCGAAGGCCTGGAATCGGGTCAGCGTCTGGCCTACGCCGGCCGCCCTGCCTCGGCGTCGCCTGCTGTCGGTTACTATGACAAGCACTACGCCCAGCAAAAAGATCTGCTGGAAACGGCATTCTCGAAGCTGAAAGGTTTTATCCTGACCAAGTAAGGATAACGGGCGCCGTGCGATGCGCATTGCGCCTGATCAAGATGATGACGGAGCGCCGCCCTTGCTACGCAGGGGCGGCGCCGCAATAACAAAATAAACGGAGTTTTACATGGCACAAATCGAAGTCAAAGTTCCCCAGTTGTCGGAATCGGTTGCGGAAGCGACCCTGCTGGCATGGCACAAGAAAGTCGGCGAAGCAGTCGCGCGCGACGAAAACATGATCGACATCGAAACCGATAAAGTGGTGCTGGAACTGCCGGCGCCGGCCGCCGGCGTGATCGTGCAGATCATCAAGGATAACGGCGCCACCGTCGTTGCCGGCGAAGTCATCGCCATCATCGATACCGACGGTTCGGCCAAGGTCAGCCCGATGGAAGTGTCGGCCGTGCCTGCGCCAGCCCTGGCTGCCGCCGCGCAAGACACCGCCAGCGCTTCGGCGCCAGCTGCTGCGACCAAAGGCGATGTCGCCATGCCTGCCGCCGCCAAGATACTGTCCGAAAAAGGCCTGTCCGCCGGCGACGTCGCCGGTTCGGGCAAGGACGGCCGCGTGACCAAGGGCGACGCCCTGGCCGCTTCCGCCAAGCCAGCTGTCGCGCCGCTGGCGCCAGCCGCTGCCAAGCCAGCGCTGCAGCAAGTTGCCACGCCGTCGGCCGCCAGCCTGGGCGACCGCCCGGAAGAGCGCGTGCCGATGAGCCGCCTGCGCGCGCGTATCGCCGAGCGCCTGCTGCAATCGCAATCGACGAACGCCATCCTGACCACGTTCAACGAAGTGAACATGCAGCCGGTCATCGACCTGCGCAACAAGTACAAGGACAAGTTCGAGAAAGAGCACGGCGTCAAGCTGGGCTTCATGTCCTTCTTCGTCAAGGCCGCCGTCGCCGCCCTGAAAAAGTACCCGATCATCAATGCCTCCGTTGACGGCAACGACATCGTCTACCACGGCTACTTCGACATCGGCATCGCCGTCGGTTCGCCGCGCGGCCTGGTCGTGCCGATCATCCGCAACGCGGACCAGCTGTCGATCGCCGACATCGAGAAGAAAATCGGCGAATTCGGCGCGAAAGCCAAGGAAGGCAAGCTGACCCTGGACGACCTGACGGGCGGCACGTTCTCGATCTCGAACGGCGGCACCTTCGGCTCCATGCTGTCGACCCCGATCATCAACCCGCCGCAATCGGCCATCCTGGGCGTGCATGCGACCAAGGACCGTGCCGTTGTCGAAAACGGCCAGATCGTGGTGCGTCCGATGAACTACCTGGCCATGTCCTACGACCACCGCATCATCGACGGCCGCGAAGCCGTCCTGGGCCTGGTGGCGATGAAAGAAGCGCTGGAAGATCCTGCACGCCTGCTGCTGGACCTGTAAGCACTGTAGTCCCCCGGCTTAGCCGCCGGGGCAATGTAGCTGATACCCCTTGCCAGAAGACGCAGCTGGCTGATCTCAATGAAAGAGGATTCCCATGAACGTCTCTGAAGAAATCAAGCGTCTGCACGAGTTGCACCTGGCGGGCGCCCTGAGCGACGCGGAATTCGCGCAAGCGAAAGCCAAGCTCCTGAGCAATATCAACCTGGACAAGCCGGACAGCACGTCCGGCGCTGGCGCCGCCTCCGGCCCGTCGAACGACCTGGTGCAGGAATTCAACCGCCTGCGCCGCTCGCGCAACGACCGCTGGCTGGGCGGCGTCTGCGGCGGCCTGGGCCGCGCTTCCGGCATGGAAGCGTGGATCTGGCGCCTCGTCTTCGTCCTGTTTACATTGACCTTCGGCTTCGGCGTGGTGATTTACCTTCTATTGTGGATTTTCGTACCAGACGAAGAGATTGGAATAACAAAACATGAGTACTAAACAATTTGACGTAGTTGTCATCGGTGCGGGCCCTGGCGGCTACATCGCCGCCATCCGCGCAGCGCAGCTGGGCTTTTCCGTCGCTTGCGTCGACGAGTGGTCGAACGCCAAGGGCGGCGCCGCGCCTGGCGGTACCTGCACCAACGTCGGCTGCATCCCGTCGAAAGCGCTGCTGCAATCGTCCGAGCATTTCGAACACGCGGGCCACAGCTTCGCCGAGCACGGCATCGACGTCGCCGGCCTGAAGCTGAACCTGGGCCAGATGCTCAAGCGCAAGGACACCGTCGTCAAGCAAAACAACGACGGCATCCTGTATCTGTTCAAGAAGAACAAGATCGCCTTCTTCCACGGCCGCGCCGCTTTCGCTGCCGCCGCCGCTGGCACGTACGAGATCAGCGTGACGGGCGAAGCCAACGAAACCCTGAGCGCCAAGCACGTGGTCATCGCCACGGGCTCGAACGCGCGCGAACTGCCGGGCGCACCATTCGACGAGAAACTGATCCTGTCGAACACGGGCGCACTGGCCATCGACGCCGTACCCGCCAAGCTGGGCGTCATCGGTGCCGGCGTGATCGGCCTGGAAATGGGCAGCGTCTGGCGCCGCCTGGGTTCCGACGTCACCGTGCTGGAAGGCCTGCCGGTCTTCCTGGGCGCCGTCGACGAGCAGATCGCCAAGGAAGCGTCCAAGCTGTTCACCAAGCAAGGCTTGAAGATCAACCTCGGCTGCAAGATCGGTGCGATCACGCCGGGCAAGAAAGACGTCACCGTGGAATTCGTGGACGCCAAGGGCGAAGCGCAAAAAGCCGTGTTCGACAAGCTGATCATCTCGATCGGCCGCACGCCGAACACGAACGGCCTGGGTGCCGACAAGGTCGGCCTGCAGCTGGACGAGCGCGGCTTCATCGCCGTCGACGGCGACTGCAAGACCAACCTGCCGAACGTCTGGGCAGTGGGCGACGTCGTGCGCGGCCCGATGCTGGCGCACAAGGCCGAAGAAGAAGGCGTTGCCGTGGCCGAGCGTATCGCCGGCCAGCATGGCCACACCAACTTCAACACGATTCCTTGGGTGATCTACACCTCGCCGGAAATCGCGTGGGTCGGCAAGACCGAGCAAACCCTGAAGGCCGAAGGCATCGCCTACAAGGCCGGCACCTTCCCGTTCATGGCCAACGGCCGTGCGCGCGCGCTGGGCGACACCTCGGGCATGGTGAAATTCCTGGCCGATGCGACGACCGATGAAATCCTCGGCGTGCACATCGTCGGCCCGATGGCGTCCGAACTGATTTCCGAAGCCGTCGTGGCGATGGAATTCAAGGCCTCGGCCGAAGACATCGCGCGCATCTGCCACGCTCACCCATCGCTGTCCGAAGCGACCAAGGAAGCGGCACTGGCGGTTGACAAGCGTACCTTGAACTTTTAATTGTAGTTAGTCCAGCAGGGGCGCTCGCGGATTTTTTCCGCCGGCGCCCTTGTGCGTTAAAGCGAATCCCATGAACGTAGAAGAGTTCTACCAGCACGCGTTGCAGAAGCGTGATTTCAAGGCCGATGCCGCCCAGCGGCGCGCGGTCGACCGCCTGCAGCTGTGCTATGACGAGTGGGTGGCCTACAAGGGCCAGCGCTCGAGTACCTTCAAGCGCCTGCTGAACCGTCCCGCCGTGCCGAAAGGCGTGTACATGTGGGGTGGGGTGGGGCGCGGCAAATCGTTCCTGATGGATAGTTTTTACTCGGTCGTGCCCCTGGTGCGCAAGACGCGATTGCACTTCCACGAATTCATGCGCGGCGTGCACCAGCAGCTCGACGAATTGAAGGGCGTGGCCGACCCGCTCGACGAGGTGGCCAAGCGCATCGCCAAGAAATACCGCCTCATCTGTTTCGATGAATTCCACGTCTCCGACATCGCCGACGCGATGATCCTGTACAACCTGCTGTCGGCCCTGTTCGCCAATGGCGTGTCCTTCATCATGACCTCGAATTACGACCCCGACCTGCTGTATCCGGACGGCCTGCACCGCGACCGCATGCTGCCGACCATCGCGCTGCTGAAGGACAAGCTCGACGTGATGAACGTCGACGCGGGCGTCGATTACCGCGGCCGCGCGCTGGAACAGGTGGAAAGCTACTATACCCCGCTGGGCGCGGACACGGACCGGGCCCTGCGCGACGCCTACACGCGCATCGCCGAGACGGCCGACGAAGACGGGCGCATCCGCATCGAGAGCCGCGAAATCCACTGCCTGCGCCGAGCCGGCGGCATCATCTGGTTCGATTTCGCCACCCTGTGCGGCGGCCCCCGCTCGCAAAATGATTACCTGGAAATCGCCAGCCGCTTCCATACGGTGATATTGTCCGGCATACCGGCCATGTCGGCGGCGCAGTCGTCCGAGGCGCGCCGCTTTACGTGGCTGATCGACGTGTTTTACGACCAGAAGGTGAAGCTGATCATGTCGGCCGAAGTGGCGCCGGACCAGCTGTACACGAACGGCATGCTGGCCAACGAGTTTCACCGTACCGTTTCGCGTATCATCGAGATGCAATCGCGCGAATACATGGAAAAAGAACAGCGCGGCGCGGCCGACGCGATCGTTTGAGGCAGGGATAAGGAACATGATGGCAAATACACTATACAAGCTGGGTGCGGCGCTGGGCCTGGTCCTGGCGTTGTCCGCCTGCGCGCACCAGGGGGCCGCGGCGTTGGATGAGGTCGGCGCACCGCAGGTGCCCGCCACCTTGTCCGTGGAAGAGGCGGACGCCAAGCTGAAGCAGTCGGCCAGCGAGCGCGAAGCGGCGGAAAACGAGTTTGCCGCGCGCGAAGTCGAGTGCTACAACAAGTTTTTCGTGAATAATTGCCTCGACAAGGCCAAGGAAAAGCGCCGCCTGATCCTCGTGCGCCTGCGCGCCATCGACGCGGAAGCGAATTATTTCAAGCGCGCCGAGTCCGTGCGCCTGCGCGATATCGACCTGGCCAGGACGCAGGAAAGCGCGCGCCTCGACGCCGAGCAGCGGGCCGCGGCCGTGCCCAAGCCCGTGAAAGTGGTCACGCCCGATCCTGCTCCGCCCAAGCCGCAAGGCAAGAGCGTTGCCGAGCGCGAGGCTGAGCAAGCGGCGAAGGTGGCGAAACAAGCCGCCGACGATGCGGCCGAGGCGCCGCGCCGCGCGGCCCGCGAAGCAGCCTATGCGAAAAAACAGGCTGACGCAGTGGCGCGCCAGAAACGCGTGGCGCAACGCCTGGCCGAGCGCCAGGCCGAAGCGCAGGCCAAGGCCGCCAAGGCGGCCGCCGCTGCCGGCACGCCGGCTGCTGCCGTGCCGGTGCCGCCGGTCAAATAAGCCCGCCGCGTTAGGGCATGCCGGAAATGGCGTGCCCTAACGCGCGCGGCAGGTTAAACTATGCACTATGGCTGCCTGCGTACGCTGCGCGCGCCGGTTTAGCAACATTGTTACCAACACTGCCTGGAACGCAACACATGAGCGATGCACAGCAAATAGAGCGGCGCCTGATTGAACTCAACGTGGAACACCGTGACCTCGATGCCGTCATCGAGTTGCTGATACTCGATGGCCACCATGACGAGCTGCAGCTGCGCCGCCTGAAAAAGCGCAAATTGCAATTGAAGGATCACATCACCTTGCTGAAAATGCAGTTGGTGCCCGATGTTCCCGCCTGAGGGGCGCCAGTAGCGTCCAGTCCAGCCTTCACTTAAGTATATTTTGACCGATCACAATTTATTGCCAGTTAACCCGGATGGGCAGCCTGCCGATCCGCAAGCCAGTCTGCCAGCCGAACCGCAGGCGGCGCCTGGCAAGCACGATGCCGACATCGAGCGCCTGTTTGGCGCCGGCGGCCCGCTCGGTCCGGCCGTGGGCAGCTACAAGCCGCGCCGTTCGCAAACGGACATGGCCAAGGCCATCGCCAGCGCCATCGACAGCCAGACGACCCTGATCGCCGAGGCGGGCACGGGCACCGGCAAGACCTTCGCCTACCTGGTGCCGGCCCTGATGTGGGGCGGCAAGACTATTGTTTCCACCGGCACGAAGAACTTGCAGGATCAACTGTTCCTGCGCGATATCCCCACGGTGCGCGCCGCGCTGCAGGCGCCCGTCTCCGTCGCCTTGCTGAAGGGCCGCTCGAACTACGTCTGCCACTATCACTTGGAACGCACCCTGCAGAACGGGCGCATGACGTCGCGCGACGACGTGGGCCATCTGCGCGAAATCTCGCGCTTCATCAAGATGACCAGCTCGGGCGACAAGGCGGAACTGGCCAAGGTGCCGGAAAATGCCATGATCTGGAACCTGGTGACGTCCACGCGCGACACCTGCATGGGCGCCGAGTGCCAGTATTACCAGGATTGCTTCGTCATGAAGGCGCGCAAGGAAGCCCAGCAGGCCGACGTGGTGGTGGTCAATCACCATTTGTTCTTCGCCGACGTGGCCCTGAAAGACACGGGCGTGGCGGAATTGCTGCCTTCGGCCAATACCATCATCTTCGACGAGGCGCACCAGCTGCCCGACACGGCGACCTTATTCTTCGGTAACACGGTGTCGACCTCGCAAATCCTGGAACTGTGCCGCGACGTGCTGGCCGAGGGCCTCGCGCATGCGCGCGGCATCGACTGGGCGAAGACCGTCACGGTGGTGGAAAAGGCGGCGCGCGACCTGCGGTTGACGTTCCCGCAGGATATCGTGCGCCTGTCCTTGCCGCAGATCGCCCCGTCCAGCGATTTCTTTCCCGCGCTCGACACCCTCAAGGATGAGCTTGACGGCATGGTGGCCGTGCTGGAAACCCAGGCGGAACGGGCGGAGACGCTGGAGCAGTGCAGGGTGCGCGGCGTCGAGCTGGCGCAGCAGCTGAGCGGCTGGAAGTTCGACCCGAAGGCGAAAGTGGCGGCCGGCGAAGAAGCCGTGTTCTGGGTGGAAGCGTTTTCCAGCTCTTTGCAGTTACATAAAACACCATTGTCGATCGCGCCGATCTTCAACAACCAGCGCGAAGGCACGCCGCGCAGCTGGATATTCACGTCGGCCACCCTGGCCGTGAAGAACGATTTCAAGCATTTTTCCGAACAGATGGGCTTGACGGGCGAACCGTCGCATACGTGGCCGAGCCCGTTCGACTATGGCCAGCAGGGCTTGCTGTTCGTGCCGCAAAACCTGCCGCAGCCGAACGCGCTGGGCTACACGGACGCCGTCATCGACTGCGCCCTGCCCATCATCGAGGCGGCGGGCGGGCGCACCTTCTTCCTGTGCACCACCTTGCGCGCCGTGAAGCGGGCGGCCGAGCGCCTGGCCGACGAATTCAGGCAGCGCGGCCTGAACTTCCCCCTGTTTGTGCAGGGAGAAAAGGGCCGCACGGAATTGCTCGACCAGTTCCGCGCCGCCGGTAATGGCGTGCTGATCGGCAGCCAGAGCTTTTGGGAAGGCGTCGACGTGCGCGGCGATGCGCTGTCCCTGGTCATCATCGACAAGCTGCCGTTCGCGCCGCCGGACGACCCCGTGCTGGCCGCGCGCATCGAAGTGATGGAAAAGCAGGGCAAGAACGGCTTCATGCACCACTCGCTGCCGGAAGCCATCATCAACCTGAAGCAGGGTGCGGGACGGCTGATCCGCGACGAGGGCGACCGGGGCGTGCTGATGATCTGCGATCCGCGCCTCATTTCCAAGCCATACGGCAAGCGCATCTGGCAAAGCCTGCCGCCGTTCAAGCGCACGCGCGATACCGCCGAAGTGGTGGAGTTCTTCCGCAACCTGCCCGCCAAGGACGCTTAAGTCTTGCTCGCCGGCGCCAGTTGCGCGCCGGCATATTTCCCTTTGTTATCAAGCTCATGGCGTTTTCTACGCGCCGCGGGCCTGCGCGCCCGGCATGCCGGAAAGCGGCACGATCATGCTAGTTTCTGGTTTTTTCTCCCATGTCCAGGACGCCAGACACATCTTTGCGCCAGCGCAAACAGGGCTGTTGCCTGGCGGTCTACAGTGAACTCATGCCTTGCAGGATGAAGGCGCGGCGATGGCAGGGCCGCACGGGGAACAGGGGGATGCCATGGAGATCCGCTACGGCTGTTTCTTGAGCTACGCGCACGGCCAATATGCGTTCATGAACAAGTTCAAGAATGACCTCATCGAGGCGCTGGCGTGCTATCTGGAGCCGCACCTGGACCGCGAGGAAGTGCTGTTCATCGACAGCGAGCAATTGGGCGGCGGCGACGATATCGACCTGCGCGTGGCGCGCGCCATGTGCCAGAGCGTCTGCATGATCGTGCTGTACACGCCCAAATATGAAGCGCACGGCTATACGCGGCGCGAATTTGCCGCCATGCAGCTGATCGAGCAGGAGCGGCGCGCCTGGTATGAACTGCCCAGCCACCTGATCATCCCCATCATCATGACGCGCCATCCGGACGGCTTGCCGCCGCAAATTACGGAGTCGGGGCTGTACGTCGATTTTTCCGGCTACACGCTGGCCAGCGGCGACCTGAAGTCGAATCCGCAATACCTGCCCGACATCGAACGCATCGTGCAGCGCATCGCCACGCATTACCACTTGCTCAAGCGGTCAACACCGGCCGGTCACGATTGCAGCCGTTTCGTGTTGCCCGATATTCCACCGGAATGGCGCGCCATTCCGCCTCCCCACTTTCCACGTTAATCACGTAAAAGGTCCCGTCATGGAATGCCAACGCCTCTCCCTGCCACCTTTGAGCGCCCCTGGCGAAGTCGTCACCTTCTATTCCTACAAGGGCGGTACCGGCCGCACCATGGCCTTGTCGAACATCGCCGTACTGCTGGCGCGCCGTGAAAACGCCAGCGTGCCCGTGCTGATGCTGGACTGGGACATGGAGGCGCCGGGCCTGCACCATTATTTCGAACAGCACGAGGAGCGGCCCGGCGTGCTCGAATTCTTCGAGGCCTGCCGCCAGCAGATCGAACGCATCAGCCTGGAAACGGCGGGCGCGCGCGCCAGCGGGCAGGGCGCCGGCCGCGAGGATGCGGCGCTGGCCCAGCGCGTGCTCGACGCCATCGACTGGCAGCAGTACGTGGTGCGCGTCGACCAGGGCAGTCCCCTGTACCTGATGCGCGCGGGGCGCTTCGACGCCAGCTACAGCGAGCGCCTGGCGCAGATGCGCTGGGATCAGCTGTTCGACAGCTGCCCGGCCCTGTTCCGCTGCTTCGCCGATACCCTGGCCCAGCATTTCCGCTACGTGCTGGTCGATTCGCGCACGGGGCGCACGGACAGCGCCGGCATCTGCACCACCTTGCTGCCGAAAAAGCTGGTGGTGGTCTTCACGCCGAACCGGCAAAGCCTGGAAGGCGTCGACGCGCTCGTCACGCGGGCCATCGAGTACCGCCGCAGCCATGAAGACGAACAGCGCCCGCTGCTCGTGTACCCCTTGCCTTCGCGCATAGAAATGGGCGACGGGGCGCAGCGCGCCGAGTGGCGCCGCGGCGACGCGCACAAGGGCATCGCCGGCTTCCAGCCCATGTTCGAGCGCCTGCTGCGCACGTCCTACGGCTTGCCGCAGATCGCCCTCGACAGCTATTTCGACGAAGTCCAGCTGCAGCAGACGAAAACCTTTGCCTATGGCGAGCAGCTGGCCGTGCGCATCGACCAGGGCGGCGACCGCTTTTCCCTCACGCGCACCTTCGAAGCCTTTTTGCACTGGTTGACGGGCGGCTACTTTCCCTGGCAGTCGAGCCGTGAAATCGCCTTGCTCGGCGCCATCAGCGAAGCGCGCCAGGCCTTGCAGCTGGAACCTGGCCGCGCCGTGGCCCTGCCGCTGGCGCGCGACCTGGCCCGCCTGGGCGAGCTGTACCGCAAGGACGGGCGCAGCGCGCAGGCGCTCGACGCCTTCCGCCAGAGCGTCGAGATCCGCGTGCGTCTGCTGGGCGAGGAGCATCCGGACAGCCTGGCGTGCAAGAGCGGCATGGCGCGCCTGCTGCGCCAGCTGGGCAAGCTCGATGAAGCCCGCTTCCTGGAAGAAGACGTGCTCGACGTGCGCGAGCGCGTGCTGGGCAGCGAGCATCCCGACACCCTGTCTGCCCGCGCCTGCCTGGCGAAAACCCTGTTGCTGCAGGGCGAGCTGGCGGCGGCGCTGCTGCTGCAGGATACGGTGCTGGCAAGCTACGCGCGCCAGCTGGGCGGCGAGCATCCGCTGACCCTGGAAGCGATGGATGGCCGTGCCGCCACCTTGCTGCGCATGGGCAGGCTGGCGCAGGCGCGGCAATTGCTGGGCACGGTGGTGGCGGCGCGCGAGCGCCTGTTTGGCGCCGAGCATGGCGATACCTTGCGCAGCAAGCTGGCCCTGGCACAGGCGCTGGGCCGCGAAGGCGACCTGGAGGGTGCGCGGCGCCTGCTTTCCGCCGTGCTGCAGGTGCAGGAGCGGCGCCTGGGCGTCGACCATGCGGCCACCCTGTCCACGCGCGATTTGCTGGCCGACATCGTGGCCGGGCAGGGCGACTGGGCCGGCGCGCGCCAGCTGCATGAAGACCAGGTGGCGGCGCGCGAGCGCACGCAGGGGCTCGACCATCCGGAAACCCTGATGAGCCAGCGCAAGCTGGCCGAGGCGCTGCTGCGGCGCGGCGAGCTCGATGCGGCGCGCAGCGTGCAGGAGCAGGTGCTGGAAGTGCATGCGCGCCTGCTGGGCGAAGACCACCTCGATACCTTGCACAGCAAGAAGCAACTGGCCGGCACCCTGCAGCAGCAGGGCGACAGCGAGGCGGCGCGCCTGCTGGAAGATGCCGTGCTCAGCGGCAGCGACCGGCTGTTGAATGCGCCCGTCACGGGGCATGCGGACAGCGTGCTCGACGGCGCGCGGCATTTGCAGGAAACCATCCTGGCCGGCCGCGCCAATGAACAGGATGCGGCCGAGCCGGACATCCTGGCCAGCATGATCTCTATGCTGCAAGGCATGATCGAGCGGGAACAGTATCCGCAGGCGGGCGAACTGGCCGAACATCTGAAGTCTTGCCTGCTGCGCCCGGGCGTGCCGGGCAAGCTGCGCAGGCGCGGCATGGCGCAGCTGAAAAGAATGTACAAGTTGCAAGGCGACCTGAATGCCTTGCTGGCCCTGCAGGAGGATGAAGTGCAGGCGCTGGAAGGGGCGTTGTCGGAAGCGCGCATCGAGCAGCGCTGAGCTTGCGTGCCATGTCAGCGCGGCGGCACAAAAAATGCTGCCTGTCGGCGTGCGGCACGCGCAGTGTTGGCAATGCTTCAGGTAAAATCTCGTTATGAGAATCCTTATCAGTAACGACGACGGTTACCTGGCGCCTGGCCTGGCGGCCCTGGCCGACGCGCTCGCGCCCATTGCCGACATCGTGGTGGTGGCGCCCGACAGCAACCGTTCGGGCGCGTCCAATTCGCTGTCGCTGGACCGGCCCTTGTCCGTGCACAAGGCCGCCAACGGCTTTTATTTTGTCAACGGCACGCCCACCGACTGCGTGCACGTGGCGCTGACGGGCATGCTCATCGAGCGCCCCGACCTGGTGGTCTCCGGCATCAACAACGGTCCCAACATGGGTGACGACACCCTGTATTCGGGCACCGTGGCCGCCGCCACGGAAGGCTATCTGTTCGGCATTCCCGCCATCGCCTTTTCCCAGTCGCAGTTCGGCTGGGCCAACCTGGACGCGGCCGCCCGCGTGGCGCGGGAAATCGTCGAGCGCCAGTTCGACGCCCTGCAGAAACCGTATCTGCTGAACGTGAATATCCCCGCCATTCCTTATGAACAATTGCAAGGCATGGCGGCCACGCGCCTGGGCAAGCGCCATTCGGCCGAGCCCGTGATCCGCGCGCTCGACCCGCGTGGCCGCGAAATCTTCTGGATCGGCCCGGCCGGCGCCGCCAAGGAAGGCGGCCCGGGCACGGATTTCCATGCCGTTGAACATGGACAAGTATCGATCACGCCGTTGCAGATCGACCTGACCCATACCACCCAACTCGATGCACTGGCAAAAGGCCTGGCATGACCGCTCACTATGACTGACAAGCCGCGTACCTTCCCCCTTTCCCTCGATTCGCTGGCCGGCAAGCCCGCCAGGCAGGGCGGGGGGCAGTCGCTGGCCCAGTCCCGGATCGCCACGCCGCAGACGGCCACGCAGAATGCGGCGCAAAACGCGGCGCGCGGCGTGGCGCAGCCATATGGCGCGCACGCGGCCATCGCGCCGTCGCGCGCCCAGGCCATCGCCAATGAGCGGGCGCAGCCGGCCGTGGTGTCGCCGCCGCGGCAAAACCCGCTCGTCTCGGAAGCCGTGCGCCGGGCCATGGTGGCGCGTGTGGCGAAACAGGGCGTCAAGGACCAGGTGGTGCTCGACGCCATGCAAGCCGTGCCGCGCCACATGTTCATGGACGAGGCGCTGGCGTCGCAGGCCTACATCGATGCCTCCTTGCCGATCGGCCACCACCAGACCATCTCGCAGCCGTATATCGTCGCGCGCATGATCGAAGTGATGCGCCAGGGCGGCAGCTTGCAGCGCGTGCTGGAAATCGGCACGGGTTGCGGCTACCAGGCGGCGGTGCTGGCGCTGGTGGCGAAGGAAGTGTATTCGATCGAGCGCATCCGGCCCCTGCACGAGCTGGCGAAGGCCAATCTGCGTCCGCTGCGCGTGTCGAATCTGCGCTTGCAGTACGGAGATGGTATGCTTGGCCTGCCGCAGGCGGCGCCCTTCGACGGGATCATCCTTGCCGCAGCCGGCCTGGAAGTCCCGCAAGCCTTGCTGGAACAGCTGGCGCCCGGCGGGCGTCTGGTTGCGCCGGTGGGGGCTAAATTGCAACACTTGCAACTCATTACCCGGGTAGGGAAGATGGAATGGACCAGCCAGACCCTGGAAGATTGCCATTTCGTGCCTTTGCGCCCGGGCACCATATGATCCCCGGATCAGCTAGCAGGCAGGACCTGAATATACATGCGAATGATGAAGAAAACGAATGATTAAGAAAAACAATGTACTCCTCTGCAGCCTTGCGCTGGCCGCCCTGTTGAGCGGTTGCGGCACCACGGGCGTCCAGGCGCCCGTCGTCGAGCGCCATCCATCGAGCAGCAGCGCCGCCGCCAGCGATCCGCGCGACCGCGATCCGGCCTATTACACGGTCAAGCGCGGCGACACCCTGTTGCGCATCGCCCTGGAGCACGGCCAGAATTACCGCGACCTGGTGGCCTGGAACGACTTGAGCAACCCGAACGACATCAAGGTCGACCAGGTATTGCGCGTGCTGCCGCCGACTGGCGACGCGGGCGGCGCGCAGACGTCGGCCATCGTCATGCCGCCGGTGACGGAAGTCAAGCCGGCCGCGCCTGTCGTGCCGAAGAAAACGGGCCCGCGCGGCGAGAAGCGCGCGTATTCCGACGCCACCCTGGCCGAGCTGCGCGCCGATGGCGGCAGCAGCGACGCGAAACCCGCGCCAGCGCCGGCAGCCGCCGTCGCCGCCGCACCGGCCGCCGCGGCGGCATCCCCTGCGGCATCGGCGCCTGGCGACGACAAGATCAGCTGGATGTGGCCTTCCGAAGGCAAGGTCATCGGCACTTTCGACGAAGGCAAGAACAAGGGCGTCGATATCGCCGGCAAGGCGGGCCAGCAGGTGGTGGCCGCCGGCGCGGGAAAAGTCATGTATGCCGGGAGCGGAATCCGTGGTTATGGTAATCTTGTCATCGTGAAGCACAGTAATAGTTTATTGTCGGCATATGCGCATAACCGCAGCATCCTGGTGAAGGAAGGGCAGAACGTCAACAAAGGCCAGGCCATCGCCGAAATGGGCGATTCCGATGCCGACCGAGTGAAGCTGCACTTTGAAATCCGCCAGCAGGGCAAGCCTGTCGACCCTTCGAAATTCCTGCCTAACCGTTAGGTAAAGCAATGACACACGCGCCGCACGACCAGCTGGACGATGACCCGGAACTGCCGGAAGACGGGGCAGACGAAGTCGTGACGGACGATGCCGGCGAACTCGACGGCATTGACGCCGTCGAGGCGGGCGAGGGCGGCGAAGTGGCCAGCGTCAGCGTGCTGGTCGAAAGTGTCGATGAATTGAAGAAAGTGCTGGCGGCCGAACTGTCGACCGATACTACGCAGCATTACCTGAACCAGATCGGCACGCGGCCATTGCTGACGGCCGCGCAAGAGGTGCATTACGCCACCCTGGCCAAGCAGGGCAATTTCGAAGCCCGGCAAACCATGATCGAGCACAACCTGCGCCTGGTCGTGTCGATCGCCAAGCATTACATCAACCGCGGCGTGGTCCTGCTCGACATGATCGAAGAGGGCAACATCGGCCTGATGCGGGCCATCGACAAGTTCGAGCCCGAGCGCGGTTTCCGTTTCTCCACCTACGCCACCTGGTGGATACGCCAGAGCATCGAGCGCGCCATCATGAACCAGGCGCGCACGGTGCGCCTGCCCGTGCACATGGTGCGCGAACTGAACCAGATCCTGCGCGGAAAATACCACCTGGAAGCCCAGCACCACGACGGCAAGGATGCCACCGCGGAAGACATCGCCCACCTGGTGGGCCGCCCCGTGGAAGAAGTGCAGGATATCCTGGCCCTGTCCGAGCACGCCACCTCGCTCGATGCGCCGCTCGACAACGACCCGCAGTCGTCGCTGATGGACATGCTGCCGGGCGCCAGCGAAGACAGCCCCGACGCGCGCGCGGAACACCATGAAATGACGGTGCTGGTGCGCGACTGGCTGACCAAGCTGCCCGACAAGCAGCGCGTCGTCATCATGCGCCGTTTCGGCCTCGACAACGACGATCCGGCCACCCTGGAAACCCTGGCCGAGGAAATGGGCGTGACGCGCGAGCGCGTGCGCCAGATCCAGCAGGAAGCGCTGATTAAACTGAAGCGCGCCATGGCGGCACGCGGCGTCGTGCGCGACTCCCTGCTGTAGCGTGCCCGATAAAACGCACATGGCGGCGTTGCAATGCCTCGCCGTACTAGCGTACTGTCTTCGGCAATGCGCCTTGCCCTGTACATTTTCTCAGGCAC
Source organism: Janthinobacterium sp. GW821-FHT03C10 (assembly GCF_059420865.1). NCBI lineage: Bacteria > Pseudomonadati > Pseudomonadota > Betaproteobacteria > Burkholderiales > Oxalobacteraceae > Janthinobacterium > Janthinobacterium sp. GW821-FHT03C10. Next base: position 555,844 of record NZ_JBWKUN010000002.1, on the reverse strand, counting down.
GCTAAATCGGCGCAACTGTGCTGCGGACTTAAGCTAGTCGGCATCTGCTATCATACGCCCCGCTCGCGGCGCCTGACTTTCCCCCATTCTTTCAAGTTCCAGCGCGGCCCTGCGTCCTGGCCCACTCTTACCTATTGATCGCTATGCAAGAAAATATCATCGAAATCAAATCGCTCGACATGGATGCCCGTGGCGTTGGCCATATCGAGAACGAAGACGGCTCGCCGGGCAAGGTCGTGTTTGTCGAAGGCGCGTTGCCGGGCGAGCGCGTCAGCTTCGTGACGTTCAAGAAAAAGAAGAACTGGGAAATGGCCCGCATGACGGCGCTGCACCGCGAATCGGCCATGCGCGTGACGCCCAAATGCAAGCATTTCGACAACTGCGGCGGCTGCTCGATGCAGCATCTGGAGCCGTCGGCGCAGGTGGCGATCAAGCAGCGCGTGCTGGAAGACAATCTGTGGCATATCGGCAAGGTGCGTCCGCAAAGCATCATGCGCCCCATGTATGGCCCGACGTGGGGCTACCGCTACCGCGCGCGCCTGTCCGTGCGCCACGTCAAGAAGAAGGATGCCGTGCTGGTGGGCTTCCATGAAAAGAAATCGGCGTTTGTCGCCGACATGGATAGCTGTGAAATCCTGCCGCCGCATATCTCCGCCATGCTGCTGCCGCTGCGCGCGCTGGTCGCATCGCTGTCCATCTTCGACCAGATGCCGCAGATCGAGCTGGCCGTGGGCGAAGACGTCACGGCCATGGTCTTGCGCATCATGGCGCCGTTGACGGCGGACGATGAAACGAAATTGAAGGCCTTTGCCGACGAATACGGCGTGCAATGGTGGCTGCAGGTGAAAGGCCCGGAAACGGCCGTGCCGTTCTATCCGCTGGACAAGCAACTGCACTACCTGCTGCCGGAATTCGGCGTCAAGATGCCGTTCAAGCCCGTCGATTTTACGCAGGTGAACCATCACATCAACCGCGTGCTGGTATCGAAAGCCCTGCGCCTGCTGGAAGTGCAGCCGACGGACCGCGTGGCCGACCTGTTCTGCGGCCTCGGCAATTTCACCTTGCCGCTGGCCACGCAAGGCAGCGCAGTGGTGGGTATCGAAGGCAGCACCACCCTGACGGAGCGGGCGCTGGAAAACGCGCTGGCCAATGGCCTGGCGGAAAAAACCTCGTTCTCGACGCGCAACCTGTTCGAAGTGACGACGGACGATCTGATCGCCTTGGGCCGTTTTGATCGCATCCTCGTTGACCCGCCCCGCGATGGCGCCATGGCCCTGTGCCAGGCGCTGGTCGGCCTGTCGCAAGTGCGTCCGGACCTGCTGCCCAAGCGCATCGTGTACGTGTCGTGCAGCCCGTCCACGCTGGCGCGCGACGCCGGCATCCTGGCGCTGGAGGCGGGCTATGTGCTGAGCAAGGCGGGCGTGGTGAACATGTTCCCGCATACTTCGCACGTCGAATCGATGGCGGTCTTTGATTTGCCTCAATAAGTAGTGCAGCGCGGCGGGTGGCCAGGCAGGCACCCGCCGCTGCCGCGTTCAGCGGCGCAGCAAGCTAGCCCCATACCACTTACAGCGTGTTATAAAACTGGTCTGTCTTTTCCCGATCCGGCGTCTTTTTTCCTCCTTCCTCTGCCGTTTTTTTGATTGTCCAGTAGGACAACACGCCGTCTGTCTCTGTCATGACGTTTTCTGCGCGAAGTGGTATTGCCCACTTTGAGGCCACTTCAAAACCACTTGACCGCCTATTTTTTCAGCAGCATGCTGTTCTTGCAACTGCAAAAAAACAAAATCACAGGGTAGTTATTTACGAAGCAGAGTGGTATTTACGTAAACCTGAACAGGAGACAACGTGGAAAATTTAATACTCAAAAAAACAATCAGGAACATGATGGTATGCCTGGCCAGCGGCGGCGTGCTGGCGGCATGCGGCGGTGGCGGCGACGCCAGCGCGCCTGGCGGCTCGCAATTGCTGGCGGCCAGCACGGTGGTCGCCTGCGTGCCATGGCAGGAGGGCGGCACGTACAACGCCGGCACGGTGGTCACCTACCTGGGCGCCAACTACACGGCCCTGGTGACGCAGACCGACCACGTGGGCTCGGGCTGGAACCCTGTTTCCACGCCTAGCCTGTGGAGCGCGGGCGGCACTTGCGACGGCGGCACCACGCCGACGCCGACTCCCACACCAACCCCGACGCCGACGCCGACGCCGACGCCGAATCCAACCCCGACACCCACCCCGACGCCGACGCCGACGCCAACCGGCGGCACCTGCGCATTGGCATGGGTGGCCGGCACGGCTTACAGTGCGGGCGCCACCGTCAGCTACGCGGGCACGAATTACCGCGCCAACTACTGGACGCAAGGCGACAACCCGTCGACCAGCAGCGGCGCGGCCGGCACGGGCAAGCCATGGACCAGCCTGGAGATCTGCAGCACCACGCCGACGCCGACTCCAACCCCGACGCCGACACCGACGCCGACACCGACGCCGACGCCGACACCGACGCCGACGCCGACACCGACGCCGACACCTACCCCGACGCCGACGCCGACGCCGACACCTACCCCGACGCCAACGCCAACGCCAACGCCAACGGGCCGCGAAGTCGGTTCCTATTTCGCGCAGTGGGGCGTGTATGGCCGCGACTATGAAGTGGCGAACGTGCATACGAGCGGCGTGGCCGACAAGCTGACCTTCATCAACTACGCTTTCGGCAATATCTATCCGAAAAACGGCGGCTATGAATGCGCCATGATCACCAAGACGGAGCCGGGCGCGACGAATCCGAATTCGCCGGATGCGGGCACGGGCGGCGATGCCGAGGCCGACTACATCCGCACGCCGAAGCGCACCGTCGATGGTCAGGCCATTCCGTGGGACGCTCCCCTGTCGGGCAACTTCCTGCAGCTGAGAAAGCTGAAGGCGGCGCACCCGAACCTCAAGTTGTTCATCTCACTGGGCGGCTGGAGCTGGTCGAAGAACTTCTCCGTCGGTTCGGCCACCGATGCGCTGCGCAAGCAGATGGTGCGCTCGTGTATCGACATCTACATCAAGGGCAACCTGCCGGTGCAGGGCGGGCGCGGCGGCGCGGGTGCGGCGGCCAACATCTTTGACGGCATCGATATCGACTGGGAATATCCGGTCGGCGGCGGCCAGCCGTACAACACGGTCAGTCCCAACGACAAGCGCAACTTCACCTTGCTGATGGCGGAATTCCGCAGCCAGCTCGATGCGCTCGGCGCCGCGAACGGCAAGCGCTACCTGCTGACGGCCGCCGTCGGTGCCGGCAAGGACAAGATCGACAACACGGAACCGGCCCTGTACTCGCAGTACATGGACTGGATCAACCTGATGACGTACGACTTCCACGGCGGCTGGGAAAACAGCACCAACTTCAACGCCCAGCTGTATGCCGACCCTGCCGATCCGTCGACGGGCATGGCGCGCGAATATGTGGGCGACAAGGCGGTGCAGTACATGATTGCCGCCGGCGTGCCGCGCGACAAGCTGCTGCTGGGCATACCGTTCTATGGCCGCGGCTGGACGGGCGTGGCGCCGGGGCCGAACGGCGATGGCCTGTACCAGGCTGCCACGGGCACGGCGCCGGGCACCTACGAGTCGGGCATCGAGGACTATAAAATCCTCGTCGCCAAGGCCGGCACGCGCTACTACCATCCCGTGACCAAGCAGTTGTACCTGTACACGGGCGCGGGCGGCCAGTGGTGGAGCTATGACGACCCGACCGTCATCGGCACCAAGGTGAAATACGTCAAGGACCAGGGCTTGCGCGGCGCGTTCTCGTGGGAACTCGATGGCGACGCGAATGGCGTGCTGGCGACCGAGGTGTGGAAGGTACGCTAACCGTGTGCTAGCGTAGGAGGATGCGGCCGGGCGGCATTGCTGCCCGGCCGCTTGTTCACATAAAAAAGAGGAGACGGGCGATGGCGGCGGTATCGGCATTCGGAGTCAAGCAGCAGGAGCAGGAACAGGAGCTGAGCCGCGAGTGGCGCAGCTGGATCGCGGAAAATCTCATGCTGGGCAGCCATCCGTCGGCGCTGATGCCGGTGCTGCAGCAGGCCGGCATCGCGGAGCCGCTGGCGCGCCGCGAAGTGGAGCTGGCGTTGCAGAGTCCCTACCTGGCCGGCGCCGTGCGCCTGTCGAACCGCCTGGCCAAGCGCGACTGGGTGATCGACATCCAGCGCAAGCTGAACCAGCTGCGTCCCCCCGAGATTCCCCGCCGCGACAAGCTGTCCGCGCAGGAATTCCTCGACGAATTTTATTCCACCAACCAGCCCGTCATCATCACGGGCATGATGGACGGCTGGCCCGCCATGGCCAAGTGGAGCCCGGCCTATTTCCGCGAACATTTCGGCCAGCGCGAAGTGGAAGTGCAGTTCGGCCGCGAAGCGGATGCCCAGTACGAAATGAACAGCGTGGCGCACAAGCGCAAGATGGCCTTCGGCGAGTACGCGAGCCTGGTCGAGGGCAGCGGCGCGACCAACGATTTCTATATGACGGCGAATAACAATTCGCAGAACCGCCAAGCCTTGCGCGAGCTGTGGGACGATATCGGCCAGCTGCCCGAGTACCTGGAGCAGAGCGGCGGCCCCACGGGCTTCCTGTGGTTCGGCCCGGCCGGCACGGTGACGCCGTTCCACCACGACCTGACGAACAATTTCATGGCGCAAGTCAAAGGGCGCAAGCGCCTGCGCATCATGGCCGCCTGCGAAGTGGCGCGCGTGTACAACCAGCGCCACTGTTTTACGCCCGTCGACGGGCGCGACATCGACGTGCGGCGCTACCCGCTGATGGCCGACGTGCAGGTGCGCGAATGCGTGCTGGCGCCCGGCGAAATCCTGTTCCTGCCCGTCGGCTGCTGGCATTTCGTCGAAGCGCTCGACGTGTCGATGACGGTGGCCTTCACCAATTTCAAATGGGATAACGATTTTTACAGCAAGTATCCGCCGAATCACGACTTTTGATCGTGGCGTGCATGGCGCGAACTTACCTCGAACTGCCGCCGAACAGGCGGCTTTTTTCATGCTACGGTGCGCTTCTTGTATAAGATATTTCCATAAAATAATTGATTCAAATCATTTTGAAGCAATTATTTTGATATGAATAGCCATGATGTTTCATTATCCAGATGGTCATGGCGGGCGGATAATTTGATGGCTGGTGTGCCGCCGGGCCTCTGAGCGGGCTTGCCGGTGCGCGCCGGCACCGACAACCATCTGGAGGCGGCAGGGCATGAACACGCAGCAAATGACACAGTTACAGCAAGCACCGGCAAGTAGTACTGAACTCCAGCGCGACACGCGCCTCACCCGCGAAGCGGCGCAATTGCTGGCCAGGGCCGACATCCACCTGAATGGCCGCGCCGCCTGGGACATGCAGCTGCGCAAACCGGGCGTGCCCGAGCGGGCTTTCGCCAGCGGCAACCTGGGCCTCGGTGAAGCCTACATGGATGGCGACTGGGATGCGCAGCGGCTCGATGAATTCTTTTGCCATCTGCTGCGCGCCAGGGTGGCCGACGACGTGCGTCCCATGCGCGTGGCCTTCCACGCCCTGTACGCGCGCCTGTTCAACCTGCAGACGGAGCGCCGCGCGTGGATGGTGGGCAAGGAGCACTACGATTTGGGCAACGCCTTCTATGCGGCCATGCTCGACCCGCGCATGACCTATACGTGCGGTTACTGGAAGGACGCCGGCAACCTGGCCGAGGCGCAGGACGCCAAGCTCGATCTGATCTGCCGCAAGCTGCGCCTGGAGCCGGGCATGCGCGTGCTCGACATCGGCTGCGGCTGGGGCAGTTTCATGCGCTATGCGGCGGAAAAATACGGGGTGCAGTGCGTGGGCGTGACGATTTCACAAGAGCAGGTCGCGTATGCGCGCGGCATGCCGGGCGGCGAAAGCCTGGACTTCCGCCTGCAGGATTACCGCGACACGGATGAAAAATTCGACCGCATCGTCAGCATCGGCATGTTCGAGCACGTGGGACACAAGAATCACCGCACCTTCATGCAAGTGGCGCACCGCTGCCTGGAAGACGACGGCCTGTTCCTGCTGCACACGATCGGCAAGAACAAGCGCGATTCCGCGTGCGATCCGTGGATCGACAAATACATCTTCCCGAATGGCGACTTGCCATCCATCGGCCAGATCGGCGACGCCATCGACGATCTGTTTGTCGCCGAGGACTTGCACAACTTCGGCGCCGACTACGACAAGACCCTGATGGCCTGGCATGAAAACTTTGAGCAGGCCTGGCCGCAGTTTGCCGCCCAGCTGGGCGAGCGCTTCCACCGCATGTGGTCGTATTACCTGCTGTCGTGCGCGGGCGCCTTCCGCGCGCGCGACCTGCAGCTGTGGCAATGGGTGTTGTCGAAGCAGGGCGTGCTCGGTGGCTACGAGCGTGTCAGTTGAGATGTGCGGCACCTGATATGATGGATTGATGGATATCAATCAAGCGCGTACCTTCCTCGAAGTGGCGTCCTGCGGCAGCTTCATCATGGCGGCCGAGCGCATGCACGTGACGCAGACGGCCGTCAGCGCCCGCATCCGCACGCTGGAGCAGCAACTGGGGCGCCAGCTATTCGTGCGCAACAAGGCGGGCGCGCGCCTGACGCCGGCCGGCGAACGCTTCATGCGCCATGCGGCCACCATGGTGCAGGTGTGGGAGCGGGCGCGCCACCAGGTGGCCTTGCCGCCGGGGCGCGATGACGCCGTCAGCATCGGCTGCGAACTGAGTTTGTGGCAGCCGCTGCTCGGGGACTGGCTGATACGCATGAGCCGCGACTGCCCCGAGATCGCCTTGCGCGCGGAAGTCGACAGCCCTGCGCGCCTGCTCGACGCCGTGCACGACGGCTCGCTCGACCTGGCCGTGCTGTACAACCCGCCGCAGCGCCCGGGCCTGGTCAGTGAATTGCTGGCCGAGGAAAAGCTGGTGATGGTGACCACGCGCGCGGACGGGCAGATGCTCGCCGACGCGTATGTCTACGTGGACTGGGGTCCCAGCTTCGCGGCGAACCACCAGGCGGCGTATCCGGAGCTGAGCAGTCCGCCCGTGTCGATTTCGCTGGGCCCGCTGGCCCTCGTCTACCTGCTGGAAGTGGGCGGCGCCAGCTACTTTCGCATCGGCAGCGCGCAACCTTATCTGGACGGGGGCTTGCTGTACCGCGTGCGCGACGCGCCCGAATTCTCGCATTCCGCCTACGCCGTGTATGCGGCCCAGCGCGACAACCCGACTTTGGACCGCGCCCGCGCCTGCCTGCTCGAGGTGGCGGAGAAGATCACGTAATTTAAACAGACGTAAAAAAGCCGACCCGTGGGTCGGCTTTTTGCTGTGTCAATCGCAGCGCTTAGTCGCGGCTGCCGCCAGCGAAGCCCAGAAGGGAGAGCAGGCTGGTGAAGATGTTGTACACGTCCAGGTAGATGCGCAGGGTGGCCGAGATGTAGTTGGTCTCGCCGCCGTTGATGATTTGCTGCACGTCATACAGGATGTAAGCCGAGAAGATGGCGATGGCGACCATGGAGATCACGATCGACAGTGCCGACAGGCCCAGGAAGATGTTCGCCACCGATGCCAGGATCAGCACGATCACGCCGGCGAACAGCCATTTGCCCATGGCCGAGAAGTCGCGCTTCGACACCGTGGCGATCGTTGCCATCACGGCCAGGATGGTGGCCGTGCCGCCGAATGCCGTCATGATCAGCATGCCGCCGTTCGAGTAGCCGAGCGTGCGCGTCAGGATAGGCGTGAGCATCAGGCCCATGAAGAAGGTAAAGCCCAGCAGGACGGCGACGCCGAGGCCCGAGTTCTTGGTTTTCTCGATCGCGTACATGAAGCCGAATGCGACGGCCATGAAGATGATGAAGCCCATGCCGCCGGTCAGCATCGGCAGGTGCATCTGCACGCCGATGAAGGCGCCCAGCACGGTCGGTATCATGGACAGTGCCAGCAGCCAGTAAGTGTTGCGCAAGACCTGGTGGCGGACTTGCTGCATGCCCCCCGACAGGTCAAAGGTGCGTTGCATGTTCTGATTCATAGTGCCTCCGTGTTGTCAATTCAAATTACTGCTTTACCCAAGGATAGCATGAGGGGCGGAATTTGCCAAAAAAGCAGCTTAAGATTTCATTAAACTCTAGCGGCAGGGAAGGATGCCCCCTGCCTGTCTGGGTGATATGGGGTGGAGTATGGTAAAATCAAAGGTTGATTGAGTTATCAATTTACCGTTTTAAACCTTTCTTTTTATTGGAGTTTTCACACATGGCAATCGAACGCACCCTGTCGATCATCAAACCAGACGCAGTTGCAAAAAATGTAATCGGTCAAATCTACACCCGTTTTGAAAACGCTGGCCTGAAAATCGTTGCAGCACGCATGACCCAACTGTCGCGCGAACAAGCTGAAGGTTTCTACGCAGCGCACAAAGAGCGCGGCTTCTTCAAGGATCTGGTCGACTTCATGGTTTCCGGTCCAGTCATGATCCAAGCCCTGGAAGGCGAAAACGCCGTTCTGGCCCACCGTGACCTGATGGGCGCGACCGATCCGAAGAAAGCAGAAAAAGGCACGATCCGCGCCGATTTCGCCGATTCGATCGATGCCAACGCCGTACACGGTTCCGACGCTGTCGAAGCTGCTAAAGTGGAAATCGCTTACTTCTTCCCAGAACTGAAGGCTTAATTGCCTTAGATAACGTTATTTCCTGGCGTTATCTGTGAAATAACTTATCACCCCCTGTTCCCGCTGCGCTGTGGAGTTTTCGCTCCGGATGCGCGCGGGGACGGATTTTTAGAATAGACATGATCATGAATACGACGACCCTCACCAACTTGCTGGACCTCGATCCCGCGCAACTCATCGCCTACTGCGCCGAGTTGGGAGAGAAACCGTTTCGTGCGAAACAATTGCAACGTTGGATACATCAGTTCGGCGCTTCCGATTTCGACGCGATGACGGACCTGGCCAAGTCGCTGCGCGACAAGCTGGCCACGCGCGCCGAAGTGCGCGCCCCGGCCATCATCAGCGACCATACGTCGACGGACGGCACGCGCAAATGGCTGGTTGACGTCGGCAATGGCAATGCCGTGGAAACCGTGTTCATCCCGGAAGAAAACCGCGGCACCCTGTGCATCTCGACCCAGGCCGGCTGCGCCGTGAACTGCCGTTTCTGCTCGACGGGCAAGCAAGGCTTCAATCGCAACCTGAGCGTGGGCGAAATCATCGGCCAGCTGTGGATGGCGGAATTCGAATTGCGCCGCACCAAGGGCATCGAACCGGGCCCGAAAGGCGAGCGCCAGATCACCAACGTGGTGATGATGGGCATGGGCGAGCCCCTGCTGAACTTTGAACCGACCGTAACGGCCCTGAAATTGATGCTTGACGACAACGCCTACGGCCTGTCGCGCCGCCGCGTGACCCTGTCGACCTCGGGCGTCGTGCCGATGATGGACAAGCTGTCGCAGGAAGTGCCGGTGGCCCTGGCCGTCTCGCTGCACGCCTCGAACGACGCCTTGCGCGACGGGCTGATTCCACTGAACAAGAAATACCCGCTGAAGGAATTGATGGCGGCCTGCAAGCGCTACCTGGAATTCGCCCCGCGCGATTTCATCACCTTCGAATACTGCATGCTCGACGGCGTCAACGACAGCGACGAGCACGCGCGCGAACTGCTGGCGCTGGTGCAAGACCGCGAGTTCGGCGTGAACTGCAAGTTCAACCTGATCCCGTTCAACCCGTTTCCCGAGTCGGGCCTGTTCCGCTCGAAAAACCCGCGCATCAAGGCGTTTGCCCAGGTGCTCATGGATGGCGGCATCATCACCACCGTGCGCAAGACGCGCGGCGACGATATCGATGCGGCCTGCGGTCAGCTGGCCGGCGAGGTCAAGGACCGCACCCGGGTGCAGGAACGCATGGAAAAGATGACTGAGTATCAACAGAAATTTGGCGCCAATTTCGGCAAGATCGTGGAGATCCGCTCCTGATGAGGGAAGGCATGGCTTACCAACGCTCGCTTGCTGTGGCCGCTGTTTGCCTGGCCGTGCTGCTGGTCGGCTGTGCCTCTTCCGTGCCGGATCCTGTCGCCAGGGACGTCCAGGCGGGTGCGCCGGAGCGTGCTGCGCTGCGCCTGCAGCTGGCCAGCGCGTACTATGCGCAAGGCCAGCTCGACGTGGCCCTGGCGGAAGCGCAGCAAGCCGTGCAGCTGGCGCCGGACGATGCGCAAGCCTATGGCGTGCGCGCCCTGATCCTGGCGGCCCAGCGGCAAACTGCGTCTGCCGAGAAAGATTTCCTTTACGCTTTGCGCCTTGCGCCCCACAATCCTGAGTTGAGCAATAATTACGGCCTGTTTTTGTGCCAGACGGGACGCGCCGCGCAATCGCTGGCGTATTTCGATGCGGCATTGGCAGACTCCGCGTATGTATCGCCGGAAAAAGCGCTCAACAATGGGGGCGCTTGCAGCCTGGCCCTGAACGATTACCCGCGTGCGGGCGCGTATTTGCTGCGCGCCGCACGCATCGCACCGGACGTGGCAGCGACGAACGCCGGCCTGGTGCGCGTGTATTACCAACAGCAAGACTACCGGCAGGCGGCATATTATTTGCAGCGGCTCGGTAAGATAGCAACAATGGAGAGCCAGACGGCCGATGTGCTGTGGCTCGGGATCAAGGTGCAGCATAAGCTCGGGGATGCGGGTGCGGAAGCTGGCCTGGGGGCGCATTTGCGCAACCACCATTCCGGCTCCCCCGAATATGCTGCTTATCAAAATGGGGCGTTTGATGAGTGAGACAGGGATACCAATGAATTCAGAGTGGGCAGAAACGCCTCAGCAGCAGCCCCAGGGCAATCTTGCGTTGGCAGGCGCACAGTTGAAGGCGCAGCGCGAAGCGCTGGGCTGGCCCGTGGAACAGGTGGCCGACCAGCTCAAGCTGGCGCCGCGCCAGGTGATCGCGCTGGAAGAGGGCGACATGGCGGCCTTGCCGAACGTGGCCGTGGTGCGCGGTTTCGTGCGCGCCTACGCCAAGGTGGTGCGTCTCGACGCGGCGCCGCTGGTGGCCATGATCGAAGTCCACCCGGCGCCGGCGCAGGACCCGGCCGCGCCCGTGCGGCGCGAGATTTCCGCCACGTTCTCGGAATCGCGCTTCCCGTCGATGACGCAGCGTTCGTCGAACCAGACGCCAATCTGGATCGCCGGCGCCGTGGCCGTCGTCGTGGCGGCCGCCTTTGGCGCCTATAAACTCGGCTATGTGCCGGCCAGCCTGCTGTCCTCGCAGGCCGGGAAGGAAACCGCGCATGCGGAAGTGGGCCCTGTGGAAACGACCCTGATCAAGCCGGGCCAGGATTTGACGCCCGTGCAGTCGCCGTCCGTCCCCCTGATTTCCGTGCCGCCGCCGCCGGGCAACGATACGCAGACGGGCGCGCCTGCCTCCGCCGTCGCTTCGGCGCCGGCCGCCGCCGTGCCGCCAGCCGCCGTGCCTGCCCCGGTGACAGCAACGGCCGCCGTCGCGCCGCCCGCTGCCGCCCCTGCCGTGGGCGCGAACGCGCTGGTGCTGAAGGTGGAGCAGGATTCCTGGGTCGAGATCCGACGTCCCGGCGCTTCGCCGCTGATTTCGCGCATGGTCAAGGCGGGCAGCACGGAAACGTTCGATATCACGGGTCCGGCCACCCTGGTGGTGGGCAAGCCGGGTGTTGTGCAGGCAACCTTGCGCGGCGCCAAGCTGGAGCTGCCGACCGTTGCCGGTGGCACGATTTCCCGTGTCAGCATCAAATAATTGCAGTAATCGTTCAAGCAAACTCAGAAGATAATATTTATGGCTACCTCGAAAACAGCGATCGGCTCCGGCCCTTCCGGCCGCCGCGACAGCCGCAAGGTGCTGATCGCGCACGGCCAGCGCCAGATCTGGGTGGGCGGCGACGCCCCCGTGGTGGTGCAGTCGATGACGAACACGGACACGGCCGACGCCATCGGCACGGCGATCCAGATCAAGGAACTGGCGCGTGCCGGGTCGGAGCTGGTGCGCCTGACGGTGGACCGTCCGGAAGCGGCCGCGGCCGTGCCCTACATCCGCGAGCAGCTCGACAAGATGGACATCGACGTGCCGCTGGTGGGCGATTTCCACTATAACGGCCATACCCTGCTCAACGATTACCCCGATTGCGCGCGCGCGCTGTCGAAGTACCGCATCAATCCGGGCAACGTGGGCAAGGGTGCCAAGCGCGACACGCAATTTGCGCAGATGATCGAGGCGGCGTGCAAGTATGACAAGCCGGTGCGCATCGGCGTGAACTGGGGCAGCCTGGACCAGGCTTTGCTGGCGCGCATCATGGATGAAAACGCGGGCCGCGCCGAGCCATGGCCGGCGCAAGCCGTCATGTACGAGGCGCTGGTGACGTCGGCGATTGAAAACGCCGTGCGCGCCGAAGAGCTGGGCCTGGGCCGCGACAAGATCATCCTGTCCTGTAAAGTCTCTGGCGTGCAGGATCTGATCGCCGTGTACCGCGAGCTGGCGCAGCGCTGCGACTATCCGCTGCACCTGGGCCTGACGGAAGCGGGCATGGGCAGCAAGGGCATCGTCGCCTCGACGGCGGCGCTGGCCGTGCTGCTGCAGGAAGGCATCGGCGACACCATCCGCATCTCGCTCACGCCGGAACCGGGCGGCGACCGCACGCGCGAAGTCATCGTCGGCCAGGAAATCCTGCAAACCATGGGCTTGCGCAAGTTCGCGCCCATGGTGATCGCCTGTCCCGGTTGCGGCCGCACGACGTCGACCACCTTCCAGGAACTGGCCGACAACATCCAGACGTATCTGCGCGAGCAGATGCCGGAGTGGAAAAAGTCGTATCCGGGCGTGGAAGCGATGAACGTGGCCGTCATGGGCTGCATCGTCAACGGTCCCGGCGAATCGAAGCATGCGAACATCGGCATCAGCCTGCCCGGCACGGGCGAGTCGCCAGCCGCCCCCGTGTTTGTCGACGGCGAAAAAGTCGTCACCCTGCGCGGCGAACGCATCGTCGAGGAATTCCAGGACATCGTCCTCAATTATGTTAAAAGCCATTACGGCGCAGCAGCGTAGGTCGGATTAGCGCTACGCGCGTAATCCGACAATCAAGTTAAAGCAAAGAAGAACACTATGTCCGAAAATAAAAAACTCGATAAGATCACCGCCGTCAAAGGCATGAACGATATCCTGCCCGCCGACGCCCCGCTGTGGGAATTGTTTGAAAATACGGCCCAATCCGTGCTGCAAAGCTACGGCTTCCAGCAGATCCGCACGCCGATCGTGGAAGAAACGAAATTGTTCGCGCGCGCCATCGGCGCCGTGACCGATATCGTGGAAAAGGAAATGTATTCGTTCACCGATTCGATGAACGGCGACAACCTGACCCTGCGTCCTGAAGGCACGGCCGGCGTGGTGCGCGCCGTGGTCGAGCACAACCTGGTCTACGAAGGCCCGAAACGCCTGTGGTACAAGGGCCAGATGTTCCGCCATGAGCGCCCGCAGAAGGGCCGCTACCGCCAGTTCCACCAGTTCGGCGTGGAAGCCATCGGTTTCACGGGCCCGGATATCGACGCCGAGATCATCATGCTGTCGCGCCGCCTGTGGGACGACCTAGGCCTGGAAGGCATCCGCCTGGAACTGAACTCGATCGGCGATGCGGCCGAGCGCCTGCGCCACCGCGCCGACCTGATCGCCTACCTGGAAAGCCACAGCGAGCTGCTCGACGAAGAAGCCAAGCGCCGCCTGCACAGCAATCCGCTGCGCATCCTCGATACCAAGAACCCTGCCATGCAGGACCTGGTCAATGGTGCGCCGAAGCTGCTGGACTACCTGGGCGAAGAATCGCTGGCCCACTTCCACGGTGTGCAGAAGATCTTGAATCACAACAATATTCCGTTCACCATCAACCCACGCCTGGTGCGCGGCCTCGATTACTACAACCGCACGGTGTTCGAGTGGGTCAGCGACAAGCTGGGCGCGCAAGGCACGGTCTGCGCCGGCGGCCGCTATGATGGCATGGTGGAAATGTTCGGCGGCAAATCGACGCCCGCCGTCGGTTTCGGCATGGGCGTCGAACGCCTGGTGCTGCTGATGAAGGATGCGGCCGAGCCGGAAGCCCCGGCCCAGTGCGACGTCTACCTGGTGCACCAGGGCGAGCAGGCAGGCTTGCAAGCCTTCGTGCTGGCCGAGCGGATTCGCGATGCGGGCCTGGACGTTGTGCTACATTGCGCAGCGAGCAACGGCGGCGGCAGCTTCAAGACGCAAATGAAAAAGGCCGATGCCAGCGGCGCGGCGTTTGCCGTGATCCTGGGCGACGATGAAATCGCCAACAATGTCGCGACGGTGAAAGCCATGCGCGAAGCCAATGGGGGCGCGCAGCAGAGCACGGTGCCGTTCGACGATGTCGTCGATTACGTGGTGGACCAGATCATCGGCGACCACGATTGCGGCCACGATCACGGTCCTGGCGGCCACGTGCATCACCACCATTAATTTGCAGCAAGACCGTACTACCCTCGATCAACTACTCATTCAAACTGACGACCCATGGCATACGATCACGAAGAACAAGAACAACTGGCAACCCTCAAGGCCTGGTGGCAGCGCAATGGCAATCTGACCTCCTGGGTCCTGATCGTGGCGCTGGCCGGTTACAGCGGCTGGGCAGGCTGGCAGTACTACCAGCGCACGCAGGCCGCGCAAGCGGGCCAGCTGTACGACGAACTGCAGAACGCCATCGCCGCCAAGGACACGGCCAAGGTGATGCGCGCGGCCGGCGACATGCAGTCGCGTTTCAGCGGCACGGCATATGCACAGATGAGCGCCCTGGCCGCGGCCAAGGTGGCGTTCGACGCGAACGACCTGAAAACGGCGAAGACCCAGCTGCAATGGGTGGCCGAGCATGGCACGGAAGAGTACAAGGCCATCGCCAAGCTGCGCCTGGCCGGTGTCCTGCTGGACGAAAAAGCCTACGATGAAGCGTTGAAGGTGCTGGCGACGGCCACCGTGGCGCAATTTGCCGGTGCCGTGGCCGACCGCAAGGGCGACATCCTGGTGGCGCAAAACAAGCTGGCCGATGCCCGCACGGCCTACCTGGCCGCGATAGCCGCGACGGACAAGAACAATCCAGGCCGTCAACTGATCCAGGTCAAGCTGGAAGCGATCGGCGGTACGGTGCCGGAAGACAAGGCCAAGGCCGACAAGGCCGCCGCCTGACAGGAACACTGATGGCGCGGCCGCGCGGCGTTGTGCGCCGCCTGCCTTGCCCTTACAAGTACAAGAAAAAGGTTGGATAACACTTATGCGTGTCACTGAAAAGCTGGTAGCTGCAAGTCTGTTGGCCCTGATGGCCGGTTGCTCGTCCTGGAACCCGTTCGCCTCGAAAGATCCGAAAGTCGAGCCGGCCAAGCTGGTCGAGTTAAAATCGAGCATTGCCGTGCGCGACGCCTGGAAATATTCGATCGGCAAGGCCGGCGTGTACGCGTTGACGCCTGCGCTGGCTGGCAACAGCCTGTACGTGGTCAGCGCCGATGGCGCGCTGGCGCGCCTGGATGCGGCCAGCGGCCGTGAAACGTGGCGCGTCAAGGCCGGCAGCGACATCACCTCCGGCGCCGGCAGCGATGGCGCGGTCGTGGCCGTGGGCGCCGCCAAGGGCGCCGTGCTGGCGTTTGACGCCGATGGCAAGCAGCTGTGGAAGGCGCAGGCGTCCAGCGAAGTATTGACGGCGCCCGTCGTGGGGCAGGGCGTGGTCGTGGTGCGCAGCGTGGACAACCGCATCGTCGGCTTCGACGCCAAGACGGGCGAACGCAAGTGGACGGTGCAGCGCGCCACGCCGGCATTGACCTTGCGCAATGCGCCGGGCATGGTGCTGGGCGGCGCGAATATCTACGTGGCCCAGCCGGGCGGCAAGCTGCTGGCACTGACGGCGGCGACCGGTGTGGTACGCTGGGAGATCGTCGTCAGCGAACCGCGCGGCGCCACCGAACTGGAGCGCGTCTCCGACATCGCCGGCACGCCGGTGGTGTTCGAAGGCGAAGTGTGCGCCGTCACCTACCAGGGCAAGGCGGGCTGCTTCGATGCCGTCACGGGCGTGCCGCGCTGGACCAAGCCGGTCTCGTCCGATGTGGGCGTGGCCGTCGACCAGCGTTTCGTGTTTGTTGCCGATGATCAGGGCGGCGTGGTGGCGTTCAGCCGCGAAGGCGGCCAGAGCGCCTGGAAGAATGAGGCGCTGGCGCGCCGCCGCCTGTCGACGCCGGCCTCCTACGGCCGCAGCGTCGCCGTCGGTGACTATCAAGGTTATATCCACTTCCTGTCACGGGAAGATGGCGCATTAATAGGTCGTGTCAGCACCGACGGTAGCCCGATTGTTTCGGCTCCCGTTGTTGCCGGTTCGAATTTGATTTTTCAAACCCAATCAGGGACAGTGACCGCTCTCGCGGTCGAGTAATACAATGAAGCCGGTAATTGCACTAGTAGGTCGACCCAATGTTGGGAAATCGACTTTATTCAATCGTCTGACCCGCTCGCGTGATGCGCTGGTGGCGGATTTGCCTGGGTTGACGCGCGATCGTCACTATGGCGAAGGCCGTGTCGGCGAACGTCCCTTCCTGGTCATCGATACGGGTGGTTTCGAACCCGTCGCCAAGGAAGGCATCATGCACCAGATGGCACTGCAGACCAAGCAGGCCGTGGCCGAGGCCGACGTGGTGGTGTTCATCGTGGACGGCCGTCAAGGCCTGACCCCGCATGACAAGACCATCGTCGACTTCCTGCGCAAGAGCGGCCGCCCGGTCTTGCTGGTGGTCAACAAAAGCGAAGGCATGCGCTACACGGCCGTCGTGTCCGAATTCTATGAATTGGGCATGGGCGATCCGTATGCGATCTCGTCGGCGCACGGCGACGGCGTCAACGACCTCGTCGAAGTGATGCTGGACCTGGCGTTCGCGCAGCGTCCGGATGAGCCTGAAGAGCTGGAAAAGACCGACCGCGGCATCAAGATCGCCCTCGTCGGCCGTCCGAACGTGGGCAAGTCGACCTTGATCAACACCCTGCTGGGCGAAGAGCGCGTGATCGCCTTCGACATGCCGGGCACGACGCGCGACTCGATCGAGATCCCGTTCGAGCGCGATGGCCAGCAATACACCCTGATCGACACGGCCGGTATCCGCCGCCGCGGCAAGGTGTTTGAAGCGATCGAGAAATTCTCGGTGGTAAAAACCCTGCAGTCGATTTCCGAAGCCAACGTGGTCGTGCTGATGCTCGACGCGCAGCAGGACATTTCCGAGCAGGACGCGCATATCGCCGGCTTTATCCTGGAATCGGGCCGCGCGCTGGTCGTGGCCGTGAATAAATGGGATGGCTTGCAATCGCACCAGCGTGACGAGATCAAGATCGATATCGACCGCAAGCTCGATTTCCTGTCGTTCGCGCAGATGCATTTCATTTCGGCGCTGAAGGGTACCAACATCGGTCCATTGATGAAGTCGCTCAACGCCGCGTATGCAGCCGCCATGTGCGACCTGTCGACGCCGAAGCTGACGCGCGCCCTCATCGAGGCCGTGGAGAAGCAGGAGCCGCGCCGCAAGGGCTCGATCCGTCCGAAGCTGCGCTATGCCCACCAGGGCGGCATGAACCCGCCTGTGATCGTTATTCACGGCAATGCGCTCGACGCCGTTGGCGATCCGTACAAGCGTTATCTGGAAAAACATTTCCGCGATACGTTTGCCCTGGTCGGCACGCCGCTGCGCATTGAATTGCGCACGGGTAAAAATCCGTTCGCACGCACGCCGAGCAAGTAAAATTAAGTGCATATTAAGGCGCCGCGGAGATAATGCGGCGCCGATAGCCAATTCAATGGCTTTTGCACGGAAATAATAAAGTGTTAATGCGCCATGCGCGACAGCGATCGCGAAAACAGGTTACAGTAGCTATGACGCATCTTTCTTTGAAAGGTGTGAGAGCACTTGAAATCAAGCGAGTCGCCTCCAATTCTTACACAACAACATAAACAACGGAGCTGTTATGAGCAACAAAGGGCAACTGTTACAAGACCCATTCCTCAATGCATTACGCAAAGAGCATGTTCCTGTCTCGATCTACCTGGTCAATGGCATTAAATTGCAGGGCCATATCGAATCGTTCGATCAATATGTCGTATTGCTGCGCAATACGGTCACGCAGATGGTGTACAAGCATGCCATCTCGACAGTGGTGCCGGCCCGTGCCGTCAATCTCAATATTGAATCTGAAGCGGAGTAAAGCGTTGAGCTTGACGGCCCAGCGCCTTTCACCCTCCATCGCCCCCGTCCGCGCCAGCGGCGCTGATGCGTTTGCATCGGCGTCGGCGTCCGCCGCAACTCATCTG
The DNA here is from genome assembly GCF_059420865.1 of Janthinobacterium sp. GW821-FHT03C10. Taxonomy (NCBI): domain Bacteria; kingdom Pseudomonadati; phylum Pseudomonadota; class Betaproteobacteria; order Burkholderiales; family Oxalobacteraceae; genus Janthinobacterium; species Janthinobacterium sp. GW821-FHT03C10. The sequence continues at coordinate 537,480 of NZ_JBWKUN010000002.1, read as the reverse complement.
ATGCCATCATGCGCGCGGCACTAGTCGGGGTTGACTTCGGTCACAGCGACTTCGCCGCCAGCATGGAGGAACTCATGCTGTTGTCGCGTTCGGCTGGCGCGGACCCGATTTCCACCATCACGGCCAAGCGTTCCAGTCCCGATTCCGCGTATTTCGTCGGCAGCGGCAAGGCCGATGAAATTGGCGACGCCGTCGTCAACGATGGCCTGGAAATCGTCATCTTCAATCACGCCCTGTCACCTGCCCAGCAGCGCAATCTGGAAAAGCGCCTGAATGTGCGCGTGCTCGACCGTACCAGCCTGATCCTCGATATCTTCGCGCAGCGCGCCAAGAGCCACGAGGGCAAGCTGCAAGTCGAACTGGCCCAGCTGCAACATCTGGCCACGCGCCTGATCCGCGGCTGGACCCACCTGGAACGGCAAAAGGGCGGTATCGGCTTGCGCGGTCCCGGCGAGACGCAGCTCGAGACCGACCGCCGGCTGATCGGCGAGCGCGTCAAGTCCTTGCGCGCGCGCCTGGAAAAGCTGCACAAGCAGCGCGAAACGCAGCGCCGCGCGCGCGGCCGCAATCACACATTCTCCGTGTCCCTCGTCGGCTATACCAATGCCGGCAAGTCGACCCTGTTCAATGCCGTGACCAAGGCCGGCGTGTATGTTGCCGATCAGTTGTTCGCCACCCTGGACACCACCTCGCGCCGGGTTTACCTGGGCCAGGAAGTGGGCAATGTGGTGATCTCCGACACGGTCGGCTTCGTGCGCGAACTGCCGCACCAGCTGGTGGCCGCTTTCCGCGCCACGCTCGAAGAAACCATCCATGCCGATCTGCTGCTGCACGTCGTCGACGCCGCGTCACCGGTGCGCATGGAGCAGATCGAGCAGGTCAACCTGGTCTTGAAAGAGATCGGCGCCGATCATATTCCGCAAATCCTCGTGTGGAACAAGATCGATGCGGCCGGGCTGGAGCCTTCGGTGGAGCGCGACGAATATGCTACGATCAGTCGCGTGTTCGTCAGTGCGCAGAAGGGTAGCGGGCTCGACCTGCTGCGCGATGCGATCGTCGAGATGGCCAGGAAGGCGCCCCGTTCGGCCCACCTGTACCAGAACGATGAAGCACAGGAAGATCAGTTTGACGGTCAGTACGACCAGCACGATGGCGCCGCCCCGGACCAGGACGAAGAGCCTGGCGAGGACGATAGGATTTCCACCCACTCCCAAGTCGGAACACGATAGTTATGCTTGTCTCCCTACTCAAAAAAACAGGCTTGAAGTTGTCCCTGAACGATCCCCGCTGGGGCAATCGCAAGGACGACGGCAAGAAAGCCCAAGAAGGCAAAAAGCCCGGCGAAGGTCCGCCGGACCTCGATCAGCTGTGGCGCGATTTCAATCAGCGCCTGAACGCCTTTTTCGGACAGAAGAACCGTCCCGACAACGGCGGCAATAACAACGGTGGCGGCGGTGGCCCGCGCCCCGACATGAAGGGCGCCGGCATCACCGCCGGCGTCGTTGGCGTGATCGCCGTCTTCATCTGGCTCGCCAGCGGCGCCTTCATCGTGCAGGAGGGCCAGAGCGGCGTCGTGCTGACGTTCGGCAAGTTCACGCGCACCGCGCCGGCCGGTTTCAACTGGCGCTGGCCGTACCCGTTCCAGACCGACGAAACCGTCAACGTCTCGCAGGTGCGCACCGTGGAAGTGGGTTACCGCACTTCATTGCGCAACAAGCAGGCCAGCGAGTCGCTGATGCTGACGGACGATGAAAACATCATCGACATCCAGTTCGCGGTGCAGTACACCTTGAAAGACCCGGGCGAGTGGCTGTTCAACGTGCGCGACCAGGAAGACACCCTGCGCCAGGTCGCCGAAACGGCGATCCGCGAAGTGGTCGGCCGCAGCAAGATGGATTTCGTGCTGTATGAAGGACGCGAGAAGGTCGCCTTTGAAACGCAGCAGCTGATGCAGCAGATTCTCGACCGCTACAAGGTCGGCGTCTTCATCAACAACGTGACGATGCAGGCCGTGCAGCCGCCGGAGCAGGTGCAAGCCGCCTTCGACGATGCCGTCAAGGCCGGCCAGGACCGCGAGCGCCAGAAGAATGAAGGCCAGGCTTACGCCAATGACGTCATTCCTAAGGCCCGTGGTGCCGCATTCCGCCTGATCCAGGAAGCCGAGGCTTATCGTTCCATGGTGACCGAGAATGCCGAAGGTAATGCGTCGCGCTTCAAGCAGGTGCTGGTCGAGTACCAGAAGGCACCGGCCGTCACGCGCGACCGCATGTATCTGGAAACGATGCAGCAGGTGTTCAGCAGTGCCAGCAAGGTCATGGTCGACGCCAAGACGGGCAGCAATCTGCTGTATCTGCCGCTCGACAAGTTGATCGCCCAGCAGGCGGCGTCGGACGCTTCGGCCGCGGCAGCGCGCGCTGCGGCGGCCGCACCCGCAGCCAACACCGTAATGCCACAGGAAGCCATGCAGACAGTAGAAGTCAATTCGCGTCGCGACAGCCGCTCTTCGCGTGAACGGGAGAGCCGCTAATGAACCGTATCGTAGCCGCCCTGATCGCGGGCTTTATCGCGATCATGCTCTTGTCCTCGACCGTGTTCGTCGTCGATCAGCGTAAATACGCCATCGTCTTCGCCCTTGGTGAAGTCAAGGACGTCATCAGCGAACCTGGCTTGTACTTCAAGCTGCCGCCGCCGTTCCAGAACGTGATGTACCTGGACAAGCGTGTGCTGACCATCGACACGCCGGAACCGGAGCGCTTCATCACGGCCGAGAAGAAGAACATCCTCGTCGACGCTTTCGTCAAATGGCGCATCTCCGATCCGAAACTGTATTTCCGCAGTTTCGGCGGCGATGAAAGCCGTGCCCGCAACCGCATGTCGCAAATCGTCAAGGCGGCGCTGAACGATGAAATCACCAAGCGCACCGTGCGCGAAGTGATCTCGGGCCAGCGCGGCAAGGTGATGGAAGCGATCCTGGCGAAGGTCTCGGCCGAAGCCAAGTCCATCGGCGTGGGCATCGTCGACGTGCGGCTGAAACGCGTCGACTACGTCGAGCAGATCAACAACTCCGTGTACGACCGCATGAAATCCGAGCGCGTGCGCGTGGCCAACGAGCTGCGTTCGACCGGATCGGCCGATTCCGAGAAGATCCGCGCCGACGCCGACAAGCAGCGCACGGTGATCCTGGCCGAAGCGTACCGCGAAGCCGAGAAGATCCGCGGCGAGGGCGATGCCAAGGCGTCGCAGGTGTATGCCGAAGCGTTTGGCAAGAATCCGGAGTTCTACAAGTTTTACCGCAGCCTGGAAGCCTACCGCGCCACCTTCAAGGACAAGGGCGACGTGATGGTGGTCGATCCGAGTTCGGAATTCTTCAAGTACTTCAAGGGTAACGGCACGGCCGCTCCGTCCAAGAAGTAAGACAGCATCGACACTGCGCCCGGCCGCAAGGACGGGTGGCAGCAGCAGCGGGGCCGGCATCGATGCCGGCCCCGTTTTTTTGTGCCCGTCTAGTTGTTGCGGGAAGGCGTAAAATGCGGTGTTTTTAGGGCTGTGCGGCAGCGATTCGGAGAACTTATCCCTAAAGGCCCGTGTTTTCGCGTAAAATATCAGGTTCGGCCTCTTGCCTGGCGCGCCCGCCGCTGCCTCGCATGATGCATTTTTTCAACTTTCTTCCGTATCTCGCTCCCTCATGCCGAATTGGCTTTTGCCCGAAAATATTGCCGATGTTCTGCCGTCGGAAGCGCGCAAGATCGAAGAGCTGCGCCGCCTCATGCTGGATAATTTCCGTCTGTACGGATATGAACTGGTGATGCCGCCGCTGCTCGAGTATCTGGAATCGCTGATGACCGGCGCTGGCAAGGATACCGACCTGCGCACGTTCAAACTGGTCGACCAGCTGTCGGGCCGCATGCTCGGCCTGCGCGCCGACATGACGACGCAAGTGGCGCGCATCGACGCGCACCTGCTCAACCGTGCCACCGTCACCCGCCTGTGCTACGCCGGCAGCGTGCTGCATACCCGTCCGTCGGGCCTGCACGCCACCCGCGAACCGCTGCAGATCGGCGCCGAAATCTATGGCCATGCTGGCCTGGAAGCCGATGCCGAGATCCAGGAACTGGCGCTCGCCTCGCTGGCACTGGCCGGGTTCGACGCGGTCCGCCTGGATTTGTCGCACGTGGGCCTGTTGCGCGCTATCATTGCGCAAGACGCCGCCGCCGGGCGCGACGAAGCTGCGCTGTACACCTTGCTGCGCGCGAAAGATGCACCGGGCCTGCGCGCCCTGACCGCATCCTACGATGCCGTGACGCGCGACGCGCTGCTGGCCTTGCCGAACCTGTACGGCGACATCGACGTGCTGGCGCGTGCGCGCGAAGTGCTGCCGCCGCTGCCGGGCGTGCTCAAGGCGCTGGCCGAACTGGCCGCGCTGGCCGCGACTGTGGAAACTAAGGCCCTGGGCCGCGCCGAAGTGGCGATCGACCTGGCCGACCTGCGCGGCTACCAATATGAAAGCGGCGCGATGTTTGCGCTGTATGTACCTGGCTTGCCGAACGCGGTTGCGCGCGGCGGCCGTTATGACCACGTCGGCGAAGCGTTCGGCCGGGCACGTCCCGCGACCGGCTTCTCGCTCGATTTGCGCGAACTGGCGCGCCTGTTGCCGACCGCGGAACGGAAGCATTCGATCCGCGCGCCGTGGGGCAGCGCGCCAGAATTGAAGGAAAAAATCGCCGAGTTGCGCAAGGCGGGCGAGGTCGTGATCCAGAGTATGCCGGGTCACAGTAATGAACAAGACGAGTTCGAGTGCGATCGCGTGCTGGTACTTGCCGATAATGGTAGTAGCTGGATTCTTAAAAACTTAGGTTGAGTGATGTCAAAGAAAATTATGGCAAAGAACGTTGTTGTCATCGGCACCCAATGGGGCGATGAAGGTAAAGGCAAGATCGTCGATTGGTTGACCGATCACGCCCAAGGCGTGGTGCGCTTCCAGGGCGGCCACAATGCAGGCCACACGCTGGTCATCGGCGGCGTCAAAACCGCACTGCAGCTGATCCCGTCGGGCATCATGCGTCCAGGCGTCGCCTGCTACATCGGTAACGGCGTAGTCGTTTCCGTGCCGGACGTGCTGCGCGAAATCGACAAGCTCGAAGCCGTCGGCGTCGAAGTCGCCTCGCGCCTGAAAGTATCGGACGCTGCGCCCGTGATCCTGCCTTACCACACCGCGATCGACCTGGCCCGCGAAGCCAAGCGTGGCGATGCGAAGATCGGCACCACCGGCAAGGGCATCGGCCCGGCCTACGAAGACAAGGTGGCGCGCCGCGCGATCCGTATCGCCGACCTGCTCAACGAGAAGCGCTTTGCCGAAAAGCTGGCCGAAAACCTCGATTACCACAACTTCGTGCTGGAAAACTACCTGAAGGCGCCGAAAGTCGACTATCAGAAGACCCTCGACGACGCGCTGGCCTATGTGCCGCGTCTGCGTCCGATGGTCACCGACGTGTCGAGCGCGCTGTACAAGGCGCACAAGGCCGGCGCCAACCTGCTGTTCGAAGGCGCGCAGGGTTCCCTGCTCGACGTCGACCACGGCACCTATCCGTTCGTCACCTCGTCGAACTGCGTGGCCGGCAATGCCGCCGCCGGTTCGGGCGTGGGCCCGGGCATGCTGCACTACATCATGGGCATCACCAAGGCCTACACGACGCGCGTCGGTTCCGGCCCGTTCCCTTCGGAACTGCCAACGGATGCGGGCGTCGGCCACCACCTGGCGCAAGTCGGCCATGAATTCGGCACCGTGACGGGCCGTGCCCGCCGCTGCGGCTGGTTCGATGCCGCCTTGCTGCGCCGCTCCGTGCAGATCAACGGCGTGACGGGCATGTGCCTGACCAAGCTGGATGTGCTGGACGGTATCGAAACGCTGAAACTGTGCACCGGCTACACCATCGACGGCGTGGCCACGGACATCTTCCCATCGGGCGCTGAAGAAGCCGCCCGTTGCGTACCCGTGTACGAAGAGATGCCGGGCTGGACGGAAAGCACGGTCGGCGCGAAATCGCTGGCGGCCTTGCCTGCAACGGCGCGCGCCTACATCAAGCGCATCGAAGAACTGGTCGGCGTGCCGGTGGACATGGTTTCGACCGGTCCGGATCGTGAAGAAACGATCGTGCTGCGCCACCCATTCGAGTAAGCTGCTGGACACAATCCGCCGCAAGGCGGATTTTTTTAATCACGCTAATAATAAGATTCCACTATCATGACTACCCCACAATCGAACGATCAACATCTCTGGGTCAACTGGGAAGAGTACCACCGCCTGATCGAGCGCCTGGCGCTCAAGGTCTACGAATCGGGCTGGAAATTCGACCAGGTATTGTGCCTGGCGCGCGGCGGCGTGCGTCCTGGCGACGTGTTCTCGCGCATCTTTGATTTGCCGTTGGCCATCCTGTCGACCAGCTCCTACCGCGAAGACGCGGGCACGGTGCGCGGCGACCTCGATATCGCCAAGTACATGACCATGACCAAGGGCCCGCTGGCCGGCCGCATCCTGCTGGTCGACGACCTGGCCGATTCGGGCGTCACCCTGGACAAGGTCACGCGTCACCTGAAGGAAAACTTCCCCGACGTGACCGAAGTCAAATCGGCCGTGATCTGGCTCAAAGGCTGCTCCGTCGTGCGTCCCGACTACTTCCTCGACGAATTGCCGCACAATCCGTGGATCCATCAGCCGTTCGAAGACTACGACGGCCTGCGTCCGCACCAGCTGGCGGCGTGGATCAAGAAGGGTGAAGCAGGCAAGTAATTGCGTGCGCGCTTGCAAAAAAAAGACGATCGTGTATCGTCTTTTTTTTCGTCCAAGGAAATGCCATGACCATACTGACGACGGCGCGCCTGCGCCTGGAACCGATCAACGAGAGCCACTACGAGCGCATGCGCACGCTCAACACCGATCCCGAGGTGATGACCTACCTGAACGCGGGCCAGCCCGAGACGGAAGAAAATACACGCGCGGCTGTCAAGCGCATCACGGGCCGCTGGATCGAATGGGGCTATTCGTGGTGGGCGCTGATCCGCCTCGATGACGGCGAGATGGTGGGCATGGCCTGCCTGCAGCACCTTGATGGCGACAAAGACAAGCCGCATGAAATCGGCTGGCGGTTGGCGCGCACGGGCTGGGGCCAGGGCTATGCCAGCGAAGCGGCGGCCGCCATCGTCGCGCATGCGTTCAACGTCGTCGGCGCGCCCGAAGTGGCGGCCGTGGCCCATCCCGACAACGCGGCCTCGATCAAGGTCATGACCCGCATGGGCATGCGGTACGTCGGCATCGAACGCCATTACGATATCGACAGCGTGGTCTACCGCCTGGCGCGCCCATGACGGCAACGCGCAAGCCCCTGAAGCTGGGCTGCAGCTACGCCGTGCAGTTTTCGCCCGATGGCACGCGCCTGGCCGTGCTGGGGCGCGACCTGGTCCTGTGGGACGTGGCGGCACGCCAGAAACTGTGGCGTGGCAAATTCATCGCGCACATGTCGGGCATGGCCTTCTCGCCCGACGGCGGCCGCCTGGCCATCAAGAGCACGACGGGCCAGCTGGCCGTGGTGGAGGCGGCATCGGGGCAACTGCTGCTGAACTTCCAGAACAGGAAGGATGGCGAAGGCTGCGATCCCGCGTGGTCGCCGTGCGGCCGGTATCTTGCCGACGGCGGCTGGGATGGCCGCCTGCGGATGCGCGACGCACAGACGGGCGATGTGCTCTTCACCCAGGAGTACCCTGGCGAGATGCTGCGGGGGCTCTGCGCCATCGATGGCGGGCGGCGTTTGCTGCTCCAGCACGGGGTCAAATCGGTGGACGAGGGGCAGGTGCAGCCGCCCGACTACTGCAGCGTGTGGGACTGGCCCCTGCGGGCGGGCGGCGGGCGCGTGACGCTGTCGCTGCCAGGACTGAAGTCGTGCGCGCCGTCGCCGGACGGGGCGTCCCTGGCCGTGCTGCATCACGCGGGCGGCGAGGAGTTCCTGTCGGTATATGCGCTGGCCGATGGCCGCCTGCTGGCCTCGGTGCCGGTGGAGGCGGGCGGCGGCACGGGCGACGCCTTGCGCTGGCTGCCCGACGGCAGCGCGCTGGGACGCATCGGCAAGGGCAAGTTGCTGTTGTATGGCTGGCCGGGCCTCGGCGTGCTGACACAACACGCTTTTACGTATCCCTGCGCGCTGGATTTTCTACCTGACTCGCCATTGGCCGCCATCGGCTCCTGGGAATCCGGCATGCTGATGGAGTTGAACGTTCACAAGGAAACCGCATGATCACCTGTTATTTGCGCTACATCATCGACCCGTATAAATTGCGGGAATTCGAAGCCTACGGCAAGCTGTGGATACCGCTGGTCGAGCGCTTCGGCGGCCAGCATCACGGCTACTTCTTGCCGTCGGAAGGGGCCAGCAACGTGGCCCTGGCCATGTTCTCGTTCCCCAGCCTGGCCTTGTACGAGCAGTACCGCAGCGATTCGATGCAGGATGCCGAATGCCAGGCCGCCTTCCGCTACGCCGAGGAGACGCGTTGCATCGTCAGCTATGAGCGCAGTTTTTTCCGCCCCGTGTTTGCCTGAACGGGATCAGTCGCGTTGCGGTGCCCCCAGGGGAAAGAGGTGGCGGTACGGGCGTGCCTCTTCCACCGCGCGGGCGAACGATGGACGGGCCAGCAGGCGCGCGCGGTAGGCGCGCAGCAGGGGCAGCGTGGCGGGAATCGGCTGCGTCCAATCCGCATAGAACAGCGAGGGAGCGGCGGCGCAGTCGGCCAGGGTAAAGTCTTCACCCGTCGCCCACGTCTTGCCGGCCAGGTGGGTTTCCAGCCAGGCGTAGGCGAGGTCCAGCTTGTCGCCGGCAAACGCGCGGCCTTCCTCGGTCTTTGCCGGGTCGCCAGTCAGGGCGGCGCCGACGGCATGCTGCACGGGTGTCATGACGTGCAGGTCGAAATAGCGGTCGAGAAAGCGCACGTCCAGCGCCTGTATGGCGTCGTCCGGCAGCAGGCGCTGCGGGCCGGAATGGGCCAGTTGCAGGTATTCGATGATGATGCTGGTCTCGGCGACGTTGCGCTCCCCATCCACCAGCAGCGGAAACTTGCGCAGCGGCCAGCGCTCCAGCCACTGCTGCAGGTGCTGCGGCATGTCCTGCGCCAGGCAGCGGAAATCGAACGGTATGGCGTTTTCGTACAGGGCGATGAGCACCTTTTGCGTGTACGAGGAAAAGGGATGGCCGTAGAGGATCAGCGACACGGTAGGATCTCCTGTGCAAGGTTGGCAACACGCGCGTGCAGCAACGATAGTGCAATCACAGGATCAATGCAAGCGGTCCGGGCCGATCGTGCACGGGCCGTTCCCGCTTGCATTCCTGGCTCGCCCGCCTAGCCGAGGCTCGCCAGGTAGCGCAATCCCGTGATGCTGGGGAAGAAGCAATACACGCCGCCCCGCGTGATGACGCTGCGCGAGAAATGCTGCAGTTTGGTATTGCCGCTGCCCTTGGGGCCTACCCCGGGCAAGGTAAAGGAACTGACGGCAGGGTCGTTGATGCCCAGGAACACGTCCTGGCCGCTGATGTTGAGCGTGGCATTGCCCGCCTCGGGACCGGCCGGACCGACTGCCGATTTGACGAAGGTATCGTCATCGTTCCATTGCTTCATCAGGAATTCGAACTGATTGCGCAGGCTGGCATTGATGAAATAGCCGACCAGGCCGCGCTGCTCTGCGATGGGGGCGGCCGGATCATATTCGCTACCGTAGGGCATGGCGCGCCGCACGATGCGGTGGTGGCGGGCGGAGGCGCCCACGACGGCTTCGTCGCGCGGATTGTTGCGCCGGATATGCGCGCCGATCGGGCATTTCAGGCCCAGCGTGTCGTCCAGTTCCGGCTGTTCATCGACATAGTGAAAGCGGTTCAGGCTGGCGTCCGGCAGCACGGGGCCCGCCTCGTCCGGCCTGAGCACGAGCGGATTGCCGTTGCGCCAGCGCCCGCACATCTTGGCGGCCACCATTTCGGTGCTGAGCCCGGAACTGGCCGCGCCCTGGCTCAGGATGCTGTCGAACAGAGCCACGTCCTGCTCCAGGATGCGGAAGGCGGCATAGCTGCCGTTGGTGGACAGCTGCGGCGGCTGCACCTGGTAGGTGCCGCCATTTTCATTCTGATAGCCGAGCAGGAACTCCCCCGTCTTGACGCTGTTGAGCGGGTCGGGGTCGTGTTCGCGCTTGCGCTGCGGGGCGCCATCGACGTCGGGCTGGGCAATGCTGTCGCGGTAGCCGAAATGCACGCGGTTGCCTGGCAGGGCCACGCCGTCGTGCGCATACAGTTCACGCCAGCCGGCGGCAAAGGCGCGGCGTAGTGTGGCCGAGGTCGCCTGCAGCACATCCGTCGATTCGCTGACCCATAGGCTCAGCAGCGCATGCACCTGGCCAGCCTCGGTGGCCGGTCCCAGGTTGCCGAGCCAGTGTTCGGGGGCGCTGGCGCCCATGTCGCCCACGGCAGTGACGCTGGCCGGATCGGCCGCGCCCCGCTGGAATGCCTGGTCAAAGGTGGCCAGGTCGACCGCACTGACTCCCAGCGCAGACAGGCCGGGAGCGGTAAAGCTGAGGTTCAGGAAGCAGGGCGGCTTGGGATGGATATGGCGCGCTGTGGTTATCGACGGCAGTCCGTCGCTGCCGTCGAGCAGGGCCGCGATGGTGCGCCGCGCCTGCGCCGCATCCGTGATGCTGAAGATGAAATGGCGCGCCAGGTTGACGCGGTAGCCGCGCAGGATCGTGCCTTGCACGTCGTCGTAATCGATGGTGGGATCGGCCATGCTGTCTCTCCGGGGGCTGGGGTCGTGACTGGCAGGGTGGCGGGGCCGCTTGCGCAGCCCCGGCGTGGTGTTCGGTTCAGACCGAGGCGAGGATTTTCTGGACGGTCTGCGGATAGGCGCTGTACAGGCCTTTATTGGGCACGTGCTGCGCGGCGTCGTTGGCGGTGATGAAGGCTTCAAATGCGGCCACATGGTTGGCAACGGGCATCAGCGCCTTGCCGCCCACGACAAACTGCAGCAGCGCGTCGAATACCTCGCCCAGCCGGGCCACGAAATCTTCGATGTAGTCATTGAAGCTGCCGTCATACTCGGTGATCACGCCGATGATCAGGCTATTGGACGTGCCCGCCGAGCTAATGTTGGGCAGCAGATTGGGCTGGGAGCGGTCCAGCAGGGTGAAGCGGGCAAAGTGCACGGTGCCGATCTCGGTGAGGGCGGCATTGATCTTCGCCTGGAATTCCACCAATGTTGCGGCGATGGCGGTCGGACTGGTGCCGGGCAGTACCGGCATCATTAAGCACAGTGGATTTGCCATGAGAAGCTCCTCATTACGTGGTTGTCGGGAGGGCCGACACTACGCCGCGGCGCGCACTGCGTCAAAAACTATATTTTCGAATTTGTTGTTAAATCCACACTATTGCAACATGATAGTCGATATGAAATCCGGTCTCATGTGGATAGTCGCCGGGGCTGGCCGGCACCGGCGGACACTCTGCCGCCAGGCTGTTCCGGCCTGTTGCGGGAAGCGCAAGCGGCGCCGCCGGCAGCGCCGGGTTCTGGAGGGGTTATTTCTGCAGGATGGGACGCCGACGCCCCCGCGTGCCAGATATCAATCCTCGGCCTGGAATTCGCTGGCCGAGACGAACAGGTCCCACGAGGCGATGAACAGGGCCGCCACCACGGGGCCGATGACAAAGCCGTTCAGGCCAAACAGGGCCATGCCGCCCACGGTCGACAGCAATACCACGTAGTCGGGCATCTTGGTGTCCTTGCCCACTAAAATGGGACGCAGCACGTTGTCGACCAGGCCGATGACGAAGACGCCGAAGGCGGCCAGGCCTGCGCCTTGCCAGATGGCGCCCGTGGCCAGGAAGTAGACGGCCACGGGTGCCCAGACGAGAGCGGCGCCGACGGCCGGCAGCAGCGACAGGAAGGCCATCAGCACGGCCCACAGCAGGGGGGCGGGAACGTCCAGGAACCAGAATGCCAGGCCGCCGAGGGCGCCCTGGGCGATCGCCACGAGGATGTTGCCCTTCACCGTGGCGCGGATCACCGTGGTGAAATTGGTGAACAGGCGCTGCTTGTACTTGCGGCTCAGCGGCACGGCGGCCTTGATGCGGACCGACAGGGCCGAGCCATCGCGCATGAGGAAAAACAGCAGGTACAGCATGATGCACAGGCTGGTAAGGAATTCGAAGGTGTACAGGCCCACATTGATGGCTTTGACGGCCACCACCTGGCTTACCTGCGTGGCGCCCTCGGCCAGCTTGTCCTGCAGGCTGGCCAGGCTGGTCAGGTTGAAACGGTCGAGCAAATTGATCAGCCATTGCGGCAGCACCGCCATGATTTTATTGAAGAACATGGCGACCGTGATTTCGCCCGAACGCACCATTTCCACGACGCTGGCCGCCTGGTTTACGAGCGATACGGAAATGAGCGACAGCGGCAGGATCACGATGACGATGATCAGCAGCAAGGTCAGCAGCGACGCCAGGCCGGCGCGGCCACGGGTTTTGACCAGCAGCCAGCGGTACACGGGCGCGAACAGGATCGCCAGGATGACGCCCCAGAAGATGGCGCCCGCATACGGCGCCAGTATCCAGCCGAAGCCGATGGTGACGATGCTCAAGAGGAGCAGGAACACTTTCTGGTGCAGCGTGAGGGTAGGCATGGGCGGTAACGGAATGATAAGGGTTGAGTTGGCCCATCATAAGCGAGGCGTGGTGCGGCGCGCCATACAATTGTCGCGCTGCGTGCGCGAGCGCACCTGGCGCGCCGGCGGGCTGGCAACGCGGCGGCGGCAATTCCAGTAAGCTGTCGTTCCCGGTGCCCGATCCCCGGCGCCCTTCACTTCAGGAATCCGCATGGCCGATCCCATCCATTTTTATGAGCCTGCGCAGGGCCATGGCCTGCCGCACGATCCCTTTAATGCCATCGTGGGGCCGCGTCCGATCGGCTGGATCGCCACGCGCGGCAGCGCGGGCGTGCTGAACCTGGCGCCGTACAGCTTTTTCAACGCCTTCAATTACACGCCGCCGCTGATCGGTTTTTCCAGCATCGGCCGCAAGGATACCTTGCGCAATATCGAAGAGACGGGCGAATTCGTCTGGAACCTGGCCACGCGTCCGCTGGCCGGGGCCATGAACGCCAGCTGCGCGCCGGCGCCGCCCGAGGTCGATGAATTCGCGCTGGCCGGCCTGACGCCGGCCGCCTCGCGCATCGTGGATGTGCCGCGCGTGGCCGAAAGCCCCGTCTCCTTCGAATGCCGGCGCACGCAGATCATCGAACTGCAAGGACTCAATGGGGATGGCGTCGGCAGCTGGCTGGTGCTGGGGGAAGTGGTGGGCGTGCACATCGCGCGCCATCTGTTGACCGATGGCGTGTACGACACGGCGGCCGCCGCGCCGATATTGCGCGGCGGCGGTCCGGCCGATTATTTTGAAATCACTCCAGACAGCCTGTTCCGCATGCGCCGGCCCAGCTATCCCTGAAGCAGACCTTATTTCTGCATGATGGGATCGCGCCCCAGCGTGCGCGCCAGCGCGCCGCCGTCGCCGCGCCAGAATTCGCGGTCGGCCAGGCGCACGCGCTCGGCCGCGTGCTGCATGTGCTCCATGGCCGCCTGGCGCGCCCGCTGCGGGTCGCCGTCGGCGATCGCCTGCACGATCTTTTCATGTTCGCGCCGCACTTCGATGGAAAAGTCCGTGCGCCGCGCTTCATTCGCGCGCGTGACCTTCACGGCCGAGCGGATCGGGTCGGCGAACATGGCGACGAATTTCGGCCAATAGGGGTTGCCCGTCGCTTCGGCGATGCTCAGGTGCAGGCGCACGTCTTCTTCCACGCCATCGACGCCGGCCGCCACGGCTTCCTCGATGCGGCGCAGCGCGTGCTCGATGTCGGCCAGCTGGCCCGGCGTGCGCCGCACGGCCGCCAGCGCGGCGATTTCCGCTTCCAGTCCCTGGCGCACCTCGATCAGGTTCAGCAGCGACTGCACGGACTGCTCCGTCAGCTCGTCGCCCCGTTCGCCCGTCTTCGCGCCGTCCTGCGCGCACACGAACGTGCCGCTGCCCTTGCGCGTGGCGACGATGCCGTCCGCCTGCAGCAGGGCGATGGCTTCGCGCAGCACCGTGCGGCTGACGCCGAAGTGGCTGGCCATGGCTTGTTCCGACGGCAAACGCGTGCCGCCGGCCAGGCCATCGTGGTGAATTTGCTGGCGCAGCCGTGCCGCCACCCGCGCACCCAGGGTGCCGGTGGTGAAGCTGCCCGCGGCGGGCTCCGGCGGGGGAAGGGTAAAGCTGAACGTGCGGTCCATCGGGGACATCCTTGTGCTAGCGGTTTTTTATGCGGGCTTGCCTGCTTGCCATTATATGGAATATACAGCTTGACACACATAAAACACACACATAATATACATCCATACAAATTTTAGACAAGTTGCCAGCCACCTCCGGTGGACCATAAAAACCCGGCACGGTCGATCCCCCAGCGATCAGGAGACAAGCATGGACGTAACACAAGCATTGCCCGGGCAGCCGGCCGGCGCCGCCGCAGGCCAGAAAACCATCGACGACGCCGTCTACCGCAAGGTGACCTGGCGCATCATCCCCTTCCTGATGCTGTGCTACATCGTCGCTTACCTCGACCGTGTGAACGTGGGCTTCGCCAAGCTGCAAATGCTGGCCGACCTGCAGTTTTCCGAAACCGTGTACGGCCTGGGCGCGGGCGTGTTCTTCCTCGGCTACTTCCTGTTCGAAGTGCCCAGCAACGTGATGCTGCACAAGATCGGCGCGCGCGTGTGGATCGCCCGCATCATGATCACCTGGGCCATCATCTCGGGCGCCTTCATGTTCGTCACCACGCCGACCCAGTTCTACGTCATGCGCTTCCTGCTCGGCATCGCCGAGGCGGGCTTCTTCCCCGGCATCATTCTCTATTTGACCTACTGGTACCCGTCCGAGCGCCGCGCGCGCATGGTGTGCACCTTCATGGCCGCCATTCCCGTGGCGGGCCTGATCGGCGGCCCCCTGTCGGGCTGGATCATGGAAACCTTCGCCGGCTGGCACGGCTATGCGGGCTGGCAGTGGATGTTCGTGCTCGAAGCGATTCCCGCAGCGCTGATGGGCGTGGCCGTGCTGCTGTACCTGGACAACAGCATCCGCGCCGCGAAGTGGCTGACGGAAGACGAAAAAGTCATCCTCGAGCAGCGTATCGCCACGGAAGCCCAGGGCAAGGTATCGCACCCGTCGATCCGCGCCATGTTCGCCGACCCGCGCATCTGGGTCATGGCCCTGATTTATTTCTGCTGCGTGATGGGCCAGTATTCGCTGACCTTCTGGCTGCCCAGCCTGATCAAGGCGGCCGGCGTGACGGGCGTGCTCAATATCGGCCTGTTCACGGCGATTCCGTACTCGGTGGCCGTGGCGTCGATGATCCTGCTGGGCCGCAGCTCGGACAAATACCGCGAACGCCGCTGGCACATGGCCATCCCGCTGGTGGTCGGCGCCGCCGCCATCGTCTGCAGCGCGCTGGCCGGCGCCCACAACACGGGCTGGGCCATCTTCTTCCTGACGATCGCCGCCGGCGGCATCCTGGCTGCTTCGCCCATGTTCTGGAGCCTGCCGACGGCTTTCCTCGGCGGCGTCTCGGCCGCCGCGGGCATCGCCGCCATCAATTCGGTGGGCAACCTGGCCGGCTTCGCGGCGCCGTACATGATCGGTTCCATCAAGGATCTGACGCAATCGACCGACATCGCCATCTACCTGCTGGCCGGCATCCTGGTGATCGGCGCGCTCATCATCATGCGGGTGCCGGCCAAGCTGGTGAACAAATAAGACTGGAGTAGCAGATGAACGTGGAAATGAAAAAAGTGGGCGTGATCGGCCTGGGCGCCATGGGCATGGGCATCGCGCAATCGTTGCTGCGCGCGGGCTTTGAAGTACATGCCTGCGACGTGCGCCCGGAAACCGTGCAAACGCTGGTCGACAAGGGCGCCCATGCGGCGCAATCGCCGGCCGCGCTGGCGGCGCAGGTGCAGGCCTTGCTGATCGTCGTCGTCAATGCGCAGCAGACGGAAGCCGTGCTGTTTGGTGAGCATGGCGCGGCCAGCGCCCTGGCGCCGGGCAGCGTCATCATCGCCTGCGCCACCGTGGCGCCCGAATTTGCCGAAGCGCTCGGTGCGCGCCTGGCGGCCATGGGACTGCGCTTCATCGACGCACCCATTTCCGGCGGCGCGGCCAAGGCGCAAGCCGGCGAGATGTCCGTGATGGCGGCCGGTGCGCCCGAGGCGTTCGACGCCTGCGCCGGCATTTTCGACGCCATCAGTGCAAAGCTGTACCGCCTGGGCGAACAGCCGGGGCAGGGCTCGAAAGTCAAGATGATCAACCAGCTGCTGGCCGGCGTGCACATCGCCGCCGCCGCCGAAGCGATGGCGCTGGGCTTGCGCGCCGGCTGCGATCCGGATGCGCTGTACGACGTCATTTCGAACAGCGCCGGCAGTTCCTGGATGTTCCAGAACCGTGTGCCACACATTTTGAAGGGCGACTACACGCCGTTATCAAGCGTGAACATTTTCGTGAAAGACCTCGGCATCGTGCTCGATTACGCGAAAAAGAGCGTCTTTCCACTGCCCCTGTCGGCCACGGCGCACCAGATGTTCATGCAGGCGTCGGCCGCTGGCTTTGGCGGCGAGGACGATGCTGCCGTGATTAAAACTTTCCCCGGTATCGATCTGCCGGCGCAAGCGTAACTGAATCAAAAAGGAACCATGATGACTGTATTACTGGGATGTATCGCCGACGATTTCACGGGCGGCACCGACCTGGCCGGCATGCTGGTCAAGGCCGGCATGCGCACGGTGCAGCTGATCGGCGTGCCGCAAGGTCCGCCGCCGGCCGATGTCGACGCCGTCGTCATCGCCCTCAAGTCGCGCACGAATGCGCCGGAAGAGGCGGTGGCCGAATCGCTGGCCGCGCTGGCCTGGCTGCAGCAAGCCGGATGCCGCCAGTTCTACTTCAAGTACTGCTCCACGTTCGACTCCACGCCGCGCGGCAATATCGGCCCCGTGGCCGAAGCGCTGATGCGGGCGCTGGACACGGACTTCACGATCGCCTGCCCGGCGTTTCCCGCGAATGGCCGCACCATCTACAAGGGCAACCTGTTCGTCGGCGACGTGCCGCTGGCCGAGTCGGGCATGCGCGACCATCCCCTGACGCCGATGACGGATTCGAATCTGGTGCGCGTGCTGCAGCAGCAGGTGCAGGCCAAGGTGGGCCTGGCCGATTACAGTGTGGTGGAGAAGGGCGCGGCCGCCATCGCCCAGCGCTTCACGGACTTGCGCGGCCAGGGCTGCCATTTCGCCGTCGTCGATGCCGTCTCGAACCGCGACCTGGAAGCCATCGGCGCCGCTTGCGCGGACTTGAAACTGATCACGGGCGGTTCCGGCATCGCGCTGGGCCTGCCGCAGAACTTCCGCCAGCGGGGCCAGTTGTCGCCATCGCCTGCGGGCCAGGCAGGGCGCTTGCCGCCGGCGTCCGGATTGCGCGCCGTGATCTCGGGCAGCTGCTCCGTGGCCACGCAGCAGCAGGTGGCGCACCTGCGCGAACTGGCGCCGTCCTTCCACGTCGACCCTTTGCAGCTGGCCGCGGGCGGCGAGGTGGTCGATGCCGTCGTAGCGCAGGCGCTGGCCTGGGCGAATCAGCACCTGGCGCAAGGTCCCATTTTGATCTATGCCACGGCCACGCCGGACGCCGTGCGCGCCGTGCAGGCGCAGCTGGGCGTGGAGCGTGCCGGCGCCCTCGTCGAGGAAACCCTGGCCGCCATCGCGCAGGGTCTGGTGCGCCTCGGCGTGGGCCAGCTGATCGTCGCCGGCGGCGAAACCTCGGGCGCCGTGGTGAAGGCGCTGGGCGTGGCGGGCTTGCGCATCGGCCCCGAAATCGACCCCGGCGTGCCGTGGACGCAAGCCTTGCCCGCGCCGGGCGACGATGGCAGGGCGCCGTTGGCGCTGGCCCTCAAGTCCGGCAATTTCGGCACGGCCGATTTCTTCAGCAAGGCCTGGCAGGTGCTGGCATGAGCGCCACCGAATCGCGCCAGCGCGAGCTGATCGTCGACTTCGGCAAGTCGCTGTTCGAACGGGGCTTGACGGCCGGCAGCAGCGGCAACCTGAGCGTGCGCCTGTCCGACGGCTGGCTGCTGACGCCGACCAACGCCAGCCTGGGCCGGCTCGATCCCGCGCAGCTGTCCAAGCTCGATTGGAACGGCAAGCTGATCAGCGGGGCGCCGCCGTCCAAGGAGGCGTTCCTGCACCGCGCCATGTACGCAGAGCGGAGCAGCGCGGGCGCCATCGTGCATCTGCATTCGACCCATTCGGCCGCCGTGTCATGCATGTGCGGCTTGAACCATGACGACTGCATCCCGCCGCTGACACCATACTTTGTGATGAAGGTGGGGCGCTTGCCCCTGGTGCCGTATCACCGTCCGGGCGACCCGGCGCTGGCGGGCGCGATCGGCGCCATGGCGCGCAAGCACTCGGCTGTGCTGCTGGCCAATCACGGTCCCGTCGTGTCGGGCACCAGCCTGGAAGCGGCCGTGTATGCGGCCGAGGAACTGGAAGAGACGGCCAAGCTGTTCCTGCTGCTGCGCGACGTGCCCACGCGCCCGCTCGATGCGGCGCAGATCGCGGACCTGAAGCAGACATTCAAACTCGAACTATAGAATTCAAGGAGACACGCATGCCCCGTTTTGCCGCCAACCTGACCATGATGTTCAATGAAGTGCCTTTCCCGCAGCGCTTTGCCGCCGCCGCGCAAGCGGGTTTCCAGGGCGTCGAATTTCTGTTCCCCTACGATTACGCGCCGCAGGAAGTGGCCGGCTGGCTGCGCGAAAACAAGCTGCGGAACGTGCTGTTCAACCTGCCGCCGGGCGACTGGGCGGCCGGTGAGCGGGGCCTCGCCTCGCTGCCGGGCCGCGAAGCGGAATTCCGTGCCGGCGTGGCGCGCGCCATCGAGTATGCGCTGGCGCTGGGCACCCCGCGCGTGCACATGATGGCGGGGCTGCTGCCCGTGGGTGCCGACGTCAATCTGCACCGCGCCACCTACCTGGCCAACCTGCGGTACGCGGCGAAAGCCGTGGGCGAGCATGGCATCGAGCTCCTGATCGAACCGATCAATGGGCGCGACATGCCCGGCTACTTCCTCGTCACGCAGGCGCAGGGCCATGCGCTGCGCCTGGAGTCGGGCGCGCCCAACGTCAAGGTGCAGATGGATTTTTATCACACGCAGATCGTCGAGGGCGATATCGCCATGACGTTCAAGAATAACTTCGACGGCATTGGCCACGTGCAGATCGCCAGCGTCCCCGCCCGTAACGAACCGGACGATGGCGAAGTCAATTATCCGTATTTATTCAGACTGCTCGATGACCTGGGCTACGAGGGCTGGATCGGCTGTGAATACCGTCCGCGCGGGCGCACCGAGGATGGCCTGGGCTGGCTCGCCGCACACAACAACACACAAGGAGCATGAAGATGAAAGTACTGATTACCGGCGGCGCCGGTTTCCTGGGGCAGCGCCTGGCGCGCCAGTTGCTGGCGCAAGGCCGGCTGACGGACAGCCACGGCCAGTTGCAGACGATCAGCGAGCTGGTATTGGTCGATGTGGTGGCTGCGCATGACTTCAACGATGCGCGCGTCAAGGTCGTCACGGGCGACATTGCCGACGGTGCCTTGATGCGCGCCATCCTCGATGCGCAGACCGCGTCGATCTTCCACCTGGCCGCCATCGTCAGCGGCCAGGCGGAAGCCGATTTCGAACTGGGCATGCGCATCAATCTCGATGCCTCGCGTTTGCTGCTCGATATCTGCCGCGAACTGGGGCACAAGCCGAAGGTCGTGTTTACCAGCTCCGTGGCCGTCTATGGCGGCAAGCTGCCGGACGTGGTGCAGGACACCACCGCGCTGAACCCGCAATCGTCGTACGGCGCGCAAAAGGCCATCGGCGAATTGCTGCTCAATGACTACAGCCGCCGCGGCTTTGTCGATGGCCGCGTGCTGCGCCTGCCCACCATCAGCGTGCGTCCCGGTAAGCCGAACAAGGCGGCGTCGTCCTTCGCCAGCGGCATCATCCGCGAACCGTTGAATGGCGAGGCGGCCGTCTGCCCCGTGGCCACCGATTTGCGATTGTGGCTGCTGTCGCCGCGCGGCGCCATCGCCTCGCTGATCGCCGGCCACGAACTGGCGGGCGAGATGTTTGGCGCCAGCCGCACGGTGAACTTGCCGGGCTTGAGCGTGAGCGTGGGCGAGATGATCGCCGCGTTGGAAGAAGTGGCCGGCGCGGACGTCGTTGCCCGCATCGGCTATGCGCCCGATCCGGCCGTCGAGCGCATCGTCAAGAGCTGGCCCGGGGCCTGGGATACGGCACGGGCCGAAGCGCTGGGCTTGACGGCCGATGCGGATTTCGCCAGCATCATCCGCGCCTACATGGACGACGCGAAGGCGGCCGCTTAGGCGGGCATGGGCAGCTGCGAGCGGCGATAGTCGAGCGGCGTGCTGCCCACCAGTTCCGTAAAACTGCGGCTGAAATGGGCCTGGTCGAAGAAGCCCAGTTCCTGCGCCAGGCTGGCCAGGTCGGGCGCATCGGGCTGCGCCAGGCGCCAGATCGCTTCCTGCAGGCGGTAGCGCTGGATCACCCATTTCGGCGGCACGCCCACGTAATCGCTGAACAGGCGCTGCAGCCGGCGTTCGCCGATGGCCATTTTTGCGCACAGCTGCGCCACGTTCGCCGGGCCGTGGTGGGCCGCCACGGCGGCAGTCAGTCTGGCGGCCAGCAGGGCGGTCTCATCGACCTGCGGCAGCCTGGCCAGCAGCAGTGCCTGCGCCTGCGCCACCATGGCAGCATCGCCGGTTTGCGCCAGCACCAGCGCCTCGGCTTGCGCGGCCGGCATGCCCAGCAGTCCATCGGCGGCGATGGTCGTGCCGGTGAAGGTGGACAGCGGCTGGGTGATGAACGGGCGCAGGCCGCCCGGCGCGAAACGCACGCCCAATACCTTGCCGGCGCCAAGCAAAGGCCGGTCGAAGGCGCCGCGCACCACGCCATGGATGGCGGTGCTCCCAAGGTCGAACACCAGGTGGGCGTTCGGATACGGCAGCACGCGCTGCGTCTCCGGCGCGCAGCCCCGCCTGTCCCATTCCACCACCCAGAAATACTCGACGAACGGCGCCAGCGCGGCCGCCGGCGGGTAGGTCGCCAGGCGTATCCTGCGCGCCGCCGCCTGCGGGTCGACGATGCCTTTCGGCGCCTGCCCAGGTGCCTTGAGCAGATTTGTCGTGCTGTCGGCTTTATCCAATATTTGTCTCCTGCGCGGCCTTAAGCTGGTACTCTCGCATCGATGGAAAGGGAATCATGAAATCACGCAGCCTGGCGGGCCTGGTGCTGGCCGCATGTTGTCTATCGGTGGCGCCAGCCGGCGCCGCTTCGTCTACAGAGGGGGATCATCGCATGCATGTGCACGCTACGGGAAGTTTTAGCATCACCATGACGCCGTCCGCGGCGGCGCAGCGCGCGGGGCGCACGACCTTGGGCAAGGTACTGCTCGACAAAGTCTATGCCGGCGATCTGGTCGCCACGGCCAAGGGCGAGATGCTCAGCGCCGTGACCGACACCAAGGGCGCGGCCGGCTATGTCGCCATGGAAGCCATCACGGGCGTGCTGCAGGGAAAAGAGGGCAGTTTCGTCGCGCAGCATGCGGGCACCATGGCCGATGGCCAGCAGCAGCTGTCCATCGTGATCGTGCCGCATTCCGGCACGGGACAGCTGACGGGCATCAGCGGCACCTTGGCCATCCGCATTGAGAATGGCCAGCATTTCTACGACATCGATTATTCGCTGCCGGCGCCGTAGGCGGGCCAAGGCCCGGCCCGGGTCCGGCCAGCCGTTTATTTGCCCAGTATCGACGCCACATTGTCGGTGCCGGGCGCGCCGAACAGCTGCTGCTTGAGGATGTGCAGCTGGTCGCGCACCTGCGCCGCTTTTTCGAACTCGAGGTTCTTGGCGTGGTCGACCATCAGTTTTTCCAGGCGCTTGATTTCCTTGCTGACCTGCTTCTCGCTCATCGCTTCGAACTTCGCCGCTTCCTGCGCCACCTGCAGGGTCTCGCGCGCTTCCTGCGGGCTGTAGACGCCGTCGATCATTTCGCGGATCGATTTCTTCACGCCGATCGGCACGATGTTGTTGGCCGTATTGAAAGCGATCTGCTTGGCGCGGCGGCGTTCCGTCTCGTCGATGGCGCGGCGCATGGAGTCCGTGATGCGGTCGCCGTACAGGATCGCCGTGCCGTTCAGGTTACGCGCGGCGCGGCCGATGGTCTGGATCAGGCTGCGTTCGGAGCGCAAGAAGCCTTCCTTGTCCGCGTCGAGGATGGCGACCAGCGACACTTCCGGCAAGTCCAGGCCCTCACGCAGCAGGTTGATCCCCACCAGCACGTCGAAGGTGCCCAGGCGCAGGTCGCGCAGGATTTCCACGCGCTCCACCGTTTCGATATCGCTGTGCAGGTAGCGCACCTTGATGCCATGGTCGCCCAGGTATTCCGTCAATTGCTCGGACATGCGCTTGGTGAGCGTGGTCACCAGCACGCGCTCGTCCTTCTTGATGCGCTCGACGATTTCCGACATCAGGTCGTCCACCTGGCTGCTGGCGGGGCGCACGATGATCTGCGGGTCGACCAGGCCGGTCGGGCGCACGACCTGTTCGACCACCTGGTCCGAATGGTTCTTTTCGTATTCGGCCGGGGTGGCGGAGACGAACACGGTCTGGCGCATCTTCTGTTCGAATTCCTCGAATTTCAAGGGCCGGTTGTCGAGCGCCGACGGCAGGCGGAAGCCGTAGTCGACCAAATTCGTCTTGCGCGAGCGGTCGCCGTTGTACATGGCGCTCAGCTGGCCCGTCAGCACGTGCGACTCGTCGAGGAACATCAGGGCGTCGGGCGGCAGATAATCGACCAGGGTCGGCGGCGGTTCGCCCGGCAGCGCGCCGCTCAGATGGCGCGAGTAGTTCTCGATGCCCTTGGTGAAACCGATCTCCGCCATCATTTCCAGGTCGAAGCGCGTGCGCTGTTCCAGCCGCTGCTCTTCGATCAGTTTATTCTCCTTGCGGAAGAACTCGAGGCGCTCGCGCAGCTCGTCCTTGATGGTCTCGACGGCGCGCAGCACGGTGGAGCGGGGCGTGACGTAGTGCGAGCCCGGATACACGGTGAAGCGGGGGATCTTTTGCCGTACGCGGCCCGTCAGCGGGTCGAACAGCTGGATCGATTCGATCTCGTCGTCGAACATCTCCAGGCGCACGGCCAGCTCCGCATGCTCGGCGGGGAAGATGTCGATGGTGTCGCCGCGCACGCGGAAGGTGCCGCGGCCGAAATCGACCTCGTTGCGCGTGTACTGCATCTGGATCAGGCGCGCGATGACGTCGCGCTGCGCGACCCTGTCCTTCACGCGCAGGGTCAATATCATCTGGTGGTACTCGTTCGGATTACCGATACCGTAGATGGCCGAGACGGTGGCGACGATGATGACGTCGCGCCGCTCCATCAGCGACTTGGTGCACGACAGCCGCATCTGTTCGATATGCTCGTTGATCGACGAGTCCTTTTCGATGAACAGGTCGCGCTGCGGCACGTAGGCTTCGGGCTGGTAGTAATCGTAGTAGCTGACGAAGTATTCGACGGCGTTCTGCGGGAAAAAGTCGCGGAACTCGCTGTACAGCTGCGCCGCCAAGGTCTTGTTGGGCGCGAAGACGATGGCGGGCCGGCCCATGCGCGCGATGACGTTGGCCATGGTGTAGGTCTTGCCCGAACCGGTCACGCCCAGCAGGGTCTGGAAGGCCAGGCCGTCGGCAATCCCCTCGGACAGCTGGGCGATTGCCGTGGGCTGATCGCCGGCCGGAGGGAAGGGCTGGTGCAGCTTGAAGGGGGAGTCCGGGAAAGAGATAATTGCGCTTTCCGCCTCGCTGGCGGTAGATAATTCGGGCATGTGAATCAGACCTTTGTTAGAATAGTGCTCTGCTGGCGGCCCTGGCGTTGTATTTTGGGGCGCTGTCTACAACTCCGCTGTGAACCTGCTTCCAATCGAATCCAATCTTATCATGACGAACCCAACTGTTTCTGCCAGTCTGTTTAGCGCCATCGAGATGGCCCCACGCGACCCGATCCTGGGCATCACCGAAGCATTTAACGCGGACCAGAATCCCGCCAAAATCAATCTGGGCGTTGGCGTCTATTATGACGACAACGGCAAGGTGCCTCTGTTAGCTTGCGTACGCAAGGCGGAAGCCATCCTGATCGAACAGGCCGCCCCACGCACCTATCTGCCGATCGAAGGCCTGGCTGCCTACGACAAGGCGGTGCAAGAACTCGTATTTGGCGCCGACAGCGCCGTAATTCAAGAGCGCCGCGCCGTCACCGTGCAAGCCATCGGCGGCACGGGCGCACTGAAGATCGGTGCCGACTTCCTGCAGCGCTTCGCGCCGGGTGCCCAGGTCTACATCAGCGACCCAAGCTGGGAAAACCACCGCGCGCTGTTCGAGAACGCCGGTTTCGTCGTGAATAACTACACCTACTACGATGCCGCCACCCATGGCGTGAACTTCGACGGCATGCTGGCCAGCCTGAACGCCATGCCAGCCGGCTCCATCGTCGTGCTGCACGCCTGCTGCCATAACCCGACCGGCGCCGACCTGAGCGTGGCCCAGTGGGACCAGATCATTGCCGTCGTCACGTCGCGCGGCCTGGTGCCGTTCCTGGACATGGCCTATCAAGGTTTCGCCAACGGCATCGCCGAAGACGGCGCCGTGGTGCGCCGCTTTGCCGACGCGGGCGGCCCGCTGCTGGTGTCGAACTCGTTCTCGAAATCGTTCTCGCTGTACGGCGAGCGCGTGGGCGCCCTGAGCGTCGTCGCCTCGAGCGCCGATGAAGCGGCACGCCTGCTGTCGCAGCTGAAGCGCGTCGTGCGCACCAACTACTCGAACCCGCCTACGCATGGCGGCAAGGTGGTCGCCACCGTCCTGGCCACGCCGGAACTGCGCCAGCTGTGGGAAGAGGAACTGGCCGGCATGCGCGTGCGCATCCGCGAAATGCGCAATGCCTTCGTGGAAAAGCTGAAAGCCAAGGCGCCGGGCCACGACTTCGAATTCGTGCGCCAGCAAATCGGCATGTTCTCGTACTCCGGTCTCACCAAGGAGCAGGTGGCATCGCTGCGCGAGCAATCGATCTACGCCGTCGACACGGGCCGTATCTGCGTGGCAGCATTGAATTCGCGCAACATCGACATCGTTATTGACGCGATCGCCAAAGTGCTTTAAGATCTTGCTTCTTCGGCGCTGCATGCAAGTGCGGCGCTGATGGCAGTAGAAGGTCGGCGATGGCCGTGTTTGCCAGGATGCAGTATCAGTCTTGCAAATATGGAACAAGCGACATATAATATTGCCTCTTTTCCCTGATAGCTCAGTTGGTAGAGCGACGGACTGTTAATCCGCAGGTCCCTGGTTCGAGTCCAGGTCGGGGAGCCAGAATTCGGAAGGCCACGTTGAAAAATGTGGCCTTTTTTGTTTTTGCGCCGCCGGCGCAGGCGTCATGGCCGGCATAAGAATTTCCCATGGGAATCTGGACATGTGCTTGCTTGCCCTATATAATACGGCCTCTTTTCCCTGATAGCTCAGTTGGTAGAGCGACGGACTGTTAATCCGCAGGTCCCTGGTTCGAGTCCAGGTCGGGGAGCCAGAACATCAGCAGTATCGAAAAGCCCAGCCATTACGGTTGGGCTTTTTGCGTTTCAGGGCCTGCATGAGGCATCCGTGTCATCACTCTTGATCCAGCGCATAGGCCGCCCGGAGCCCGGCGCTATGCTGGAGGCGACAAGGCGCCGGCAGGCCTGTCATCGCCTTCAACTTCCTGGAGGGGCTGAAATGGATGAGGTCACAAGTGTTGGGTCGGCAACGATCGTGCTCGTGCATGGCGGTTTTGTCGATGGGGCGGGTTGGGAAGGCGTTTACCGGGCGCTGCATGACGAGGGTTGCCACGTTGCTATTGTGCAAAACCCAACGCTATCGCTGGCGGACGATGTGGCCGCGACCGTGCGGGTCATCGCCGCGTCGCCGGGGCCCGTGGTCCTTGTCGGTCATTCGTATGGCGGCGCCGTGGTCACGCAAGCGGGGAACGATCCCAAGGTCAAGGCATTGGTCTACATCGCGGCGTTTGTGCCGGATCAAGGCGAGTCTGTCGATTCCTTGCTGAAGAATGCCCCGCCTGGCGCGCCGGTGCCGCCGATCTTGCCCTCGCACGATGGCTTCCTGTTGCTCGACCAGAAAAAGTTTGCGACCGCCTTCGCTGCCGATGTGCCCAGGGACAAGGCCCGCTTCATGGCGGCATCGCAAGTGCCCTGGGGAGTGGCCGCGCTGACCGGCGTGGTCAGCGCTCCAGCGTGGAGGAGCAAGCCCAGCTGGTACCTGGTCGCGACCGAGGACAAGATGATTGCGCCGGCGATGCAACGCGAGATGTCCGAACGCGCGGGCTCGAAGGCGGTCGAAGTCGCCGGCAGCCATGCCATTTACATTTCGCAAGCCCATGCGGTGGCGACGCTGATCCGCAAGGCCGCCGCCAGCATTGCCGGCGGTCAGGCCAGCCTGTCCGCTTCCGGGATTGGCGTCCCGTGACGGGGCGTCGTATCAGGACTTCGGCGCCGCATCCAATGTCTTGATGATGGCTTCCTGAAATTGCACCGGTTCATCCTGGTGAATTTGATGCCCGGAATGGTCAAAGAAAAACAGCCCCTTCTTTGGCGCCTTCAATGTCTCAAAATACGCTTGCGTGATCCTGGTCGAGGTCTGGATATCGTTTTTGCCGACGAAGAAATACACGGGGCAGTCAACGCTCTTCAAGGTCCTGGGCAGATCGATGTTCATGACCTCGTTCCAGACGGGCGACCAGGTTTTCGACCATTGAAGAAAACCCGTCTTGAAGCCTTCGCTCGTGGCAAATTCCTTGCCATCCTTGTAAAAAAGCCATTTCCTTAAATAAAACATGCTTTCGTCACTTGCAAACGGGAAACTGACGCTGTCCAGTTCCTGGCTGGCGACGGCATTGTCCTTGAAATGCACTTTCAAGGTTTTCAGCAATTCTTTCTCGCTTTCCAGCTGGCTCACGACAGGATTGGAAGCGAAATAGGCATGCAGCAGTTCCGGATGATGCTTGACGATATAAAAGCCCAGGACGTTGCCCCAGGAACTGCCCAGCAAGTATATTTTTTCCTGCTTGAGCTCTTTTTGTAGAAACGTGATGACCTGGTACGTGTCCTGTTCCATCTGCGCGACGGAAGGCTGGCTTGGCGATGGATTCAGTTTCAGGGTTTTTCCCGCATCGCGCTGGTCCCATTGCACAATCGTAAATCTCTTTTTCAGGATGGCGGTAAACGCATCCGCATTCTTCATCATCGAACTTCCCGGCCCGCCCGATAAAAAGAGAAGAGCAGGCTTGTTGGAGTCATCTGTTTTGATTTCCACAAACTGCTTTATCCCGCCAATATCGGGAGTCAGCAGCGCGTCGATGGCACGCGGAACGGGTTGTGCTTTACATGCATAAAATGGGATCAAGGCGATGAATAACACGGCCAGTATGCTGTTTTTTGTCATGGGCTGGTATGAATGGTTGCTTGCAGGTATGGAGTGTCCATGTAGGATATTATCCGAATAACATGTTGCATATAAAAAACATCTGCAGCGCGTCCGCAGTGGCGCCATGGCGGGCCGCGGCCTGTGTCTTTTCCCGTTTTGCGCTATCCTGAATGCAACCCCATAGGAGAGTTGCCACCATGACCTGTTCCATTCCCCTGCGCCATATCGTCCTGTGTGATTTTCTTGAGGACATCACACCGGCCAAGCATGCCGAGCTGGTCTATGAATTTTCCCAGCTTAAAAACCGCATTCCCGGCGTGCTGCAATTCGAATGGGGGCCGAACGTCAGCCCGGAAGGCCTCGATGACGGCTTTACCGATTGCTTCAGCTTGAGTTTTGCCCATACGGGCGCGCGTGATGCGTATCTGACCCATGCCGCGCACCAGGCTTTTGTCGAGCTGCTTAAGCCATGGCTGGGCCGCGTACTCGTGTTCGACTATCATCCGCAGGAAAATCCGGGCTGAGAGGCGCCGCGCATAAATTTTTTCGCGTAAATCTGGACAACTGAAAATTTGCGCTATAGAATGCGGCCTCTTTTCCCTGATAGCTCAGTTGGTAGAGCGACGGACTGTTAATCCGCAGGTCCCTGGTTCGAGTCCAGGTCGGGGAGCCAGAACATGTAGTAGCAAAAAGCCCAGCCTTCACCGGTTGGGCTTTTTGCGTTTCAGGGTCTGCTCGGTTGTGCATGGCACATCATTTTGTGGTCATCCCCATCAGTTTCAATTTCCTGCTCGCCAGATCCCCGATGAGAGGGCAGCCTGATCTTGGCTAATTATTTGTTATTAACTTAAGAATATTATTGATTTTTTAATTTTTAGGTCTTAAGCTGATGTCTTCGAGAAAAATAAATTTCTTGAATAAAATAAAAGGGATATTGGATTATGCGTAAGTTGACTGCATTGGCCGGTGTGGCTGCACTGATTCTGGTTGCGCCTATGGCGCACGCTAACTTGTTGAGCAATGGCGGCTTCGAATCGAGCACGTTTAGCGGCCCCTTCACACAGATAAACAGCGGTGCGCGTCTGGGTGCCTGGAACGTGGACAGTGGCAGCGTCGATATCGTCAATCAATACTGGAAGCATGCGGAGGGAAACTACAGCCTGGATTTGAATGGCAGTTCTGGCGGACGTATTTCCCAGTCCTTCGGCACCGTGGTCGGGCAGCAGTACAACGTCAGTTTCAGCCTTGCCGGCAATGCCGAAGGTGGCGGCAGTCTCAAACTGGTGGATGTGGGCGTCACCGGCGTGCACAGCTTCACGTTTGACAGTACAGGGCGGTCGCCTGCGAACATGGGATGGGTTACCGAAGGCTTCAGCTTTATTGCTACTGCTGCCAACAGCACCCTGTATTTCCAAGGCAATAACAAAAACAGTGTGTGGGGTGCGGCACTCGATAACGTATCGGTCACGGCCGTGCCGGAACCATCGACCTATGCCATGCTGGCTGCCGGCCTGGGGCTGATGGGTTTGATGGCACGCCGCCGGCGCACGCAACGCGGTTAAGGAGTTTTTCTAGGCTGAGCCACTGCCGCTCAGTGCTGCGCAACAGCCGCCACACAAAAAGCCCGGTCCTTCCGCCGGGCTTTTTTGTTTTTCACGGCGCGCGCTGATGGCACGCTGGTATAGCTTCAATTTCCTGTGCGCAGCGCTTCCAGCGCCTGATAGCCGGTTTGTATCTGCTCCGCCATGCCAGACAGGCTGCTTGCCGCATGCGGCGGTGCGTCACCCTGGAATACCGTGCCATATTTCGCATGCACGCCGCCGCGTTCGCGCATCGCTTGCAGCTGTCCTGCGGTGGTGGCGATGCGGAAGCGGGGGAGTAGCTCGTCCAATACGATGCCAGGCAATTGACTGTAGTTAATGAGCTGCAGTTGGCCCGCGGCGGCGTACGGCAGCGCGGCATCGAACAGGCTGGCCAGCACCAGGCCCGTATAGCCATCGAGATCGCCCGGCGCCAGCTGGTGCGCGGGCAGCGGCAGCTGGGCCGGGTGCAGCATGCCGGGCACCATTTGCGGGCCGCGCTGGCGCTGGTGCGAGGCCAGCACGGCCAGCGGTTCGCGGTAGACGAACAGGCAGGGCGTGCCGGGAAACGCCTGCCGCAGCAGGTCCAGGCTGTGGATGTGCCAGCAATCGAACTTGATGAAGAAATGCGTCTCGTCGCCGGAGCGGCGCTGGCCCAGGGCCAGGATGGCCTGGCGCAGCAGGGCAAGGCTGGCGGCCGGGTCCGCACCGTCGTGATACAGGCGCAGCAGCGAGTCGACGACGGGCGGCTCGGACATGACTATGCATTGCGGCAAGCACGCCAGCAGCTGGCTCAGCAAGGTTGAGCCGCAGCGCGAGACGTGGAAGATGAAGGCATCGGGCGCCAGGCCATCGCGAAGCGCCGCCAGCGCCGCCAGCGGCGTGCGGCAGACGCGGCGCTCCTCAGGCGGCTGGCGCGCCAGCGTATTGACAAAAAAGGCGTCGCTGAAGACCGTTTCCCCCAGGTCGCGCCAGCATATGGCGGCATCCGCCGGCGCATCGCCGCGTTCCACGTACAGCGGATACCAGGCGCGCAAGTCCATGCCCTCGTGCCATGCCACCGCCTCGCCCCTGGCCAGCAGGCGTTCCTGCTGGGCCAGGCCCGCCACAGCGTTCACGGTGCGCTCCCGTCGGCCAGCGCGGCCAATTCCCTGGCCAGCGCCAGGCTGGCAGGCGAGGGCGACAATCGCAGCTGGGCGATGATGGCCCGCACATTGCCGTCGTGGATGCCGGGGTCGCCATATTTATGGATCGCCTTCGGCACGAAGCCGGCGGCGGCAAACAGCGCTTCCAGCCAGGCATTGGTGACGCAGTCGAGCACGAGGTGGATGCGCGGCGCGCTTCCCTGGTTGTGCACGGCGTGCAGGCAGCTGGCATCCATGTACCAGGCGTGTCCGGCCGTGAAATGCACGGTCTCGCCATCGATGGTGAACAGCACCTGCGGCGAGGTGTGGATGGGGATGTGGATGCGGATCAAGCCATCGGCCAGCGACGTGCCGGCGTCGCGGTGCGCGCGGATGAGGGCGCCCGGCGCCAGCGCCAGCAGGCGCGCAGAGTTGATCTCGCAGGCAAAGCTGGCGAGCACCTCGCGCAGGCCGGGGCAGCGCGCCAGTTGCGGCGTGCCGGCATAGGCGGCGCCATCGACGGGCATGATGTGGTC
The DNA here is from genome assembly GCF_059420865.1 of Janthinobacterium sp. GW821-FHT03C10. NCBI lineage: Bacteria > Pseudomonadati > Pseudomonadota > Betaproteobacteria > Burkholderiales > Oxalobacteraceae > Janthinobacterium > Janthinobacterium sp. GW821-FHT03C10. The sequence goes on along the minus strand of NZ_JBWKUN010000002.1, from coordinate 506,563 downwards.
CGTTGCCCCGCCGGGCGAGCGCAGCGGCACGCAGCTCCAGCCGGTGTCGTAGGCGCCCGTATTGAAATGGCTGATCCACTCGCCGGCGGCGAACTGGTCGCTGTCGCGCTGCAGGCGCGCCACGTCAAAGTGCAGCGGCAGCCGCAGCCAGGTGCTAGGCGGCGTCGGCGCCGGCACTATGGCGCGCTCCATTCCAGTTGTTCCTGGACGTCGTTTTCCCCCCGCAGGAGAAAGCCCAGCCGCTGGTACAGCGCGCGCGCAGCGGTATTGCTCTTGTTGACGGCAAGGTGGATCCGGCAGTGCTCCGCGCCCGCTTGCGCCTGCAGGCCGCGCAGTACGGCGCTGCCGGCGCCCTGGCCTTGCGCGGCGGGCAGGATGGCGATGTCGACCAGGTGCAGCACGTCGCCCTGGCGGTCCAGGATCAGGCGGCCGATGGGGATGTCGCCGTGCTGCAGCACCAGATACGCTGCGCGCGGATACGCCTGCCGATAGCCGTGGCTTTGCATGCGCTGCTGCATGGCGATCAGCTGTTCGATGACGGCGGGCTCGGCCGGCATACGGCGCAAGTCGTCGCGCGTGGAACTGTACAGGGCGGCGGCAAAGCCATCGTCGTCGTCGCGCTGGACGCGCAACTGGTAGGGCGGGGAAAGCGGCAAGGCGTGCATCGGTGCTCCGGTAGATCGTTGCGGATGGCGGAAAATGCGCAGGTGTGTATTTGTTTGCTATGCTGCCAATTTTTCCCCGTACTTGCAATCATTTCAAGGAAGCCGCCATGCATTTTGTCCGTCTCCTGCCTTGCCCGTGGCGTCGCGCGTGAATCCCGCGCGCGTGGAACTGGCCGCCATCGCGGCCGCCGTGTGCGATCCGCGGCGTTCCCTGGCCAGCCTGGTCGGCGACACGGTGCGGCTGCGCCAGCTGGTGGAACGCCACTCGCGTCTGTCCATGGACGGGCCGGACGGCTTGCGCGATGGCGAAAGTTTCCTGCCCAGCGGCTGGGCCATCTCGCCCGTGCAGGCGGGGCTGTGCGCGCGCGAGCCGTACCGCAGCGCCGCCTTCATCCAGGGCCTGGCGCTGGCCGTGCGCGAGCGCCTGGACGCGAGCGGCGGACGGCCCGTGCGCGTGCTGTATGCGGGCTGCGGCCCGTTTGCCTTGCTGGCCCTGCCCGTGATGGCCGTGCTGGATGCGGACTTGGTGCGGTTTGCCATCCTCGACGTGCATGCCGAGACCCTGGCGTATGCGCGCGAGCTGATTGCGGCCCTGGGTCTGGACGGCCATGTGACGGACTACCTTTGCGCCGACGCGGCCGCCTGGCGCATTCCTGCCGGCGCAATGCCGGACGTGATCGTCAGCGAAACCATGAATACGGCGCTGGGCAAGGAGCCGCAGGTGGCCATCCTGCGCAATCTGCACGCGCAGGCGCCCGCGGCGGCGCTGCTGCCGGCAGCCGTCACCGTGCACCTGGGTCTGGACCGGTGCGCGCCGGATGCGCCGTGCACGGACTGGGGCCGCATATTTGCCCTCGATGGTGACGCTTTGCGCGCCTGGCAGGGGGAACTGGGCGACCGCTTGCCGGCCGCCAGCATCCGCTTGCCCGAGGTGCTGGAGCAGGCACCGCGCTTGCTGACGCGCATCCGCGTGCATGGCGACATCGTCCTGGGCGACCATGATTGCAGCCTGAACCTCCCGCTGCCTTTGCCGGGCAAGCCGGCCCTGGCCGGCGGCAGCGTGCTCGATTTCCATTACCGTCTGGGGAGCCAGCCGGGACTGGCATTTTGCCTGCGCGAAACGCCAGCATTGCACAAGGAAAATCCTCAATAGTAATACTACATTGGCAGACAATTTACTTCTGTAGGATAATATGGAACCGGTTCCATATGCGCAAATGCAATGTAACGCAATCATCGAAGTCAACAAAACAACAAGTCTTGCGGGAGTCTCATGAACTATCCAGGCAGCGAACCATCTGCAACATCCGTTTCATCCCTTCCCCGCATCAGCCGCCGCCACGCCCTGATCGGCCTGGCCGCCTTGCTGGCGCAGGCCGGTTTCTGGAGCAATCCCCTGTCGGCCGCCATGCAGGCGCCGGCCAGTGCTCCGGCGACCGGGCTGGCGCCCGCCACCATGCTGTTCTACAGCTTGTCGCAAACCATCACGGGCCACCGCGACCTGTCCGCCGCGACGGCGGCGCGCATCGAGCAAGCCATGCGCACGAACGTGCCCGGTTTCGCCGAGCGCTTGCCGCAGCTGGGCGCGCTGCTCGTCACGGGCCAGGAAGCCAAGGCGCTGCTGGCGGCCGCCAGCGCCGCCGATGCGGCTTTGCGCGAGCTGGCGCTGGCCATCGTCGCCGCCTGGTACACGGGCACCGTCGCCGGCCATGCTGAGCAGGGCACGAAGTCCATCGTCGTCGCGTATGCGGAAGCCTTGATGTACCGCACGGTGGCCGATGGCCAGGTCGTGCCGACCTATTGCAATTACGGCCCCTTGTGGTGGCTGAAGGCGCCGCCGGCCGTGCGCGTCTCCGCGCCCGTGGCGCCCAAACCCGTACCGGCCCCGGCCACCACCGGCACTCCCGAACCGAAAGGCAAGCAAGCAAAATGAAATCCCCCCAATTCAAGAGTAATGGCGACGTCGTCGCCGATGTCGTCATCGTCGGCACGGGTGTCGTCGGTGCCATGATGGCCGACCAGCTGGCCGCGCAAGGCCATTCCGTGATCATGCTGGAAGCGGGCCTGCGCATCGAGCGGGGGCAAGCCGTGGAAAACTGGCGCAACATGCCGTTCGAGAACCGCGTCGGCTCCGACTTCCAGGGCCTGTATCCGCAGGCGGACAATGCGCCCGCGCCCCTGTATTTCCCGAAGAATAACTATGTGGAATTGTCCGGCCCCAGCGGCAGCAGTTTCCAGCAAGGCTATCTGCGCACGGTGGGCGGCACGACCTGGCACTGGGCCGCGTCGTGCTGGCGCCATTTGCCGTCCGACATGCGCATGAAAAGCGATTACGGCGTCGGGCGCGACTGGGCTATTTCCTATGAGGAACTGGAACCCTACTATTGCCGCGCCGAGCAGGAAATGGGCGTGGCCGGTCCCAACGATCCCGCCTTGCAGTCGCCCAGCGAGCGCAGCGCGCCGTACCCGATGGACATGGTGCCCTGGGGCTATGGCGACAAGCGCTTCGCCGAAGTGGTCAACCCGCACGGCTACCGTTCCGTGCCGATCCCGCAAGGGCGCTCGACGCGCCCGTGGCAGGGCCGTCCCACCTGCTGCGGCAACAATAATTGCCAGCCGATCTGCCCCATCGGCGCCATGTACAACGGCATCCACCATGTGGAGCGGGCCGAGCTGAAGGGCGCTGGCGTACTGGCCGAGGCCGTCGTCTACCGCATCGACACGGACCAGAACAACCGCGTGACGGCCGTGCACTGGTATGACGCCAAGAAACAGTCGCACATGGCGACGGGCAAGGCCTTCGTCATCGCCTGCAACGGCATCGAAACGCCCCGCTTGCTGCTCCTGGCGGCCAACCGGAACAACCCGAACGGCATCGCCAACAGTTCGGATCAAGTGGGCCGCAACATGATGGACCACTCCGGCTTCCACTGTACCTTCCTGGCCAATGAGCCGATCTGGACGGGCCGTGGCCCCGCGCAAAGCAGCTGCCTGGTGGGCCCGCGCGACGGCGCCTTCCGCGCGCAGTATTCGGCCAATAAGATGATCTTGAACAATATCACCCGGGTCGGACCTGCTACGCAGCAATCGCTGAAGCTGGGCCTGGTGGGCAAGGATCTCGACGACGAGATCCGCCGCCGCGCCGCGTTCGGCGTGGACCTGTCGATCAGCCTGGAACCCTTGCCCGAAGCGCACAACCGCTTGACCTTGAGCAAGACGCGCAAGGACCCGCTGGGCCTGGCCTGTCCCGACATCTACTATGACGTGGGCGATTACGTGCGCGATGGCGCGAAGGCCGCGCATGCGCAGCTCGAACACATCGGCAAGCTGTTCGGCGCCGTGGAATTCCATATCACCGACAGCCTGAACGCGAACAACCACATCATGGGCGGCGTCATCATGGGCAGTAACCGTCTTGACTCCGTGGTCGACGGCAATTGCCGCGCCCACGACCACGCCAATTTGTGGCTGCCGGGCGGCGGCGCCATGCCGTCGGCCAGTGTCGTCAACACCACCCTCAGCATGGCCGCGCTCGGCTTGCGCGCGGCCGACGACATCGCCCGCACCCTGGCAAGGGAGGCGGCATGATGCGCCGCTTCTTGCTGGGCCTGACCCTGGCGGCCGGCTTGCCGCTGGCCGCACACGCCGTGCCGCCGGCGCCGCCCGTCACCCTGACGCCGGACCGTCCGGCCGCGCCGGCCGCGAGCACAGCCGCCAAGCCCGATGCACGCCTGGAGCGGGGCCGCTACCTGGCCATCGCGGCCGATTGCATGGCCTGCCATACGGCAGCGGGCGGCAAGCCGTATGCGGGCGGCTACGCCATCGATTCGCCCCTGGGCACGATTTATGCGACGAATATCACGCCATCGAAAAAGGGCGGCATCGGCCATTACACGGAGGCCGACTTTGCCCGCGCCCTGCGCGAAGGCGTGCGCGCCGACGGCAGCCATCTGTACCCGGCCATGCCCTATACCAGCTATGCGCAGCTGACGGACGCGGACGTGGGCGACCTGTATTACTACTTCATGCAGGCCGTCCAGCCCGTCGATGAAGCGGCGCGCCAGACGGCCCTGCCATTCCCGTTCAATGTGCGCCTGTCCATGCTGGGCTGGAATACCTTGTTCCTCGACAATAAACGCTTCGTGCCCGATCCGGCGAAGAGCGCGCAGATCAACCGCGGCGCCTACCTGGCCGAAGGCCTGGCGCACTGCAGCGCCTGCCATACGCCGCGCAACGCGCTGATGGCGGAAATCGGCAGCCAGACCCTGGCGGGCGCCTCGCTCGGTTCCTGGCATGCGCCCAACATCACGTCCGACAAGGTCAGCGGCATCGGCGCGTGGACGGATGCGGAACTCACGGCTTACCTGAAGACGGGGCACGTGGAAGGCAAGGGGCAGGCGGCGGGCGGCATGGCCGAAGCCATCCAGAACAGCCTGCAATTCTTGCGCGACGACGACGTGGCCGCCATCGTCGCGTGGCTGCGCACGGTGCCGCCCGTGCGTGCGCCGGGGCAGGCCAGGGCGGCCTTCAGCCACGGCAGCGCCGCCAGCGAGGAAGCGGTATTGCGCGGCATGACCGCTGCCACCGAGCGCCATTCCTTGAATAGCGGCGCCGTGCTGTTTTCCGGCTATTGCGCCAGCTGCCATTCGGCCAGCGGCGCCGGCAGCACGGGGCAAAGCTACCCGGCCCTGTTCAACAACACGGCGACGGGCGGCAACACGCCGGCCAACCTGGTCTCGGCCATCCTGTTTGGCGTCGAGCGCAAGATCGAAGGGGAAGAGCACGAAGCGTTCATGCCCCGTTTCGACCAGCGCTCCTACGTGCAGCCGTTGACGGACGAGCAGATCGCCTCGATCGCCAATTACGTGCTGAAACAGTATGGCAACCCGGACGTGTCGGTGACGCCCGCGTATGTGGCGCAGGCGCGCAGCGGCGGCGAAAAACCGCTGCTGGCGCGCGTGCGGCCGTTCATGCTGCCGGGCGGCATCGTGGGTATCTTGCTGCTGATCGCGCTGTTTGTATGGCTGCGCCGGCGCCGTCAAGGCAAGGAATAAGTGTCGAAACGGCGGCGAATATGAACGTTGGGCGCAACTTGCAGTAAAATGCAGGCTGAAAAATGGTTACGAGCAATCGTAGCCATTTTTTATTCTGGCCCGATCCTGGCGATTGTTTTCGCTTCATTTGAAAATTGACAATGTCCCATTCCCTGCATCACCAATTCCTGCGTTTCGCCGCCGTCGGCGCTTCCGGCACGGCCGTGCAATACAGCGTGCTGTGGGGCGGCGTGGAATGGGCCGGCATCAGCGCCGCCGCCGCGTCCGGCATCGGCTACATCCTCGGTTCCGTCGTCAACTACCTCCTCAATTACTTTTTCACGTTTAAGAGCGACAAGGGGCACGGCGAGGCGGCCAGCAAGTATTTCACCCTGCTGGGCATCGGCTGGTGCATCAATACGGGGCTGATGTGGCTGCTGGTGCACCAGCTGGGCTGGTATTACTGGCTGGCGCAGGTGCTGGCGACGGGCATCGGGCTGGTCTGGAATTTCGCGGGCAGCCGCTGGTGGGCCTTCAAGCCGACCGGTGCAGCGACCAAATAAATAGTTGCAAGAAAAGAGATGCGCATAGTCCAAGACCAGGCGCGCGGTTTTACCAAAACAAGGGATTAATCATGCAGTTCCTGGAACGCTATTTCAAACTGAAGGACAACGGGACCAATGTGCGCACGGAGCTGCTGGCCGGCCTGACCACGTTCCTGACGATGGCCTACATCATCTTCGTCAACCCGTCCATCCTTGGCGACGCGGGCATGCCGAAAGACGCCGTGTTTGTCGCCACCTGCCTGGCGGCCGCCATCGGCACCCTGATCATGGGCCTGTACGCGAACTACCCGATCGCGCTGGCGCCGGGCATGGGCCTGAATGCGTACTTCTCGTACACGGTGGTCAAGGGCATGGGCATGAGCTGGGAAGTGGCGCTGGGCGCCGTCTTCATTTCCGGCTGCCTGTTCATTCTGGTCAGCCTGTTCAAGGTGCGCGAAATGATCATCAACAGCATCCCGCCCGCGCTGCGCACGGCGATCACGGTGGGTATCGGCCTGTTCCTGGCCATCATTTCGCTGAAAAGCGCCGGCGTGGTGGTGTCGAACCCCGCCACCATCATCGCGCTGGGCGACTTGCACCAGGCGGCGCCCATTTTGGCCATCCTCGGTTTCTTCATCATCGTCGCGCTGGACCGCCTGAAAGTGCCGGGCGCCATCCTGATCGGCATCCTCACCATCACCGTCGCCAGCTTCTTCTTCGGCGGCAACCAGTTCAACGGCATCGTCTCGGCGCCGCCCGCCATCGAGCCGACCCTGTTCAAGCTCGACATCATGGGCGCGCTGTCGATCGGCATCGTCAACGTGGTGCTGGTATTTTTCCTGGTGGAATTGTTCGATGCGACGGGCACCCTGATGGGCGTGGCCAACCGTGCCGGCTTGTTGAAAGACGGCAAGATGGAGCGCATGAACAAGGCCTTGCTGGCCGACAGCACGGCGATCGCCGCCGGCGCCTGCCTGGGCACGTCGAGCACCACCGCCTTCGTCGAAAGCGCTGCCGGTGTGCAAGCGGGTGGACGCACGGGCTTGACGGCCGTGGCCGTCGCGCTGCTGTTCCTGGGCAGCCTGTTCTTCGCTCCGCTGGCGCACACGGTGCCGCCGTACGCGACGGCGCCCGCGCTGCTGTACGTGGCCTGCCTGATGCTGCGCGAACTGACCTTCATCGACTGGGATGACAGCACGGAAAGCATCCCGGCCGCCATCACGGCGCTGATGATGCCGTTTACGTATTCGGTGGCCAGCGGCGTGGCCTTCGGTTTCATCACCTATGCGGTATTGAAACTGTTGACGGGCAAGGGCAAGCAGGTCTCGGTGGTGGCCTACATCATCGCCGCCATCTTCCTGTTCAAGTTCATCTACCTGGGCGAATAGCGGGTTTGCCGGCAAGCAGTTGCCGTTGCAATGACAAGGCCGCCCGCGCACCAGTAGGGCGGCCTTGTCTTTGGGCGCTGCCGTCGAAGCGCACGCCGCCGCCATCTGCCCGGCAATGCCCCACGAGCTGACGCCGCTGCCGGGCTGGTCCGCCGGGGATGCGCTTGATCCTGTCATGCCGGGCGAGCGCAGCCAGCCAGGGGCAAGGCGAGTCTTGCAAGCGCATGTCCGCGCGGCGGCGCGGCCGTTGCCCCCTACGCTTGCTGGCGTAAGGGCCTGTTTTGGCCGGTCATGCAGCAACAACTGGACATGGGAAATTTTGACGTATATAATGCGGCCTCCTTTCCCTGATAGCTCAGTTGGTAGAGCGACGGACTGTTAATCCGCAGGTCCCTGGTTCGAGTCCAGGTCGGGGAGCCAGAACAAGCAGTAGCAAAGGGCCACGTGGCAACACGTGGCCCTTTTGTCATGCGCGCACGGTTTCCCATTCACGCTTTCCTTCCCGTCAGTGCATCAACGGCCTGCGCGATGCCGGCCCGCGGGTGGCGGGGGCAGGCGCGGCGAGCCCCTGATCAGGGATCGACAAACACGTCGAAACGCACCTTGAGCGGGCTGCCCCAGGAGATTTCCACCCAGGCCCGGAAGCCGCCGTTATATGGTGCGATGTTGTACACGGCCATGCGGGCGGCGCCAATGAAACGGTCCTGGGGATTCGCGCTATATTCGCTGATGTTGAGAAATACGCGCGAATTGGCGTGCACATTGGCGTTGACGAAGTTGACCGAAGGATGCACGCCATTGGCCGTCCACGTGTAGTAGGTGGTGAAGGCGGCGGGGCTCAGGTTCAAGTCCTGTGCGGCCGCGCCTTGGGCGCTTTGGCCTTCCTGTTCCATCGGCGCATCGGTTTCATCCAGTGCCAGGTTGCTGCCGGTGCGATGTTCTACTTTCATTTCCATGATGTACTCCTGATCGATAGTTTGGACGCCGCGCCTGTCGTCGTGCGGCAAGACGCCCTATCTGTTGCCGTGACGGCCAGTGTCACGTCCTGGCTGATAAGGTAGCCGCCTGCTCCATGCTGTTGGAGTAAGCCATTCTAGGCATACACGGGGGCGGAAAGTGCGCGGCGCCGGCGGAAAAACGGTGCGAACTTGTGCTGGCGCAAACACCTTGCAGGCAGGGGGCTAGATCTTTTCCGGCAGGCTATTTTTACGGGGGCGCCACGCATGGCGCGCAGGACAATGGCACAATAGGCCCAGCCGACCTGCCGATACGCAACCCCTTGCGAACCTAGCCCATGCCGATACTGAACCTGAGCGCCGAAACCGATATCTATTACGAGCTGATCGAGGGCGACCCCGCCAAGCCCTGCCTGGTATTCCTGCACGAGGGGCTCGGTTGCTGTGCAATGTGGAAAGATTTTCCCGCGCAGCTATGCCAGGCGACGGGCTGCCGCGGCTTGCTGTATGACCGTCACGGCTATGGGTTGTCGTCGCCGCTGGCGGCGCGCCGCCAGCTCCATTATTTGCACGATTACGCGCTGTGCGAGCTGCCGCAAGTGCTCGCGGCGCTGCTGCCGGGGCAGGACCATTTTCTCGTCGGCCACTCGGATGGCGGCAGCATCGCCCTGATCTATGCGGCGCAGCAGCCGCCGCGCTTGCGCGGCATCATCACCGAAGCGGCGCACGTGTTTGTCGAAGGCATCACGCTCGACGGCATCCGCGGGGCGGACGCGGCGTTTGGCGCGGGCAAGCTGCGCGCGCTGGCGAAATACCATGGCGACAAGACGGCAACCATCTTCAAGGCCTGGTCGGACACCTGGCTCAGCTATGGCTTCCAGTTCTGGAACATCGAGTATCTGCTGCCCTCCGTCGAATGCCCGGCGCTGGTGGTGCAGGGCAGCGAGGACCAGTACGGCAGCGCGGCCCAGGTCGATACGATCGTGGCGCAGGCGCTCAACGCCGTGCCCGCCATGGTCGAGCAGTGCGGGCATACGCCGCACCAGGAGCAGCCGCAGGCATTGCTGGCGCTGATGGAAGGCTTCTTGCAAGGCCGCATGGACGCGGCCGCTCACCCGAAAACTATATGATAGACCACCTGGATCACCTGGTATTGACCACCCGCGACAAGCCGGCCTGCATCGATTTCTATACGCGCGTGCTGGGCATGCAGCTGGAAACGTTTGGCGCCGGCCGCCATGCCTTCAAGTTTGGCGCGCAAAAGATCAATCTGCATGAAGCCGGCAAGGAATTCCTGCCCAAGGCGGACCTGCCCACGCCCGGCGCGCTGGACCTGTGCTTCATCGCCGCCGTGCCGCTGGACGTGTTCATCGCCCATCTGGCGGCGCTGGGCATTGCCATCGAGGAAGGACCAGTGTCCCGCACGGGCGCCAATTGGCCCATCCGCTCCGTGTATCTGCGCGACCCGGACCGCAACCTGATCGAAGTGTCCGAGCGCGCCTGAGGTTGCATACGGCGCCCAGGCGTTCAATGGCAGGCGGGATCGCTGTCCCAGCGGCCCGAGCAGATGCGTGAGCGGCACAGCATGCCTTCGATCAGGCCCAGCTGCTGACAGCGCCGCAACAGTTCCGCCGTTTCGTGTTCCGGTCCCTGTTCCTGTCCCTGTTCCTGCCTGCGCAGCACCACGTCGCGCACGGGCGGCGCCGTGCCTTCCTGCCGGTGCGCATGGGCCACCATCGCCGTCAGCAAGGCGACGTCGCTGTCGCCGGGCGCGGCAGCCGGCCTCGTCCCCTGTGGGCGGGCGGCCGCCTGGCGCGCGGGCGGCGGCGTCTTGTGCGGCGCGCTGGCGTTCGCGGCGGCCGCAGCGGGCAAGGGCGGTCCCGCCGTATTGACGATGGTGGCCGCCTGCTCCGCGTGCGGCAGCGCCGTTGCTGCTGGCACGGGCGGAATCTCGGTCATGGCTGTGGCGGGCGCCGGCGGCAGGGGCGGCACCTCCGTGTCGTAGGCGAGCACGGCCGTTACCAGCAACGCCAGGCACAGCGCGCCGGCGGCGCCGTGCCGCCAGCCGGGGCGCCAGCGCAGGGCCTGCATGGCCGCGGGTGCGGCGACGCCGTGCTCGAGCTGCGACAGGATGCCCTTGCCTTCGATGCGCGCGCCAGCCGCGCCGGCCTTGCTCAGCAGGTCAGGACCGCGTGCCTGGCCATCCCCGGTTTTCAGTAAAGACAAAATATCACCTCCGCAGTGAATCAAATTCGACTGACCTTGATGTAAACCGCGCTCATGCGGGCCGCGGACGCCTACGATCTAGCGATACCGCCGAGCAATGACTTGCCCGGCCCCGCCGATTCCCTCACGGAGCGTCCCATGTTCGTCGCCCTGATCCTGATGTATTTCCTGCTCGCCTGTTTTGCCTGCTGGCTGCTGCTGTTTCCCGGCGGCCGCGCCATCGTGCTGCACACGCTCGTCAACCTGGGCTGGCGCATGCAGCGGCGCGCGCAGGGGCTGCAGCGGGGCGGCGGCGCGCAATGGCAGCGCGTGCAGCGGCACACGGGCTCGGGCATGTCGCGCGCATGGCGGCTGCTGTGGCGGCATCGCTGGCTGAGTTTGGCGGGCGGCGTGCTGGTCATCGTGCCGCCCCTGCTGGCCTGGCTGTCCAGCGACCGTATCGCCCTGCGCGGCTATGCCGATCAGCAACACGTGATCAATGACCAGGTCAGCGACTTGCTGAAAGGCGAGCAGCTGGTGCCGCCGCCGGCCTTGCCGCCGCTGCTGTTTTCCACGGCGGAGGTGACGCAGCTGCGTCCGCTGCTGGGCGGCGCCAGCCGCAACTGGCAATTGCTCGACCACGATTTCGCGCAGCGCCTGCTGCTGGTCTTCAAGATCATGAAGGACGTGCATGGCTACGACATGGTCTTGCTGGAAGGCTACCGCAGCCCGGCGCGCCAGGACCAGCTGGCGGCGGCCGGGCCGAACGTGACGAACGCCAGGGCGTTTCAAAGCTATCACCAGTACGGCCTGGCCGCCGATTGCGCATTCATGCATGAAGGAAAGCTCATCATTTCTGAAAAAAATGCCTGGGCCATGCGCGGCTACCGTTTATATGGCGTGACGGCCGAATCGGTGGGGCTGCGCTGGGGCGGGCGCTGGACCATGATGGATTTTGGCCATACGGAATTGCCGCAACCGCGCGTGCTGGGCAAGTAAGCCGCGCCAGCCATTCTAGCGCCGCGTACCGGCCCGCATTTCACCGCTGCAAGCTTGCTTGCGCAGCGTCAATGGCATGCCGGCGCCTGCTGCGCGCTGGCACCTGGAACTTGTCATATGTCAACAAAGGCGCGCCGCATTGCTGTCAGCATGGGCCGAATCCGCCTCGCTGCGCGGCGGCGTTCCTCCTGCTTTGCGACCTCACCCTGGGCTCATCATGCTGCGACGACTCTGGCATTTCCTCACCGACAGCCGCAATCTGACCATCTTCGGCTTCGTGGCGCTGGCCGTGTCCCTGTACCTGGGCGCCGAGGTGCTGGAAGTGGCGCTGGTCTGGGCGCTGGCCTTGCTGCTGCTGGCTTTTCTCACCTGGCTGGGCCTGTGGCTGTGGCGCAGGCGACGCGCGCGCCGCGATGCGCAGGCGCTGGGCCAGGTCATCCTCAACGAGGCCGAGATCGCCGCCGCGCAAGCGGCCTCGGCATCGACGGCCAACAACACCCAGCATGGCGAACTCGACGCGGTGCGCACGGGCATGCTGGCCGCCATCGATACCATCAAGACGTCCAAGCTGGGCCTCAAGTCGGGCGCCGCCGCCCTGTACGAATTGCCGTGGTATATGATCATCGGCAATCCGGCCGCCGGCAAGAGCAGCGCCATCCTGCATTCGGGCCTGCAATTTCCTTTCGCCGACGGCAAGATCGTGCAAGGCGTGGGGGGCACGCGCAACTGCGACTGGTTTTTCACCACGGACGGCATCGTGCTCGACACGGCAGGGCGCTACTCCGTCGTCGACGAGCACCGGGGCGAGTGGTTCGGCTTTCTCGACCTGCTGAAAAAATACCGGCGCAAGGCGCCCATCAACGGCATCCTCATCGCCGTCAGCATCGCCGAATTGAAGGGCGACCCCGACGTCGGCATGCAACTGGCGCGCAGCCTGCGCAAGCGCGTGCAGGACGTCATCGAGCGCCTGGAAGTGTTCGCGCCCCTGTACATCGTATTTACCAAGGCGGACCTGATCGCCGGCTTCACGGAGTTTTTTGCGGACGCCGAACGCAGCGAGCGCGAGCGCGTCTGGGGCGCCACCATGCCGTACCAGCGCAAGCTGCCCACGGCCGACTTGCTGAGTTTTTTCGACCAGAGTTTCGATGAATTGCACGATGGCTTGACGGAGCTGAGCCTGGCCAACATGGCGCACCGGCAACGCAACACGATGGCGCCCGGCGTGTTTACGTTTCCGCTGGAATTTGCCGCCGTCAAGCCGGCCCTGCGTGCCTTCATCGCCACCCTGTTCGAGGAAAATCCGTTCCAGTTCCAGCCCGTGTTCCGCGGCTTTTATTTCACCAGCGCGCTGCAGGAGGGCGAGCCCGTCAGTGCCTCCTCGCAGCAGGTGGCGCGCCGCTTCGACCTGGCCTTCGCGCCGGCCCCGGCCGCCGTGCCATCGGGCGCGCGCCAGCACGGCTATTTCCTGCTGGAGCTGTTCCGCAAGGTCATTTTTGCCGACAAGCACCTGGTGGCCAACTACGCCAACCGCGCCAGGCTGCGCTTCAAATATGCCGTGTTCTTTGCCGCCACCGTGTCGCTGGGCGCCTGCCTGGGCGGCTGGAGCTGGTCCTACCTGGGCAACCGGCAACTGGTGGCCAACGTCGAGGCTGATTTAAACAAGGTGGTGAAGCTGCAGGAGAAGCGCCTGGACTTGCAGTCGCGCCTGGAAGCGCTCGAGATATTGCAGGACCGCATCGAGCAGCTGGAAGCGTACCGGGAGCAAAGGCCGTGGTCCTTGCGCCTGGGCCTGTACCAGGGCGACCTACTGGAGCGCAAGCTGCGCGAGGAATATTTCGCCGGCGCGCGCCAGGTCATGCTGGCCCCCGTGGTGGGCGCGCTGGAAGCCCTGCTGTTCGAAATGAACGCCAGCGCCGACCAGCTGCAGCCCACGGCGCGCACGCCGCAGACGCCGGCCGCCGCATCGCCCGCTGCAGCACCCGCCGCGCCGCGCAGTGTGCAGTACCAGGCGGCCAGCGCGACGAATGTGGAAGACGCCTACAACGCGCTGAAAACCTATCTGATGTTGGCCGACAAGACGCATGCGGAGAGCAGCCATCTGAACGACCAGATGACGCGTTTCTGGCGCGGCTGGCTGGAGGGCAACCGGGGCGCCATGCCGCGCGAGCAGATGATACGCAGCGCCGAACGGCTGCTGACGTTTTACCTGGCGCAGATCGGCGACCCGTCCTGGCCGCGCATCGAGCAGAAGCTGGCGCTGGTCGACCAGGCGCGCGAAAACCTGCGCCGCGTGGTGCGCGGCATGCCGGCGCGCGAACGCGTGTATGCCGACGTCAAGGCGCGCGCCTCGACGCGCTTTCCCGGCATGACGGTGGCGCGCATCGTCGGCGAGCAGGATCAGGCCCTGCTGGCGGGCAGCTACGCCGTCTCCGGCGCCTTTACGCGCCAGGCCTGGGAAAAGTTCGTCGAAGGGGCATTTCGCGACGCCGCCAACCGCGAGCTGCAAAGCGCCGACTGGGTGCTGAAAAGCGCCTCCACCGACGACCTGACCCTGGAAGGCAGCCCGGAGCAGATCGAGAAAAACCTGGTGGCCATGTACAAGGCCGACTACGCGCGCGAGTGGCAGAAATTCGTGCAGGGCGTGGCCGTCGCCGACCTGAAAGGCTTCGACGGCGCCGTGCAGGCGATGAACCGCCTGGGCGACCCGCAGTCGTCGCCGGTCGCCAAGCTGCTGACGGCCATCTACGAGGAAACCTCGTGGGACAACCCGGCGCTGCAGAATGCCCAACTGCGCAAGGCCGAGCGGGGCATCATCGCCTGGTTCAAGGAAACCGTGCTGCGCCGCGCGCCATCGCAGCTGACGGCCAGTCCCGGCGTCAATGCGCAGCTCGACCCGGCGCGCCTGGACAAACCCATGGGGCCAGTGGGGCGCGAATTTGCCGGCGTGGGCAAGCTGGTGGCGGCCAGGGACAACAATGGCTCGCTGATGCGCGCCTACCTGGAAGCGCTGTCGAAACTGCGCAGCCGCTTGAACCTGCTGAAGAACCAGGGCGACGCGGGGCCGGGCGCGCGCCAGTTCATGCAGCAGACCCTGGAGGGCAGCGGTTCCGAGCTGTCCGACGCCCTGAAACTGGTCGACGAGCAGCTGCTCACGGGGATGAGCGACGCGCAAAAGCAGGCGATACGTCCCATCCTCGTGCGCCCGCTGATGCAGACCTTTGCCGTCATCGTCGCGCCGGCCGAACTCGATATCAACAAGACCTGGGCGGCGCAGGTGTATGAGCCGTTCCAGAAATCGCTGGCCAACAAATATCCGTTTGCGCCCACGGCGCGCATCGAGGCGAGCAACCTGGAGATCGGCCAGTTCTTCGGCCCGGAAGGCCTGGTGGCGAAATTCGTCACCACCTCGATGGGCCCCCTGGTGGTGCGGCGCGGCGACGTGCTGGCGCCGCGCACCTGGGCCGACATGGGCATCAGCCTGTCGCCGCAGGTGGTGGCGCGCTTTCCCGGCTGGATCGCGCCGCTGGGCGCGGGCGGCGTGGCGGCCACCTCGACGGCGGCGCAAACCGTGTTCCAGATCCAGCCGTCGCCCGCGCCCGGTACCCTGGAATACACGGTGGAGATCGACGGCCAGCAGCTGCGCTACCGCAACACGCCGGCGCAGTGGACGAACATGGTGCATCCGGGCCCGCAGGGCGCGTCGGGCATGCAAGGGGCGCGCATCACGGCCGTCACCTTCGACGGACGCACGGTGGAGCTGTTCAACGAGCCGGGGCAGTTCGGCCTGAAGCGCATGATCGATGCGGCGGCCAAGAAGCGCAAGGACGGCGGCGTGTTCGAGCTGCGCTGGACGCGCGGCGAGGTGGCCGTGGCGGTCGACCTGAAAATCACCAGCAGTGCGGAAACGATGGCGACGGGTGCGGGCGGGACTGCGGCGGTGCAGGAACAGGGCTTTCGCGGCATGCAGCTGCCCGAGACCATCGTGGGTGCTGCGCCTCCTGTGCCGGTCATCGCCGCGGCTGCGGGAGTGTCGCCATGATGCGCGCGCAACAGCAGGTGCGCCTCGGCTACTTCGGCAAGATCCCCGCGCGCGGCGATTTCATCAAGGCTTGCGACAACCACGCGCTGGTGCAGCTGCTCGACGACTGGCTGGCGCAGGTCATGACTGCGCTGACGGCGGAGCCGCGCTGGAAGCTCAATTACGACGCCTTGCCGCCGCTGCGCTTTGCCTTCGTCGGCACGCGCAGCCGGCGCGCCATCGCCGGGCGCCTGGAAGCGAGCAATGACCAGTCGCTGCGGCGCTTTCCCTTCATGGCCATGGGCGCGCTGGAAGTTGACGACGCCGAGGCCTTCGTCGGCTGCAGCCCGCTGGCGCTGGCACCGCTGTGGCAGCGCGTGGAGCAGCTGTCGCAGGGCATCGTGGCCAGCGCCGAGCCGGGACCGGCGCTGCTGGCGCTGGCCGGCAACGTGGTGGAAATCGAACCGGCCGCACCGTGCCACGCGGCGCGGCTGGCCGCCTTCCTGCAGGCGCAGACCGTGCATGGCTTGCAAACGATGCTCGCTTCGCCCGCGTTCCCCGTGACGGTGCGCGAACTGCTGCTGGGCCTGGGCCTGCTGCTGCAGCCGGTGCGCCGGAGCGGCTTGCCGCGCCTGGAGAAGAGCCTGGTGCTGCCGCTGCCGCAAGAGGCGCAGCTGCGCGAGCTGGTGGCCAGCTTCTGGCTGCACCTGATCGCGCCTTTCCTGCGCCAGGCCGATTTCGAACTGGCGCTGTTCTTTTCCCACCTTGACGAGGCGCCCGTACTGGTGATCGGCTTTTGCGGCGCCGACCCGCACGGCTTGCGCGCGCTGATCGATCCGCAGGCCGGCAGCGAAAGGCTGATCGTCTTCGACCGGCTCGACTGGGTCGAGGAGCAGCTGGGACGCGCTGCGGCGCTGCGCCGGTTTTCCGCCTGCCTGCAGCAGGAGCAGCTGTCGCTGCGCTCGGCCTGCGCCATGTTCACGGATACCTTTGCCTGAAGGATTGCGATGAAACCAACCGTTTTCTTCCTGCTGCTGGCCGCCGCCGTTCCCTGCACCGCCCAGGCGCAGGCGCAAGCGCCGCAGACGCCGATGCCGGGGCAGATCCTCGTCACGGGCACCCTGGCCGATGAGGCGGGCAAGGCGGCCGTGCTGGCCCGCCTGCGCGAACTGTACGGCGCCGAGCGCGTGGTCGACCAGATCGCCATCGGCAACGTGGCCGTGCCGGCCAACTGGAACGGCTACGTGCAAAAGCTGATCGCGCCGAACCTGAAGCTCATTTCACGGGGGCAGATCAGCATCGACGGCAACAACGTCAGCGTGCGCGGCGAAGTGGCGAACGAGGCGCAGCGCCAGCAGATCGCCAGCGACATCGCCACCAGTCTCAATCCCACCTACATCGTCAACAACGGCTTGCGGATCAAGGCGGCCGAGGCCGAGCAGGGCTTGCTCGATGCCGCGCTGGACAAGCGCATCATCGAATTCGACAGCGGCAAGGCTTCCATCACGCCGGCCGGCCTGGCCATCCTCGACGAGATGGCGGCCGCCATGCTCAGGCTGCGGGGCCGCAAGGTGGAGGTGATCGGCCACACGGACGATACGGGCCTGCGCGCCAGCAACGTGGCCCTGAGCCAGGCGCGCGCCGAAGCCGTGCGCGCCTACCTGGCCAGCAAGGGTATCGCGGCCGATACCGTGCTGGTGTCGGGTCAGGGGCCGGACCGCCCCGTGGCCAGCAACACGACGGCCGATGGCCGGGCGCGGAACCGGCGCATCGAGTTCCGCATCGCGCAATGATCCGCGCGCAATGATCAGGGCAGGGTGATCGTCAGGTGCGCAGGGCGCGGGGCCAGTTTGACCAGGTCCGCATACGCGGCCAGCGTCGTTTGCGTGCCGCGCGTCAGATGCGTTTTCAGGCCCAGGTAGGCGCAGATGGCCAGCAGGGCGAAAAAGCTCGACAGGGCCCACAGCGGCACGTCGCTGCCGCGTTTGTTGACCACCTGGTCGGGGCGTTCCGCGCGCGGCGCGAAACCGCGGCTCTTGCCCTTGATGTGGGCGATCTCGTCGCCCAGACGCGCCGTCAGGTAGCTGAGTTTATCGCCGCCGTCGATCGCATACTTGCCCTGGAATCCCAGCAATAAACACATGTGGAACACCTGCAGCGCCTGCACGCGCATGGCGCCCTTGCCGCGCAAGGCGTCGAGGCGGTCGAAGAAATGCTCGCCGGCCAGCTGGTCGCCGAAGATCAGCAGCTGCAGCGGGCGCCGTTCCCACTGCTTGCGCAGGGCGAACGGCGAGGCGAGGATGATTTCATCGACGGCCGCGCAGAACGCATACTTGGCCGCCTCGATATCGTCGCCATCGGCGCGGATCTTTTTCGCTTCGCGTTCGAAGTCGTCGAGGAAGGCCGTGATGCGGTCCATGAAGCTTTGCTCGTCGCCGGGCGCCGAACCGTGCTTGAGCATGAACAGCATGTAAAAGCCTTCGTGCATCAGGTCCAGCAGGGCGCTGCCCGCATGCCGGCTGCCGCCTGCCGGGGCGGCGCCGCGTGATCCCAGCAGGGAGGGCGCCGCGCGCCGTTCTATGAGCTGGCTCATGCCGTCACCGCGATCAGTTCCAGCTGCAGGTCGCGTATGCCGGCCGGCACGTACACGGAAATCGACTGCGCCTTGAGCATCTGTTCATACAGGGCGCCGCGGTTTTCAATCGCAAAGTAATAGGTGTCGGGCCGCACGGGGATGGCCGCCGGCACTTGCGGCGCATGCGACAATTTGAGGCCGGGCATGGCCGTGAGCACGCATTTTTCCACGTCGTCGGGCGCGCCCACTTTCACGCGCACGGGCACCACCTCCACCAGTTCGATGGCGGGCATGGCGGCGCGTATCGCCAGGTACAGGGTGGTGTGCTGGTCGATCTTGCCCGAGTCGAGCTTGCCCAGATGATACGAGGGCTTGTCTTCCAGCAGGGCGATGGAAAAATACTTCGACGAGATGACGGTGTCGAGCAGTTCGCGGATGATCGCGTCGATGGCGTCGAAGCAGGCGCCCGGCTGCGCGTGGTCGTAGGCGGGCAGGCTGGCCAGGGTGTAATGCTTGGAGTAGCTGAGCAAGCCGCCCGCCAGGCCCAGCAGCGCCTCGTACAGGCGCTCCGGATGCAGGGCCGGATGGCGCACATAGTGCATCAGCGCGGCGGCGGCCGTGCTGACCGTGTGCAGCAGCCAGAACGAGGATACGTCGCCCGAGCGGAACTCGATCACGTTGCGGCTCGGTTCGCGGTGGTGGCCGTGCAGCGCGCTCACCTTCGCCTGCAAGGCGTCGAGCAGGTGTTCCAGCACGCCCTGCAGGCGCGGTGCGCCGGCGATCGCCAGGCTGGGCGCCATGAACGAGGGCACGGGCTCGAAGCCGCCCGATACCGTGCGCCGCAGGGCGATCAGCGGCAGGCAGTCGTAGGAGCCGCGCGCCTCGCTGTCGGGAATCAGGCGTACGGTCTTCTTCAGGTAGGCCACGTCGGCCACGGCGGACTCGGTAAACAGGTCGGGCGTGGCGCGCATGGCGTGCGCAAAGCGCGTGGCCGGCGGCGTGCCCGCCGCCTGCGCCGTGTAATTCATGCCCTCGCGGTTGAGGATGGGCAGCGCCGCGTAGTACGTCACTTCCTGCACCGCCGGCGGCAGCGCTTCCAGGTCGACCGGAGGGGGCAGGGTGTCGCTGCCGGGCGCGCCGTCGCCCAGCGCCTCGAACACTTCGCCGTCGCGGAAGATGGCCGACAGGGCGTGCAGGCGCAGGGTGCCCGTCTTCAGCGCGGCCAGGTCCCACTGCATCTGCGCCACGCCCCACAGGTAGGGATGCAGCGCGCTGGCCGTGTGATGCAGGCGCGCTTCGTGATACTGGTCCTGGCGCTGGAAATGCTGCGGCCGCAGGAACAGGCCTTCTCCCCACAAGACTTTCGCTGCCATGCCCATCTCGTTTCTCCTTGTATGTGTGGTGCGCCGCTGCGTTGTACTGGTTTGCTTTACTGGCAGCGCGCGGCCGGCGGCGTGGACGCGCCGCTGATGCTGAGCGCGCAGGCATGCAGGCCGATGGTGATGCCGCCGCGTGCCGCGTCGGCGGCCGCAAAGGTGGCGCGCCAGCGCTGTGCCGCAGGCGCGCGGAACAGGGCCACGACGCCGATGAAATACGCTTCCTTGCTGACTTTTTCCTGCACTTCGTAGCGCTGGCCCGGCACCAGCAGCACCTCTTTGACTTCCATCAGGTCGGCGCCCAGCGCCGCCTTTTCGCGCTGTGCGTCGAGGAAGCTGTCGTAGGGCGCCTGCTCGAAGGCGGCGTTCTGGCGCAGCTTGTAGATGCGCGCCACCAGCGCCAGCGGCCGGCCGTCGGCATCCGTGTTGAGGCGCTGCGCCGCGTGCAGGCGGATGCTGACGTTGCGCGGCGGCTGCTGCGCGTCGGGCAGTTCCGGCGGCGGCTTGGCCACGCCCGCCATCTGCAGCGCCGCGTTGGCCAGGGTGCCGATGGCGCCGCCCGCACAGCCGGCCAGCAGCAAGGCCAGCAGCGACACCGGCAGCAATAGCGCGGTGGCGCGGACCGGGCGGCGGAACGGGGCGTCAGATGGCATAGGCTGGGCTAGCTTTGCAATGTGAATGGAGGAAATAAAAGTGCTGCAGTCATTTAAACGCATGCAGTGGCGACCTGCTTGCGTTGGCGCAAGATCCGCCTGCGATCAACGCAGTTCCTGCGCCAGATCAGGATTCATGTCGCTGTACACGGCTGTGATGTGGAACTTCTTCTTTGCTGATTAATCTCAATCTGGCCAAAAAATTGGCGATCAATAATGGCCTCCACCAAGGCGCCGCCCATCTTTCCCAGCGGTAGCGTCCTCCACGTGAAGGAGTGCCCCCGATGAAGCCAGCCACCACGTTGCCCCGTATTGCCTGCCTCGCCAGCGCCTTGCTGCTGGCCGCCTGCGCCACGCCAGAGCAGGCGGCGCCCCCTCAACCTGCCGCGCCGACGCTGGCGCAAGTCATGAGCGACGCCGATGCGGCTGCGCGCGCCGGCCAGTACGAGCGCGCCATGACCCTGCTTCAGCGCGGCGGCACGAGCTACCCGGCCGACAAGGCGCCGTGGCTGCAGATGGCGCAGATGAAGTTCGACCGCGGCCAGTACGGCGACGCCATCGGCCATGCGCTCGAAGCGCTGGAACGCGACCCGGACGACAAGGTCGCCAACAGCATCGTCGCCGTGAGCGGCTTGCGCCTGTCCGGCAAGGCGCTGGCCGACCTGTCGCGGCAAAACAATCTGAATGGCTCGCTGCGCTCGGAGGCGCAGGAGCTGGCCAAGCTGCTGCGCGCGAGCATCGGCGAGGACGTGCTGCTGCCGCCGGCCAGGCGCCCGGCGGCCGGCAAGCGCGCCGCCGGTGCCGGCACGCCGGCGGCGAAGGGCGCGGCGGCGCCAGGCAGTGCGGCCGACCCGTTCAGCGGCCTGAAATAAGCCAGCATCCCCACCATCTCCTTGCAAAGGAAGCGATATGCCCAAGTCCGACAGCGTGCAGAAACGCCTGCAAAAGATACGCGCGCCGCGCGTGCAAATGACCTATGACGTCGAGATCGGCGACGCGATTGAAAACAAGGAGCTGCCCTTCGTGGTCGGCGTGCTGGGCGACTTTGGCGGCAATCCGGACAGCGAGAAAAAACGCCTGAAGGAGCGCAAGTTCGTCGCCATCGACCGCGACAACTTCGACGAAGTGCTGGCCGGCGTGGAGCCGGTGGCGCGTTTCGCCGTGCCGAACCGCCTCAGCGAGGCGGGCGGCACGTTCGCCGTCGACCTGCACTTCCGTTCGATGGACGACTTCCGTCCGGAATCGGTGGTGCGCCAGGTCGAACCCTTGCGCAAGCTGCTCGAGGCACGCACCAAGCTGGCCGACTTGCGCAACAAGCTGGCCGGCAACGACAAGCTGGAAGACCTGCTGACGGAAGTGCTGAACAACACGGACAGCCTGGCCACCCTGAAACCGCAGTTCCCAGCGCAGGAGGATTGAGATGAACGCCCAGGCAGAAGCCCCAGAATCCCTCTCTGTATCCGCATCCGATGCGCCGGCCGCCACCGATTTGCTGGACCAGATCGTCGAACAGAGCCGCGTCGCCAAGTCCGGCGCCGAACATGCGCGCGCGCGCGATTTGATCTCGGAACTGGTGGCGCAGGTGCTCGATGGCACGGTGCTGATGTCCAGCAGCCTGTCGGCCACCTTGGACGGGCGCGTGGCGGAAATCGACCGCCTGATCTCCGCCCAGCTCAGCGAAATCATGCACGCGGCGCCGTTCCAGCAGCTCGAGCAAAGCTGGACGGGGCTGCGCTACCTGGTCGGCAATTCCGACACGGGCACGCGGCTGCAGATCCGCATGTTCAACGCCACCAAGCGCGAACTGGTGAAGGATTTCCAGGCCGCGCTGGAGTTCGACCAGAGCAGCATGTTCAAGAAGGTGTATGAGGAGGAATTCGGCACCTTCGGCGGCGCGCCGTTCGCCGCGCTGCTGGGCGACTTCGCCATCTCGCGCCAGCCGGAAGACATGTATTTCGTCGAGCAGATGTCGCACATCGCCGCCGCCGCGCATGCACCGTTCATCGCCTCGGCCGCGCCGGAACTGTTTGGTCTGGAAAGCTACGGCGACCTGGGCAAGCCGCGCGACCTGGCCAAGGTGTTCGACACCATCGAATACGCGAAATGGAAAGCCTTCCGCGAATCCGAGGATGCGCGTTACGTCGGCCTGACTTTGCCCCGCTTCCTGGGCCGGCTGCCGTTCAATCCCGTCGACGGCACCACCGTCGAGGGCTTCAATTTTGTCGAGGAAGTCGACGGCAGCGACCATCACAAATACCTGTGGTGTAACGCCGCGTATGCGTTCGGCTGCAAGCTGACAAGCGCCTTTGCCGACTATGGCTGGTGCGCCGCCATCCGCGGCGTGGAAGGCGGCGGCCTGGTGGACGACCTGCCGACCCACACCTTCAAGACGGACGAGGGCGACGTGGCCCTGAAATGCCCGGCCGAAGTGGCGATCACGGACCGCCGCGAAAAGGAATTGTCGGACCTGGGCTTCATCTCGCTGGTGCACTGCAAGAACACGGCGTATGCGGCGTTTTTCGGCGCGCAGTCGGCGCAGAAAAGCCGCAAGTACAACAGCGACGCGGCCAACGCCAACGCGGTGCTGTCGTCGCAGCTGCAGTACATCTTCGCCGTTTCGCGCATCGCCCACTACATGAAGGCCATGATGCGCGACAAGATCGGCAGCTTTGCCGCCGCCTCCAACGTGGAAGATTTCTTGAACCGCTGGCTGATGCAGTACGTGCTGCTCGACGATAACGCCAGCCAGGAACAGAAGGCGCAGTTCCCGCTGCGCGAGGCGTCCGTGCAGGTGCATGAAGTGCCGGGCCGGCCCGGCGTGTACCGCGCCGTGTCCTTCCTGCGGCCGCACTTCCAGCTCGATGAATTATCCGTTTCGCTCCGACTGGTCGCGGAGTTGCCGAAGTCGACCAATTCCTGATTCACCCATCTTTCAACCAGAGGAGCACACCATGGCAATCGATGTATATCTGCAGATAGACGGCATCAAGGGCGAGTCCACCGATGACAAGCACAAGGACTGGATCGAGTGCAAATCGGTCAGCTGGAGCGTCGAGCAGCCGAAGTCCGCCACCGCCTCGACGGGCGGCGGCCACACGGCCGAACGCTGCGAGCACAAGGACATCGTCATCTCCAAGCTGGCCGACCTGGCCTCGCCGGTGCTGCTGCAGACCTGCTCGGCTGGCAAGACCATCCCCAAGGCGCGCTTCGAATTCATGCGCGCCGACGGTCAGGGCGAACGCGTCAAGTATTTTGAGATCGAAATCGAGAATGTGCTGATCGGCGCCGTCACGCCGAACGTGGAAGAGGGCGACATCCTCGGTGAACACGTCGGCTTCAAGTTCTCGAAAGTGAAGTGGAAATACACGCAGCAAAAGGTGACGGGCGGCGCCGGCGGCAATACCTCGGGCGGCTGGGACCTGGCCGCGAACCGCGTGGCTTGATCCATGGCGCGCGGCGCGCGGCGGCCACCTTCGCCCGCGCCGCGCCGACTTTTCAGGAGAGCGCATGGACAGTTATGTACCTGGCCTGTTCGACCGCCTGATGGGCGACGGCGGTGCGGCGGGCGGCGTGGCGGCGCGCCTGTCGCTCGATCAATTGAAGGATGCGGTGGCGCGCGACCTGGAGGAACTGCTCAACACGCGCGTGGCCCTGCCGCCCGGCGCGCTCGACGCCTATCCGGAATGCGCGGCGTCCATCGTCAACTATGGCCTGATCGATTTCGCCGGCATGTGCCTGTCCAGCAGCGATGACCGAGCCCGCATCTGCGCCGCGCTGAAGGGGGCCATCGAACGCCACGAGCCGCGCCTGCGCAACGTGCGCGCCCGCCTGGAGCGTGAAGCGGGCGCCATCAACCGCGTCGGCTTCGTCATCAGCGGCACCCTGGCCGTGATGGCCGGCGGCGAGACGGTCAATTTCGACGCCGTGCTGCAGCCATCGTCGCTGCGCTATTCGATCAACCGCAAGGGAGCCGCCGCATGAGCAATAACCTCAAAACCCTGATCGCCAAACTGAATGACACGTCACGCACGGCCGCCACCCGCGCCGCCGCCATCTGCGTGGGACTGGGCCAGTATGAAGTCGATATCGAACACCTGTTCCTGGCGCTGCTGGAACAGGAGCGCAGCGATTTCGTCACCATCGCGCGGCGCAGCGAAATCAGCCTGACGGCGCTGGAGGCGGACCTGCGCCGGGAGATCGGCGGCTTCCGCACGGGCAGCGCGCGCACGCCCGTGTTTTCACCGCACTTGCCGCTGCTGTTCGAGCATGCCTGGCTGATCGCCTCGCTCGATACGGCGCAGCCGGGGCCCATCCGCAGCCGCCATCTGCTGCTGGCGCTGCTGACGGAGCCGGAACTGTCGCAGCTCGCGTACCGCGGCTCGAAGCTGTTCGCCCGCTTCAGCGTCGAGCAATTGAAGCATCATCCGGATAAACTGACGGCCGGCTCCGGCGAGGAGGAAAGCGCGGCAGTGCCGCGGCTTTCCGACACCGGTGATGATCCTGTTGCTAGCCTGGCCAGCAAAACCCCGGCGCTGGACCAGTTCACCACCGACCTGACGCAGCTGGCGCGCGACGGCAAGCTCGATCCCGTGATCGGCCGCGAGGCGGAGATACGCCAGGCCGTCGACATCCTGCTGCGCCGCCGGCAGAACAATCCGATACTCACGGGCGAGGCGGGCGTGGGCAAGACGGCCGTGGTGGAAGGCCTGGCCCTGCGCATCGCCGCCGGCGACGTGCCCGAGGTGCTGCAGGGCGCGCACATCCACGCGCTCGACATGGGCTTGCTGCAGGCCGGCGCCAGCGTGAAGGGAGAATTCGAAAGCCGCCTGAAAAATGTCATCGACGAGGTGGCGAAAAGCCCGCACCCGGTCATCCTCTTCATCGACGAGGCGCACACGATGATCGGCGCCGGCGGCCAGGCGGGGCAGAACGATGCGGCCAATCTGCTGAAACCGGCGCTGGCGCGCGGCGCCCTGCGCACGATCGCCGCCACCACCTGGAGCGAGTACAAAAAATATTTTGAAAAGGATGCGGCGCTGGCGCGGCGCTTCCAGGTGGTCAAGGTGGAAGAACCGGGCGAAGACATCGCCTGCGCCATGCTGCGCGCCATGGCGCCGCTGATGGAACGCCATTTCGGCATCCGCGTTCGCGACGCCGCCATCGTCGAGGCGGTGCGCCTGTCGCACCGCTACATCAGCGGGCGCCAGTTGCCGGACAAAGCCATCGGCGTGCTCGATACGGCGTGCGCCAAGGTGGCGCTGGGCCAGCGCGCCACGCCGGCACAGCTGGAAAACGCACACCGGCGGCAGGAGCGCATCGGCGCGGAAATCGCCGCCTTGAGCCGCGAGGCGGCCGATGGCGAAGCGCCCGGCAAGGCCGGCGCCGCGCGCCTGGCGCAGCTGCGGCGCGAACATGACGAAGGCCAGGCGGCGGTCGCGGCGCTGGCGCAGCGCTGGGAGCGTGAAAAAACGCTGGTGGCGCAGATCGGCGACTTGCGCGCGCAGCTGCGCGGCGAGCGGCCTGGCGAAGTGGGCGCGGCGCGCCTGCTGGCGCTGAAGGAAGAACTGGCGGCCCTGCAGGGAGAAGCACCGTTGTCGCCGCTGGAAGTCGACGCCCAGGTGGTGGCCGGCATCGTCGCCGCCTGGACCGGCATCCCGCTGGGCAAAATGCTCAAGGACGAGATCCGCACGGTGCTGGCCCTGGATGGCGCGCTGCGCGAACGGGTGCTGGGACAGGACCACGTCATCGACGCGGTGGCGCAGCGCGTGCGCACGGCGCGCGCCAGCCTGGACGACCCGAACAAGCCGCAAGCCGTGTTTTTGTTTACGGGGCCGTCCGGCACGGGCAAGACGGAGACGGCGCTGGCGCTGGCCGATCTGCTGTATGGCGGCGAGCGCAAGCTCATTACCATCAACATGAGCGAATACCAGGAGGCGCACAGCGTGGCCGGCCTGAAAGGCTCGCCACCCGGCTATGTCGGCTATGGCGAGGGCGGCGTGCTGACGGAAGCCGTGCGGCGCCAGCCCTACAGCGTGGTGCTGCTCGACGAGGCGGAAAAAGCCCATCCCGACGTGCTGGAACTGTTCTTCCAGGTCTTCGACAAGGGCGTGCTCGATGACGCGGAAGGACGCGAAGTCGATTTTCGCAACACCATCATCATCGCGACCTCGAACCTGGGGTCGGGCGCCATGATGGCCGCCTGCCTGAACCGGGTCGCGCAAGACTTGCCCACGCCGGCCGCGCTGGAAGAACTGGTGCGCCCGCAGCTGGTGGCGCACTTCAAGCCGGCCCTGCTGGGCCGCCTGAAGGTGCTGCCGTTCTATCCCCTGAACGACGCGGTGCTGGCCGAGATCGTCGCCCTGAAGCTGGCGAGGATAGGCGCGCGCATCGCGCGCAACCACCAGGCGCAATTCAGCCATGACGCGGGCCTGGTCGACGCCGTGCTGGCGCGCTGCACCGAGGTCGATTCGGGCGCGCGCAATGTCGATCAAATTCTGAACGGCAGCCTGCTGCCGGCCATCGCCGAAGCGGTGCTGGCGCGCATGGCCGCAGGCGAGCCGGTCGCGTCGATACGCGTCACTGCCAGCAAGCAGGGGCAGTTCAAGTACACGATCCGATAATCCACCTTCCGGAGAGCGCCATGTTCAACCTGGAGCAGTTGCTGCACCCCGTCAGCGCCGTCAGCCCCTGCGGCGAAGACATCACCTTCAGCCAGGAGCTCGACGCCATCGCGCGCGCGCGCCAGTACGACGACCCGAGCCTGGACCAGGGCGAGTGGGTGACGGCGCTGAAGGAAGCCGACTGGCCTTTCGTGGCGACGCGCTGCGAACAGCTGATCGCCACGCACAGCAAGGATTTGCGCGTGGCCGTGTGGCTGGCCGAGGCGCACGCGAAAACGCGCCATTTCCGCGGCTTGGGCGACGGCTACGCGCTGCTGGCCGGCCTGTGCGAGCGCTATTGGGATGGCCTGTATCCGCCGGCGGAAGAGGGCGACCAGGAACAGCGCATCGGCAACGTCTTCTGGCTGCTCTCGCGCACGCCGCAGCTGCTGCGCGAGATCCCGCTGACCGAAGGCAGCGATGGCCTGTTCTCGCTGCAGGATTTCGATGCGGCGCGCCAGCGCGCGGCCGCCAGCCTGGCGCAGGGCGCAGCCGATCAGGGCTGGGGCGATGCGCGCCACGACGAAGGGGGGACCCTGGCGCAGATGGAGGCGGCGCGGCAAAGGAACACGCGCGCCTTTTCCGACGCCTTGCTGGCCGATGCCCAATACTGCATGCAGTCGCTGCTGGCCTTCGAGCGCAGCGTCGATGCGCGCTTCGGCGTCGATGGCCCGAGTTTTCGCGCCGCGCGCGAAGCGCTGGAAAACGCCATTCATTTCATCGCGCCGCTGTCGCCTGGCGCGGACCTTGCCGGCGCGCCGGCCGCCGGTCAGGGCGCCGAGGGGAGAGGAGGAGGCGGCGCCATCGTGCAGCGCCAGCAGGCGCTGGCCCAGCTGCGCCAGGTGGCCGATTTCTTCCGCCGCACGGAGCCGCACAGCCCCGTCGCCTACCTGGCCGACAAGGCTGCCAGCTGGGGCGAGCTGCCGCTGCACCTGTGGCTGCGCGCCGTCGTGAAGGACGCCGGCACCCTGGCGCAGCTCGACGAGATGTTGGGCACGAACGGCGCGAACGGATGATCGGTTTGCGCGCTTCCATGCTAATCTTCCGGCATGTCCAGAATGCTCATCCTGCCTGCCGCGCTATGCCTGTTCATCGCCGCCGGCGCGCGGGCCGAGGGTGCGACGCCGCTGGTGATCTATGGCGACGACGATTATCCGCCGTACTCCTACGTCGAGAACGGCCGGCTGAAGGGCATCTATACGGAGATCGTGCGCGAAGCCGTGCAATCGATGCCGCAATACGCGGTGCAGCTGCGCCCCGTGCCCTGGAAACGGGGCGTGCTGATGCTGCAGACGGGCGAGGCGTTTGCCCTGTATCCGCCGTATTCGTGGCGCAGCGAGCGGCCGTACGTGCGCTATTCCGTGCCGCTGCTGATGGAGCAGCTGGTGGTGCTATGCAACCAGGACGTGCTGGCGAAACGCGCGCTGCGGCAGTGGCCCGCCGAT
Source organism: Janthinobacterium sp. GW821-FHT03C10 (assembly GCF_059420865.1). Classification (NCBI taxonomy): domain Bacteria; kingdom Pseudomonadati; phylum Pseudomonadota; class Betaproteobacteria; order Burkholderiales; family Oxalobacteraceae; genus Janthinobacterium; species Janthinobacterium sp. GW821-FHT03C10. Next base: position 478,046 of record NZ_JBWKUN010000002.1, on the reverse strand, counting down.
TACGGCGGCCTGCACATCGGCGTGAACGCGGGTTTTTTGCTGGGCGATGCGAAGCAGACGGCAGCCCTGCAAGCGGCCAGCATCGTGTTCGATACGGCCAAGGGCACGCGCACGAATCTGCTCAAGCTGATACGCGGGCGTATCGATTGCTATGTCAGCGACCGCCTGTCGGCGCAGTGGGAATTGCAGCGCATCCGGCGCGAGGGTGCGCCGGGCACGCCGGTGCAGGCGATCCAGGCGATACAGGAAACCGCGCAGCTGGCCAGCCAGCAGGGGCACCTGGGTGTGACGGAGCGCCGGCCCGCCGCCTACCCGTACCGCGATGATTTTATCGAACAATTCAATGCCGCCATCGTGCGCATGCAAGCCAGTGGCGCGATCCGCCGCATCGTCGACCGCGCATTGCTGCCCTGACCTTGCTGCCCTGATACTGCTGCCTTGATTTCACTCGTTGGAGAAGACCATGAAAAAACTGTTGTTCCTGTGTGTGCTCGTGCTGGCCGGCTGCGTGGGCCGGCCCGAGAATATTGTACCTGTCAGCAACTTCGACACGACCCGCTATCTGGGCAAATGGTACGAGATCGCGCGCCTCGACCATTCGTTCGAACGGGGCCTGAGCCATGTGACGGCCGACTACAGCCTGCGCCAGGATGGCGGCCTGAAAGTGCTCAACCGGGGCTACCAGGATGCGGACGCGAAGTGGAAGGAAGCGGAAGGCAAGGCGTATTTCGTCGACAAGAAAGACGTGGGTTACCTGAAGGTGTCGTTTTTCGGCCCCTTCTATGGTGCCTATATCGTGTTTGATTTGGACCAGCAAGAATACAGCTATTCCATGATCAGCGGCCCCGACAAGTCCTACTTCTGGTTGCTGTCGCGCACGCCCAGCATGGACCCTGCCTTGCAGCAGCGCCTGATCGAGAAAGCACGGGGGCTGGGTTTCGATACGTCAAAATTGATCTACGTGAAGCAAAACTGACCTTGCTTGCCTGCCGCCCGTTCGTGGCGGCAAAGCACCTTCTGGTTGTTGCTTTTCTGCATGTTATTTCTTGCAATACCATCCTGATTCACTCACAATCTGCTCCAAAGTGGTGCGCTGCGGCGTGCTGCCATTCCGGTGACGCGCCTACCGTTGCGTCGCCGCTCGTGATTGCCGCACGGCGGATGCCTGCTATAGTGATTTGTAGCAGTAAGTCGGTTTCGTGGCGTCTGTGCATTGTTTTCTTCAGATAGGAATCACGCAATGAAAAACCTCAAAATCGGCGTACGACTCGGTGGCGGTTTCGCTGCCGTCCTGCTCCTGTTGACGACCCTGACCGTGGTGGGCATCGTGCAGATGCAAAGCGCCAGCAAGGAAACCGATGCGCTCGTCAACGTCAAGGTGCGCAACGAGCGCCTGATCGGTGAATGGACCAAGGTCATCGAGGTGAACGCGGCGCGCACGGCGGCCGCCTGGAAAGTCAGCGATCCCGAACACCAGAAGCAGTTTGAAAAGGAAATGGCGGTCTCGTCATCGCGTGCCACGGAAATCCAGGACGCGATCGGCAAGAGCGAGCTGAACGCTGAAGAGCAATCGCTGTACCAGGAGGTGCTGAGCACGCGCAAGGCCTACACGGAAGTGCGCAAGAATGTGTTCAAGGCCAAGAATGCGGGCGACCTGGAACTGGGCAAGCGCCTGTACGAAGGCGATATGGCTGTCAAGCGCGACGTCTATCTGGCGGCGCTGAAGAAGCTGGAAGTGCTGGAAGCCAGATTGCTCGATGAAACGGCCGCGCAAATCCGTTCGCGCTACGAAAACGGCCGCTTGCTGCTGATCTCGCTGGGCGTGGTTGCCATCTTGCTGGGCATCGCCTGCGCGTACTGGATCACGCGCTCGATCACGCGTCCCATCACGCGCGCCGTCGAGGTGGCGCAAGCCGTTTCCGCTGGCGACCTGACCAGCCATATCGTGGTGGAAAGCCGCGATGAGACGGGGCAGCTGATGCACGCGCTGAAAAATATGAACGATAAACTGGTCAGTATTGTCGGCCAGGTGCGCGCCGGCACCGAATCCATCAGCACGGCGTCGAGCGAAATTGCGGCCGGCAACCTGGATTTGTCGTCCCGTACGGAAGAGCAGGCCAGTTCGCTGGAAGAGACGGCGTCATCCATGGAAGAGCTCACTTCCACCGTGAAACTCAATGCCGACAATGCGCGCAGTGCCAACCAGCTGGCCATCGACGCCTCGCAGATCGCCAGCAAGGGCGGGGTGGTGGTATCGGAAGTGGTCAGCACCATGGGATCGATCAATGATTCCTCGCGCAAGATCGTCGACATCATCAGCGTCATCGACGCCATCGCCTTCCAGACGAATATCCTGGCCCTGAACGCGGCCGTGGAAGCGGCCCGGGCCGGCGAGCAGGGCCGTGGTTTTGCCGTCGTGGCCTCCGAGGTGCGCAACCTGGCGCAGCGCTCGAGCGCCGCGGCCAAGGAGATCAAGGGTTTGATCGACGATTCCGTGCAAAAGGTCGAGGCCGGTTCGCAACTGGTGGACAAGGCGGGCCGCACCATGGATGAAATCGTGCAGAGCATCAGCCATGTGACGCAGATCATGAACCAGATCACCGACGCCAGCGATGAACAGCGCGCCGGCATCGAGCAAGTCAACCAGGCCATCGGTCAGATGGACCAGGTAACGCAGCAAAACGCGGCCCTGGTGGAAGAAGCGGCCGCCGCAGCCGAATCCATGCAGGAACAGGCGGCCAAGCTGGCCGACGTGGTGGGCGTGTTCAAGCTCGATGCCACGCAGCGCTATGTTTCCGCCAGTGCTGCTCCGTCTGCGACGGCGTCTGCGCCAATCACCGCCGCGACGCGGCCCGCCACGCGGCGGGCGCCGGCACCAGCCGTGGCCGCGCCCACGCCGGGCAAGGCCGTGCCAGCGGACGCTGTGCGCGCACGCACGCCGAAGGCGCCAGTGGCGTCCGGCGCCGACGAATGGGAAGAGTTTTAAGCGCAGAGTCCCCGTGGCATGGCGTGGGCGCTACAATCGCGGCTTGAAGACAGCCGCGAACGCGCTCCGCCATGACCACCCGCCGTACCTCCAGCCATACCTTTAGCCATACCTTTAGCCACCCCTCTGCATCGTCCACCCTGGCTGAACCGGCCAAACGCGCCCGCTGCCCGGTCTGCCTGCGCGCCGCAGCCAGCTGCATCTGCCGCTGGATCGCTCCCGTTGCCCACGCCGTGGAAGTGCTGATCCTCCAGCATCCGCTGGAAATCCACAACGCCAAGGGCAGCGCCCGCTTGCTGCACCTGAGCTTGCCCAACAGCCGCCTGCTGACGGGCGAACAGTTTGCCCCGGAGGCGCTCGCCGAATTGCTGGCCGGCAAGCACAATGTGCTGCTGTACCCGGATACGCCCGGCGACCGTTCGCTGGGCATCGCGCCGCCGCCAGCGCTCGACCCCGCCATCTTGCTCGATCCCGCCCGATTTCCGAGCCAATTGCGCCTGGTGGTGCTCGATGCCACCTGGCGCAAGAGCCGCAAGATGCTGTACTTGAATCCTTCGTTGCAACAGCTGCCGCGCCTGCCGCTGCGCGATACGCCCGCCTCCCATTATCTGATCCGCAAGGCGCACGCGCCAGACCAGTTATCGACCCTGGAAGCGACGTGTTATGCCCTGATGCAGTTGGAGCAGGACGTCCCCCGCTTCGTTCCCCTGATCGCGGCATTCGACGGCTTTGTCGCGCAGCAGTTGAGTTATGTCATGCCGCACGGCGAAAAAGCTTGAAACGACAGCACGGCAGCCCTTGATCTTGGCCGCACAGCGGCATAGTATACTGTACGTATATACAGTTGATGGGGCCGTTCATGAAAGCAATCATTCCAGAGCACGATGACAGCTTCGCCGGGCAAGCCATGTTGCCGCCGCAATCGCTGAAAGCGCACAAGGGGCGCGGGGCCGTCTCGAACCTGCAGGGGCGCCACGAGACGCATGCGCGCGCCGGTTTCGACGATGGCTGGAGCGTGGGCGGCCTGGATGAGCCAGGCGGGGAGGAGAGCACGCCGACCTGGAAGACGCAGGTCAGCGACGAGCAGGCGCGCACCATCCTCACGCGCAACGCTTCGCCCGATTTGCCGTTCAACGTGTCGCTGAACCCGTACCGGGGTTGCGAACATGGCTGTATATATTGCTTTGCGCGTCCCACGCACAGCTACCTGGGCCTGTCGCCGGGCCTGGACTTCGAAAGCCGCATCTACGCCAAGGTGAACGCCCCCGAACTGTTGCGGCGCGAACTGGCCAGGCCGTCGTATGTGCCCGAACCGATCGCCCTGGGCGTCAATACGGATGCGTATCAGCCCTGCGAACGGGAACGGCAGTTGACGCGGCGCGTGCTGGAAGTGCTGCACGAGTGCGATCATCCCGTGGCGCTGATCACGAAATCGTCGCTGATCGAGCGCGATATCGACATCCTGGCGCCCATGGCGGCCAGGCGCCTGGCGGCCGTGGCCGTCACTGTCACGACGCTCGACCCGGCCATCGCGCGCACCCTGGAACCGCGCGCGGCCGCACCGGCGCGGCGATTGCGCACCATCCGCACCCTGACGGAGGCGGGCATTCCCGTGGGCGTGAGCATCGCGCCCATCATTCCTTTCGTGACGGAGCCGGAAATCGAGCAGCTGCTCGAAGCCGTGCGCGACGCAGGCGCCATCCACGCCCATTACGTGGTGCTGCGCCTGCCGTGGGAAGTGAGTCCATTGTTCCAGCAATGGCTGGAAGCGCACTTTCCTGAACGGGCTCAGCGGGTGATGAACCGCGTGCGCGAAATGCGTGGCGGCAAGGACTACGACAGCGCGTTCGGCGCGCGCATGCGGGGCGAAGGCGTGTGGGCCGATCTCATCCGCCAGCGCTTTGAAAAGGCCGTGCATCGGCTGGGGCTGCATGGCAAGGGCGGGCGCTTCAAGCAGCTCGATTGCACGCAGTTCCGCCGCCCGCTGGTGGTGCCGCCGCTGGGCGCAAACGTAAAAAAAGGCAATGCGGGGCAGCTGGATCTGTTTTAAGTTAAACCAGCGTCAGCGCTGATGCCGCAGGGGTGTGCCGCGGCGCTGTCCTGGCTATGTGTCTGGAGCTGCGTCAGGTGTTGCTCGATGGCAAAAACATGCGGATCGCTCTTGCCCAGTTCGCGCAGGGCGCTGGCCAGGTGCAGCAGGTATTCGCTGTTCGGACCGCTGGGACCGTTTGATCGGGCGATCTGGCGCGCGATATCCAGTTCCGATGCGGCACCGAGGAAGGCGGCGTTTTCCTCGTTGGCGATGTACACCAGGCCTTCGGCCTTGCTGCCATCGTCGAAGGTGATCTCGGTGGCCAGGCGCAGGTAGCCGTTCTTTTCGCGGTGGTCGAGGTGGGCGAAGACTTCGGGCGTGATCAGATACGCCATGCCGTCGCACACGGCGCCCGCCTGCGGCACGATGGTGGCGACCCGGCCCGGCGCCATCGGCGTGCCCCGGTGGTCGTGCGAACCTTGCCAGAAGCGCCGCGTCCAGCCTGCGATGCTGGCGGGACGCCGTTCGATATAGGGGAAATCGGCCTTGTAGATCAGCGAGCCATAGCCGAACAGCCAGACCTGCGCATGGCCGTCGAATTTGTTCATGCGCTGGTTGATGGCGATGGTGGCGGCGTCGGTGGGCGACAGGTCGTGCTGGTCAGGCTGGGTCATGGCGTTAGCGGCAAGGGGCGATGCGCCATTATAAAGGGGCGCCGGCCGGCAGCGTGTCGCGGGCTGCGGGCCCGCCCACGCCCACATTCCACTCGTGCGTCTCGACGAAGCGGAACAGGAAGGCCATGAAGCTTTCGGCCGCCGGCGACAGCGAACGGCCCGTCTTCGTGTAGACGAAAAAGCGTCGCGTCAGTTCCGGCTCGTGCAGGGCGCGCATCTGCAATTTGTAGAGTTTGACCATCGGCTCCGCGTAGGGCAGGCAGACCGTGATGCCCAGATTGGCGCTGACCATGGCCAGCGCCGTCGTCATGAAGGTCACTTCATTGTAGGGGTTGAGCGACAGCTCGCGAAACGCGCCGTGCATGTCGCGCAGCAAACGCTCCGTGAACTGCCCCTGCAGCGAAATGAACGGGTAGTCGCCCACGTCGGCCCAGGTCACGCGCTCTTTCTGCTGCAGCGGATGCTGCTCGGGGAAGACCAGCACGAAGGGCATTTCGAACAGCACTTGCGCGGCGATTTCCGCCGTCGGATCGCGCTCGGGGCCGATGCCGAAATCGACTTCGCCGCTGAAGACGCGCGCCGACACGTTTTCCACGGGGCAGTCGACGAGGCGCAATTGTACGTCCGGGTGCGTCTGGCGGTAGGCGGCGATCACTTCCGGCAGCAGGGTGCACGCCATCATCTGCGGCGCGGCGATGCGCACCAGGCCGGTCTTCAGGGCCTTGCGCTGGGCGATGCCGGCCATGGCGCCGTCGAGGTCCTCGATCATCTTTTCAAACAGCGGATACAGTTCGCGGCCGATTTCCGACAGCTGCGTCTTGCGCGTGCTGCGCTCGACCACGCGCACGCCCAGCACGCTTTCCAGTTCCTTGATCAAGCCGCTCAAGGCCGATTGCGTCACGTGCAGGTATTCGGCGGCCAGGGTAAAACTGCCGGTCTTGGCCAGCGCCACGAAGGCGCGCATTTGCCGCAGGCTGGGACTCATAAGATAATCCGATAAATCAATGGTTAAAAATTGTTTGTATGATAGCTGTAACTCGATTCTAATGGTGAAAAGCTGAAAAACAGGCCAGCCATCACGCCCCGGGCGCCATCCATTGGAGACAAGCACATGAAGATCAAGCAAATCCACCACGTCGCCTACCGCTGCATCGACGCGAAGCAGACCGTCGAGTGGTACGTCAAGCATTTGAACATGAATTTCGTCCTCGCCATCGCCGAGGATCTGGTGCCGTCGACCAAGGCGCCGGACCCGTACATGCACGTCTTCCTCGACGCGGGCCAGGGCAATGTGCTGGCCTTCTTCGAGCTGCCGACGCAGCCGCCGATGGACCGCGACCGCAATACCCCGGCCTGGGTGCAGCACCTGGCGCTGGAAGTGGGCAGCATGGAAGAACTGCTGGCCGCCAAGGAGCGCCTGGTGGCCGGCGGCATCGAGGTGCTGGGCCCCGTCAATCACGCCATCTTCCAGTCGATCTATTTCTTCGACCCGAACGGCCACCGCCTGGAACTGGCGGCCAACGTGGGCACGCCCGAGATGATGGCCAAACTGGACGCCGTCAAATGGGAAATGCTGGAAGAATGGTCGCAGACGCGCCGCGCACCGAAGCACGCCGCCTGGATGCATGCGCCGGCCGACGCCTGAGCGCCGCACACGGCATCCATCTGAACCCTACGCCTAACAAGGAACACACTCCATGAAACTCGCAACCCTGAAAAACGGCAGCCGCGACGGCGCCCTGATCCTCGTCAGCCGCGACCTGCGCCAGTACCAGCGCGTGGCTGCCATCGCTCCCACCCTGCAGGCGGCGCTCGACAACTGGGACGCCGTGGCGCCGAAGCTGGAACAAGCCTACGCCGACCTGAACGCGGGCCGGGCGCCGGACGCGCAGCCGTTTGACGCCAATCTGTGCCACTCGCCGCTGCCGCGCGCCTACCAGTGGGCCGACGGTTCCGCCTACATCAACCACGTGGAACTGGTGCGCAAGGCGCGCAACGCGGAAGTGCCGGCCTCGTTCTACACGGACCCGCTGATGTACCAGGGCGGCTCCGACAGCTTCATCGGCCCGCGCGATCCCATCTTCGCCCTGTCGGAAGAGTGGGGCATCGACCTGGAAGCGGAAGTGGCCGTCATCACGGGCGACGTGGCCATGGGCGCCGGCGTGGACGACGCGGCGCGAGCGATCCGCCTGGTGATGCTGGTCAACGATGTCTCCTTGCGCAACCTGATCCCGGGCGAACTGGCCAAGGGCTTCGGTTTCTTCCAGTCGAAGGCGGCCAGCGCGTTTTCGCCCGTCGCCGTCACGCCCGATGAACTGGGGGCCGACTGGGCGGACAGCAAATTGCACCTGCCGCTGCTGGTGGACCTGAACGACAAGCCGTTCGGTAAACCAAATGCGGGCGAAGACATGACCTTCAATTTTGCGCAGCTCGTCGCCCATGCGGCGAAGACGCGCGAACTGGGCGCCGGCAGCATCGTCGGCTCGGGCACCGTGTCGAACAAGCAGGGCAACCTGTTCGGTTCCAGCATCGAGAACGGCGGCGTGGGTTACTGCTGCCTGGCCGAAGTGCGCATGTATGAAACCATCGAACATGGCGCGCCCAAGACGGCGTACCTGAAGTTCGGCGACACGGTGCGCATCGAAATGCGCGACGCGGCCGGCGCCAGCATCTTCGGCAGCATCGAGCAGGCGGTCGCGCTGTATGTTGGCAACAGCGCCGGCCGCGCCTGAGGGGAGGGCGCCCCATGAAGCTGTACACCTATTTCCGCAGTTCGGCCGCCTACCGCGTGCGCATCGCCCTCAATTTGAAGGGCATCGCCTACGACAGCATCCCGGTGCACCTGCTGCAGGACGGCGGCCAGCAGCTGCTGCCGGCCTACCGCGCCGTCAATCCGTCGGCGCTGGTGCCGGCGCTCGATGACGAGGGCGCCATCCTGACGCAGTCGCTGGCCATGCTCGAGTATCTCGACGAGACGCGGCCAGCCGTGCCGCTGCTGCCTGCGGATGCGCTGGGACGCGCCCGCGTGCGCGCGCTGGCGCTGGCGATCGCCTGCGACGCCCATCCGCTGACGAATCTGCGCGTGCTGAAATACCTGAAAAACACCCTGGGGCTCTCGGACGAGGCCAAGCAGGAATGGTACCGCCACTGGATGGCCGAGGGACTGGCGGCCGTGGAAGCGCTGCTGGCGCAGGGCGACCCGGCCGGAGCGGGCCTGTTCTGCCATGGCGACAGCCCGACGATGGCCGACTGCTGCCTGGTGCCGCAGGTATTCAATGCGCAGCGCTTCGCCATCGACCTGGCGCCGTACCCGCGCGTGGCGCGCATCCATGCGCATTGCGCCGGCTTGCCGGCCTTTGCCGCCGCCCATCCGTCGCAGCAGCCTGACGCCGAGTAAGTTTGCGCCGCATCAAACGTAAGCCGCCCCGGTCAGCATGCAGACCGGGGCTTTTTTATGCGGAATTGATTTTGGGCAGTCAATACCCGCTTGCCGGTAGGCTACAATTTGCGTTTGCCCAAATATTTTACTGACGCGCCATGACCGCAACAACCGTTCCTGCCAGCATCACCGATGCCCTGTCCCTGGCGCACGCTTCCTGGCGTCCCATCCTGCTGCGCGGCTTGCAGGCCGTGATGGCGGCCGATCCCGCCTACCTGCCGGCGCTGGCCGCCGACGATTACCTGCCCACGCAGGGCCGGCTGTTCGCCGCCTTTGCCCTGCCGCTGGCGCAGGTGCGCTACGTGCTGGTGGGCGAGGGACCGTATCCGCGCGCCGACAGCGCCACGGGCGTGTGCTTCATGGATGGCGCCGTCGGCAGCCTGTGGTCGGCGACGGGCCTGTCGAAGCCCGTCAACCGCGCCACCTCCCTGCGCAACTTCATGAAGATGCTGCTGGTGGCCGATGGCCAACTGCTGGGCGGAGATACTTCCGGCGTGGCCATGGCGCCCGTGGCGGCGGCCGCGCTGCAAGCCGGCAGCGGCGTCATCCAGACCCTGCCCGACTTGCAGCGCAAGATGACGGAGCAGGGTTTCTTGTTGCTCAACGCGGCGCTGGTATTCCGTGCCCACGTGCCGCCCGTGCAGGATGCGCGCGGCTGGCTGCCCTTCCTGCAGGTGGTGCTGGAAGCGCTGGCGCAGCAGGGCGGGGCGGCCTTGCCGCAACTGGTCTTGTGGGGCAAGATTGCCGAGCTCATCAAACGCTTGCCGGTGGCCGCAGCCTTGCCGCAGGTGACGGCGGAACATCCGTATAATCTGTCCTTTATCGGCAACAGCGACATGCAGGCCCTGTTTGGCCCGATGCAGCTGTTGCGTGCTTGAGCTTGAATCATCGCCTGTCTGGCGGAAGTGCGGGGAATATGCAAATCAGTAACGTGGAAGAATTGAAGGCGTGGATCGCGGCGGGTGGCGAGCCCGACTATCTGTATTTCTGGGGCCACACGCCGGCGCAGCCGCAGGTGCCCGACAAAAGCTGCTTCAGCCAGTGGTTTCCCTCGCCATTCAGCCTGGCCGGCGTGACGTACGCCACGGCCGAGCACTACATGATGGCGCAAAAGGCGGCCCTGTTTGGCGACACGGCCGTGCAGGCGCGCATCGTGGCGGCCGCACGGCCGTCGGAAGTCAAGAAGCTGGGGCGCGAAGTGGCCAATTTTGACGCCAGGGTGTGGGAGGCGGCGCGCGCGGGCATCGTCTTCGATGGCAACTTTGCCAAGTTCTCGCAAAAAGCCGCGCTGCGCAAGTTCTTGCTGGGCACGGGCGAGCGCGTCATCGTCGAAGCGAGCCCCGTCGACCGCATCTGGGGCGTGGGCCTGGCGTCGGACAATCCGCGCATCGGCGATCCGGCCCGCTGGGACGGCTTGAACCTGCTGGGGTTTGAGTTAATGAAAGTACGTAGCGCTCTGCGTGCCTGAGCAGTATTGTTGTTTTCCTGATGCCGCCGCGCCTGGCGCGGCCGGCCATGCCCCTTCCAGCCCTGTGGTCATCGAGGGGCGCTCTGACAAACCCCGCCGAATTTGTTATACTTGACTAAATCATTCAACTACTCGGGGTTTGAGAAGTTGAAAAACCGCAATATTTTAAACCAGTTGACCAGAGGATGTATGCGTCTGACTACAAAAGGCCGTTTTGCCGTGACAGCGATGATCGATCTTGCCCTGCGCCAGGGCAAGGGACCGGTCACCTTGTCCGGCATCAGCCAGCGCCAGTCGATTTCCCTGTCCTACCTGGAGCAGCTGTTCGGCAAGCTGCGCCGGCATGAGATCGTCGAATCGATCCGCGGTCCCGGCGGCGGCTACAGCCTGGCGCGCCGTGCCGACAAGGTGACGGTGGCCGACATCATCATCGCCGTCGACGAGCCGCTCGATGCCACGCAGTGCGGCGGCAAGGAACATTGCCACGGCGCCGACGCGGCCACGGGGGCGCGCTGCATGACGCATGAATTGTGGTCCACGCTCAACGAAAAAATGGTCGATTATCTGGATTCTGTGTCCTTGCAGGACCTGGTCGACCAGCAGAGACAAAAGATTGCCGAACAAAGCGTGATGGTGATGCACCGTAACCACGCCGCCCTCGGTTGAACATAACAAAATACCAAGTTGCTGATTGCAGGAGTTATTGATGAACGCCCCAGAAAAAAACGTAGGCCAAGTGCACTTTGAAACCGCACCGCATTTCCCGATCTACATGGATTACTCGGCCACCACGCCGATCGATCCACGCGTCGCCGACAAGATGATTCCCTACCTGCGCGAGCAGTTCGGCAATCCGGCCTCGCGCAGCCACATGTACGGCTGGACGGCGGAAAAAGCCGTGGAAGAGGCACGCGGCCACGTGGCGGCCCTGGTGAACGCCGATCCGCGCGAAATCATCTGGACCTCCGGCGCGACGGAAAGCAACAACCTGGCCATCAAGGGCGCGGCGCAGTTCTACAAGACCAAGGGCAAGCACATCATCACCGTCAAGACCGAGCATAAATCGGTGCTCGACACGGTGCGCGAACTGGAACGCATCGGCTTCGAAGCGACGTACCTGGAACCGCAGGACAACGGCCTGATCACCGTCGAGCAGCTGGCCGCGGCCGTGCGCCCGGACACCATCCTCGTGTCGGTGATGCTGGTGAACAACGAAATCGGCGTGATCCAGCCGATCGACGAGATCGGCGTATTCTGCCGCTCGAAAGGCATCATCTTCCATTGCGACGCCGCGCAAGCGACGGGCAAGGTCGTCATCGACCTGCAAAAGACCAAGGTCGACCTGATGACCTTCACGGCGCACAAAACCTACGGCCCGAAAGGCGTGGGCGCTCTGTACGTGTGCCGCAAGCCGCGCGTGCGCCTGGAAGCGCAGATGCACGGCGGCGGCCATGAGCGCGGCCTGCGCTCGGGCACCCTGCCGACGCACCAGATCGTCGGCATGGGCGAGAGCTTTCGCATCGCCAAGGAAGAGATGGACAGCGAAATCGGCCGCATCAAGGCTTTGCGCGACCGCCTGGCCAAGGGCCTGCAAGAGATCGAAGAAGTCTACATCAACGGCGACATGGATCACCGCGTGCCGCACAACCTGAACGTGAGCTTCAACTACGTCGAAGGCGAGTCGCTGATCATGGCGATCAAGGATATCGCCGTGTCGTCCGGTTCGGCCTGCACCTCGGCCAGCCTGGAACCATCGTACGTGCTGCGCGCCCTGGGCCGCAGCGACGAACTGGCGCACAGCTCGATCCGCTTCACCATCGGCCGCTTCTCGACCGAGGAAGACATCGACTTCGCCGTGAACCTGCTGAAATCGAAAGTACACAAGCTGCGCGAACTGTCGCCGCTGTGGGACATGTTTAAAGATGGCATTGACATCAATTCCATCCAATGGGCAGCCCACTAACCAACACCGTGGCCCCTGTTGACGGGGCCGGCAAGAATATTTAAGGAGCATCAAAATGGCTTACTCGGACAAAGTACTCGATCACTACGAAAACCCGCGCAACGTGGGCGCTTTCGACAAGGGTGATGAAACCATCGGCACCGGCATGGTGGGCGCGCCTGCCTGCGGCGACGTGATGAAACTGCAGATCAAGGTCGGCGCCGACGGCCTGATCGAAGATGCGAAATTCAAGACCTACGGCTGCGGTTCGGCCATCGCATCGAGCTCGCTGGTGACCGAATGGGTCAAGGGCAAGACCCTGGACCAGGCGCTGGCCATCAAGAATACGCAGATCGCCGAAGAACTGGCCCTGCCGCCAGTGAAGATCCACTGCTCCATCCTGGCGGAAGACGCCATCAAGGCGGCAGTATTGGACTACCAGACCCGCCATCCGGCTGCGGCCTAAGTTTGCATCCTGCCCGGCGCCGCAAGGCGCGGGGCGGGCGCGGAGAAATACATGATCACACTGACCGAAAAAGCGGCGAAACACATCAACCGTTATATCGAACGGCGCGGCAAGGGCATGGGCCTGCGCTTCGGCGTGCGCACCACGGGCTGCTCGGGCCTGGCCTACAAGCTCGAATATGTCGATGAAGCGGCGGCCGAAGACAGCGTCTTCGAATCGCACGGCGTGAAAGTCTTCGTCGATCCGAAAAGCCTGCCTTACATCGACGGCACGGAACTCGATTTCGCGCGCGAAGGCTTGAACGAAGGCTTCAAGTTCCACAATCCGAACGAAAAAGACGCCTGCGGCTGCGGCGAGTCCTTCAGGATTTAAACAGCTGGCAAGACCCCGGTCGGTGCGCTGTACCCATCGATTGCGGTACAGCGACCACTGACAATTATGCAAAACCACTTCGAATTATTCCAGTTGCCGGCGCAGTTCGGGCTCGACATGAGCGCGCTCGACGCGGCCTACCGCGACGTGCAGGGCAAGGTCCACCCGGACCGTTTCATCAACGCCAGCAGCGCCGAGAAGCGCGTGGCGATGCAATGGGCCACGCGCGCCAATGAAGCCTATCAAACCCTGAAAAGCCCGCAAAAGCGCGCGCAATACCTGTGCGAACTGAATGGCGTCGATCTGCAGACGGAATCGAACACGGCCATGCCCGTCAGCTTCCTGATGCAGCAGATGGAATGGCGCGAGGAACTGGGCGATGCGCGCGCGGGCAAGGATGCCGAGGCGCTCGACGCCCTGGACCGCCAGCTGCGCGGCGAACGCAAGGCCCTGCTGGCCCAGGTGGCGGCCCAGCTCGATGGCGGCGACTATGTGAATGCCGCGCAAAGCGTGCGCGCCCTGATGTTCCTCGACAAATTCGGCGAGGAAGTCCGTTTTGCCTATGAGGCGATCGAGGTTTGATCGCCGGATAGCTTGACCGGCGTGCCAAGCGCCAGTCTGGCGCGCGTCTTATAATGCGCACCAGGCATCAGCTGCATCACGCAAAAAATTAATCGAGGCACGAATACAATGGCACTTCTGCAAATTTCCGAACCAGGCATGTCGACCGCGCCGCACCAGCACCGTCTGGCCGTCGGCATCGACCTTGGCACCACCAATTCCCTGGTCGCGACCGTGCGCAACAGCATTCCCGAGGTACTCAACGACGAAGAAGGGCACTCCCTGCTGCCCTCCGTCGTGCGCTACCTGCCGAACGGCCACGCCAACATCGGCTACAAGGCCCTGGCCGCACAGACCACCGACCCGAAGAACACCATCGTCTCCGTCAAGCGCTTCATGGGCCGCGGCCTGGCCGACATCGCCTACGCGGAAAACCTGCCCTACGATTTCCAGGATACGCCTGGCATGGTGCAGCTGAAAACCGTGGCCGGCGTGAAAAGCCCCGTCGAAGTGTCGGCGCAAATCCTCGCCACCCTGCGCCAGCGCGCGGAAGACTCCCTCGGTGACGACCTGGTGGGCGCCGTGATTACCGTACCAGCGTATTTCGACGATGCGCAGCGTCAGGCGACGAAAGATGCGGCCCAGCTGGCCGGTATCAATGTCTTGCGCCTGCTGAGCGAGCCGACGGCCGCCGCCATCGCGTACGGCCTCGATAACGCGTCCGAAGGCGTGTACGCCGTGTACGACCTGGGCGGCGGCACCTTCGATATCTCGATCCTGAAGCTGAGCAAGGGCGTCTTCGAAGTGCTGTCCACGGGCGGCGACTCGGCCCTGGGCGGCGATGATTTCGACCGCCGCCTGTTCTGCTGGATCAGCGAACACGCCAAGCTGGCGCCGCTGTCGGACGAAGACACGGCCATCCTGATGGTGAAGGCGCGCGAGATCAAGGAACTGCTGTCGACCAAGCCGGAAACGACGATCGACGCCAAGCTGAACTCGGGCGAAGAAATCCACCTGCGCATCACGGCGGCCGACTTTGCCGCCATGACGCAGCATCTGGTGGCCAAGACCATGAACGCCATCAAGAAAGCCCTGCGCGACGCGAACGTGGATGCGGACGACGTCGACGGCGTGGTGATGGTGGGCGGCGCCACGCGCATGCCGCACGTGCAGCGCGCCGTGAGCGAATTCTTCCACACGACGCCGCACGCGAATATCGACCCCGATAAGGTGGTGGCGCTGGGCGCGGCCATCCAGGCGAACTTGCTGGCAGGTAACCGTGCCGCCGGCGACGACTGGCTGCTGCTGGACGTCATTCCGCTGTCGCTCGGTATCGAAACCATGGGCGGTCTGGTGGAAAAGATCATCCCGCGCAACTCGACCATACCATGCGCGCGCGCCCAGGAATTCACGACATTTAAAGATGGCCAGACGGCCCTGGCCGTGCACGTGCTGCAGGGCGAGCGCGAACTGGTCAGCGATTGCCGTTCCTTGGCGCGCTTTGAATTGCGCGGCATTCCGCCGATGGTGGCGGGCGCCGCGCGCATCCGCATCACCTACCAGGTCGATGCGGACGGCTTGCTGTCCGTCTCGGCGCGCGAATTGCGCTCGGGCGTGGAAGCGTCGATCAGCGTCAAGCCCGCGTACGGCCTGGGCGACGACGACATCGCCCGCATGCTGCAGGATTCCTACACCTCGGCCGACACCGACATGGTGGCGCGCGCGCTGCGCGAAGAGCAGGTGGAAGCGGAACGCATCCTGCTGGCCACGCAGTCGGCGCTGGACGAAGACGGCGGCTTGCTCGACGACGCCGAACGCGCGCAAGTCGATGACCTGATGAACAAGGTGCGCGACGCTATTACCCAATCGCAAAGCGGCGCCATCGACCACCAGGCCTTGAAGCTGGCGATCGAAGCGCTGGCCGACGGCACCGAGGATTTCGCCTCGCGCCGCATGGACCGCAGCGTACGCACGGCGCTGACCGGCAAAACGCTGGATCAGGTCGTATAAAACTAATTGAACAGCGCGCCGCAGGCACTCGCCGCGGCCGCGCCCCGAATGACAGACTGAAAGAAGAAACCATGCCACAAATCGTTATCCTGCCGCACGCCAAGCTTTGCCCGGACGGCGCCGTCATCGAAGCCCCGGCCGGCAAGTCCATCTGCGACATCCTGCTGGAAAACGACATCGACATCGAGCACGCCTGCGAAAAATCGTGCGCCTGCACCACCTGCCACGTACTGGTGCGCGAAGGCATCGAATCCCTGAACGAAGCGACTGAACTGGAAGAAGATATGCTGGACAAGGCCTGGGGCCTGGAAGCCGTGTCGCGCCTGTCGTGCCAGTCCATCGTGGCCGAGGCCGACCTCGTCGTCGAAATCCCGAAATACACGATCAACCAGGTCAGCGAAGGCAGTCACTAAGATGAAATGGTCCGACATACACGCGATCGCCGAGGCGTTGTTCGACGCGCATCCGGACATCGACCCGCTGACCGTGCGATTCACCGACCTGCACAACTGGGTGGTGGAACTGGACGGCTTCGACGATGACCACACGCGCGGCGGCGAAAAAGTGCTCGAAGCGATACAGATGGCGTGGATCGATGAAGCGCGCTAAGGGCGCGGCGCCCGCCGCCACCGCAGCCGCTGCGCCGAAAGACGTCATCACGGCCGCCAGCAACATGCCCGAGATCAAGGATGGCCAGTCGGTCGCCTTGCTGCAGGAATTGCACATCCTGACGCGCGACGGCAAGATGAACCAGGACAGCCGCCGCAAGCTCAAGCAGGTGTACCACCTGACGCAATTCATCGAGCCGCTGCTGCGCGAAGTGCAGCTCGACCATCCCGGCGTATCCTTGGTCGACCACGGCGCCGGCAAGTCCTACCTGGGCTTCATCCTGTACGACCTGTTCTTCAAGAACGGCAACGACGGTTCGCACATCTACGGCATCGAGACGCGCGAAGAGCTGGTGCAGCGTTCGCAAGAGCTGGCGAAGAAGTTCAAGTTCCCCGGCATGTCGTTTTTACCCCTGTCCGTGGCCGAATCGACGGAATCGAACTTGCTGCCGCAGCAGATCGACATCGTCACGGCCTTGCATGCGTGCAACACGGCCACCGATGACGCCATCCACTTCGCCCTGAAGAAAAAGGCGAAGTTCATGGTGCTGGTGCCATGTTGCCAGGCCGAAGTCGCTTCCGTCCTGAAGAAGAACAAGGGCAAGAGCCTGGGCAAGAACGTCTTGACGGAATTGTGGCGCCACCCGCTGCACACGCGCGAGTTCGGCAGCCAGATCACCAACGTGCTGCGCTGTCTGCAGCTGGAAGCGCACGGCTACCAGGTCAGCGTGACGGAACTGGTGGGCTGGGAGCATTCGATGAAGAATGAGCTGATCATCGCCAGCTACAAGAATCTGCCGCGCCAGCGTCCGACGGAGCGCCTGCAGGAAGTGCTGCAAACGCTGGGCCTGGAAGAGATGGGCCACCGTTTCTTTGCCGAGGAATTGGCCAAGGCGCAAGCCTGATTGTTGGCTTACGCGGCTAGCCGCTAAGCCAACCTACAAAACCGCACATGGTCAGGTAGGTCGGGTAGGTCGGATTAGCGCAGCGTAATCCGACAATCAGCAGCGCGCACCGCAAAAGAGGAGGAGCGGGTCGGTTATAATACCGGCTTTCTCCTCCTCTTGCTTTTGCGCCTCCCCATGACCACACCACACGAAATGCCCACCGTCCGCCTGGCCAAGCGCCTGTCCGAAGACGTGCCCTGCTCGCGCCGCGAGGCCGAGCTGTATATCGAGGGCGGCTGGGTCACGGTCGATGGCGTGCTGGTGGAGGAATCGGGCGCGCGCGTGGCGGATAATCAGGAAGTGGTGCTGTTGCCGAACGCCACCCTCGATGAAATGCCGCCCGTGACGATTCTGCTGCACAAGCCGGCCGGCATCCATGGCGGTATCGGCAGCGAGGGCAAACCCGCATTGAGCTGTTTGCGTCCCGAAGAGATTTTCACGCCGGAGAACGTGGCGCCCAGCTCCGTCACGCGTTTCCTCAAGCGCCATTTGATCGGCCTGACCATCACCAATCCGCTGGAAACCATGGCCTCGGGCTTGCTCGTGTTCACGCAGGATTTCCGCGTGGCCCGCAAGCTGGTCGATGAAGCGAAGACGGTGGAGCAGGAATTCATCGTGGAAGTGTCGGGCGCGATCGCTGAGAATGGCCTGGCGCTGCTGAATCACGGCCTGCCCTTCAATGGCAAGCCTTTGCCGCCGATCAAGGTGAGCTGGCAGAACGAGACGCGCCTGCGTTTCGCCCTGAAAAACGTGCAGCCGGGCCAGATCGCCCATATGTGCAAGATGGTGGGACTGGACGTCGTCGCCATGAAGCGCTTGCGCATCGGCCGCATCCCGATGGGCGCCATGCCCGTGGGTCAATGGCGTTACTTGCAGGGTTACGAGCGATTCTAGGAACGCCTGAGCAAACCTACTGCGCGTCGCTATTTGCGGCCTGCGATGCTCACTGTACTAGAGTACAGTTGCGCTTCTTAGCCACAACTAGCTTCCGCTCGCTACGGTTTTCTCAGGCGTCGTGAGGCTGGCTGTTTGCTGCGGGCTGCATTTGTTCGCGTGGTTTTCCGCAAAGCTTTTCCATAGCCGTTCGGCAATATTCAAGGCGATGGTGTCGGCCTTTTCTTGCAAGGCGGCATTGCCCATGTTTTCGGTGGTGGCGAAGAACAGGGTCAGCCAGCGGCGGAACATGCATGGCGTCAGGTTTTCCATGTTCGCGTGCTGGGCCAGCGGCTTGCCGTGGTAGCGCATGGTGCCGCGCAGCAAGCCAGACCAGAAATCGACCAATGTTGCCAGATGGGCGTCCCAATCCTTGACCTCGGCGGCAAAGATGGGACCCAGCATGGCGTCTTCGCGCGCGGCCGCATAAAAGGTATGGACGAGGTGCTTGACTTCGTCTTCGCTGCAGACTTCCTCGCGGTAGGGAGCGAAACGTGTGTGGGGGAGGGGGGCGGTATTATTCATGGCACGCCATGATCGCAGAGCCCCCGTAGCGCTTCAATGACGCAGGTCAAGCCGCATAAAAACTCAGGCGGCGACTTTCTTCGACTTTTTCGCGGGGGCCGGCAATTGCACGATCTGCGTGCCCGCCAGCTTGTCGTGCAGGAATTGTCCATTGCCCGTGAACAGGGCCGTGGCCGACCAGGCCAGGATGCCCGCGCCGATGGCGCCCAGCGCTGTCCAGTGCTGCAAGCCGAATGCATACGACACCAGCAGGGCCGGCAGCAACCACATCCATGACAGCATGTAGCGGTAGGCGGCCACCCGCAGCGGCACGTGGGCGTGGCCCGGCAGCACGACTTTCAGGCGCCACGTCTTCATGGCCAGGGTTTGCCCTTCGCGGCTCCATTGATGGATGAAATACGCGCCCATGACGAGGAAGGCCAGGCATTGGCGCATGTGTTCCGTCATGGGCGTATGCGCGCCCTGCACGGCCAGTTCAAACAGCAGGAAGGGTAAAAAGAGCACGGCCAGGGCCAGCAGCGACTCGTACACCATGGAAATCAGGCGGCGCTTGATCGTGGGATGGGAGGTGATGCTGGCGGCAGGCGTGCTATTTGACATTGGTTGGTAGTGGGGCTGGCGTAACAGGTGGCGTGACGGGCACGGTGGCGGGGACCGCGGCAGGATCCGTGAGCGGCACGGCCGCCGCTGGCGTGGCGGCTGGCGGCAGGACGGGCGCGGCGGCGGCAGGCGCTGGCGGCGTGGCGGGGAGCAGGATGGGGGCCGGCTTGCTCGTATTCGAATTGATCGCCGGCACCTTGCCCAGCGGTTTTTTCGGCACGAGTTCCGTCGCCAGCTTTTTCTTTTGATCTTCCGGCAATTGCTGGTACTGCTCCCATTGCGCGGTTTTTTGACCCGGATCGATCTTCTTCGTGCGCGTATAGTTTTCGCGCACGAGGCGGCGCTGTTCCGGCGTCAGCTTGATCCATTCGCGCATGCGTTCGTGCACGCGGATTTGCTCGTCGGGCGACATGGAGGCGAAGCGGCTGGCGATATCGAGCCATTTCTGCTTGCGCAAGGCTTCCAGCTTGTTCCACTCGCCCGCCAGCGGCTGCAGGGCTTCCTGCTGCGCGCGCGACAACTTGTTCCACGAGGGATTCTCGCCAGCCTTCGGTGGCGTGCCGCCCTTGCCGGCCGTGCGGGGTGAGCCGGGCTTGGCGGCTGAGGCCGGGGCCGGCGCCACCACGGGCGCCGCCGCCACGGGAGGCGCGGCGGGAGCGGGATGTTGCTGCGCGCCTACCCAGGCGGCGCCGGCCAGGGCGCAGGCGCCCAGGCCGATGCCGCCGGCCAGCCAGCCTTTGCGTACGCTCGTGCGTGCCATTATTGCTCGCGTTTCGTCAGGTAGGCGTTGAAGCCATGGTCCATGTACGCGGAGAGCGGCAATTCGTCGGACAGCACGGCGGCGTCGATTTCTGCCAGTTCGGCAATATGTTGTTCCTGCTCAAACTGATAGATGCCCACCAGGCCGCCGACCAGCAGCAGCAGGGGGATGATGACGCTCATGCGGCCCAGCCACGACAGCGGCTCGACGAACAGGCTGCTGGCCACGCCGGCGAACACATTCTGGCGCACGGTGACGGCGGCGGGCGCGTCCGCCTTCTTGCGCGACAGGGCCAGCTTGCGTGCCGCTGCCAGGCGATCGGTGGCCGATGCGGGCAGCTCGTCGAGTTTTTCGTTCAGTGCATGGCGCACTTTGTAAGCGAAATTGAGATCGTCGGTGTTCATAATTTAATTCCCTTGGCTTTCAGCGATTCGGCGAGCGTGTGGGTAGCTCTAGAGCAATGTGTTTTCACGCTACCTTCGGAGCAACCCATCGCTTCCGCTGTTTCAGCCACATCCATGTCCTGCCAATAACGCATGAGGAAGGCTTCGCGTTGACGTGAGGGCAGTTTTTGTACCTCTGCATCAATCAAATCAAGGATTTGCGCGCGTTCGACCTGGTCGGCCGACGATTCGGCGGCGCTGGAGCCCTGTTCCGATTCATAGGTGTCAAGTATATCAAAATCCTCATGTTCGTCGCCCGAGGGCTTCATGCCGGAAAACAGGCTGACCCAGGTGTTGCGAACTTTTTCGCGGCGAAAATAATCAAGGATGGTGTTCTGCAAGATGCGCTGGAACAGCATCGGCAGCTCGGCGGCCGGCTTGTCGCCGTATTTCTCGGCCAGCTTGATCATGGCATCCTGCACGATGTCGAGTGCCGATTCTTCCTTGCGGACCGCGTAGGCGGCCTGCTTGAAAGCGCGCCGCTCGACATTTTCTAGAAAGTCGGATAATTCTTTGTCTGTTGCCATGCGGTATGGGGATCTTAGCGGCTGCGGGGTGCGGTGGGCGAATGGGGGCGGGTATGCTTTTTGCAACCCCGTGCATGCTAGCAAAAAATGTGCGTTTCCGCAGGGTTTTTGCACGTTGTGCGGGCAAAAATGCAGCGAGGCCGACATTTTCCTTGACCATCATGGTGCAACGCGATAACGTATGGGACGCTTTGAACACCCCAAAGCCCTATGGTCAGGTCGCGACCGGCACACAAGGCCATCCGCGACAAGACGCGCTTTCATTTGTAGGCAGTTTGTTCTAACCCGCGCCACAAGCGCGAGCGGTTCGTACAGGCGCCACAGAAACTCCAGCCAAACGAGTTGCGTTAAGCGTTGTTTTGTAAGGTATCTATGGGTGCCCAAAGAAATTGCGTGACCGCATGAAAAGGGAAGCAGGAGCACTGTTGCGTTAGGCGTACCTCGTCAGGAAAGAACATCCGATCAATCTCCAATGGACCTTGAAAGGAATGTTTCATGAATACCGAAGCAACAGCAGGACCCATTACCGGCGCAGAAATTGTCGTGCGCTGTCTGGCTGAAGAGGGCGTCGAGCACGTCTTTGGATACCCGGGCGGAGCCGTACTCTACATCTACGACGCCATCTTCCAGCAAAACAAATTCCAGCATATCCTGGTACGCCACGAGCAGGCCGCGATCCACGCCGCCGATGCCTATTCGCGCAGCTCGAACAAGGTCGGTGTCGCCATCGTCACGTCCGGTCCGGGCGTCACGAATGCCGTCACGGGCCTGTCGACCGCCTACATGGACTCGATTCCCATGGTCGTGATCTCCGGCCAGGTGCCGAGCCACGCCATCGGGCAGGATGCGTTCCAGGAATGCGACACGGTCGGCATCACGCGCCCCGTCGTCAAACACAACTTCCTCGTCAAGGACGTCAAGGACCTGGCAGCGACGATCAAGAAAGCCTTCTTCATCGCCCGTACCGGCCGTCCGGGACCCGTGCTGGTCGATATCCCCAAGGATATCAGCATGCACAAATGCAACTTTGACTATCCGAAGGAAGTCGAGATGCGTTCCTACCGTCCCGTCGACAAGGGCCATTCGGGCCAGATCCGCAAGGCCGTGCAGCTGCTGCTGCAAGCCGAACGCCCGATGATCTACACGGGCGGCGGCGTCATCCTGGCAAATGCCTCGGCCGAGCTGAACAAGCTGGTCGACCGCCTGGGTTTCCCGTGCACCAACACCTTGATGGGTCTGGGCGGCTACCGCGCCTCGAGCGAGCAGTATGTCGGCATGCCCGGCATGCACGGCACCTATGAAGCGAACATGGCGATGCAGAACTGCGACGTGCTGATCGCCATCGGCGCCCGTTTCGATGACCGCGTGATCGGCAACCCGAAACATTTCGCCTCGCATCCGCGCAAGATCATCCACGTGGACATCGATCCATCGTCGATTTCCAAGCGCGTCAAGGTCGATATCCCCATCGTCGGCAATGTCAAGGATGTGCTGATCGAGTTCCTCGCGCAACTCGACGCGGCCGAAGCCAAGCCGAACGTCAATGCCTTGAGCAACTGGTGGAAGCAGATCGCCGAATGGCGTGGCCGCGAATGCCTGAAATACCCGACCTCGGACCTGGTCATCAAGCCGCAAGCGGTGGTGGAAAAAGTGTTCCAGATCACCAAGGGCGATGCCTTCATCACGTCCGACGTGGGCCAGCACCAGATGTGGGCCGCGCAATACTACGGCTTCGACAAGCCGCGCCGCTGGATCAATTCCGGCGGCCTGGGCACTATGGGTGTCGGCTTGCCGTACGCCATGGGCGTGCAGATGGCCAATCCGGACGCCACCGTTGCCTGCATCACGGGCGAAGGTTCGATCCAGATGTGCATCCAGGAACTCGCCACGTGCAAGCAGTATCACCTGACGCCGAAGATCATCATGCTCAACAACCGTTTCCTCGGCATGGTGCGCCAGTGGCAGGAAATCGATTACGGTTCGCGCTACTCCGAGTCGTACATGGATTCGCTGCCCGACTTCGAGAAGCTGGCGGAAGCGTATGGCCATGTGGGCATGAAAATTGAAAAACCGGGCGACGTCGACGGCGCCCTGAAAGAGGCGTTTGGCATGAAAGACAGGCTGGTATTCATGAACTTCATTACCGACCAGTCTGAAAACGTGTGGCCAATGGTGAAAGCCGGCAAGGGCCTGTCCGAAATGATGCTCGGTTCGGAGGATCTCTAATATGCGCCATATTATTTCTGTCTTGCTGGAAAACGAAGCGGGCGCCCTGTCGCGCGTGGTGGGCCTGTTCTCGGCACGCGGCTACAACATCGAAACATTGACGGTGGCGCCGACGGAAGACTCGACCCTGTCGCGCATGACCATCGTCACCAGCGGTTCGGATGACATCATCGAGCAGATCACCAAGCACCTCAACCGCCTCATCGAGGTAGTCAAGGTGGTGGACCTGACCGAAGGCCAGCATATCGAACGCGAGTTGATGCTGATCAAGGTCCGTGCCGTGGGCAAGGAGCGCGAGGAAATGAAGCGCACCGCCGATATCTTCCGTGGCCGCATCATCGATGTCACCGAAAAGACGTACACGATCGAACTGACCGGCAACAAGGTCAAGCTCGACGCGTTCATCGATTCGATCGACCGCGCCGCCATCCTGGAAACCGTCCGCACGGGCGGTTCCGGCATCGGCCGCGGCGAACGCATCCTCAAGGTATAAAAGTACACAGCAGCACTACGCGGCCCGCGGGCCGCATTTAAAACAACAACGCATCATCAAATTATAGGAAATACCATGAAAGTTTTTTACGACAAAGACGCTGACCTCTCCTTGATCAAAGGCAAAAACGTCGCCATCATCGGCTACGGTTCGCAAGGCCACGCGCACGCGCAAAACCTGAACGATTCGGGCGTCAACGTCACCGTCGGCCTGCGCAAGGGCGGCGCTTCGTGGACCAAGGTCGAACAAGCGGGCTTGAAAGTAGCGGAAGTCAACGACGCCGTGAAAGCGGCCGACGTCATCATGATCTTGCTGCCGGATGAAAACATCGCCCAGGTCTACAACGAAAACATCGCGCCGTTCGCCAAGCAAGGCGCCGTGCTGGCCTTCGCCCACGGCTTCAACGTGCATTACGGTCAAGTCGTGCCACGCGCCGACCTGGACGTGATCATGGTCGCGCCGAAAGCGCCGGGCCACACCGTGCGCGCCACCTACACCCAGGGCGGCGGCGTGCCCCACCTGATCGCCGTGTACCAGGACAAATCGGGCATCGCCCGCGATATCGCCCTGTCGTACGCCTCGGCCAACGGCGGCGGCCGTGCCGGCATCATCGAAACGAATTTCCGTGAAGAAACCGAAACCGACTTGTTCGGCGAACAAGCCGTGCTGTGCGGCGGCGCCGTGGAACTGATCAAGGCCGGCTTCGAAACCCTGACGGAAGCGGGCTACGCGCCTGAAATGGCGTACTTCGAGTGCCTGCACGAACTCAAGCTGATCGTCGACCTGATCTATGAAGGCGGCATCGCCAACATGAACTACTCGATCTCGAACAACGCCGAATACGGCGAATACGTGACCGGTCCTAAGGTCGTCACCTCGGCCACCAAGGATGCGATGCGTCAATGCCTGAAAGATATTCAAACGGGCGAATACGCGAAGAGCTTCATCCTGGAAAACAAGGCAGGCGCACCGACCCTGATCTCGCGCCGCCGTCTGACGTCCGAGCACCAGATCGAAGAAGTGGGCGCGAAACTGCGCGCCATGATGCCTTGGATCGCGAAGAACAAGATGGTCGACCAGTCGAAGAACTAAGCATTTACCGTTCTTTACAGGAAGCCGGCGCAAGCCGGCTTTTTTTGTGCGCAGGCGTTTGGCCGCCAACATCCGTTACAATCAGGCCCAGTCAACCATACCGTCAGCACCATGCTTGTTTTTTCTAAAGTTTTTGTAGGGAATCTTCATGCGGTCAAGCGTCCCGTCTCGGTTGCCATCAGCTGCTGGTTTCTGATCCTCAGCTCGTTGTTATCGCTGGCCTCGGCTTACCTTGGCCGCAACGATCCCGCCATGCTGGCCGGGATGGCGCATGGCGCGATTCCCGCGGAGGTGCAATACGCGATGATGCTCTTCAGCCTGGGCCTGACCCTGGTGACAGCGCTGGCCATGCTGCAAAGGCAGCGTGGCGCGCGCACCGTCTATCTGGTGTGGGGCGTGATCGACATTGCGTTCTGTCTGGCGACCTTGCCGCTGAAGATGAACGTCTTGCCTGGCGCGCTCATGTTCGCCGTCACCTGCGCCTTCCTGTACAGTCCGAAATCGAATGCCTGGTTTTCGCCGCGCAAGGCGGCCAATGATGCCTGCATGACGCCAGCTTGAGGTGCGCACGCTTTTGCTGCGTTTGCTTTACAATTCCGCCCTTCCTTTGCAGTTTCCTGTGGACTGCATCTGTTTCGGTATCTGCCGACCGCAACGCGCATCACCGCTTTTGTAGCACGCCAGGCGCTAGCTGATTAGCCGCTTGCGCAATCTGAAGGACCCCTATGACCGACCGTATTACCGCCACAGTGCCCATGCCGGGCACTGCAGACTCTTCCATTTCCGAACGACTTCCCGTGCTGGCCTTGCTGGCCCTGGCCATGACGGCGTTTCTCGCCCTCCTGTCGGAAACCTTGCCGGCCGGCTTGCTGCCGCAGATTGCCCGGGACCTCGGCATTTCCGAAGTCATGACGGGCCAGCTGGTCACCGTGTACGCCATCGGTTCCATATTGACGGCGATTCCCCTGACGGCGCTGACGAGCAGCTGGCGCCGGCGCAATGTCCTGTTGCTGGCCATCATCGGCTTTTTGATCTTCAATACGGCGACGGCCCTGGCGCCCAACTACCTCGTCGCCCTGGTGTCGCGCTTCGTGACGGGCATGGCCGCCGGTCTGGCCTGGGGCTTGATGGCCGGTTACGCGCGCCGCATGGTGAGCGTCGAGCAGCAGGGCAGGGCGATGGCCATCGCCATGATCGGCACGCCGCTGGCCCTGTCGCTGGGCGTGCCGCTGGGCACCCTGATGGGCGGCGTGCTGGGCTGGCGCAGCATCTTCGGCATCATGTCCGGCCTGGCCGTGGTGCTGGTCGCGTGGGTGTTGCTGGCCGTGCCCGATTATCCGGGGCAAAAGCAGGGCGAGCGTTTGTCAATCCGCCAGGTGTTCATGACGCCGGGCGTGCGGCCGATTCTGGCGGTGATCGTCGCCTGGATGCTGGCGCATAACATTTTATATACGTATATCGCACCGTTCCTGGCGCCGTCCGGCTTGCGCCCCCGCGTCGACCTGGTGCTGCTCGTGTATGGCGTCGGCTCGCTGGCCGGCATCTGGCTGGTCAGCCAGCTGATCGACCGTTGGCTGCGTCCGCTCGTGCTGGGATGCATCGCCGCCTTTGCCCTCGTGGTGGTCGCGCTGGGACTGGCGATGGACTCGCCGGCCGTGATCTATGTCAGCATGGCCATCTGGGGCATCACCTTTGGCGGCGCCGGCACCTTGCTGCAGACGGCGTCGGCGGACGCGGCCGGTGACGGCATGGACGTGGCGCAAGCGATGGTGGCGACCATCTGGAACGTGGCCATCGCGGGCGGCGGCCTGGCGGGCGGCATGCTGCTCGACGGCTATGGCGCGGCGTCGTTCCCCTGGGCCATGCTGGCCTTGCTGCTGGTGGCGTTGACCATCGCCTGGTGCGCGCACCGCCACAGTTTCAAGCCGGACCGGCGCAGCGGCGGCGCGGTGCTGGGCCACTAATAACATTGTTATTTTCAATAGCAGTGTATTGAAATGTGAGCAGATGTGACTGGCAAGCACATTTTGTGACGATTTGTTAATTTGCGCCACAGGAATGAATGAGGCGTTAGAATCTACACAGTTTGACAAGTTTCTCAGGCGAAAGGGATGGCAAAAGCATCCCTTTCGCGGGCTGTCAGCCACATTAACTACCTAGGAGTACCCCCATGACCGTGATGAAATCCGTCCTTGTTGCCGCCGCAGCCACCGTTGCCCTGAGCGCGCAAGCCCACGCACAAGCTCAAACCTTGCCGACCAACGGCACCCTGGTGGTGGTCCCCGCATTTGGCGAAGTCAAGCATGTCAATGACCAGGTGGTCGCTACCCTGGCCGTCGAAGAACAGGACAAGGACAAGGCCGCCGCCGCGTCGAGAGTCAACCAGAAGATGAACAAGGGTATCGCCATCGTCAAGCAGGCCGATCCGTCGGCGGCCCTGAAATCGTACGGCTACTACACCTATCCCGTGTACCCGGAAGAGCGTCCATTGCCGGCCGGCGCCGTGGCCAAGCCGCGTTTGCCGACGGCCTGGCGTGTCGGCCAGTACCTGGAAGTGACGACGGCCAACCTGGCGACTTTGCCAAAAACCGTGTCGGCGGCGCAAGGCGTGCTGACCCTGAATGGCTTGAATTTCGGCCTGAAGCCGGAAACCATCCGCTTGCTGGACGACCAGCGCATCGCCGCCACCTATAAAAACCTGAACGAGCGCGTGGCCGCCATCGCCAAGGCCATGGGCCGCAACGTGTCCGACGCCGTGCTCGATACGGTGGACTTCGAAGGTTCGGGCAACTACGCCACGGAAAGCCGTCCTGCTGCCGCGCCGATGATGATGCGCAGCGCCAAGATGGCCGAAGACAGCACCGTCGCCGAACCGAGCTTCGAGCCGGGCGAAACGACGCTCGACATGCGTGTCGTCGGCAAGGTCAAGTTCAAGTAAGCTGAAGTAGACTGACCAACGCGGGCAAATTTCCGCGTCAGCATGTTTTAAGATGATCATGGGGCTGTTGGCCCCATGGTTGTTTTTGCCCCATTATTTTCCAGGAGAACACCATGACCGTCATGAAATCGCTGCTGGCCGCAGCCGCCGCTGCCGTAGCCCTGGGCGCCCACGCCCAGACCTTGCCCACCGCCGGCACCCTCGTGGTGGTGCCGGCCAACGGCGAAGTGCTGCATGCGAACGACCAGGTGACCGTCACCCTGGCCATCGAAGAGCAGGACAAGGACAAGGCCGCCGCCGCCTCGCGCGTGAACCAGAAGATGAACCAGGGCACGGCCATCGTCAAGAAGGCCGACCCGCAAGCCGTGCTGAAGACCCAGGGATATTACACGTATGCCGTGTACCCGGAAACGGCGCCCCTGCCGCCGGGCGTCGCCGCCAAGCCAAGGGTGCCGACGGGCTGGCGCGTAGGCCAGTACCTGCAGGTAACGACGACGAACCTGGCCGCCTTGCCGAAAACCGTTTCCGCAGCGCAAGGCGTGCTGACCCTGAACCGCCTGAACTTCGGCCTGGCGCCTGCCACCGTGCGCAAGCTCGACGACCAGCGCATCGCCGCCGCGTACAAGAACCTCAACGAGCGCGTGGCCGCCATCGCCGGCGCCATGGGCCGCAACGTCAATGACGCCGTGATCGACACCATCGATTTCGAAGGTTCGGGCAACTATGCGCAGCGCGTCAACGTGGCAGGCGCGCGCGCCATGAGCGCCGATTCCATGGGCTATGGTGGCAGCCAGGTGGCCGAACCGAGCTTCGAACCGGGCGAAACGACCCTCAACATGGGCCTGGTGGCCAAGGTCAAGTTCAAATAAGGCTAGTATTGGTGTCAATATTGCCGGCTTGACGCCGCCGCGCTTTTCTTTGGCGGCGGCTCCTCTATAATGGCAACATCGGCAGGCGCACGCCGTGACAGTCTTGCGCCTGCCATCTGGCACCGAATCCCCTGCAGTACACAAGATATGGAACAACATGGCAAACTTCCCCCGTCGTAGAGGCAAGAACGGCACTCCCGCAGCATCCAAAGCGTCCCGCTTCAGCAAATTCGTGCGCCAGCCGGTGACCGATGGCACTGGCAAGAAAACCTTGCGCCGCCGCGGCATCTATCTGTTGCCGAACGCCTTCACGACGGCAGCCCTGTTTTGCGGCTTCTACGCCATCGTCATGGCCATGAACCAGAAATTCGAACACGCGGCCTGGGCCATCTTCATCGCCATGATCCTCGACGGCCTCGACGGCCGCATCGCGCGCCTGACGAATACGCAGAGCGAGTTCGGCGCCCAGTACGACAGCCTGTCCGACATGGTGTCGTTCGGCGCCGCGCCGGCGCTGGTGATCTACGAATGGTCGCTGCGCGGCATGGGTAAGCTCGGCTGGCTGGCCGCCTTCGTGTATTGCGCCGGCGCCGCCTTACGCCTGGCCCGCTTCAACACCAATATCGCGGTGGTCGACAAGCGCTTCTTCCAGGGCTTGCCCAGCCCGGCTGCCGCTGCCATGGTGGCCGGCTTCATCCTGTTGATGAACGACCTGGAATTTGCCGGCAACCAGCTGGCCTGGGTCTCGTGGACGATCGCCCTGTTCTCGGGCCTGACGATGGTCACCAACGTGCCGTTCTACAGCTTCAAGGATGTGAATTTCCGCAAGTCCGTGCCTTTCATCGTGGTATTCCTGCTGGCATTGTTCTTCGCGCTCATTTCCATCGACCCGCCGAAAGTGCTGTTCCCGATTTTCGTCGCCTATGGCCTGTCCGGCTACGCCGTGTTTTTCTGGCGCATGGCGAAGGGCAAGCCCGTCAGCATCATCCAGACCGACCCCGAGCATTGATGCGCTGGGTCGGTAGCGTCGCCAGTCTTCAGCCAGCCAGGAGCAGCCATGAACACCAGCAACCGACTCATCATTTTTGACACCACCTTGCGCGACGGCGAGCAATCGCCGGGCGCTTCCATGACGCGTGAGGAAAAGCTGCGCATCGCCAAGCAGCTCGAGCGCATGAAGGTCGACGTGATCGAAGCGGGCTTCGCCGCCGCCTCGCAGGGCGACTTCGAGTCGATACGGGCGATTGCCGGCGCCGTGCGCGAATCGACCATCTGTTCGCTGTCGCGCGCCAACGACCGCGACATCGCCCGCGCTGCCGAAGCGCTGGCGCCCGCCGAGCGCAAGCGCATCCACACGTTTATCGCCACCTCGCCGCTGCACATGCAGATGAAGCTGCGCATGACGCCCGAGGAAGTTTTATTGCAGGCGCAGAACGCCGTGCGCTACGCGCGCCAGTTCACGGACGACATCGAATTCAGCCCCGAAGACGGCAGCCGCTCGGACGAGGATTTCCTCTGCCGCGTACTGGAAGCCGTGATTGCCGAGGGCGCCACCACCATCAATTTCCCCGACACGGTGGGCTATGCCGTGCCTGAAATCTTCGGCAATACCATCAAGCGCTTGCGCGAACGCATACCGAACTCCGATAAAGCCATCTGGTCTGTCCATTGTCATAACGACCTGGGCCTGGCTGTGGCCAATTCGCTGGCCGGCGTCATGATCGGCGGCGCGCGGCAGATCGAGTGTACCGTCAATGGCCTGGGCGAGCGGGCCGGCAACACGGCGCTGGAAGAGGTGGTGATGGCGCTGCGCACGCGCGCCGCCTATTACAACTTGACGGTGGGTATCGATACGACGCAAATCGTGGCGGCCTCGAAAATGGTGTCGCAGATCACGGGCTTTGCCGTGCAGCCGAACAAGGCCGTCGTCGGTGCGAATGCCTTTGCGCACGCGTCCGGCATCCACCAGGACGGCATTTTAAAGGCGCGCGAGACGTATGAAATCATGCGCGCCGAAGATGTGGGCTGGACGGCCAACAAGATCGTGCTGGGCAAACTGTCGGGCCGCAACGCCTTCAAGCAGCGCCTGCACGAGCTGGGCATCGCGCTCGACTCCGAGGCGGAAGTCAACGCCGCCTTCCTGCGTTTCAAGGAGCTGGCTGACCGCAAATCCGAGATCTTCGACGAAGACATCATGGCCCTCGTCAGCGAGGAGCAGCAGGCGCAGGAGAGTGAGCACTACCGTTTCATTTCCCTGACGCAGCAATCGACGACGGGCGCCGTGCCCCATGCGCGCGTGGAATTTCTCGTCGGCGGCGAACAGCGCAGCTGCGAAGGGCGGGGCGACGGCCCCGTCGACGCCACCGTCAACGCCATCGAAAGCGCGGCCGCCAGCGGCGCGGAACTGGTCTTGTTCTCCGTCAATGCCATCAGCACGGGCACGCAGTCGCAGGGCGAAGTCACCATGCGCCTGTCGCGCGACGGGCGCATCGTCAACGGCGTGGGCGCCGACCCCGACATCATCGTCGCGTCGGCCAAGGCGTATTTGTCGGCGCTGAATAAATTACACGCGAAAGACGAGCGCATCGACCCGCAGCCGTAAGCCGGGGTCAGACCCGCCGGGTCTGACCCCAGAATTTGCATTTGGGATAGGCGCTAGTCTTGGTGCAAGACGCTCGTCACCAGAAGAAGCGGCGCTCTTCCTTGGCCGGATCGGGCCCGTTCATCATCATGCGCACGATGCCGTCGTGGTCGAAGTGCACGTGCATCATGGAATCCCACACGCCCGATTCCTTGTAGCGGTAGGACCAGACGTGCAGTTTCGGCAGCGACAGATACGAGGTTTCCGTCGGGCGCCCCAGGATGTGCAGCACGTCTTGCTGGGTCGACACGCCTACCTTGATGCGGGCAAAGCCCGGCGTGTCGAGCACCTGTTCGTAGGAAATCAACCTGTCGTCGGGACCGAAGCGGGCCATATATGTGTACTGGCCGTACGGCCCCG
Organism: Janthinobacterium sp. GW821-FHT03C10; assembly: GCF_059420865.1. Lineage (NCBI taxonomy): Bacteria > Pseudomonadati > Pseudomonadota > Betaproteobacteria > Burkholderiales > Oxalobacteraceae > Janthinobacterium > Janthinobacterium sp. GW821-FHT03C10. Next base: position 446,134 of record NZ_JBWKUN010000002.1, on the reverse strand, counting down.
TCGCGTATTCGAGTTCCGGCCCCGTGGGCAGCTGATAGATATTCGTCGGACGGCCCAGGCGCGCTTCCACGGCGGCGCGCGGCTCGCCCGGCTGCGGCGGCGGGACGTTCCAGCTGGCGCAGCCGGTCAGCGCGGCAAACAGCAGCGGCGTTGCTAATTTGAGCAGTTTTTTCATGTTTGACCTCCTGAAATGCAGGAAAACCCTATCATGCACTGAGAAAAGCGCGCACGGCAGGATACAGGCGGGCATTTTTCCGATATACTTGCGCGTCTGGTTGGAAGCCTAGGCCAGTATTTTAATAATCGTAGTTCACGGTGGATAGGGTTCAGACTCTGTGCACCGCATGTGAAAGGTTTATCATGACAGTAGAAAACATCAACAAAGCCGCTATCATCGCGGACAACGCACGTGGTCAAAACGACACCGGCTCCCCTGAAGTGCAAGTTGCACTGCTGACAGCTCGCATCAACGAACTGAACGGCCACTTCAAAGCCCACTCGAAAGATCACCACTCCCGCCGCGGCCTGATCATGATGGTCAACCGTCGTAAGAGCCTGTTGTCCTACCTGAAGGCTAAAGACGCTACCCGTTATCGCGACCTGATCGCTAAACTTGGTCTGCGCAAGTAATTTTTGCCGTACAAGGTTTATACAGAAATGCCTGCGCCAGTTCGCTGACGCGGGCATTTTGTCATTTGAATTCCGGATTTATGTCGAGAAGTACAGTATTCTCTACCGATATCATGTTTTAAAAGTAAAGTAGTAAAGGCGGCAACGGTGTTTCCGCCACCTGTGGTGAGGTGAACGACAGCCCCTGAAAATCTGTCGGCAATTAGAAAAGGGATACCCCATGTTTAACAAAGTTACGAAAACCTTCCAGTACGGTCAACATCAAGTGACCCTGGAAACCGGCGAAATCGCTCGTCAGGCATCCGGCGCAGTGCTGGTGTCGATCGAAGATACCGTCGTTCTGGCAACGGTGGTGGCACGCAAAGATGCCAAGCCAGGCCAGGATTTCTTCCCTTTGACGGTTGATTATGTCGAGAAAACCTATGCTGCCGGTAAAATCCCGGGCGGTTTTTTCAAGCGCGAAGGCCGTCCTTCCGAAAAAGAAACACTGACATCGCGTCTGATCGACCGTCCTATCCGTCCATTGTTCCCGGAAGGCTACCTGAATGAAGTGCAAGTCATCATTCACGTGTTGTCGGTCAACCCTGAAATCGATCCGGACATCGCCGCCATGATCGGCGCATCGGCCGCCCTGTGCGTGTCGGGCGTGCCTTTCAACGGCCCGATCGGCGCCGCGCGCGTCGGCTACGCCAACGGCCAGTACATCCTGAACCCGACCGTCCAGCAACTGAAAACGTCGGAAATGGACCTGGTGGTCGCCGGTACCGAAACGGCCGTGCTGATGGTCGAATCGGAAGCGAAACAGCTGTCCGAAGAAATCATGCTGGGCGCCGTGGTCTTCGGCCACGACCAGATGAAAGTCGTCATCGACGCGATTCACGACCTGGTGCGTGACGGCGGCAAGCCGGAAGTGGAATGGGCGCCTGCGCCGAAGAACGAAGCACTGATCGCCCGCGTCGCGCATTTCGCCAACGCCAAGATCAATGACGCGTATCAAACCAAGGACAAGCAAGAGCGTACGGCCAAGCTGAAGGCAGCAACGTCGGAAGTGATCGCCGACCTGTCGGCCGAAGCGGCTGCCGCCGGCGGCGCGTCGATCGACAGCGCGGAAGTGAACAACATCCTGTTCGACATCGAAGCGAAAATCGTGCGTACGCAGATCCTGGACGGCGAGCCACGCATCGACGGCCGCGACACGCGCACCGTGCGTCCGATCTCGATCCGCACCAGCGTGCTGCCACGCACCCACGGTTCGGCCCTGTTCACGCGCGGCGAAACGCAGGCGCTGGTCGTGGCAACGTTGGGCACCGCCCGCGACAGCCAGAAGATCGACGCGCTGATGGGCGAGTTCACCGATTCGTTCATGCTGCATTACAACATGCCTCCGTTCGCCACCGGCGAAACGGGCCGTGTCGGTACGCCGAAACGCCGCGAAATCGGCCACGGCCGCCTGGCCAAGCGCGCGCTGATCGCCGCCCTGCCAGCCGCCGAAGAGTTCAGCTACTCGGTGCGCCTGGTATCGGAAATCACGGAATCGAACGGCTCCTCGTCGATGGCTTCCGTGTGCGGCGGCTGCCTGGCACTGATGGACGCCGGCGTGCCGATGAAAGAGCACGTGGCCGGTATCGCCATGGGCCTGATCAAGGAAGGCGGCAAGTTTGCCGTGCTGTCCGACATCCTGGGCGACGAAGATCACCTGGGCGACATGGACTTCAAGGTAGCCGGTACCCGCAACGGTATCACGGCGCTGCAGATGGACATCAAGATCATGGGCATCACCAAGGAAATCATGCAAGTGGCACTGGCGCAAGCCAAGGAAGGCCGCGAGCACATCCTGGGCGAAATGCAAAAAGCCATGCCGCACGTCAAAACCGAACTGTCCGATTTCGCACCGCGTCTGATCACGATCAAGATCAACCCGGAAAAAATCCGTGACGTGATCGGCAAGGGCGGCGCCGTGATCCGCGCGCTGACCGAAGAGACGGGCACCCAGATCGACATCAGCGACGAAGGCGTGGTCACCATCGCTTCCGTCGACGCGCAAGCCGGCCAGGAAGCCAAGCGCCGCATCGAAGAACTGACGGCATCCGTCGAAGTGGGCAAGACCTACGAAGGCACCGTGCTGAAACTGCTGGACTTCGGCGCCATCGTGCAAGTCATGCCAGGCAAGGACGGCTTGCTGCACATCTCGCAGATCGCCAACGAGCGCGTCAACGCCGTGGCCGACTACCTGAAAGAAGGCCAGCTGGTCCGCGTCAAGGTTCTGGAAACGGACGACCGCGGCCGCTTGAAGCTGTCGATGAAAGCTGCAGAAGGCAACGAAGCGCCAGCCGCTTAAGTCATACTGACTGCGGCCTCGGCCGCATGCTCAACAACCGCCGGTGCGCAAGCCCTGGCGGTTTTTTTATGCATATCGCTTGCGCTGTATCGAAGGTGTGTGCCGACGCATGCACCGGCCTTGATCCAGCGCGTATCGGCCGCCGTCGCGCCTTGTAGATTCGGAGTGGGACTTTCCCTCGAACGAGTCTTCCAAGGAGATGCAGCATGCGCACATTCTGCGGGCTGGCCGCCGCCTTTCTGCTTGCCGTCGCGCCCGGCGTCCGGGCACAGCCGGACAACGTACCCACGCCGGTGCCGTTGCCCATCCCCATCGCCGCCGCGTCCGCGTCCATGCCGGCGCAAGACCTTGACGCCTTGCGCGCCGTGCATGCGCGCGAAATCAATGACCTCAGCACGTTCAGGACGGCGGGCTTGCCGCGGGACGCAATCGACGCCTACCTCGAGAGCGGGCCGGGACAGCAGTTCCTGCGCGAGCTGCGCGCCGCCGATCCTGCCGCCTCGGCCGACACCATCTATGCGCGGGCGGTCGAGCAGCTCGCTTCCGGCAGCACCGTGCCCGACTTGCAAGCCATGTCAGCCGCATTGGTAAAAATCGTGCCGCATGGCCAGAATGTGTCGCCGTATTCGCCGTATTTCACCACCAGCGCGCAATTGCAGCTGGCTTCTGGCCGCTGCGCCACCCTGGCCGACTGTTTCGGCTTGCCCTTGAAGAGCGAGGCGCCGCTGTATGATGTGTATCAGATCATGCCCAAGGGCACCGTCAACGTATTCGTCAGCGAGGTGGCGCCGACGGAAGAGCTGGGCGGGCTGGTACGGCGCAAGGGTGGGGCGCAGCAGTATTTGCTCCCCAACCGTAGTCTGTGGTCGGCACCCGTGCTGATCGGCACGATCAAGAATTGAGGACAGATGATGGATCAACAGCGTTTGCAAGCCCATGCCGCCGAACTGGAGCAGTTGCTGGCCCGCCTGACGCCCGCCGACGGCGAGGTGGCCGACCTGCGCAGCGCGCTCGAGCCGTTGCTGGCCCTGGCGGGCAGCGGCGCCTTGAGCGCGCCGCTGCCGTGGGGCGATATCCCCGGCGGGCGCTATTTTACGGAAGGCGGCTTGCGCCGGTACCCCGAGCTGGAACAGGCATTTGCCCGCTTCCGCATCGAGGCGACGGGTGGCGAATCGCCGGCTCTGCGCAAGCTGCGCGGCGAGATATAGTTAATATTTTATTAATGTGCAGTTAATATAAGGTATCAATTGTTGTTTATGGGTAATCGATAGTCGGTATTGCTTGACGACAAATTCTTATTCCCCGACCATGGCGCATCCCTCCCGATTTTCTCTTTTTTATTGGATGCACCATGTTGTCCTCCCTTAAGGCGCGGCTGATCGCCATCGCCGTTTCCATCGTCGTGCTGGCCATGCTGGCCGTCGCCATCGCCAATTTCTTCACCACGCGTTCAAGCACCCTGGCCGCGCTCGACACGCAGATGCTGCAGTTGTCGCACAGCCATGCGCAAGCCATCGCCGAATGGCTGCGTTCCAAGCAAGCCGTCGTGGGCTCGCTCAAGCAGGGCGCCACGGCGGCCGATCCGCTGCCGGCCCTGAAGGCGGCCGAGCAGGCAGGCACGTTCGACATGGCGTATATCGGCTTTGCCGACAAGCACGCCGTCTTCTCGCAGGAGCGCAAGCGCGCCGCCGACTACGATCCCACGGCGCGGCCCTGGTACAAGCTGGCGTCCGAAGTGGGCGGCCCCATCATCACGGCGCCGTATATCGGCGCCAGCACGGGCAAGCTGGTGGTGACGTTCGCCGAGCCGCTGGGCGGCAAGGGCAGCGTGACGGGCGTGATGGCGGCCGACGTGATGATGGATGCGGTGGTGCAAAACGTCGCCTCGATCAAGCCGACGGCGGCCAGCTATGCCTTCCTCGTCGATGGCGGCGGCAAGATCATCGCCCATCCGGACGGTAAGCTGACGCTGAAGCCGCTGGCCGAGCTCGATCCAGGCCTGAGCGCGCAGGCGCTGGCCGATATCGAAAAGAGCGGCGACGGCGCCGCCATCCGCCTGGACGGGCGCGACGGCATCTTGCATGTGAGTAAGGTTCCAGGCAGCGACTGGCTGCTGGCGACCGTGCTCGACCGGGCGGAAGCGACGCAAGCCTTGAGCTCCATGCTGCGCGCCTCGGCCCTGACGGCCTTGCTGGTGCTGGCCCTGGCCGCCACGGTACTGAGCGTGCTGGTGGCGCGCGCCTTGCGCCGCCTGGGCCTGGTGCGCGATGCGATGGAAGCGATCGCCACGGGCGACGGCGACCTGACCAGCCGCCTCGATGCGCAAGGCACGGACGAGCTGGCGCAGATCGCCAAGGCCTTTAACTTGTTCGTCGAAAAGATCGCCACCGTGCTGGTGCAGATCCGCAGCATCAGCACCCTGGTGCGCAGCGAGTCGGCCGATATTGCCGCCGGCAACGCCGACCTGTCCTCGCGCACGGAAGCGCAGGCGGGCGCGCTGGAAGAAACGGCCAGTTCGATGGATGAGCTGACCTCGACCGTCAAGCAGAACGCGGAAAACGCGCATGCGGCCAACGAATTGGCCGTGTCCGCTTCGGAAGTGGCGGCCAAGGGCGGGCGCGTGGTGCAGCAGGTGGTGGGCACCATGGCCGGCATCCAGGAAAGCTCGCGCAAGATCGTCGACATCATCGGCGTGATCGACGGCATCGCCTTCCAGACGAATATCCTGGCCCTGAACGCGGCCGTCGAGGCGGCGCGCGCGGGCGAGCAGGGCAGGGGCTTTGCCGTGGTGGCGTCCGAAGTGCGCAACCTGGCGCAACGCTCCGCTGGCGCGGCCAAGGAAATCAAGGAATTGATCGGCGACTCGGTGGAGAAGGTCGATGCGGGCGGCCGCCTCGTCGATGAGGCGGGCCAGACCATGGATCAGGTGGTGGCCTCGGTGCAGCAATTGACGACCATCATGAGCGAAATCACGGTGGCCAGCCGCGAACAGAGCGCCGGCATCGGCGAGATCAATACGGCCGTCACGCACATGGATACCATGACACAGCAGAATGCCGCCCTCGTCGAGCAGGCGGCCGCCGCGGCGGAAAGCCTGCAGGAGCAGGCCGTGGACCTGGCGCAAGCCGTCGGCATGTTCCGCCTGGGCGATGCCGGCCCTGCCGCCGCGCCCGCGCCCGTGACGCGCCTCAAGGCGAAGCCGGCTGCTCCGGCGCCACGCGCGCCGGCCCGCGCGCTGTCGCCGGTCAAGCCCGTCAAGGCGGCCAAGTCCGGCGCCGACGAGTGGGAAGAGTTTTAAGCTGCAAGCGTAGCGATCTGCGCGTTCATCCGCGTTTTTGTCAGGCCAGCCTGCCAAAAGCGCAGTTCGTCGCAATCGGCGTGCCGGCCGGGGGCGGTATGGCTATAGTGACACCATACCGCAAGCCCACTGCCAGACACCCGAGGAGAACAACATGAACGTCGCTAAAAACATGGAAATCATTGCCGTTGCCGCCGCCATCCTGCTCGGCGCCGGCTGTTACGCCATCGCTCCGGCCGCCCCGGCCCTGCAAGTGGCCAGTTCCACGGCCAGCCTGACCGCGCCAGCGAACAAGGCTGCCATGCAAGTGGTGGTGGTCAAGGCCAGGCGCCTGACTGCCGCCGAAAAAGCCCGTTTCGCATAAGACACCCATCAAAACCTACTGCGCGTCGCGATTTGCGGCTTCCGATGCTCACTGTGCATTCGCACAGTTCCGCTTCTCGGGCCAACGGGGGCGCCGAGCCTCACTGCCGCTCGCTACGGTTTTGTCAGGCGTCAAAGTCATTGCCAGTCATTTTCCGCGCTGCTAGAGTGCAAGGCGCGATGCAATGCCGGCCGCCCAACGCGGGCGCCGCAATACATAAAAACAAGATACCGAGGATGCACTACATGAAAAAGATACTGCAACTGGCGCTGCTGTTCCTGGCGACACTGGGCCTGGTGCGCGGCGTGGCCGCCGAGACCCGCTTGCTGGAAATGCGCAACGTCGACGCCCGCGTGGTGCGCGTCAAGCTCGATGGCGTGATGGAAGTGCGCATTCGCCAGGGCAACGTGCCTTCGCTGAGCATCACGGCCGACAAGCGCTATATCGCCGATGTCAGCACGGCGCAAAGCGGTGACACGCTGCACATCGAAACGGAAGTGCGCGGCTTCAAGCTCGGCCCCACGTCGATCCGCGCCGACCTGGTCTTGCCGAACTTGCGCGAGCTGAGTTCGGAAGGCTTCGGCAGCACCGACATCACGGGTTTCAAGGGCGAGGAACTGACCCTGTCGCTGGAAGGGGCGGGCAGCATCAAGCTGGTGGGCGACTACCGCAAGCTCAATGCCAGCCTGGGCGGCGTGGGCAGCATGCAGCTCTGGATCGGCAACAATGAGCGCGCGGAGCTGGACTTGCAGGGCGCCGGTTCCGTGGTGCTGGGCGGACGCGGGCGCATGCTGAAAGCCAGCCTGGGCGGCCTGGGCAGCCTGAATGCGCAACAGTTCGAAGTCGATGCCGTCAACCTGGAATTGAGCGGCCTGGGCAATGCCACGGTGAATGCCCATACGAATGCCAAGCTGAACCTGAGCGGACTCGGTTCGGTGGTGGTGTACGGCAAGCCGGCCAACCGCGACGTCAGCGTCGAGGGCCTGGGCAAAGTTAGCTGGAAGTAAGGGGCTCCTGCCTTGGGCAGGATAGGAAAAGAAAAAGCAGTCAGACCACATCCCATTCCGATGAAAAAACTGATCATTACATTACTCATGCTGTTGACGATACAGCTACCCGCGCGGGCTGGCTTCGTCGAAGGCGCCAGCGCCTACAACAACAAGAATTACGCGCTGGCTTATAAGGAAATATTGCCCCTTGCGAAGACCGGCAATGCCGATGCCCAGCACTTGCTGGGCTTGATGTATTACATGGGACGGGGCTTGCCGCAGGATTACAAGCAAGCGATGTTCTGGCACCGCAAGGCGGCCGAGCAGGGCAAGGCCGACGCCCAGTACGTGGTGGGCGCCATGTATTACACGGGCAACGCCGTGCTGCAAGACCACAAGCAGGCCGTCAGCTGGTTCCGCAAGGCGGCCGAGCAGAACCATGCCGAGGCGCAGCAGGTGCTGGGCCTGATGTACCGCTATCACATGGGCGGCGTGCAGCAGGACAACGTCATCGCCTACATGCTGTGGAACCTGGCGGCCGCGAATGGCAACGCGAATGCGGCCGACCAGCGCGCCGCCGTGGTGCGCAAGATGACGCATGAGCAAGTCGAGGAAGGGCAGGCCCTGTCGGCGAAATGGAAGCCGGGCACGCCCTTGCCGCGCCAGTCGAAGACGGGCGGCGCTTAGGAAGGACCCTTCCTGCAAGGGTGGACGGCTTGGCGTACAATCGCCGTTTTCCCTTGAAAGAGTCCCGCCATGCGTGCAGTTGCCATCAGCCAGCCAGGTCCCGCCGACGTTTTGCAGATCGCCGAACGACCCATGCCGCAATATAAGGCGGGTGAACTGCTGATCAAGGTGCACGCGGCCGGCATCAACCGCCCCGACGTGCTGCAGCGCCTGGGCAAATATGCGCCGCCAGCCGGCGCCTCGGACTTGCCTGGCCTGGAAGTGGCGGGCGAAGTCGTCGATGGCGACTTTGCCAATACCGGATTCAAGAAGGGCGACCTGGTCTGCGCGCTGGTGCAGGGCGGCGGCTATGCCGAATACTGCGCCGCACCCGCCGGCCAGTGCCTGCCCTTGCCCAAGGGCTTGACGGCGCTGGAAGGCGCGTCCTTGCCGGAAAACTTCTTTACCGTCTGGAGCAATGTCTTCGACCGCTGCGCGCTGGCGGACGGTGAAACGTTATTGGTGCAGGGCGGCACCTCGGGCATCGGCGTGGCGGCCATTCAATTGGCGGCCGCGCTCGGTCACCGCGTGTTTGCCACGGCCGGCAGCGACGAGAAGGCGCGCGCCTGCGAGGCGCTGGGCGCCGAACGGGGCATCAATTACCGCACGGAAGATTTCGTGGCCGTCGTCAAGGAATTGACTGCTGGCAAAGGCGTCGACGTCATCCTCGACATGGTGGGCGGCGACTACCTGCCGCGCGAAATCGATTGCCTGGCCGACGATGGCCGCATCGGCCTGATCGCCGTGCAGGGCGGCACCAAGGCGGAGCTGGACCTGGGTGCCTTGCTGCGCCGTCGCCTGACGGTGACAGGTTCCACCTTGCGTCCCCGTTCCGTCACCTTCAAGGCGGCCATCGCGCACCACCTGCGCACGACCGTCTGGCCGCTGATCGAAGCGGGCAAGATCAAGCCCGTGATCCATCAAACTTTCCCGTTGGAAAAAGCCAACGAGGCGCATGCCTTGATGGAAGCGAGCACGCACGTGGGCAAGATCATGTTGCAAGTTGCCTGAAACGGGGCACTGCCTGTTTGACCGGCATCGGTGCCGGAGTTAGAATGACGGGTTATTAAGAATTTAGGCTACTATGCGTCGCAAACTCGTCGTCGGAAATTGGAAAATGAACGGCAGTCGCACCTCGAACGCGGTGTTATTGTCTGAAATAGTTGCTGGCTTGACCGCCTCTGGCGCCGCCAGCGCCGTCTGCGTGCCCGCGCCCTACCTGGCGCAGTGCCAGGCGCAATTGGCAGGCACGGCGCTCGGCTGGGGTGCGCAGGATGTTTCCGCGCATGCCAGCGGCGCCTACACGGGCGAAATCTCGGTCGCCATGCTGCAGGATTTCGGCTGCGGCTATGTGGTGATCGGGCATTCCGAGCGCCGCGCCTACCACGGCGAGACCGATGCGCAGGTGGCGGCCAAGACGGTTGCCGCGCTGGCGGCGGGCATCGTGCCTATCGTCTGCATCGGCGAGACCCTGGCGCAGCGCGAAGCGGGCCAGACCAATGCCGTGGTGGAGCAGCAACTGGGCGCCGTGCTGGCGGCGATTTCCGCCGACGACGTGGCGAAACTGGTGCTGGCCTATGAGCCGGTCTGGGCCATCGGCACGGGCAAGACGGCCACGCCGCAAATGGCGCAGGACGTGCATCAGGTATTGCGCGCCCAGCTGGCAGAAAAGAATGCGGTAGCGGCCGCCGGCGTGCAGATCCTGTACGGCGGCAGCATGAAGCCGGAGAACGCAAAAGAATTGATGGCGATGCCGGATATCGATGGCGGTCTGATCGGTGGAGCAGCATTGAAGGCGGCGGATTTCCTGGCGATTATTCACGCCGCCGATTGAATTAATTTAAACTGAGAATGGAATTGCAATGAACATGATGTTCAATCTGGTAGTGGTAGTACAGGTTATTTCGGCATTGTCGATTATCGCGCTGGTGTTGCTGCAGCACGGCAAGGGTGCCGATATGGGTGCCGCCTTCGGTTCGGGCGCCTCGGGCAGCCTGTTCGGTGCGACGGGTTCGTCGAACTTCATGTCGAAATCGACGGGCGTCGCCGCCGCGATCTTCTTCGGCGCCACGCTGGCCCTGTCGCTGATGGCCAATCAGCGCGCCACCACGGTGGGCGGCGGCGTGATGGACAAGGTCGTCAAGCCTGTGCCGGTCACCGGCGCGGGCGCGATCCCGACGACGGTGCCTGCGGCAGCTCCGGCAGCCAGCGCTCCGGCAGCGGCGGCACCGGTCGCCAGCACCCCGGCCGGCGCGATTCCGAAGTAATTCTGCAGGAACTCGATGCCTCATCGAGAGTAATTCTCATTACGGGCAGATTATTGCTCAATGTTTTAGCAGCGCGGCAGGAAAAAATCGTGACGCGCTGGAAGATGTAAAAATTTATCGTTTTTATCTGTGTTTTGATGCATTTGTGCATTAACTTTAGCGCCAAAGCAGAGTAGAATACGGGCCTTACCGCCGACGTGGTGAAATTGGTAGACACGCTATCTTGAGGGGGTAGTGGCGCAAGCTGTACGAGTTCGAGTCTCGTCGTCGGCACCAGAAATCAGAAGCCAGCAACGGCGCACGAGCCATGGCTCGTACAAAGTTGCTGGCTTTTTTTACGAGGATGTGTCGTTCGATCCTGGTCTTAGCTTTGATTGGGGTCGTGCGTTAGATACGCTGCAAATGATCGCAGCGTCCTCATTTAACCGATCGTTCAATATAAGCTCATCAATCGTGAACCTCGAAAATTACTTCCCCGTCCTGCTGTTCATTATTATCGGCCTCGGTGTCGGTATCGCTCCCCAGCTCCTGGGGCGCCTGTTAGGCCCTAACAAGCCTGACGCAGCAAAACTCTCCCCGTACGAATGTGGTTTTGAAGCATTCGAAGACGCGCGCATGAAATTCGATGTGCGCTACTATCTGGTCGCAATCCTGTTTATTTTGTTCGATCTGGAAACGGCATTCTTTTTCCCATGGGGCGTTGCAATGCGCGACCTGGGCTGGGCCGGTTTCGTCACGATGATGGTGTTCATCGCTGAATTCGTGGTCGGATTTTGGTACATTTGGAAGAAAGGTGCCCTTGACTGGGAATAAGCCATGGCTATTGAAGGCGTATTAAGCGAAGGTTTCATCACCACCTCGGCCGACAAGCTGATCAACTGGGCGCGCACCGGGTCTATGTTCCCGATGACGTTCGGTCTGGCCTGCTGTGCGGTCGAAATGATGCATGTGGGCGCAGCCCGCTACGATATGGACCGTTTCGGCGTCGTGTTCCGTCCGTCGCCGCGTCAGTCCGACGTCATGATCGTTGCCGGTACCCTGTGCAACAAGATGGCGCCGGCCCTGCGCAAGGTCTACGACCAGATGGCAGAGCCACGCTGGGTCATCTCGATGGGTTCCTGCGCCAATGGCGGCGGGTACTACCATTACTCCTATTCCGTGGTGCGCGGCTGCGACCGCATCGTGCCCGTCGACGTGTATGTGCCTGGCTGTCCTCCGACCGCTGAAGCCTTGCTGTACGGCATCATGCAGTTGCAGAACAAGATCAAGCGTACCAGCACGATCGCACGCTAACCGGGTCGCTTCAGATTATGACAACACATTTAGAAGTATTGCAAAACGCCCTCGGCACTGCCCTGGGCGATCGCGTTAGCACGACGGTTGCGCTGGGCGAAGTCACCTTGCAGGTCAAGGCCGAGGACTACCTGGCCGTAATGCAGACCCTGCGCGACGATCCGGCCCTGCATTTCGAGCAATTGCTCGACCTGTGCGGCGTCGACTACTCGACCTATGGCGACGGCAGCTGGGATGGCCTGCGGTTCGCGGCCGTGTCGCACTTGCTGTCGGTCAAGCACAACTGGCGCGTGCGCGTGCGCGTGTTCGCGCCGGACGACGACATGCCGCTGCTGCCCTCCGTGGTGAACATCTGGCGCGCCGTCAACTGGTACGAGCGCGAAGCGTTCGACCTGCTGGGCATCCTCTTCGAAGGCCACAACGACTTGCGCCGCCTGCTGACCGACTACGGTTTCATCGGCCATCCGTTCCGCAAGGATTTCCCCGTCTCCGGCTATGTCGAGATGCGTTACGATCCGGAACAAAAGCGCGTGATTTACCAGCCCGTGACGATCGAGCCGCGGGAAAACGTGCCGCGCGTGATCCGCGAAGAACATTACGGGATGAAATAATGGCTGAGATTAAGAACTACACCCTGAACTTTGGGCCACAGCATCCGGCCGCGCACGGTGTGCTGCGCCTGGTGCTGGAGATGGATGGCGAAGTCATCCAGCGCGCCGACCCGCATATCGGCCTGCTGCACCGCGCCACCGAAAAGCTGGCCGAACAGAAGACCTATTTGCAATCCGTGCCGTACATGGACCGTCTCGACTATGTGTCGATGATGTGCAATGAACACGCGTACGTGATGGCGATCGAAAAGATGCTGGGCCTGGAAGTGCCCCTGCGCGCGCAATACATCCGCGTCATGTTCGACGAGATGACGCGCATCCTGAATCACCTGATGTGGCTCGGTACCCACGCGCTGGACGTTGGCGCCATGGGCCCGTTCCTGTATTGCTTCCGCGACCGCGAAGACTTGTTCGACGCCTACGAGGCGGTATCGGGTGCGCGCATGCACGCGGCCTACTACCGTCCGGGCGGCGTGTACCGCGACCTGCCGGACGCGATGCCGCAGCACAAGGCCTCGATCATCCGCAACGCCAAGGCGATTTCCAAGCTGAATGAAAACCGCCAGGGTTCCCTGCTGGACTTCATCGAAGACTTCGCGCGCCGCTTCCCGAATTCCGTGGACGAGTACGAAACCCTGCTGACCGACAACCGTATCTGGAAACAGCGTACCGTCGGCATCGGTGTGGTCTCGCCGGAAGATGCGCTGGCCATGGGCTTTACGGGCGCCATGCTGCGCGGCTCGGGCGTGCAGTGGGACTTGCGCAAGAAACAGCCGTACGAAGTGTACGACCTGATGGATTTCGACATTCCTATCGGCACCAACGGCGATTGCTACGACCGCTACCTGGTCCGCGTGGAAGAGCTGCGCCAGTCGAACCGCATCATCAAGCAATGCGTGGAGTGGCTGCGCAACAATGAAGGTCCTGTCATGACCAGCAACCGCAAGGTGGCGCCTCCGGGCCGCGTCGACATGAAGACCAACATGGAATCGCTGATTCACCACTTCAAGCTGTTCACGGAAGGTTTCCACGTGCCGCCAGGCGAGGCCTACAGCGCCGTGGAGCATCCGAAGGGCGAGTTCGGCGTGTACCTGGTGTCCGATGGCGCCAACAAGCCGTACCGCATGAAACTGCGCGCGCCAGACTACGCCCACTTGCAGTCGCTCGACGAGATGGCGCGTGGGCACATGCTTGCCGACGCCGTGACCATCATCGGGACGCAAGATATCGTGTTCGGCAGTATTGACCGCTAAGAGGCAAAAAGTATGTTGTTATCAGAGCAATGCTATAAGAAAATTGACCGCGAGCTGGCCAAGTACCCGGCCGACCAGCGTCAGTCGGCCGTCATGGCCGCGCTGGCCCATGCCCAGGATGAACTGGGCTGGCTGGCGCCGGAAACCATGAAGGAACTGGCCGATTACATCGGCATGCCGGCGATTGCCGTGCAGGAAGTGGCCACGTTCTACAATATGTACAACGTGAAACCCGTGGGCAAGCACAAGATCACCGTGTGCACCAACCTGCCATGCGCCCTGTCGGGCGGCGTGCGCGCTGCAGAGTACCTGAAGCAGAAACTGGGTATCGATTTCCGCGAAACCACCGCAGACGGCCAGTTCACCCTGGTCGAAGGCGAGTGCATGGGTGCTTGCGGCGATGCGCCTGTCTTGCTGGTCAGTAATAAAACCATGTGCAGCTGGATGTCGAACGAGAAAATCGACGCCATGCTGGAGGAACTCAAGAAATGACGTCACTCCACAACCGCCATATCGATCCATTGATCCTGAAGGATCTGGATGGCAAGAACTGGCATTTGCAAGATTATGTGAACCGCGGCGGCTACAGCGCCCTGCGGCGTATCCTGGAAGAAAAAATCACGCCGGAACAGATCATCGCCGACCTCAAGGCGTCGTCCTTGCGCGGCCGTGGCGGCGCGGGTTTCCCTACCGGCTTGAAGTGGAGCTTCATGCCGCGCCAGTTCCCGGGTCAGAAATACCTCGTCTGCAATACAGATGAAGGCGAACCGGGCACTTTCAAGGACCGCGACATCATTCGTTACAATCCCCATGCGCTGATCGAAGGCATGGCCATTGGCGCTTATGCGATGGGCATCACCGTGGGCTACAACTATATCCACGGTGAAATCTTCCAGGAATACCTGCGTTTCGAAGAAGCGCTGGAAGAGGCGCGCGCCGCCGGTTTCCTGGGCGACAAGATCATGGGCAGCGAGTTCTCGTTCCAGTTGCACGCGCACCATGGTTATGGCGCCTACATCTGCGGCGAAGAAACGGCCCTGCTGGAGTCGCTGGAAGGCAAGAAAGGCCAGCCGCGCTTCAAGCCGCCTTTCCCTGCCTCGTTTGGCCTGTACGGCAAGCCGACGACGATCAACAACACGGAAACCTTCGCGGCCGTGCCTTTCGTGCTGAACATCGGTCCAGAGAAATACCTGGCGATGGGCAAGCCGAACAACGGCGGCTCGAAGATCTTCTCGATCTCGGGCGACGTGGAAAAACCGGGCAACTACGAAGTGCCGCTCGGCACCCCGTTTGCGACCCTGCTGGAACTGGCAGGCGGCATGCGCGGTGGCAAAAAGATCAAGGCCGTGATTCCTGGCGGCTCGTCCGCGCCGGTGATCCGCGGCGACATCATGATGCAGACCGACCTGGACTATGACTCGATCGCGAAAGCCGGTTCGATGTTGGGTTCGGGCGCCGTCATCGTGATGGACGAAACACGCTGCATGGTGAAGGCGCTGGAACGCCTGTCCTACTTCTACTTTGAA
Organism: Janthinobacterium sp. GW821-FHT03C10; assembly: GCF_059420865.1. NCBI lineage: Bacteria > Pseudomonadati > Pseudomonadota > Betaproteobacteria > Burkholderiales > Oxalobacteraceae > Janthinobacterium > Janthinobacterium sp. GW821-FHT03C10. The sequence goes on along the minus strand of NZ_JBWKUN010000002.1, from coordinate 430,839 downwards.
GAATCGTGCGGCCAGTGTACGCCTTGCCGTGAAGGCACAGGCTGGATGTACCGCATGGTGCACCGCATCGAGCAGGGGCAGGGTCGTCCAGACGACCTGGACATGCTCAACTCGATCGCCGACAACATCCAGGGCCGCACCATTTGCGCGCTGGGCGATGCGGCTGCCATGCCGGTACGGGCCTTCATTAAGAATTTCCGTGAAGAATTTGAATATCATATCGAGCACAAGCATTGCTTAGTGCCCGCATATATCTAAGCTGCGTCAGGTAACGATCACCATGGTTGAAATCGAAATAGACGGCAAAAAAGTCGAAGTCCCTGCTGGTAGCATGGTGATGGACGCCGCCAACAAATTGGGAACCTACATTCCGCACTTCTGCTATCACAAGAAATTGTCGATCGCAGCGAACTGCCGCATGTGCCTGGTCGAAGTGGAAAAGGCGCCGAAGCCTTTGCCCGCTTGCGCGACCCCGGTCAGTGCCGGCATGATCGTGCGCTCCGCCAGCGATAAAGCTGTGCAGGCGCAAAAGTCGGTCATGGAATTCTTGCTGATTAACCACCCGCTCGATTGCCCTATCTGCGATCAGGGCGGCGAGTGCCAGTTGCAAGACTTGGCTGTGGGTTACGGCAAGAGCGAATCGCGCTACAAGGAAGACAAGCGCGTCGTCACGCCGAAGGAAGCCGGTCCGCTGGTTTCCATGCAAGAAATGTCGCGCTGCATCCAGTGCACCCGCTGCGTACGCTTTGGCCAGGAAGTGGCCGGCGTGATGGAGCTGGGCATGATCGGCCGCGGCGAACACTCGGAAATCGTGTCCTTCGTCGGCCAGTCGGTCGACTCCGAACTGTCGGGCAACATGATCGACCTGTGCCCGGTCGGCGCACTGACCTCGAAGCCGTTCCGCTACAGCGCCCGTACGTGGGAATTGTCGCGCCGCAAATCGGTCAGCCCGCATGACGGCCTCGGTTCGAACCTGATCGTGCAAGTGAAAGCTGGCAAGGTCAAGCGCGTATTGCCGCTGGAAAACGAAGCCGTCAACGAGTGCTGGATCTCGGACAAGGACCGTTTCTCGTACGAAGCGCTGGACAGCGCCGAACGCCTGACGTCTCCGATGCTGAAACAAGGCAACGAGTGGAAAGAAGTCGATTGGCAGACCGCGCTGGAATACGTGGCGCACGGCCTGAAAAATATCAAGCACGAGCATGGCGCTGACGCCATCGCCGCGCTGGCTACCCCGCATTCGACCGTCGAAGAGCTGGTCCTGCTGCAAAAAGTCGCCCACGGCCTCGGTTCCGAGAACGTCGACTTCCGCCTGCGCCAGACCGACTTCGCGCTGGACGCCAGCGTGAAACCATGGCTGGGCATGCCGATCAGCGAATTTGGCCAGATCAAGCGCGCCTTCGTCATCGGCTCGTTCCTGCGCAAGGATCACCCATTGCTGGCCACGCGTTTGCGCGCGTCCGTCAAGGGCGGCGCCAAGCTGTCGATCCTGCATGCCTCCGACGATGATCAACTGATCACGATCGCCAACAAGATGATCGCAGCGCCAAGCGATTGGCTGGCGGCCTTGTCGGAAGTGGTCGTCGCTGTTGCTAAAGCGAAAGAAATCGCCGCGCCAGCCGGTTTTGAAGCGATTGTTGCTTCCGACGTGGCCGTTGCCATCGCTGCCAGCCTGATGGCCGGCGACCATGGCGCCGTGCTGCTGGGTAACGCGGCAACGCAACACCCGCAAGCGTCGCAACTGCATGCTGCCGCGCAATGGATCGCCGAACAGACGGGCGCCAAGCTCGGTTACCTGACGGAAGCGGCCAACACGGTAGGCGCGCACCTGGTCGCCAAGCCGCGCGCCAACGTGCAAGCCGCCTTTGCCGTACCGAAGAAAGCTTATGTGCTGCTGCACGCCGAGCCGGAACTCGACGCCGCCAATCCACAGGCGGCCCGCGCCGCCCTCGATGGCGCCGACATGGTCGTGGCGATGTCGGCCTTCAAGCACGGCATGGATTACGCCGATGTCTTGCTGCCGATCGCTCCGTTCGCTGAAACTTCGGGCACCTTCGTCAACTGCGAAGGTCGTGCGCAAAGCTTCAACGGCACCGTCAAACCGCTGGCGGAAACCCGTCCAGCCTGGAAAGTGCTGCGCGTACTGGGCAACATCCTGGGCCTGGCCGGTTTCGACTACGACACCTCGGAAGCGATCCGCGACGAAGCGTTCGGTGCCGGCGTGACCGATCTGTCGGCACAGCTGAACAATATTGCGAAGAACGCACCGGAAGCAGCAAGCTACGCACCGGCCTCGCCAGCGCTGCAACGCATCGCCGATGTGCCGATCTACTTCGCCGACGCGCTGGTACGCCGCTCCGAACCGTTGCAACGCACGGTCGACGGCGCCGCGCCGCAAGCCCATCTGTCGCCGGCATTGGCCGAGAAGCTGGGCATCAAGGCGGGCGACAAGGTCAAAGTGGCGCAAGGCTCCGGCAGCGCCATCCTGGTGGCGGCACTTCATGCCGGCCTGCCAGCCAATGTGGTCAAAGTGTCGGCGGCGCATGCCTCGACGGCCAGCCTGGGCGGCATGTTCGGTGACATCACAGTTGAAACAGCAGAGGGGAAAATCTGATGGCTCTGCCTGAATTTGTAAACGTCATCAACAGCAGCGGTCAGGATCTGCTGGGCGGCACGTGGCCGTTCTTCTGGACCCTGATCAAGATCCTGTGCGTGCTGTTGCCGCTGATGGGCCTGGTTGCCTACCTGACCTTGTGGGAACGCAAGCTGATCGGCTGGATCCAGATCCGCGTGGGCCCGAACCGCGTCGGCCCCTTGGGCTTGCTGCAGCCGATCGCCGATGCGCTGAAACTCTTGTTCAAAGAGATCATCATCCCGTCCAAGGCCGCCAAGGGCCTGTTCGTGATCGGCCCGATCATGACCATCATGCCGGCCCTGGCCGCCTGGTCGGTCGTGCCGTTCGGCCCGCAAGCTGTGCTGGCCAACGTCAACGCCGGCTTGCTGATGCTGCTGGCGATTACCTCGATGGAAGTCTACGGCATCATCATCGCCGGCTGGGCGTCGAACTCGAAGTACTCGTTCATGGGCGCCATGCGCGCGTCGGCACAGATGATTTCGTATGAAATCCCGATGGGCTTCGTGATGGTCATCGTGCTGATGGTCTCGGGCAGCCTGAACTTCATCGACATCGTCGGCGGCCAGCAGATCGGCTTCTTCGCCGACAAGGGCGTCAATTTCATGTCGTGGAACTGGCTGCCGCTGCTGCCGATGTTCGTCATCTACCTGGTGTCGGGCCTGGCTGAAGCCAACCGTCACCCGTTCGACGTCGTCGAAGGCGAGTCGGAAATCGTTGCCGGCCACATGGTCGAGTACTCGGGCATGGCCTACGCCATGTTCATGCTGGCCGAATACGCCAACATGATCCTGATCGGCGCCCTGGCTTCGATCATGTTCCTCGGTGGCTGGTCCGCACCATTTGCTTTCCTTGAGTTCTGGGGTGGTTTCGGCGGCTTCTTCTGGCTGTTCGCCAAGACCTTCTTCATCGTGTCGGTGTTCATCTGGGTGCGCGGTACGTTCCCACGCTACCGTTATGACCAGATCATGCGCCTCGGCTGGAAAGTGTTTATCCCGTTGACGCTGGTCTACCTGGTCTTCGTCGCTGCCTGGATGCAGACATCCTGGAATATTTGGAAGTAAGAGAGTGCATACGAATGGATAAGGTAAAAGATTTCTTCAGCAGCCTCTTGTTAGGCGAGCTGATCAAGGGCATGGCGCTGACAGGCAAGTACATGTTTTCGCGCAAGATCACGGTGCAATTCCCGGAAGAGAAGACACCGATCTCGCCGCGTTTCCGTGGCTTGCACGCGCTGCGCCGCTACCCGAACGGCGAGGAACGTTGCATCGCCTGCAAACTGTGCGAAGCGGTTTGCCCGGCGATGGCCATCACGATCGAATCGGAACAGCGTGACGACGGTTCGCGCCGCACCACGCGTTACGATATCGACTTGACCAAGTGCATCTTCTGCGGTTTCTGCGAAGAGTCCTGCCCGGTCGATTCGATCGTCGAGACGCAAATCCTGGAATACCACGGCGAGAAACGCGGGGATTTGTATTACACGAAAGAGATGTTGCTGGCCGTAGGTGATCGTTATGAAAATGACATCTCCGCTGCGCGCGCCGCCGACGCACCTTATCGCTGATGGATGCGCCGCAGCCACTGGCTGCGGCGCGCCCCTCGTTCATCTGTACGTCTATTGGGTTTTTTATGGACTTTAAAACAATTTTGTTTTACGCCTTCGCGCTGATCTTGATTCTGGCAGCGACGCGCGTCATCACGGCCCGTAATCCGGTCCACGCAGTACTGTTCCTGGTACTGTCCTTCTTCTCGGCAGCGGGCATCTGGATGCTGCTGCAAGCTGAATTCCTGGCCATCGTGCTGGTATTGGTGTATGTCGGCGCCGTGATGGTGCTGTTCCTGTTCGTGGTCATGATGCTCGATATCAATATCGACCGCATGCGCGAAGGCTTCTGGGGCTACTTGCCATTGTCGGTGACGGTGGGCGTGATCATCGTGCTGGAAATGGCCGCCGTCCTGTGGCACGGTTTCCGCAACTTTGCGCCTAGCGTCGCACCGGTGAACGTCAACCTGGGCGGCACCAAGGAACTGGGCCTGCTGATCTACACGAAATACGTGTTCGCCTTCGAAATCGCCGCCGTCGTGCTGCTGGTGGCCATCGTAGCCGCCGTCGCACTGACCCTGCGCAAACGCAAGGACACCAAGCATTTTGCTCCAGGCGATGCGGTACGCGTCAAGCGCAACGACCGCCTGAAGATCATCAAGATGGACGCGGTCGTCGAGCGTCCTGCGGCTGAGCCGGAAGTTAAGGAGGCACCATGACATTATCGCTCACACATTTTCTGGTCCTGGGCGCGATCCTGTTCGCAATCTCGATCGTCGGTATTTTCCTGAACCGCAAGAACATCATCGTATTGCTGATGGCAATCGAATTGATGCTGCTGGCGGTGAATATGAATTTCATCGCGTTCTCCCATTTCATGGGCGACGCGGCCGGTCAGATCTTCGTTTTCTTCATCCTGACGGTTGCCGCCGCTGAGTCGGCTATCGGTCTGGCTATTCTGGTGGTGATGTTCCGTAATCTGGATACCATCAACGTCGAAGACCTGGACAGCCTCAAAGGCTGATGTTTTTCAGACTCGATCTCTCGAATAATAACGATTAAGGTTCATCATGGCGGGGCAACTCCTCAACCCTAACCTCCTTCTTGCCGTACCGCTGGCGCCGCTGGCCGGTGCCGCGATTGCAGGCTTGCTTGGCACCCAGTTCCTGGGTAATTTGGTCGGACGCAAGACGTCGCATACCGCGACGATCCTGGGCGTACTGATTGCGTTCATCCTGTCCGTGCAGACATTGCTGGCAGTGATGGATGGCGCGACATTCAATGGCACGATCTATAACTGGATGACGATCGGCACCCTGAAGATGGAAGTGGGCTTCCAGATCGATTCGCTGTCGGCGATGATGATGTGCGTGGTCACCTTCGTTTCCCTGATGGTGCATATCTACACGATCGGCTACATGAAGGACGACGAAGGCTACAACCGCTTCTTCGCCTACATCTCGCTGTTCACGTTCTCGATGCTGATGCTGGTCATGGCCAACAACTTCCTGCAACTGTTCTTCGGCTGGGAAGCCGTGGGCCTGGTCTCCTACCTGCTGATCGGTTTCTGGTACCAGCGTCCGACGGCCATCGTGGCCAACATGAAGGCTTTCCTCGTCAACCGCGTGGGCGACTTCGGCTTTATTCTGGGCATCGGCCTGCTGCTGGCCTATGCCGGCACCATGAATTACCAGGAAGTGTTCGCCAAGAAAGACGAACTGGCGCTGCTGACGATGCCGGGCACCGACTGGGCCCTGCTGACCGTTGCCTGCATCTGCCTGTTCATCGGCGCGATGGGCAAATCGGCGCAGTTCCCGCTGCACGTGTGGCTGCCTGATTCGATGGAAGGTCCTACCCCGATCTCGGCACTGATCCACGCCGCGACGATGGTGACGGCCGGTATCTTCATGGTCTCGCGCATGTCGCCGCTGTTCGAACTGTCCGACACGGCACTGTCCTTCATCCTGGTGATCGGCTCCATCACGGCGCTGTTCATGGGCTTCCTGGGCATCATCCAGAACGACATCAAGCGCGTCGTCGCTTACTCGACCCTGTCGCAGCTCGGTTACATGACCGTGGCGCTCGGTTCGTCCGCGTACTCCGTGGCCGTATTCCACCTGATGACGCACGCATTCTTCAAGGCACTGCTGTTCCTGGGCGCCGGTTCCGTGATCATCGGCATGCACCATGACCAGGACATCCGCAACATGGGCGGCCTGCGCAAATACATGCCGATCACCTGGATCACTTCCCTGATCGGTTCGCTGGCCCTGATCGGCACGCCGCTGTTCTCCGGTTTCTACTCGAAAGACAGCATCATCGAAGCCGTCGAAGCGACGCACATCTGGGGCGCTGGCTTTGCCCAGTTCGCCGTGCTGGCTGGCGTGTTCGTCACTGCCTTCTACTCGTTCCGCATGTATTTCCTCGTCTTCCACGGCAAGGAACGTTTCGGCCAGGCGCATGCGCACGGTCATGACGACCACCACGCGCCTGCGGCCAAGCACGATGCCCACGCGCATGACGACCATCATGAAGAGGAAGAGGACGACCACGGCCACCACGGCCTGGAACCTGGCCAGAAGCCGCATGAATCCCCGTTCGTCGTCTGGTTCCCGCTGGTGATGCTGGCCATCCCTTCCTTGATCATCGGTTACCTGACGATCGGCCCGATGCTGCATGGCGATTTCTTCAAGGGCGTGATCTTTGTCGGCGAAAACCATCCAGCAATGGAAGAGTTGTCGCATGAATTCCACGGCGCGATGGCGATGGCGATCCACGGCCTGTCGACGGCACCGTTCTGGCTGGCATTGTCCGGCGTGGTGGCAGCCTACTACTGCTACATGGTCAACCCGCGCGTACCGGCCTGGTTCTTTGCCAAGTTCCACGCGATCCACACCCTGCTGGACAACAAGTACTACATGGACAAGTTCAATGAAGTCGTGTTCGCCGGCGGTGCCCGCTTGCTGGGTAATGGCCTGTGGAACTTCGGTGACAAGAAGCTGATCGACGGTTTCGTCGTCAATGGCAGCGCCAAGGTCGTCGCCTGGCTGTCCTCGCTGTCGCGAGTGTTGCAGACCGGCTACATCTATCACTATGCATTCGTGATGATCCTGGGCGTGCTGGGCTTCCTGATCTATTTCCTGCCATTCTGGCCCGCTAAGTAAGCTGACCTGATAAAAGAATACTGAGAACCATGATGCAGTCTACGATTTCTACACTACCTCCTTACCTGAGTCTGTCGATCTGGGTGCCGATCATTTGCGGCGTCCTGATCCTGGCTCTCGGCCGTGACAGCAAAGCGGGCTTTACCCGCTGGCTGTCGCTGGCTGGCGCCGTGCTCAGCATGCTGTGCACCTTGCCGCTGATCCAGCATTTCGACAACGCCGCGCACGGCATGCAATTCGTCGAAAAAGCACCGTGGATTGAAACCTTCAATATCTGGTACTCGCTGGGTATCGACGGCCTGTCGCTGTGGTTCGTGCCGCTGACAGCCTTCATCACGGTCATCGTCGTCATTTCCGCTTGGCAAGTGATCGAGAAGCGCATCGCCCAGTACATGGGCTCCTTCCTGATCCTGTCGGGCCTGATGATCGGCGTGTTCTGCGCGCTGGACGGCTTGCTGTTCTACTTCTTCTTTGAAGCAACCCTGATCCCGATGTTCATCATCATCGGTATCTGGGGCGGTTCGAACCGCGTGTACGCGTCGTTCAAGTTTTTCCTGTATACCTTCTTCGGTTCGCTGCTGACCCTGGTTGCCATCATTTACCTGCGCAATGTGTCGGGCACCTTCGACATCCTGGCCTGGCACGCGTTCAAGCTGACGATGAACGAACAGATCTTCATCTTCCTGGCCTTCCTGATGGCGTTTGCCGTCAAGGTGCCGATGTTCCCCGTGCATACGTGGTTGCCGGACGTCCACGTGGAAGCGCCGACGGGCGGTTCCGCCGTGCTGGCCGCCATCATGCTGAAACTGGGCGCCTACGGCTTCCTGCGTTTTTCGCTGCCGATCACGCCGGACGCCAGCCACTACCTGTCGGGCTTCATGATCACCCTGTCGCTGATCGCCGTCATCTACATCGGTCTGGTTGCCCTGGTGCAAACCGACATGAAAAAACTGGTCGCCTATTCGTCGATCGCGCACATGGGTTTCGTCACCCTGGGCTTCTTCATGTTCAACGACATTTCGGTGCAGGGCGGTATCGTGCAGATGGTCTCGCACGGCTTCATCTCCGGCGCGATGTTCCTGTGCATCGGCGTACTGTATGACCGCATGCATACCCGCAACATCGCCGACTACGGCGGCGTCGTGAACCGCATGCCGAAATTTGCCGCCTTCTTCGTGCTGTTCTCGATGGCCAACTGCGGTCTGCCAGCCACGTCCGGCTTCGTCGGCGAGTTCATGGTGATCCTGGGCGCGGTGAAATACAACTTCTGGATCGGCCTGCTGGCTGCGACGGCACTGATCTGGGGCGCGGCGTACTCGCTGTGGATGGCCAAGCGCGTGGTGTTCGGCAAGATCAAGAACAAGCACGTGGCCGAATTGACCGACATCAACAAACGTGAATTCTTCATGCTTGCTGTGCTGGCCATCGCCGTGCTCGTGATGGGTCTGTACCCAGCCCCGTTCACCGACACGATGCAAACTTCGGTTGCCGACCTGCTGCAGCATGTCGCCATCAGCAAGTTGCCTTAAATAGAAGACCGATAACATGACTAATGCACCTAATCTGGTACCGCTGTACGCGGAAATCTTTCTGCTGATCGCCACGTCGGCGCTCTTGCTGATCGATATGTTCTTGCCTGCGGCGAAGCGTTCGATCACCTATGCGCTGTCCTTGCTGACCCTGGCCGGCTGCGCCTTGCTGACCGTGGGCGACTTCAACGCGGGCACCACCGTCTACACGTTCCACAACATGTTCGTGTCGGACCCGATGTCGCAGCTGCTGAAACTGTTCTCGTACGGCGCCGTGGCGCTGACCCTGATCTACTCGCGTGCCTATGCCACCGACCGCAGCATGCTGTCGGGTAACCTGGGCGGCGAGTTCTACGTGCTGGCCCTGTTTGCACTGCTGGGCCAGATGATCATGATCTCGGCCAACAACTTCCTGATCATCTACCTGGGTCTGGAACTGATGTCGCTGTCGCTGTACGCGCTGATCGCTCTGCGCCGCGACAATGCCAAGGCCACGGAAGCGGCCATGAAATACTTCATCCTGGGCGCGCTGGCTTCCGGTTTCATGTTGTACGGTATCTCGATGCTGTACGGCGCCTCCGGCACGCTGGACCTGGGCGAACTGCGCGTGGCGCTGGAAAACGGCAAGACCAATGGCACCATCATGGTCTTCGGCCTGGTGTTCCTGGTTGCCGGCCTGGCCTTCAAACTGGGCGTCGTGCCATTCCACATGTGGGTGCCTGACGTGTATCAAGGTTCGCCGACGGCCGTGACCCTGCTGCTGGGCGCGGCGCCGAAATTGGCCGCGTTCGCCATCACCCTGCGCTTGCTGGCCGAAGGCTTGCTGCCGATGGCACATGACTGGCAGCAGATGCTGCTGGTGCTGGCCGTGATGTCGCTGGCCATCGGTAACTTCACCGCCATCGCGCAAACCAATTTGAAGCGCATGTTGGCGTACTCGACCATCGCGCAAATGGGCTTCGTGCTGCTGGGCTTGCTGTCCGGCACCGTCGATGCGCCGAACAACACGCTGAACGCGGCCGGCGCAGCCACCGCCTACGGCGCCTCGATGTACTACGTCATCACCTATGTGTTCACCACCCTGGGTACCTTTGGCGTGATCATGTTGTTGGCACGTAATGGTTTCGAAGCAGATGAACTGGCCGACTTCAAGGGCCTGGGCAAGCGCAGCCCGATCTTCGCGCTGGTGATGACCCTGTTCATGTTCTCGCTGGCCGGCGTGCCGCCGCTGATGGGCTTCATGGCCAAGTACTCGGTGCTCGCTTCCGTGCTGGCCACGGGCCAGCTGTGGCTGACCATCGCCGCCGTGCTGTTCTCGCTGATCGGCGCCTTCTACTACCTGCGCGTCGTCAAGATGATGTGGTTCGACGAGCCGAGCGACAGCAATGCGCTGGTCGTGCATGGCGACATGCGCGTCGTGCTGGCCCTGAACGGCGTGTTCGTCCTGGCCCTCGGTGTGATGCCTAACAGCATCCTGGCTGCCTGCGCGACCGCCATCACCAAGACCCTGGCGTCCTGACCGATGGATGTCACCGCTTCGAGCTGGCTGGTGATCGCCCTGGGCATCCTGGGCGCGAACCTGCCTTTCCTGAACGAGAAACTGTTTGCCGCCGTGCCGCTGAAAAAGGCGGCGCAGGCAGACGGGGGCAAAGGCTGGCGCAAGCCGCTGGCGCTGCGCCTGCTGGAGATTGTGATTCTGTACTTCATCGTCGGCGCCGCGGCGTTCGCGCTCGAAGCGCGCATCGGCAACGGTTTCCCGCAGACGTGGGAGTTCTACGCCATCACGGGATGCCTGTTCCTGGTGCTGGCTTTCCCAGGTTTCGTGACTCGTTATCTGCGTAAACGCCGCTAGGCACCATCCTCCGAAAGCGGCGCCTCTGGCGCCGTTTTTTATTGAACATAAGGAAATGTATGGATACCCAAGCCACTGATACGCAATTGATTGAAACCAAGGTCGACGGCGAGCTCGTCTACCAGGGCGGCTTCCTGCGCGTGCAGCGCGACCGCGTTGCACTGCCGGATGGTAAGATCACGGCGCGCGAATTCGTTTTGCATCCGGGCGCCGTCGTGATCCTGCCGCTGCTCGACGACGGCACGGTGCTGATGGAACGCCAGTACCGCTATCCGCTGGACCGGGTCTTCATTGAATTTCCGGCCGGCAAGATCGACGCGGGCGAGTCCCACCTGGCCTGTGCCCAGCGCGAATTGCTGGAAGAGACGGGCTACACGGCGACCGACTGGCAATTCGTTTCCACCATTCACAACGCCATCGCCTATTCCGATGAGCACCTGGAACTGTTTTTGGCGCGTGGACTCGTGGCGGGCGAACGCCAACTCGATGAAGGCGAATTCCTGGAGACGTTTACGGCCACCGTGCCGCAGCTGCTCGACTGGGTCAGGGATGGCACGATCACGGACGTGAAAACCGTCATCGGCATCTTTTGGCTCGACAAGATCACCAGCGGCGCCTGGCAAGCGGCCTGATTCCCCACATGCGCGCGGCTCTCTTCCTGCTGCTGGCGTCGGCCTGCCTGGACACGCTGGCGGCAGCGCGCACGCCGTTCCAGGTGCGCTGCGAAGACACGATCAGCAAGACGGTGTCCGTGCTGACGGCGCAGCAGAACGGCTACAGCATCGATACGCATCTGCCGTACAAGGCGCTGACGGTGATGAAGGGCACGGCGCGCGCGAATACCTGGGTGCTGGGCCTGACGAAGACGGATTCGCGCGTGGCCATCGCCCTGGCCGGTCCCATGCTGCAAGACCCGGCCAGCGGCTATGAATGCGTGGCGCCGCAGATTACCGTGAGCCTGACGTATGCGCCCGTGGTGATCTACATCGGCCGCGAATTTGCGCCCGGCACGTGCGCGTATGATGAGATACTCGCGCACGAGCTGCGGCACATGAAAACCTATATGGAACACTTGCCGCGCGTGGAAAAGACCGTGCGCGCCGCGCTGGCCAAACGCTTCGAGGCGCGGCCCCTGTACGCGCCCAGCGGCACGGCCAAGGCGGCGCTGGCGCGCGAGATCGATACGGGCTGGTTGCCGTATATCAAGGCAGAAATGCGCAAGGTGGAAACCTTGCAGGCCGCCATTGATTCTCCGCAAGAATATGCGCGCCTGGGCAAGGCGTGCAAGGGAGAAATCCAGAACATCCTGGCGGGCAAGGCAACGCCCGCCAACTAGACAAGGAATGGCATGACAGCAGCACCGAATAGCGTCCGTTACTTTGCCCTGATCCCCGCCGCCGGCGTGGGCGCGCGCATGGCAGCGGGCAGTCCCAAGCAATATTTACAGATCGCCGGCAAGCCCATGCTGCGCCACGCGCTCGACGCCTTTCTCGCCAGCCCCCTGATCGCGCACACCTATGTCGTCGTGAGCGCGGACGATGGCGTGATCGACACGGTCGTGCCGGAGCAAGGGGCAGGGGGGGGCATATCGGTGCTGCGCTGCGGCGGCGCCACGCGCATGGAAACGATATTGAACGCCCTGCAAGCCTTGCACGGCTGCATCGATGCCCATGACCAGGTGCTGGTGCACGATGCGGCCCGTCCCGGCCTGACGCCGGCGCTGATCGCAAAACTGATCGCAGAAGTGGGCGCCCACCCGGCCGGCGGCTTGCTGGCCTTGCCCGTGGTCGATACCGTCAAGCGGGCCGGGCCGGGCAGCCTGTCGGCGCAGACGGTGCCGCGCGACGGCCTGTGGCTGGCGCAGACGCCGCAAATGTTCCGCTATGCCTTGCTGCACCGGGCATTAACTGAAGCGCCCGACCCGCAAGCGATCACGGACGACGCCAGCGCCGTCGAAGCGCTGGGCCTGGCGCCGAAACTGATTGAGGGCCACCCGCGCAACCTGAAGGTGACCCTGCCGCGCGACATCCATACGGCCGAGCTGTATTTGGCCCATCCTTGAATTCCAGAGAGACCCGCATGCACACAACGACACCCGACCTCCCTTTCCGCATCGGCCAGGGCTATGACTGCCACGCGCTGGTGGAAAACCGCGACCTGATCATCGGCGGTGTGAAGATTCCCCATCACCTGGGCCTGCTGGGCCATTCCGACGCCGACGTGCTGCTGCACGCGATCACGGACGCCATCTTCGGTGCCGCCGCCCTGGGCGACATCGGCCGCCATTTCCCCGACACGGACGCGCAGTTCAAGGGCGCCGATTCGCGCACCCTGCTGCGCGAAGCCGTGCGCCGCGTGCAGGCGACGGGCTATGTGGTCGGCAATATCGACGCCACCATCATCGCCCAGCGCCCGAAGATGGCGCCGCACATCGCCGCCATGTGCGCGAACGTGGCCGCAGACCTCGGTGTGACCGTGGGCCAGGTCAATATCAAGGCCAAGACGAATGAAAAGCTGGGCTACCTGGGCCGCGAAGAGGGCATTGCGGCCGAAGCCGTGGCTTTGCTGCTGCGCGCTTGAGCTAACCCTGCCGTACCTTTTTAATGATTCTTGAAAATTAATATTTCCAAAGTGGAATTTAGTGAAAATTTAACGTTATTGTCATGATAATATTTGTCCGCTTTTTCGGACGCGACAAGACGTCACTTTATAACCACGGGAAATATTGAGAGAACGGAATCATATGCGTAGTCGTATGCAGGGACCAGCAGTGCGCTGTTTGATAGCGGGTATGTTGGCCATGGCCATGTTGGCCGGATGTGGCGGCGGTGGCGGCGGCAGTGACAGTACGCCGCCGCCCGTAGCGGCCGTGCCGCAGCCTGCCATCCTGTTTGCCGGTGCCGTGTCGGCGGCGGCAGAAGGCGCCGATGCTGTCGGCAGCATGGGCGGGCAGATTGAACTCGATGCCGGCAGCAGCAAGGATAGCGACGGCGGGACGCTGAGTTTTGCCTGGAGTCTGGTCTCCAAGCCTGCCGGCAGCGGCCTGAACATGGGTGCTGTCGCGACCCCCAAAATGAACTTCCAGCCCGACGCCCTGGGCACGTATATCTTCAAGCTGCGCGTGACGAATAGCAAGGGCGGCTTTGCGGAAAAGAACGCCACCGTGCTGGTGAATAACCGGGTGCCGAATGCGGTGGTGGTGGTCAATGCGACGTTTACGGCGCAGCCGCTCGTGAAGGATGCCGTGAGCGTCTCGGCAGGTTCCGGCATCGTCCTCGATGCCACCGGCAGCACCGACGCGGACGGCGACAAGGTGACCACAACGTGGGAGCTGATCCAGAAGCCGGCCGGTAGCAGCGCCACGCTGTTTGTCGCGGGGCAAACCGCGCGTTTCGCCCCAGATGTAGTTGGTCTGTATAAAGTGCGCGCCCGCGGCGCGGACGGCAAGGGCGCGTATGCCGAAACGGTGTACCAGTTCGATGCCAACAACAGCATGCCGACGGGCGTGATCCAGGGCACGGTGGCCGTGGTCAGCCGCAGCAACCAGACCGTGCCCGTTGGCCAGCCGGTGGTGACCAGCGGCATCCTGAGCTATGACGAGGGTGGCGCGCAATTGACCTATGCCTGGGCGGTCGACAGCCGGCCTGCCGCTTCTGTTGCCGTGCTGGGCGCAGCAGCGACTGCCATACCATCGTTCACGCCGGACGTGGCCGGCGCTTATGTGCTGTCCTTGACGGTCAGTAATGGCCGGCAAACGGCGGTGGCCTACCTGAAGTTCAATGCCGTTATCGCATCCTATAGTGTCGTGGCCTTGCCTTTCACGCCGCAGGATGTGCGCTACAGCAAGGGACTCGATCGCCTGGTCATGATCAGCACCGATCCTGACGCCGTGAAAATCACCAACCCGGTTGATGGCGTCACTACCAGCATCAGTCTGCCAACCGCGGTCAAGTCGTTTAATCTGAGTCCGGACGGTAAGCTGGCCGCGGTATTGCATGAAGGCGTGGTCAGCCTGGTTGATCTGGTGGCAGGGCAACTGCTGCGCTCTACAGGCACAGACGGTACGCAGACGGAGGTATTCACGACCAATGATGGCATCGTTTTTCTGATGGGCCAATCTGTCGGCACGTCGTCGCGAGCGGCCATTACTGTGCTCAATGGGCGTACCGGCCAGGTCCTGCCTGGACTTGATTATGCCAACGGCTTCTATGGGACGCTGCGTGGCGTTTTTGCGGTATCCAAGAACAAGGCATTTGTAGCGCAGGGATATTCATCCGCTATCTCGTATTTCTCCATAGACCCGCAAAGCAACGCGATTCAGGCCAGTGCCTATGCCTATGTCGACTACCCGGCGGTGGCCCCGCTGTTCTTGTCGCCCAAGGAAGATCTGCTGTTTACGGCGGCTGGCACGTACTTCAGTACCGACACGCTGAAATATGTCGGCCGCTTTATCCTCAGTTCGGCTGGTAACACTGTGCTGTCAATGAGTCACTCGCCCGTGAAGGCGGAAGCGCTGCTCATGGAAACATCGTACAGCTATATGTATCCGGTTGGCGATGTGACCTACCAAGCAAGCTACAAGCGTTTCAGTGGCGAGTTGTTGTTCCCTGATGGTAGCGTCACCTTGCCCGTCATTGGCGGCGAACAAAGTTATGGCATCGGCATCTTCCATACGGCCGCTGGCGAGCCTGTGGCGCTGGTGCAGACCGGTGGCGCACAGAAAAACACGCCGCGCGTCAAGTACCATCTGATCTATCGTTGATAGTCGCTGTCAGGCGGCGCGCCCGCCTGGCAATCTGTGCTATTTTTAGAAGGCGGCGCGATGGCACAGACCATCCCGGCCGCCTTTTTTCATAGCCGACACAGGAGAATCCCGGATGCCAACCATCAAGCGCACATACCTTGCCACCGCACTGCTGCTGGGAGCCTTCGCCGCTTGCGCCGTGCCCGCCCACGCCGAACTGCAAGCCACGGGCGAGCCGCCCGCCGCCAGACAGGGCTGGAAAGCCGAGACCGTCGCGCAGGGCGTGCGCCAGCCGTGGGGCATCGCCTGGCTGGGCGAGGGGCGCGCGCTGGTGACCAGCAAGCAGGGGACACTGCATCTGCTCAATGGCAAGACTTTTACCGACGTGGCGCTGGAAGGCATGCCGGCCGTCTTCACGGGCGGGCAGGGCGGCTTGCTCGACATCGTGCTGCATCCGCAGGATGCGGGCAAGGCCCGGCAGCGCGTCTACATGACGGTGTCGACGGGCACGAATGACGCCAACCGCACGACCCTCGTGCGCGGCGTGTTCGACGGCAGGAAGGTGACGGGCATCCAGACCCTGTTCAAGGTCGCCACCGACAAGAGCGGCGGCCAGCATTTCGGTTCGCGCCTGCTGTGGCTGCCGGATGGCACTTTGCTGATGAGCGTGGCCGACGGCGGCAATCCGCCGCTGCGCATCGGTGACCGCCTGGCGCGCGAGCAGGCGCAGAATCTGGCCACGCACCAGGGCTCCATCCTGCGCCTGACGCAAGACGGCAAACCGGCGCCCGGCAATCCCTTGGCCGCCAAGGGCGCCTTGCCGGAAATCTGGTCGTACGGCCACCGCAACGTGCAGGGCCTGGCGCTCGACCCCGTGTCCGGCCGCGTGTGGGCTACGGAACACGGCCCGTACGGCGGCGACGAGCTGAACCTGGTGGTGGCGGGCGGCAACTACGGCTGGCCGTTGCAAAGCTATGGTGCCGACTATACGACGCATGAGCCCGTCGGCAAGCATGAGGTGCCCGGCATGCTC
Source organism: Janthinobacterium sp. GW821-FHT03C10 (assembly GCF_059420865.1). Taxonomy (NCBI): domain Bacteria; kingdom Pseudomonadati; phylum Pseudomonadota; class Betaproteobacteria; order Burkholderiales; family Oxalobacteraceae; genus Janthinobacterium; species Janthinobacterium sp. GW821-FHT03C10. The sequence continues at coordinate 414,339 of NZ_JBWKUN010000002.1, read as the reverse complement.
AATCCCAGCGTGGCCTGGGTGCCGTCGCCTGCTCCGTCGGGCCTGGCCGTCTATACGGGCGACAAGATCGCCGCCTGGCGGGGCAGCATCTTCAGCGGCGGCCTGGCGGCCAAGGACATCCGCCGCATCGCCGTCGATGCGAACGGCAAGGTGACGGCGCAGGACCGCTTGGCCATCGGCGCGCGCGTGCGCGACGTGCGCCAAGGGCCGGACGGCTACCTGTATGCGCTGACGGACGAAGACAACGGCCGCCTGCTGCGCATCGTGCCGCAGTAATACGCCAGGCGCCATCTTCGCTTAAGATGGCGCCTTTATTTCATTCAAGGTGGCGGCATGGCCCGTGATACTTATGCATACCGGCATGTTGCCGTCGAATCCCGCGCCATTGATGGCCGCGTGGAAATCCGCCCCGTGCCGGGCCAGGCCTTTTCGCCCGAGCTGGCGGTGCAGTGCTCGCGCCGCCTGTCGGACCTGCAGCGTTATCCGCTGGGCAGCCGCTTCTTGTTGTTCGCCAAGCTGACGGACCGCCTGGGCGGCACGCCCTTCCTGTATGCGTATCACGGCGATGCGGACGTGCCCATGACGCCGGCCGAAGTGACGAAATTCCTCGGCGAATTCCGCCGCGGCCGCATCTGAAGGCCCGCTCCTACGACGCTGGGCACGCCGCGCCGGCCTTGGCGCCGGCCTGCGGCTTGCCGAAGAGCGCGATCGTCAAGGCGCAGCCGAGGGCGAACAGGCCGCCCACCACCATCGCGCTGGACACGCCCAGCCGGTCGACGGCCATGCCGCCGAGCAAGGCGCCCGACGCCAGCGATACTTGCACAATCGCAACGAACAGCGCGCTGCTGCCTTCCATCAAGTGGGGCGCCGCCTTGAACATCCACGTCTGCACGGCGATCGGCATGGCGCCGAAACCGAAGCCCCAGACGGCCACCAGCAGCATGGCCGTCACGGAATGGCTGCCGAACGCGGCCAGGGCCAAGGTGGACAGGCCCAGCACGGCGCCCGTCGCCATCAGCGCGGCCCGTTCGTAGCGCCCGGCGGCCCAGCCGCCCACGAGGTTGCCGATGAAGCCGGAAGCGCCGTACACGAGCAGCATGGCGCTGACCGTGCCGGCCGCCAGATGCGAGATCTGCGTGAGGAAGGGGGCGATATACGTGTAGGCGGCGAACTGGCCCGTGAAGAGCATGGCCGTGGCGATCAGGCCCAGCCTGGCCTTGCGGATGCCGAAAATCATCGGCAACTGGCGCAGGCGGATGGCCTGCGTCGGCGGCAGCCTGGGCAGCAGCAACAGCTGGCCGATGAAGACCAGCACGGCAATGGCGCTGGCCGCGCCGAAAGCCACGCGCCAACCCACCAGCTCGCCCACCAGCGCGCCGGCCGGCACGCCCGCCACCGTGCCCAGCGAGACGCCGGCGAAGATGATGGACATGGCGCGCGACGCATGCTGCGGTGCCACCAGGCGCGGGCCGATGGCGCTGCCGATGGCCCAGAAACCGCCCACGCCCACGCCCAGCATGGCGCGGCCCAGCAGTATCGCCCCATACGAGGGCGCCAGCGCCACCAGCAGGTTCGAGGCGACGAGCAGGGCGGTAAGGGCCAGCAGCACGATGCGGCGGTCCAGCCGGCCCGAGCCGACGGTGACGAAGATGGCGGCAAAGGCGGCAACGATGCCGGGCGTGGTGATCATCAGCCCCGCCTGGCCCTTGCTGATGACCAGTTCGGCGGCCATCGCGGGCAGCAGGCCGACGGGCAGGAATTCGGAAGTGACGAGGGCAAAGGCGCCGATGCCGACCGATAAGACGGCCAGCCACGGCGCCACGGTGGTATCGTCGGCAGAGGTGTTGGAAGGTGTGTGCATAGGGTTCCTGAAAAGCCGGGAGGTTTTTAACCGGTCGGTATATAATCAGGGCAGGCAGTCAGTGTTGTCAATAATTTTTTACCGAACGGTATGAAACAAGATAAAAAAGAGGAAGTCGTCAAGGCGAAAACGGGGCGGCCACGCACCTTCGACGCGGACGAGGCGCTCGATTGCGCCATGAAGGTGTTCTGGGAAAAGGGCTATGAGGGCAGTTCGCTGCCGGAATTGACGAAAGCCATGGGCATGAACCGGCCCAGCCTGTATGCCGTCTTCGGCAACAAGGAGCAATTGTTCCACAAGGCGCTCGAGCGCTACAGCGATACGCGCATGCGGTTTTTCGATGCGGCGCTGGAACAGCCGACGGCGCGCCAGGTGGTGGAAGCCCTGCTGACGCAGTATGTCGACGCGCAAACCATGCCGGACGGCCCGCACGGCTGCATGGGCGTCAATGCGGCGCTCGCCTGCAGCGACGATGCCTTGCCGATCCGCGATGAATTGTTCGCGCGCCGGCTGCGCGGCGAGATCAAGTTGCGCGACCGCTTGCGGCGCGCCAAGGAAGAGGGGGATTTGCCGCCCGATTCCTGCCCGGAGCAGCAGGCGCGCTTTGTCGTGACCCTGTCGCAGGGTATGGCCATCCAGGCGGCGGCGGGCGTCTCGCGGGAACAGTTGCAGCAGATGGTGGGTTTGCTGCTGCGCAATTGGCCGATGTAGCAGGCGCCTTACCCGGCCTGGTCGATGGTCTTGGCCAGGTCGCTGGGCGCCTTGCGGCGCCAGGCGGCCGTCAGGGCGGCGGCCAGCATGTCCAGCTCGGCGTCCGCCAGGCATACCGTGATGCCGGCCAGGCGTTCGCCCCACCAGAGTTTCTCGCAGCCGGAGGGCGTGATGACGGTGGCGATATGCGCCGCTTCCGCATCGAGCAGCACGTTGATGTGCTCGTCATCGGGCAGGGTGGCGAAGATCTTCCCGCCCACGCGGAAGGCTGGACGGTCGTGGTGTTCTTCCTCGGTCGTGTCGGGAAACGACAGTGCCAGATAGCGTAGTTCTTCCAGGTCGACCATTCCTCTTTCCCCCTCATCGGACAGATAGCAGCGTGACTACATTTTGCCATGCTGTTTCGCCCCGTGGTGCAGCGGCATGCGAAAAGAAATGCGCGCGATGCGACAGTGCCGGCCTGGTCTGTGGTACCGCCGCGACACGCCGCGCACCGCAGATGGCCGTCGCGCCGGAGTGGAACACGCCTTTTTTTTGCCTCCGGAAGAGTGCTTGCCAGAAAAATATCTTTCATGATTAAAAGAAAAATACTTTTCTTCTAGGGAATTTACGCTAGAATAGTTTCAACGTCTTGCCTGACCCGTCAACTGTCTGGCCTTGTCCCGGGAACCCGAACCCTTTCCAGGACGCTTGCGGTGCCGCCATGGCACGCTGCAAGTCCGCGCTGTTACGCGGAAGTTCACGCCCCCGACCGCTCATTCCCGCAATCCCCAGCGCTTTGCCGACACGCCTCAATGCAGCGTGTATTCAGCTCCAGCGCTCCTTGCTGCGCCCACTGAATACTTACTTACTGGATACCATCATGAAAAACTTGCCTAAAATCGCTCTGTCCCTGATCGCCGTCGGTGTGTTTGCCCACGCGAACGCCAGCACCATCACCGTTTCCACCGGCTACTCGGACGCTGGCGCGCAAAGCTCCGCCGCCGCCTATGAGTCCGTGGTGAATGCCGCCGTGGCCACGCCAGGCGCCGGTTATGGCTCGACGACGATTGCCAGCTACGATAACTTCAACAACAGCGGCCTGTTCGGCAGTGGCTCGAACATCGCCTTCAAATCCGTCATCAACTTTGGCGTCAGCTCGGCCGACGCGGGCGCCTGGAGCTTCCGCAGCGGCGTCGATTTCGGCAAGGGCGGCGCCCTGTTCCTCGACGGTGTGGCGCTGGACTTCAAGAGCAACGACATGTGGTGGGCAGGCAACTACGACAATGGCAGCCAGTTCTTCAGCGGTTCGAGCATCCTGGCGGCCGGCAACCATACCTTGAGCATCTATGGCCTGGAAGACTGCTGCGATGGCGGCCAGCAAGCGCAGTTCAAGGCGGGTAACAATAATTTCGTCAGCTTTGGCGCCAACGATGGCTTGATCTCGGCCGTTCCTGAGCCGACCACCTACGCCATGCTGCTGATCGGCCTGGGCTTGCTGGGCTTTACGGCGCGCCGCAAGCAGGAAGCCAAGTTCTAAGTTTGTATCGCCGATCTCGCCGCGCCTGATGGCGCGCGATAAAAAGCCCGCCGGTCTGTCAGGACACGGCGGGCTTTTTGCATGCTGGCGCGTTAATCGCCGCTGTCTTCGTCTTCGTCGGCGCCCTTGGCCGCCTTGCCCCGTTCGGCATCGACGGCGCGCTGCAGGCTGGCCGCATCGCGGAAGAAGGCGTCCGTCGTGTGATCCGGGCTCAGGCGCAAGGCCGGCGGGTAGAGCGCCGACATGTACGCCTCGTCGGCCAGGCGGCCGCTGATCTGCAGGTTGCTCAGCAGGATCAGGCTCGAGCCAAGGATGGCCAGCACCACGGCGACGAGGCCGAAGCGGCGCGGATGCTGCGGCTTGATCGTGCGCAAATGGTAGTAGATCATGGCGCAGACGATGACGATGAACATATGCCGTCCGTAGCGCGTCAGCGCTTCGAGCGAGAGCGCATACGCCGCCACGTTGCTTGCCAGTTCCCACACTTCCATGGCCAGCAAGCCGCAGCCGATGATGAACAGGTGGCGGCCGAAGCGCGCCATATGGCCGAACAGGCGGTTCGCCACGGCCCAGATGGAAGCCCAGACGAGGCCGCCACCGAGCGCATACGCGATGACCATCAGGTAGGAAATCGGGTCGAAGGCGTCCGCATCACTTAACCAGTTGCTGAAGGCGGCCGAGGCGCCGATCATGGCCAGGCCGGCGACGGCGGGGCGCAAGCCTTCCCAGTCGTGCCTGGTCGTGTCGCTCAGTTCGGGCGCCACCGGATGGTCGCTGGCGCGCACGCGCAGGCGCGTGTGGCCCAGGCGCACGATGCTGTTGCCGTTCAGGGACACTTGCGGTTGCCGCTGTCCCCGGTGGATCACGCCATTCTGGCTGCCCAGGTCGCGCAGCAGCAGGCCGCCTGCGCCATCGTCCTCGACAATGGCGTGCTCGGCCGCCGTATGCGCGTCGTCGAGGATGAAGTCGTTGTCATAGCCGCGCCCGATGCGGATCGGCAGGGATTCAATGCGCTGGCGCTGCCGCACTTCGCCATTTTCGGCGAGGATTTCGATGTAATAGGGATGCTTCATGGCTTGCGGCTGCTTTCCCGCGACAGCGCTTCGAGGAAGGTGCGCGTGACGCGCAAGCCGTTGGCGTAGGACACGCCGCGCGCGTCGATGCGGCTTTGCAGGCTCATGAGCGGCTCATCGGTACTGGCCGCCAGCAGGGCAAAGTCGTACAGTCCCGTAAATTTGCGGTAGGCGCGCACGCACAGGACGGCGCGCAGGGGCAGGGTGGTGTTCTTGACGAACTGTTCGGTGCAATGGGGGCCCGTCAGGTGCGCGCTCTTGTAGCTGCCGAAACTTTCATTCTTGAACGAGGCGCTGGCCAGCTCGGAAAAGCGCAGCGCGCCCAGTTCGCTGCTGCGCAGAAATTCGTGGCGCATCGACACTTGCCCCGTCTGCAGGGCGCCGGAAATGAAGATGGCCGACTCCATGGCGCAGCTGGTGTTGTCGAGCATGTAGGGCTTGTCGGACTTGACGTTGGAGCGGCCCCAGCAGCGCATCTGGTCGGACTCGCGCACGGGCACGCGGTAGGGGCCCATGGTTTTCAGGCTCAACGGTGTGTCGAGCAGGCGCGCCAGCATGACGTCCTGGTGCGCCAGCAACTGCGCCGTCACCAGCGGCTTGAAGTCCTTCGGCGGCTTGCCTTGCAGGGCGACCTTGGCCAGCAATTGCTGCGCATAGCGGGCCGGCACGAGGAAACTGACGAGTTCGCCGTCGAGGCGTTTCGACACGTTCACGCCCGCGACGTCGCCATTCGCGGTGACGCTGGGGCCGCCGCTCATGCCGGAATTGATCGGTCCCGTAAACATCAGCTGGTCGTAGAAGCTGCGCGTGACGACGCCGTTATACGAGCCTTCCGAAATGGCGAAGCCCAGGTCCAGCGGGTTGCCCATCGAATACAGGTACTGGCCCTGCGTCAGCGGTGCCAGCGTCTCCGGCATCTTGAAGAAGCCCGTGCCGTGGCGGTTCACGCGCAGCACGGCCAGGTCGTGCAGCACGTCAACGGCCAGCAACTCCACATTGCCGCGCTGGCCGCTGGTGTCGACCCATTCGCCCACATAGGTGTCGGGGTCGAGCGCGAATTGCGACACCACGTGATAGTTGCTCACCACCAGGTCGCCCGTGCCGATCAAAAAGCCCGAGCCGACCGACGATTGCGTGCGGCCGTTTTTCAGCAGCACGCGCACTTGCAAAATATCGGCGCGCGCGGCCGTGTAGAGTTTTTGCGCGGCGGACGAGGGTGGCGGCAGGGCCGCGTGTTCGGTGGCCGCGGGCGCGGCGGTGGCCGGCGGCGGTTTTACGGGGGGAGTCGAAGCGGTGGTGGCCGCGGCTGGCGCCGGTGGCGGGGCCGCGTGGGCGCCTGCGGCAGCGCACAGGCTGGCCAGCAAGCAGGCGAGGTTAGATAATTTCATGCATCCTTTGTGCGTGAGCAGCAGCGAAGCGGGCGCCCAGGCGGCGCGCCGCTGCACGCCGGCCCGGCAAGCCGGTGCGGCAAGCCGGTGCGGCAATTACAGGGCGCCGTCTTCCAGCGCCGGCGCCGTTTCCGGCGTCATCATGTGGCCCAGCTTGCTTTGCTTGGTATTCAGGTAGTGCTGGTTGAACGCGTTGCGGTTGACCAGCAGCGGCACCCGTTCGGCCACCGTGATGCCCAGCGCTTCCATGGCGGCGATCTTGCGCGGATTGTTTGTCATCAAACGCAGGCTGCGGATGCCGAATTGCGCAAACATCGGCTGGCACAAGGTGTAGTTGCGCGCGTCGGCCTTGAAGCCCAGCTGTTCATTCGCCTGCACCGTGTCGGCGCCCGCCTCTTGCAGGCGATAGGCGCGGATCTTGTTGATCAGGCCGATGCCGCGCCCTTCCTGGCGCAGGTACAGCAAGATGCCGCGGCCTTCCTCGGCGATGCGTTTCAAGGCGCCTTCGAGCTGGGCGCCGCAGTCGCAGCGCTGCGAAAACAGCACGTCGCCCGTCAGGCACTCGGAATGCACGCGCGCCAGCACCGGTTCGCCGTCGCCGATGTCGCCCAGCACCATGGCCAGGTGTTCCTTGCCCGTGGCGTGCTCGACAAAGGCGTGCAGGGTGAACTGGGCCCACGGCGTCGGCAGTGCGCAGGAAGTCGTGTAATCCAATTCGCCTGTCGCCAGGAGGTCTGCGCCGCTTTGCATGGTTGTGCTCATATAAGTAATTATCAAAAATAAAAGGCGCGCGACACCACTCCGGTGCCGGCGCGCCTTGCCATCATACCAAAAAGCCGGGAAACGTTTTTCCCCTGCTGCCATTCGGTTGTTGCAATGTCTGGTGATGAACCTTACTTAAGGGCACTTCCTCCTTTTACAAGGTCGATGGCCGGCTTTGCCTGGCGGATGCCGCCGCCAGGCACGGGACATCAGCTGCCGATGCGTCCGCCATCGTTCTTGGTGATCACGATGGTGGCCGAGCGGGGACGCTTGCCGGCGCCATAACCGGCGTTGGCGGGCCACTGGCTCGTGTATTTGGACGGATCGCCGATATTCGCCAGCGCGGTGTTTTCGCCCGGATGCTGGATGTTGATGAACATGGTCTTGCCGTCCGGCGTTTCGCTGATGCCCGTGATTTCCGAGCCGACCGGCCCCACCAGGAAGCGCTTGAGCGTGTCGGCCGTGGGTTTCTTGCCGATGAAGGTGTCGACGGCCAGGTTGCCGCCGGCCGCCGTGGCGTAGTTCAGGGTGGACTTGGCGCCGTCGCCCACCTTGCCGGGGATGGCGGCGAGCATCATGCAGTTGGTCACGTCCGTGTACGCGCCATCGTCCGTCTGGATCCAGCAGATGCCCGTGTAGGGGCTGAAGGCCAGGCCGTCCGGGCTCGAGAAGTCCTGGTCGGCCGTCAGGTTCGACAGGTTGATCTTGCTGGCGTCGGCGCCGCTCTCGGCGCCAAACAGGTAGACATCCCAGGTAAAGCTGGTGGCCGCGGCCGCGCCCGTGCCTTCCTTGAAGCGGATGATGTGGCCGTTCGGATTGCCGTTCTGCGCGCTGCTGCCCTTCATGTCCGTGTAGGCGCGCGGGTTGGCGCTGTCCGGCGCCAGCTGCGACGAGCCGCTCGGATTGACGGTGCGGTTCGAGTTGTTGGTCAGCGTGTAATAGATCTCGCCGTTGGCCGGGTTGACCGAGCACCATTCCGGGCGGTCCATCTTCGTCGCGCCCACGGCGTCGGCCGCCAGGCGGGCGTTGACCAGCACGTCGGCCAGGTCGGCGAACTTGTAGGCGCCGTACGCCTGGATCTGCGCGTTCGACATGGCCAGTTCGATCCACTGGCCGGTGCCGTCGGCCGCCAGCTTGGCCACGTACAGCTTGCCCGAATCGAGGTATTTGTCGCCGGTGGCGATGCGGTCGGCCGGGTTGGCGTCCGCGGCGGCCCAGACGGCGGCCGTGACGAATTTGTAGATGTATTCGTTGCGCGAATCGTCGCCCATGTAGACGGCCAGCTGCTGGCCCACGGCCGGCACGCTGAAGGCGGCGCTTTCGTGCGCGTAGCGGCCCAGCGCCGTGCGCTTGCGGATCGCCTTGGTCTTGTCGTACGGGTCCATCTCGACGATGTAGCCCATGCCGTTCAATTCATTGCGGTAGTCGTCGCTGCCGTTGGCCGATGCGCCGATCTTGCTCAGGTTCCAGCGCGCGTATTTGTCGTCGCTGCCGCCCGTTTCCCAGCCGTGGCGCGAGGCGCCGCCCTGGCTGCGGCCATAGCGGTTCAGCGACACGACGGACTTGTCGCCGCGCGCGGCGTTGTCGGTGGACGAGCGCGTGAAGTAGCCGGCCCAGTTTTCTTCGCCGGAGAGGTAGCTGCCCCATGGCGACTTGCCCGTGCCGCAGTTGTTGATGGTACCGCGCGTCTTGGTGCCGGTCGGCGAGTACTTGGTCACCACGAGGGCGTTGCCGCGCACGGGGCCGGCAAGCTCGATGTCCGTCAGCGGCGTGACGCGGCGGTTGAAGGCGGAATCGTTGACGGTGGCCCAGGCGCTGCCCGTCTTCCTGACTTCGACCACGCTCAGGCCGTGGACGGCCACTTCCTTGTCGACTTCGGCGGCGGGGCGCGGCAGCGTGGTGGTGCCGCCATTCACGTGCAGGAAGTGCGAGGACAGTTTTTCGTCCGTGGTCGCTTCGTGGTTCATCGCCAGCAAGCCCCGTTCGGCGCCGGACGCCAGCGGCGCGCCGGCGGCGGACAGGCCGTAGTATTCCATGCCGTCGTGGTGGTCGCCGGCGCGGTTGTCGAAATCCGTATCGCTGCCGTCGTTCTTGTAGGCTGGCGTCGCCGCGCGCAGCGAGTCGCCCAGCGCATACAGGGCGGTGGCCGTGTAGCCGGCCGGCACCGACACGACGTCGGCCAGGCTTTTCGGCACGGCCGTGAAGGCCAGCAGTTTTTCGGGCGTCGGCGTTGGCGTCGGCGTGACGGCCGCCGCATCGCTGCCGCCGCCACAGGCGGACAGGCCCATCGAACCCATGACGGCGGTAGCGGCCGTGACGGCGCTGCCGCGCAGCCAGTTGCGGCGGCTCAGGCGGGCGTTCAGGATGCTGTTGAAATGGTTGTCGTGGGACGCGTTGCTGTCGATGTCGTTCAGATCGGTGGCGCGGATGGCCAGATCGTTGGGCTTGTTCATGGGCTGCGATGTCCTGTGGTTGCGTGATTTAAGGGCAACCGCATGATAGTTGTTGAATGTGACAGCGCCATGTCAGCTTGATGACAAAATGGTGACAGGCCGCCGGCCGGGCGGACCCCGTACGTGACGGGCCCGTCCGGCCAGGCAACCTTGGCCTCACTTGGCCTGGCGAAAACCGCGCTCCACCAGCAAGAGCATGCCGCCGAAGATGGACAGGTTCTTCAGGAAGCTCGTCAACTGGTCCTGGAAGTGGGCCGCATCGGCGCTCCAGAAGGCGTGGAAGATCACGGTGGTGGGGAGCAGGAACAGCGCCAGGGCCAGCGCCGCCCAGCGCGCCTGCCAGCCCGTGATCAGCAGCAGGCCGCCGCCCACTTCCAGCACGATCACGCCCACCAGCAAGATATTGGCGATCGGCAAGCCCTGGCTGGCCATGTAGCCGGCCACGCCCGCAAAGCCGCCGATTTTCAGCAAGCCCGAAACAAAGAACAGCACGCCAAGGGCGGCACGGCCGAGGGGCAGCAATACGTTGGTTCTGTTTTCCATGATTTTCTCTTTCTTTGTATTTATTAATTATTTCGGTAAATCGAAGACCAGAAACTCTGCGTCCTCTGCTTGCGTGATGGTCACGGCCGCTTCCTGCGTCAATTTCAGCGCGTCGCCCGCCTTCAAGGGCGTGCCGTTGACGACCAGGCTGCCGCGGATCAGGTGCACGTAGGCGAGGCGGCCTTCGTCCAGCGCATGTTCGGCTTGCTCGCCTTCCTGCAGGATGCTGGCGTAGATGGCCGCATCCTGGTGGATCAGCACGGAACCCTGGCGGCCGTCGGAAGAGGCGATCAAGCGCAGCTTGCCCCGTTTGCTTTCCGGCGTGAAGTGTTTTTCTTCATAGCTGGGGGGAATGCCCGTCACGTTCGGCTGGATCCAGATCTGCAGGAAGTGCAAGCCATCCGTCGCCGAATGGTTGAATTCGCTGTGGCGCACGCCGCTGCCGGCGCTCATGCGCTGCACATCGCCGTAGTGCAGCACGGAACCGGTGCCCATGCTGTCCTTGTGCTCGAGCGCGCCGTCGAGCACATACGAAATGATTTCCATGTCGCGGTGGCCGTGCGTGCCGAAACCCTGGCCTGGCGTGACCCGGTCTTCATTGATCACCAGCAAGGGGCCAAAGCCCATGTGCAGCGGATCGTGGTAGCTGCCGAAGGAAAAGCTGTGGTGGGAATTGAGCCAGCCGTGGTTGGCGGCGCCGCGTTCTTCGCTATGACGAATCTGTAACATGGTGGACTCCGTTTCTAAAGGTTAATGTGCGATAATTTCGAAGGACCGTCGCCTGGCGCTATGCCCCGGCTTCTTTCTGCCCTTCGCTGTACGATGGAGAAAGTATAGGGCGCCCAGCCGAGAAAGAAAAACGGAAAATCTACCGAGCTATGATCGAAAAAATCGAATGTTAAGACTGAGCCTGGAAGCCCTGCAAATCGTCGACGCCATCGACCGCCGCGGATCGTTCTCGTCCGCCGGCAAGGAGCTGCATAAAGTCCCGTCCACCATTTCCTATACGGTGGCCAAGCTGGAAGACGACCTGGGCGTGCAGGTGTTCCAGCGCAATGGCCCGAAAGTCATGCTGACGGCGGCCGGCCAGGAATTGCTGAAAGAGGGCCGCTATCTGCTGAAGGCGGCGCAGGACCTCGAGCACCGCGTGCGCAGGGTGGCGTCCGGCTGGGAAACGGAATTGTCCATCGGTATCGATTCCATGTTTTCCGCCGTGGCCCTGGCCGATGACGTGCGCGCCTTTTACGATGTGGCGCAGCAGACGCGCCTGCGCCTGTCGCAAGACACCCTGTCGGGCACCTGGGAAGCGCTGCTGGACCGGCGCGCCGACTTGCTGGTGGGCGCGCCCGGCGACGGGCCGGCCGGCGGCGGCTATATCGCGCAGCCGATCGGCATGCTCGACTTCGTCTTTGCCGTGGCGCCCACGCATCCGCTGGCGCAGGTGCCGGAACCCTTGTCGCGCGGCCACCTGCAGCAGCACCGGGCCGTGGTGGTGGCCGATTCGGCGCGCCAGATGGCGCCGCGCACGGTGGGGCTGCTGCTGGGACAAGACGCCTTGAGCGTGCCCAACATGCAGGTCAAGTTCGATTACCAGGTGCTGGGGCTGGGTTTCGGCTTCCTGCCGGGACCATGCGCGCGCGCCGCCATCGCGCGCGGCTTGCTGGTGGAAAAGGCCGTGGAAGAACCGAAACCGTCGGAAACGTTTTACCTGGCCTGGCGCGTGGGCGAGGATGGCGCCGCGCTGCGCTGGTGGATGGCGCGCATGCGTGAACCGGATGTGTTTGCCCGCCTGGCGCAGCATCTGCCTGGCCATTCGGCGTAGGCCTTAAAATGTTGACATACGCCAACATTTTTAAGTTACCATATTCACAGTATTTCCGCCCGACCTCCACGCCCCACAGTGGGATTTTGATGATTACACACACCGCAGCGCCCCTGAAACGTTCCCCTGACCTGGCCCAAGCGTGGGGTTGCCATGCTTGAGGCGAAGGTCGCGCTGTGCCTGCGCCTGGCCCAGGATGCCCGTGAACAGGCGGGGCCGCAGCAGGCCGCCACCCTGGCGCGGCTGGAGGAAGAGCTGGAGCGGCTGCGCGGCGCCAGCCGGCCCGTGGTGCGCGTGGCGCCGGCCGACGCCTTGCTGGAAATCGATCCCGACGGCTTTTTGATCGGCTGGAACCATGGCGCCGAACAGATGTTCGGCTATTCCGAACTGGAAGCGCTGGGTCAGCACATCCTGTTCCTGTATCCGGAAGACGACGCGGAAGCGAGCGTGCTGGAGCTGCATTTCACCCAGGGCGACGTGGCCACCGATGTGCGCCGGCGCAAGAAGTCGGGCATGGTGACGTGGCTGCGCATGCACCGCCACGTGATCCACGACCAGGCGGGCAAGGGCTGCGGCATGGCCGTGCGCCTGTCGGCCATGAGCGAGCCGCTGTCCGACGTGGACAAGGTCAGGTTGCACGCACGCATCATTGAAGACAGTGAGCAAGCCGTGCTGATCACGGATGCGGAAGAGCGCATCGTCTCGATCAACAGCTCGTTTTCCCGCATCACCGGCTATTCGCCGGCCGAAGCCATCGGCCGCACGCCCGATCTGTTGCGCTCGGGCGTGCACGACCCCGATTTCCGCGCCAAGGTGCGCGCCGCCATGCGCGGACACGGTTCCTGGCGCGGCGAAATCATCGGCAAGCGCAAGAATGGCGAACTGTTCCCGCAAGACGTCACCATCAGCGTCGTGCGCGACGAGTATGGCGAAATCAGCCACGTGTTTTCCCTGTTTTCCGATATCTCGGTGCACAAGGATGCGGAAGCGCGCATGCAGCGCATGGCCAACTACGACAGCTTGACGGGCTTGCCCAACCGCTGCCTGCTGAACCAATTGGTCGACCAGGGCCTGGCCGAAGCGAAACGGCAAGGCACGCATGGCGCGCTGATGGTCATCGACATCAGCCGCATCGGTTCCATCAGCGATACCCTGGGCCATGAAGTGGGCGACCAGCTGGTGATCGCCATCGGCCAGCTGTTCCGCGGCGCCCTGCGCGACGCCGACATCCTGGCGCGCGTCGACAACAGCAAATTCGTCGTGGCCCTGCTGCACATCGAAAAGCGCGAACACGCGGCCAACGTGGCGCAAAAGCTGCTCAACCTGCTGGAAGCGCCGATCAATATCGATGCGCACGCGCTGCACGTGGGCGCCAGCATCGGCATCACCGTGTATCCGGAAGACGGCCTGGAAGCGCCGGCCCTGTTCCGCTTTGCCGACGTGGCCGTGTCCAAGGCGGGGCAGACCATCGAATCGACCTTTCTGTTTTACCGCGAAGACATGAACCGCAGGGCAAAGGAACATTTGCGCCTGGAAAGCGAAATGCGTTTGGCCCTGGGCGACAAGGAACTGGAATTGCATTACCAGCCGAAGGTGAGCCTGGCCAGCGGACGCATCGTGGGCGCGGAAGCCTTGCTGCGCTGGAAGCATCCGATGCGCGGCATGGTCTCGCCCGGCGTCTTCATCCCCGTCGCCGAGGAAACCAGTCTGATTCTGGAACTGGGCACCTGGGTGCTGGACGAGGCCTGCCGCCAGATCCGCAGCTGGGAAGACCGGGGCCTGCACATGCCGGCCATCGCCGTCAACCTGTCGGCGCGCCAGTTCGATGAACAGTTGCCGGCGCGCATAGCGGCCGTGCTCGAGCGCTACGGCGTGCGGCCCGACCAGATCATGCTGGAAATCACGGAAAGCCTCTTGATGCGCGGGGCCGACAAGGTGATCGACATCATGAACCAGCTGGTGGCCATGGGCCTGGCGCTGGCGCTGGACGACTTCGGCACCGGCTATTCCAGCCTGGCGTACCTGAAGAAATTTCCCATCAGCACCCTGAAAATCGACCGCTCCTTCGTCATCGGCTTGCCCTTCGAGGAAAACGATTGCGCCATCGCCCGTGCCATCGTCACCATGGCGCAGCAGCTGCGCCAGGAAATCGTTGCCGAAGGGGTGGAAACGGCCGAGCAGATGCGCTTCCTGCGCGAACTCGGCTGCGACCAGTTGCAAGGTTATCTGTTCAGCCCGGCCGTGCCGGCGGCGGAATTCGAAGTGATGCTGGGCGAGGGGCGGCAGTTGCGGCTGGAAGAGCTGGCCTGAGGGGCCGGTCAGACCCGCAGCAGTCCGCGAAAGCCCCGGCTCGCATAATACGATTCGGCGCCGTTGTGATACACGAAGACCTGGTCATAGCGGCGGTCGCAAAACAGGGCGCCGCCCAGCGCCCGGATGCTGTCCGGCGTCGCGATCCAGCTCGAGGTCTTGCGGTCGAACGGTTCCAGCTCCTGCAACTGCCGGTACTGCGCCTGCGTCAGCAAGGCGATGCCCATCGCCTGCGCCATGGCCATGGCGCTGCCGGTCGGCTTGTTGGCCTTGCGCGCGGCCAGGGCCGCCGCGTCGAAACACAGGCTGCGCCGGCCGATCGGGCTTTCTGCTGAACAATCGCAATACGTGACGGCGTCCGTCTCGCCGGCGTGCCCGATGACGTCCGGCTCGCCGCCCGTGTCTTCCATGTGCCGCAATACCGCCAGGCTGGCGGGAGCGGCGTTCAAGCGCGCCAGCACCTTCTCCCAGGTCCATCCCGGATGGCGGTGCATGTGCCGGCTGAAGCGGGTTTGCAAGGTGCGGATCAAGTCGTCATGCATAGCGCGGCTCCCTGGGGTTTCAACGATATGGCCGATTATAAGACGCGATGCCGGCGGGCGGCGCTCATCCCAGGTGCACTTTTTCCAGCAGATAGTCGAGCATCACGCGCACCCTGGCCGGCACTTGCAGGCCCGGTCCCACGAAGACGGCGTGCACGAGTTCCTTGTCGCCCGGATTGTAGTCCTGCAGCACGGGTATGAGTCGGCCTTGCTCGATGTCGCGCTGCACGTGCTGGCGCGAAAAGCGCCCCAGCCCCATGCCCGCCAGCACCAGCTGGCGCATGCTTTCGCCATCGCTGACGCAGGTATTGCCCTGCGGCGCCACGTGCAATGTACCGCCGCTGTCCTTGTCGAGGAAGGGCCAGGTTTCGTTCTGGCAGCGGAAGTTGAAGGCCAATAAATTGTGTTCGGATAACTCCTGCGGCGTGCGCGGCAAGCCGCGGCCCGCCGCATAAGCTGGCGACGCCACCACCACCATCGCGTCTTCGCCGAGTTTACGCGCCACCAGGTTCGATTCCTTCAGCTTGCCCGTGCGGATGGCGATGTCGGTGCGGTCTTCCAGCAGGTCGACGATGGCGTCGCTGACGACGACGTCAAGCACGATGTCGGGATAGCGCTGCGCGAACTCGGGCAGGATGGGCAGCAGATGGCGCACGCCGAACGGCACGAAGCAGTTGATGCGCAGGCGTCCGCGCGGCGCCGCGCCCTGCGATGCTTCGCGCTCGGCGCCATCGATATCGTCGAGGATGCGCTTGCACTGCACGAAGAAGGCGTCGCCCTCGGGCGTGGTGTGCAGCTGGCGCGTGCTGCGCTGGAGCAGGCGGGCGCCCAGCCGTGCTTCCAGGCGGTTGACGAGCTTGCTGACGGCCGACGGCGTCAGGGCCAGGCGGCGCGCGGCGGCGGAAAAGGCGCCCGTTTCCACCACGGCCACGAACACGGCCATCTCGAACGCGCGGTTGATGTCTTGCCTGGCCATTATTGAATCCATTTCACAGGTGTTTCCATTATAAGAGTCTATATCAAAAGTATTTATCTCGATACACTGGCCCGCTTGAACCATTTGTTGGAGCCATCATGACCACCGCAGCCCCTGTTTCCCCTTCAGCCAGCAGCATGCCGCCCGGCGTGCTGGCGCTGGCCGTCGGCGCCTTCGCCATCGGCGTGACCGAATTCATCGTCGTGGGCATCCTGCCCGCCATCGCGAAGGATTTGCAGATTTCCATCGAATCGGCCGGCTCGCTGGTCAGCCTGTACGCGCTGGCGCTGGCCATCGGCACGCCGCTGCTGGTGCTGCTGATGTCGCGCCTGCCGCGCAAGGCGGCCTTGCTGGGGCTGATGAGCGTATTCCTGGCCGGCAATCTGCTGGCCGCCTTTTCCCACACGTTCGAACTGCTGCTGGTGGGACGGGTCATCACGGCGGTGGCGCACGGCACCTTCTTTGCCATCGGCGCCACCGTGGCGGCCAGCCTGGTGCCCAAGGCGCAGGCGGGCAGGGCGATTTCCGTGATGTTCGCGGGACTGACGCTGGCCATGGTGATCGGCGTGCCCTTCGGCAGTTTCCTCGGCAACCTGATGGGCTGGCGCTTGCCCTTCTTTGCCGTGGTAATCCTGGCCGCCGTGGGCCTGGCCGCCATGGCGCGCTGGCTGCCGGCCGGTTTAGCGCAAGGCAAGGGCGGCAAGGCCATGACGCAGCTGGCGGCCCTCGGCAGCGGCCCCATCCTGACGATGATGGCCGTGACCACGTTCGGCTTCGGCAGCAGCTTTGCCGCGTTTACTTTCATCACGCCCATCTTGACGGACGTGACGGGCTTTTCCGCCACCATGGCCAGCGCCTTGCTGATCGTATTCGGCATCGCCACCTTTGCCGGCAACCTGGCGGGCGGCTACCTGACCAGCCACCTGGGCTGGCAAAAGGCGCTGCGATTGATGCTGCTGTTGCTGGCCGCCACGCAAGTGGGCGTGGCCTTGAGCATCAGCTCGCCATGGATGATGACGGTGATGCTGTTCGTCTGGGGCGTGTTCGCCTTCGGCCTGTCGCCTGCCTTGCAGGCCGGCATGCTGGCCACGGCCGAGCGCTACACGCCGCAAGCCGTCGATTTTGCCTCGGGCCTGAACATTTCCGCGTTTAATCTCGGCATTTCCTTCGGTTCCATGCTGGGGGCGCTGATGGTGTCGCGCCAGCTGATGGCGTCTTCGCCGTGGGCCGGTGTGGCCGCCGCCTTGCTGGCCTTGCTGCCGCTGGCGTGGCTGGCACGCAAGAACCTGGCCGCCCACGTGGCTGGGGCGGCCGTGCATTAAGGATAGGGAGGACTCAGGTATGCACGGCGGCGGCCGGCGCCCGTCTCTGGCGCTGCGCCATGTAGGAGCTGCCCATGGACGCGGCCATGATCATGGCGATGGCCAGCCATTGCGCCGCGTCCAGGCGTTCATCGAGCAGGATGAAGGCCAGCATGGCGGCCACGGCCGGTTCCATGCTGCTCATGATGCCGAACGCTTGCGGCGTCAGCCGTTTCAGGGCCACCATTTCCAGCGAGATCGGTATCGCGCTGGAAATGAGCGCTACGCCCAGGCCGATGCCCAGCACGACGGGCGAGAGCAGGGCGGCGCCGCTGTGCATCACGCCCACGGGCACCACCACCAGCGCGGCCATGGTCAGGCCCAGGGATACCGAATGGCCCGCATGCAAATGGCTGGCGCGCTTGCCGAAGACGATGTACGAGGCCCAGCAGACGGCCGCGCCCAGAGCGAACAGCACGCCCGTGGGATCGAGATTGCTGATGTCGTGGCCGAGCGGCAACAGCAGCGCCAGTCCCGCCACGGCCAGGGCCACCCAGACGAAGTCGAGCGGGCGGCGCGAGGCCAGCAGGGCCACGGCCAGCGGCCCGGAAAACTCGATGGCCACGGCGATGCCGAACGGGATCGTGCGCAAGGCCATGTAGAAGCACAGGTTGGTCAAGCCCAGCGCCGCGCCGTACAGGGCCACCGTGCGCAGGTCGGCGCGGCTCAGCTGCCAGCGCCACGGGCGCCAGAACAGCAACAGCAGCAAGGCGGAAAAGCCCACGCGCACGGCCGTCGTGCCTTGCGCGCCGACCAGCGGGAACAGGCTGTGCTTGGCCCATGAGGTGCCCAGCCCCAGCGCGGTGACGGAGCCGAGGATGGCGAGCAGGGGAATGAACGAGGAATAGCGGCGTAATGGCATGGGAATAAATGGCTTGATATCGAAGTAATGAAAGTTTATTGTGTCTGCTCCGATATTTGCACTGCATTTTTCCCTCCATGACGCAACTTTCGCTCACGCCTTCGCCCGCCCTCGATGCCTTCGACCTGGCCATCCTCGACATCTTGCAGCGTGATAACACGACCTCGCAGCGCGAAATCGCCCAGGCCGTGCATTTGTCCGCGCCGGCCGTACAGCGGCGCATCCGCCGCCTGCGCGAGAGCGGGGTGATCCGCAAGGAGGTGGCCGTGCTCGACGCGAGCCGCCTGGGCCGCCCCTTGACCCTGACGGTGGAAGTGCATCTGCACGACGAGCACCCGCAGCGCACGGCCGGCATGCGCGCGCGCATCATGGCCGAACCTGCCATCCAGCAATGCTATGGGATTACCGGCGAGGCCGATTACCTGCTGGTCATCACGGCCAGCAGCATGGCCGAGTACGAGGCGCTGACGGAACGCCTGTTCGGCGGCGACGACAATATCCGGCGCTACCGCACCTCCGTGGCATTGACCTGCCTCAAGATGGGCTTGCACGTGCCGCTGGGATAGAGCGATGAGTACCTCCGACAGCATGCCAACCTCCGTGACGGCGGCCATGCCCGCCAGCCTGCGCACCGCCGTTGCCGGCTATCAATGGACGCGCGACAGCATCGGCGCGTCGGATGCCGCCGTCTACCGCCTGCAGGGCAGGGATGGCGCGCCGGACCTGTACCTGAAGCACGGCAGGGGGCCTGCCGCCGCCGACCTGGCCGATGAAGCGGCGCGCCTGCGCTGGCTGGCGCCGCACCTGCCCGTGCCGGTCGTGGTCCAGTTCGGCCAGGCGGCGGACCGGCAGCAGGCATGGCTGCTGATGACGGCGCTGCCAGGCACAACGGCGTCTGCGGTGCTGGAAGCGAACCCCGCGCTAAGGTCCACCGTGGTCGACGCGCTGGCGGCCTTCCTGCGCCGCCTGCATGCGCTGCCGGTGGCCGGCTGTCCGTTCGACGCCGGCCCTGCCGTCCGGCTGGCCCAGGCGCGCCAGCGCATCGATGCGGGCCTGGTCGACACCGATGATTTCGATGCTGAACGGAAAGGCTGGACGGCGCAGCAGGTGTGGGCGGCGCTACAGGATTGCCAGCCCGTCGCGCCCGACTTTGTCGTCACGCATGGCGATTTTTCGCTGGAAAATATCCTCATGCACGAAGGAAAGGTTGCCGGCTGCCTCGACGTGGGACGGGCGGGCGTTGCCGACCGTTATCAGGACCTGGCCATCGCCTGGCGTGCTCTCGGTGAGTTGGACGCCGCGCTACAGCAAAGGTTTGCTGAGCAATATGGGCTCCTTGATATCGATCAAGGCAAGCTGCAATTTCACTTGCTGCTCGACGAGCTGTTTTGAAGGCTGCCAGCCATCAAGGCTCTTCGCGCTCCGCATCGCGTTCGCGGCAGCTCAAGGACGCGTAATGACCTTGGGGCAGCCGGGCCTGGATGGCAACCTCGCTCAGTGCTTGCCGGATATCGACGGGGTCGCGCAAGGTGCAGCGCTGGGCGATGGCGAACGCTTGCAGCTTCTGTGTGCTGCCCTGCACCTTGAGCGTCACGCCCGCCCCGGGGCTGACGCAGCAGCCGATGTATTGCGTGATGTATTCTTCCTCGATCAGCACCAGTTCATGCCCCATGAAGCTGGCCGGCTTCTTGAGCAGGTAGTAATCGGTGTAGTCGAAGCGCTGGTCGGGGCGCTTGCCGACGTAGCCTTCGCGCGCGTACGCGGCGATGGCCTTGCCGGAGGTACCTGTTCTTTCCGTCGTACCCTTTTTCAGGTGCAGCGCATGGAGCAAACCCGTCTCCAGGCCGGGATCAGCGGCGGCCACGGCGCTGGCGCAGCTAAGGGCGAGCAGAAGCGCGCCGAGCAGGCGGCGGGTGCGGCATGCAGACATGGAGGTGATTGCTTGCATCTATTTCACGCGTGAGGGGAGAAGAGGCGCAGTGTAGCGCACGCGAGCCTGTGCGCATGGCACAATGTGTGATCCGCACGCCCCGTGCCACTGACCCCAGGACTTTCATGACCCGCGCCATCCTCGACGAAGCCCAGATCCATCCCGCCGCCCGCCCCTTGATCGGCAGCAAGCACCAGGACATCGTGCACGAGGTGCGGGCGGCCATCGCCGCGCATCAGGTCGTGGTGGTCGGCATGGCGCTCAATCCGTTTCCGCGCAAGGCGCGCAAGATCCTCGACGTGCTGGGCACGCCCTACCAGTACCTGCAATACGGCAGTTATCTGAACCAGTGGCACCGCCGCAATGCCTTGAAAATGTGGACGGGCTGGCCCACGTTTCCCATGGTTTTCGTCAATGGAGTGCTCATCGGCGGCGCCAGCGAGCTGCAAAAGCTCGTGGAAAATGGCGAGTTCAGCGCCATGCTCGCGAAGAAGCTGCGCGCGATTTAAGCTCCGTCCTATTCGCCCGGCCGCCACGGCGACTTGCGCGTGCGCAAGGGGTCGAGCAAGCTGCGTAAATCGTTGTGGTCGAGCTCATACATGAGAGCAATTAAACTGCCCAGTTCGCCCGAGGGGAAGCCCTCGCGCGCGAACCAGCCCAGATAGTGTCCCGGCAAGTCGGCCAGCAGCCTTCCCTGATATTTCCCGTATGGCATTTCGCGCGTGACCAGCAGCGCCAGTTTTTCTGAATTCATGGTGGTGACCCCGTGTTGATGCGGCCAGTGTAGCAGACCATTACATTGTTGAGTTGAGCGCAATTATCTTCTGCCCGATCAGGTATTTTTCGGAATAAAGAAAACCCCGATACTGCATGTCAACATCATTTATCGGAGTTTGTCATGCCCATTGCCTTGCTCGCGCTGACCCTCAGCGCGTTTGCCATCGGAACCACCGAGTTTGTCATCGTAGGGCTGTTGCCCACCATCGCCGCCGACCTGGGCGTCAACCTGCCGTCGGCCGGCCTGCTGGTCAGCCTGTATGCGCTGGGCGTCGCCGTCGGCGCGCCCGTGCTGACCGCCCTGACGGGCAAGATCCCGCGCAAAACCCTGTTGCTGTCGTTGATGGTCTTGTTCACCCTGGGCAATTTGCTGGCGTGGAAATCACCGGGCTATGCAACCCTCGTCGTCGCCCGCATCCTGACGGGGCTGGCGCATGGCGTGTTCTTTTCCATCGGCTCGACCATCGCCACATCATTGGTGCCCAAGGACAAGGCGGCCAGCGCGATCGCCATCATGTTTACGGGCTTGACCGTGGCCCTGGTGACGGGCGTGCCGCTGGGCACCTTCATCGGCCAGCACTTCGGCTGGCGCGAAACCTTCCTCGCCGTCTCGGCCCTGGGTCTGGTGGCGTTCATCGGCAGCCTGCTGTACGTGCCGTCGACCATCAAGCACAGCAAGCCCGCCTCGCTGCTGCAGCAAGTGCGGGTGCTGGGCCAGCCCCGGCTGCTGCTGGTGTACGCCATGACGGCCGTCGGCTATGGCGGCTCCTTCATCGCCTTTACCTATCTGGCGCCGATCTTGCAGCAAGTGTCGGGTTTCAGCGCCGGCGCCGTGGGCGCGGTGATGCTCGTGTATGGCGTGTCCGTGGCGTTCGGCAATATCTGGGGTGGCAAGCTGGCCGACAGGAAGGGGCCCGTCAGCGCCCTGAAACGGATCTTCCTGCTGCTGGCAGCCGTCCTGCTGTTGTTGACCTTTACGGCGCCGCATCCCGTGCTCGTCGTCATCACCGTGCTGCTGTGGGGCGCCGTGGCTTTCGGTAACGTGGCCGGTCTGCAAGTGTATGTCGTGCAGCAAGCGGAACACTTCACGCCGCGCGCCGTCGACGTCGCTTCCGGCTTGAATATCGCCGCTTTTAATCTTGGCATCGCCGGCGGCGCCTGGGGCGGCGGCCTGATCGTGGAACACCTGGGCCTCGTGCACACGGGCTGGATCGGCGGCATTGTCGTGCTGGGCGCCTTTGGCTTGACGGCCTTGAGCGGCCGGATGGACCGTTTGAATCCCATCCCCGTGCGTGCGGGCGGCGAAAAGTCGATGCATGCGGTGGGGCATTAGTCTACAGGCAAGTCGCTGGCATGCGCGAGAGCAGGGTTTACAATAGCGCTTACCTTTATCTCGCCCATACTCCCCATGTCCGATACCGCAATGTCACCGCTGCGCCTGCGCGCCGCCATCAACCCGAAACCGCTGGGCGTCGCCCTGTTGCTCATCGTGCTCGGCGCCTGGTACCTGGCGCTGACGGTGGGCGCCACCCAGTCCGCGCTGTACGTGGTGGGCGCCTTGCTCGGCATCACCCTGTATCACGCGGCGTTCGGTTTCACATCCGCCTGGCGCGTCTTCATCGCCGACGGCCGCGGCGACGGCTTGCGCGCGCAAATGCTGATGCTGGCCGTGGGCGTGGCGCTGTTCTTCCCCGCGTTGTCGGCGGGCACGCTGTTCGGCACGCCCGTCGCGGGCCTGGTGTCGCCCGCCGGCACTTCCGTCATCTTCGGCGCCTTCATCTTCGGCATCGGCATGCAGCTGGGCGGCGGCTGCGCTTCCGGCACGCTGTACACGGTGGGCGGGGGCAGCACGCGCATGCTCATCACGCTGGCCGCCTTCATCGTCGGCTCCGTGATCGGCACGGCGCACATGCCGTTCTGGACGGCATTGCCGCAATTGAAACCCATTTCCCTCGTCACAAGCCTGGGCCTGGTACCCGCGCTGGCGCTGAACTGGCTCGTCTTCGCGCTGATCGCCGGCATCACGGTGCTGGTGGAAAAGCGCCGCCATGGCAAGCTCGTCGCGACGCCCCTGCGCCCGTCGCAGGCGTCGCCGTGGCTGCACGGCCCCTGGCCGCTGGTGGCGGGCGCCATCGCGCTCGTCGTGCTCAATTTCATCACCCTGGCGCTGTCGGGCCGGCCGTGGGGCGTGACGTCCGCGTTCGCCCTGTGGGGCGCGAAAGCGGCGTCCGCGGTCGGCATCGACACGGCCAGCTGGGCCTACTGGTCGACCAAGGCCAACGCGGCCGCGCTGGCCGCGCCGCTGACGCAGGACAAGACTTCCGTGATGGACATCGGCATCGTGCTGGGCGCCATGCTGGCGGCGGCCCTGGCCGGACGCTACGCGCCCGTGTGGCGCATCCCACGCCGTTCGATCATCGCCGCCGTCGTCGGCGGCTTGCTGCTCGGCTACGGCGCGCGCCTGGCCTACGGCTGCAATATCGGCGCGTATTTCAGCGGCATCGTCTCGGGTAGCCTGCACGGCTGGCTGTGGCTGGTCTGCGCTTTTCTGGGCAACGTCATCGGCACGCGTTTGCGCCCGTGGTTTGGCCTGGAAGTGGAGAAAGTCAAACCGACTGGCTGCTGAGGCCGGCATAAACAGGGGCTTTGCTGTATATTTCGGCCCCTGTTCCCCTTGCCGCCAGCGTATCGCCCATGTCCCCCCTCATCCTGTTTGCCGTCGTCCTCGCGTATTTCCTGATCCTGCTGGGCGTGGCATGGCGCACCTCGCGCCACGCCACCAATGACAGTTTTTTCATCGGCAACAAGGACAGCAACTGGATGCTGGTGGCCTTCGGCATGGTCGGCACCACGCTCACGGGCGTGACCTTCATCAGCGTGCCGGGCGCCGTGGGCAGCAACGGCTTCGGCTATATCCAGCTGATGATCGGCTATGTGCTCGGCTACCTGGCCATCACCTTCATCTTGCTGCCGCTGTACTACCGGCTGCAGCTGACCTCCATCTACCGCTACCTGGAAGTGCGCCTGGGCCGGCGCTCCTACCAGAGCGGGGCGGCGTTTTTCATCGTCTCGCGGCTGCTGGGCGCCACGGCGCGGCTGTATCTGGTGGTCAATATCCTGCAGGCCACCATACTCGACAGCCTGGGCGTGCCGTTCTGGCTGACGTCCTGCGTCGTGCTGCTGCTGATCCTGCTCTACACCTACGAGGGCGGCGTGAAGACCATCGTCTGGACCGATACCCTGCAAACGGCGTGCATGCTGGCGGGCCTCGTCATCTGCAGCGTGTTTTTGCTGCGCGCGATGGACCTGTCCCTCGTCGACAGCCTGGAGCGCATGCGCGCGCAAGGCCTCACGCGCATCTTCAACGTCGACCCGGACAGCCCCGCCTATGTGTGGAAGCACATTCTCGCCGGCATGTTCATCACGATTGCCATGACGGGCATGGATCAGGAAATGATGCAAAAGAACATTTCCGTGCGCACCTTGCGCGACTCGCAAAAGAACATGCTCAGCCTGACCGTGGTGCTGACCGGTGTGCTGCTGCTGTTCCTCTTCCTCGGCGGCTTGCTGCACCTGTATGCGCCGCTGGCCGGCGTGACGGCCACGGGCGACAAATTGTTCCCCGCCGTCGTGCTGGGGCACTTCCCCGCCGTGGTGCAGCTGATCTTCTTCATCGCCCTCGTTTCCGCCCTGTTTCCCAGCGTGGACGGGGCGCTCACTGCCTTGACGTCCACCTTCTGCATCGACATCCTGGGCGTGCAGCGCAGGCCGGACTTGAGCGCGGCCGCGCAGATGCGCTGGCGCCGCCGTGTCCACCTGGGTTTTGCGGCCCTGTTCCTGGTGCTGATCATGGCCTTCAAGTGGTTTGACGATCCCAGCATGATAGGCGTGATCCTGAAGCTGGCCAGCTATACCTATGGTCCGCTGCTGGGCCTGTTCGCCTTCGGCCTGCTGAGCCGGCGCGGCGTGCGCGACCGCTGGGTGCCGCTGGTGGCCGTGGCGGGGCCGCTGCTGTGCGCGCTGATCGAAGGGGAGCAGGCGCGGCTGTTCGAGCATTACCGCATCGGCCTGGAACTGCTGATCCTGAACGGCGCCCTGGTGCTGGCTGGCCTGTTCCTCATTTCCACGCCGCCAGGGCAGGGCGGCCAGGACGCGCAATACTTGTCAAAATAAGACGAATCCCAAGGCGATCGCGGCCATTTTCAGCTATATTGATTTCCTTTAGGTACATAACCTCACGGAGCATCGATGTCACTCAACCCCTTCCCGCCGCTGCGCCGCGGCTTTGGCGCATTCTGGCGCGCGCTGGACGCCACCCGCCGCGCGGTCATCAACCTGATTTTCCTGCTGATCGTTATCGCCATCCTGATCGCCATCTTTGGCGGCGGCGCCAAGCCCCTGGCGGACAAGACCACCCTGGTACTCGACTTGCAAGGCCCGCTGGTCGAGGAAACCCCGGGCGGCGTGCGCGAGGCGGTGCTGGCCAATGTCAGCGGCGAAGTCAAGAAAAGCGTGCAGTTGCGCGACGTGCTGGCGGTGCTCGACACGGCCGGCAAGGACAAGAACATCGGTTCCATGGTGATCCTGCTCGACGAATTGCAG
Organism: Janthinobacterium sp. GW821-FHT03C10; assembly: GCF_059420865.1. Classification (NCBI taxonomy): domain Bacteria; kingdom Pseudomonadati; phylum Pseudomonadota; class Betaproteobacteria; order Burkholderiales; family Oxalobacteraceae; genus Janthinobacterium; species Janthinobacterium sp. GW821-FHT03C10. The sequence continues at coordinate 388,847 of NZ_JBWKUN010000002.1, read as the reverse complement.
GGCGGCGGCCTGGCGTCGCTGCGCGAAGTGGCGGCCGGCGTGGAGCGTTTCCGCGCCACGGGCAAGAAAGTCACGGCCTGGGGTTCGAGCTACAACCAGCGCCAGTACCTGGTGGCGGCCAAGGCCGACGAAGTGTTCCTGCACCCGATGGGCGGCGTCATGCTGGAAGGCTTTGGCCGCTACCGCAATTACTACCGCGACGCGCTCGACAAGGTGGGCGTGACGGTCAACCTGCTGAAGGTAGGCACGTATAAAAGCGCGGCCGAGCCTTTCATCGCCAACGGCCCGTCCGAAGCGGCGGCCGAAGCGGACCGCTACCTGAACAACGGCCTGTGGACCACCTACACGGCGGACGTGGAAAAGGCGCGCAAGCTGCCGGCCGGCGCCATCATGCAAACGATCGATAACCTGCCCGCGCTGATGACGGCTGCGGGCGGCGACATTGCCAAGCTGTCGCTCAATGGAAAACTGGTCGACGGCCTGAAAACGCGCGATGAACTGCGCCAGTTCATGATGGCGCGCGGCGCCAAGAACACGGAAGGCACGAACTTCCGCCAGGTGAACTACACCGATTACCTGGCGCGTTTGCGCCCCGTGCACATCGGCGACGCCGTCGGCGTGGTCATCGCCTCGGGTGAAATCGGCGACGGCATCGCGCCACCGGGCGCCATCGGCGGCCTGTCCACCTCGCGCCTGATCCGCCAGGCGCGCGAAGACAAGTCGATCAAGGCCATCGTGCTGCGCGTCGATTCGCCGGGCGGCAGCGCCTTCGGCTCGGAACTGATCCGCCGCGAACTGGAACTGACGCGCGCCGCCGGCAAGCCGGTGGTCGTCTCGATGGGCAACGTGGCCGCTTCCGGTGGCTACTGGATCAGCACCTCGTCCGATGAAGTGATCGCCGACGCGGCCACCATCACCGGCTCCATCGGCGTGTTTGCGATCCTGCCGACGGCCGACAAGGTGGTGGAAAAGCTGGGCATCCACACGGCCGGCTCGCCCACCACCTGGCTGGCCGACGCGGGCAACCCCTTGCGTCCGCTCGATCCCCGCTTCGCCGAAGTGATCCAGGGTTCGATCAACCACGTGTATGGCGACTTCCTGAACCTGGCCGCCAAGGCGCGCAAGACGACGCCGGAAAAGATCGATGCAGTGGCGCAGGGCCGCGTCTGGACGGGCTTGCAGGCGAAAGAGCGCAACCTGGTCGACCGCATCGGCAGCTATGGCGATGCGCTGGCCTCGGCCGCCAAGCGCGCCAATCTGGGCACCGACTACCGCGTGACCTACCTGGAGCAGGAAACGTCGAACGTGGACCGTTTGATCGGCATGTTCGGCTCCAAGGCCATGGCCTCGCTGGGGCTGGGCGAGCACGTGAAACTGGGCCTGGCCGGCACGGGCTTGCCAGCCGATGCGGCGCTGGGCATGGCGCAGGACCTCTCCTGGCTGTCGGGTATCACGCGCGAGCACAAGCCGTTCATGGCCCTCACGCACTGCCTGTGCGAGGTGCCTTTGGGCGGCAAGTAAGGTCAGGCCTTACACAGCGATATGACACCCCAAGCCGGCTTTGCCCGGCTTGTTTTCCTTGAGGAGAGGACTATGGCAAGCGACATGAACGGCGATACGGATAGTGCGATCGCCATCCGACCTTGCGTGAAAGGCGATGAACAGGCGCTGGCGCTGGTGGGACAGGCTACTTTTCTTGAAGCGTTCGCCGGCATCCTCGATGGCGCCGACGTCATCGCCCATTGCCAGCGCCAGCACGACGCGCAGCTGTACCGCGACTGGCTGGCGCTGCCGGCCATGCGCCTGTGGCTGGCCGAGGCCACGCCCGGCGGCGCGCCCGTGGGCTACCTGGTGCTCAGTCCCGCCAGCCTGCCGGTGGCGGACCCCCGCCCGGACGACGTGGAAATCAAGCGCATCTACTTGCTGCACCGCTTCCAGGGCCGGCGCGTGGGCCAGCGCCTGATGCAGGCGGCGCTGAGCCAGGCGCGCGCCGGCGGGGCGGGGCGCGTGCTGCTGGGCGTGTACGCGGAAAACCACGACGCGCTGGCGTTCTATGCGCGCTGCGGTTTTGCGCAGCTGGGCCGGCGCACCTTCCGCGTGGGCCGTACCGACTACCAGGATGTCATCCTCGGCATGACCTTGTAAAACCAGGTAAAGAATCGCCCCGTCTGTGAGCACTTGAGCCCCACGCGGCGCCAGGTCAAGCCGGCTGGCGGGAGATTTGTAGCGAGTTTGTATCTGCATGCGAGTCGCCCGCGTCACGTGCTCGCCGTGGCGCGGCGCCCCGCAAGCCTGATTTTTTCACTATTCCCCCGCAGTGGCGGCCGGCCTGCCGGCCCGTCTGCTCCTCCCATGCCTGCCTGGCTGTGTGTAATTGTTTCAAGTAGAAATGAAACAGTTACATGACTATGCTAGAGTCGTTTCACGCTAGGGAGCGATGTTTTTTCAGCTGACTTTCAGCTCTTGACTCCCCCGGCTATGTACCGAAACAACCCCGAAAAACGGTCGTCCGGCCTGAGTGTGTCCCACCTCGGCCGGCGCCACAGACTCGCCGTGCCAGCGGCCACTACAAGGATAAGCGATGGATTCGCAGACAGCACCCCATACCCCGCGGCGCAGCCGCCGTTCGAAAATCGTCGGTAGCGTCATCGCGCTGGCAGTGATGGGCGCGCTGGGCGGCGGTGCCTGGTACCTGACCCATTCCGGCGCCAGCGCCCAGGGCGGCCCCGGCGCTGGCGGCCCCGGTGGCCCGGGCGGGCCTGGCGGACGCCGCGGCGCGCCCTCGACCACCGTGGGCGTGGCCACGGCCGTGAAGTCCGACCTGCCCGTGGTGCTCGATGCGCTGGGCACGGTGACGGCCGCATCCACGGTGACGGTGCGTCCGCAAGTGTCGGGCATCTTGAAGGAGCTGAAATTCAAGGAAGGCGGCATGGTCAAGGCGGGCCAGGTGGTGGCGCAGATCGACCCGGCGCAGTTCGAGATGGCGTTGATGCAGGCCACGGGCCAGCGCCAGCGCGACGAGGCGCAGCTGGAAAACGCGCGCCTGACCCTGAAGCGCTATCAAACCCTGCTGGGCCAGGATTCCATCGCGCGCCAGGACGTCGACACGCAGGCCGCATTGGTAAAACAGTTGGAAGGCACCGTCATGACGGACCGCGCCGCCGAAGGCACGGCCAGGCTGAACCTGGGCTACACCAGGGTGGTCTCGCCGATCAGCGGCCGCGCGGGCCTGAAGGTGGTCGATATCGGCAACCTGGTGAGCACCAGCGACGCGGGCGGCGTGGTGGTGGTGACGCAGTTGTCGCCCATCGACGTGGAATTCTCCGTGCCACAGGATAAGGTGCAGACCATCCAGGAGCGCCTGAATGGCGGTTCGGCCCTGGCGGCGCTGGCGCTGGACCGCACGCGCACGCATACCCTGGACAAGGGCAGCCTGACGGCGCTCGACAACCAGGTCGACGTGCAGACGGGCACCGTGCGCGCCAAGGCCCGCTACACGAACGACAAGATGGCCCTGTTCCCCAGCCAGTTCGTCAACGTGCGGCTGGAACTGGGCAACATCACGGGCGCCGTGCTGGTGCCCGTCACGGCCCTGCGTCACAGTAACAACGGCGACTTCGTGTACGTGCTGAAAGCGGACAAGACCGTCACCGTGCGCATGGTCACGCGGGGCCAGGCCACCACCGACATGGTGGAAATCCGCGCCGGCCTGGAAGCGGGAGAACAAGTCATCACGGAAGGCGCCGACCGCCTGAAGGAAGGCGCGAAGGTCATGCTGGCGGGCGACAAGCCGGCCATGGGCGGCGCGGCAGGTGGCGAACGCCGCCACCGTCGCCAGCACGCCGATGGCAGTGGCGGCGCGGCCAGCGCATCGGCCTCCGCATCGGCCAGTGCGCCGGCGACCGCCCCGGCGAAGGGCGCTGCGCAATGAGTCCATCGACGCCGTTCATCCAGCGCCCCGTCGCCACGGCGCTGCTGATGCTGGCCATCGTGCTGGCGGGGCTGGTCGGCTTCAAGTTCCTGCCGCTGGCCGCCTTGCCGCAGGTGGATTTCCCCACCATCCAGGTGCAGACCCTGTACCCGGGTGCCAGTCCGGAAGTCATGGGCCAGACCGTCACGGCGCCGCTGGAGCGCCAGTTCGGGCAGATGTCGGGTCTACAGCGCATGAGTTCCACCAGCGCGGCCGGCGTCTCCCTCATCACCCTGCAATTCACCCTGGGCCAGACCCTGGACGTGGCCGAGCAGGAAGTGCAGGCCGCCATCAACGCGGGCGGCTCGCTGCTGCCGACCGATTTGCCGGCGCCGCCCGTGTACGCGAAGATCAACCCGGCCGACGCGCCCGTGCTAACGCTGGCCATCACGTCGGACACGATGCCGCTGACGCAGGTGCAGAACATCGTCAACACGCGCCTGGCGCTGAAGATCAGCCAGGTCAATGGCGTGGGCCTCGTCTCGCTGTCGGGCGGCCAGCGTCCCGCCGTGCGCATCCAGGGCGACACCAAATTGCTGGCCTCGTACGGCCTGGGCCTCGACAGCCTGCGCACGGCCATCGCGGCGGCCAACGTCAACAGCGCCAAGGGCAGTTTCGACGGTCCCACGCGCTCGTTTACCATCAACGCCAACGACCAGCTGGTGACGGCGGAAGACTACAAGCGCCTGATCATCACCTATAAAAACGGCGCGCCCGTGCGCCTGGCTGACGTGGCCAATGTCGTCGACAGCGCGGAAAACACGCGCCTGGGCGCCTGGTCGGGCAAGCAGCCGGCCATCATCCTGAACGTGCAGCGCCAGCCCGGCGCCAACGTCATCAAGACGGTGGACGCCATCAAGGCCCTGTTGCCCGACCTGCAGGCCAGCCTGCCGGCGGCCATGAAGCTCGACGTGCTGAGCGATCGCACGACGGGCATCCGCGCCTCCGTCGAACACGTGGAAATGGAACTATTATTGTCCGTGCTGCTGGTGGTGCTGGTGATCTTCGCCTTCCTGCACAGCCTGCGCGCCACGGTGATCGCCAGCCTGTCCGTGCCGATTTCGCTGATCGGCGCCTGCGGCGTCATGTATCTGCTCGGCTACAGCCTGAACAATCTGTCGCTGATGGCCTTGACCATCGCCACGGGCTTCGTCGTCGATGACGCCATCGTCATGATCGAAAACATCGCCCGCTACATCGAGGAGGGCGAAACGCCGATGGCCGCCGCCCTGAAAGGCGCGTCGCAGATCGGCTTTACCATCATCTCGCTGACGGTGTCCCTGATCGCCGTGCTGATTCCCCTGCTGTTCATGGGCGACGTGGTGGGCCGGTTGTTCCGCGAATTTGCCATGACCCTGGCCATCACGATCCTGATTTCCGCTGTGGTCTCGCTGACCCTGGTGCCGATGATGTCGGCGCGCTGGCTGAAAAGCCACGCCGATGAAAAAATCAGCGCCACGGGCCAGCGCATCCAGGCTTTCCTCGACAAGGTCATCCATCAGTACGACCTTGCGCTCGTTTGGGTGCTGAAACGCCAGGGACTGACCCTGCTCGTGGCCCTGGCCACCTTGCTGCTGACCGTCGTCCTGTATATCACCATCCCCAAAGGCCTGTTCCCCACGCAGGACACGGGCCAGCTGCAGGCGCGCATCGAAACCTCGCAAGCCGTCTCGTACGCGCGCATGGCCACCTTGCAGCAAGCGGCCGCCAGCGCGCTGCTGGAAGACCCCGCTGTCGATACCTTGAGTTCCCTCGTCGGCGTCGATGCGGCCAACAACACCATGCTGCACACGGGCAGCATGCTGATCAACCTGAAGCGCCCGCGCAGCGGCAGCCAGGACGAGATCATGGAACGCCTGCGCAACCGCGTGGCCCAGGTGGCCGGCGTGACCCTGTATCTGCAGCCGACGCAGGATCTGACCATCGATGCGGAATCGGGGCCGACGCAATACCGCGTCTCGCTCGAAGGGGCCGACACGGCCACCGTCACCGAGTGGGCCGGCAAGCTGGCCGCCCGCATGCGCGAGCAATCGCAGTTGCGCAACGTCGTCACGGATGCGGGCGCCACGGGCGCCGCCGTCACGGTGGCGATCGACCGCGACAGCGCCGCGCGCATGTCGGTGACCACGGCCACCGTCGACGACGCGCTGTACAACGCCTTCGGGCAGCGCATCATCTCGACGATTTTCACGGAAACCAACCAGTACCGCGTGATCCTTGAGGCGCAACCGGGCATCGTCACCACGCCGGCCGACCTGTCGGACCTGCAGGTGCGCACGGGTTCCGGCAAGTCGACGCCGCTGTCCGCCTTTGCCAGCGTCAGCGAAAAACAGGCGCCGCTGCAGATCACGCACGTGGCGCAATACCCGGCCACGACCCTGGGCTTCGATACGACGCAAGGCGTGGCGCTGGGCAGCGCCGTCGACGCCATCCGCCAGGCGGCGAAGGACATCGCCTTGCCGCCATCGGTGACCTTGACCTTCCTCGGTGCGGCCGGCGCGTATGAAAACTCGCTGTCGAACCAGCTGTGGCTCATTCTGGCCGCCGTCGTCTGCGTCTACATCGTGCTGGGCGTGCTGTACGAAAGCTACATCCATCCGCTGACGATCCTGTCGACCCTGCCGTCGGCCGGCGTGGGCGCCTTGCTGGCGCTGATGATCTCGGGCCAGGACCTGGGCGTGATCGGCATCATCGGCATCATCCTCTTGATCGGCATCGTGAAAAAGAACGCCATCATGATGATCGACTTCGCCATCGAGGCCGAGCGCGACGAGGGAAAAAGCCCGCAGGAAGCCATCCACCAGGCGGCGCTGCTGCGTTTCCGTCCTATCCTGATGACGACCCTGGCGGCCCTGTTCGCGGCCGTGCCGCTGATGCTGGGCTGGGGCGAGGGCGCCGAGTTGCGCCGTCCGCTGGGCCTGGCCATCTTCGGCGGCCTGATCGTCAGCCAGGTGCTGACCCTGTTTACCACGCCCGTCATCTACCTGGGCTTCGACCGCCTGGGCCAGCGCTTTGCGGGCAAAGGGAAGAACGCTGTCAGTCTCGATAAACCGGGTGCGGGGAGTGCCGCGTGAACCTGTCCGAACCGTTCGTCAAGCGTCCCATCGCCACCGTGCTGCTGACCATCGGCATCGCGCTGGCGGGCGTCGGCGCCTTCTTCGTGCTGCCCGTCTCGCCGCTGCCGCAGGTCGATTATCCGACCATTTCCGTCAGCGCCAGCCTGCCCGGCGCCAGCCCCGCGACCATGGCCACCTCGGTAGCCACGCCGCTGGAGCGGCGCCTGGGCGTGATCTCGGGCGTAAACGAAATGACGTCGTCGTCGGGCACGGGTTCGGCGCGCATCAACCTGCAGTTCGACCTGAACCGCAAGATCGATTCGGCCGCGCGCGAAGTGCAGGCCGCGATTGCCGCCGCGCGCGTGGACTTGCCGGCCACCTTGCGCAGCAACCCGACCTACCGCAAGGCCAATCCGTCCGACGCGCCCGTGATCATCCTGGCGCTGACGTCGAAAACGCGCACGCCGGGCCAGATCTACGATGCCGTGTCGAACCTGGTGCAGCAAAAGGTGGCGCAAGTGAAGGGCGTGGGCGACGTGGAACTGGGCGGCGGTTCGCTGCCGGCCGTGCGCGTGGAATTGCTGCCGTATCAGCTCAATCACTATGCCGTGTCGATGGAGGACGTGCGCGCCGCCATCCAGGCCAGCAACGCCAACCGGCCCAAGGGGGCGATTTCCGGCGACGAGCGCAGCCTGCAGATCTATTCGGGCGCGGCGACGGCCTCGGGCGGGCGCAGCGCGGCCGACTACCGCAGCCTGGTCGTGGCCTGGCGCGACGGTGCCGCCATCCGCCTCGACGACGTGGCCGAGGTGGTCGACGGCGTGGAGAACAACAACACCCTGGGCCTGTTCAATGGCGACCCGGCCGTCATCGTGCTGATCACGCGCCAGCCGGGCGCCAACGTCATCGCCACCGTCGACGGCGTGCGCGCGCTGCTGCCGCAACTGCAGGCGCAGCTGCCGGGCGACATCAAGCTGCAGGTGGCGTCCGACAGCACCAATTCCATCCGCTCGTCGCTGCACGAGATCGAATTCACCCTGATCCTGTCCATCGTGCTCGTCGTGCTGGTGGTCAGCGCCTTTTTGCGCAGCGTGCGCGCCACCATCATCCCTGCCGTGGCCACCATCGTTTCCCTGCTGGGCACCTTCGGCGTGATGTACATGCTGGGTTTCAGCCTGAACAATCTGTCCCTGATGGCGCTGACGGTGGCCACGGGATTTGTCGTCGATGATGCCATCGTGGTGCTGGAAAACACGCAGCGCCACATCGAGGCGGGCATGGACCGTTTCAAGGCCGCCCTGCTGGGCGCGCGCGAAGTGGGTTTCACGGTGCTGTCGATCAGCCTGTCGCTGGTGGCCGTTTTCATTCCGCTGCTGTTCATGGGCGGGCAGGTGGGACGGCTGTTCCGCGAATTTGCCGTCACCTTGTCAGCCGCCGTGATGATTTCGCTCGTGATCTCGCTCACCACCACGCCGATGATGTGCGCCTGGCTGCTGAAAAGCGGCCAGCAGCATAAAAAGCCGGGCGCTGTCGCGCGCTGGTTCGAACGGGGCTTCGAGCGCATGCTGAAAGTCTACGAGCACTGCCTGGACTGGGCCCTGTCGAGCGCCGCGCTGGTGATGACCATCCTCGTCTTCGTCGTCGGCTTGAACGTCTACCTGTTCGCGGCCGCGCCCAAGGGCTTCTTCCCGCAGCAGGACACGGGCCAGATCAACGGCGGCATGCGCGCCGACCAGAGCATCTCGTTCCAGGCCATGCAGAGTAAATTGCGCCAGCTGGTCGACATCATCAAGGACGATCCGGCCGTCGCCACCGTCGTGGGGTTTACGGGCGGCGGACGGGCAGGGGGCGGCTTCATGTTCATCGACCTGAAACCCGCGTCGCAGCGCACGGACAAGGGGCAAGCCGTGATCGCGCGCCTGCGTCCGCAACTGGCCAAGGTGACGGGCATTTCGCTGTTCCTCAACCCCGTGCAGGATTTGCGCATGGGCGGACGCTCGAGCAATTCCACGTACCAATACACCCTGATCAGCGACAACCAGGCCGACCTGAAGAAATGGGCGGCGAAGCTGGGCGACCAGATGAAACTGCAGCCGGCCCTGATCGACGTCGACACGGACCAGGCGGAAAACGGCGTGGAAACCTTTGTCACCATCGACAAGGACCGCGCCACGCAGCTGGGCGTGCAAGTGAAGGATATCGACAATGCGCTGTACAACAGCTTCGGCCAGCGCCAGGTGGCGACCATCTACGATGAGCTGAACCAGTACCACGTGATCATGGAAGTGGCGCCCCGCTATGCGCAAAGCCCGGAAGCGCTGCGCTCCGTGTATGTGCCGGCGTCGAATGCGGCGGCCGTCGCCGCCACCAGCACGGCGACGGCGACCACCGGCGTTGCCGCGACAGCGTCCAACACGACGGCGGCGCGCGATCCGTCCAGCGGCTCGGCTCTGTCCACCACCCTGGCGCACATGGTGCCGCTGTCGTCGTTCAGCAGCTTTGCGGAAAGCTCGACGGCCACGTCGATCAACCACCAGGGCGGGGAACTGGCGACCACCGTGTCGTTCAACCTGGCCGACGGCTATCCGCTCAGCGACGGGCAGGCTGCCGTGGCCCAGGCGGAGTCGGAAATCGGCATGCCGGTCAACGTGCGCGGCAGTTTCCAGGGTTCGGCGAAGAGCGCGCAGGACAGCAACAAGGAGCAGCCGCTCTTGATCCTGGCGGCCATCGTGGTGATCTACATCGTGCTGGGCATCCTGTACGAAAGCCTGATCCATCCCGTCACCGTGCTGTCGACCTTGCCGTCGGCGGGCGTGGGCGCCGTGCTGGCCTTGCTGCTGTTCCGCATGGAGTTTTCCATCATCGCCCTGATCGGCGTGTTCCTGTTGATCGGTATCGTCAAGAAAAATGCTATATTGATCATCGACTTCGCGCTGGAGGCCGAGCGTTCGCGCGGACTGACAGCCGTGGAAGCGGTGCGCGAGGCATGTCTGCTGCGTTTCCGCCCCATTCTGATGACCACCCTGGCGGCGGCGCTTGGCGCCTTGCCGCTGGCGATCGGTTTCGGCGAGGGGTCAGAGCTACGCCAGCCCTTGGGGGTCGCCATCATCGGCGGCCTGATCGCCAGCCAGTTACTCACATTGCTGACCACCCCGGTGGTCTACATCCTGCTCGACAAGCTGCGCACGCGCAGCGCCGACGAGCAGCAATTGAGCCGCATTCCTGGGCCAGATAACCCGAGCACACAATCATGAAGCAAGTAAAACCTATTTTCTCCGCCGTCCCCGCACGCCGCCTGCTGGCCGTGGCTGCTGCCGTCCTGCTGGCTGGCTGCGCCGTCAGCCCCGCGTATGAAACGCCCACGGCAGCCGCGCCGCAAACGTTCAAGGAGGCGGCCGGCTGGCAGCCTGCCGCGCCGGCCGACACACTGGAGCGGGGGCCGTGGTGGACCCTGTTCGGCGACGCGCAGCTGAACCAGCTGGCCGAAGGCATCGACATATCGAACCAGAACGTGGCGGCCGCCGTCGCGTCGTACGAGCAGGCGCGCGCGCTGGTGCGCGAACAGCGCGCCTCGCTGTTCCCCACGGTGAATCTGACGGGCAGCGGCGCCCGCTCCGGTGGCGGCGGCGAGCAGCAGACGAACAACAACTTCAAGGCCGCCATCGGCGCCTCGTGGGAGCCGGACGTGTGGGGCAAGCTGCGCGCCGGCGTGACGGGGGCCGACGCCAGCGCGGCCGCCAGCGCGGCGGACCTGGCCGCCGCGCGCCTGTCGGCGCAGGGCGAGCTGGCCACCAATTATTTTTCGCTGCGCCAGAGCGATGCGCAGATCGCGCTGCTGAACGCCACCATCGATGGCTACAAGCGCGTGCTGGAGATCACCGGCAACCGTTTTAACTCGGGCATCGCGGCCAAGTCCGACCTGCTGCAGGCGCAGACACAGCTAGCCAATGCGCAGATCGACCTGTCCAGCCAGACGCGCGTGCGCGCCCAGCTGGAACATGCGATCGCCATCCTCTTGGGCCGCGCGCCGTCCGACTTCAGCCTGGCCGTGGCGCCGTGGACCCTGACCGTGCCCGAGGTGCCGCTGGGCGTGCCATCGACCCTGCTGCAGCGCCGTCCCGACATCGCCGCCGCCGAGCGCCGGGTGGCCGTGGCCAACGAGCAGATCGGCATCGCCCGCTCGGCCTACTACCCGAGCCTGAATTTGACGGGATCGTATGGTTCCGGCGCCAGCAAGGTGGGCGACCTGTTCAATGCATCGTCGAGCCTGTGGTCCCTGGGCGTGTCGGCCGCGCAAACCCTGTTCAACGCGGGCGCCACGACGGCCAGCGTGGACGCGGCCAAGGCGGGCCATGAGGCGGCCGTGGCGCGCTACCGCCAGACGGTATTGAGTGCCTTTGGCGCCGTGGAAGACCAGTTGTCGGCCACGCGCGCGCTGGCCGAGCAGCTGGCCTTGCGCCAGCAGGCGTCATCGGCCGCCGACCAGGTCGAACAGCAGATGCTGAACCGCTACAACGCGGGCCAGGTCGGCTACACGGACGTGGTGACGGCGCAGGTGACGGCCCTGTCGGCGCGCCGTTCGCTGGTGCAGGCCCAGGCGGACCGCCAGACGACGGCCGTGGCACTGATCCAGTCGCTGGGCGGCGGCTGGCATGTGCCGCAGGCGCAGTAAGGGGCGGCTTGGCGCAGGGTAAAACCCCTGCGCCAAATTCACGTTTTCCTGCGCATCTTGAGTGCTAGAATGCAAGATTATCAATTCCCAGCCTGACGGTCCCGCCGTGGCTGCTTTCTTGCAGACGATGACACGCAGCAAACACAGCAATATGTCCGTTCCCGACGTGGCCACCATCGTCTTTCCCGTGGTGGCCATCGGCGCTTCCGCCGGCGGACTCGATCCCATCGTCGCTTTCCTGGCGAACGTGCCGCAGGAAAGCGGCATCGCCTATGTGGTGATCCAGCATCTCGATCCCACGCAAAAAGCCATGCTGCCGGAATTGCTGCAGCGCGCCACCAGCATCCCCGTCGCGGAAATCACGCATCAGTCGGAATTGCGCCCCAATCATATCTACGTGATTCCGTCGAATGCGGACCTGGGCCTGTCCAAGGGCCGATTCGTGCTCAGCGAGCCGGTGCAGCTGCGCGGACACCGGCTGCCCATCAATGCCTTTTTCGAAAGCCTGGCCGCCGAGCTGGGCGAATTGGCCGTCGGTGTGATCTTTTCCGGCATGGGCAGCGACGGCACGCGCGGCTTGCAGGCGATCAAGCAGGCGGGCGGACTGACCCTGGCCCAGCATCCCGATACGGCCAAGTTCGACATGATGCCGCAAAGCGCGATTTCCGCCGAAGTGGTGGACCTCGTCGATTTCCCCGACAAGATGCCGGACAAGATCATCACCTATCTGTTCCGCAGCAGTTTCCTCAGCTTGCCGGGGCATGAACCGAACGGCCGCAATTCCCTGCAGGAAATCGTCGCCTTGCTGTCCGAGCATACGGGCAACAGTTTTACCGATTACAAGATCAACACGGTGCTGCGCCGTATCGAGCGGCGCATGAGCTTGTACCAGATGACGTCGATGGAAGAGTACGTTCCCTACCTGCGCGACAATCCCGCGGAAATCGACTTGCTGTTCAAGGAATTGCTGATCGGCGTGACGAGCTTTTTCCGCGATCCGAAAGTGTGGGAATACCTGAAGATGGTGGTCGTGCCGCAAATGCTGGCGGCCCACCCGGACGGGCGCGCCTTCAAGGCCTGGGTGCCCGCCTGTTCCACGGGCGAGGAAGCGTATTCGCTGGCCATGGTGTTCCATGAAGTGGTGGCCGGCATCAATCCGCCGTCGAAATACAGCCTGCAGATCTTTGCCACCGACCTGTCGGCCGACGCCATCGACCGCGCGCGCCAGGGGCGCTTTCCGCACAGCATCATCAGCGACGTATCCGCCGAACGGCTGGAGCGCTTCTTTATCAATGACAAGAACGGCTACCATGTGAAGAAAGAGATCCGCAACACGATCATCTTCGCCCAGCAAAACATCATTTCGGACCCGCCGTTCACCAAGCTCGACATCTTGTGCTGCCGCAACTTGTTGATCTATCTCAATGCCAAGCTGCAGCAGCGCCTGATTCCCCTGTTTCATTACGCCTTGAACCGCGATGGGATTTTGCTGCTGGGCAGCGCCGATACGCCCGGTCATTTTTCCGAGCTGTTTTCGCCGCTGACCACGTCGACCCGGCTGTACCGCCGCCTCGACAACCTGGCGCGCCAGCGCCTGCCCACGTATTTTCCCACCAAGGTTTCGTTGGCATCCCCCCCCACACCTAGCGACACGAGAGAAGTCAGCATGACCGGAAAGATTCAATCCCATGTCGAGCAATTATTGCTCCAGAAATACTCACCTGCCGCCGCGCTGCTGAACCAGGATGGGGACATCCTGTATATCAATGGCCGTACGGGCGCCTTCCTGGAACCGGCGGCCGGCAAGGCCAACTGGAATATCCACGCCATGGCGCGCGAAGGCTTGCGCTATGAGCTGGCCGGCCTGATCAAGCAGGCGCTGCAGAGCGAAAGCGTGGTGCGCCTGAAGGGCCTGGTCGTCAAGGACCACCTGGGACAATCGCTGGGCGTGGACCTGAGCGCCGAAGCCCTGAGCCAGCCCGAATCCCTGCGCGGCATGGTCTTTGTCACGTTTTCCAGCGTGCCCCTGGTGGCCGAAGCGCGGCGCGGCCGCTCGCCGAACCCCAAGGTGCTGGAACTGGAACAGCAGCTGGCGCAGGCGCGCAATGAGATCCAGGCCGTGCGCGACGAGATGCAGACCTCGCGCGAGGAACTCAAATCGGCCAACGAGGAGTTACAGTCGACCAATGAAGAGCTGCAGTCGACGAACGAGGAATTGACCACGTCGAAGGAAGAGATGCAGTCGCTCAACGAGGAGTTGTATACGGTCAATGCCGAGCTGCAATCGAAGGTCGATGATTTGTCGCTCGTCAACAGCGACATGAAGAATCTGCTCAACAGCACCGATATCGCCACCATCTTCCTCGACAGCGACTTGCGCATCCGCCGTTTCACGGCGCCGGCCACGCAAATCTATAAGCTGATCCAGACGGACTTGCGCCGTCCGCTCAGCGACATCGTCAATGACCTCGATTATCCGGACCTGGAAGACGATGCGCTCGAAGTCATCCGCAGCCTGGTATTTTGCGAGCGCCAGGTGCCGACCAAGACGGGGCGCTGGTATAACGTGCGCATCATGCCGTACCGCACGATCGAAAACGTGATCGACGGCGTGGTGGTGACCTTCATCAACATCACGGAATCGAAGCTGCTGGAAGCCCAGCTGCGCCAGATGCAGTCGGACGGGGCGGGCGGAGAGAGCGCGCCATGAGCGAACCATTCGACAGCGGTGCCGTGCCTGCCAGGCTGAGAGAGCAGGCCGAGCAATTGGCGGCGGAGCAGCGCCAGGCCGTGCCGCCGCCGCAGTCGAATGAAGACATGATGCGCCAGCTGCACGAGCTGCAGGTCAGCCAGATCGAGCTGGAAATGCAGAACGCGGCCCTGGCCGAGCTGGAGCAGCTGAAGAATGAATTTGAAAGCAGCCGCGACCGTTATGCGGAACTGTACGAGCAGGCGCCCGTCAGCTATTTTTCGCTGGCGAGCGATGGCGTCGTCACGCGTGTCAACGTGGCCGCTTGCGGCTTGCTGCAGCGCGACAAGAACCAGCTGCTGGGGCGGCGCTTCGAGCAATTCGTCGCGCCCCATGCACAGGGCCGCTTCCGGCGTTTCCTCGACGCCGTCTTCAACAGCGGTGCGCGCCAGGTGCTCGAAGCGCAGCTGTTCGAAGCCGAGGCGGGCGGCACGGGCGGCATGGGCATGGTGCGCATCGAGGCCAATTTCGACGCGGCCAGCGCCACGGCGCGCATGCTGGTGACGGACCTGGGCGACGAGCACGCGCGCGAATCGGCCTTGCGGCGCGCCTTCGTCATTCTCGACAGCATACGCGAAGGCGTGCTGGTGACGGACAGCGACAACCGCATCATTTCCGTCAACCCCGCCTTCACCACCATCACCGGCTACCAGGCGGAGGAAGCCATCGGACGCGACCCGTCCTTCCTCGGCGGCGGCACGCATTTGCCGCAGTTTTATGAAGCCATGTGGCGCAGCCTGCACCAGGATGGCAGCTGGTATGGCGAGCTGGTGAACCGGCGCAAGAATGGCGAGCGCTTCGTCGAATCGCTGTCGATCACGCCCATGCGCAGCCAGGACGGCGCCATCAGCCATTTTGTCGGCGTCTTTTCCGATATCACCGAACGCAAGCTGGCCGAGGCGGACCTGCGCGAACTGCACCGCGAGCTGGACCAGCGGGTTGTCGACCGCACGGCAGAATTGCTGCGCGCCAACCAGCACCTGCAGCTGGAAGTGCACCAGCGCGAGCGGGCGCAGGAAGCCTTGCGCGATGCCGAGCGTTTCTTTCATGCCACCATCGATTCGCTGACGGACCGCGTGCTGGTGCTGGACCAGGCTGGCAGCATCGTGCATGCGAACCAGGCTTGCCTGGCTTTCGTCGGGCAAATCCCGCGGCCGCTGAACTACCTGGAATTTTGCGAGATGGACCCGCGCTGGCAGCGCAGCGCCGGACGCGAGCTGGCCGCCGGCATCCGCTCCGTCATTGCCGGCACCGCCGACGCGTTTGCGCTCGAATACGAATTTACCACGCGCTCAGGTCCCCGCTGGTCGCAGGCCAGGATCAGCCGTTTTCTGGGCGAAGGGCCGCTGCGCGTGGTGGTGGCGCACACGGACATCACGGAACGCAAGCTGATGGATGGCGCCTTGCGCCAGTCGCACGCCCAGCTGCGCCAGCTGGCGCTGCACCTGGAAACGGCCAAGGAAGACGAGCGCAAGCGCATTTCGCGCGACATTCACGATGAGCTGGGGCAAAACCTGCTGGCGCTGCGCATCGACATTTCCATGCTCAGCGCGCGCACCGAGGGTTCCCATCCGCGCCTGCACCGCCGCGTCGGCGCCGTGCTCAGCAATGTAGACACCACCATCAAGAGCGTGCGCGGCATCATGAACGAGCTGCGCCCGATGGCCCTGGACCTGGGCTTGCAGGCGGCCATCGAATGGCAGGTGGGCGACTTCCGCAAGCGCAGCGGCGTCGCCTGCCGTCTGCTGATACGCGACGAGGCCCTGTTTGCCGCCATCGGCAGCCAGGCCGAGATCGTGCTGTTCCGCATCGTGCAGGAAGCGCTCAGCAACGTCATGCGGCACGCCCAGGCCAGCCAGGTCGAGATCGAGCTCAGTTCGGATGCCTGCGCCGTGTACGTGGCCATCAGCGACAACGGCATCGGCATCACGCCGCAGCAGCAGCGCAAGAAACAGTGTTTTGGCCTGATCGGCATCGCCGAGCGGGTGACGGCGCTGGGCGGGCATTTCGAGGTGGGCTTGCCCGCGTCGGGTGCCGGCTGCCGGCTGGCATTGCAGATTCCGCTGCACGGCGTGGGGCGTCCATCCGCCTGATACAGAAATTGCAATGGGTCAATTTTTGCCGACCCAGGCCCCTTGGACAGGCTATACTTTCGCCTGCTATTCATGGAGGGGCATATCTTGTTCAAAACAATCGTTTTACCAGTCGCCTTGTTGGGCGCGTTCGCCGGCGCACACGCCGACGAAGGGCAGTGGCAACCACACCAGCTGCCACAGCTGAAAGCCGAACTCAAACGGGTCGGCATCGACATTCCTGCAGAAAAACTCGCCGACCTGAGCAAGCACCCGATGAGCGCCATCGTGTCGCTGGGCGGCTGCTCGGCCGCTTTCGTCTCCGACGCGGGCCTGGTGGTGACGAACCATCACTGCGCGTATGGCGCCGTGCAGCGCAATTCCACGCCGGAACACAATTACATCACCAACGGCTTCCTGGCCAAGACGCGCGCCAGCGAGCTGCCGGGCGGTCCGAACAGCCTCGTGTATGTGACGGACAAGGTGGAAAACGTCAGCGAGCGCGTGCTGAAAGGCTTGACGGCCGACATGAGCGGCCGCGCGCGCCACGAAGCCGTGGAAAAGCGCATCAAGGACCTGATCGCCGAATGCGAAACGGACAAGATGTACCGCTGCTCCGTGCCAGCCTTCCACCGCGGCCTCGAGTACTACCGCATCCGCCAGATGATGATACGCGACGTGCGCCTTGTGTACGCGCCATCGGACAAGATCGGCAACTTCGGCGGCGACACCGACAACTACGAATGGCCGCGCCACACGGGCGATTACTCGTTCCTGCGCGCCTACGTGGGCAAGGATGGCCGTCCGGCCGACCCGTCGCCCGACAACGTGCCGTACAAGTCGAAGGACTTCCTGGTGGTCTCGGCCGAAGGCTTGAAGGCCGGCGACGGCATCTTGCTGGCGGGCTATCCCGGCCGCACCAGCCGCTACAAGCTGCCGGCGGAAATCCGCTTCGCGCGCGATACGGCCTTCCCCCTGAAAGTGTCCGAACTGCAAGCTGACCTGGCCGTGATGGCCGACGCGACGCAGGGCGATGCCGCCTCCGCCGTGCGCTACGCCAGCGTGGTGAAAAGCATCAACAACGTGCTGAAGAAAACCCAGGGCTTGCTCGACGGTTTCGCCCGCAAGGACATCGCCGCCATCAAGGATGGACAGGACGCCGAGTTCCGCGCCTGGTACGCCAAGCAGCCGAACGTGTCGGCCACCCTGCTGGCCGAACTGGACGCGGCGATCGCCAGCGACATGGCCCTCAGCGAAGAAGAGTTCGCCTGGACGGTGGCCACCAACAGCGATCTGCTGAAAAGCGCGCGCACCGTCTACCGCCTGTCGCAAGAGCGCCAGAAGCCGGACGCCGAGCGCGAATCGGGCTTCCAGCAGCGCGACCTGGCCTTCATCAAGGCCCGTCTGACGCGCCTGGAACAGTCGTACGTCAACAAGGTCGACCAGGCGCGTTTTGAAGCCGGCCTGAAGCGTTATGCCCAGCTGGCGGCGAAGAGCCACCCGCAAGGCCTGGACGCGCTGCTGCCGGCCCCAGGCGCCGTGGCGGCCCTGTACCAGCAGACGCAACTGGCTGACACGGCCAAGCGCCTGGCCTGGCTGGAAAAGGACCAGGCTGCCGTGGCCCAGTCCTACGACGCCTTCATGCAGCTGGCCGTCAAGCTGCAGCCCGTGGAACTGGCGCTGGAAGAGCGCCGCAAGGAAATCGACGGTAACCTGGAACGCGTGATTCCGCAATACATGCAAGCCGTGATCGCCTGGAAGAAATCGCAAGGCAAGCCGGTCTATCCTGACGCCAACTCGACCCTGCGCGTGACCTACGGCACGGTCGCGCCGTATTCGCCGCGCGACGGCATCACCAAGGGGCCGTTCACGACCGTGGAAGGCATCGTCGAGAAAGTCACGGGCAAGGCCCCGTTCGAAGCGCCGCAAGGCTTGATCGACGCCGTCAAGCAAAAGCGCTACGGCCAGTTCCGCGACCCGGCCCTGGGCACGGTGCCCGTCAACTTCCTCACCAGCGCGGACACCACGGGCGGCAATTCCGGCTCGGCCGTGATGAACAAGCGTGGCGAGCTGATCGGCCTGAACTTCGATTCGACGTATGAATCGATCACCAAGGACTGGTACTTCGACACGGCCATCACGCGCGCCATCCACCTCGACATCCGCTACATGCTGTGGGTGATGAAGGAAGTGGACCACGCGGATAATTTGCTGCAGGAAATGACGATCAAGTATCCCAAGTCTGTGAAAACTGCCAAGAAGTAAGCTTCAGCTTGCGTTAGCGCAAAGCCGCATCCGCCCCGGGGCCGATGCGGCTTTTTTGCGTATGGCCAACTGATTTGAGTTCCATCAATATGCCAGCGTCCGCCATGGTTAGCATGGATCAGGGAAACTATGGGATGGAGGCAATATGGATGATGGCGAGCTGGCAGCCGATCTTGCGCGCCTTTTCGGGGCGGGCAGACAAGTTCAGGACAGCCGCTTGCTGCGCATGGATTTCCCGCGCGAGGATGGTCCGCCCGATACCGCGCTGCTGGTCAACAGCTTGCGGGCACACGAGGAAATGTCACGCGACTTCCGCTTCGACGTCGAAGTGCTGTCCGACAATCTCCACGTTCCCCTGACGGCGATGATGGGACGCATGGTCACGATTTCGATGGTGCGCGATGACGGCAGCTTGCGCTATTTTAATGGTTATGTCGGCGAATTTCGCTTGTTGCGCAGCGATGGCGGTTTCGCGTTCTACCAGATGGTGCTGCAGCCCTGGCTGGCGTTGTCCAGGCTGCGCATGGACAACGTCTCGTTCCACGAACGCACGGTCATCGACATCAGTGAAACGACCTTCAATCATTATTTGCAGCGCGACTGGCAAAACCGGCTGCATGAGGAAAAAGCGATATTAAGCTGCGCCAACCAGCATAATGAAACCGATTACAACCATCTGCACCGGCGCTGGGAAGACCAGGGTATCCATTACTGGTATGAACATCGCGCCGACGGCCATACGCTCTGTCTGGGCGACAATACCTGGCTGAGCGACAGCATCGATCCAGGCGACGGCCATGCCAGCGAAGCCGACGAGATGGTGTTTTGCAGCGGCGCCGGCTCGCTGGAGCGCGACGGCATACGCGATTGGCAGGCAATACGCAAGATCGCCTCAGGCTCGCTCACGCTGGCCAGCTTCAACTACAAGCATCCGTATGCCAGCCGCGCCAGCGGCTATGCGCTGCACCAGCAGGGCGACGTGTTTGCCCATGAACTGTATCAAAACACCGGCTATGGCTATGCCGGCATGGGCGACGGCGAAGCGCTGGCGCAACGCCGCCTGGAGGAGCAGAACTGCCAGGCGCAATACTTCGAAGCGGGCGGCAATCACCGCTGCGCCCATGCCGGGCGCAGTTTCACGCTGGGCGGACACTTCAGCGCCCAGCAATCCATGCCGGCCAGAGGTGAGGCGGCGCGCCCGGACATCGGCGCGCGCGAATACCTGATCCTGTCGGTCGATCACGTCGCCAGCAACAATTACCAGGCAGGCACGGGCGCGAAGTCGCATTATGAAAACCGGTTTAACTGCATCCGCAAGAGCATCCGTTGGTATCCGGGGCGGCAGTTCAACAGCACACCTTGCGCCTTGCCCGGCGTGCAGACGGCGATCGTCACCGGGCCGGCAGGCGAAACCATCCATACCGACGGGCTGGGCCGGGTGAAGGTGCAATTTCACTGGGACCGGCTGGGCAAGTTCGACGCGGGCAGTTCGCCATGGATCCGGGTCATGACGCCATGGGCGGGCCAGGCGTTTGGCCAGATCGCGCTGCCGCGCATCGGCCAGGAAGTGCTGATCCAGTTTCTCGACGGCAATATCGACCGTCCCGTCATCGTCGGTGCTGTGTACAACGGCAACCATGCGCCGCCGTGGAATTTGCCGGGGCAACGCATGCTGGGCGGCTGGCGCAGCGCCGAGCTGATGCCTGGCGGCGGCTGCGGCGTGCGCGGCAACCAGCTGGTGCTCGACGACACGCACCAGCGCATCCAGGCGCAACTGAAAAGCGATCATCAGCACAGCCAATTGTCGCTCGGCTGCATCAGCCGCATCGAAGACGCCGGCGGGCGCAAGGATGCGCGTGGCGAGGGCTGGGAACTGGCGTCAGACGCCTGGGGCGTGGCGCGGGCCGGGCGCGGTATGTTGCTGACCACCGAAGCGCGCCCTGGCGCCGCCTCGCATATCAAGAGCATGGATGAAACCTTGCGCCGGTTGGCCGAGGCTGCTGAGCGGCACAAGGCGCTTGCCGCCCTGGCGCAGCATTACGGCGCGCAAGAAAGCGCCGCCCAGCAGGGTGCCGCCGCCGATGTGCTCAATGCCCAGCATGCCGCGATCAAGGGCGGTGCCGGCAGTGGCGAAAGCGCATTTCCCGAACTATCCAAGCCGCATCTGGTGCTGGCCAGTCCGGCCGGTATCGAAACGACGACCGCGCAATCGACGCATATCGCCAGCGCCGAGCACACTGCGCTGACGTCCGGGCGCGACCTGTCGCTGGCGGCCGGCGGCGGCCTGTTCGCCAGCATCGGCGCAGCGTTCCGCCTGTTCGTCCACAAGGCTGGCATGAAACTGATCGCCGCAGCTGGCCCGGTGCAGATCGCGGCGCAAACCGATGCGGTCGATATCGTCGCCAACAAGGTGCTGGAATTGATCAGTCAGACCGACTGGGTGAATATCCGGGGCCGCAAAGGCGTGCGCCTGCATGGCGCCGATTGCATGCTTGAAATTAGCGACAAGGTACAGTTTTTTACCGCGTCGCCGACGCTGTTCCATGGAAACCTGGAAACCTTGGCGCCCAAGAACCGGCCGCAACCGGAGTTGGAGCCGCCCATCGCGCCGGCAGCGGGGCAGTTGCAGCATACGATACAGGCCCATGCGGATGGCGGGCAATACGCGCAGGTGCCGTACACGCTGTACAACGGGGAAGCCGAAGTCGAGCATGGCCTGACCGACGAATTCGGCCGCATCCTGATCGAGCATCAGGACGGCACGCCGCGCTACCGTGTCGTCCTTGGCAATGGCGAAGAGTTTTCATTGCAAGCGAGCGCACGCTTCGACCCGGACGCGGCGCCGGACGGCGAACACAAGCTGTCGAACCGCGGTTGGCGCGCGTTCGACGACACCGCCGACGGCCGCGGGGTTCAATGATGCACGACACTGACTGGAGAGCGCCATGCCGGAATCGAGCGGCCGCATCGAAACCACCCATATCGACGAAGTCGGACGGACTGCGACCAGTTCGCTCCAGTGGCTGCTGGAAAACCGCAACCTGAAGGGCAAGGCCACTCATCCGATTACGCACAACAACAAGCTGACACTGTTCATTTGCGGACAGGAAGGGTTCGCCGACATCGCCGGCGAGATCGCCAAGGCTAAACATTCGATAGACCTGTGCTGCTGGGGTTTCGACCCGGGCATGGAACTGGTGCGCGGCAGCAGCGCCACCTGGCCGCGTGGCGAAACCTTTGGTGATTTGCTGATCGCCGCCGCACGGCGGCACGTCAGGGTACGCCTGCTGGTCTGGCATGACCGGATCGGTTCGCCGATGGTGCGCAATATGCCGGGCTATTCGCACGGCACCTCGCCATGGAAAACCGATGGACAACGCTTTGATGACATCAGCGCCAAAGCCAGCCTGGCGATGTTGCACGATGCTGTCCAAAAAAAGAAACATATTTTAGGCAACGGTTATTGGGGCGAGTACCTCCGGCCCGAGAATATGCCGATAATGGCGCGTCAAGAATATTGTTACAGCTGGTATGCGGCCGCGTTCAAGGGCCTGTTCGGGGGGGCTGGAAATTCGTTTGCGGCACGGCGACAGCGCCGCGATCAGCAAGAGTATCGCGACCGAAATCAACCAGCCGCACGGCTTGACGATGGGGGAAATCGAAAAGCCCGGCATGCAATACCTGGGCACGCACCACCAGAAGCCGGTCCTGATCGATTTCGATCACGAAGAGGGCGCCAAGGCCGTCGGTTACGTGATGGGCCTGAACTCGGTGACCGATTATTGGGACACGACGGCCCATCTGCTCGACGATACGCGCCGCGAACAGGGCGGCGTCAACGAGCGGCGCGAGTGTGTGCAGGGAGTGGCCGAGGACGGCGGCTTCGCCACCTTGAAGCCCTATCAGGATTACGCCTGCCGCATCGACGGCGGCCGTGCGCTGATCGCGCTCTACAACAATTTCGTGAAGGCATGGGACCGCGCGATCGACGACCGCACGCGTTCGGCTTCCACCGACTGTGTTAGCCGGGAGTTGCCATGTGGCAGCCCACCGGCGCGGCTGTTGGATAAGGCCGGACCAAGCGACTCCACCGTGCAGATCGTTCTGACGCAGCCCGAGGAGCAAGACAAGACGATCAAGGAAACCTATTTTCGCGCCGTGACCCAGGCCAGCCTGGCGGCCGGCTACCTGTATGTGGAAAACCAGTATTTCCAGTATGAAGAATGGGCCCGGCACTTGCTGGCCGAGCGCAAGAAGGTGGTCGCCGCGTGGAAGGCCGGCAGTGTCAAGGCGGGCAAGAGTCTTGAAGATATGCCGGTCATGCACGTGTTCATCGTCATCCCCGTGCCGGAGCGCGCGCAGATGGTGCCGCGCACCCACGATACGCTGGCGGCGCTGGGGCAGCAGGCTGGCATGACGGGGCAAAACACCATGATCGACGACTACAACAAGCGACCGAAAACCCGGCGTGTCAGGGCCGGATTCGGCATTTCCACTGAGGCGGAAGTCAAGTTGCCCGACGTGGTACAGCATGCCAACGGCATCAACAAACCCGGTGCGATGACGCTCGAAAGCGAATTCGGGCTGAAGGTATCGGTGGCCATGCTCAATGTCAGCGCGTTTGACAAGGACCGCTGGCGCTACCGTGAAATCTACATCCATTCCAAATTGATGCTGGTCGACGACGCGTTCATGACGCTGGGCAGCGCCAATCTGAACCAGCGCAGCATGGCCGTCGACAGCGAAATCAATATCGCCACCGTCGACCACCGCGTGGCCCGCGATTTGCGCAAGCGGGTGTGGCGCATGCATAGCGGGGAACTGGTTGATGGCGGGGGCGGGACGAAGGCGGAGATTGTGGATGCTTTTGAAAAGTGGGGAAACTTAATGAAGGCCAATCGGACGAAAAAGCTGGCAAAAAAAGGAGGAGCAAAATTAAAAAAAATGATTGGTTTTCTGTTGCCATTAGAAGATAGCCGAAGTTCTACTATACGTCTGGGGTGAGCATGAAACAGTATCAAAAGATATTCATTCGCCCGCCATTTTTTATCTTGGCAGTTTTCCTATGTATACCTTTATTCTCCTGCAAAATGCCAAACGACAAAGTCTTGCCGCGCAACCAAAGTTTGCCGCTCTTCAATCCGCATGTTCCTGACTTCATTTGCGAAGTGGAGGCAAGCAAGGTGCCGCCCATTGATGCGCAAGCCGAGGACTGGTTTTTCGAAGCGCGCGCCTTGGAAGATCCTGAAATTTTCGTGGAAGACCGCGATTACAAAAAAATCGTTGCTCTGACGCATCAGGCTGCAGAGCGATTGCACTGGAAGGCGATGCTCAATCTGGCCAGCCTGTATGTGGAAGGGCGCGATCCTTTATATGGTGAGGAAGATGCGGTGCAACTGGTGGAAAAGGCAATGCGGCTGGGCATACCTGCCGCCTATGACCGGATGGGAACGTATTATGCGAATGGCACCGGCGTTGACGGCGACATCACTCGCGCTTATGCCTTCTGGCAAAAGGCTGCTGTCATGGGCAATCCTCAGGCGATGGCATTTTTAGGAGAGAAATTAAGAGCGGGAACAGACGGTGCTATTCCTGGATATTGGGCCAATATTCCCGTAGCGATAAAAATGATGGCATGTGCGCTTTCTCAGGGATACGGGCCTGCTGCGTTTAACCTGCACTATTTGTATGCAATACCAAGAGCTGCAAATGGCGATGAAATTGGCGATCGAACTCCTGCAACCAAACAGCGTGCTCTAAATGTGTTGCATGAGGGAGTCAAGTTTGGCTGCGCTGAGTGCGCGAGCGCATTGGCAATTGAATTTGGTTCACCTTTTGATCTTGCCGATATGCTGGCGCCCTATGTGGACAAGGCTCGCGGCGAACGTTATGCGGTACTTAATCGTGAACTGGGATTCAATCCCAATGCGCGCTTTCCTAATCTGGACAAGGTCTTGCCGCTCCCGCCCGCCGATCTGCCGCCCTGGAATGGCGACAGGGATACCTTGCTGCATGCCGCCATGGGCGTCCGCCCGCCGCCAGCCACTCCGCAGCCAAGCGCCGCCGCGCTATTACAAAAACCGTACTTCCTGGCCGCCCACTATGCGCTGCGTCCCACCGGCTTGCACAGCGACGCGCCGACTGCGCCGTTTTCCGCATACTGGCAACCCGCCAAAGGGCAAGGAGCGACTGAGCCGGCCCGGCTGTTCAGTGAAGGCGAAGCGTTCCGCCATTTCAGCGTGCTCGATGCTGACGGAAACAGTCGTTATGGCCCCGTGACGTGGGAGCAGTGCCTGACGATACGGCACAACCATGGCGCCGTGGAACCGCGCGCGGCGCGCGGTTTGCTGCGCGAGGTGGCGCGGCCCGAGCCTTTGTTGAGCTGCGCTTGCGGGCAAGCCTGTCCGGTCAGCGGCGTCTGGCAACCGTGGGTGGCGGCCGACCATCCGCTGCAGGCCATCGTCAACCAGTACTGGCGCCAGGCGTGGCTGAACCAGGGCGCGCCGTTCCCGCGACCGCGCCGCGACTGGCTGCTGGACTTGCCAGATGGCGACGTGACGTGGCATTTGATGGATGCCTCCCCTCCTGATCTTGGATAAGGCAATGGATCGCAATCAATCCAGCATGGCTGCCGCGAGAGGACGCTTTGCGTCGCTGATTGTCTTGTGCTGCCTGCTTGCCTGCAAAATGCCAGACGACAAAGTCTTGCCACGTAACCAGAGCCTGCCCCTCTTCAATCCGCATGTTCCCGACTTCATTTGCGAAATCGAGGCAAGCAAGGTGCCGCCCATCGATGCGCAAGCGGAGGACCGGTTTCTCGAAGCGCGCGCCTTGGAAGATCCTGAAATTTTCGTGGAAGACCGCGACTACAAAAAAATCGTCGATTTGACGCGTCAGGCGGCAGAGCGATTGCACTGGAAGGCGATGCTCAATCTGGCCAGCCTGTATGTGGAAGGGCGCGATCCGTTATACGGTAATGAAGAGGCGGTACAACTGGTGGAAAAGGCGATGCGGCTGGGCATACCGGCCGCATATGACCGGATGGGGACGTATTACGCGAATGGCACGGGTGTCAACGGCGACATCACTCGTGCTTATGCCTTCTGGCAAAAGGCGGCGCAGATGGGAAATCCGCAGGCAATGGGTTTTCTCGGCGAAAAATTGACTGCTGGAGAGGATCACCCAGGTATTGATATGTGGGGCAACATTCCTGTAGCGACCAAAATGCTGGAGTGTGCGCTTGCACAAGGGTATGGCCAAGCCGCATTTGATTTGCATTATTTGTATGTGGTTTTAAGATCATCTGATGGGACCGCAAACGGAGACAGCACCCCTGAAACAAAAGCGCGCGCCCTAAAGGTATTGCATGAGGGTGTCAAATTCGGTTGTGAAAGTTGCGCTAACGCATTGCAAATAGAATTTGACCATCCCTTTGATTTATCCAATATGTTCACTCCGCACATCGATAAGGCTCGAGCCTTACGATATGGAGTGTTAGGAGATGCCCTCGGCTTCAACCCCAATCGCCGCTTTCCCAACCTCGATAAAATCTTGCCATTGCCACCGGCCGATCTGCCGCCTTGGGATGGTCAACGAAAGAGCCTGCTTGATGCTGCCATGGGCGTCCGCCCGCCGCCAGCCACCCCGCAGCCAAGCGCCGCCTCGCTGTTGCAAAAACCATATTTCCTGGCCGCCAACTATGCGCTGCGTCCCGCCGGTTTGCCGTCCCGGCATCGCCCGCACTGTTCACGCGCCACGGCCTGCCGCATAGGCTGTGCCACGTATAATTCCTCCACTATCCTCCGCTATTCTTTTTCGACAGGTTCCCATGCCCCAGACTCCCGATTTGCCGCCGGATTGGCACGCGTTTGAAACAGCCTACGACGTCGAGGCAACCTGGTTCAGGCTGGCCAGCGCATCGCTGGCGCTGCTGGGCGCGTCCGCTTTCAAGGATCAGGCATTTTCAGCCTTTGCCTTCAACGCCGTATCGTTCCCGTCCATTTCGCTGAGCTTTGATACCGATCCCGGTAACAGGGCGCGCGATTACTATCCTCCTGATTGGTCGAACGAGTGCATGGAAGCCGACGTGCCGGAAATCGGGCAATTGTGGGAGGAGGGGCATGCAAGGATCGAAGATGCTTTAAGCGAGCTGATCGACGCCGCCGATGACGAGCTGCTCTGCGCCATCGAGGAAGGCTATCTGCACAGCCTCAGGAAAACCATGGTGCGGCTGGAAACGAGCCGTGCTTTCGAGCAGATCAGGACGTGCGCGCCGTTCTGGACCGTGGTCACGCAAATCGATGCCGATACGGATGAAGAGGAGCGCCTGCTCGAGCATGTGCGCCAAGGCCTTCTGGCGTGAGCGCTATATCAGGGCTTGCCAGGCCTTCACTTCCCCGTCCGTGAGCGCCGGCCCCCAGCCGCCGCGCAGCGCCGCATCGTGCTGCGCATAGTGCCCAAACTGCGGTAGCGCCACGTCATGCCGGACGCAGATGGCAAAGACGGCTTCCAGCTGGCGCCTGCTTGCCGCAAGGTCATCGCCATGCCAGGTGCAGGCGCTCGTTTCCAGCACATGCTGCACCAGTGCTTCCAGCGTGCCCAGCAGGTGCCCGGGCAGTGCCGCGCGCACGTCTTCCGGCCAGGGATCGCCCATGCCCGTCACGGCCAGGGATGCAAAGCCCCGTTCCCAGGCTGCAAACCCTCCAGGCGCGAGTTGCGCCACTTTCCACACGTGAGCGGCGAACGCGGCCAGGGCGGGATGATCCATATCAAAGCGCCGGCAAAAACGTTGCAGGCACGTGACGGCAATGCATTGCCTGGCGATCACGGAGAGCGTGTCGATTGAAATATCCTGCATAAATCAACAATGTATCAAGTAGGGGGGACTCATCTTGCGATGTCTGTTTATCTGTACAGCCATCACTGTTTTTTATCGGCCTGCCGCAGCGCCTCCACCGGCAATTGAAAAAAGCGCGGCACCATGGCCGGCGACAGCGCGTCGCCGCCGTCCGCCATGGCCAGGCGGCCGCTCAGTAGCAGCATCACGTAGCCGTGGCCCAGCGACCAGCCGGCGCTGGCGGCGGCCTTGTCCCAGCGCGGGTCGAGGCCCGCATCGCGCACGGCCGCGCCCGCCGTCTGCAGCACATATTGAAAGCACGCTTGCGCCGCTTCCTGCAGGGCGGGGAACTGGCGCACATCCTGGTGTTCGAACATCAGCCGGTAGTGGGCGGGCGCGGCCAGGGCGAATTCGATGTATTGCTGGCCCAGCAATTGAAAGCGCTGTTCGGCGGGCAAGCTGCCCGGAGGCGGCAGCTGCGTTTCCCATTTCTGTATCAGGCTGGCGAAGCCGGCCGCCGCCACCTCGGCCAGCAGGGCTTCCTTGCTGGGGAAGTGGCGGTACACGGCGGCGACCGAGACGCCCACCGTGCGCGCTAGTTCGCGCAGCGACAGGGCGGCGTCGTGCTGCTGCGCCAGTTGCGCGATGACGGTGGCGACCAGGGTGTCGCGCAAGTTGCCGTGATGATAGGTGCTCGTTGTTGTCATTCTATGTTATCGCTGTTCACATTGTCGTGTATGATGGGCATGTTATCACTGAAAACATGGAGAGCACATGCGTGAGATGAAGATTGCCGTCCGCACCGTGGACTTGCCGCCAGGCGCCAGCATCGCCCCGCTGTATCCCGGCAGCAACCTGGCCGATGCGTACGCCGTCGACTTGCCCACCGCGCAGGCGCGCCAGATGGACATGCAGAGCCTGGCGCGCCAGCTGTTGGGCAGGCAGCCGGGCTGGGCGCGCAAGCTGATGGTGCTGCGCGACGCCATCGTGGCGCGTTTCGGCATCCGGACGGCAAAACAGATGGAAGCGCGGCCCGGCAAGCGCATCGGCATCTTCCGCATCTATGCCGTCAGCGACGACGAGATCATCCTGGGCGAGGATGACAGCCATCTCGATTTCCGCCTGTCCGTGCTGCGCAACCGCGACGCTGGCCGCCATGGCAGCGTCACCGTTTCCAGCGTCGTGCATTGCCATAACCGGGTGGGGCGCGCCTACATCCTGCTGATCCGCCCGTTTCACAAGCTGATCGTGCGGCATTCGCTGGCGCGCGCCGCCAGGGCGGGCTTCGCCTGAGGCGGGGAGGGGGCGGACGGCAAGGGCAATCTTGCTTATTCATGGCCGGTATTGCATACTGCACCACCAGCCTCATCACGATTCCCATGAACGATACGCTTCTCCTGCTGGGTTTTGCCACCACGCCGCTTGAACTGATTTCCTTTGTCCTGGCACTGACAACCGTTGCGCTGAACATCCGCCAGAATCACTGGGCGTGGCTGTTCGCCATCATTTCCTCGGCCGCCTACGGTTTCGTGTTTTTCGAATCGCGCCTGTATGGCGACATGGCCTTGCAACTGCTGTTCATCAGCGTCTCATTCTGGGGCTGGTACCAGTGGCTGCATCCGGCCAGCGGCGGCAAGACCCTGCCCGTCACGCGCCTCGATGGCCGCGGCTGGCTGGCCTGCGCCGCGGGCTGGCTGGTGGGTTTCCTGCTCATCGCCTGGCTGCTGACGACGACGGACACGGACGTGCCCCATGCGGATGGTTTCCTCACTGCAGGTAGCCTGGTGGGGCAATTCCTGTTGTCGCGCAAGAAGCTGGAAAACTGGATCGCCTGGATCATCGTCGACGTGCTGTATGTGTGGCTGTATGTGCACAAGGGCCTGACCCTGACGGCCGTGCTGTACGCCTTCTTCGTGGTGATGGCCGTTATCGGCTTGCTGGCGTGGAAGAAGTCGGCGCCCGCCGCGCCCGGCGCGATGGTCCTCAAGTGACGGGCCGCTGCGTGCGCGTGGCCATCCTGGGCGCGGAATCGTCGGGCAAGTCGACCCTGGCGGCGGCCCTGGCCGAGCGCTACGGCACCGTCTGGGTGCCCGAGTATTTACGTGAGTTCGTCGCCACGCAGGGCAGGGTGCCTGTGGCGGAAGACCAGTATGGGATTGCGCGTACGCAAGTTGAACGCGAAGACGCGGCCGCCGCGCAAGCCCGTCACTTCCTGTTCTGCGACACGACGCCCTTGATGACGCTGGTCTACAGCCGCCATTATTTCAATGGCGCCGATGCGCAACTGGCGGCGCTGGCCGCCGGCCATCAATACCACGCGACCATCGTGACTGCCCCCGACAGCCCCTGGACGCCAGACGGTTTGCAGCGCGAATCGGAAGCCGTGCGCCAGCTGATCTACCGCTATCTGCTCGACGAGCTGGACGCGCGCGGCATCGCCTACCTGCTGGTCAACGGTCCACTCGCGCAGCGCTTGAAGCAGGTTGACGGCTGGATGGCGAGGGCTGCGGCAGTCCTGCAGCGTTAAGGCCTGCCAATATGCTGGTGCAGGAATGCTTCCAGTTTCCGATACATCGCGGTGGCGTTGCGCGTCTTGTAAAAGCCATGCCCCTCGTCTTCCACCATCATCCACTCAGGCGCGTTATTGGCGGCAATCAGCGCCTTGCGCATCAGCTCGGCCTGCACGGGCGGCGTGGTCTCATCCTTGTCGCCATGGATGAGCAACACCGGCACCTTGATCCGCTGCGCTTGCTGGCTCGGTGAAATGGCATCGAGTTCGCGTGTATCCTCGCCCAGATAGTCCTGGAACTCGCGCCGCACATACTTGAGGCGGCGCGTCATGGGGGCGTCCTGCAGCAGCTTCAGTTCATACGCGCCGGCATAGCCAATCGCGCATTTGAAGGCGCCAGGCGCACGGACAGGCAGCATCATGGCCGCATACGCGCCGAAGCTGGCGCCATACGAACAGACGCGGCTGGCATCGACTTCACCCTGCGCCAGTACGGCCGCGAGGCCATCGAGGATGTCATCCTGGATCAGCGTACCCCATTGGCGATAGCCGGCGCGCCGGAACCGCTCGCCGCGACCATCGGAGCCACGGTAATTTACCTGCAGCACCGCATAGCCGCGGCTGGCAAGGAATTGGGCGTCGCTATCGAAATACCAGGTGTCGGCGATGCCGTGCGGGCCGCCATGGGGCATCACCACCAGAGGCAGCTTGACGCCGGGAGCATGCTTCGGCATGGTCACGTAGCCATGCAGGTCCAGTCCGTCACGTGCCTTGAAGGCAATCGGCCGGCGCGGGGCCATCTGTTCCGGATCGATGTCGGCCATGGTCGCATACAGCAGGTCGGCCTTGTTGCTGGCTTTGTGATACAGGTAATAGCTGCCCGGATCGCGGTCGTTGGAAACGGCAAACAGCAAGGTGGCGCCATCGTCCGTGAAATTGATGAACTGGACATGATCGTCCGGAAACGAGGCGCTCAATTGCTGGTGCAGTCTGGCGCTATCGCTGGCAGGATCGACGTACACGGTGCGTGGCCTGCCGATGTCGATGACGACGGCAAATGGCGTGTCGTCGGGCGCCAGCATGGCAGTTCTGACGTCGCCGACGGCATCCTGCGCCAGGACAGTTTGTTTGCCGCTGGCAAGTTCTTGACGTATCAGCGAATACGGGCCGTTATCGTTGTTCTGAAAGGCGAAAAACGCGCTGTCGTCCGGCGTGAACTGGAATGGAATGAAATTCCTGCCTTTTTGCATCGTATGCAGACGCCATTCGCTGCTGGCATCGTCATAGCGATACAAGATGGGAGTGAGCTCGTCGTTCCAGCCATAGGCAAAACGTGGCACCTGATTATTCTGCAAGATGTAACTCAGCCGCGGCGCAGCAATATTGGCGATCAGCTTGCGCACGCCCTGTTTGCTGTCCACGTCATACAGCATCGAGCGGTCGCGATCCCAGTCCTGGGCGGACAGAAAGACATGGCCCGTGCGCGGCCGGGGAATGGTATTGATATAGGCGTAGCCATAATCATCCTGATACTGTCCGCGGCTTGATGAGCGAAACATTTCATAGCCATACAAATATTCCTGCTTGTTGCCGTCGAGGTCAAAGGCGAGGATTTCTCCCGTCGACATGGGCTTTTCGAGGGAGCCTTGTTCCTCGCCCTTGCGCATGACGAGGCGCCGGTTGTTCAGCCAGAAGTAGCTCATCGGCACTTCAAAGATACGCAGGCGCAGCGTGCCGACCAGTTGCATCTCGGGCAGGCTGTAGATCCCGATGGTGGGAACCATGCGTTCACCCTGGGGAACTTGCACCGTCACGGCCAAATGCTTGCCATCTGGCGAAAGCCGCAGCTTACTGACGGCATCGCGCTTGGTGAAGTGTTCGATGGGGATGAGTCGCTCTGCCGACCAGGCAGCGCTGGCCGCCAAAGTCGGGAACAGGACGGCGACGAGTAAGGGCAAGGCGCGTGGCAATGTAGGCATCGGCAAGGGTGGGTAGTTGCAAATAATGATATTTATTGTAGCAATAAAATCAATTCCTATTAGGAAATATTTCCAGCTTCCTCGCCATCCTCGCCGTCGTCCCCGTGCCAGGTCTCTTGCGCCCAGGATCAATCTTTACAGGAATTAAAAATCGAACTGCGCCGACACCTTTAAGGTGCGGCTGGCGCCCGGGTACAGGTAGCCGTCGGACTCCGGCGTCACGTCGCGCCAGTAGAACTTGTCGGCCACGTTGTTGACGGCGGCGCGCAGCACGGCACGCGTGCCGGCGATGCGCGTGGCGTAAGCGGCGCCCAGGTTGAACACGTGGTATGACGGCACGAAGGTCGTGTTGTTGTACTCAAACGCTTTCTTGCCCGCATATTCCCAGCTGCCGTTCACGCTCAAGCCCGCCACCTGTTGCACGGCGTAGTCCGCATGCACTGCCGCCTTGAAGGCGGGCACGTTGGGCACGCGCTTGCCGTCGAGGTCCGCATTGCCCGTGCCTGACTGCTGGCTGTTCAGGGCCGTCA
Organism: Janthinobacterium sp. GW821-FHT03C10; assembly: GCF_059420865.1. Taxonomy (NCBI): domain Bacteria; kingdom Pseudomonadati; phylum Pseudomonadota; class Betaproteobacteria; order Burkholderiales; family Oxalobacteraceae; genus Janthinobacterium; species Janthinobacterium sp. GW821-FHT03C10. The sequence goes on along the minus strand of NZ_JBWKUN010000002.1, from coordinate 356,209 downwards.
CGGAAGCGCCCAGGCTCAGGTTGGACGATGCCTTGCCCTGAGCCGACAATTCCAGGCCGCGGTGCTGGGCCTGGCCTTCGCGCACGAAGTAGCCGGCCGTATTCTGGAATTCCAGGCCCTTGCGGATCTGGAACAGGCTGGCCGCCAGCATGAAGTCCGGCGTCACATCCATCTTGGCGCCCAATTCGATCTGCTTCGAGCGGCTCGGCGACAGTTCTTCGTTGGCATTCATCGCCTTGCGGTCGGCCGTGCCGCCATGTTCCATGCCCTGCGAATAGGCCGCATACACGGACACATTGTCGAGCGGAGTGTAGACGAGCGAGACGTTCGGCAGCAGGAAGTCGTGCTTGGCGCGGATTTCCGTGTCGGCCTTCAGCACGTACTGGTAGCCGTCGACATTGATCTGGCGCAAGCCGCCATGCAGCTTCCAGTTCGGCGCCAGGCTGACGATATCCTGCACGAAGACGGAGTTTTCCGTATCCTTGCGCACCAGGCGCACGGGACCCGTGACGCCGGGCGACGTGCCGACGATCTGCGGCTGGTAGATATTGCTCACGCCCACCCAGTCGTACACGTACAGGCCGGCGCGGTCCTTGCGGCGGAAGGTCGAGACGCCGGCCGTGAAGTCGTGGCGCAGGGAACCGGTGGCGAACTTGCCCTGGATCATGGCTTGCGCGCTCAGCGGCTTTTTCGTCTCGCCCAGGCTGCGGTAGTCGTACACGTCGTAATCGCCATTGCCGCAGAAGCCGGGGTACAGGTCTTGTCCGCTGCAGCCGTACGGGAAGGCCGTGTAGTCGTCGCGCTTGAACGAGTGCTGGTTGGCCGACAGGGTGGCGTGCCAGTCGTCATTGAAGGCGTACTGGAAGCGCAGGCCGATATTGCTGGTGACGGTTTCCACGGGGCGCGTCCACGGCTGCAGGTTGAGCATGGCGTCGGCGCTGATGCCGGTTGGTAAGGTTTTATTGTTCAGCAGCTGGAAGCCGGGCGCCGTGGCCTGCGCCTTGTCCTGGTAGTCGGCATCGAGCTGCAGCAGGGCTTGCGGCGAAATCTGCCAGTCGAAGGCGCCGGAAATGAACTTGCGGTTGCCGTCCGCGCCCTTGATGTAGGAGCGCAGGCGTTCGGCCGCCACGTTGACCCGGTAGCCGAAGCGCGTGTCTTCCAGGCGTCCGCCCAGGTCGACGGCGCCGTACAAGGTGCCCCGTTCGCGCGTTTCCACGGTCACCGTGCGCAGCGGCGCGGCGGTGGGGCGCTTGACGATGAAGTCGATCACGCCGCCCGGCGCGGCCACGCCCGCCTGCAAACCGGCCAGGCCTTTCAGCACTTCGATGCGTTCCTTGTTTTCCAGCGGAATTTGCGTGTCGCCAGGAATGGCCACGCCATCCTTGCGGTAGCTGGAATTGTTGTCGAGCTTGAAGCCGCGGATCGTAAACTGTTCCGCATAACCGACGGCGTTGTAGGCATCGTTGATGCTGGCGTCGAGCTTGACGGCATCGCTGAGATTGCGGATTTGCAAGTCCTGCATGTCTTTTTGCGAAATGACGGTGACGGACGCGGGCGTCTGCAGCAGCGGCGCGTCGGAAAAGCCACCCACGGAGGCGCGCTTGGCGGCCGGCGCCTTGCTGGCCGTGACGACGACTTCGGCCATGCTTTGCGCCTGCGGGTCGGCGGCTTCGGTGGTGTCATTCGCGGCGAAGGCCGGCGCGGCAAACGCGTGCAGGATGGCCAGTGTCAGGACGGAAACAGATAAATTCGGTGTGGACATAGATTGCTCGTGGTTCAAGCCGGCTCTGGGAAAGAGCACGGCAGGCTGCTTGTTCGGCTGGCGCCAACGCAGGAGCTATCAAAGGAGGGAGGTACTTTGCGCTTTCCTTCGCTGGCATTATCCAGATCAGGTACGAAGGGTATCTCTCACCCGGATGACTGCTCCAGGACCCCTAGCGAACTGACAGCTTAGCATGAAGCACGGCCGGCTGTCCCCCTGGCCGACCGTTTTACAACAGTGTGGCGCGAATCTATAAACTGAGTTCCAGCACCTTGCGGCTGACGGCCGGCGTCACTTCGCGCTGTTCGCCCAGCGCCGTCATGCCATGCGCTTCCAGGGCGGACACGACGGCGTCCACGCTGGCATGGTTCAGGCCATAGTCGGCCAGGCGCGTCTTGACGCCCATATGGCGGAAGAAGAATTCCGTGCGCGCGATGGCGGCCTCGATGCGGCCATCCTCGTCGCCGCCATCGAGGCCCCACACACGGGCCGCGTATTGCAGCAGCTTGGCGCGCTTGGCCTGCTTGCGCACGCGCAACATGCTGGGCAGGATGATGGCCAGCGTCTGCGCATGATCGAGCTCGTACAGGGCCGTCAATTCGTGGCCGATGGCGTGCGTGGACCAGTCCTGCGGCACGCCCACGCCGATCAGGCCGTTCAAGGCCAGGGTGGCGCTCCACATCACGTTGGCGCGCACGTCGTAGTCGTCCGGGTGCGACAGGGCTTTCGGGCCTTCCTCGATCAGGGTCAATAAAATGCCTTCGGCGAAGCGGTCCTGCACGGACGCGTTCACGGGATAGGTCAGGTACTGCTCCATCACATGCGCAAACGCATCGACGACGCCATTGCCCACCTGGCGCAACGGCAAGGTGAACGTCTTCGACGGGTCCAGCACGGAGAATTTCGGATACACCTTGCGGCTCATGAACGAGCGCTTTTCCTGCGTGGCCTTGCGCGTGATCACGGCCGAGCCGTTCATTTCGGAACCCGTGGCCGGCAAGGTGAGCACCGTGCCGAAGGGCAGGGCGGCCTCGACGATCTTGCCGCCCTTCGCCAGGATGTCCCACGCTACGCCCTCGTGCAGGGCGGCGGCGGCGATGAACTTGGTGCCGTCGACCACGGAGCCGCCGCCGACGGCCAGCAGGAAATCGATGCGCTCGCTTTTCACCATGGCCACGGCCTGCATCAGGGTTTCATAGCTGGGATTGGGTTCGATGCCGGCAAATTCCAGCACCGTGTGGCCGGCCAGCGCCGCCCTGACTTCATCGTAGACGCCGTTCTGCTTGATGCTGCCGCCGCCGTAGGTCATCAGGACCCGCGCCTGCGGCGGGATCAGGCCGGCGATGGCGGCGATCTGGCCCTGGCCGAAGAGGATTTGCGTCGGATTGTAAAAGTCGAAATTGAACATGGGGCTCCCGCTGCCGAGGTGTAGGCTGTTGCTGAGTCATGATTATGGCCGAACGGGTGAAATCGTGTCGTGGACGCTTGAGCTTTTCGCCCGCGCGGTGGAGAATGCAGCCGATGTCACCACCACGCGAAAAGGAATGCGCATGACCACCGTCCCACTGGAAGAATCCGGCTTGCCGGCCACCGCGCTCGACATGCATCGCGCCATCGGCGCCGCCATCGCTGCGCTGCAGGCGCTGGACTTGAACAGCCAGCGTTTCGAGGCGTGCACCGACCCCGAACTGCGCCGCGTGCTGGCCCACGCGGGCGACACTAGCCGCAAGGAAGCGGCCATGCTGCTCGAATGGATGCGCCGCCGCGACGCGCGCCTGGATACGGCCATGAAGGAGGCGCTGTTCAAGGCGGGCCCGATTGTTGCCCAGTATCACTATGACGAGAAAATATTGTAACTATCGGTTTGTTGTTGTGGCGTACCATGCGCCACATGGCCTTTGCTTCGCGTAGACTGTGCCCCGAACACGATTTTGGGGGAGTCTGCAGAAATGAAATCATTACCATACCGAGAAGGCAGCTGGTTTGCCGTGCCTTTGCCGGGCGGCGGTTATGCCGTCGGCGTGGTGGCGCGTACGGCGCCTGCCGGGCGCATCATGCTGGCGTATATGTTCGGACCACGACGCGATGTCTTGCCGACACTCGATGAACTGGAAGGCTTGCGGCCGGAACAGGCCGTGCGCCGCCTGCGCACGGGCGACATGGCTCTGCTCAACGAGCGCTGGCCCCTGCTGGGCGACAGCCGCCACTGGAACCGCGACGACTGGCCCATGCCGGCGTTTATCCGCCGCAATGAATCCTTGCAGCGCGCCTGGCGCGCCAGCTATGCGGACGCCGATCCGGCCAAGCTGGACCGCGAGGAATCGATCCCCTTCGACACGCCGGGCATGGAAAGCGATTCCCTGTATGGCTACGGGGCGACGGAATTGTTGATGAGCAAATTGCTGGTGCAGGAGCAGGCGTCGGCCTGATGGCAGTCGGGCGGCGTTGGCGTTGGATGACGCACGGCGATGCCGTGCTAATCCAACCTAAATAAATCACACCGCCGGCAAACTGATCTGAAACGCCAGTAGGTGCCGGAGCCTGCATCGGGCGGCGTAGGTCGGATTAGCGAGGCCTTGCCTCGCGTAATCCGACCACATTGTTGGCCAAGGCCGCTGGTGGTGTCGGCTTACGCGCTTTGCGCTAAGCCGACCTACACCGACCAGCGCCGCTTATACCGCCGGCAAGCTGATCTGAAACGCCAGGCCGCCGCCTTCGCGGTTGCGCACCTGTAATTCGGCGCCGTGGCGCAGCAGCACGCGGTCGACGATGGCCAGGCCCAGGCCTGCGCCGTTGGCCTGCCCGCGCGCCGTGTCGAGGCGGGTGAACGGCTTCATCAGCTGCTCGATCTTTTCCGCCGGCACGCCCGTGCCGTGGTCCTGTACTTCGATGATGACCTTTTTCGCGCCGTGGCTGGTGCGCACGTGGCAGGCGATGTCGATTTCCGTCACGTCGCTGCCCGGCGTCTTGCCATAGCGGCGCGCATTCTCAATCAGGTTGTTCAGCACGCGGCGCAAGTCGGTGGGGTTGCCCATCGCATGCGCGCCGTCGGCGATGCTGGCGTTGAGCTTCACATCCGGCAGGCGCATCGCTTCGCGCGTCATGTCGTGGAGCAAACCGCTCAGGTCGACATCGGTAAAGCTCGACGCTTCCGTCGGCTTGGCGTAGTCGAGGAACTGGCCGATGATGGCGTCCATCTGCCCGATATCGGACTGGATGCCTTCGCGCGCCTCGTCCGACAGGTTGGCCATTTCCACTTCCAGCTGCATGCGCGCCAGCGGCGTGCGCAAGTCGTGCGAAATGCCGGCCAAAATCACGGCGCGGTCCGATTCCACCTGTTTGAGATCATCGACCATCTGGTTGAAGCTGCGGTTCGCCTCGATGATTTCGATCGGGCCCTTTTCCGGCAGCGGCGCCGGCTGCTTGCCCTTGGCGATGTCGCGCGCGGCCGCCGTCAGACGCGACAGCGGCAGATTGATCAGGCTGGATATGATGGCCGCGCCCAGCAGCGACAGCAGGGACACCAGGCTGGCCCAGCCCAGCCACTGGAAGCCCGTCAGGCCGCGCAGGCGCTCGCGGTCCAGCATCAGCCAGTATTCGTCGTCGTCGATCTTGAAGCTGACCCAGAAGCCCGCCACGCCGTTGACGCGCGCGGAAAAGCGCGTGTCCTTGCCCAGCTTGGCCTTTACCAGCGCCTCGATCTCGGGCATCAGGTAATTGTCTGGCGGCGGCTCGATGCGGTCGTCCTCTTCCAGCGAGAAGATGCGGATGCCTTCGTTGCTGACGAGGTCGAACAGCAGTTCGCGGCGCAGCTCGGGCGCCGAGTGCGTCAGGGCCGCATGCGTGATGGTGACGACGGAAATGATCTGGGCGGAAATCTGCTGCGCCTGCGGTTCGCGCTGGATGACGGAAATCATGCCGATCCAGGTGATCATGCTGACCGTGGTCAAAGTGCCGAGCAGCAAAAAGGTACGCCAGAACAGGCCGCTTTTCAGCCGTGCCAGGCTGATATCGGGAACAAGCTTCATCATGCCTCGCCAGCGATCAGCGCGGCTGTCCGTCCGGGATGAAGACGTAGCCAAGGCCCCACACGGTCTGGATGAACAGGGGGCTCGACGGATCGGGTTCGATCAGTTTACGCAGGCGCGAAATCTGCACGTCCAGGCTGCGGTCGAACACTTCGTATTCGCGTCCGCGCGCCAGTTCCATCAGTTTTTCGCGCGACAGCGGCTGGCGCGCATGGCGGGCAAACACTTTCAATACGGAAAATTCGCCCGTGGTCAGCGGCACCGTTTCGCCATTCTTTTTCAAGGTGCGCGTGCCCAGGTCCAGCACGAAGTCGCCGAATTCGAAGGTTTGCGGCGTTTCCGACGGTGCGCCCGGGATTTCATCGGGACCCTTGCGGCGCAGCACGGCGCCGATGCGGGCCACCAGTTCGCGCGGGTTGAACGGCTTCGGCAGGTAATCGTCGGCACCCATTTCCAGGCCCACGATGCGGTCCACGTCCTCGCCCTTGGCCGTCAGCATGATGATCGGCGTCTGGTCGCCCGCGCCGCGCAGGCGGCGGCAGATCGACAGGCCGTCTTCGCCGGGCAGCATCAGGTCGAGCACCAGCAGGTCGTAGCGTTCGCGCAGCCACAGCTTGTTCATGGCCGTCGCGCTCTCTGCCGTGAAGACATTGAAACCCTGTTCGGTCAGGTAGCGCCGCAGCAGGTCGCGCAGGCGCACATCGTCATCGACCACCATGATCTTTGCCTGGTGGCCGTGGATCGATTGCGTTGTTGTATTGCTGCCGGTAGTGGAGGTTGTGGTCATTTAGGGTGTCGTGTTATCTTATATTAGTTGCTATAGTAACGCCTCGCGCGGCGTCGGCAAGGGGCTGTGGCGACCCATTACAAAGTGTTACAAACTTTACCCAATTACTCTTACTGCACCGTGTAAAGCATCATACACTGGGGCCACAGTGGAAATCAGCTTTAAGTTTATACGGCATCGCGGAAGAGGAACTCAATGAATATCTTTACTAAAAAAATTCACGCCGCTCCCAGCGCAGCTATCGCCGCACGTACGACTGTGTTGTCCGCATTTGCCGTTTGTTCCGTGTTGGCCGCCAGCCTGGCGCTGGCGCAAAACCAGCCGCCGCCACGCCGTGACGACCAGCAGCAAATGCAGGCCCAGCGGTACGAACAGGTACAGCGCAGCAATAGCAATGATACGCGACTGCGCGAACAGCGTGACGCACGCAGTTTCGACACGCGCGCCGAAGAGCAGCGCCGTGCCAACGAAGGCGCCGACGCTTCGCGCCGCACGGGCCGCATGACGCCCGACGAGCGCCGCGACCTGCGCCGCCAGATCAACGAAGTGGGCCAGGACATCTATTCGAATCCGCCGCGCCGCTAGGCATCGCACACCTCATCCGACAGGGCCATCTCGCAAGACATGGCCCTGTCTGCATTTGGCCCTCAACATTGTTGCCCAGCCAGGCACAGCGCCACGCCCCGTGATATTGTTATAGTGCAATAAGACAATTCTCTGAATCTGTTGCTGGGGGAGGCAAGTGGTGAGCGACGACGACACGCCCGTTCCTGATGCGGCGCCCGCAGGCAGCCTGCCGCATGGCCTCGTCCAGCGCGGCGAGGGCGTGTGTCTCGACCTGTCGCTGGCGCCCGCGCAGCTGCGCGCCGCCGTCGACCAGCTGTTCCAGTCGGGGCAACTGCTGGCCGGACTCGATTACGGTTTGTTCCTGCTGACCCTGTTCCATGCCCCCACGCCCCGCGCCGCGCCCAAGGGCGACGCCTTGCTGCGCATCGCCGCCCGCGTGGCGCCATTCCCGCCCCAGCGCCGCGCGCTGTATAAACAGGTCAAGATCCGCGGCGACAGCGCCGAGTTTTACTTTGAAGCATTGCTTCCTGACGCGGATGGCCAGGTGCCGGCGCGCCGCGAATTCGACGAGCTGGTGGCCGACCTGTGGGGCAAGGGCGTACGCTACGGCATCGATAGCGCGGCCGTGCGCGCCATGCTCGGCAGCGGCAAGGCCGAGCGCATCACGGTGGCGCGGGCGCTGGCGCCGCAGCCGGGGCGCGACGCCCAGCTGGTCGAGGTATCGCAAGGCATCCACCGCGACGATGCGCCGCGCGAACGTCCCGATGGCCGGCTCGACCTGCTCAGCTTCAAGAACCGCTTTCCGCAAGTGAAAAAACATGCGCGCCTGCTGCGTTTGCTGCCATCGTTCCCCGGCTTGCCCGGCTACGACCTGGCCGGCACGGCGCTGCCGCCGCCCGCGCCGCTGGAACTGGACCTGGCGGCGGTGGCCGGCGTGGGCACGGCGGTCGAGCGCTTCAGCGATGGCGAGTTCGTCGTGGCCACGCAGGATGGCTACGTGAATGTCGATGAGCACGGCAAGATTTCCATCGAAAACAAGATCGTCAGCCGCGAAGGCGTCAGCAGCCGCACCACGGGCAACCTCAAGCTGCGCGCCGCCTACGAGGAATATGGCGAAGTGCAGGAGCAGCGCCAGCTCGACGGCAGCGACATCACCATCCATGGCGATGTGTACGGCCATCTGCACTCGCATGGCGGACTGATATGGCTACAGCGCAACTTGGTGGGCGGCACGGCGTTCAACGAACATGGCGACGTGCGCGTCGAGGGCGTCGCTTCCGGTTCCGTGCTGCAGGCGCTCAGCGGCGAAGTGCACGTGAAGCGCGCGGAAAGCTGCGTCATCGCCGGCACGCGCGTGGTGATCGACAGCGCCAGCAATTGCGAAATTATCGCCGACGAGGTCGTCATCGAACTGGCCGAAGGCTGCGCCGTGGCGGCGCGCACCATCCGCATCGGCAGCGCCGGCCCGCGCAAGCAGGTGGAGATGCTGCTGTTCCCGCTGGTGCCCGACTTGAGCGCCCTGGAGCAAAAGATGGCGGAAAGCCTGGCGAAGGCCGCGCAACACCAGCAGATGCGGCATAAGCGCCAGCAGGAAATCGACGCCATCGCGCAATTGCCCGAGGTGCGCAACTATCTGACCCTGGCAGGCCAGCTGCGGCGCGGCGAATTGCAGCTGCAGCCGGCGCAACAGCTGCAATACGACAAGCTGGCCACGCGCATCGCCCCCGTCCTGAAAGAGGTGGCGCGGCTGCGCGTGGAAGTCAAACAGTCGGAAATCCTGCACGCGCAGATGCTGGCCCTGGTGGAACAATTGCGCCAGGAGCGGCAGGCGACGGCTGGCCAGTCGCGCTGCACCCTGGGCCTGGTCGATGGCGAGACGACGGTACGCGCCCTGGTCGTGCCGCCCGGGCCGGCCAAGGTCTACGACCGGCCGCCGAAGGAGATCAAGGCCTTGCTGCGCAGCGCCACGCCGGCCACGCAGCCCGTGTTTGCGGACAGCACGGGCAGCCTGGACTGGACGTATGCGCCGCCGCCCTAGCGTTTAATCCGTGACCTTGCCGCGCGACTGCTTGAGGACGCTGTGCGTGCTCTTGCTGTCGAGGCGGCGCCGCTGCGAGCTGCGCGTGGGCTTGGTGGCGCGGCGCACGGCGGGCAGGAAGGTCACGCTGTCGATGATTTCCTGCAAGCGTCGCAAGGCTTCTTCCTTGTTCTGCTCCTGGCTGCGCGACTGCTGCGCCTTGAGGACCAGCACGCCATCCTTGCTGATGCGGCTGTCGCGCAGGGCCAGCAGCCGTTCCTTGTACGCTTCCGGCAGCGACGAGGCGGCGATGGGAAAGCGCAAATGGATGGCGCTGGACACCTTGTTGACGTTTTGCCCGCCCGGGCCCTGGGCGCGGATGGCGGAAAATTCAACTTCAGCGGGATTGACGAGGTGTTGCATGGCCTGCCTGTGGAGAAACGATGTGGGTATTGTAAGGGAAGTTGGCTGCGCCGGCGCAAGGCCGGGACGGCCAGCCGATGATGCCTTCCTGGAAAGTTGATGTTTCTCAACGCCGCCTGTGGCGATGCTGGTTAGCATGGGGCCAACGTTGCGCCACTGCGCATCCTGGCAGCGCTTACCGGATGAAAGGAACACCATGCAGCCGACGACCACGCCTGGCGCCGCAACCGCGCAATGCCTGACGCAGTACTTGAGCTTTCGGCTGGGCGGCCTGGAATACGGCCTCGACTACCGCTGCGTGCGGGAATTGCGTCCGCTCAAGGAGCTCGACCGCTTTTCCTCGGAAGGGGAAGTGCTGCACAGCGTGGCCGTCTCGCGCGGCGTGATCATCCCCATCGTCGACATGCGCGCCGCGTTCGGCAGCGCCCACGGCGCGCCCGACCCGGCCACCGACGTGATCATCCTGCAGCTGAGCAATGGCGTGATGGGGATGGTGGTCGACGGCGTCACCGACATCGTCAGCCTGGCGCCCGGCGACATCGCCGCCGTGCCCGGCCTGGGCGAGGCGGAGGCCGACTATCTGCTGGGCCTGGGCACGGTGGCGGGCCGCCGCCTGATTCTCGTCGACATCGACCGCCTGATGGCCATCCGCAGCCCCAGTCCCATGCAGGTAGCCTGAAAAAAAAGACGACCCGGAGGTCGTCTTTTGTCGCTGCTTGATTAACCGAGTTTTTCCAGCTGATCCTGCAGATCGAGCCATTCCGCTTCCAGCTGCGCCAGGTCCTTGGTGAAGAAGGTCTGGTCGGCCAGCAATTGCTTCAGCTTGGCCTTGTTGGCGGCGTCATAGATGGTCGGCTCGCCCAGCTTGGCATCGGTTTCCGCCTTTTGCGCGTTGCGCTTGGCGATCTGCTCTTCCTGACGCTTGATCTTGTTCTCGATCGGCTTGCGCAGGGCGGCCGTTTTCTGGCGTTCCTCCGCTTCCTTGCGCTTGTCGCGCACGGGCGCGGCAGGGGCGGCGGCCGGCGCAGGGACGGACGACGTTACCGGGAAGTCGGTCTTGTTGGCCTTGCCGGCGGCCGGCAGCACATCCGTGCCTTTACCCAGCTTGGTCTTGAAGAGCCAGTCCTTGTAGTCGTCCAGGTCGCCGTCGAACGGCTGCAGCTTGCCGTCGGCGACGATGATGAATTCGTCCGTGGTGGCGCGCAGCAAATGGCGATCATGGGAAACGACGACCAGGGTGCCTTCGAACTGCGCCAGCGCTTCCGTCAGCGCTTCGCGCGTTTCCAGATCCAGGTGGTTGGTCGGTTCATCGAGCAGCAGCAGGTTAGGGCGTTGCCAGACGATCAGGGCCAGCGCCAGGCGGGCCTTTTCGCCGCCCGAGAACGGGGCGATGGAAGCGGTGACCATGTTGCCGGGGAAGTTGAAGCCGCCCAGGAAGTTGCGCAATTCCTGCTCGCGCACGGTCGGTGCGATTTTGGCCAGATGCCACAGCGGCGATTCGTCGTGGCGCAGCATTTCCACCTGGTGCTGGGCGAAGTAGCCGATGTTCAGGCCCTTGCCCATGGTGGCGTCGCCCGTCAATGGCATCAGTTCGCCGGCGATGGTCTTGATCAGGGTCGATTTGCCGGCGCCGTTCTGGCCCAGCAAGCCGATACGCTGGCCGATCTGCAGCGAAAACTTGATGCCGTTGACGATGGTCTTGTGCGTGATTTCGCCCGTCGCTTCGTTTTCGATCTTGTAGCCCGCATCGACGTCTTCCATCACCAGCAGCGGGTTCGGGGCCGACAGCGGCTCGCGGAATTCGAACGAGAATTCGGCGGCGGCGCGCAAGGGCGCCAGTTCTTCCATCTTCGCCAGCGCCTTCATGCGGCTTTGCGCCTGGCGCGCTTTCGAGGCTTGCGCCTTGAAGCGGTTTACGAAGGATTCCAGATGGGCACGCTTGCGCTGCTGCTTTTCCAGCGCGCCGGCGGCCAGGATCATCTGCGCCGCGCGCTGACGCTCGAAGCTCGAGTAGTTGCCCGAATAGCGTTTCAGCTTGCGCTCGTCGATATGCACGACCACGTTGACCACTTCGTCGAGGAAGTCGCGGTCATGGGAGATGATCAGCAAGGTGCCGGCGTAGCGCTTGAGCCAGTCTTCCAGCCAGATGATGGCGTCCAGGTCCAAGTGGTTGGTCGGTTCATCGAGCAGCAGCAGGTCGGACGGGCACATCAGCGCTTGCGCCAGGTTCAAGCGCATGCGCCAGCCGCCGGAAAAACTCGCCACCGGCTGCTGCATCTGGTCCAGGGTAAAGCCCAGGCCCAGCAGCAATTGCTCGCCGCGCGACTGCACGGTGTAGGCGTCGGCATCGGCCAGCGCGCTGTAGATCTCGCCGATGGCGATGCCGTTTTCCGATGTGGCCGGCTCCGATTCCAGGCGCGCCAGTTCCGCTTCCAGCTTGCGCAAGGTGACGTCGCCGTCGATCGCGTAGTCGAGTGCGGCACGGTCCAGCGGCGGCGTTTCCTGCGCCACGTAAGCCACGCGCCATTTGGCCGGGAAATCGATCTCGCCCTGGTCAGGGTGCAGTTCGCCGCGCATCATGGCGAACAGGCTCGATTTGCCCGCGCCATTGGCGCCGATCAGGCCGATCTTGTCGCCCGGATTGAGGGTGACGTCGACTTGTTCGAGCAACGGTTTGATGCCGCGCATCAGGCTTACTTGTAGGAAACGTATCATTTTTTTCTTTGTGAAGGCTGGGCTTTACCCCTCGCCGTAAAATTCAGGCATGTCGGAATACGCTACGCTAATCCGACCTACCAAGTCGATCAAACCAGCTTGAGCTGCTCGGCCGTCAGCAGGAATACCATGTCGTCGCCGGCGCTCGTCGTCAGCCAGGTCAGGCCCAGCTCGCCGAAGGCCGCTTCCGCGTAGGCGCGTTCGTTGCCGATTTCAATCATCAGGATGCCGTCGTCCGTCAGGCGCTCGGCTGCGCCGGCGATGATCTTGCGCACCAGGTCCATGCCGTCGCTGCCGCCGTCGAGGGCGATCTGCGGTTCGGCCAGGTATTCCTGGGGCAGGGCGCCCATCGACGCGGAATTCACGTAAGGCGGGTTGCTGATGATCAAATCGTATTTCTTGGCCGGCACGTTCGTGTACAGGTCCGATTCGATCAGGTGCACGCGGTCTTGCAATTTGTACGTGTCGACGTTGCGCTTGGCCACGGCCAGCGCATCGGCGGAAATGTCCACGGCGTCGACGCTGGCGTTCGGGAAGGCGTCGGCCATCATGATCGACAGGCAGCCCGAACCGGTGCACAGTTCCAGGATGTTTTCCACGGCTTCCGGTTCCGCCACCCATGGCGAGAAGTATTCAGGGATCAGCTCGGCGATGAAGGAGCGGGGCACGATCACGCGCTCGTCGACGTAGAAGTTATACGTGCCCAGCCAGCCTTCCTTGGTGATGTAGGCGGCCGGCACGCGGTCGATGCTGCGGCGGTCGATGACCGTCATCACGCTGGCCACTTCCGACGGCAGCAGCTTGGCGTCGAGAAACGGTTCGAGCTTGTCGAGCGGCAACTTCAAGGTGTGCAGGATCAGATAGGCCGCTTCGTCGAACGCTTCGGCGCTGCCGTGGCCGAAAAACAGCTTGGCGGTGTTGAAACGGGTGACGGCGTAGCGCAGCAGGTCGCGTGGCGTGGAAAACGGGTTCGGGGTCATGGCATTCTCGAAAAGACGGTGTTCTGGCCCGCCGTGACGGGCCTCGGTATTCTGGTTCAGACGGGCAGCAAATGCTCCAGCGTGCGCCGGTAAATATTCTTCAGGGGATCGATGTGGCGCAGTTCGATGTGCTCGTCGATCTTGTGAATACTGGCATTGGGCGGCCCGAATTCTATCACTTGGGGGCAGAGTTGCGCGATAAACCGGCCATCCGAGGTACCGCCCGTGGTCGACAGCTCCGTCGTGAGGCCCGTTTCTTCCAGGATGGCCGACGACAGCGCATCGGAGAGGGTGCCGCGCGGCGTGAGGAAGGGCAGGCCGCTCAGGGTCCATTGTAAATCGTATTGCAAGTCATGCTTGTCGAGGATGGCGTGCACCCTTTCCTGCAGGCTTTCCGCCGTGCTGGCCGTGGAAAAGCGGAAGTTAAAATCGATCACCATGTCGCCCGGAATCACGTTATTGGCGCCCGTGCCCGCGTTGATGTTCGACATTTGCCACGAGGTCGGCAGGTAATACTCGTTGCCGGCGTCCCATTTCTCTTCGACCAGGTCGGCCAGCGCCTGCGCCGCCTCGTGGATCGGGTTTTTCGCCAGGTGCGGGTAGGCGATATGGCCTTGCACGCCCTTGATCGTCAGGCGGCCTGACAGGGAGCCGCGGCGGCCGTTCTTGATCATGTCGCCCAGCTGCGCGCTCGAGGTCGGCTCGCCCACCAGGCAATAGTCGATCTGCTCGCCGCGCGCCTTCAGTTGCTCGCAGACGATGACGGTGCCGTCCGTGGCCGGGCCTTCCTCGTCGCTGGTGATCAAAAAAGCGATGGAACCCGTGTGCCCGGGCGTGGCGGCGATGAATTCCTCGCAAGCGACCACCATGGCGGCGATCGAGGTCTTCATGTCGGCCGCGCCACGGCCGTACAGCTTGCCGTCGCGGTGCGTGGGAATGAAGGGCAGCGAGCGCCATTGCTCGACGGGGCCGGTCGGCACCACGTCCGTATGGCCGGCAAAGACGAATACGGGCGAGGTGGTGCCGCGGCGTGCCCACAGGTTGGTGACGTCGTTCGACTGGATCGTCTCGCAGACAAAGCCCAGCGGCGTGAGGAGGTCGATCAGGTGCTGCTGGCAGCCTTTGTCGTCGGGCGTGACCGAGGACAGGGCGATCAGTTTTTCGGTCAGGGCGAGGGTTTTGGAGGTGGTCATGGTGTGGAGCGGGGTCGTACCCTTGGGACTCGGCGTCCCCGTACGACCCCAGCTTTGCAGGTGTCGGGTTTAAACTGAAAAAATGTTCTTGTACTGGGCATCGGAAAACGCCACGCTATACTTTCCATCCTTGTCCAGCACGGGGCGCTTGATGATGGATGGGTTTTCCAGCATCAGTTCCAGGGCGCTGGCGGCGTCGACGGTGGCGGCTTTGCGCTCGTCGGACAGGGCGCGCCAGGTCGTGCCTTTCTTGTTGACCAGCACATCCCACGGCAATTGCCCGAGCCACGCTTCCACTGTGGCGCGTTCCAGGCCCTGCTTCTTGAAGTCGTGGAAGGTGAAATCGAGTTGCTGCGCGGCCAGCCAGGTGCGGGCCTTTTTGACGGTATCGCAGTTGGGGATACCGTAGAGTGTAATGGTCGTCATGGGTAGGGCTAAGGGGAATGAATGCGGTTCGCTTGATCGCGGCGCTTGCGCCAGGCCAAAATGCGATGGTAGCCGCCATTATACAGTCGATGCGCAGTCGATGCGGCAGTGCAACACGGTTGCATGTTGCGGGCAGGTTCAGGGCCAGGCGCTGCGAATGCCCAGTTGCGTGGCCACCTGGCCGAAGTCGCGGTGCGTGGATAGCGGCGTGGCGGATGCCATCGCCAGCTTGGGCGCGGCGCGGTGGAACAGCACCCCTGCCGTTTCATCATTCTTGTGGCGCGACATGTAGAGCATGCCATCGACCTCGTCCGGATGCGCATGGATGGCGGCCGACCAGGCTTTGGTGGTTTGACACGACGATGTGCCGCTGAGCCCCGCGTGGCCGCCCAGCTTCCGGAGGGCGGCACCCGTCAGGTCGGCCAGGATGAGTGTTTCTCCCGTGAACCGTATGACAAAGCGCGCCTGTATCACGGCCAGGCCGATGATGAAGTGGTTGCGGATGGGCTTGCGGTCGTGCAGCAGGGTTTCGGCCAGCGCCACGGCCAGCGATGCGCCCAGGTAGCAGGTGCCGAAACGGGCCGCCGCTTGCGGGTGGGGATCGTCGAAGCGGTAGGTATTCGCCCTGCCGAAGTACGGTTCACCCGTGGCATGGCCGGAAACCCGGTACAAGGTGGCGGGATCGCAGCGCACCGTTTGCAGCGCTGCGGGCAGTTGCGGCAAGCGGGGCAGGCGCAAGGTTGCCACGGTGTCGCCGCTATTCGTCGGCGTAGGCGCGGGCGGCCGCCATCACGGCGTCGAGTTTTCCTTTTGCCAGGGCTTGCAGCGGCGACTTGCCGCCCAGCGACAGGCGCGGGGCGGTAAAAAAGTCCCATTTGGCGGCGCCGGGCAAGTCGCCGAGAATTTTGCTGACTTTTTCCAGGGTGTGGCGGTCGTGGCGGGGATCGGCGAAAAATGCGGGGTAAACATATTCGCCGGAGGCGCCGCGCAAGGCGAACAGGCGCCTGGCTTTCAGTGCCGCACTGATTGCCTGCGGCGTGACTGCCAGCCGGGCGCGCAATTCGGGGCCGGATAGCAAGCTGTGCGAGGCCACGTCTTTTTCACGCTGCTGCCGTTCCTGCTCTTCCAGGCCGCGCATGAATTGCCGGGTGCTGACGTGGCCTGCCTGAATGTCGAGGACGGAAGCCAGGTTCAGTTCGCGCTCGGCCACGATATCGAGATCGCGCCGCATTTGCGCCAGCAGCGCGGGCCGGTCGTCGTGCGGTACGGCGTCCAGCAGCGATGCATAGGCTTCCTGGAAGGTGTCTTGCGCAATGTTGAAGCGCAAGCCGGTGGCGCTGGCGGCCAGCGTATCCGCCAGCTGCCTGGCCAGCGAGGGCGCGGCTGGAGCATGGGCGGCTTCGGTGACTGCCTCATCAATTGTGCCGGTGTCGCCATTGCCGGCAGGGCGACGTGTGTTTGATGTGTTTGACATGGCCAACTCCTTGCAATGCATGTTTCAGCATAGGACACGAAGTCAAACAAAGCAAACAAAGCAAGTAAATTAAATCTCAACGCGTTGATGCAGCACAAACCTCGAGTGCGGCGGCCTACACGGGCCGTGGCGCCGCCTTGCCCGGTTCGGCAGGACCGAAATGCAGGCCCAGCCGCAAGGCCAGGGCGCGCAGGGCGCCGCTTTCCTGCAGGTGCAGGGCCAGCGCGATGTGGCCGTCGGGGCGTACGAGGTAGGCAGCGTCGCGGCCCAGGCCGGCCAGCTTGGCGGCCACGTTATAGGTGTAGCAATGCACGGGCAGTTTCAGCACGCGCGCCTCGTCGAGCAGCTCGGGCGCCGGCTCGCCATAGATGTGCAATTGCCAATCCATGCTGCGCAGGGCGATAAAATTGTCTTGCGTGCCGTCCGAGAACCAGGGCAGGCGGTCGCCGCCGCGCAGGTATTCCGCATGGCCGGCGGAGAGGGCGCTGTCTTCATAGCTGATCTCGATTTGCGATACGGTCTTGAACAGCAAGCGGCGCGCCCGCGCGAAGCCGGACAGGAAGGGCAGCGCGTGCGGCACCAGCCAGCGCCGCAGGAATTGCCCGGCGATGCCTTGCGCGACGATGGACTGGAAGGCGCGGTCGGTTGTGGCGACGAGCTTGCGGGCAAACACGATGCGCTCGCTTTCATAGGTGTCGAGCAGGGCATCGTTGCTTTGGCCGTGCAGCTTTTGCGCCAGTTTCCAGGCCAGGTTGACGGCGTCGCCCAGGCCCGTGTTCATGCCCTGGCCGCCCACGGGGCTGTGCAAGTGGGCCGCGTCGCCGAGGATGAAGCAGCGCCGGGCGCGGAATTGGGCCGCTACCCGGTGATGCACTTTATAGGTGGAAAACCAGTTCACGTGTTCGACGTGGATGCCCAGCAAGGCTTGCACCTGTTCCCGCACGTCGTCGAAGACGGGCGCCGGCGCGCCGTCGGAACGGTCGGGCAGGATGCCGATCAGGCGCTGCATGCCGCTGGTGCGCACGGGCAGCATCAGCGCGAAAGAGTTCGCGCCCAGGTGGGCGTGCAAATCCGTATTGTTGCCGGCCACTTGCGCGTCGGCCACGTAGTACAGGTGGTCGTAGGTGCCGCCCGAGAACGCGAACCCGGCGATCTCGCGTACCTTGCTGCGGGCGCCGTCGCAGCCGCAGATATAGTCAAACGTGCAATATTGACGTTCGCCATCCTTGAGCAGGATGGCTTGCACTTCGCTATCGTCCTGCGTCCACAGGTCCAGCGTGACGTTCCATTCCACGTGCACGCCGGCCGCCGCCAGCTTGCTGATCAGGAAGCGTTCATGCTCGTCCTGGGGCAGGCTCAGCACGAAAGGATAGGGGCTCAGCCCTTCGCCGATCTCGCCCAGCGCCAGTTTTACCAGCTCTTCGCCCCCTTCATGGATGTGCATGGCATTGATCTTGATGCCCAGGCTGACCAGCTCGTCCGCAAAGCCCAGCTGCTGGTAAAACTCCAGGGTGCGCGCATGCACGGCCATGGCCCGCGACGCCTGCCCGGGGCCGCTGTTTTTATCGATGATGCGGCAATCGACGCCATGGCGCGCCAGGCGCAAGGCAAGCATGAGGCCGGTAGGACCGGCGCCGACGATCAAGACGGGAGGAGTATTCATGCCATCCAGTATAGGACAGGATGGAACAGGACAGCGGGACGATTGAAGTTGCTAGTCGGAAATAAAAATGTCCCGCCGGAGCGGGACATTCAGGGTGCTGCGTGCGCCTTGCGGCGCAGTCATCAGATACCGCGCAGCAACTCGTTGATGCCCGTCTTGGCGCGGGTTTTTGCATCGACGCGCTTGACGATCACGGCGCAGTACAGCGAGTACTTGCCGTCTTCCGAAGGCAGGTTGCCCGAGACCACGACGGAGCCTGCTGGCACGCGGCCGTAGGTCACTTCGCCCGTGGCGCGGTCGTAGATCTTGGTCGACTGGCCGATGTACACGCCCATCGAGATGACGGAATTTTCTTCGACGATCACGCCTTCGACGATTTCCGAGCGGGCGCCGATGAAGCAGTTGTCTTCGATGATGGTCGGGTTCGCTTGCATCGGTTCCAGCACGCCGCCGATGCCGACGCCGCCGGACAGGTGGACGTTCTTGCCGATCTGCGCGCAGGAACCGACGGTGGCCCAGGTGTCGACCATGGCGCCTTCATCGACGTAGGCGCCGATGTTGACGTAGGACGGCATCAGCACGACGTTCTTGGCGATGAAGCTGCCGCGGCGGGCGACGGCTGGCGGCACCACGCGGAAACCGCCCTTGGCGAAGTCTTCGGCCGTGTAGTTGGCGAACTTGGTCGGCACCTTGTCGTAGAACTGCATCGTGCCATCTGATGGCAGGACGACGTTGTCTTCCAGGCGGAACGACAGCAGCACGGCTTTCTTGACCCACTGGTTGACGACCCAGTCGCCCGAGGTTTTTTCCGCCACGCGGATGCTGCCGTTGTCCAGGCCATTGATGACGTGGGAGACGGCGTCGCGCAGTTCGGCCGTGCCGTTGCGCGGATTGATCTCGGCGCGGTTTTCCCAGGCCTGGTCGATGATGGTTTGCAGTTGTTGGCTCATGATGATGTCTTGTTCATTTAGTTGGTTGATGCGGATGCGGAAAGCTGCTGGCAGAATTTTACTATGCGCAACGCCGCTTCCAGCCCTTCGGCCGTTTCGGCCACCAGGGCCATGCGGATGCGGTTGCGGCCCGGATTGATGCCGTGCGCGTCGCGCGCCAGGTAGCTGCCAGGCAATACCGTGACATTATATTCGGCGTACAGGCGTTGCGCGAATTCGGTGTCGGACAGTCCCGTGCGGCTGACGTCGGCCCACAGGTAGAAACCGGCGTCCGGCAATTGCACGTCCATCACCGATTGCAGCAGCGGCGTGATGGCGTCGAACTTGGCGCGGTACTTGGCGCGATTTTCCTCGACATGGGTTTCGTCGTTCCAGGCCGCGACGGAGGCCGCCTGCACGGCGGGGCTCATGGCGCCGCCGTGGTAGGTTCGGTAGAGCAGGAATTTTTTCAGTACTTCCGCGTCGCCGGCGACGAAGCCCGAGCGCATGCCCGGCACGTTCGAGCGCTTCGACAGGCTGGAAAACACCACCAGGCGCGCATACGGGCGCTCGATCGTGGACAGGCCCAGCATGTGCGCCGCCTGCAGCGCGCCCAGCGGAGGCGTGTCGCCGTGGTAGATCTCGGAATAGCACTCGTCGGCGGCGATGACGAAGTCGTAGCGCTCGGACAGGGCGAACAGGTGTTCCCAGTCCGTCAGGGTGAGCACGGCGCCCGTCGGGTTGCCCGGTGAACACAGGAACAGCAGCTTGACCTTTTCCCACACGCTGGTCGGTACGCTGTCGTAATCGCAGCCGAAATTGCGCGCCGGGTCGGAGTTGACGAAATACGGTTCGGCGCCGGCCAGGTAGGCCGCGCCTTCATAGATCTGGTAGAACGGATTCGGGCTGATCACGAGCGAACCGGCCGACGGATCGATCACCGTTTGCGCCAGCGCAAACAGCGCTTCGCGCGAACCGTTCACGGGCAGGATTTGCGTGGCAGGATTGAGCTTGGGGATGCCGTAGCGGCGCTCCAGCCAGCTGGCAATCGCGCTGCGCAAGGCTTCCGAACCGATGGTGGTCGGATAGCTGGCCAGGCCGTGGATATTGTCGACCAGCGCCTGCTCGATGAAGGCCGGCGTCGGGTGCTTGGGTTCGCCCATGCCCAGGCTGATGGGCGCATACTCGGGATTGACCGTCACGCCGGCAAACAGCTGGCGCAGCTTTTCGAATGGATATGGTTGCAGTTTAGCAAGAAGTGGATTCACGGAACGGACCAGGGCAAGAGTGGAAAGACGATGTTGCTGAGCGATGTAGCTTGGTAGTGTTGCTTAGTCATGACTGAACGATTGCTTGGCGCGGCAGACTTGATGCCGGTCAAATAATAGGCTGCGTCTTTCATTATAGCCGTCCTCGCGGGGCCGCTGTGCAAGCCGCGTCAGCTTGACCGCTGCCCGCCTGCTCCGGGCAGGCCGCAGCGGGGAGTGCCGCGCCATGGCGCGGCAAGGTAAAATACGGCATGCCTATCTTACTTCCCACCTTGCTTGCCATTGAAACTTCGTCCGAACTCGCCTCCTGCGCCTTGCTGCGCGGCGATGTCGTCCTGTCCCGTGCCTCGTCGGGCGTGCGCACCCATTCCCAGTCGATCTTGCCGATGGTGCAGGAATTGCTGGCGGAAGCGGGCGTGACCCTGGCCGACGTGGATGCCATCGCCTACGGCTCCGGCCCCGGCTCGTTTACGGGCGTGCGCACGGCCTGCGGCATCGCGCAGGGCCTGGCCTATGGCGCCAAGCTGCCCGTCGTGCCCGTCGTCACGCTCGACGCCATGGCCCTCGCTTGCCACCAGCAGCATGGCGCACAGCGCATCGTGACCGTGCTCGACGCCCGCATGGGCGAAGTGTACTGGGCGCAGTACGACTATCAAGATGGCTTGCAAGCCGTGCTGCCGCCGGCCCTGAGCGCGCCGGCCGGCGTGGCGCCGCAAGGCGACGTGGCCGGCTGCGGCAACGGCTTTGGCGCCTACGCCGAAGCGCTGGCTGCGTTGCCGTGCGCCGCCACGGCCGATGCCGCCATCATGCCGCACGCCGTGCAGGTGGCGCAGCTGGCGCGCATCGCGTTTGCGGCCGGCCAGTGCGTGACGGCGGCCGAGGCGCAGCCTTTGTATTTGCGCAACAAGATCGCGTATACCAGTGCCGAGCGCCTCGACATGCAACAGGCCAAGGCCGCCACGGAGTCCGCGCAATGAGCGTGGAGGGCCACGACAATGCTGCCGGCTGGGACTTGCTGCGCCTCGACTATCAGCCGATGTGTGAGGCGGACCTGTTGGAGGTGCTGGCGCTGGAGCAGCGCGTGTATCCGCATCCTTGGACGCACGGCAACTTCGTCGATTCCCTCAACAGCGGCTACCCGGCCTGGGTGCTGCGCGACGTGGATGGCACCTTGCTCGGCTACTTCTTGCTGATGCTGGTCGTCGACGAAGCGCATTTGCTGAACGTGGCCGTCGAGGGCGCCATCCAGGGGCAGGGACTGGGCCGCTTCCTGCTGAACCAGTCCTGCGCCTGCGCGCGCCAGCTGGGCATGGAATCGATGCTGCTGGAAGTGCGCCCGTCGAATACGCGCGCGCTCGATATTTACCAGCGCTATGGATTTGAACAGATCGGCCGCCGCAAGGGATATTATCCGGCGGCCAATTCGCAACGTGAGGACGCCATCGTCATGCGTTATACCTTATGAGCCGCAGCGCCGTTTTCCTCGATGAAATGGGCGTGGGGCCGTTGTGGCGCCTGCGCCAGGGTGTTGCCCCCGAGGCTATTGAAGCTCTTGAAGCTCCCGTGGAGATGGAAACCGCTTTGGCGCCAACCGTGGCCGAAGCCGCTGAAGCCGTGATCGAGGTGGTTGCCGAGGTGGCCGCTGCGGTCGTCGTCGAAGTTGCCGCCGAGGTGCGGGCCGAAGCGCCCGTCGCCGTTGCCGCTACGCCATTGCCTGCCGCCGCGCCCGACGATACGGCCTGGTTCGACGATGCGCCTCTGCCGCCGCCCGCCAGACAGCTCAGCGATACGGACATCGCCGCCCTCGACTGGGATGGCTTGGCGGCCGCCGTGTCCAAATGCGCGCGCTGCGACTTGTGCAAGACGCGCAAGGGCGTCGTCATGGGCCGTGGCGACCGCCAGGGTGCCTGGCTGATGCTGGCCAGCAGCCCGTCCCGGCTGGAAGAGCGGGAAGGGCGCGCCTTGCCGGGCGAGCAGGGCAAGTTGCTCGACAATATGTTGAAAGCCATCGCCGTTGACGCGGCCAGCGACGTGTACATCACGCACTTGCTGAAATGCCGTCCGCTCGACGCGGCGGGCCAGGAACGCTTGCCCACCGAGGCCGAGTCCGCCGCCTGCCGCCCGTATTTTGACCGCGAACTGGCTCTGCTGCAGCCGCGCACTATTTTGACGCTCGGCTCGATGGCCGCCGCCGGCATCCATCCCGGCGAAAAGCCCGCGCGCGGCAAGGTGCGCCAGCTGGGCAATGCCTCGCTGATCGCCACCTTCCATCCGGAAATGCTGTTGCAGGACGAGACGGGCAAGGCCAAGGCGCGCGCCTGGGCCGACCTGTGCCTGGCGAAAAGCACGCACGGTGGTTGATACGGCCGTCGCTACTTTCCAGGCCCGCTTCGAGCAGCGCTGGGGCCATCTGACGCACCCCCGCGTGCGGGCGCTGGCCTGGCTGCTCGACTCGCCCGACTTGCTGGACCCGTCCAGCCCCCACTGGGGCGGGCACATCGCCAGCTTGCCTCCCGTTACGCCTGCCGTGGCCGCCTGGCTGGGGGCGCTGCAGGATGACCCATCGCCGCTCGATGCGGCGCTGGGGTCGAAATTCTATTCCCGCCTGGGCCTGTATGCTGAAAAGCTGCTGGCCTTTTATTTTGAGCAACACGGCGTGCTGGCTGCGCATGGCCTGCAGGTGCAGGTCAACCGCAACGACACGGTCGGCGAATTCGATTTCCTGCTGCATGACGACAGCGAATTGCTGCACTGGGAATTCGCCACCAAGTTCTACCTGCTCGAAGGCACGCCCGATCCCGGCGTCTTCAACCACTTGATCGGCCCGAATCTGGCCGACACCCTGGGCTTGAAGATGCGCAAGATTCTCGACAAGCAACTGGCCCTGTCCCGCCATCCGGCCGCGCAAAGCCTGCTGGCGCAGCCCGTGCGCGCGGCGCAGGCGCTCGTCAAGGGCTGGCTGTTTTACGCCCTCGGCACGGCGCCCGGCATGGACGGCATTTCCCCGGCACACGGTCACGGCTTCTGGTGCACGCCGGCACAATTGCCGGAACAGCGTTATATCGTGCTGCCGCGCCTGCAATGGCTGGCGCCGTTCAAGGGGTGCGGGGTGGCAGTGCTGGATGTGGAAGCCTTGCGCGCGCAGTTGTTTGATCTGGCGCAACCGGTGATGGTGGCCACGGTGGATACTATCGAAGGCTGGGAAGTGGAGCGCACGCGCGGTTTTGTCGTGCCGCATGACTGGACGGAGCAGGCTGCCGCGCGGCGGATAGCAGGTGCGCTACCTGCGTAACCATGAACCACAGCCGTAACGCCGGAGTCATGTAGGTCGGATTAGCGCATAGCGCGTAATCCGACGCCACATTGCTTAATGCTTCTGCTCGCCAATCAATGACAAGTTGTCATGCTCAGCCTGGTTCAGCTTGTGCTTGCGCATGATGGCGTACATGGTGCCGGCGACGAACAGGCCGAACAGGGTGATGATGATATTGAGTGGCAGGTGCAAACGGATCATGATCGAATACACGGCCAGCATGGTGAGAATCGACAGGTTCTCGTTGAAGTTCTGCACGGCGATGGAATGGCCCGCGCTCATCAGGACGTGGCCGCGATGTTGCAGCAGGGCATTCATGGGCACGACGAAGAAGCCGGACAGGGCGCCGATCAGGATCAGCAGCGGGTAGGCGATCCATACGGAGTGTACTTGCGTCATCATCATGACGATCACGCCCATGGCGATGCCGAGCGGAATGACGGTCAGCGACTTGCGCAGCGGAATGAAGCGCGCCGACAGCACGGCGCCGGCCGCCACGCCGATGGCGACCACGCCCACCAGGCTGGTCGCCTTGTCGAACGGCATGTTCAAGGATTGCTTGGCCCATTCCAGCACGATCAGCTGCAAGGTGGCGCCAGCGCCCCAGAACAGGGTCGTCACGGCCAGGGTGATCTGGCCCAGCTTGTCTTTCCACAGGATGGAATAGCAATTGGCAAAATCGGTGATCAGTTTGATAGGATTGCGTTCTTGGTGCGGATACACGCAGCCCGTGTCGGGAATCTTCAGGTTGGCCAGGGTTGCCAGCGCATAGATGCCGACCACCACGCACAGGGCCGCTTCCGTCTTGCTGGTGATGCCCGTGTCGATCAGGGGGAAGTCGAAGGACAGCAGCAGGTCGGACACGTGGCCGCTGACGAGCGCGCCGCCCATGACGGTGCCGAGGATGATGGAGGTGACGGTCAAGCCTTCGATCCAGCCGTTCGCCGCCACGAGCTTTTCCGGCGGCAGCAGTTCCGTCAGGATGCCGTACTTGGCGGGCGAATACACGGCCGCGCCGAAGCCGACGACGGCATAGGCCAGCAGCGGGTGCACATGGAAGAAGACGAGGGCGCAGCCGAAGATCTTGACCATGTTGGCGATGAACATGACCTTGCCTTTCGGCAAAGCATCCGCGAAAGCGCCGACAAAAGCTGCCAACAGCACGTAAAACAAGACGAACGATAATTTGAGTAGCGGCGTGATCCACGCCGGGGATTTCATGGACACCAATAAATCGACGGCGACAAAAAAGAGGGCGTTATCGGCCAGCGAGGAAAAGAACTGCGCCGCCATGATGGTATAAAAACCACGATTCATTCTGGAATGCCTGAAATCATATCTGGCTTGCTTTATACCACGAAAAAACGGCAAACCCCAAGTTTGGACGGGGCCGCTTTGCATAGTCTTGCCTAAGCGAAGCTTAATTAATCTGCCGTAGAAAAATACATCACATGTGAGCATTTTGTACATGGTGTCCTGTGCGTCGGTCTGGCTCCCGCTTGCGGCGCGCGCCGGCGGACCGGCTAGCGGCGCCCGCTTGCGGCCCATCCGGTAAAATACGGCTTTCCCACTTGCCGTGTGTCACGCTTATGCCCAGGCCACTCCTCGCCACCATCCATCTCGATGCCATGCAACACAATCTGGCGCGCGCCCGTGCCGCTGCCCGCGGCGCCAAGGTGTGGGCCGTCGTCAAGGCAAATGCCTATGGCCATGGCCTGGAACGGGCCATGCGGGGCTTTGCCGAGGCCGATGGTCTGGCGCTGGTCGAGGTCGATTACGCCGTGCGCTTGCGCGAACTGGGCTGGAGCAAGCCCATCCTGCTGCTGGAAGGATTTTTCGATGCCAGCGATTTGCCGCTCATGGCCCAATATGGCTTGAACGGCAGCGTGCATTGCGAGGAACAGATCGCCATGCTGGAAGCGGCGCGCTTGCCGCACGCCATTGACGTGCACCTGAAAATGAATACGGGCATGAACCGCCTGGGCTTCACGCCGGCTGCCGTGGCGGGTGCGTATGCGCGCCTGCGCGCCATGCCGCATATCGGCACGATTACCCTGATGACGCATTTCGCCAATGCGGACGAGGCGGGGCCCACGCGCTTGCCCTTGGCGCAGCAGATGCTGCGTTTTGAGGCGGGCGCGGTCAGCATCGGTACGCCGCTGCCGCGCAGCCTGTGCAATTCGGCCGGCCTGCTGATGCACCATCTGGACAGCGACTGGGTGCGCCCCGGCATCATGCTGTATGGCGGCACGCCCAGCGGTGCTCCCGGCGGCATGTCCGCGCAGGACTTCGGCTTGCTGCCCACCATGACCTTGCGCAGCAGCATCATCGGCATCCAGGATATCGCCGCTGGCGAAGTGGTCGGCTACGGCAGCCGCTATGAGGCGGCCGGCAACGTCAAGGTGGGCGTGGTGGCGTGCGGCTATGCGGACGGCTACCCGCGCCACGCCCCCGAAGGCACGCCCGTGCTGGTCGACGGCGTGCGCACGGGGCTGATCGGCAGGGTGTCGATGGACATGCTGATGGTCGACCTGACGCAGGTACCTGGCGCAAAGGTCGGCAGTGCCGTCACCCTGTGGGGCCAGGGCATGCCGATCGACGAGGTGGCTCTGGCCGCCGGCACCATCGGCTACGAGCTGATGTGCGCGCTGGCGCCGCGCGTTCCGGTGAGCGAAGCGTAGGTGACGCGCAAGCGCGGTTTGTATATACTGTATATATAACCAGCTGTTTCATCTTACCCGGGCAAAGTACACCATGGCAAAAGTCAAGACCATCTACACCTGCAGCGATTGCGGCGCCATCAGCAACAAATGGATGGGGCAATGCACCTCGTGCAACCAGTGGAATACCATGGTGGAAACCCTGCCCGAGACGGGCGGCAACAACCGCTATTCGAACCCGCAGCACATGTCGCTGGCGCAGACGGCGCCCGTGCTGTCGCTCGACGATATCGACGCCATCGACGTGCCCCGCTTCGGCACGGGCATCGAGGAATTCGACCGCGTGCTGGGCGGCGGCATGGTGGCGGGCGGCGTCGTGCTGATTGGCGGCGATCCCGGTATCGGCAAGTCGACCCTGCTGCTGCAGGCGCTGGCGAACATGTCGCACCACAAGCGGGTGCTGTACGTCAGCGGCGAAGAGTCCGGCGCGCAGATCGCCCTGCGCGCCAAGCGCCTCGTCATCGACGCCAAGGAACTCAAATTGCAGGCCGAGATCCAACTTGAGAAGATTCTCGCCACGCTGGCCGATTTAAAACCGGAAGTGGTGGTCATCGACTCGATCCAGACCGTGTATTCGGACGCCCTCAGCTCGGCGCCCGGTTCCGTGGCGCAAGTGCGCGAATGCGCGGCGCAGCTGACGCGGGCGGCCAAGCAGACGGGCGTGACCATCATCCTGGTGGGCCACGTGACGAAAGAGGGGGCGCTGGCCGGCCCCCGCGTGCTCGAGCACATCGTCGACACGGTGCTGTATTTCGAGGGCGACGCCCATTCCAGTTTCCGCCTCGTGCGCGCCATCAAGAACCGTTTCGGCGCCGTCAACGAACTGGGCGTGTTCGCCATGACGGAAAAGGGCTTGAAGGGGGTGTCGAACCCGTCGGCCCTGTTCCTGTCGCAGCACGATAATCAAGTGCCCGGCTCGTGCGTGATGGTGACGCAGGAAGGCACGCGTCCCCTGCTGGTGGAAATCCAGGCCCTCGTCGACACCAGCCACCTGCCGAATGCGCGCCGGCTGTCCGTCGGCCTGGAGCAGAACCGCCTGGCCATGCTGCTGGCCGTGGCGCACCGTCACGCGGGCATCGCCGCCTTCGACCAGGACGTCTTCATCAATGCCGTCGGCGGCGTCAAGATCACGGAACCGGCAGCCGACCTGGCCGTGTTGCTGGCGATTAACTCGTCGATGCGCAACAAGCCCTTGCCGCGCGGACTCGTGGTGTTTGGCGAAGTGGGGCTGGCCGGTGAAATCCGCCCCGCGCCAAGGGGCCAAGAGCGCTTGCGCGAAGCGGCCAAGCTGGGCTTTACCCTGGCCGTGGTGCCCAAGTCCAACCTGCCGAAGCAGGTCATCGAAGGCCTCAAGGTCATCGGCGTGGAGCGCATCGACGAAGCATTTAATAAATTGCGCGACCTGGAGTAAGAGTTGGTATGGTTTAAATGCCAAGCTTGAGACAAGTCAAACTAAATTTCCGTTTAGAACTATAATATTTGTCCGATGGATTCGCGCAGCGAGTTCGCGCCGACAATGAATTGATAGAGAAGCGGAATACAGTGTCAGTTGAGCAAAGGCAGGGCGCACGCAAGATATTGCGTGCCAAGGCAATGTTGGTTATGGATGGCGCGGGTCCCGTGGCGGCGCGCACCCTCGATGTGGGGCCGGGCGGCATGTCGGCCGTCATCGCGGAACCGGTGCCGACAGGCAAGCAGGGCAAGGTGCTGTTCGAGTTGTTTTACGACGGCTCGGCGCACATCATCGAGGCGCGCGCGTCCGTCTCGCACTGTATTTTCAGCAGTGCAGGTTTCAAGGTGGGACTCACTTTCCTGCAGCTGGACATGGCCGTCAGCAGCGCCATTTCGAAATTCATGCGCTGAGTCGCGTCCGGAAAGTGCTGCCGGTGAAATGCGCTAACATGGTGCATATGGGTTTGCAGTCAGGAAAAACCTGTTCTGTTCGCTGTTTTGATATTCCGGTAATACTGCATAATTATCAACCAGAAGAGGGACGCCGCCGCGCCACGCGCGCCTGCCGTCCGTTTCAGCGCAGCACGGTCACGACCTGAACCGTGTGCCATGACCATACACCCGACGGGAACGCCTACCATGTTTAATTCGACCATCAACAGCAGGGCTTACACCAACAACACGCAGCAGACGACGCAGGGCAATATTTCGGCCGATGTGTATGCGAAGGTGGAGCGTCAGATGCAGTCGCAGAACACGGGCGTCGTCAAGCTCAATGCCAGCCTGGCGCGCGACCAGGCCAAGTTCTCGGGCCTGGGCCAGCTTCAATCGGCGCTGGCGAAATTCCAGACCGTGGCCAAGAACATGGCCGGCAGCGGCCTGGCCACGTCGGCCACGTCGAGCGCCAAGGACGTGCTGAGCGCCACCACCACCGACAAGGCCGTCAGCGGCAGCCATGAATTGAACGTCAAGCAACTGGCGCAGGGACAGACCCTGCTCAGCGGCGCGCAGAAATCCTCGAGCGCGGCCATCGGCACGGGCGCGCCGGCGCTGGTCAAGATCGAGGTGGGCACGGCCGACGGCAAGCAATTTACGCCCGGCAGCGGCAAGATCATTGCGGTGACCATCGACAGCAGCAACAATAGCCTCGACGGCATCGCCGCCGCGCTGAAGCAGCAGGGCATCGACGCCAGCGTGGTGAAGGGCGCCGACGGCTATTCGCTGGCCATCAATGGCAAGAGCGGCGCCGACAGCAGCATGCGCATCAGCGTGTCCGGCGACGCGGCCGTCAGTAATCTGCTCAGCTATGCGCCTGGCGCCGGCAAGGGCATGCAGCAGACGGCCGCCGCGCAGGACGCGCTGCTGACCGTCGACGGCAAGGACATCAAGAGCGCCACGAATACCCTGACGACGGCCGTCGAGGGCGCCACCATCGAATTGAAGAAAAAGGGCACGACGGATCTCGTCATCGCCAAGGACAGCAGCCAGATCGCCACCAACGTGGCCAGTTTCGTCACGGCCTACAATGAGCTCAACAGCAAGCTGCAGAGCCTGCAGCAGGGCGATTTGAAATCCGACACGGCCCTGGGCCAGGTGCGCTCGCAGATGGAGCAAGTGCTGCGCACGGCCAGCACGGGCGTGCCATCGTCGGTGCTGGGCAGCGCGGGCGTGACCCTGGGCAAGAGCGGCGAGCTGGTGCTCGACGACAAGAAGCTCAAGGCGGCCATCGCGGCCGATCCGGACGCCGTCAGCAAGATGTTTACCAATAACGGCAAGGGCGTGGCGGACCAGTTCGCCAGCAAGATCGGCGAGCTGACGGGCGAAACGAGCATCATCCGCAAGGAAGTGCAAACGGTCGGCAAGGAGATCACCACCCTGACCAACAAGAAAGCCGTGCTGGCCAAGGCGCTGACGGCCCAGGCGCAGGCGCTGGTGAAGGCGTATTCGGCCCAGGAACAGATGGGCACGAACTCGGCCTTGCCGGGTTATACGGGCAAGAATTCCCTCTTCGATTTCATGGCCTGAAACACGGCGCGCTTGCTATAGTCGTTCGCCCTGGGCAAAGAAGGCCGACGGCGAACTGCCGAAGGTCTTCTTGAACATGGCGGAAAAGGCTGACTGGCTGGCGTAGCCCAGTTCTTCGGCCACCTGCGACAGCGGCACGCCGCGCGCGATCAGGGGCGCCGCGTGCGCCAGGCGCACCTGCTGGCGCCACTGGCCAAAACTCATCCCCAATTCCCGTTCGAACAGCCGCGCCAGGGTACGCTCCGAGGCGCCGACCAGCTGCGCCCAGTGTTCCAGGGTCTGGTTCGAACCTGGCTTCTCGATCAGGCTGTCGCACAGGGTCTTCAGGCGCTTGTCGCTGGGCAAGGGGACGCGGATGGGGCGCGTGGACGAGCGTTTCAATTCATCGAGGATCAGTTCGGCCAGCAAGGCCTCGCGCGCCGGCTCCTGGCCCGGGTCCAGCTGTTCCAGCGCCATGATCAGCTGGCGCAGCAGGTTCGATACTTCCAGCACCTTGCAGTCGTGGCCCGCGAACGGCGCGCGCGCGGCATGGATGCACAGGGGGCGCAAGCGGGTTTTTTCCAGTATCGTGACGGCATGTTCCACGTTGGGCGCGATCCAGATGGCGCGCATCGGCGGCAGCACCCAGCTGCTGTTGTTGGCGGTGATGCGCAGCACGCCTTCGAGCGCCATCGTGACCTGGCCCCAGGGGTGGCTGTGCGGTAACAAGAATTCATCGGGTTGCAAATCGCGCGCGATCATCGTCACGGGGATGGTCGCGCTGGGCGCTTCCCGCGGCGGACACATGCGGGTATGGTGGAGGATAGGTACACCCATCAGCTTGGCCTTAATTCGATAAATTATGTCGTTCTGTCGGAAAACAGACGATGGTATTTTGCATACACTTGAGCTTCACCAGTATAAGACAGGGTATGACATGATAACAACCAACTCGGCAAGGGACTTGCCACCGCCGTCACCGCCCACCTTGCGCAGCGATGCGCGCGTCATCGCCCTGGTGGGGCTGGCGCATGGCGTGTCGCACTTCTACCACCTGATCCTCGCGGCCCTGTTCGTCTGGTTGAAACCCGCATTCGGCCTCTCGTATGCGGAACTGGGCCTGCTGATGACGGTGTTCTTCATCATCTCGGGCGTGGGGCAGGCGCTGGCCGGCTTCGTCGTCGACCGCTTCGGCGCCCGCGCCGTGCTGTTTTCCGGTATTTTCCTGCTGGGCGTGTCGGCGCTGGCCCTGTCCACCGCGCACAGCTATGCGGCGCTGATGCTGGGCGCCATGCTGGCCGGCATGGGCAACAGCGTGTTCCATCCGGCCGACTATACCATCCTCAACCAGCGCGTCTCGGCGGCCCGCGTGGCCTACGGCTTTTCCGTGCATGGCATCAGCGGCAACATCGGCTGGGCCC
Source organism: Janthinobacterium sp. GW821-FHT03C10 (assembly GCF_059420865.1). NCBI lineage: Bacteria > Pseudomonadati > Pseudomonadota > Betaproteobacteria > Burkholderiales > Oxalobacteraceae > Janthinobacterium > Janthinobacterium sp. GW821-FHT03C10. The sequence goes on along the minus strand of NZ_JBWKUN010000002.1, from coordinate 325,067 downwards.
TGGCCCCGCTGTTCATGACCTATGTCGCCACCCATTACGATTGGCGAATCGCGCTGCAGTGCGCGGCAGTGCTGCCGTTCGGCGTGCTGCTGATCCTGTTCCTGAACCGCCACGCCATCCGTCCCGAGCCGGTCAGGAAGGCGGCGCCAGGCCAGATCGCCGGCGGCGAAGGCACCCTGGACTTCCTGCGCCTGCCGGCCGTGTGGATGTGCTTTGCCTTCTTTTTCATCACCGCCATCGCCCTGGGCGGCATCCAGAGCTTTGCCAGCGTGGCCCTCGTCAAGCTGTACGGCATGAGCCTGGCGCTGGCCACCAGCGCCTACACGGCCTATATGCTGGCCTCGGCCGTGGGCATGCTGGCCGGCGGCGTGGTGGGCGCGCGCAGCAAGCAGCCGGACCGCAACGTGGCGATCGCCTTTTCCGCCGCCGCCCTGCTGGCCGTGCTGCTGTCCATGGCCGTCGTGCCGGCCTGGGGCGCGGTGGTGCTGATGGGCGCCATCGGCCTGACGTCGGGCGTGGCGGGACCGTCGCGCGACTTGATGATACGCGCGGCAGCGCCGAAGAATGCCACCGGGCGCGTGTATGGCGTCGTGTATTCGGGACTCGACAGCGGCCTGGCCGTCGGCCCCCTGTTCTTTGGCGCGCTGATGGATGGCGGCCATCCGGCCCTGCTGTTCGTGTTCATCGGCCTGTTCCAGGCGCTGGCGATTGCCACGGCCGTGGGCGTGGGCGGCAAAACGCGTGCCGCCGCGCTGCAAAAGGCATAGAATCGTTGCCATATGCCACGAAAGGAGTTCCCATGAACTTTGCCACCACCGACCTGTGCGACGACTATGCGGCCATGCTCGACGAGGGCACCCTGGCCGTGTTGCCCCCCGTGTACCGCGCCTTTGGCCAGCGCGTGCGTTTCAGCGGTCCCGCCACCACCTTGCAAGTGTTCGAGGACAATGCCCTCGTGCGCAGCACCCTGGAAACGCCGGGCCAGGGCCGCGTGCTGGTGATCGATGGGGGAGGCAGCCTGCGCCGCGCGCTGGTGGGCGGCCAGCTGGGCGTGTTGGCCGAAAGCAACGGCTGGGCCGGCATCGTCGTCGATGGCTGCATCCGCGACAGCGAGGAAATCAATGTCTGCCAGATCGGCGTGCGCGCCCTGGCCACGCATCCGCGCAAGAGCGGCAAGACGGGCGCGGGCCAGCGCGACGTGCGCGTGCAGCTCAGCGGCGTGGCCGTGCATCCGGGCGACTGGATCTACGCCGATGCGGACGGCGTCCTGGTGGCGCGGCAGCAACTCGATTGACGGCGCGCCTGAAAACGTTACAAATTATCCACATTCAATATGTTTCTGCAAAGTTCTTTGATTTTCATCAAGGCTGAGATATGATTTCACTTAAGGTAACTTTAATGTCAATAAGGCAAGGAAATCAGCTCATGAAAATCGCCACCATCGCAGCAGTTGTCGCCCTGTTTGCCGCAGGCACCGCCAGCGCCAGCCCCGTCAACCTGATCACGAACGGCAATTTCGAGACGGTCGCGCCCGGTTCCACGTTTTCCAGTGGCTTCCAGGTCGTCAACAGCGGTTCGTCGGCCATCACGGGCTGGACCGTGGGCGCCAGTTCAGTCGACCTGATCCGCAATGCGTATAACGCCATCGATGGCTACAGCATCGATTTGCTTGGTACGCCAGGTCCCGGTTTCCTGTCGCAAAATTTCAATGTCGTTGCCGGCCAGACGTATAACCTGAGCTTTGACATGGCGCGCAATCCGGGAGGCCCCGCTGGCCAGGGCGTGAGCGTCAATTTCGGTGGCGTGGCCGGCAATTTCTACTCGACGGCTGCCGCTTCGAACACCTTGTACAGCAACACCCTGAGCTTCACGGCCGCTTCCACGGGCCTGGCGACCCTGTCGTTTGCCAGCGCCGCCAAGGCCGGCACGCCGTTCGACAACTACTCGGGCGCCGTCATCGACAACGTGTCCGTGAGCGCCGTGCCGGAACCGGAAACCTACGCCATGCTGCTGGCCGGCCTGGGCCTGATGGGTTTCCTGCGCCGCCGCAAGGCTGCCAAGTAATTCCAGCTTTGCTCCACGTCAAAACCGCCTGCGGCCATGCCCAGGCGGTTTTTGTTTTTCAGGGGCCGTGCGCGTAAGCCGCGCCCGGCAACTGCAGCCACGGCAGTCATTTAGCGGACGACGTCGGCATTTCCCCGCAAGGGACAGGCTGCCGCTGCCGCCCCCATACGCCGCACCAGTTCGCCGCGCAACTGCGTCAATCCATCGATGCGCGCATCGATTTCGCCCAGCTTGCGCGCCAGCGCCGCGCGCAGCAGGTCCGCCGTGGCGGGATCGCCGGCGGCCGCCAGCAGCGGCATGTCGGCCTCGATTTCAGCCAGGGTAAAGCCCAGTTGCTGCGCCGTGCGCAGGTAGCGCAGCCAGTCGGCCGCCTCGGGCGGATAATCGCGGTAGCCATTCGCGCCGCGCCGCGCGCGCAGCAAGCCCCGTTTTTCATAGAAGCGCAGGGTATCGCGGCTCAAGCCCGTCGCTTGCGCCATCTCGCCGATCTGCATGGTTTTTTCTTTCATAAAATGCTTGACCATGGAGTGTACTCCAAGCTCGATCATGGGCGCTTTTCATAGACAGGAGTTCCCATGTTGTCCGTTTCCGCCTTCCGCCGCGTGGTGCGCGCCAGCGCCATTTATGATGTGCTCATGACGGCCCCGTTTACCACGCCGTGGACGTTTTTGCTGCTGCGCGAGCACTTGAGCGCCCTCAATGTGACGCTGGGCGGCGTGCCGTTGCCCGCCTTCGAACCGTTTCATGTGCTCATCGGCAGCTTGTTTGGCAGCGTGGTGATGGTCTGGTCGGTGCTGCGCATGCTCGATCCGCAGCCGCGCTTCGGCCGCTATGACGCGGCGGCCCGCTACCTGTTTTCCACCTGGATGGCGTGGGCGCTGCTGGAGACGGGCCAGCCCCTGCTGTGGCTGTTCCTCGTGCCGGAACTGGCCTGGGGCCTCGCGCAAAGCCTGCCCTTGCACCGCGCCGGAGTCGGGCGGGAAGGGCGCGCGCACGAATCGCTGTTGAGATGACGATAACGAAATGCAATAATGGCCGTGCTCGCAGTGCAACAATGACTGCAATGAACGACTCTAAGGGAATGATTATGCAGCAGGATGCCGCAGGAAAAAACATGGCGTTGCTCGATCCGGTGGTGGCGCCGCGCATCGCGGTGACGCGCCTGGTGACGGGCCTGCTGCAAGGCTTGCTGCTGTACTGGCTGTACAGCACGGCGCAAGACAAGGTGTGGCCCGCGACGGAAGCCTACCTGCTGGCGCCCTTGATGCTGATCGGCCTGCTGCTGCCCATCCTGCTGGTGTCCAGCCTGGGCCACATGTCGGCGAAGCGCATCGGCCTGTGGATGGCGGGCGCCGCCGTCGTGCTGGCCGTGCTGGCCTGGCACGACGTGGCGCGGGGCGCGGAACACGTCATCTGGGGTAATTACAAGCCGGGCGCGCCGCTGCGCGTGATTTCCGCCCAGCTGTTCGGTTTTTGCGTGGTGGGCTTGTATATCGCCCACGCCCTGGTGCTGGCCAGCGCCCAGGATGGCCAGCGCATCGCGCGCTATCCCACCTATTTTGAAATCGCCTGGAAGCTGGGCATCCAGCTGCTGTTCTCCCTGCTGTTCGTGCTGGGTCTGTGGCTGGTGCTGTGGCTGGGCGGGCAGCTGTTCCTGCTGATCAAGCTCAGTTTCCTGAAAAAGCTGCTGGGCCAGGCCTGGTTCGTGATTCCCGTCATCTGCTTCGCGTTTTCGTTCGCCATCCACATCACGGACGTGCGCCCGTCCATCGTGCGCGGCATCCGCACCTTGCTGCTGGTGCTGCTGTCGTGGCTGATGCCGATTGCCGCCGTGCTCGTCTCCGGTTTCCTGCTGACCCTGCCATTCATCGGCTTCGAGCGTTTGTGGGCCACGCGCCATGCGGCGTCCGTGCTGCTGGGCATGGCCGGCGTGCTGGTGGTGCTGATCAATGCCGCCTTCCAGAATGGCGAAGTGGGCCATGGCGTGGCGCGCGGCATCCGCCTGGGCACGCGCCTGGCCTGCCTGCTGCTGCCGTGGGTGGTCGGCATCGCCATCTATGCGCTGACCCTGCGCGTGATGTCGCATGGCTGGACGTCGGACCGCCTGATCGCTGCCGCCTGCCTGTTGATCGCCACCTGCTACGCCGCCGGCTATGCCTGGGCGGCCAGCAAGTATGGCGACTGGCTGCACCTGATCGCCAACGTCAACGTGGCCACCGCCTTTGTCACCCTGCTGGTGCTGTTCGCCCTGTTCTCGCCGCTGGCCGACCCGGCGCGCATTTCCGTGGCCAGCCAGATGGCGCGCCTGGACAGCGGTAAAGTGGGCGTGGACAAGTTCGATTTCGAATACCTGCGCTTCCAGGGGGCCCGCTATGGCCAGGCAGCCTTGCAGGAATTGAGCAAGCGCACGACGGGCACCGACGCGGCCATCGTGCGGGCGCGCGCCGAGGCCATGCTCAAGCGCCAGAACCGTCTCGACGAGACGGGCGCGCTGAGCGACGTGTCGATCAACCTGACCCTGCGCCCGGCCACGGCGAAGCTGCCGGAGAGTTTCCTGCGCCAGGACTGGACGCAAGTGAGCCCGGCCTGGCGCCTGCCCGCCTGCCTGAAGCGGGCAGGGCCCCAGTGCGACGCCTACCTGCTCGATTTCGATGGCGACGGCAAGCAGGACGTGCTGCTGATCAGCAATGACCCGCGCGCCTCATCCGTCTTGCTGGCGGAGAAGGACGACGGCAGCTGGACCGCGCGCGGGCAAATCCCCACGGACGCCCTGCGCTGCAAGCCCCTGCGCGAAAAACTGCAGGCGGGCGAATTCCAACTGGTGCCGCCGAAAGTGCGCGAGCTGGAAGTCGACGGCCAGCGCGTGCCGATGACTTTGTATACGCCAGAGGACGAGGTCAGCTGCCCCGATGAGACGGTGCCGACTCCGTAAATGGCAGTAAGAGGACTTGGCGCACCGGACCAAGCCTCTTGCTGGTTCCGAAGGCAGCAACTTCGTGCATTGAATCATTCAGGTTGCCCGGTATCGGCTGCGGATTTAAGCGGTCAACGCAACACACTGTTCAAATCGTTGAGCCGGTGTCTGGTAGTGTAGCGTCTTCCTGTGGCGGTTCGACTTGAACTCTTAAAGCGATGACGAGAGAAGCGAACAGCATCACAACGCCAGCAATAATGAAAACGCCTGTGACGCCACCAAACCCGAACATAATGCCGCCCAATGCAGCGCCGGCAGCTATTGAAGATTGCACCGCAGCGACGACCATGCCGCCAGCCGTCTCCGCTTGATCTGGAACAGCACGAGCTACCCAGTTGGACCAGGCGACAGGCACGCCGCCGAACGCCAAGCCCCAGAGAGCCACCAAAAGTATCAGGCCGGTTCCTTGGACTGGCAGTAAAATCATGCCGAATGCCGCCAAGCCCACCAGCGCAGGCATACTCACTAAAGTAGCATGCAGGCTACGTTCCATTAGCCAGCCGGCCAGCAGCGTGCCAATGAAGTTGGCGACACCAAAATCCAGGAGCATCAGAGACAAACTGTTTACATCAATATGGGCAACGCTTTCAAGAGCGGGGCGAATATAGGTGAACAATGCGTATTGCCCCGTATGGGCCAGTACACAGCCCAACATCCCGATCCCGATCCCCGGGCGACGGAGCAGTGCCAGTACAGACGTGGTGCGCATCATCGTGCGTGGTGCCATACGGGGCAGTGTGAACAATTGAAACAAAAGTGTTAGCCCTCCGACAGCTGCGGCTGCTATAAATGCACTGCGCCAGCCATATATCCCCCCCAAGTAGCTGCCCAACGGTACGGAAACAACCGTCCCGATGGCGATACCGCTGAATATTATGGATAGCGCTCGCGGCACTGACTTTGCTGGCACCAGTCGCATAGCCACGGCTGCCGCCATGCTCCAAAAGCCGCCTAACGCGACGCCCAGCAGAATGCGCATCACCAACAATACTGTCAGGCTTGACGATAACGCCACCAACAAGTTCGACGCGATCATCAGCACTGTGAAAGCCAACAAGACGACACGTCGGTCAAAACTACGCGTCAGGCGCGGCACTGAAAGCCCAGCGACCATGGCCACGACGGCCGTCACCGTCACTGCCTGACCAGCTAGCGCCTCCGACACACCAAGATCGAAGGCCATCGGGGTCAATAGGCTGGCTGGCAGGTACTCCGCCGTCAGGAGGCCGAAAACTCCCATTGCCAGTGAAAACACTGCCATCCATGCTGCTGCCGCTGGCTCTACAACAGACGTATCGCTCGCGTTGGGCGTTTGCCCGTTACCCAAAACATCATTGTTCATCTTTAACATTCCTAAAACGATCAGAGTCGAAAGTCTAGAGGGAAAGTCCAGGATGATCTATGATGACAAGTCTTGATGTTTTGATCGAAACACCTAAAATGACCAAGAAGAATCAAGTTTTCCTGTCCTCTAGTCTCGTCAGTGAACTGTTGATGGGGATGCGCCTGCGTGGAGTCCAGTACCGCCGCATTCAGACCGGTCCAGCTTTCGGCATAGGCTTTGAAGACAAGCCAAGCCACGCCTACTTCCACTTCGTGGCTATTGGCACTGCCTACCTATATACGGATGATGGCGAGTTGCATAAGCTGTCCGCCGGTAGCGCGGCGTTCATGCCGCACGGCCGGAGCCACCAACTCCTATCGGATGCGGGCATGGCATTTCAGGACATCGGAAAGTTCGATGTCGCGCCCCTTGGTGAAGCCGTTAGCGGAGTAGACACATGTCCCAGTACGCACCCCGTGCCCAGTGCCGTTATTTTTTACGGTTGCATGGAATTCGATCTCGGCGGGATGCAGGGGATCGGCAAGCTGATGCCAACCGTCATGGTGGCCGACACGCAAGCGCAAGGTTATCCTGGGTTACTACCTGTGCTTGATTCAATGAAGCGTGAAATCTGCGCCGGCCGTATTGGCTTTGCAGGCATTCTGGCTCGACTGGCAGAGGTTGCGGCAGCAATGATCGTGCGCGGCTGGATTGAATGCGGTTGTGAAAACGCCTCCGGTCTCCTCGCCGCATTGCGTGATCCGCGCCTCGCTCTTGCCATATTGGCGCTGCACCGCCAGCCTGGACGGGAATGGACAGTTGCACAGTTGGCTGCGGAGTCTCATGTCTCTCGCTCTGTCTTCGCACGACGCTTTCAAACCACCATCGGTGTGCCGCCCCTACGGTATGCCACGGAACTGCGGATGCGTCTTGCTAAACAATTGCTCACTCACGAAAGAGTGTCCATCGACGTCGTTGCCCGACGCCTTGGCTATACATCTCAAGCCGCGTTCAGTCGTGCTTTTAAGCGCGTCATCGGCAGGCCGCCGGGTCGCGATCGGGAAGTGCTGTGAGGAGAATAGCTTTCGGGGATCAAAATATTGATTGGGCGCGCCACTTTTCAAACCTCGCCACTATCGAAGGGGCCGCCGAGAACGCGCTTGAACGAGCACCAGGGGGAACGGTGGCAACTGGCCAGAAGCCGGCGTTCGGCAGCCTCCTCCATCTTCTTCCAAGGTAAGGTTTATTTTTGATATGCAATTGAAAAGACCGTTTGTAACGTTTACACCGACGCAGGAAGGCGACGCAGATGAACTTGTCGCACTTCGCATTGAGGCGATGCGCGATAGCCTGATGCAGGTGGGGAGATTCGATCCGGTTCGAGCGAGAGAGAGGTTTCTGTCAGGCTTCTTGCCGGAGCATACACGCTATATTGAAACAGAAGGCAAACGGGTCGGCTTTGTTGTTCTCAAACAGCAACCAAAGGCCATGCTTCTCGACCACCTCTATATTCATCCAAACAACCAGGGCAATGGTATCGGAGCCGTTGCTCTCGCTCGTATTATCGAAGAGGCAAACGCTCTTGGTTTGCCGGTTCGAGTGGGGGCCCTGCGCGGTAGCGACTCAAACCGTTTCTATGTACGCCACGGATTTAAGTTGATCGAGGAAGGAGACTTTGACAATTATTACATTCGTCCATGCGAAATGGACAGCAAGTGTTCGGATCAAATGTAAAGCGCCATTTATCATAAAGATGAGCCTCCGTTTTGTGGCGAAATCTGCCAACGACGATAGCCTGCTAGAGGCTGCCACCGAATCATAGGAAATAGCATGTCCATTGCAAGAAAAGGAAGCCGTCGGATTACCGTCGATTCTTTGCCATATCGATGGTCCGTCAGCCTGCCTGCCTATACACAGGCCATGGGGGAAACGAATGTGTCTTTCGCAGTTGAATCTGAAAGCGGTGGCCGAACCACCCTTCTGGTGAGAACAGATATCGCACGTCCGGATATTTGGCTGGGTAATTTTACGCGTGCTATTACGCCCTCAGTCGTGGAACACGCTATTCGACAGGCATTGATGAAGGGGTGGTATCCCAGCCAATGTGGAAGCCCCTTCGAAATGACAATTCGACTCGCTTGAGCCCAATGGACAATCCGCCAGTTGCGTTGTGCGCCTGCGATGGACGCTGAAATCCGTTATCAACATTGACAATGCCCTTCGGCGCTGCCGGCCGCAACCGGCCAGAAGCATAGCTTTCCAGCTGTTTGTCCGGGCAGGGCTGCCTGTATCGCCGCTGTAGCAGTCGTCCGGCTGATACAGCATGTGCCTGTACGCGCCGCCTTGTGCCTTGTCGCCGCCGTGCCGCGCTTCTAGACTGGGGCCTTCTCCACGCTGCGACTGCCTGCCATGACCGAACTCTTGCCCCTGATGAGCTATTGCTTTGTAATGTCCGCCACGCCCGGGCCGAACAACGTCATGCTGGCCACCACCGGCGCCAATTTCGGCTATCGGGGGGCGCTGCCTGTCATCCTCGGCATCCAGGTCGGCATCTTTGTGCAGACCATGCTCATGTGTGTGGGGCTGGGCAGCGTGTTCGTCGCGTACCCGATGGCGCAGCAGCTGCTGCGGATCGCGGGCGCGCTGTACCTGATGTTTTTGGCCTGGAAGCTGGCCGGCGCCTCGGTGTCGGGAAGCAGCGCGCCGAAGGCCGTGTCGTTTGCGCAGGCGGCGCTGTTTCAGGCGCTGAACCCGAAGAGCTGGCTCAAGGCGATCACCATGGCGTCGGTCTTCATGCCTGCGCACGGCAACATGCTCGCCAGCGCGCTGCTGGTGTCCGTGACCGGCACCGTGGTGGGCACGCCGTGCAACGCCATGTGGGCGCTGTTCGGCATCTCGATCCGCAGCGTGCTGAAGGCGCCGCGCAACCAGCGCATCTTCAATCTGACGATGGGCGCCATCCTGCTGGTCCTCGCCCTGACGTTTTTACGCTAGACTTGCGCCATGTTCGCCATCGACCGCTCCTCCCCCATCGCCCTCTTCAAGCAGATCGAGGACGCATTGCGCCAGCAGATCGCGCAGCGCGTGCTGCCTGGCGGGACCAGGCTGCCGTCGATCCGCCAGCTCGCCACGCAGCTCGCGGTGAGCACCAACACCGTGGTGGTGGCGTATGACAGGCTGGTGGCCGCAGGCGTCATCGATACGCACGGCACGGCGGGCTTCTTCGTCTGCGCGCCGGCCGACGCCAGCCGCGCCATTCCCGACGAGGTGGCGCTGGAAGCGGGCCAGGAGCAGGAGCCGGTTTGGCTGAGCCAGCAAGTGAACGACCAGCGGCCGGGCGTGCTGCTGGCCAGCAGCGGCGCCTTGCCGCCCACCTGGCTGCAGGACGCGCTGCCGGCGGCCGCCGTGCAACGCGGTCTGGCGCGCAGCGCGGCCGGCATGGCTTCGCGCTGTCCGCCGCAAGGGCTGGCCGAACTGCGCGAGCAGATCGCGCTGCTGTTGCGCGGCATCGGCATCGCGGCTGACGCCAGCCACATCCTCACCACGTTCGGCGGCACCCATGCCATCGATCTGATCTGCCGCACCTTCCTGCAGCCCGGCGATACGGTGCTGGTGGAAGACCCCGGATACTTCCTGATGTTCGGCAGGCTGCGCCAGGACGGCGTGCGCCTGGTGCCCATCCGGCGCCGTCCCGATGGCCTCGACCTGGACGAACTGGAAGCGGCCTGCCGCGCGCACCGTCCGCGCCTGCTGTTCATGCAGACGGCGCTGCACAATCCCACCGGGTGGAGCAGCAGCGCCGCCAACCTGCACAAGGTGCTGATCATGGCGCAGCAGTACGGCTTCCTGATCGCCGAAGACGACGTGCACGGCCATTTCCAGCCGGGCCACAGCACGCGGCTGGCGTCGCTGTCGGGACTGGACGGCGTGATCTACTATTCCAGCCTGTGCAAGGCGCTGAGCCCGGCCCTGCGCATGGGCTACCTGGCCGCGGCGCCGGCCCTGCTCAAGCCCTTGATGCGCACCAAGATCCATTCCATCATGACCTTGCCTGCGCTGAACGAATACGTGCTGCTGGAAGTGCTCAAGGCCGGCAATCTGCGCAAGCACCTGGAGCGGCTGCAACGCAAGATCATGGTGGCGCGCAACGCCAGCACGCGGCAACTGAGCGCGGCCGGCGTGCTGTTCGAGCAGCCCGGCGACGCGGGAATTTTCCTGTGGGGCAGCATGCCCGAAGGGCTGGACGTGGACTTGCTGGTGCAGGATGCCTACCGCAACAAGATTCTGCTGATGCGCGGCGCGGCGTTCTCGGCCAACGACACGCCCGACCGGCACGTCCGCTTCAACGTCGCCTTCAGCCAGCATCCGCGCGTCAGCGCCTACCTGGAAGAACGCCTGCGCGCGCTGGCTGGCGCGCGCTCAAGCCTGGCCCGCGCCAGCGCCGCCGCCGGCATCGGAGGCAAGTCCTGAGCACCGGCCGGGGCGGCTCAGCCATCGTGCCTAGTTCTTCGTGCGCACCTGGCGCACGTGGTTTTCCAGTTCGCTGAACGAGGGGCGTTCCGTGGCGGAAATGACCTTGCGGCCGAATTCCACGGCCAGCGCCGGGGCGTAGCCGTTCAGGCTGGCCAGCAACGTCACTTTCACGCACTGGTACATCTTCGCCGTTTCATGGTGCTTGCGGCGCAGCAAGCTGGCCAGCGGGGCGATGAAGCCATAGGCCAGCAGGATGCCAATGAAGGTGCCCACCAGCGCCTGTGCGATCAGCACGCCCAGCTCGGCCGGCGGCAAGCCCACGGACGCCATCGTGTGCACCACGCCCATCACGGCGGCCACGATGCCGAAGGCGGGCATGGCGTCGGCCAGCTGCGAAATCGTCTGGATCGGCATTTCCGCATCTTCATGGTGCGTCTCGATCTCGTTATCCATCAGGTTTTCGATCTGGTAGGCGTCCATATTGCCCGACACCATCAGGCGCAGATAATCGGTGATGAATTCCAGGATGTGCTCGTCGCCGAGCGTGTACGGGTATTTCACGAAGATGGGGCTGCGGTAGGGGTCGTCGATATCGTCCTCGACCGACATCAGGCCTTCCTTGCGGATCTTGCTGAGGATTTCATACATCAGCCCCATCAGTTCCATGTAGCGCGCCTTCGTGTATTGCGAACCGTGGAACAGGGTGGGAATGGCGGCGAACGTGGCGCGGATGGCCTTGGCGTCGTTGCCGACAAAGAAGGTGCCCAGCGCCGCGCCGCCGATCATCAGCAGTTCCAGCGGCTGGAACAGGGCTGCCAAGTGCCCCCCCTGCATGGCGAAACCGCCGAAGACGGAAAACAGCACGACGAGAAATCCGAGTATGACTAGCAAAACCTACTCCTTCATAATATTGCCATATCGCAATATTGTAGTGTAACCCGATTCCGTCGCCGTGGCCGAGTCCGGCTGCAATTGCTGGCCGAGAAAATTGATAAAAGCGCGCACTTTGGCGGGCAGCTGGTGGCGGCTCGGGTAATAGGCGTACAGGTCGGCCGGCGCCAGTGTGTAGTCGGGCAGCACCACGCGCAGGCGGCCGCTGTCGAGGTAGCGGGCCAGGTCCCATTCCGAGCGCAGCAGGATGCCGTGGCCGTCCAGGGCCCAGCCCAGCACCACGTCGCCATCGTTGCTGGCCACCGTGCCGCGCACCTTCACCGTGTGGGTGGCGCGGCCACGGCTCAAACGCCAGATGCCGTAGGCGTCGTCGTTCTGCCGGTGCACGATGCAGCGGTGCTGCGCCAGGTCGTCGGGTGTCCGCGGCGTGCCGTGCGCCTGCAGGTAGGCGGGCGAGGCGCACAGGAAGCGCCGGTTCGACATGATGCGCCGCGCCGACAGCCGCGTGTCGGGCAGGTCGCCGAAGCGGATGCCCAGGTCATACGCCTGCTCGACCAGGTTGATGGGGCTGTCCGTCAGCTGCAGCTGCACTTCCAGCTGCGGGTGGCGCAGCGCGAATTGCGACAGCAGGGGCGCGATCACCGTGCGCCCGAAGCCCAGGGTGGCGTTCACGCGCAGCAGCCCGCGCGGTTCCGCGCTGCCGCTGGCCAGGGAGTCTTCCATGGCGCGGATGTCGTCGAGGATTTGCCGCGCCTGCTGCAGATAGCTTTCGCCGTCGCCCGTCAGGCTGATGCGGCGCGTGCTGCGGTTGAGCAGCCGCACGCCCAGGCGCTGCTCCATCAGCACCAATCGCTTGCTGACGGCGGGCGGCGTGATGCCCAGCTCGCGCGCCGTGGCCGACAGGCTGCCCAGCTTGGCCAGCAGCACAAAGAAGGCCATTTCCGTGGTGGCATCCGTTTTCATGGTTCATCTTTCACTTCAAGTGAATAATGCTTTAAATTGAAGTCGATTATAGGGCTTTGTATCGCGGGTAAGCTGGCGTCACCCGTCAAGCACAGGAGAACCGCATGAAAATCGTCGACATCCGCGAAAAGACCATCCCCATTTCTTCCCCCATCCGCAACGCCTACATCGATTTCACGAAGATGACCTTGAGCCTGGTGGCCGTCGTCACGGATGTGATGCGCGACGGTAAGCCCGTCGTCGGCTACGGCTTCAACTCGAACGGCCGCTACGGCCAGGGCATGCTGATGCGCGAGCGCTTCATCCCCCGCATCCTCGACGCCGAGCCCGCTTCGCTGATCACGGACGACGGCGGCAACCTCGATCCGCACAAGGTGTGGGATTGCATGTACACCAATGAAAAGCCGGGCGGCCATGGCGAGCGCTCGGTGGCCATCGGCACCATCGACATGGCCATCTGGGATGCCGTGGCGAAGATCGAGAACAAGCCGCTGTTCCAGCTGCTGGCCGAGCGCCACGGCACTGGCGCGCCCGACAAAAAAGTCTTTGTGTATGCGGCGGGCGGCTATTACTACCCGGGCCAGAGCCTGTCCGCCCTGCAGGACGAGATGCGCAGCTATGTCGACCGCGGCTACACGGTGGTCAAGAAAAAGATCGGCGGCGCCTCGCTGGACGAGGACTTGCGCCGCATCGACGCCATCATGGAGGTGCTGCAGGATGGGCAGAAGCTGTGCGTGGATGCCAACGGGCGCTTCGACCTCGATACCTCGATCGCCTACGCCAAGGCGCTGCGCCAGTACGACCTGTTCTGGTACGAGGAGGCGGGCGACCCGCTCGACTTCGAGCTGCAGGCCACCTTGCGCAGCTATTACGACAAGCCGATGGCGACGGGCGAGAACCTGTTTTCCATGCAGGATGCGCGCAACCTGATCCGCTACGGCGGCATGCGCGCCGACCGCGACTGGCTGCAGTTCGACTGCGCCCTCAGCTACGGCCTGGTGGAATACCTGCGCACCCTGGACATGCTGCACCAGCACGGCTGGTCGCGCAGCCGCTGCATCCCGCACGGCGGCCACCAGATGTCCTTGAATATCGCGGCGGGCCTGGGCCTGGGCGGCAATGAATCGTATCCGGATTTATTTCAGCCGTTCGGCGGCTTCCCCGACGGCGTGCGCGTCGAAAACGGCCACATCACCATGCCGGACCTGGTCGGCATCGGCTTCGAGGGCAAGGCGAACCTGTATGCGGAAATGCGGGCGCTGAGCGGGCAATGACCTTACTCGCTGCGCTGCCAGAAGCGCAGCCGGTTGCCGAACGGGTCAGCCACTTCCAGGATGCGGCCCCAGTCCTCGTCGCGGATGCCGGGCCGCGCGTACGGGTAATCCCTGGCCTGCAGTTCCGCATGCAGGGCGGCGACGTCGTCGACGGGGATCAGCAGCGCGGACCCCGGCGTGGCGTCGCCGTAGTGCTCGGACAGGTGCAGCACGAGCTCGCCCCGCGTCACCTGCAGGTACAGCGGCGCCGTGGGCTCGAAGCGATGTTCCCAGTCCAGGGTAAAGCCGAGGAAGCCGAGGTAGAACTCGCGCGCCTTTTCTTCCGAGAAGATGCGCAGGATGGGGATGGCGGCATGCATGGCGGTGCTTTCGACAGGTGGCGATGCCGCCATTCTAGCCTCAGGCCGGCACCTGGCGCTTCATGCGTGCGGCGGAACTGGTCTTTTCCCAGCGGAACAGCCACATGATGATCAGCTTGGTGGTGGCGCTGACGCTGGCGAGCAGCAGCAGGGGCCAGCCCGTCGACAGGCCCATGACGCAGGCGAAGATGATGGTGCTGACATCCATCGCCAGGATGAACTGGCTCATTTTCAGGGACACGGCGCCCGTCCTGCCCGACCGGTAAATGAGGCGGATCTGGTGCGCATAGCCCTGCGCCAGCAGCACGGTGACGGCGACGATCAGGCTTTGCGAGATCACGCGTTTTTCATCGCTGAACGTGGGGCCGAAGGCCAGGCCCGCCACGCCCGCGCCCAGCAGCAGCGCGCAGGCCAGCAGCGCGTGGCGCGAGGCCAGGCTGCGGCGGTCGCGGTCGATTTCATACAGGATGGCCAGCGCGATCAAGGAGGCGACCAGGCGGGGCCAGACGATGTAGTGGTTGAACGGCGTGATCGAATAGCCGTAGACGAAGAAGGCGCAATACGCGAGGAAGCTGACGGTGAACTGGTTGATCGACAGGATGTCCGTCGTCTGGCCGGCACCGATGCCGGCATCGCGCTTGCGCCGCCAGATTTTTTGCAGCTGCGACCACAGGCCGAACAGGCTGACGACGATGAACAGGGAATTGAGGCTGCCGGCGAGGGCGTACAGCGAAGGGGCTTGCAAAGGCGTCTCCGGAAATCGGCAAGGCAGCGCTGCGGAGACAGGATGCCTTGTCTATACATTTTATTTTTGCAACATGCTCTCATGAAATAAATTGGCAGGCAAGAAATAATTTTGCGGCCAGGGCCTGTTGCAGCTGTACTTGCCCGGACGCACCTCTTCCTGCGCTTGCCCGTATAATCGGGGCATGACTTTCTTATCACTGCGTGCCCGCTCCGTGCTGGCCACCTTCGGCAAAATGGCCGTTTCCCTGATTCTCCTGTTGACCGCACTGTGGGGCGCGCTGGCGCTGTGGTACCAGCTGTCCGGCGGCACGGCGGCGCAAGCCATCGGCGCCTTGCTGTGGGCCGCGCTGGGCGTGGCCAGCATCGCGTTGTGGTGGACGCGCGGCGACGCGCGCGCGCTGCTGCCATATGCGGCCGGTTTCATCCTGCTGCTCGTGTGGTGGAGTTTCATCACGCCGAAGCAGCAGCGCGTGTGGGCCGACGACGTGGCGCGCAATGTGACGGGCACCGTCAAGGGCAATATGGTCACGCTGGACAATGTGCGCAATTTCGACTGGCGCAGCGATGACGACTACACGGTCAAGTGGGAGCAGCGCAGCTACGACCTCGACGAATTGCGCACGGTGGACACGGCCCTGTCGTACTGGACGGGGCCCTACATCGCGCACACCCTCATTTCCTTCGGCTTCGCCGACGGCCGCTTTTTGACGTTTTCCATCGAGATCCGCAAGGAAAAGGGCGAGAGCTTTTCCGCCATCGGCGGCTTCTTCAAGCATTTCGAGATGAGCCTGATCGCCGCCGACGAGCGCGACATCCTGCGCGTGCGCACGAATGCGCGCGGCGAGGACATGCATCTGTACCGCGTGATGATGCCGAAGGCGGCCATGCGTTCGCTGTTCCTCGCCTACCTGGACGAGGCGCAGGCGCTGAAGGCGCAGCCGCAGTTCTACAACACGCTGACGGCCAACTGCACCACCATCGTCTTCGAGATGGTGCGCCGCATCGTGCCGGGCCTGCCGCTCGATTACCGGCTGATGGCCTCGGGCTACCTCGACCGCTATCTGTTCGACGTCAAGGGCCTGGTGCCCGGCCTGAGCTTCCAGCAGCTGCGTATTGGGGGCCACATCACGGCGCGTGCGCGGGCCGCCAACGACGACGCAGACTTTTCGCACGCGATCCGGCGCGGCATGCCGGGCTATGATGACGCGGGCCATCCGACGCTGCAAATGCCCAGGCAGTAGCCGCCTGCCTTATACTGTCGCTATTCCGACCGGCCGCACATTGCGGCCGGTCTCACTTTACGAATAAAGAAGGCCCGCTATGCCATTTTCCTCCCTGGGTCTGATTCCCGCCCTGGTCCGCGCCGTCGACAAGGCCGGCTATGCCGCGCCGACGGCCATCCAGGCGGCCGCCATTCCCGCCATCCTGCGCGGTAGCGACGTGCTGGGCGCGGCGCAGACGGGTTCCGGCAAGACGGCCGCCTATGCGCTGCCGCTGCTGCAGGCCTTGATGGCGCCCGCTTCCGGCCCGCGCCATGCGCGCGCGCTGATCCTCGTGCCCACGCGTGAGCTGGCGGCGCAGGTGGGGCAGACGGTGCACGCGCTGGCCAAGCCGTTGCCCGTCAAACTGAAGATTTCCGTGCTGTTCGGCGGTGTGTCGATCAATCCGCAGATGATGGACTTGCGCGGCGGCGCCGATATCGTCGTCGCCACGCCGGGCCGTTTGCTCGACCTGGTGCGGCAAAATGCCGTGAAGCTGGGCGGCGTGTCGCTGTTCGTGCTCGACGAGGCGGACCGTCTGCTCGACATGGGTTTCAGCGAAGAAATCAACGCCATCCTGGCGCTGCTGCCCAAACAACGGCAAAACCTGTTCTTTTCCGCCACCTTCCCCGACAGCGTGCAGGCGCTGGCCGACAGCCTGCTCACGGACCCCGTGCGCATCGAAGTGGCGTCCGAACCGCAGGACAAGCCCGACATCGTGCAGCGCGCCATCACGGTCGACGTGCCGCGCCGCACGCAGCTGCTGCGCTACCTGATCCTGCAGCAGCAGTGGGAGCGCGTGCTGGTGTTCGTCGCCACTAAATATGCGGCCGAACACGTGGCCGACAAGCTGCAGCGCGCGGGCCTGCACGTGGGCGCCTTCCACGGCGAATTCAGCCAGGGCACGCGCAGCCAGCTGCTGGCCGACTTCAAGGCGTGCCGGCTGCAGGTGCTGGTGGCCACCGACGTGGCCGCGCGCGGCATCGACATCGCCGGCCTGCCCGCCGTCGTCAACTACGACTTGCCCCGCTCAGCCGTCGACTACACGCACCGCATCGGCCGCACGGGCCGCGCGGGCGAAAGCGGCACGGCCATCAGTTTCGTCACGGCCGACACGGAAGCGCATTTCCGCCTGATCGAAAACCGCAACGACTTGCGCATCGTGCGCGAAGTGGTGGCCGGTTTCGAGCCGACGGAACTGCCCGCGCCCGCGAACCCCGTTACCGATGCGGTGAACGGCGGCGTGAAGGGCGCGCGCAAGAGCAAGAAGGACAAATTGCGCGAAGCGGCTGCCAAGGCGGCCGCAGGTAATTAAATTCGCCTTATGTGCGCTAGCCGCTTGAACGGCCACGTTTCCCGGACTAAGATTGTGTTTCTATAAAGCAAGGGGACGGGAATGCACATGACATTCATCAAACGCGCGGGCGCTTTGGCCGGCGCGCTGGCGCTGGCCGGTTGCGCCGGCATGGGCGGCAACAGCGGCAGCACCGGCATGCAGATGCCGGGCAAGACACCGGCCGATGCGGCCGTGGCCGCCACCTGGTACAACCCGCCCAGCGAATTTCCCGGCATTTGCCTGACCCAGTTCAAGGATGGCAGCCTGCGTTTCGACGGCGGCTTCGCCTTCTATAACCCGGGCCGCTGGACGTATGACGCGGCCACGTCCGAATTGCGTCTGGCATTGGCGCCGACGCCCTCGCTGGAGCTGTCCCACGCGCAAATCGTGCAGCACCAGAATCTGCTGCGCATCGAGGCGGACAAGAATACGCTGGTATATGGCGTGAAAGCCGACACCCGGGCCATCGGCCTGGGCGGCTTTGTGTTCTACCGCGACACGCCGTGTCCGGCACGGCGCGGATAAGTGCAATGAAGGAATATTTAGTCGTATAATTTCAACGCAGGCTGGCTGCCGCGCAAGACTCGCAAGACTGGCTTGCGCGGCAGATTCCCCCTCCAGGCAAGCTCCGATATCGCCGTGGCGATGAGAGGATGGTCCGATGGATGTGCACGACGAGCAAGGTGTGCCGGGTAGCGCGGTGCTGACGGCGGATGCCGGGCAGCGGGCTGCGCCGCCGCGCACCTTGCTGCTGGTCGATGACGAGCCGAATATCCTCGCCTCCCTCAAGCGCCTGCTGCGGCGCGATGCCTACCACATCCTGACGGCCGGCAGCGGCCAGGAAGGGCTGGACGTGCTGGCCAGCCATGCCGTTGACGTGATCGTGTCGGACCAGCGCATGCCCGGCATGCTGGGCGCCGACTTCCTGCGCAAGGCCAAGCTGCTGTGCCCGCAAACCATCCGCATCATGCTGTCGGGCTATACCGAATTGCAGGCCGTCACGGACGCCGTCAACGAGGGCGCCATCTTCAAGTTCCTCACCAAGCCCTGGGAAGACCATCAGCTGCGCGAGCATATCGCCGAAGCGTTCCGCCTGAAGGGCATCGATGACGACAATGTGCGCCTGAATGCGCAGCTGCGCGACGCCAACCAGGCGCTGGCGGCAGCCAATGCCGCCATGCAGGCGCTGGTGCGCCAGCAGCAGCACCAGATCAGCCGCGACGAGGTCAGCCTGGGCATCGCGCGCGAATTGCTGCAATTCTTACCCTTGCCCGTGATCGGGCTCGATGAGGACGGCATGATCGCCTTCATCAACGCGGCGGCGGCCAGCCTGTTCGAGCGGGGCGCGGCCCTGCTGGGCAACGAGGCGGCGGTCGTCTTGCCGCAGCTGTTCGACGGGCAGGGCGCGCCCCGCCTGGCCGCCATCGACGGCCAGCCGTATGCCGTCGCCGTTCATCCCATGGGCCTGCATTCGCGCTCGCGCGGCAGCCTGGTCACATTGAGCCGTCATGGAGCGGATACATGAGTGGAAGCGTGAGTGAGAGCGGACGCGAGATTTCCATCGAGCAGGCGCAGGAAGGCATGGTGCTGGCGCTGGCGCTGAGCGACGCCAGCGGCGCCGTGCTGCTGGCTCAGGGCGCCACCCTGACGGCGGCGAACCTGACGGCCTTGCGCAGGCGTAACGTGGAGCGCTGCCACGTCGTCATGGCAGAGGAGCCCGACCCCGCCGCGCAGGCGTATGCCGAGCAGGAGCGGGCTCGCCGCCTGGAACGGCTGGCCGTGCTGTTCCGCGCCACGCCGCCCGATTCCGCCGGGGCGGAACTGCTGGCGCTGCTGCGGCGCTACCGGCAAGGGAGCGGGGCATGACACGGCTCAGTTTTGAACACATCATCCGCCAGATACAGGAGCTGCCCTCGCTGCCGGTGGTGGTGCTGGAACTGCTGTCGAGCATGGACCAGGACGACACGGACGTGCACGTGCTGGCGCAAAAGATCGAGCTGGACCAGGGGCTGGCGGCGAAGACCCTGCGCATCGCCAATTCCTCGTTCTACGGCATGCAATCGAAGGTCACCAGCATTCCGCAAGCCGTTTCCGTGCTGGGCTTTCACAGCATCCGCACCGTCGTCACGGCCTGCGCCCTGACGGGCAGCTTCGCGCCCGTCAGCGGCGGCTTCGATTTCCAGGCGTTCTGGCGCCACTCGCTGGCCACGGCCATCGCCGCGCGCCTGCTGGCGCCGCACCTGCGGGTCAATCCCGAAACGGCATTCACGGCCGGCCTGCTGCACGACCTGGGCACCCTGGTGCTGGTGACGCGCTTCCCGGCCGAGCACGCGCTCGTGCGCAGCCACCGGCAGGCGCACGACTGCCAGATGGCCGAGGCGGAACTGGCCGTCATCGGCATCGATCACGCGCAGGTGGGCAGCGCCCTGGCCGCCTACTGGAAGTTTCCCGAGACGATACAGCAGGCGGTGGCTGACCACCATGTCATCGAACGGCTGGAAACGGGCGGCTTGCCGCTGGCCGTGCACATGGCCAATGCCGTCGCCCTGGCGCTCGACCTGGCCGGCGTCGACGATGCGCTGGTGCCGCCGCTGTCGCCGGCGGGCTGGCGCAGCATCGCCCTGGACGAGCAGGCCTGGCTGGCGCTGCTGGCGCAAACGGAACACACCTTCGATGAAATGTCGCGGATCATGCTGGCATGAACAGGACAAAGGCCATGGACACAGACGCAGGGCAGGCGCTGCCCGCCACGCCGGAACGCCGCCAGGGCGACACCATCGCGCTGTCGGCGTTTTTCGACGGCCATCCCGTGGCCACCTTCGCCATCGACACGGACCACGTGGTGACGCACTGGAACAGCGCCTGCGAGCAGCTGCTGGGCTTTACGGCCGCCGAGATGGTCGGCACGCGCGACCACTGGAAGGCGTTCTATCCGCAGCCGCGCGCCTGCCTGGCCGACCTGCTGGTGGCCGACGATATCGCGCTCGGTGAAAATGACCTCTACCTTGGCAAGCTCAAGCGTTCTCCCGTGATCCCCGGCGCCTTTGAGGCCGAAGATTTCTTTGCCGATATCGGGCCCGACGGCCATTGGCTGCATTTCACGGCGGCGCCCCTGCGCGACCGCCAGGGGCGTCTGGTGGGCGCCATCGAAACCCTGCGCGACGTGAGCGAACGGCGCCTGGCGGAACTGGCGCTGCGCAAGGCGCACGACAACCTGGAACACCTGGTGGCCAAGCGCACGGCCCAGCTGGCCGAAATGAACGAGCGCCTGGCCGACGACATCCGCCAGCGCCAGATCGCCGATCTCGAGCTGCGCGAACGCAACCTGGCCCTGACGGAATTGAACAGCAAGCTGTCGCTGGCCCAGCAAAAGCTGCTGCAGTCGGAAAAACTGGCGTCGATCGGCCAGCTGGCCGCCGGCGTGGCGCACGAGATCAATAATCCCATCGGCTATGTGTTTTCCAACGTCGGCACCCTGGAAGGCTATCTGGATGACCTGTTCAGCATGCTCGACGCCTACGAGGACGCCGAACCGGCCGTCGCCGACCCCGTGGTGGCGGCGCGCCTGCGCGCGCTGCGCGAACAGATCGACCTGGACTTCCTGCGCACCGACATTCCCATGCTGATGGGCGAGTCGAAGGAAGGCATTGCGCGCGTACGCCGCATCGTGCAGGACCTGAAGGATTTTTCGCGCACGGATGCGCACCAGGAGTGGGTCTGGGCCGACCTGCGCCAGGGCATCGATACCACGCTCAACATCGTGAACAACGAGGTCAAGTACAAGGCCGACGTGGTGCGCGAGTACGGCGACATTCCCGACATCGAATGCCAGCCTTCCGAGCTGAACCAGGTGATCATGAACCTCGTCGTCAACGCGGCCCACGCCATGGGCGAGGCGCGCGGACGCATCACGCTGCGCACGGGCAGCGACAACGCGACGGAAGTGTGGATCGAGGTCGAGGACACGGGCGGCGGCATCGCGCCCGAACACCTGTCGCGCATCTTCGATCCATTCTTCACCACCAAGGCCGTCGGCAAGGGCACGGGGCTGGGCCTGTCGCTGGCCTACACGACGGTGCAGAAACACCATGGCCGCATCGACGTGCGCAGCGTCATCGGCCGCGGCACCACCTTCCGCATCACCTTGCCCGTGCGCCAGGCGCAGGCCGTTGCACCATGACCGAACAGGACAGCATGAGCATGAGCACCAGTACCAGCGCCAGCACCGCGGCCGCGCCGCCCACCATCCTGTGCGTCGACGACGAGCCGAATATCCTGTCGTCGCTGCGGCGGCTGTTCCGCCCGCACGGCTACCGCGTGCTGACGGCCGACGGCGGCGCGGCCGGCCTGGCCCTGCTCGAGAGCGAGAC
Organism: Janthinobacterium sp. GW821-FHT03C10; assembly: GCF_059420865.1. Taxonomy (NCBI): domain Bacteria; kingdom Pseudomonadati; phylum Pseudomonadota; class Betaproteobacteria; order Burkholderiales; family Oxalobacteraceae; genus Janthinobacterium; species Janthinobacterium sp. GW821-FHT03C10. Next base: position 303,033 of record NZ_JBWKUN010000002.1, on the reverse strand, counting down.
GGTGGACCTGGTCATTTCCGACATGCGCATGCCGCACATGGATGGCGCGCAGTTCCTGGCCCAGGTGCGCCAGCGCTGGCCCGGCACCATACGCCTGCTGCTGACGGGCTATGCCGACATCCAGTCCATCCTCGACGCCATCAACCAGGGCGAGATCTACCGCTACGTGACCAAGCCGTGGGACGAGAACGATATCGTGCTGGTGGTGCGCCACGCGCTGGAACGGCGCGCGCTGGAACAGGAAAAACGGCGCCTGGAAGCGCTGACGGCCAGCCAGAACGTGGAGCTGCAGGCGCTCAACGCCAGCCTGGAAGCGAAGGTGGCCACGCGCACGCAGCAGCTGAAGCAGTCGCACGACGAGGTGCAGGCGGCCAACGAGCGCCTGAAGGCCACGTTCGTGACGACGATCAAGGTGTTTTCCAACCTGATCGAAATGCGCGGCGGCAAGCTGGCCGGCCATGCGCGGCGGGTGGCCGAACTGTCGCGCAAGCTGGCGCAGGCGCTGGGCCTGGAAGGGCAGGAGGCGCGCGACGTGTTCATCGCGGCCCTGCTCAAGGATATCGGCAAGCTGAGCCTGAGTGACGACGTGCTGGAACTGCCGGCCAGCGCCTGGACGGGCGAGCAGCTGGCCGCCTTCCGCAAGCATCCGCTGCGCGCCGAACAGCTGCTGATGGCGCTCGACGAGCTGCGCGCCGTTTCCGTCATCCTGCGCTCGCAGCTGGAGCGCTTCGACGGCGGCGGCTTTCCCGACGGCCTGGTGGGCCTGGCCATCCCCATGGGCGCGCGCATCCTGGCGCTGGCGTCCGACTACGACGGCTTGCAGATCGGCGCCATGGTGCAGCGCAGCCTGCGCGCCGACGAAGCGCGCACCCTGATCTACGACAGCGTCGGCAAGCGCTACGACCCGGCCGTGGTGGCCGCTTTCCGCAGCATCATGGAGGAGACGGAGCCGCCGGCGCGCGACCTGACCGTGCTGTCGGGCCAGCTGGAGCCGGGCATGACGCTGTCGCGCGACCTGATCAGCCGCGACGGCCTGATGCTGCTGGCGGCCGAACACGTGCTGACGGCCCGCGTGATCGCCCAGCTGCTCGATTTCGAAGGCAAGAATGGCGGGCGCCTGAGCATCCGCGTGTACGCGCCCGTGAAGGATGCCTAGGCGTTCGCGGCAGCGGCGCTGGGCGGCTGCAGCGGCAGGTGCACGGTAAAGCGCGTGCCCTGGCCCACTTCCGACGCCACCTCGATGCGTCCGCCGTGCTTGTTGACGATGCCGTACGACAGCGACAGGCCCAGGCCCGTGCCGCTGCCCACGGCCTTGGTGGTGAAGAACGGCTCGAAGATGCGGTTCAGGTGCTCGGGCGCGATGCCGGCGCCCGTGTCGCCGATTTCCACCCACACCCAGTCGCCCGCGTGGCCCGTGCGGATGCTGATCACGCCGTCGCTGCTGATGGCCTGGCCCGCGTTGACGAGCAGGTTCATGAACACCTGGTTCAGCTGCGAAGCCAGGCACAGTATCGGCGGCAGCTCGCCATAGTGCTTCTCGATGCGCGCCTTGTATTTCAGTTCGTTGGCGACGATATTCAGGGTGCTGTCCAGGCCCGCATGCAGGCTGGCCACTTGCCAGTCCGTCTCGCCCACGTGGGAGAAATCCTTCAGCGCCTGCACGATGTCGCGCACGCGTTTCAAGCCATCCATCGATTCGCGCACCAGGTCGCCGATGTCGTCCTGCAGGAAGGCCAGGTCGGCCTGGCCGCGCACCTGGGCCACGCGCGCGGCCAGGGCCGGGCCGTCGAGCGGCTCGCGCATCGCCGCTTCATACTGGGCGATCACGTCGAACAGGGTGCCGACATAGGCTTGCAGCGAACTCATGTTGGAGTTGACGAAACCGATCGGGTTGTTGATTTCATGCGCGATGCCGGCCGCCAGCTGGCCGATGGACGCCATCTTTTCCGATTGCAGCAGCTGGTCGTGCGCTTCCTGCAACTTGCTGATCAGTAGTTGCTGCTCCTCGCCGCGCGCCTGCAGCATCGCTTCCATGCCCTTGCGTTCGGTGATATCCGTCAGCGAACCGATGACCTCGAACGGTACGCCGTGCTCGTCGCGCACCAGGCGCAGGCTGTCGTGCATCCACAGATAGCTGCCGTCGCGCACGCGGAAACGGTATTCATAGGCGCGCGCGCCTTCGACGAAGATCTGTGCCAGGCTGGAAAAGATGCCGGGGGCATCGTCGGGGTGGATGTGATCGAACCAGAAATTCGGGTCGGCCACCATCTCCTCGGGCTGGTAGCCCAGCACATTGAGGGCATTGTTGCTGACAAAGGTCATCTTGAAGTCGCCGCTGGGCACGGTGCAATAGATGATGGAAGGCGTATTGTCGAGCAGGTATTGCAGGCGCACGGCCGTGGCCGCCGACGCGTCCGCATCAGGCGCCGCCCCGGCATGCCGGCCGGTATCGGGGGTGGAAAGGTCGAAATCCTCGAACTGCATCGTCACACCTCGCTGCCTGCACGGCATAGCTGTCATCCTGGCTGAATTATGCCTGATTCTGCCTGCCTTGGGCCGTCCATGGGCACACGCTCAAGGGGCCGGCGGCTGTTCGACGATCGCCATGCGCCGCGCGATGCGCTGCGCCGCTTGCGTGTCGCCCGCCTGTTCGGCGCGCAGGCGCTGCACGCCCAGCCAGGCCAGCAGCGGGCGGCGCCAGCCCTGGTCTGAGGCGGTGGCCACGGCCGTGTCGAGCAGCGCCGGCGTGGCGCGGCCCGAGCGCAGCAGCACGCCGGCCGCCACCAGCCGCGACAGCGGGTCATCGATGGCCGCCACGGCGCTGGCGGCGGCCGTGTCGGATGCGGCGCCGGCGGCCGCGCGCTGCGCTTGCGGCAGCAGGGCGGCGTCGGACCCTTGCGCCTTGCCGGCCAAATAGGCCGCATACGCGCGGTCGGCGTCGTTCGCGTCCGCTTGCAGGGCATCGAAGCCCCCGCAGTCCTCGAAGGCCAGGCTGGCCACGCGGGCGGCGCAGCGCAGCAGTTCGATGCGCGCCACCAGTTCGAGCTTGCCCGTGCCGGCCACTTGGCTGCGGGCGCGGCGGAATTCCGTCTGCTCGACCAGGGCGTTGCCATTCAGATAGGCGGCCTGGAAGCGTTCGATGGAACTTTGCGCATTCATCTTCCAGTCGGGCACGGGCGGGCCGCTGGAGCAGGCGGCGAGCAAGGTGGACAGCAGGGCGGCGAGGGCGGGGCGGGACATTTTCATGGCAGTTTGATCTCCGGATTGCGCTTGAACGGCCATTTGCGGTTGATGTCATTGACCAGCTGCTCGACCTTGCGCAGATTGCTTTCCACGTCCGCGCGCAGCGGACCCAGATCGGCGGTCGCCGCCCTGGCGTTGGCGCCCACGGCTTGCGCCTCGACCAGCACGGCGTCGACTTTTTTCAGGCTGGCGCGCGTGTCGGCCAGCAGGGCGTTCAGCTGCACGATGGTTGCCTGCGCATCCGTCATGACGCCCTTGTCGCCGAAGACGCGCGTGTCGGCATTGGCCACCAGGCCATCCGTGCGGCGCGCCAGCTGGTCGGCCGTAACGAGCAGGGCGTTGGCCCGCTCGACCAGCAGGCGCGACTGCTTGTCGTCGCCCGTCAGCAAGCCCATGGCGCCGCCAGGGCCGCTCAGCTTGCCCGTCACGGCCTGCACGTTGCGCAAGGTGCCGTCGAGGGCGGAATCGCTGCCCGTCAGGCTGGCCACGTTGTTGAGCAAATCCTTGGCGGCGGCCAGCAGGCGGGGGATTTCCGCCGCCATGTCGCCCACCAGCAAGTCGCGCGTGGCGTCGTCGGGCAGCGGCGGGTCCGTCAGTATGCCGCTGTAGGCGCGCAGCTTGGCGCCGCCCACGATGCCCCGCTCCAGGGTGAAGATGGAGCTGCTGCGCAGCCAGTGCGCATCCTTGCGCGGCACGTCGACGATGACGCGCGCGCGCCCGTCCGGCGCCAGTTCGATGCGTTGCACGCGGCCGATGGGAAAGCCGGAAAAGGTCAGGTCGGCGCCCACGCCCACGCCGTCGGAATCGTCGGCCGTCAGCACCAGGGTTTGCGTGGCTTCGAAGGCGCCGCGTGCATACATCAGGTAGACGACGGAGCCGACCACCAGCACGAACATGAAGATGAGCAGGATGGCCGCCTTCAGTTCGGCGTGGCGTACGGGCGGCGGGGCGGGCAGGACGGAATCTTGCGTGAGACCGGCTGGCGCCGTGACGTCGACCTGGTCGGGATTTTGCGGTTGGCTCATGGCTTCTGGCTCTGGTATGGGGGAAATCGGAATCGCTGGCGAGTGGCGGGCATCAGTAGTAATTGCCCATCAGCGAAGCCACTTCGATCAGCAGGATGACGGAAAACAGGCGCAGCATTTCGGACAGGCCGTGCGCGGCCCACAGGCGGTTGCGGCGGCCGTGCGGGTCTTCCGGATAGTACGAGGAGGCCAGCGGGATCAGGGCCACGGCAAAGCTGAAGAAGATCACCTTGAGCATCAGGATCAGGGCCACGGCCGGATTGAAGATCTGTCCCACCACGCGCGTGTAGCCTTGCAGCGCCCATGGCGTGAAACCGTAGATGGTGAGGTAGGCGAGGATCAGCGAGGTGACGCAGCTGACGATGGCCAGCATCCACACGGCGAAGATGCCGGACATGACGCGTGGAAAGTATTCGCGGCGCAGCAGGTCGACGCCCTGGCGCTGCATGGTGTCGAGCATGCCGGAAGAGCGCATTTGCGCAAATGCAATGCCGTCGGGCAGGGTCAGGCGCAGCGCCACGAACAGGGCGGCCGTCAGCGGTATCAGTTCCAGCACCAGCACGCGCACCACCATTTCCAGCGCATAGCGCGACAGGCCGTAGCTTTGCGCGCTGACGACGACGATGCGGATCAGCACCAGGCTGACGAGCGCGCAGGCCACGCTGAACCACACGAGGTTGGGCGCCGTGTTCGTCACGAGCCGGTGCGCGAGGATGGGACGGTTGTCGCGGTTATAGCTCGACGGCGACAGGGCCAGCGAAAACACGAGGATGGCGAAATGCAGCATGCGCCACCAGCTGACCAGCCAGGCCATGGTGGCCCGGTGCAGGCGGCGCAGGCTGATGATGAGGGAGACGGAGAGGGTCATCATGGCATCTTAACATTGGATGCGTTCGATACAAGCGATTGTCCTGCCGTGCGGCCGTGCCCGGCAGCCTGGCTACTGGCCGGCCACGCTGGTGACGCTGTGGATAATCGCGTCGGCCGCCGCGCGCACGCGGGCCGAGCGGTTCAGGTCGGCGTGCATGACCAGCCACACGTCGTAGCTTTCCGCCCGTTCGGGCCAGATGCGCACGAGCTGCGGGTCGATGTCGCCCAGGTGAGTGGCCAGCTCGGCCACGCCCAGGCCCGCGCGCGTGGCTTCCTGCAGCATGGCCGCCGAATTGACTTCCATGGCGACCCTGGCGTTGGCGACGGGCTCGCCCGCGATTTTCTCCGCGTGCCGCGGCGTCACGGAATGGTGGTAGATGACGATGTCGTGGCCGGCCAGCGCCGTGCCGCGCACGGGTTCGCCCCGTGCGGCCAGATAGGTCTTCGATGCGTACAGGCCCAGGCTGCGCTTGACCAGGTGGCGCGAAATGAGGTCCGGGTCGGTGGGACGCACGCCGCGTACGGCCAGGTCCGCTTCGCGCCGCGTCAGGCTGGCCAGCGCGGGCGCCACGTTGAGCACGATGCGGATGTCCGGATGCGCCGCGTGCAGCCGCTGCATGGCGCGGATGACGAAATGGCTGGCCATGGTGTCCGTGGTGGCCACGCGCACCAGGCCGCTTAAACGGGTGTCGACGCCCTGCATCTCGCGCTGCAGCTTGTCGGCCGCCCGTTCCATCGCCTCGGCGGCCGTCAGCGCCAGCTCGCCCGCCGGCGTGGGCACATAGCCCGACGGCGTGCGCAGGAACAGGGTGGCGCCCAGCGACGTTTCCAACGCGGCCAGGCGGCGCCCGCACGTGGCCTGGTCGATGCACAGCAGGGCGGCCGCGCCGCGCAGGGTGCCGGCCTGGCCGATGGCCAGAAAGATGCGCGCGTTATCCCAATCCAAGCTGCTTCTCCTATTGCGTATGGTGATGCATTTTTGCATCAGTGTGCCGAGTTTATGACTGTTTACTGCATCGTGCAACGCTCGCATAATGGCGGCCCCGCTGTCCCTGCAAGGAAATATGATGACTGCTTCCCCACCACGCCGCGCCAGCGGCTTGATCCTGCTGACCCTGGCCTTCGGCTTCGTCATGGCCATGCTCGACGTCACGGCCGTCAACGTGGCGCTGTCCGATATCGCGCTGGACTTGCATATCCCGCTGACGGGCCTGGTCTGGGTGGTCGACGGCTACACCTTGACGTTCGCCGCGCTGCTGCTGGCCGGCGGCGCGCTGGCCGACCGCTACGGGCCGAAAGCCGTGTACCAGGGCGGCCTCGGCGTCTTCATCCTCGGCTCGATCCTGTGCGGCGCCGCGCCCGACGGGCATTTCCTGACGGCGGCGCGCCTGCTGCAGGGCGCGGGCGCGGCCCTGTTCATGCCCAGTTCGCTCAGCCTGCTCACGCACAGCTTTGACGACGAACGCGAACGCACGCGCATGCTGGGCGCCTGGTCGGCGCTGGTGGGCGTGGCCGGTGCGTCCGGCCCCTTGATCGGCGGCATCCTCGTGCACCAGTTCGGCTGGCGCAGCGTGTTCTGGGTCAACGTGCCGCTGGGCCTGCTGGCCATCGTCATGGCGCAGCTGCTCTTGGTGGCGCCGGCGCGCCAGCCGCGCGATCTGTCTCTGTTCAGCCATGCGCTGGGTGTGGCGGCGCTGGCGGGCCTCAGTTTCGTGCTGATCGAAGGGCCCGTGCTGGGCTGGCTGTCGCCCGGCGTGCTGACGGCGGGCGCCGTGACGCTGTTGTCGGCCGGGCAGTTGCTGCGGCGCGAGCGCAGCGGCAGCCATCCGCTGTTGCCGCGTGAACTGTTTCACAGCAGCAGCTTTGGCGCGGCCAATGGCGTGGGTTTTCTGATCAATTTCTGCGTATTCGGCCAGCTGTTCTTATTGAGCCTGTTCCTGCAGCAGTCGGGCGGCGCCGACGCCCTGCAGTCGGGCTTGCGCCTGCTGCCCATGATGGCGGCCTACACGGTGGGGAACTTCATGGCGGGACGTATCGCGGCCCGTCATGGCACGCGCTGGCCCATGCTGGCCGGTTTGCTGGTGGGAGCCGCGATGGCCCTGCTGCTGATGGGTTTACGTCCTGGCACGGCGTATGGCTGGCTGGCGCTGGGCACGGCCGTCATGAATGTGGCCATCGGCATCGCCATTCCCGCCATGACGGCCACCGTGATGCGGGTGGCCGGCAAGCGGCATGCGAACAGCGCGGCGGCGGCCCTGAATGCCAACCGCCAGATCGGCGCGCTGGTGGGCGTGGCGCTGATCGGCAGCATCCTGCACATGCTGCCCGACTGGTCGCTGCGCCTGCCGCTGGCCTACGCGACGATCGCCGCCGCGTATGGCCTGGCGGCGGGCCTCGTGTACCGCCACGTGCATCTGCCGAAGGCCGTGGCCGCCGCGTGAGCGCTTACTGTACGCTTATTTTCCGTGCGTGCTGCGCCATTCCACCAGTTCTTCGATGGTCAGGATCGGCATGCCGTGCAGTTCGGCGAAGCGTTCGATATCGTCGCCGCGCATCATGGTGCCGTCCGGGTTCATCAGCTCGCACAGCACGGCGGCCGGGTTCAGGCCCGCCATGCGCGACAGGTCGACGGAGCCTTCCGTGTGGCCACGGCGCTCGAGCACGCCGCCGGGCGCGGCGCGCAGGGGGAAGACGTGGCCGGGGCGCACCAGGTCGGCGGGCTTGGCGTTCGGTGCGATGGCGGCGCGGATGGTGGTGACCCGGTCGGCGGCCGACACGCCCGTCGTGACGCCGTCGCGCGCCTCGATGGAGACGGTGAACGGCGTGCCGTAGCGGCTGCCGTTGTCGGACGACATGGGCGGCAATTCCAGCGCGCTGACGACGTCCGTGGGCAGGCACAGGCAGACGATGCCGCTGCATTCGCGGATCAGCAAAGCCATGGTTTCGTGCGTGAGTTTCTCGGCAGACAGGATCAGGTCGGCTTCGTTTTCACGGTCGAAATCGTCGAGCAGGATGACGGGAATGCCGGCGCGCATGGCGGCCAGGGCGGACTGGATGCGACCTTCCAGGTCGTTGGAAAGCAGGGTATAGCTGTTGACTAACATGGTGAAACGCTCCTCGCATAGGCGAAAAACGCTGCAGGGCAAGCGAATAGACGCAGCCGGCCGCATCGACAGGTCGATCGGACATCGCGTTTACTGCACATCTTCTTTCATCCGGACTATACCGTCGGCCCCGGAGTCACACCGGATCTGCTGACCTCGCCAAGCGGTGCCTGGAAAGCGCTCGCGGGCTTGACCGTTGCCGGTCTTACCGCCGGTGGGGAATCGCACCCCGCCCCGAAGACGTATTGTTGTGCCGGTCCACATGACCGGCGGCAATACTTTAGCACAGATGAAAAAATGTGGCAGGACACTGTTGAGTTTGCTATTCGGCAAAGTTCCCTGGGAAAAATGGTTTACCCTAAGCTGTTTTTAATGGCGGAAAGACGATTTCAGTGTAAGGTATGACTACTGAATCTTACCGTTGAGAATACATGAAGCTGAGTAAATTACGCCTGATCTCGGGCGCCGTCTTGCTGGCGTGCGCCTGCATGGCCCAGGCGGAAATCCGTTTGACCGATCCCCTGCCGCTGGCACCAGAAGTTACCGTCGGAAAACTGCCGAACGGCTTGACCTATTACATCAAGAAAAATGCCCGTCCCGCGCAGAAAGTGGAGTTGCGCCTGGTGGTGAAAGCCGGCTCCATCCTGGAAGACGACGACCAGCAAGGCCTGGCGCATTTCACGGAACACATGGCCTTCAATGGCTCCACGCATTTCAAGCGCAATGAACTGATTTCCTATTTGCAATCGATCGGCGTGAAGTTCGGCGCCGACCTGAACGCCTACACGAGCTTCGATGAAACCGTCTACGTGCTGCCGATTCCCACGAACAAGAAGGAAAACCTGGAAAAGGGGTTTCTCGTGCTGGAAGACTGGGCGCATGGCTTGAAATTCAATCCGGCCGACATCAACAGCGAGCGCGGCATCGTGCTGGAAGAGGCGCGCCTGGGCAAGGGCGCCAGCGACCGCATGAACAAGGTCTTGTATCCGAAACTGCTGAACGGTTCGCGCTATGCGGAACGCATGCCGATCGGCAAGGAATCGGTGCTGAAAACCTTCAAGCCGGAAGCCATCAAGCGTTTCTACAAGGATTGGTACCGTCCCGATCTGATGGCCGTGATGGTGGTCGGCGACGTGGAGCCGAGCCAGGCTGAAAAGCTGATCCGGCAGCATTTCGGCAAGCTGAAAAACCCCGCGAAACCGCGTCCGCGCCTGTATGCGGAAGTGCCGCAGCGTTCGCAGACGGAAGCGCTGGTGATCACGGACAAGGAAGCGCCGGACGACAGCGTCTTCATCCGCTACCCCATCCGCGCCGCGCAGGAGCCCGTCACCATCGCCGACTACCGCCGCCAGATGATCGAAAACCTGTATGGCCAGATGCTCAGCGCGCGCATGCAGGAATTGACGCAGCAGGCGAACCCGCCCTTCATCCAGGGCGGCAGCAGCATGGGCAAGCTGGTGCGCGGCTATGAATCGTTCAGCGCGTATGCCTTGCTGGGCAAGGGCGGCGTGCAGCCGGCCGTCGATGCGCTGGTGCAGGAAGATGAACGGGCGCGCCGCTTCGGCTTCAGCCAGGATGAGCTGGACCGCGCGCGCAAGGACATGCTGCGCAATTACGAGCGCGCGTACAGCGAGCGCGACAAGTCCGATTCGGCCGGTTTCGTGGCCGAGTATTCGCGCAACTTCCTGGAACAGGAAGCCATTCCCGGCATCGCCAACGAATTGCTGTACGCGCAGGAACTCTTGCCGCAGGTGACCTTGCAGGAAATCAACGAGACGGTGGCCAAGGTGATTCCCGACCAGCAAAAGAAGCTGGTGGTCTTCATGGGCGCCGAACCGACAGCGGGCAATGCGGCCTCGACTGTGCCGACGCAGCAGCAATTGCTCGACGCCGTTGCGCAAGCGGAGCGGCAAACCGTCGAGCCGCGCACGGAGAAAGTGCTTGCCAGCAAGCTGATGGACGGCCCGCCGGCCGGCGGCAGCATCGTCTCGGAAAAGTTGAACAGCGCCATCGGCGTGACGGAACTGATCCTGGGCAATGGCGTGCGCGTGCTGCTGAAACCGACGGATTTCAAGAACGACCAAGTGCTGATGGGCTCGACGCGCTTCGGCGGCCAGTCGCTGTTCGGCGACGCCGACATCTATAACGCCCGCTATGCCAGCGCCGTGGTCGGCAGCATGGGCCTGAAAGACCTGGCACCGCTGGACTTGCAGAAAGTGCTGGCCGGCAAGACGGTCAACGTGGGCGCTTCGCTGGGCGAGCTGAGCGAAGGTTTTGGCGGCTCGGCCAGCAGCGCCGACGTGGAAGCCATGCTGCAGCTCGTGTATTTGTATTTCCATGACGTGCGCAAGGATGCGGGCCTGTACCAGTCCTTCATCGGCAAGCAGCAGGACCTGGCGAAAAACAGCATGGCGCAGCCGGAAGCCGTGTTTTACGATGCCATCCAGCACGCCATGTATGGCGACAACCCGCGTGTCGATGGCGTGCCGCGCGCGGCCGACTTCGACAAGGTGGGCCTGGACCGTTCATTGGACATCTTCCGCCAGCGTTTTTCCAGCGCGCGCGACATGACCTTCATCTTTGCGGGCAGCTTCGAGCTCGACAAGATCAAGCCGCTGATCGCCAGCTACCTGGGCACCTTGCCCGTGGGCGAGGTGGCGCACGCCTACCGCGACGTGGGCATGCGCCCGGTGACCGGGGTCGTCAAGAAGGATATCTACATGGGCAGCGAGCCCAAAAGCACGATTTCCATCACCTTCAATGGCGACGCGGCGTATTCGGACGAGCAGAAACTGACCCTGCAGGCGCTGGGCGAGGTGCTGAACCTGAAAGTCATCGAAGTGCTGCGCGAAAAGATGAGCATGATCTATGGCGGCGGCTTTGAAACCTCGATGGGCCAGCATCCGTACGGCCATTACTCGGTGGCCTTGAATTTGCCGACGGGACCGGAAAACGTGGACAAGGTGATCGCCGCGGCCTTTGCCGAAATCAACAAGATGAAGGCGGACGGGCCGTCCGTGGCCGACCTGGAAAAGGTCAAGCTGAACTGGATCACGCGCCAGCAAAAATCGCTGCGCGAAAACCGCTACTGGATGAGCCAGCTGATGGGTTCGGTGACGCAGGGGCGCGATCCCGCGCACATCCTGCGTTACGAGCAGCGCGTGCGCGCCATCACGCCGCAAGCCGTCAAGCTGGCCGCGCAGCGCTACCTGGACATGCACAATTATGTGCAGGTGGTGCTGTATCCGGAACGTAAAAACGTCGCGGCCAAGTAATTTATATGCCGGGCTTGCCGGGACGCTAGCGTGCCGAAGCTGTTAAACTGCTGTTAATTGATCTGATCGCAATTTAACAAGCAAGGAAATACGATGGCGAAGAAAGAAGAACTCGATCCGGAAACCCTGGAATTGATCAACTGGTGTATCGAGGTCGAAGGCTTCCTCGTGGCCGGCGGTGCCACCGTGGCGCAGGCGCAGGACCATATCGAAGAGCAGGTCGAGTGGTTTACCGACCAGTTCTATGATGGTTTGACGCCCGAAGAGGCGGCCAAGGAAGCGCTGGCGTGACGCGTCAGTAACAGCGAGTAGCAACAAAGCGGGCGGTGCCTGCCGGGCATCAGCCCGGTAGCGCCGCCCGCTTTGCTTTTCTGAAAAGATTTCCATTGGGAAATTGTTTATAATTCCACATTTTCTTTATCCAGGCACCCATGACTCTCCGTTCGCGCATTCTTTTATTGTGTTTCAGCACCTTGCTTGGCATCGTCCTCATCGCTTCCTTTTCCCTGTATTCCTTGCGCCAGACCATGATGGCCGAGCGCGTCGAGCAATTGACGGTGCTGGTCGAGCTGGCCAACGCGTCGGTGGAAAAGGCGTATGCGCTGGAACAGTCGGGCAAGCTCACGCGGGAGCAGGCCCAGCAGCAGGCCAAGCTGGCCATCGGCAGCTTCGTCAAGGATGAGATGTATTACTTCGTGCGCGATTTCAGCACGGACTTGCTGTACGTGCATCCGAATGCTTCGCGCATCGGCACGCCGCAAAAGAACATGAAGCAGTCGGGCGACCGCTACCGCGCCGCGCTGGCCAACAGCCGCATCGGCCTGGTGCTGGCGGACGGCACGCGTCCGGGTGTGAAGGACCCGGTGGCGAAGATGTATGCCGTGGTGAAATTTGCGCCGTGGGACTGGCTGATCGGCACGGGCACGTATATCGATGACATCAACCACAAGTTCTGGGCCCAGGCGGGTGCGCTGCTGGCCATTGGCGGCGCGCTGATGGTGGTGGTGGGCGCCCTGGCGGCCCTGATGCTGCGCCGCATCCTGGCCCAGCTCGGTGGCGAGCCCGACTATGCTGTCGCCATCGTGGCGCAAATCGCCCAGGGCGACCTGACCACGCAGATCGACACGCGTCCCGGCGACACATCGAGCCTGTTGATGGCGATCAAGGCCATGCGCGACAACCTGGCGCACCTGGTGAGCCAGGTGCGCAGCGATGCGGAATCGATTTCCACGGCATCGGGCGAGATCGCTTCCGGTAACCACGACCTGTCGGCGCGCACGGAGCAGCAGGCGGGATCCCTGGAAGAAACGGCCTCGACCATGGAAGAAATGACCTCGACCGTGCGCCAGAATGCGGACAATGCGCGCCAGGCCAACCAGCTGGCCATTTCTGCCTCGCAAGTGGCGAGCCAGGCGGGCGGCGTGGTGAGCCAGGTGGTCGACACCATGGGCGCCATCAATGCCTCGTCGAAAAAGATCGGCGACATCATCGCCGTCATCGACGGCATCGCCTTCCAGACGAATATCCTGGCCCTGAACGCGGCCGTGGAAGCGGCGCGCGCGGGCGAGCAGGGCCGTGGCTTCGCCGTCGTCGCCAGCGAGGTGCGCAACCTGGCCCAGCGCTCGGCCGGTGCCGCCAAGGAGATCAAGCAATTGATCGACAGCTCCGCCGAACAGGTGGGCGCCGGTGAAAAACTGGTGGCGCTGGCGGGCGAAACGATGGAAAAAGTCGTGTCCAGCGTGCAGCACGTGACCGATATCGTGGCCGAGATTTCCTCGGCCAGCGCCGAGCAGAGCGCCGGCATCGAGCAGATCAACCAGGCCATCGTCGAGATGGATAACATGACGCAGCAAAACTCGGCCCTGGTCGAGCAGGCGTCGGCGGCGGCGCAGGCGATGAACGAGCAGGCGGCGGGGCTGGCGCAGATCGTCAGCGTGTTCAAGGTGGGCGCCGTGGCGCCGGCCGCGGCACCGCGGCGCCTGGCGCGCTAGCCGCTTTTTTCTGTCATGAGGGGAACTTATCCCCGGCTCACCTGTCCAAACTTTTTCGTCCGCATGGGCGCACAGAAGAGGTGAGCATGACAGACGGTTTTTCCTATCACGCGGCATTTGCCCGCAACCTGGGCTGGGTGACGCAGGCGGAGCAGGAGAGCTTGCGGGGCAAGCGCGTGGCCATCGCGGGCATGGGCGGCGTGGGCGGCGTGCACTTGCTGACCCTGGCGCGGCTGGGCATCGGCGCCTTCCACATCGCCGACTTCGACACCTTCGATATCGCCAACTTCAACCGCCAGGCCGGCGCCATGATGTCGACCCTGGGCCAGCCCAAGGTGGCCGTGCTGGCGCAGATGGCGACGGACATCAATCCCGAACTGGAGATTAAACAGTTTCCTGACGGCATACACGACAGCAACCTGGCCGAGTTCTTTGCCGGCGTCGACCTGTACGTGGATGGCCTCGATTTCTTTGCCTTCCCCGCGCGCCAGGCCACCTTCGCCACGTGCGCGCGCCTGGGCATTCCATCCATCACGGCCGCGCCGCTGGGCATGGGCACGGCCGTGCTCAGCTTCATGCCGGGCGGCATGACGTTCGAAGAATACTTTGGCTGGGGCGACTTGCCCGAGGAAGAGAAGGCGCTGCGCTTTCTCGTCGGATTGGCGCCGGCCGGCTTGCACGGCCCCTATCTGGTGGACCCGTCCGCCATCAACCTGAAGGAGCGGCGCGGACCGTCGACCATCATGGGCTGCCAGCTGTGCGCGGGCGCGGCCGCCACGGAAGCCTTGAAGATATTGTTAAAACGCGGCAAGGTGATGGCGGCGCCGCACGGCGTGCATTTCGACGCCTACCGCAACAAGCTCGTGCATACTTGGCGTCCCGGCGGCAACCGCCATCCGCTGCAACGGCTGACCATGGCCATCATCAAGCGGCGCCGCGCCGCACAGGGGGCATAAATGGCGCAAGCACCGCAGATCGCGCAGATCGATTCCGTGCTGGAAGACATCCTCGAGCAGGCGCGCTGGGCGCCCAGCGGCGACAACACGCAGCCTTGGCGCTTTGAAGTCGTGGACCAGCGGCACGTGGTCGTGCATGGCTTCGATACGCGCAGCCACTGCGTGTACGACCTCGACGGCCATCCCAGCCAGCTGTCCTTGGGCGCCTTGCTCGAAAGCATGGCCCTGGCGGCCAGCTGCCACGGCTTGCGCATGGAGGCGCGCCGGCGCACGGCCATGCCCGAGACCCTGCCCACCTTCGACGTACGGCTGGTCGACAGTCCCGGCATGCTGCCCGATGCGCTGGCGGCCTTCCTGCCCCGGCGCAGCGTGCAGCGGCGCCGGCTCAGCACGCGCAGCTTGCGCGCCAGCGAAAAGGCGGCGCTGGCGGCCAGCTTGCCGCCCGGCTACGGCGTGCAGTGGTGCGAAGGTGCGCGCGCGCGCCTGGCCTGTGCACGTCTGATGTTCGACAATGCGAAGCTGCGCCTGACCATGCCCGAAGCGCACAAGGTGCACCGCGACGTGATCGAATGGGGCGCGCGCTTCAGTGCCGACCGCATCCCGGAGCAGGCGCTCGGTGTCGATCCGATGACGGCGCGGCTGATGCGCTGGGTCATGCATAGCTGGCGCCGCGTGGATTTTTTCAATACCTGGCTGGGCGGCACTATTGCCCCCCGGCTGCAGATGGACTTGCTGCCGGGCCTGTATTGTGCCGCGCATTTCGTGCTGCTGGCCGATGCGCCGCCGCGCCATATCGACGATTACGTGGCGGCCGGCCGCGCCATGCAGCGCTTCTGGCTGACGGCCACGCAGCTGGGCCTGCAATTGCAGCCGGAATTGACGCCGCTGATCTTTGCCCGCTACGTGCGCGAACGGCGCACCTTTTCACGCACCGATGGCATGCAGGACATGGCGCAGGAACTGGCCGTGCAATGCCAGGCCGTGCTGGGGGCGGCGGCGGTCGAGCGGGCCGTGTTCCTCGGGCGCATAGGCGCGGGGCCGGCGGCGAGTGCGCGTTCGCTGCGCCGGCCGCTGCAAGACTTGCTGGTGGCGCCCACGGCTGGGCCGTGAGGCGTGACTTCCTGCGCGGTCAGCGCCGCCGCCTTGGCGCCAGGGCCGCCAGCGCCGCCAGGCCCGCCGCCAGCAACGGCAGGGTGCCCGGTAGGGGCATCGGCGTGACCGCCGGCACATACGCCAGTTCGGAACTGTTCAGCATGTTCAACACCAGGGTATAGCTGCCCGCCACCAGGTTGTCCGTGACGGCGCCATACTGCCCGCCGCACGTCGTGCCGATGCCCGTGCCCGTGGGCGCGCCGCAGCCGCTGGGGTCGTACGTGAACATGCTGCCGCTGGTCAGCGGCGTTTGCGCGTATCCTGTGTTGAGGTTGGCGGCGTCGGCCAGTTCGGTGCCGCCCAGGATGCCGGAGCCCAGGCTGCCGTCGGGGGCCCAGTTGAAGACGATCTGGCCGTGTTCATCGATGATGGTAAACGTCATCGCCATATTCGTCGTGGCCGCCGAGCCCGTGCCGGCCAGGGCGTCCAGGTACAACTGCATGAAGGGCAGGGCCTGGAAGTCGAAGGCCAGGGTCGCGCCCGGTTGGCCGACGACGAAATTGACGGTCATCGCGGTGCTGGAACCGTTGCGTCCCGAGGCGTCGGCGCTGCCGCCGCCCGTGAGGAAGGTTTCCGCCGCATTCACGGTATGCGTGCTGGTCGAGCCCGGTGGAAAGGGCGGGATTTGCGAGGTGACGATCTGCGCCTCGCCGCGCGCATACGAGGCATTGCCCATGCCTTGCTGCGTAAAGTCGTTTTCTCCCTTGGTCACGGCGCCGCGTGTCGCTTGCGGCGCGTCGATCTCGTTGCTGCCGCCGTGGATGATGCTGCTGCCATTGAGCGTGGCGGTGGTGCGCGACAGGTCGATGTTGCTGAGCAGGGAGACAGACCCGGAGGGATTGCTGATGACCAGGCCAAAGACGCTGGTGTACGAATAGCCATAGGCGGCGGCGCTGGCAGTGCCGCTGCTGGCCAGCAACAGCAAGGCCAGCAGGGCCGTTGGCAAGCGGGTACAAGAAAATATAGTCATGAAAATCCTCATCTGCCGGTCGGCCGCGTTCGTTGTAAGGAAAACCGACAGGCCTGCCACATAAAAAAGGCGAGGAGATTCCCTCGCCTGTAAATCCCCCCTGTTGCCTGGTTCAGGCGGCAAGCTTGCGGCGGCGGGCATAGCCCAGGCCAGCCAGGCCCAGACCCAGCAGTGCCAAAGTGCCAGGTTCCGGCACCGCCTGTTTCACCAGGTCCACGCTTTCCACCGCATTCAAGGTCAAGGTGTAGTTGCCGGCCGTTAAAGCATTGCTGACGGAACTGAAGTTGCTACCGCAGCCCGTACCCACGCCCGTGCCCGTGGGTGTGCCGCAGCCGGAAGGGTCGTAGGTGAACAGGTTGCCGCGCGTCAGGAAATTGGTCGCCAGGCTGGTGTTCAGGTTGGCGCCATCGGTGTTTTCCGTGCCGCCGAAGATGCCCGAGCCGACCACGCCATCGGGTGTCCAGTTGAACACCGTCAGGCCGGCTGCGTCCGTGATGGTGAAGGTGACGACCAGGTTGGCCGTGGCGGTGGACAGCACGCCCACTGTGCTTTGCAGGAATACCTGCATGAAGGGCGATGCCAGGAAGTCAAAGCTCAGCGTCGCCGTGGGGGAGCCGACGACGAAATCGACGGAGAAGCCCGTGGTCGAACCGTTGCGCCCGGACGCATCGGCCGTGCCGGCAGGCCCGTCCAGGTGGGCTTCGGCCACGTTCACCGCCTGCGTGGAGGTGGAGCCGGGCGGGAACGAGGGGAACTGCGTGCTGACGATCTGCGCGTCGCCGCGCGAAAAGTTGCCGCTGGGACCTTGCTGTGTGAAGTCGTTCTCGCCCTTGGTCACGGCGCCGACGTTGGCGCGCGGCGCGTCGAGCGAGCCGGCGCCGCCATTGATGACGCTCACACCGTTCAGGGTAGCCGTGCTGCGCGAGATGGTGGTGCTGTTGGCCACAGTGATCTGGCCCGTCGGCACGCCGATCGTCAGGCCGAAGATGTTGTTGTAGGAATAGCCGTAGGCGCCCGCTTGTGCGCTACCGGCCGCGCACAGCATGGCCAGTGTCGCTGCCGCCGGGAGCAGTTTCAGTTTAGAAAGTTTCATGTCATTCACCTCGTGGTTGAGTGAGTCTGGAAGTCTTGCCTGAGTCCTGTCGGCAGGTGCTCATGGCCAGACTTAAGCGACTTCCATGCCAACGCATGAGGTTCTTTTGAAATCAAGGACTTGGCGTGCTTTTGTTGACGCAGTGCAGGTGTTGCCGGACGCGTTGTAAGAAAAACCGACGCTGCCGCTCAAGGCTGCTCGTCTTGCGGCAAGGAGCCCAGCAGGGCGTGCAGGTGGGACAGCAGGCGTTGTCCTGGCACATAGTCGCGCATGGCCGTGGCCAGCTGGCGCGCCGCCAGCCTGGCGCGGCCATCGTCGAGCATGCGCGTGGCGGCATGGCGCAGGGTGGTTTCCTGGAAGCGGTCGGCGCGCAGCAGCAGGCCGGCGCCGGCGCCGGCGATGCCGTGCATGTTGAGGAATTGATCGAGGTTGCCGGCGATGCCGATGACGGGCACGCCTGCCGTCAGCGCCTGCTGGCTGGTGGGGCTGCCGCCGTTGCAGATCACCAGGCTGGCGCGGCGGGCGGCCGCGTCGCCCGGCAAAAAGGGGGCGACATAGGCATTCGGCGGCACGGCATCGACGCGGATGGTGCCGGCCGTGGCCGCCAGCACGGTGACGGGCAGGGGCGCCAGCGCGCGCAGCACGCGCGGCAGCAGCTGCCCCTGGCCCGAGCTGCCGAGGGTGACATAGATGATCGGGCGTCCGCTGCTCAGTTCAGGGCGCTGCCACCAGGGCGGCAAGTCGAGCGGCGGCGCCCAGATGACGGGGCCCAGGTAGTCGTGCGTGGACGGCATGCCGTGCGGCGGGAACAGTTGCGGAATATCCGCGTACAAGGTGCGGTCGGCATCCGTGTAGATGCGCCGCAGGTCGCCGCCCAGCGAGGGCAAGCCATGGCGGCGGCGCACGCGGTTCAGGGGCACGGCATGCGAGGCGAAGGCCAGCGGCCGGATCAGGCGGAACAGGGGATCGGCCAGCCAGATGGGCAGCATGCCGGTCAGGGGCAGGCTGGGCACCGTGTAGTGCTGGCGCACCCAGGGACTCCAGTAGGCGTTGCTGATGGTAATGTAGGGAATGCGCTGCAGGCGCGCGCTGACGGACAGCGACAGGCGGAAGTCGCCGATCACGAGATCGGGCTGGACGGCATTGAGCAGGCGCAAATCGTCTTCCACGTACGCGTGCAGGGTGCTTTCCGTGTAGACGGGCTTGCCGTGGGCCAGCGCTTGAAGGAATTGCAGCGACGAAATGCTGTCGATGCGCCAGCGCCGGAAAGGGACTTGCTTGAAACAAAAGTCATAGCCGTCGGCGCAGGCAAAATGCACCTCATAGGCGTCCTCGTCCAGGCCCTGGGCCAGGCTCAGGGGGCGGCCAACATGGGCCAGGGTCACTGCCTCGGCCATGAATAAGATTTTCTTGCGCGCCATCGTGTGGGGATCGCTTGAACTCTACCGTAGGGGATGCTCTCCAATTGGAGCGGCGCCGCGCCGTTTAGTTCCCGAGGCATGCCACAGGCGGGCGCCGGGCATTTGCCGCATCGGCTACAGTGGGACAAAAGGAGGCCACCATGCAGCCACGATTCCGTCATGCCCCGCTGCGTGCGCACAGCACGCCCGAACCCGATATGCCGCCACCGCCGGAAGGCGATCCCCTCACGCCGCCGCCGGAGCAGCCGCCGCACATCGACCCTGTGCCGGTCGAGGAACCGACGCCGCCGCCGCCGCCCGTCAAGATGGGCTGAACGGCAGGCTGCGTGCCGCGTCTGCTGCCGACGTGTGGTTTATTTCCAGTCGGAAATGGAACACTTGCGCGGCGGTATAGCCACGCCATTTAAACAACAAAAATCTCAATAAATGTTGCCGAGTGGATACAAATCAAGCTTGAACTGTCGAGTGTCATGCGGCCGTCACGATTCTGTTCTTATAATGAGACATCATAAAAATTCTTGTACAGGAGACCATCATGGGCAATTCCTTGCATAACAAAATCTACCTGGGCCGTCGCCCTGTGCTCACCAGCAAGAACCTCGCCGCGCTGGCGCTGGCGGGCGCCGTGGCCGGCTGCGGCCTGGCCTGGCTGCTGCTGCGCAGCTACAAATAAGCGTCTTCTCGTCCGTGTTTCAGCCGCCTGGCCGCATGGCGGGCGGCGGTAGATTCACGTTGCCTGTTGCCGATGCGCAGCGGGGCGCGTACCATGGGGGCCGAACACCTGGCCTTTTATGGAAAAGTAATGAAGAACGAGAAATTAACAACCGATGAATATGACGCGCTGGAGCAAGTTGCACGCGGCATCAAGACCGAGCGCCCGAGCGCCTGCGTTGCCCGCAATGCCAAGCGCCTGTCGGGCCTGAAGTTGCTCAGCTATGCACGCGACGGCCGTCTGTCCATCACGGATAAGGCGCAGCAACTGCTGTTCCTGCGCCGCTGCATCATGGGCTTGCGCGCCGTGGCCGCGGATCCGCTGACCAAGCTGGATACGGACGTGGCCTATTTCCTGGGCAAGAAAGCCCACATCGTGGCGCGCGCCGAAGGCGAGGGCCACGATATTTCCGACAAGGGCCGCGAATCGCTGGCCGACATCGACAACCTGGGACTGTAACAGCCTGTCCCGGCAACCGGCCCCTGGGGCCGGTTTTCACATCCCCCTCACTTTTATTTCCCCTTTGGAGAACACTTTGGACAGCGCGATGAACTGGTCGGCCCACGAACTGACGATGACGGTCCTGATGACGCCCGATATGGCCAACTTTTCCGGTAACGTGCACGGCGGCACCATCCTGAAATACCTCGACAGCGTCGCCTACGCCTGCGCCAGCCGCTATTCGGGCAGCTATGTGGTGACCCTGTCGGTGGACCAGGTGATGTTCCTGCAGCCTATCCACGTGGGCGAACTGGTGACGTTCCTGGCCTCGATCAATTACACGGGCACGACGTCGATGGAAGTGGGCATCCGCGTGGTGACGGAAAACATCCAGCAGCGCCTGGTGCGCCACGCCAACAGCTGCTATTTCACCATGGTGGCCGTGGACGCCAACCGCAAGCCCGTGGCCGTGCCGCCGCTGGCGCTGGAAACGCCGGAGCAGCAGCTGCGCTTCGAGCAGGCCAAGCTGCGCAAGCTGTCGCGCCAGAAGGTGTCGAAGAAATAAAGCGTTGCGGGCATAAAAAAAACGGCCGCCAGAGTGATCTGGTGGCCGTTTCTTATTGCTTGCCGCCTGCTGGCGGCATGGCGCCGTGATTAACGGTCGCCGTAGCTGCGGCGTGCGCCGTCGGTGCTGCGCGGGTTCGAACCCTTGTAGCCGCCGCCGGTGCTAGGAGCGCCGTCTTTACGCGGTGCGCCTGGCTTGCTGAACGTGCGCTGGCCTGGCTTCGCGCCGCCACGGTTGTCGCCTGGTTTCCAGCCGCCTGGACGGGCGCTCGAACGTGGTGCCGATGCCGTTTTCTTTGGCTCGAAACCTTCGATGACATTGACCGGGATCAATTGCTTGGTGAAGCGTTCGATGCGCTTGACGTTCATGCCTTCAGCGTGGTTCACCAGCGAGATGGCCAGGCCATTGCGGCCAGCGCGGCCGGTACGGCCGATGCGGTGGACGTAGTCTTCCGGGAACTTCGGCAGATCGTAGTTGAACACGTGGGTGATCGTTGGCACGTCGATACCGCGGGCGGCAACGTCGGTGGCGACCAGCACTTTGACCTGGCCGCGGCGCATGCCGTCCAGGGTGCGGTTGCGCGCGCCCTGATGCATGTCGCCGTGCAAGGCGGCAGCCGAGAAACCGGCGATGTTCAGACGGTCGGCGATGGTGTCGGCGTCACGCTTGGTGGCGGTGAACACAACAGCCTGGTCCAAGGTTTCGTCGCGCAGCAGGTGGTCCAGCAGGCGATTCTTGTGCGACAGGTCGTCGACGAAGTGGACGCGCTGGGTGATGTTTTCATGCTTGTTGCTCGAGCTTGCCACCTGGATGACCAGCGGGTTTTTCGTGATGCGGCGCGCCATGTTGCCGACCACGCCATCCAAGGTTGCCGAGAACAGCATGGTTTGACGGCCTTCCGGCGTCGCTTCGACGATCTTTTCGATGTCGTCAATGAAACCCATGTCCAGCATGCGGTCGGCTTCGTCCAGCACCAGGATTTCCAGTTGCGAGAAGTCGATCTTGCCCGAATCCATGTGGTCGATCAAACGGCCAGGGGTAGCGACCAGGATCTCAGGATTCTTGGCCAGCAATTGCATTTGTTTAGGGTAAGGCATGCCGCCCAGGATCGACACAGCCTTGATGCGGCGGATGCCGGTGCTGTACTTGTCGGTGTTGGTCGTCACTTGCAGGGCCAGTTCGCGCGTTGGCGTCAGCACCAGCATTTTTGGCTGGGCAGCCTTGAAACGTGGACGCTCGCCGCGGGCGCGCGATGCTTGCATTTCCTGGTTTGGCGTCTTGCCGGCGGCGCTTTGTTCGGCGCTGGCCAGTTTGTGCAGCGATGGCAGCATGAAAGCTGCCGTCTTGCCCGAACCGGTCTGCGACGAGACCAGCAGGTCACGGCCTTCGATCGCGGCTGGAATCGCTTGCGACTGTACCGCGGTTGGCGCGGTGTAGCCCGATTCGGTCAGAGCGGCGAGGATGGACGGATGCAGGCCTAAGGATTCAAATGTCATTCTTTTTCTTTCGTGAAAATCAGCGTTCTTGCAAAAAGCAGAACGCAAAATAGCAACGCCAACCAAAACGAAATGACTCAACTAGAAAGAAATTTCGGCACAAAAGCTTTGCGCCGGGACGGTGTCAGGTGCGACACACAAGGCGGGAGGGCTTTATTAAGCGGCATCCTGTGGATGCGCTAAGGCTTGCGAAGCTGCTAAGTTTGTAGTGCATGTAACTGCGGTGTTGCCATCGCTTCAAGGAAACATATTGCAGCGCACAACGACACTATACCGTATTTGCCGCCGTTTTGCACGGCCTAAATGAGAAGAAACGACAGTCCTACCACGTTTTGATCATGTTTCCTATGTGAAATCAGTAAGAATACGTAGTTTTCTTCCGTTTAATGGAGCATGGCCACGATGTCGGCGGGCAGCGGCGGCGCCTGTCGCGTTTCCCTGGCCAGGTTGATTTGCCGGGCCGCTTGCGCCACGTCGACCAGGTGCCAATTACTCTACTTCCGGATTGACGGCCATTACTTGCGAAAAGCCGCCATCGACGTAGGTAATCTCGCCCGTGATGCCGGAAGCCAGGTCGGACAGCAGGAAGGCGGCCGTGTTGCCCACCTCTTCGATGGTGACGTTGCGGCGCAGCGGGGCGTGCTCGGCCACAAAGCCCAGCAGCTTGCTGAAATCCTTGATGCCGGAGGCGGCCAGGGTCTTGATGGGGCCGGCCGAGATGCCGTTGGCGCGGATGCCGCGCGGGCCCAGCGACTCGGCCAGGTAGCGCACGGACGCTTCCAGCGAGGCCTTGGCCAGGCCCATGGTGTTGTAGTAAGGCACGGCGCGCACGGCGCCCAGGTAAGTCAGGGTCAGGACCGAAGCGCCCGGATGCAGCAGGGGCAGGGCGGCCTTGGCCATGGCGGGAAAGCTGTAGGCGGAAATGTCGTGCGCGATGCGGAAGCTGTCGCGCGACAGGCCGTCGAGGAAGTCGCCGGCGATCGCCTCGCGCGGCGCGAAGCCGATGGCATGCACGAGACCATCCAGATGTTCCCAGTGCTGCGCCAGGTCGCGGAAGACGGCGCTGATCTGTTCATCGCTGGATACGTCGCAGTCGAACACCAGTTCGCTGCCGAATTCCGCCGCGAATTCCGTGATGCGCTCCTTGAAGCGTTCGCCCACGTACGTGAAGGCGAGGGTGGCGCCTTCGCGGTGGCAGGCCTTGGCGATGCCATAGGCGATGGAGCGGTTCGACAACAAGCCCGTGATGAGGATTTTTTTGCCTTGCAAGAAAGCCATGACGACTCCTGTCTGGGGTGGTGGGGCGGATGTGCAACCGGCCGCGACAGCAAAGCTGTGGCGGCCGGCGAGGTGGCTCTATACAGATCAGGCGATCAGTGGCGGGCCTTGGCGCGACTGTTGCCGCCGCCGCGCTGGATGCGCGGTTTCACCAAGGAAATTGGCGCCGTTTGCGCCTTGCCGCCCTTGGCGGCGCGGCGCAGTGCCTTGGCGGCCCGTTCCGGACGGTCCGCTTCCAGCAGCATGGTGGCGCTGTCGGCGATTTCCTGGGTGATGTCCTTGTTCATCGTGGCCGAGGTTTTCGGCACGAGGATGGTGGAGCCGGCGCGCAGGCTGGTGCGCTGCGGAATGTTGTTGGCCTGGCGCAGCACGTCGGCCGTGGTGCCGAATTTCGACGCCAGGGTTTCGATGCGCTCGCGCGCATTCGTGATCTTGTGCGTGGTCCAGCTCGACAAGGCATGGCCCCATTGCGCCAGGTTGGTGGTGAACTTGGCAGCGTTTTCCTGTGGCAACAGAATCTTCGTCTTTTCGCCGCCGATGATGACGGGGCGGTTGAATTGCGGATTCAGGGCCTTGAATTCATCCATCGACAGTTCGGCCAGCTGGGCGGCGACGGTGATGTCGATGTCGCTGGTCTTGTCGATGGCCGTGAAATAGGGCTGGTTGTCGACCACGGGCAGGGTCAGACCGAACTGGGCCGGATTGGCGATGATGTTCTTGACCGCTTGCAATTTCGGCACGTAGTTGCGCGTTTCGGCCGGCATCAGGTCGGCCAGGCTTTCGAAGTCGGTCGGTTTGCCCAGCGCCTGGTTTTTCTTGATGGCGCGCTGCACCGAGCCTTCGCCCCAGTTGTAGGCGGCCAGGGCCAGTTGCCAGTCGCCAAACATGTCATACAGGCGCTGCAGATACGTCAGGGCCGCATCGGTCGAGGCCAGCACGCCGCGGCGTTCGTCCTTGAACATGTTTTGCTTGAGGTTGAAATCGCGCCCCGTGGCGGGCACGAATTGCCACATGCCGGCCGCGTTGGCGCTGGAGAACGCTTGCGGGTTGAAGGCGGATTCGATGAACGGCAGCAAGGCCAGTTCCGTCGGCATGCCGCGCTTTTCCAGTTCCTGCACCACGTGGAAGATGTAGCGCGAGGCGCGCGCCGTGGTGCGGGCGATGTAGTCGGGGCGGGTGGCGTACCAGTTGACGTGGTTGGCCACCAGCTGGTTGTTAATGTCGGGAATCGCATAGCCGCTGCGGATGCGGCCCCAGACATCGGCTTCGCGCAGCGGATCGGAATTGTCGCTGAGGTTTTTCAGCAGACGGTCGGTCTTTTGCAGGCGGTTGTCGAGGGTGGGGAGTTTCGCCGTGACCTGGGCGGTCATCGGGATCAGGGCCGGCGTGGCGGCGGCGACTGGCGCGTTATCGCTCTCAACACCGGCTTCGTACGCCTGGCTGAGGGCGGGCGCAAGCGCCAGGGCCAACGCCGCCAGGACGGTAGATTTAAAGGAGTTTTCGTGCATAGTGTTCCATTGTTGTCGTCGGAGAAACATCGGACAGACCCATGATCAAGCTGCGAGTGTACGTATATCCACATGCCGGAGTCAAGAATTATGTCAGCATGATGACAGGAAATAAGCGGCAATAAGTGGGAAGCGGCTGAGTTTCCATTCGCAAATGCTGTCATTATTACAAATTTAATTTGCCCAATGCGCGATTCGGCCGCTGTTATAGCATACATGGCGACGAGGCTGGCGCAAGCCTGGCCGTCGTCCGGTATGAGACTGCGCAAAGAGTGCGTACAATTTGGCTTTGGCCGGCCATTCGGCTGCCGGCCGCCTTATTGATAGAGAGTCAAGTATATGAACACCCCGCCGCGCCACGACGACGACAACGCCGTCATCATCGCCAATACCGTCGCCTGGCTGGAAAAGGCCGTGATCGGCCTGAACCTGTGCCCGTTCGCCAAGGCCGTGCACGTCAAGAAGCAGATCCGCTATGTGGTGTGCGAATCGAGCAATCCGGAAGATCTGCTGGCGATGCTGATGGACGAGCTGCAAACCCTGGCCGACACGGACCCCGAGCAGATCGACACGACCCTGCTGATCCACCCGTACACCCTCAACGATTTCCTCGACTACAACGAATTCCTCGATGTGGCCGACGCGGCCGTGGAAGACATGCACCTGGCCGGCGAACTGCAGGTGGCCAGTTTCCACCCGCACTACCAGTTTGCCGAGACGTTCGAGGACGACATCAGCAACTACACCAACCGTTCGCCCTACCCGACCCTGCACCTGCTGCGCGAGGACAGCATCGAGCGCGCCGTCGAGGCGTTCCCGGAAGCGTCGGAAATCTTCGACAAGAATATCGCCACCCTGGAAGCGCTGGGCGTCGAAGGCTGGGAAAAGCTCGGCTTGCCGAAGGTATCCTGATGGCTGACAAGGAATTGCCGCCGCGTCCAGACACGCCCTGCGTGGCCGTGTGCTCGACGACCTTCGATGAAATCTGCCGCGGCTGCGGCCGCACCGTGGTGGAAGTGGCCCACTGGGTGTCGATGACGGATGAAGAGAAGGAAGTGGTGTGGGTGCGCATCCTGGCGCAGGGGTATCCGCGCAGGAATACTTAGCTAACCCAAAGGCAACTGCTGGGGTCAGACCCCCTCACATGCCGGCGATGACTTTTGTGTGAGCGGCATTGAGGGTCTGACCCCGGTACTGTTGACGCTAACGATCAATAACTACCGATAAAATCTTTCTTGCCGACTTCGATGCCATTGTGGCGCAGGATGTCGTACGCCGTCGTCGCGTGGAAGAAGAAGTGCGGCAGCGCGTAGTGGAACAGATAGGTCTGGCCCGTGAAATGCTTGGTCTTTTCGCCGCTGCCGGTGGTGATGGCGCGCGTTTCGCTGCCGTCGATGTCCGCTTGCGGCAGGCTTTCCAGGAAGGCGATGGTTTTCACGATGCGCGCCTTCAGTTCCGCAAAGCTCTGTTCGCTGTCTTCATATGGCGGCACGGCCACGCCGGCCAGGCGCGCGCCGCAGCCCTTGGCGAAGTCGGTGGCGATCTGGATCTGGCGCACGAACGGCAGCATGTCCGGGAACAAACGGAATTGCAGCAGGGCGTTCGGGTCGATTTTCTTGTCTTGCGCGTGCGTTTCCGCCTTGTCCAGGATGGCGGCCAGGCTGCCCAGGATCTGTTTGAAGACGGGGATCGATGCGGAGTAGATGGAGAAGGTCATGGTGGTTCCTCTAGGTAAAGTGGCGCGATGATAGCAAGCTGCGCGCTTTTCTGCTGGCGCTGGCCGGGCGCGCGGGCTTGCTTGTGGTTTTTCCACCCTGTCTATATGACATGCGGTAGCCGCTGGCGCGTGTTTATTGGTGACTTTTCCCGCTTTTTCCATGCATAATTGCTCCTGAAAAAGTTTCTTCCCGCCTTATCACCCAGATTCCCCGTAAAGTTCGATGATCGCCCGCCTGATCCCTGTTGCCCTGTTGTCGCATGTTTAATTCACCTTATCAGCGCCTGCGCGCCAGCCTGCGCGTGCTGTACGGCTCGTCGATCTATGGCGCCCTGCTGCTGGTGGTGTTTGGCGGCCTGGTCGTGCCCGCCATCTTCGGCAGCTATGTGCTGGTCGGCGTGCACGAGCGCCAGTCGGCGCGCACCAGCCTGAACGAGGCCTTGCAGCGCAATGCCGACATCCTGGCGCTGGGCATGCAGGAGTCGCTGTGGAACATGAATGCGGAATCGGCCCATTCGCTGGTCGAGTCGGTGATGCGCGACCGCGCCGTGCTGCTGGTGAAGGTGCTGGGGCAGGGCGACACGGAATTCATCCGCCTGCAGGCGCCGCAGCGGCCCGTGGGCAATCTGTACCGCGCCGAACGCGACATCCTCGTGCGCGGCGAACGCATCGGCCACGTCGTCGTCGAGATGGACGATGCGCGCAGCCAGCAGGAGCTGCGCGAAAAGCAGATCTCCTATATTTTCGTGCTGGGCGCGCAGCTGGCCGTGTCGATGGCGCTGATCGTGCTGTTCCTGAACCGCCGCCTGCTGAAACCGCTGCGCCGCCTGACGCGCTTTTCCGACCGCCTGTCGCACGGCGATTTCGACACGCCCCTGGTCTCGCACAGCAATGACGAGCTGGGACGCCTGACGGCCCAGCTCGAGCAAATGCGCGCGGCCATCGGCCAGTTGTTCGAGGACGTGGGCCAGCGCGAAGAGCGTTTCCGCACCATCGTCACGCAAGTGCCGGGCGCCGTCTTCCGCTACCGGCCCGACGGCCCCATCGATTTCGTCAGCGATGCCATCGAAGAGATTTCCGGCTATTCGGCGCGCCAGTTCATGCGCGGCACCACGCATGCCTGGGCCGACCTGATCTGCCCGGAAGACCGCCGCGAGCACCGCCGCGCCGTGCGCCAGGCGGTGGCCGACGTGCGGCCGTATGCGCTGGAATACCGCATCGTCGACGCCTTCGGCATCGAGCGCTGGGTGGCCGAGAATGGCCAGCCGCAGGCGGGCGAGCAGGGCGTCATCTGGGTCGACGGCATCATTGCCGACATCAGCCAGCGCAAGCACCACGAGATGCGCATCGAAGCGCTGCTCACGGAGCAGAGCGCCATCCTCGACAACGTGATGTTCGGCGTGATGTTCGTGCGCCACCGCCGCATCATTTCCGTCAACCGCCGCTGCGAGGAACTGTTCGGCTACGGCCATGCTGAGATGACGGGCAATTCGACCGCCATCGTGTTCATGACCTCGTATGACTTCGAGGAGGCGGGCGAGCGCCAGTATCCGGCCATGGCGACGGGCGCCGACTTCAGCGAGGAGCGCCAGTACAAGCGCCGCGACGGCAGCCTGTTCTGGGCGCTCGTCAGCGGCTGCGCGCTCGATCCGCTGCGCCCCAACGAAGGCAGCATCTGGGTGTATGCCGACATCACGGCGCGCAAGGAAGCGGAGGAAAAGCTGCGCCTGTCGGCCACCGTGCTGGAACACATCGCCGACGGCGTGATGGTGGTCGATGCCAGCGGCATCATCGTCACCGTCAATCCCGCCTTCACGCAGATCACGGGCTACAGCGAAGCGGAGGCGCTGGGCCGGCACTCTTCGCTGACACGCTCGGCGCGCCACGACGCGGCATTCTACGAGGCCATGTGGGACGAGCTGAAGACCAGCGGTTTCTGGCGCGGCGAAATCTGGCACCAGCGCAAGAACGGTGAAGTCTATCTGGAGTGGCTGACCATCAGCGCCGTGCGCGACGCGCGCGCCGGCACCACGCATTACGTGGGCGTATTCAGCGACATCACGCTGATCAAGCAGTCGCAGGAAAAGCTCGACCACATGGCGCACCACGATCCGCTGACGGCGCTGCCGAACCGCCTGCTGTTCCATGACCGCCTGCAGCATGCGTTGCTGCGCGCCGCGCGCGACCAGGAGCAGCTGGCCGTCCTGTTCATCGACCTGGACCGCTTCAAGAACGTCAACGACACCCTGGGCCACCATGTGGGCGACGAATTGCTGCAAAAGGTGGCCGGCCAGCTGGCGGCCCGCCTGCGCGAAGGCGATACCCTGGCGCGCCTGGGCGGCGACGAGTTCATCGTGCTGCTCGAGGGTATCGACGGCGAGTACGGCGCGACGCAGGTGGCGGAAAAGCTGATGACCATGTTCGACCAGCCGTTCACGGTGGCCGACCACGAACTGTTCGTCACCTGCAGCGTGGGTATCAGCCTGTATCCGGACGATGCGCTGGACTTGAACATGCTGATCCGCAACGCCGACGTGGCCATGTACCAGGCCAAGGCGCGCGGGCGCAACGGCTACCGCTTCTATGCGCCGTCGATGACGGGCGAGGGCGTCGAGCGCCTGCGCCTGGAAACCTTCCTGCGCCGCTCGATCGAAAAGAACGAAATCTTCCTCAATTACCAGCCGCAGGTGGAAATCGACACGGGCCGCCTGGTCGGCGTTGAGGCGCTGGTGCGCTGGAACCACCCGGAACTGGGTCTGGTGCCGCCCGCGCGCTTCATTCCGCTGGCCGAGGACAGCGGTTTCATCAACCAGCTGGGCAAATGGGTGCTCGACGAAGCGTGCCGCCAGATGATGCGCTGGCAGGCGCAGGGCTTGCATGTGCCGAAGATGGCCGTCAACCTGTCCGTCAAGCAGTTCGAGCGGGGCAGCATCGCCGGCATGGTGGCCGACATCTTGAAGGAAACGGGACTGGAGCCGCAGCGGCTGCAGCTGGAAGTGACGGAATCGGTGATCATGAACACGGGCGACGCCCTCGGCTTCATCAACGATCTGCACGCCATCGGCGTGGGCCTGGCCATCGACGATTTCGGCACCGGCTATTCCTCGCTCGCGTATCTGAAACAGCTGCCCGTGCAAACCCTGAAGATCGACCGCTCCTTCATCAAGGATATCTCGACGGACGTCAACGACGAAGCGATCGCCATTGCCATCATCCAGCTGGGCAAGAGCATGCAATTGTCCGTGATCGCCGAAGGCGTGGAGACGGAAGAGCAGGCCGCCTTCCTGCTGCGCCATGGCTGCAAGCTGGCGCAAGGTTATTTTTATAGCCGTCCGGTGCTGGCACAGGATATGCTGGAGCGCTGGATCGATCACTCACCACTATAAAGGATAGCCCATGGCCGCAGAATCCTCCCCGTCGCGCCGCCGTTTCCTGCTCGGCGGCCTTGGTCTCGGCGTGGCCGGCGTGGGCGCCCTGGTGCTGGGCTGGGGCGTGCTGCCGCCGCGCCAGCGCCTGCACGGCAGCGCGCCGCTGCCGCTGCATGATGGCGCCGTGGCCTTGAACGGCTGGCTGGCGATTCAATCGGACGGCACGGTGCTCCTGGCCATGCCGCGCAGCGAGATGGGGCAGGGCGTGCACACGGCCTTGCCGATGCTGGTGGCCGAGGAGCTCGACGTACCGCTGGCCGGCGTCAAGCTGATCCAGGCGCCCATGGATAAAATCTTCGGCAACGTCGCCATGCTCAAGGACAGCCTGCCGTTCCACCCGGATGACCAGGGCCGCGTCAAAGCGCTGGCGCAGTGGACGGTGGCCAAGGCGGCGCGCGAACTGGGCGTGATCGTCACGGGCGGCTCGTCGAGTGTAAAGGATGGCTGGGGCCCCATGCGCGAGGCCGGCGCTTGCGCGCGCGCCATGCTGGTGGGGGCTGCCGCCGCGTTGTGGCAGGTGCCGGCCGCGCAATGCCGCACGGAAAATGGCGCAGTGCTCCACCCGGACGGCCGGCGCGCCAGCTACGCCAGTCTGGCGCAGCGCGCCGCCGCCATCGATCCGGGCACGCCCGTGCTGAAGTCGCCCAAGGATTTCAAGCTGATCGGCCAGCCGGCGCCGCGCCGCGATACGCCGTTGAAGGTGAATGGCAGCGCGCGTTTCGGCATCGATGCGCGCCCGCCGGGCATGCTGTACGCGGCCCTGCATCTGCCGCCGCGCCTGGGCGATACCCTGGCCGCCTTCGATGCGGCGCCCGTGCTCGCCATGGCCGGGGTCAAGAAAGTGCTGGACTTGACGCCGCAGCTGGCCCAGCGCAGCGTGTCTTGTGCCGCCGTGGTGGCCGATACCTGGTGGCGCGCCAGACAGGCCGCTGTCGCCTTGCCGACGCAGTGGAAGGCGGGCCAGCACGCGAACTTGTCCAGCGCGGGCGTGTATGCGGAATTTGCCCGCCTGCTGGACACCGAAGCCGGTTATGCCTACCACGCCAGCGGCGAGGTGGAAAGTAAAGCCGTGCAAGGCTTGCGCAGCGTCAAGGCCGAATACCGCGCGCCGTTCCTCGCGCACGCCGCCATGGAGCCCGTCAACTGCACCGCGCAGGTGAAAAATGGCAAGGTGATGCTGTGGGTCTCGACGCAGGCGCCCGGCATCGCCGTCGATGTGGCGGCGAAGGTGGCCGGCGTCGATGCGAAGGACGTGGCCATCGAAGTGCTGCTGCTCGGCGGCGGTTTCGGCCGCCGCCTGGAAGTGGATATGATCGCGCAAGCCGTGGCCATCGCGCTGCAGTGCGATGGCGCGCCCGTGCAGCTGGTATGGACGCGCGAACAGGACACGGCACACGATATGTACCGTCCCGCCGCGCTGGCCCGCTTCGCGGCCCGGCTCGACGAGCACGGCCGCATCGCTTCCTGGGAGAATAAATCCGTCAGCGGCTCCATCACGCACCAGTTTCTGCAGCGCAATTTCGGCTTGCCCGGTGCGGGGCCCGACAAGACCACGGCCGAAGGCGAATTCGACATGCCGTATGAAATCGCCAACCAGCGCATCGCTCACGTGATCGCCGACAGTGCTGTGCCGGTCGGTTACTGGCGCTCGGTCGGGCACTCGCACAATGCTTTCTTCAAGGAAAGTTTTATCGACGAACTGGCGCACGCGGCGGGGCAGGACGGCATCGCCTTCCGCCGTGCCATGCTGGTGAACCATCCGCGCCACCTGGCCGTGCTCGACGCGGCGGTGGCCAAGGCGGGCAGTCCTCCGCCCGGCCATGCGCATGGCGTGGCCCTGCACCAGTCGTTCGGCAGCATCGTCGCGCAAGTGGCGCAAGTGTCCGTGGAAAACGGCGAGATCCGCGTGCAGCGCGTCGTGTGCGCCATCGATTGCGGCATCGCCGTCAATCCGAACATCATCGCCCAGCAGATGGAGTCGGCCGTGCTGTTCGGCCTGTCGGCGGCGCTGGGCGGCGAGATCACCTTCAAGGATGGCAAAGTCGAGCAGAGCAATTTCCACGACTATCCCGTGCTGCGCATGGGGCAAACGCCCGAGGTGGAAACCATCATCATCGCCAGCGCCGAGCATCCGGAAGGCGTGGGCGAGCCGGGCACGCCGCCGATCGCGCCGGCCGTGGCCAACGCCGTGTTCAGCTTGACGGGAAAACGGCTGCGCAGCCTGCCGCTGCGGCTGGCTTGATGTGGATCAGGCCAGCGCGGCGGCCAGCAGATGACGCAGATTGCAGTCGCGCTGCCAGTCGCGCCGTTCCTGCGTGCTGCTGGCCAGCGCCGCCAGTTCCCCGGCGCTGAGCGCCTGCTGCGCCTGCACCATGCGGTGCGCCAGGCCGCCGTCGGGCAGCACGGTGCCGAAGAAGGCCACGTTATCCTCGTGCTGGATCAGCAGGGTGGGAAAGTTGTCGATGTCGAGGTCGCCGACCACGTCGGCCTGGTCTTCGATGTCGATCCAGACGAAGGCGACGTCCGGGTGGCGCGCGGCCAGTTCCTCGAACGTGGCGCGGTAGCTGCCGCAGGTGCCGCACCATAGCGCACACAGGCAGGCCACCGTCCAGCGCGGGCCGGCCAGGGCTGCCGCGACGTCGGCGCGGTTATCGGTCGTGAGGGTCAGGCTGTGCATGGTTGTATCTAGTTGGTAGGCGGATGGACGCGGGGCGCCCGATGCGCGTATTCTACCGCGCCCGGCCCCCGCGGTCCCGAGAATGCATGAGCTTGTTTATGGGTGTTTTTTGATGCAATACACCTTTCTGGTGGATAATGCTGATAATTGCGCGCTGATTACGCTGGTCCATGCTGTTTCCTGGCCCCGCAGCCTGACCCCTCCAGTCTGTTCTCATGCCCTGCCCGGTGTCAGCGCTCCCGCCTTTGTTTATTTTTATTATGGAATTAGCCAGCTTATGTTGAGTTACCGCCACGCCTTTCACGCGGGTAATCACGCCGATGTGTTGAAGCATTATGTGCAGATTCAGTTGTTGCAATATCTGAATCAAAAAGATACCGCCTATAGTTATATCGATACCCACTCCGGCGCGGGCGTGTACGCGCTCGACGGCGGTTATGCCTCGAAAAATGCCGAGTACGAAACGGGCATCGCGCCCCTGTGGGACCGCACGGACTGGCCGGCCTCGCTGGCCGAGTACATGAAGCTGATCAAGGAAATGAATCCGAGCGGCAAGATGCGCTACTACCCGGGTTCGCCGTACTGCGCCGACAAGGTCAGCCGCGAGCAAGACCGTTTGCGCCTGTTCGAACTGCACCCTGCCGATGCAAAGATTCTGGCCGACAACTTCCGCAAGGTCGAGGCGCATGCGCTGGCCCAGGGCGAGCGTCCCACCGTGCGCGGCAAGCGCGTGCTCATCACCAAGGCGGACGGCTTCCAGAGCCTGAAGGCCCTGCTGCCGCCGCCATCGCGCCGCGCGCTGGTGCTGATCGACCCGCCGTACGAAGACAAGATGGATTACCGCAAGGTCAAGGACACCCTGGCCGACGCCCTCGTGCGCTTCCCGTCCGGCATGTACGCCGTCTGGTATCCGGTGCTGCAGCGCATGGAATCGCGCCAGTTCGCCGACAAGCTCAAGCAATTGCCCAGCTCGGACTGGCTGCATGTGACCCTGACGGTCAACACGCCGTCGCCGGATGGCTTCGGCTTGCACAGCAGCGGCATGTTCATCTTGAACCCGCCGTACACCTTGGAGCCGATGTTGCGCGAAGTCATGCCTTACCTGGTGAAGGTGCTGGGCCGCGACGATGGCGCGAAGTTTGTATTGGAGACGGGCAAGGGCGGCCAAAAGAACACCGGTACACGGCGCGTATAGTCGTCCTCGGTTAGTGCTGCAATAAAAAACGCCACGGTTGATGCAGCCGTGGCGTTTTTTTATGAAAGGGAGATTACTGTCCCAACAACAGGAACACGGTCGGTTTCTTGTGGAAGTCCGGTGCCTTGCCAGAGGCCAATTGTTTCTTCCACTGTCCGCCATTCCACGTCTGCACGCTTTCCGAGTCCAGGCTCAGGTCGGTGGCGACGCAGATCAGGGTCGATGGCGCGCATTGCGCCACGAGGGCTTCGAGCATGGCGGCGTTGCGGTACGGCGTTTCGATGAACAGCTGTGTCTGCTTTTCATTGCGCGACCGGCTTTCCAGTTCCTTGATGCGCTTGGCGCGCAGGGCCGCATCGGTGGGCAGGTAGCCGTTGAAGGCGAAGCTCTGGCCGTTCAAGCCGCTGGCCATCACGGCCAGCAGGATCGACGACGGTCCCACCAGCGGACGCACCTTGATGCCGTGCTGATGCGCCAGACGCACCAGGTCGGCGCCGGGGTCGGCCACGGCGGGCACACCCGCTTCCGACACGAGGCCCGCGTCGCGGCCCGCCAACAGCGGTGCCAGCAGGCCAGCCAGTGCTTGCGCCGGGGTATTCACGTTCAGTTCGGAAATCGTGATTTCCTGCAGCGGCCTGGCCAGCGGATGCTGGCTGCCGATCAATTTCAAAAAGGCGCGCGCCGTCTTGGCGTTTTCTGCGACGAAATAATCGAGTTGCGAGGTGATCTGCCGTACTTGCTCGGGAATGATGCGGGCCAGCGGGTCGATGGCGCCATCGGACAGGCCGAGGTGGTTGGGGATCAGGTACAGGGTGCCGGTCATATTCTTAGCTTTGTATTGGCCGGGGTCAGACCCGTCGGGTCTGACCCCAGGGTGGTTAAGGGGTGAAAAACGCCACGCCCGCCTTGCGCAGCATGCCGGTGAGGGCGATCAGCGGCAAGCCGGTGAGGGCGGTCGGGTCGGTGCTGTCGATGCGTTCGAGCAGGGCGATGCCCAGGCCTTCGTTCTTGGCGCTGCCGGCGCAGTCGTACGGCTGCTCGATGCGCAGGTAGGCGTCCAGTTCCGCGTCGGGCAAGTCGCGTACGGTGACGAGGGTCTGGATGTCTTCCACCTGCGCCACGGCGGGAGTGTGGCGCCCGTCGAGCAGGCATAGTGCCGTGTGGAACACGGTCCGGCGCCCGCGCATGGTTTGCAGTTGGCGCAGGGCATTGGCATGGTTGCCGGGCTTGCCGATCTGCGCGCCGTCCAGGGTGGCGACCTGGTCGGAGCCGATGACGAGACTGCCAGGATAGCGGTCGAGCACGGCCTGCGCCTTGGCCTGGGCCAGGCGCAGGGCCGTGGCGCTGGGGCTTTCGTCTGGCAGGGGGCTTTCGTCGAGATCGGGCACGGCCACCTCGAAAGGCAGGCGCAGGCGTTGCAGTAATTCCTTGCGGTAGGTCGAACTCGATGCAAGAATCAAGCGCGATGGGGCGGAAGTTGGTATCATTCGGCAGTGGATGGCGGCCGGCATGGCCGCACTGGTCGGTGTCAGTGGAATTTCATGCAAATTCCAGGGCGCGGAGCCCATAACTGAGGCTCCATGCGGCATGACGGTGTTGATGAATATGTCATGTTTATGGCAATCATTACGTCAAAAAAGATGCTTAGTCTTTGACTCGGTGCTAAAAACCCTGTTATTATCGCAGGTTTTCCGGGGAAATTTTCTACCAATGAATGCTTTTGTGATCGACGCCTTTGATTTTTGTCGTATCAGCGGGAGCCGCGAGGGTGTAACTCCTGTCGCTGAAATGACCCGGTTGACCAAGGATTGTGCAGATAGTTCCGGCGAGATCGCCTGGAAGATCGTCGGCGGCACCAGCAAGCTGGGCTACCCGCAACTGACCTTGTCGGTCAACGGCACCGTTCAGCTGGTTTGCCAGCGCTGCCTGACTCCGTATGCTTACGTAATTGATTCTTCGACTGTTCTGATGCTGGGCAAGGATGACGAGCACGCGGACGAGATCGAAGAAATCATCAACGATGAAACGATCGACGTGATCGTCGGCAGCCGCAGCATGGATGCCGCGGCCCTGATCGAAGATGAAGCCTTGCTGGCCCTGCCGCAGGTACCCAAACACGACGTCTGCCCCGATACGGCGCAGCTCGATGCTCTCAAGTCTGAAAAGAAGTCGCCGTTCGCGGCACTGAAAGACTTGAAGCCAGAATAAGTAGTGTAAGAAAGGAAGCCTTAAAAAACCGTAGCGAGCGGCCCGATATCGTCTTGAGTAGCGCAAGCGTACGAAGGTACGCTGAGCAACGCCGAGGCGATAGCGGGAAGCGCAGTAGGTTTTTTATGCTTCCTGTAAAGAACGTGTCAAACGCGTGTAGTAATCGAGTATGGCAAGTGTAGTGAAATGTAATTGTAATAAACGATGTCGGTCCGGACTGTTTTCGGGTAGTCTTTGCCGCTGGGATACTCGATTCGCATGTATTTGCCAATCGATTGTGCTAAAATTTTAGAACTTATGTATTAGGAGTCATCATGGCAGTTCAACAGAACAAGAAAACCCCTTCCAAGCGCGGCATGCACCGTTCGCACGACTTCCTGGTCGCGCCGCAATTGAGCGTCGAGCCAGTTACCGGCGAAACACACATGCGTCACCATATCAGCCCTAACGGCTTCTATCGTGGCCGTAAAGTGTTGAAGACCAAAAACGACGAGTAATCGACGTTTTTGTTGGGTAAGATGAAAGCGGTGTTGCGTGGTTATTCGGCGTGGCGCCGCTTCTTCTTTTTTATCGGCTGCAATTCATCTTGCGCACCCGTCATTTTGAATCAAGCTTGCTCAGGCGTGCATGACATGCTGCGCCCTGCATATGCTCCAGTCCGATTCACATCTTGCCGCACGCCCGCAGCGGTATTGAATCAACACAAATGACAATCAAAATTTCTATCGACTGCATGGGCGGAGATCACGGTCCCTCAGTCACTATTCCCGCAGCAATTTCCTTCGTAAAACATGAGCCTGAAGCCGAACTGATCCTTGTTGGATTGGAAGACGTGATCCGTGCCGAACTGAAAAAACATAAAGCCGACACGCATCCGCGCCTGTCGGTATTGCATGCCTCCGAACAAGTTACCATGGACGATCCCCTGGAAGTGGCCCTGCGCCGCAAGAAGGATTCCTCCATGCGCGTGGCCATCGAACAGGTCAAGAGCGGCGTGGCGCAAGCCTCCGTTTCCGCCGGTAATACGGCAGCCCTGATGGCCGTGTCGCGCTATGTATTGAAAACCATGTCCGGCGTCGACCGCCCTGCCATCTGCAGCATCTTGCCGAATCAAAAGAACGGTCCGACCTACATGCTGGACCTGGGCGCCAACGTCGATTGCGAACCGCATCACTTGCACCAGTTCGCCATCATGGGCTCCGTGCTCGTGTCCGCCATGGAAGGCATCGCACGCCCGACGATCGGCTTGCTGAACGTGGGCACGGAAGATATCAAGGGCAATGAAGTGGTGAAACTCACCTCGAAGCTGCTGCAGGCCGACCACGAGCGTGGCGCGCTGAACTTCTACGGCAACGTGGAAGGCAACGATATTTTCAAGGGCACGACCGATATCGTCGTCTGCGACGGTTTTGTCGGCAATGTCACCCTGAAAGCCATCGAGGGCCTGGCGCGCTTCATGAAAGACGTGCTCACTTCCGAATTCAAGCGCAATCCGATCACCATGCTGGGCGCGCTGATCGCCCGCGGGGCCCTGAAGGCCATCGGCAACCGTTTGAATCCCTCGCGTTACAACGGCGCCAGCCTGCTGGGCTTGCGTGGTCTCGTCTTCAAGAGCCATGGCAGCGCCGATGCCTATTCCTTCGAATGGGCCTTGCGCCGCGCCTTTGATGCGGCAAAAAATGACGTGCAAGCGCACCTGGCCAGCCTGATCGCCGAGCTGATGCCGCGCACGCCAGTACCGGACGAACCTACATCAACAAGCTCTACCATTTAGTGGACGGGTATTTGCATGACTGTTTTTAGCAAAACTTACAGCAAAATTATCGGTACCGGCAGCTACTTGCCGGAGAAGCGCGTCACGAACCAGGATTTGACCGAACAGCTCGCCGCCAAGGGCATCGAGACGTCGGATGAATGGATCGTCTCGCGCAGCGGCATTTCGGCGCGCCATTACGCGGCGCCGTCGCAAAATTCCTCGGACCTGGGCGTGGAAGCGGCCAAAAAGGCCCTGGACATGGCGGGCCTGAACGGCAATGACCTGGACCTGATCATCGTCGCCAGCTCGACCCCCGATTTCTTCGGCAGCTTCCCCAGCACGGCCTGCATCGTGCAAAACAAGCTGGGCATCACGAACAACTGCGCCGCCGTCGACGTGCAAGCCGTCTGCAGCGGCTTCGTGTATGCGGTGGCCACGGCCGACAGTTTCATTCAATCGGGCATGCATAAAAACGTGCTGGTGATCGGCGCCGAAGTATTTTCGCGCATCCTCAATTTCGACGACCGCGGCACTTGCGTGCTGTTCGGCGACGGCGCCGGCGCCATCGTCATGACGGCGTCGAAAGAGCCGGGCATCCTGGCCACCAAGCTGCACGCGGACGGCCGCCACTCGGACATCCTCAGCGTGCCCGGCAGCCTGGCCGGCGGCGCGCTGGCCGGCAGCGCTTTCCTGTACATGGATGGCCCGGCCGTGTTCAAGCTGGCCGTGTCCGTGCTGGAAAAGGTCGCGCACGAAGCGTTGGCGCACGCCAACATGACGTCGGACCAGATCGACTGGCTGATCCCGCACCAGGCGAACATCCGCATCATGAACAGCACGGCCAAGAAACTCGGCTTGCCACTGGATAAGATGGTCGTCACCGTCGACCAGCATGGCAACACATCGGCCGCCTCGATCCCGCTGGCGCTCGACATCGCCGTGCGCGACGGCCGCGTCAAGAAAGGCGACAACGTCATGATGGAAGGCGTGGGCGGAGGCTTTACCTGGGGCGCCGTGCTGGCGCGCATGTAATCCCGCAACACTATTAAAAAAAACGGAGTCGACATGACACAATTTGCATTTGTTTTTCCAGGCCAAGGCTCGCAAGCGATTGCGATGCTCGATGGTTTTGCCGGCAACCCCGTGGTGGCGCAAACCGTCGCCGAAGCGTCGGATGCCCTGCAATGCGACCTGGGCAAGCTGATCGCCGAAGGTCCGAAGGAAGAGCTGGATCTCACCACCAACACGCAACCGGTGATGCTGACGGCGGCCGTGGCCTTCTACCGCGCCTGGCTGGCGGCCGGCGGCCCCGTGCCGACGGTCGTGGCCGGTCATAGCCTCGGTGAATATTCGGCGCTGGTCGCCGCCGGCGTGATCTTGTTCAAGGATGCCGTGCCGCTCGTGCGTTTCCGCGCGCAAGCCATGCAGGAAGCCGTGCCTGTGGGGCAGGGCACGATGGCCGTCGTGCTGGGCCTGTCAGACGACGACGTGCGCGCCGCCTGTGCGGAAGCAGCGGCGGAAAACCCGGCCCTCGTGGTCGAGCCCGTCAATTTCAATGCGCCTGCGCAAGTCGTCATCGCCGGCCACACTGCTGCCGTCGAGCGCGCCTGCGAACTGGCCAAGGCCAAGGGCGCCAAGCGCGCCATGAAGCTGCCCGTCTCCGCGCCATTCCACTCGTCGCTGCTGCAACCGGCATCGGACCGCCTGCGCGAGTACATGGCCGGCCTGACGTTCGCCGCGCCGCAGATCGCCCTGATCAACAACGTCGACGTGGCCATCGTCAACGACGTCG
Source organism: Janthinobacterium sp. GW821-FHT03C10 (assembly GCF_059420865.1). Lineage (NCBI taxonomy): Bacteria > Pseudomonadati > Pseudomonadota > Betaproteobacteria > Burkholderiales > Oxalobacteraceae > Janthinobacterium > Janthinobacterium sp. GW821-FHT03C10. Next base: position 263,160 of record NZ_JBWKUN010000002.1, on the reverse strand, counting down.
CCGGCATCAAGGATGCATTGGTGCGCCAGGCAGCCAGCCCCGTGCGCTGGGTGGAAACCATGCAGAAAGTGGCGGCCGACGGCATCACGCAAGTGATCGAGTGCGGTCCGGGCAAGGTCCTGATGGGCCTGGCCAAGCGCATCGATCCCGTGCTGGTGGGCGACGCCATCGTCGACCAGGCATCGCTGGAACGTATTTTGACGCAGCTCAAATAAACATCAGATCGCGGCAGCCTGCCTGCCGCGGTTGCTCTTAAGGATACTCATGAATTTAGCAAATCAAGTCGTGCTGGTCACGGGCGCCTCGCGCGGCATCGGCCGCGCCATCGCCACCGAACTGGGCAAGCAGGGCGCCACCGTCGTCGGCACCGCCACCTCGGAAAGCGGCGCGCAAGCGATCACCGATTACCTGGCCGCCGAAGGCGTCACGGGCAAGGGCCTGGTCCTGAACGTGACCGATGCGGCGCGTTGCGCGGCCGTCGTCGACGAGGTGCAGAAAACCTACGGCAGCCTGTCCATCCTGGTTAACAATGCGGGCATCACGCAAGACCAGCTGGCCATGCGCATGAAGGATGAGGAGTGGGACAGCGTCATTTCGACGAACCTGTCGGCCGTCGGCCGCCTGTCGCGCGCAGTACTGCGTGGCATGATGAAAGCCAAAACCGGGCGTATCATTAACATCACGTCGGTGGTGGCTTCGTCGGGCAATCCGGGGCAGATGAATTACGCGGCGGCCAAGGCCGGCGTGGAAGGCATGAGCCGCGCGCTGGCGCGCGAAATCGGCAGCCGCAACATTACCGTGAACTGCATCGCCCCCGGCTTCATCGATACCGACATGACCAAGGCCCTGAGCGAAGAGCAGCACGCGGCCCTGTTGACGCAAATTCCCCTGTCCCGCCTGGGCAAACCGGAAGATGTGGCGGCGGCGGTGGCCTTTCTGGCTTCGCCGCAGGCGGCGTATATCACGGGCACGACCCTGCACGTGAACGGCGGAATGTACATGAATTGATGTGAAAGCTAGACAGGGCGGGCGTTTGTGGCATGATTCAACGGCCGTTTTTGTCTATAATCGCATCTTTTAGCAGCAGCTTCGGTCGAATTAGCAGCAGACACCGAAATTAGTATTCGGACGCGCAAACCTGATAAAATGCGCGCACTTTCCGTAACACACACTTTGGAGCCATAACATGTCGGATATCGAACAACGCGTTAAGAAAATCGTCGCTGAGCAACTGGGCGTTGCAGAAGCAGACATCAAAATCGAATCCTCCTTCGTCGACGATCTCGGCGCCGATTCCCTGGACACCGTGGAACTGGTCATGGCCCTGGAAGACGAATTCGAAATGGAAATCCCTGACGAACAAGCTGAAAAAATCACCACCGTGCAACAGGCGATCGACTACGCCACCGCACACGTCAAGGCCTAAGCCTGTCTGACCGACTTCAGGAGAATCGCTTGAGCCGTTCTAAAAACCGTCGTGTTGTTGTTACCGGCCTGGGCTGCGTTTCACCTGTCGGCAATACTATTGCCGAGGCGTGGGGCGCAATCATTGAAGGTAAATCCGGCATTGCCACGATTACCAAGTTTGATGCACAGCCATTCACCACGCATTTTGCCGGTGAAGTCAAAGGCTTCAATATCGAAGATTACATCTCCGGTAAGGAAGCCCGCCATATGGATACCTTTATCCATTACGGCATGGCTGCGGGCATCCAGGCGATGCAGGACTCCGGCCTGGAAGTGACCGAGGAAAACGCCGAGCGTATCGGCGTGATCATCGGTTCCGGTATCGGCGGCTTGCCGCTGATCGAGGAAACCAAGTCCGAGTACGAAAAGCGCGGTCCGCGCCGTATCTCGCCCTTTTTCGTGCCTGCCTCGATCATTAACATGATCTCTGGCAACCTTTCGATCAAATATGGTCTGAAGGGCCCGAATCTGGCGATCGTGACGGCGTGTACCACCGGTTTGCACAGCATCGGTGCCGCAGCGCGCATGATCGAGTACGGCGATGCCGACGTCATGATCGCCGGTGGTGCCGAATCGACCGTGTCGCCGCTGGGCCTGGGCGGTTTCGCCTCGGCACGCGCCTTGTCGACCCGCAACGACGATCCGGCAACGGCATCGCGTCCGTGGGATGCCGACCGCGACGGCTTCGTGCTGGGCGAGGGTGCTGGCGTCATGGTGCTGGAAGACTACGAGCACGCGGTGGCCCGTGGCGCCAAGATCTATGCCGAAGTGCATGGTTTCGGGATGAGCGCAGATGCTTATCACATGACCTCGCCGTTGGAAGATGGCAGCGGCGGCAGCAAATCGGTGATCGCGGCCCTCAACAACGCCGGCTTGAACGCGGATCAGATTCAATACCTGAACGCGCACGGCACGTCGACCCCGCAAGGCGACGTGGCGGAAGTGATGGGCATCAAACGCACCTTCGGCGAGCACGCCAAGAATCTGGTCGTCAACTCGACGAAGTCGATGACGGGCCATTTGCTGGGCGGCGCGGGCGGTCTGGAAGCGGTGTTTACGGTCCTGGCATTGCACCATCAGGTGTCGCCTCCGACCATCAACATCTTCAACCAGGATCCGGCTTGCGATCTCGATTTCTGCGCCAACACGGCGCGGGACATGAAGATCGATTATGCAGTGAAGAATTCGTTCGGCTTTGGCGGAACGAATGGCACGCTGATTTTCGGTAAAGCGAAATAAGCAGGAACTTTCAAGCGCTCGCTACGGTCAAATCGTAGTGAGCGCTGATTCGGCGCCAACGTTCGTTGGCGCCTGAATTTGCCCGGCATGGTGCCGGCGCGCCTTTTTTTTCCCATGAAGTATGTCGATCGCGGTAGCGGCTGTCATTCGCACGCCTGTCTGTTTGCGCCTGTTGCAAGCGGTGCTGGGACTGTGTGCCTTGCTCGCCGCCTGGCCCTTGAGCGGCGCGTGGCGCGCTGCGGCGGTGCCTGCCCAGCTGGTGGGCGGCTATGCGCTGGGCTGGCCCGGTGCAGTGCTGAGTGCGGCTGGCGGCGTGTTTTTGCTGGCTTTGCTGCGCAGGCGCAGAAAGCCGCTGGCGCTTGATATTTCGCCGGTCGGCCAGTTGCGGCTGGCGGTATATCTGGAGCGTGGCGGGACGTCGAGGACGGATGCCGCCGGGCTGGCGGTGCCGGCCGGCGCGGGGCTGGCGCCGCCGTCAGGGCTGCGCCTGTTGCCGGGCTCGACCCTGTGGCCGTCGCTGCTGGTGCTGTGCCTGGCCGATGCCGCGGGGCGGCACATGCAGGTGCTGGTGCAGCGCGGCGGCAGTTGCCCCGCCTTCCGTCCGCTGGCCGTGGCGTGCCGGGCCATCGCGGCGCGGAGTGGGGAAGAATAAAAGTGGGATGAACACTGAACTTCTTGCAGCGGGCCAACTCTATATCCATACAGGCGCCCACGCTGCATGACTACAGGGACATTGGGCGTGAGGACAGAGCGCGAGTATGATCAGTTACTGGTCGAGCGGGTGCAGGCTGGCGACAAACGGGCATTCGATGTGCTGGTATCGAAATATCAGCGCCGCTTGATGCGTCTCGTGTCGCGTCTTGTGCATGACCCGGCGGAGGCCGAAGATGTGGTGCAGGAAACCTTTATCAAGGCGTACCGGGCGCTGCGCCATTTTCGCGGCGATGCCGCCTTCTATACCTGGCTGTATCGCATCGGCATCAATACGGCCAAGAATTATCTCGTCACGCAGGGGAGGCGCGCCGCCACGTCCAGCGATGCCGACGCCGAGCAGGCGGAGTCCTTCGATGATGGCAATAAATTGCGCGACAACAATACACCCGAATCGGTGCTGGCCAGCAAACAGATTGCGGCCACCGTCAATGCGGCCATGGATGTGCTGCCCATCGAATTGCGCACGGCCATCGTGCTGCGCGAAATCGAGGGGCTGAGCTATGAAGAAATATCGGAGATCATGGCGTGCCCCATCGGCACCGTGCGCAGCCGGATTTTTCGTGCGCGCGAAGTGATTGCGGAGAAATTGAAACCGTTGTTGGACATGCCGATTGACAAGCGCTGGTAATCTGAGGAGTATGAGGTTGGCATGGCTGCGTCCGGTTTTCGCACCGATCCTCTTGAAATGGCAGGACCCATCATGGATACGCATACACGATTGCACGAGACTATTTCCGCGCTGGCCGATGGCGAGCTGGCGGCGAGCGAACTCGAACTGGCTTTTGCCGCTCTCGATACGCCATCGGGGCGGCAAGCCTGGAATGCCTATCGCCATATCGGTGACGTGCTGCGCTCGGAGGAGTGCGGCCACGCGCTGAGTGCCCAGTTCGACGGGCGCCTGGCCAGCCGCCTGGCCGCCGAGGCGGCGCCTGAGGACCCGGTTGCCCATGCGGAGCCGGTGCTGCCCTTGTCCGCCGCCATCGTGCCGACCGGTGCGGCCGAGCCGCTGGAGGCGGGACCGCTGGCGCAGCGCTAGCGCCAGGACGGCTTTCCATCTTATGCCAGGCTTAACGCCCGCGTCACCCTCTTGACACTGGACTTCGGTACGATTGACACTGTGTGCAGGCAATATCTTGCTTTTGCGATATATTGTTGCTGCCATGCGCGCTGCCGGGTGTGGATGTCCCTGAGGTGTCGTCATTGTGGCCAAATCATGCACGCAGGCAATCGCCTGATCCGCGTTTTGATCCGTTTATATATTCGAAGAGATCCTTTCCATGAAAAAAAACATGTGTGCCGCCAGCAAGTCGTTTTCCGTGAAGACGCTTTCCGCCTTATTGTTCGGTACCGCTGGCGTGTTTCTGGCTCCCGCCATGCTGGGGCTGGCGCCGCAGGCGCAGGCCGCCGTGCCGGCTGTGAAGCTGCCTGATTTCTCGGACCTGGTCGACGCCGTCGGCCCCGCCGTCGTGAATATCCGCACCACCGAGCGCCTGAAAATGGGCGGCCCCGGCGCTGGCGCCGGTAGCCAGGACGAGCAGGAAATGCAGGAATTTCTGCGCCGCTTCTTCGGCGGCGCCATGCCGACCCCGCGCCAGCAGGCGCCGCGCGGCGGCCGCCGCGCCGTGCCGCAGGAACAGGAAGTGCAACGCGGCGTCGGTTCCGGCTTCATCATCTCGGCCGATGGCTACGTGCTGAGCAATGCCCACGTGGTCGATGGCGCCGATGAGGTCTACGTGACCCTGACGGACAAGCGCGAATTCAAGGCCAAGGTGATCGGCGCCGATGCGCGCACCGACGTGGCCCTGCTGAAAATCGAGGGCGGCAACCTGCCGCGCCTGACCATCGGCGACTCGAACAAGATCCGCGTGGGCGAGTGGGTCATCGCCATCGGCTCGCCGTTCAACCTGGAAAACACGGTGACGGCCGGCATCATTTCCGCCAAATCGCGCGATACGGGCGACTACCTGCCCCTGATCCAGAGCGACGTGGCCGTCAACCCCGGCAACTCGGGCGGTCCGCTGATCAATATGCGCGGCGAAGTGATCGGCATCAATTCGCAGATCGCCACCCTGTCCGGCGCCTACAACGGCATTTCGTTTGCCGTGCCCATCGATGAAGCCATGCGCGTGGGCGAGCAGCTGAAAAAGACGGGCAAGGTCGTGCGCGGCCGCATCGGCGTGCAGATCGGCGAGGTGAGCAAGGATGTGGCGGAATCGCTGGGCTTGCCGAACGCCAAGGGTGCGCAAGTGTCGATGGTGGAGCCGGGCGGTCCGGCCGACAAGGCGGGCATCAAGCCGGGCGACATCATCCTGAAATTCAACGGTGCGCCGATCGAGCGTTCGTCCGACCTGCCGCGCCTGGTGGGCGGCGCCGCCGTCAACGGCAAGTCCACGGTCACCGTCTGGCGCAAGGGCGCGCAGCAGGATATTCCCGTCACCGTCGTCGAGCTGGAAAGCGAGAAAACGGCGAAGAAGGGCGCCAGGGAGCCGGAAGCGCAAGCCGTCAATGCGCTGGGACTGAAGGTCAGCGACGTGCCGGCCGCGAAGAAGCAGGAATTGAAGATCGACGCCGGCGTGCTGGTCGAGGATGCCGATGGCGTGGCGGCCCTGGCCGGCCTGCAGCCTGGCGACGTGATCTTGCAATTGAATAATGTTGCCGTGAAAGATGCCAAGCAGTTCAATGCCCTGGTGGCCAAGCTCGATCCGAAGAAATCGTCGGCCGTGCTGGTGCGCCGTGGCGATACGGCGCAATTCGTTTCGCTGCGTCCGTCGGCGAAGTAAGTTGCTGATTCACCCGCATCCCGGCTCCGGCAGGGATGCCTTTCCCCTTTCTTCATGCACTTCACCCTCTATTCCCGCAGTTATTGCCATTTATGCCAGGACATGCTCGACGCCTTGCTCCTGCTGCAGCCACCTGAAAAACCGTTCACGGTGGACGTGATCGATATCGATGCCTCGCCCGATGCCACGCTGCTGGCCCGTTTCGACGAGCTGGTGCCGGTGCTGTTTGGCGACTTGGCGCAGCCCGAACTCTGTCATTATTTTCTCGACGAGGCGGCCGTGCGGCGCTGCCTGGTGTAGCTTAATTGCCAATATTGACACTGCAATGCACCATTCTGGTGCTGAAAACAGCCGAAAATGTCGGCTTGCCCCGGTGCCGGCCTCATAAGACGGGCTTTCTACTCTGAAATCCGGTAAAATGGGGAGGTCGAAAAAGCTACTGTCCGAGGCAGCAGCTTCTGTCGCTTCAAAAGCGCTCGCCTGGGCATGCAGATGTCCTGCTCGGAGCGCTTTTTTCATCATGAGTGGGGCGCCTGGTTTTGGCCCTGTTTGGCCCGGACATGATCCCCTGATTCCTGTTAAAGCAGTGTCGTCAACTTCGCACTTATATTAGTTAATGAACAACATACGCAACTTCTCCATCATCGCCCATATTGACCACGGTAAATCGACCTTGGCTGACCGCATCATTCAATTGTGCGGCGGCTTGTCCGACCGCGAGATGGAGGCGCAGGTGCTCGATTCGATGGATCTGGAGCGCGAGCGCGGCATTACCATCAAGGCGCAAACGGCGGCCCTGCACTACAAGGCGCGCGACGGCCAGATCTACAACCTGAACCTGATCGATACGCCGGGCCACGTCGACTTCAGCTATGAAGTGTCGCGCTCGCTCTCAGCGTGCGAAGGCGCGCTGCTGGTGGTGGACGCGTCGCAAGGCGTGGAAGCGCAAACGGTCGCCAACTGCTACACGGCGCTGGACCTGGGCGTGGAAGTGGTGCCCGTGCTGAACAAGATCGACTTGCCGAACGCCGACCCGCCGAACGCCATTGCCGAGATCGAAGACGTGATCGGCATCGACGCGGGCGACGCCGTGCATTGCTCGGCCAAGACGGGCCTGGGCGTGCAGGACGTGCTGGAATCCCTGATCGCCAAGGTGCCGCCGCCGAAGGGCGACCCGGATGCGCCGCTGCAGGCGCTGATCGTCGATTCCTGGTACGACTCCTATGTGGGCGTGGTCATGCTGGTGCGCGTGGTCAACGGTACTCTGAAGCCAAAGGACAAGATCCGCCTGATGGCCACCGATTCGGTGCAGCTGGTGGAAGACATCGGCGTATTTTCTCCCCGTTCGCAATCCCTGCCGCAACTCTCCGCTGGCCAGGTGGGCTTCATCATCGCCGGCATCAAGGAATTGAAAGCGGCGAAAGTGGGCGACACCGTCACCCTGGCCAATCGTCCCGCCGCCGAGCCATTGCCTGGCTTCAAGGAAGTGCAGCCGCAGGTGTTCGCCGGCCTGTTCCCCGTGGAAGCGAACCAGTACGACGCGCTGCGCGACTCGCTGGAAAAGCTGAAACTGAACGACGCGGCCCTGATGTACGAGCCGGAAGTGTCGCAGGCGCTGGGCTTCGGTTTCCGCTGCGGCTTCCTGGGCTTGCTGCACATGGAAATCGTGCAGGAGCGCCTCGAGCGCGAATTCGACATGGACCTGATCACGACGGCGCCGACCGTGGTGTATGAAGTGATCCAGCGCGATGGCAGCCTGATCAACGTCGACAACCCGTCGAAGATGCCGGACCCGTCGCGCATCGAGGAAGTGCGCGAGCCTATCGTCACCGTCAACCTGTACATGCCGCAGGAATACGTGGGTTCCGTGATTACCCTGTGCATCGCCAAGCGCGGCATCCAGATGGACATGAGCTACCACGGCCGCCAGGTCAAGCTGGTGTATGAAATGCCGATGGCCGAGATCGTGCTGGACTTCTTCGATCGCCTGAAATCGACGTCGCGCGGCTATGCCTCGATGGACTACGAGTTCAAGGAATACCGCGCGGCCGACGTGGTCAAGGTCGACATGCTGATCAACAGCGAAAAAGTCGATGCGCTGGCCATCATCGTCCACCGTTCGAACAGCCAGTACCGTGGCCGCCAGGTGGCCGCCAAGATGCGCGAACTGATCCCGCGCCAGATGTTCGACGTGGCGATCCAGGCGACCATCGGCGCGAACATCATTTCGCGCGAGAACGTGAAAGCCCTGCGCAAGAACGTGCTGGCGAAGTGCTATGGCGGCGATATCAGCCGCAAGAAGAAATTGCTGGAAAAACAAAAGGCGGGCAAGAAGCGCATGAAGCAAGTGGGTTCCGTGGAAATCCCGCAAGAAGCATTCCTGGCAATTTTACAAGTGGACGATAAATGAACCTGCAAGTGATCTTAGGAAATTTCGCTTTAATCCTGTTCGTGCTGATGGTGCTGACGGGCCTGGTCTGGTGCCTGGATGTGTTTTATCTGTCCAAGCAGCGCCGCAAGGCGGCCGACCGCGCCCTGGCCGAGTTCGATGCGCGCCAGTCCAAGCTGGCCGCCGAGGGCATCAAGTCCGATGCGGGCGGCAGCCGCGCGAGCATCGAGGCGGCCCTGTTGCGCCAGCCCACCTGGGTCGAGTATTCGGGCAGCTTCTTCCCCGTCATCGCCCTCGTGTTCTGTCTGCGCTCGTTCCTGTACGAGCCGTTCAAGATCCCGTCGAGCTCGATGGTGCCGACCTTGCTGGTCGGTGACTTGATCCTGGTCAACAAGTTCACCTATGGCATTCGTTTGCCGATCGTCAACAAGCGCATCATTGAAGTCAACGATCCGCAGCGCGGCGACGTGATGGTGTTCAAGTACCCGAAAGATATGTCGCAAGACTATATCAAGCGCGTGATCGGTGTGCCCGGTGATAAAATCACCTATGAAAACAAGCGCTTGACGGTTAACGGCAAGGAAGTGGCGTACACCCCGCTGGACGACTACCTCGATGACGAAAGCACGGTCTACCACAAGCAGCTGGAAGAAAACCTGACGGGCGTGAGCCACCGCATCCTCAACGACGAGCCCGCTCCCACGTTGAACTTGCGTGAAGTGAAGGATTTCCCGCACAAGGAAGCGTGCAACTACAACGAAGACGGTTTCACGTGTGTGGTACCAGCAGGCAATTACTTCATGATGGGCGATAACCGCGACAATAGCGCGGACAGCCGCTACTGGGGCTTCGTGCCGAACGAGAACATCGTCGGCAAGGCTTTCCTGGTGTGGATGAACTTCAGCAATCCGAAACGCGTGGGCGGCATACACTAAGCCGGCCTGGTCTGTAATGGACCGCCCCTGGCTGCCGCGCCGATTCCCCGCGCGGCGGCCAGCCGAATCAATCAGATGACACAGAAACAATAATGAATCTTCAGCTATTGCAAACCCGTTTAGGCTATACGTTCCAGGATGCTGGCCTGTTGCAGCAAGCCTTGACGCACCGTAGCCACAGCAGTTTGCATAACGAGCGGCTGGAATTCCTCGGCGACTCCATCCTCAACTGCGTGGTCGCCTCCATCCTGTACGAGCGTTTCAAGTCCATCGACGAGGGCGATCTGTCGCGCCTGCGCGCCAACCTGGTCAAGCAGCAGTCGCTGTATGAGATCGCGCAAAAGCTGGAACTGTCGCAATTCCTGCGCCTGGGCGAAGGCGAGCTGAAATCGGGCGGCTTCCGCCGTCCATCGATCCTCGCCGACACGCTGGAAGCCCTGCTGGGCGCCATCTTCCTCGACACGGGTTTCGACGCCGCCAGCACGGTGATCCGCGCGTTCTATATCCCCATCCTCGACTCGGTCGATCCGCAAACGCTGGGCAAGGATGCCAAGACCCTGCTGCAGGAGTTTTTGCAGAGCAAGAAAATTTCGCTGCCACAGTACAACGTGGTGGCCACCCACGGCGCCGCCCACAGCCAGGAATTCGAGATCGAATGCCTGGTGCCGAAATTGAATATCCAGGTTTACGGCCGTGGCGGAAGCCGCCGCGCCGGTGAGCAAGCCGCCGCCAAACTGGCGCTGGACGTGGCCGAGCAGGCACTGTTGAAGTCGCCAGCCGCCAGCCGCAAGCCCAAACCGCGCGCCGCCCAGCTCAAGCTGGCCGGCATTGCCACCATCCAGAGCGACGACGCGCAAGCCCCTGCGGCACCGGCGATCGCCGCTCACACTAAACAGAATCGACACTAGCATGACAGCCACCAAAATGCCCGACAACTTCCGCTGCGGCTATATCGCCATCGTGGGCCGCCCCAACGTGGGCAAATCGACCCTGATGAACGTGCTGATCGGCGCGAAGGTCAGCATCACTTCGCGCAAGGCGCAAACCACGCGCCACCGCATCACGGGCATCCAGACGCTGCCGGACGCGCAATTCATCTACGTCGACACGCCTGGCTTCCAGACGCGCCATTCGAACGCGCTGAACAAGACGCTGAACAAGACCGTCACGAACACGCTGATTTCCTCGGACGTCATCCTGTACGTGATCGAGGCGGGCACGTTTGGCCCGGCCGACCAGCAAGTGATGGACCTGCTGCCGAAGGAAGTGCCGTGCATCCTCGTCATCAATAAATCGGACCGCGTGAAGGACAAGGCCGTGCTGCTGCCGTTCGCGCAAAAGATCGCCGCCATGCGCGACTTTGCCGCCATCGTGCCCGTCTCGGCCAAGCTGCATTTCCAGCTGGAAGGCTTGCAGAACGAGATCAAGCGTTTCTTGCCGGAAAACCAGCCCATCTTTGGCCCGGACGACATCACGGACCGCAGCGAAAAATTCCTCGCCTCGGAAATCGTGCGCGAAAAACTGTTCCGCTTCGTCGGCGACGAACTGCCGTACACGAGCACCGTGCTGATCGAGAAATTCGAGCAGGAAGGCGATCTGCGCCGCGTGTTCGCCGCCATCCTGGTCGAGCGCGATACGCATAAATCCATGATTATCGGCAACAAGGGCGCGCGCCTGAAGGAAGTCTCCACCCAGGCCCGCCTGGACATGGAAAAGCTGTTCGGCGGCCCCGTGTACCTGGAAATCTGGGTCAAGGTCAAGTCGGGCTGGGCCGACAACGAGGCGGGCTTGCGCGCCTACGGCTACGAGTAATCCGCAACCTGGGGGCGACGCTACACGCATGAGCACCACCACGCCAGCGCAGCGCGATCCTGCGCCAGCTTCATCTGCTGCATCTGCTGCATCTGCACCCGTCCCCGCGCCGGCGGCCATCGCGCCGCCGGCCGCACCTTCCGCAGCGCCTGCGTCGGCGCCTCCACGGCGCAGCCGTCCGCCCGCGCGCGACGGCCGCATCACGGGCCAGCCCGCCTTCGTGCTGCACAGCTACCCGCATAAAGAAACCAGCCTCATCGTCGACGTGTTTACGCGCGAGTACGGCCGCATCGCGCTCGTCGCCAAGGGCGCCAAGCGGCCCCATTCGCAGTTGCGCGGCGTGCTGCAGACGTTTCAGCCGCTGCAGGCGGGCTGGACGGGGAAGTCCGAGCTGCGCATCCTGACGGGCGCGGAATGGGTGGGCGGCATGTTGCCGCTGGAAAAGACCGCCCTGCTGTGCGGTTTCTATCTGAACGAATTGCTGGTGAGACTGCTGGCGCGCGACGACCCGCATCCCGTCCTGTTCGACCATTACGTTGCCACCTTGAATCAACTGGCGCACAATGAGCCGCCGCCCATCGTACTGCGCAAGTTCGAGCGCGCGCTGCTCAAGGAAACGGGCGTGGCGGCCGACCTGACGCGCTGCACGGGCACGCGCCAGGCCGTCGAAGCGGGGCAGGTGTACGTGGTCGACCCGGAGCGGGGGCCGCGCCCGGCGCGCGCCGCCGACGCCTGGCCCAAGATCACGGGCAAGACCCTGCTCGACATGGAGCGCGAAGATTATCTCGATGTGGCCACGCAGGCGCAAAGCAAGCTGCTGATGCGCTTTTTGCTGGCCCATCAACTGGGGGGCGCCACCTTGAACACGCGCCAGATACTGATCGATTTAATGCAGCTGTAGCGGTTGCGCTACGGCACTTTACGGATACCATCACTATGAGCTTTTTGCAGCCTGCCGGCCCCGTCATCGACCTGGGCGTCAATATCGACCACGTGGCCACCTTGCGCAATGCGCGCGGCACCGCGTATCCGGACCCGGTCCGCGCTGCCCTGCTGGCCGAACAGGCGGGTGCCGACGCCATCACCCTGCATCTGCGCGAAGACCGCCGCCACATCAAGGATGCGGACGTGATCGCCATCGCGCCGCAATTGCTCACGCGCATGAATTTGGAAGCGGCCGTGACGCAGGAAATGCTCGACTTCGCCTGCCGCATCCGCCCGGCGGACGTGTGCCTGGTGCCGGAAAAACGCACGGAAGTGACCACCGAGGGCGGTCTGGACGTGGTGCGCTACTTCAAGGAAGTGCAGGCGGCCGTGAAGCAATTGCAAGGCGAGGGCATCCGCGTGAGCCTGTTCATCGATGCGGACGAGCAGCAGATCGCCGCCGCCGCCGAACTCGGTGCGCCCGTGATCGAACTGCACACGGGGCGCTATGCCGATACGGCAGGCGCGGAACAGCAGGCCGAGCTGGAGCGCATCAAGGCGGGCGTGCTGTTCGGCGTCGGGCGCGGCCTGAAGGTCAACGCGGGTCACGGCTTGCATTACACCAATGTGCAAGCGATTGCCGCCATTCCCGATATCGCCGAACTGAACATCGGCCATGCCATCGTCGCGCATGCCGTGTTTGTCGGCTGGGAAAATGCCGTGCGCGAAATGAAGGCCATCATGGTGGCCACGCGCCTCGGCCACCGGGCTTGATCATAGATAGCAAGGAGGCGGCATGATCTACGGCATCGGCACCGATATCTGCAAGATTCCCCGCATCGAGGCGGCCCTGGCGCGCCATGGCGAGCGTTTCGCCAGAAAAATACTGGGGCCGCAGGAGCTGGAGAAATTCCGCGCCCGCAGCGCCAAGAATGCCGTGCGCGGCGTGCGCTTCCTGGCCACCCGCTTTGCGGCCAAGGAGGCGTTTTCCAAGGCCATCGGCCTGGGCTTGCGCATGCCGATGACCTGGCCCGCCGCGCAGATGCTGAACCACCCCAGCGGCAAGCCGATGATCGTCTGCAGCGGCGTGCTGGCGGACTTCATGGCGCAACATCGGCTGAGCGCGCAAGTGACCATCAGCGATGAAGAAGAATATGCGGTCGCGTTCGTGATCGTGGAACAGGCAGTGCAAGAATGAGCCAGCAATGACCGAAGCAATACCCGACCTCAATTCCACGGAAACGCCGCCCGACCCGCGCGCGCAGGTGCTGGCCACCGTCGCCAAGCTGCCGAACCTGCCCGGCGTGTACCGCTATTTCGATGCCGCCGACAAGGTGTTGTACGTCGGCAAGGCGCGCGACCTGAAAAAGCGCGTGTCCAGCTATTTCCAGAAAAACCTGGCCAGTCCCCGCATCGCCATGATGGTCGAGCGCATCGCGCGCCTGGAAACGACGGTCACGCACAGCGAGGCGGAAGCGCTGATCCTGGAAAACAACCTGATCAAGGCGCTGCAGCCGCGCTACAACATCCTGTTCCGCGATGATAAATCGTATCCGTATCTGAAAATCACGAATGGCGATGCGCCGCGCATGGTGTATTACCGGGGCGCTGTGGACAAGAAAAACCAGTATTTCGGGCCGTTTCCCAGTTCCTGGGCCGTCAAGGAATCGATGCAGATCCTGCAAAAGGTGTTCCTGATCCGCACCTGCGAGGACAGCGTCTACGCGAACCGCACGCGGCCCTGCCTGCTGCACCAGATCGGCCGCTGCAGCGCGCCCTGCGTGGACCTGATCAGCAAGGAAGACTATAAAAACGACGTGGAAAACGCGGCGCGCTTCCTGCGCGGGCGCCAGAGCGAAGTGCTGGCCGACCTGGAAAAGAAGATGCACGCGTTTGCCGCCGAGCTGAAATTCGAGCAGGCCGTGGTGGTGCGCAACCAGATCGCTTCGCTGTCGCGCGTGCTGCACCAGCAGAGCATGGAAACGACGGGCGACGCCGACGTCGACATCATCGCCGTGCTGGTCCAGGGCGGACGCGCCTGCGTCAACCTGGCCATGGTGCGCGGCGGGCGCCACCTGGGCGACCGCGCGTATTTCCCCAGCCAGCTCAGCGATGCGGCGGCGATTGCCGAAGAAGCCATCGAGGTGGAAGTGCTGGCCGCCTTCCTGGCCCAGCACTACACGGAGAAATTCATCCCCGGCACCCTGATCCTGAACATCGAATTCGACCAGCCGGCCCTGATGGTGGCGCTGATGGAACAGTGCGGCCACCGCATCAACCTGATCTTCCAGCCGCAGGGACAGCGCCGCCAGTGGCTGGAAATGGCGCAAAAGGGCGCCGGGATTTCGCTGGCGCGCCTGCTGTCCGAGCAGGGCTCGCAGCAGTCGCGCACGCGCGCGCTGGCCGAGGCGCTGCGCCTGGAAACGGAAGACCTCGACAGCCTGCGCGTCGAGTGTTTCGACATCAGTCACACGCAGGGCGAGGCGACGCAGGCCTCGTGCGTGGTGTTCCACCACCACGCCATGCAGAACGGCGAATACCGGCGCTACAACATCAACGACATCACGCCCGGCGACGATTATGCGGCCATGCGCCAGGTCTTGATGCGCCGCTATGAAAAGGTGGCGAATGGCGACGGCGTGATGCCCGACGTGGTCCTGATCGACGGTGGCAAGGGCCAGATCGAAATGGCGCGCCAGGTGTTCGCCGAGCTGGGACTCGATATCAGCTTGATTGTCGGCGTAGCCAAGGGGGAAGGGCGCAAGGTGGGCCTGGAAACCCTGCTGTTCGTCGATGGCCGCGCGGCGCAGGAACTGGGCAAGGAATCGGCGGCGCTGATGCTGATCGCGCAGATCCGCGACGAGGCGCACCGCTTCGCCATCACGGGCATGCGCGCCAAGCGGGCCAAGACGCGCCAGACCTCGCGCCTGGAGGAGATCGAAGGCATCGGCGCCAAGCGCCGCCAGAAACTGCTGTCGCGCTTTGGCGGCTTGCGCGGCGTGGTCGACGCCAGCGTCGAGGACCTGATGTCGGTGGAGGGAATTTCCACGCAGCTGGCGGAAGAGATTTACCGCCAATTGCACTGATGGCGGCGTGGCCTGGTCCGGCGCTGCCGCAACCGGACTAGGCTAATGTTGCCGGGCCATGTAGACTAGTGGCGCTTTCTTCACGCTTTCTTCATGCTCAATTTACCCGTCGGCCGATTGCTCTCTTATGCCTTTTAATATTCCCATCCTTTTGACCTGGCTGCGCGTGGCCCTGATACCGCTCGTCGTCGGCGTGTTTTACCTGCCGCCGTCGATGCTGCTGCATGGCGACCAGAACCTGGTTGCCACCCTGGTCTTCATCGTTGCGGCCGTGACCGACTGGTTCGATGGTTTTCTTGCGCGGCGCTGGAACCAGACGTCGGCCTTCGGTGCCTTCCTCGACCCCGTGGCCGACAAGCTGATGGTGGCGGGCGCCTTGCTGGTGCTGGTGCAGCTGGACCGGGTCAATGCCGTGCTGGCCTTCATCATCATCGGCCGCGAAATCACCATTTCCGCCTTGCGCGAATGGATGGCGCAGATCGGCGCGTCGAAATCGGTGGCCGTCAGCTCGATTGGCAAGATCAAGACGGCCGCGCAAATGACGGCCATTCCCCTGCTGCTGTACCACGAAGTGATCTTCGGCGCGATCGACACCCATGTGTGGGGCGAGAAGCTGCTGTGGATCGCCTGCGTGCTGACAGTGTGGTCGATGTTCTATTACTTGCGCCTGGCATGGCCCTTGATCAAGGAAAAGGCCGGCAACCTCCATTAATTGCACAGGGATTAGGCAGTCGACGGCTTTCTTCGGAATATTTTGCAAAAGACCAGATATTGCCCGTTGACAGCCCCTGTAATCCCTCTATAATGCTGGCCTGTTGTTGATGACGCGGGAGTAGCTCAGTTGGTAGAGCGCAACCTTGCCAAGGTTGAGGTCGAGAGTTCGAGACTCTTCTCCCGCTCCAGTTT